>JACQFQ010000030.1 GCA_016199985.1 Verrucomicrobiota bacterium | reverse complement strand
GTCGCCAATCAACGCGAGGTCTGGGATATCCTGATGCAGATGCAGCAGATCACCGCCGAATACATGCTCAAAAACCTCCCCAACCCGCCTCGACGCAAACGTCTCTCCAAAAAGAGGGTGGGCCTAAACTAACCGCCATTCAGATGTGACCCCGCTTGCCCCAACCGCTAACGGAACGTTAGAGGTCAGGCGTGCCGTCTTTTTAGAGCCGTGAGACTTCACGGCTACGCTCCGGCGACTGCGCGGCATTGTTGAAAGCCGTTGAAGGGCGTTGAACCCATCAACACGTTTCAACGCCTTTCAACGCCCCAAAAAATTTCGTTCGGCGCTTGGCCGAAAAACCTTGCCGCCGGTTAAGGGGTGGGGCGTCCAGCCTGTCAACGCGCATTCTTGGGCGCGTCACCATCGCAACCTTGCGCCCGCGAACGCACTTGCAACGGATGTTGTCCCGGCACATCGTTCGACGCGACTGGCGAACACCCTGGCGATGTTGTCAGCGTCGGCGTTCAGATCGCCGCCGTTTCTTTTGGTGGAGCAATTCGCGGAACACGCCATGACGTTTTTGGCGAGCAACCTGGCGAACACGCTCCGAGCGGCTCCCTCACGCACTTCGCGGAGGGGTTGGTGTCATACCCCAAAATTCACTTTTTGGCCGTCCAACTCCATCCCAAATCAGCGGCCAAAACCGGCGGCTAAGGAGGGAACATTTCAACGTTCCGGGCGTCCAGGTTGAACGCATTGCAAAGCGTTGAACTGTTGCGCAACCGTTGCGCAAATTTCGCGCAAAATTCCCGCCGCGTCTCACTGCCGGAAGCACTGCTTAGGGAAGATGTCTGACGGAAAATTGGCCGTTTTACACCAGCGCCATCGCTGTGTGCATCACTGTCGCCAGCTTGGTCGCTCCGGTGTTACGTCAACCGCCTTGCATGGCAAGGAGAATGGCGTCCATCATCATCAAAACCAGATTTCAGGTGCCAAGCTGAACTTTCTCGCCGTTGTCCTTCAGGTGTTGCGCGTCCCATTGTTCCAGTGTGGGAAGGTGCTTTTCCATTTCACTTTGCAGGACGGCGGCAACCTGGTCGAACGGTTTGCCGGAGAAGCATATCAAGCCTTTCTGAAAACGAACCCCATACTTAGAGCCGTCGTCTTCAACGATGTATGCCCCTGCGCACAGGCCATACGGAAGGTCGCTCCTGAACTGCTCGAACCGCTGGCCTTTTTCATCCAATTCCATTTGAAGGTCAAAATAGAGACTGGTTAAACGCTCCCTTGCAATGCGGATTCTTGGGTATCGCCCGATTGCTGCCCTAGGCATATACGCAAACCCATGCCGAGCGCAGAAGTCGTCAAAAATTGGACGCACTTCTTTCAAATGTTCGTTTAAAGCAACGAAGTCCCTGTATTTATTCGATGCAAGAAAGTCAGCTTCGTTCATAGCATCACCTTGGGCCGATGGGTTGTGCGGGGAAGAGTTGCGACGGCGGCACGCGTTGAGGATTGATGAAGTCAGTTCCGCCACCACTCCACCCACGAAGCGGCGAAGGTTGCACAATGGACGGCGCGTTTGGAACAAATTGCCCCGTGTTCTGGATGGGAATGACTTTGTTGGGAACGGGTATCCCCAATTCCTGGCTGGCTTGGGCTGCGTCCGTGTAAAGCTTGTCCGTCACAGACGAACCTTCCCATAAGCCGTTGGCAAAAGACGATTCCCCAGCCGTCGTGTAGTGATACATCAGGTTCGGTGCGCCCTCTGCGGCAAGGGGGGACTGCCAAAAAGCGGCGTTTCCCTCCATCGCCGGGCCACTCAGGGAAAAGAGCAGCACCAGCAGGCTGGATAAAAGCTGGAGCATTTAGTTCATTGGTTTCGACGATACACGGTGTCATCTACGGCGTTGATGACTTCAACCAGCACCTTCTTTTCTTCACTGGTCAACTCACTCCCGCACAAGCCTTTGATGTCTTTGAGCGATTCCAATAGCGCACCCCATTCATCGGTCAAGCCACCGCACAAGGGATAGCTTCTCAAAATGAACCGAAGCGGTCTCAGCGCTCGTCGTTCGCACCAGCCGTCAATGAGTTTGTCAATCTTCGGAAAGAGAGTATTGGTTTCGCTCACGGTATATCCTTATGGCATGTGGAACCAATTTATCTGAACACCCCCCGGTGGAACCACCGCTTCCAATGAACCACCGGCGTTTACCCCAATTCCAGGCGCGCCACGTGTTATGACTGATGCACCGGATGGCACCTGCCCGCCCATCATCCAATCTGGTGTAGCCGCCCCTCCAGGCATACCCATTCGTCCAGCAAAGCCTGGCGTCGTAGCTGGATTACTCAACGACCAAAACTGAGCATCGGCGGTGTTTTGGACTCCGAACTGCCCTTGACGATAGACTGTAGCACCGTTCTGAACCTCCGTTAACGCGGCTCGCGCCTCGGCAGTCGTAGCCTGAACTGCTGTTCCGTATGGAGTCGCTATTCCCTCTGCGGCCACCACCGATGTGTCTGCCAAGCCTGCTATGGGGGCTCTAGCACCCTCAACGATCGCGATCATCTGCAGTGCTCCGAAGGCAAAATCGAACCCTCGTTCCCAGGAACCCAGCCTGTCCCCGGTCACAGGATTGAAGCCATACGTTCCAGATGCGACCAGATTAGCACCCACGAAGTCCCCGGCCATGGAAGTCAGCGTGGCCCCAAGCCCATACTGATCAAGGAAACCCTCCTGCCTGTAGTAGTCGAGATGCTGCATGAAGGACTCCTGGGCAACCCACGCCGCCCCCAGACTAGGTCCAAGCAGCGCCAGCTCCAGCCCCTGGCGCTGAGCGACCTCTACCTGATTCTTCGCCCACGTCTTCAACCCCTCCCATGCGTTCTCGATCTTGCATCTTGCACGATGGTACTTCGGAACTTGATCCCACAAGTGCTCAGCAGCAAGCGCGCTCACCGTGCCTGCGGCCAGCAGTTGGGCATCACTGAACCCTTCCGACGCGTAATCCAGACCCCAGGCATCCGTCACACTGAGTGGATTATTTCCCACAAACCCATACAGGTTGGCGCCCCCTTGCATTCCGATGGGATCACGACTGATCCAACGTCCCAGACTCGCCGAGTAATACCGCTTCCCGTAATAGATCAGATCCGTCTCATCGTCCTGATACTTCGTTGAGAACCGAAACGGATTGAGTCCTGCCATCGGTCCACTGGCTCGCAAAAGCTCACCAAAGGGACCATACTCATACTGCGCCGTGACCTGCCCGCTTGCGGCATCCACAAGGCCGCTCACGTTCCCGTTCCCATCATAGGCCACAAATTGCGTGCTTCCGCCGGTCTTGATGGCCAGAAGTCCTCCGATCCCACCGGCGCCCTGGAGACCTCCGCTGAGATCCTTCCCCCACACGTACTGCCGCATTGGAGCTCCAGTGGCTCCATCGGCCTCAACAATCAGGTTCCACCCGTGATACACGAATACCCGCTGCACCGTCGGCGGCCCACTGCCACTCACGTTGTTCCACACCTTCTTGCCGATCCGACGTCCCAGCCAGTCGTACTCAAACTCCGCTCTCAACTGGGGCCCCACAGCTGTCGCTGCTGTCATCCGGATGAGTTGGTTCTCCGCATCCCACACGTAATTCCACCTGCCATCTGAAAGCAGGTTTCCGTCGTCATCATACGTGAACACTTCAGGCGTCTTCGGAACAAACACATTCCCGCTCTGGCTTGAGGTCCCCACTGTCACCTGCACACTCGTCCATTGGGCTGCTGAACTGTTGCCTGCTGGCACGGACTGCCGAAAGAAACTGTTCCGCCGGTAAGGAGCGCTCGCGTTCACCGTCACCGACGAGCCCACATCGGCCAACCCCATGACATCAAAACTCCCCGAAACCGTTCTTTGCGTGTCCTGGTTGAGGCGATTGACGGTCACTGCGGAGCTTCTCAGACCCGCTCCCGCTTGATCTCCCCCCGACTTGGCTGATGTTCGGTTTCCGATGTGGTCATGCACGTACTCCGTCTGCATGCCTGCCACCGGAACACCGTCTGACCAGTACTTCTTCCCCGATGTGACCTGCCCCAACCCATCATAGGAATAGGACCAGTAACTCCCATCCGGCTCAGTGCGCGCCGTTCGCTGATTTGCGTCATTGTAACGGTAGTTGTAGCCCACGCTCGGCTGCACGGTCGCTGAGGCCACGGAGGTGATCGATTTCAGTCGATCCAGAAAGTCATAGGTCCTGGCCGTCGTTAGAGCGGCACTTCCATTACCCGTGCGCTGAAACGTCAGGCCGCCCACGAGATCAGAGTTTGGAACATAGCCGTAGGAGACCGTGTCGACGGAACCACCCGCGATACTCGCGCTTTGCAGTCGGGATGCCGTGTCATAGCCATACGTGACCAGATCACCCAACGCGCCCAACGAGTTCCCGGCGCCCACCGTTTGTGGGCGGAGCTTCCCGTCCGGCGGAAAGCTCACCGCATAGCCGTCGAGCAACCCTCCCGAGTAGGTCTCACCACTCAGGACTCCTTCTGGAGTATAGCTGAGCGTCGAACTCATCTGATTGCGAGTGACGGATTCCAATCTTCCCAGGCGATCATAAACCCGGCTCACCGTTGGCGTCCCATCGCTGTAACTGATCTCGGCCAGATCTCCGTGGAATCCCCCGGCGGTGGCACTCAGCTCAAATCCATACTTGTAGGTCGTTGTGAGGGGAGTTTGATTGATTGCCCGCGCCCAGGTGCGTTGTTTGAGTCGGCCAGCCTGCGTAAACGTGAAATCGGTCTCTTTTCCTGCGGGGTCACCGGTTGCGGCTATGGGATATCGCTGAGCACTAAGCCATCCACGATTCGGATCGTAGCTCCAGCTGTTCGTTGCCGTCTTGGGCGCAAGCGTGTTCAAGGCATCTTGCCACGTCCTTAACGTCAAAAGACGTCCCTGAGCATCGTAGGTGTACTCCTGGGGATACTTCCTTGCGCCATACGTCTTCATCAGCAGGCTATTTGGATAATACAGGTTGGTGACCTGCCCCCCATCCGCATAGGTCGTTCTCCACGGCCTCAAACTGGTATCGTAGTCCACGAGAGTTACCTGTGGGGATTGGCCGGTGCCTGGCGCAGGCGTTGTCACCGAGGTCACCTGATCGGCAGCGTTATACGAAAGAGTCCTGGTCCCATCGCGAAAGTCTGTGGCTGTCAGCACTCTCCCAAGGCCATCGTACTGGAAGTCGACGCGTCCCGTCTGCGCACCTGCGGAATCTCTCCGAGTCACCCGCGTGGGACGCCCACTGGTAAACTCCCTCAGTTCACTGGCGCCATCCGCCAGAGAGAGCGTCAGCGTCCTTCCCCCACTGGCGGGATAGGCTGTTTCCCGCTCCGTCACGTGTCCAAGCTTTGAGGTGCGTGATCGAAGACCGTCGACCGAATTCCATTCCTCCGAAATCAACGTCCCCGTTGCGGCCCCGGGATACCAAGCCTGGATCAAGGTCTTCATTGCCACGGCGCCGACTGGCCAAGGAGCGCCTGCCGTTTCCACCCTCCTCTCAATTCGTGTGACTCGATCTGCGTTCAGATCAATCGTGTAGTCTCCCGTATTGCTGTCGTAGGGCGTGCTGCCTGGGTCCAAGTCCATCGCCTGGTACTCCATCAGGCCTTCTGTATTGTAGGCATAGAGTGTCACCACGCCGTCCTCATCCTGAACCTTCACCAACTGTCCCTTCTTGTTGAAAAAGACCTGCCGATAGGGGTTGGAGTTCTGATAGCTGGTTTTCGCGAAGACGGTTTTGTAAGGCCGTCCCAGGAAATCCCGATAGGACTTGAGCCATTCACCGGTCAGGTTCCCAGATCCATCCAGCTTGGTCTCCTTCACGAAGAGTTTCCCAGACTCGGGCCCCGCAGCGGATTCGACGTCATAGTCATGCTGAACGGGGAACGCAGCCGACCCCGTTGACCGGCTCAGCAGCCCCGCCCGATCCCGCTTCTCCACGCGCACCCCTCCTCCGGGCGGAGCGATCGTCGTTTCCAGCTGCCCCGCGTTGAGAGCACGACTGATGGATGTCACCCCATTGAGGGCATTCGTATGCCGGATAAGAAGGCCTGCAGTGTCGTACTGCCACTGAGTGATCTGAGGGGATTGGCCCGCGCCACTCCGAGTCTCTACGACCTTGTGCCCAGCTGGATCCAGGACGAAAACCCTCGTCACGCCCAAACGCTGGGTCGACACAGGCCTTTTCAGGTCGTCATACCCGATGATCGTGACGACTCCATCCATGTCCGTTTGGCTACTGAGTCCACAGCAATCGTAGCCGAAGAGCTCTGGCCTTCCATTGAGGTAGGTCGCCATCCCAGGGCGGTTAAAGGAATCAAATTGGCTCAACGTCACCTGATGGAAAGTGGGGCCAACGGTTGAGCTGGAGATTCGCTTCTTCACCACGCTGCGCAACTCACCCAAAGGACCCACTTGCCTTATTTCCTGAACCCCTGAGGCGACACCTATGGAGCCGGTGCTGCTGTCAGGCGCCCCTGTCAGTCTTGTGATGGTTCGCAACCCGGTCTGCGCGTCCCGAGCATAATTGATCAACTCGCATGTGCTATTCGGATACGCGATCTTGTAGAGCTCCCCCACCTCAGCGCCGCTCTGCCCCCCGGATGCTTCGGCAAAATATTGGATCGTCCTCAGACGATCGGGATCACTTGAAGCCAAGGCCGTGGCGCTCGAGAGGTGGATCTCATGGTGCTCCACAAGTCGATTGGGATCGTTCGCCCCTTGCCTGTAGAGATGAACGGTTTTCGAAACGCTCGTCCCCTTGACCATCTCCTCCACCGTGCGCGGTCTGTCGATGAAATGGGCCCCATCATCCATCGAACTGTCAGCCGTCGAATAGTCGTTGAGGATGACACGGCAGAGCCCTTGATCGGTCGTCGGGGCTTGCCCCCCCCAACCGCTATACTCCTGCGTCACGCGGCCCAGGCTATCATAGAAGAACTTGCTCCAAGTTCCGTCCGGAGCCACCACATCGGTTAAGGGCGCCAGATTGCCAGTGATCAACCGACCGGGCGGGGAGGTGGGATCGTAGGTCTTTTGGACCGTGCGCGCTTCAGAACCGCTTCCAATTGTTTCCTGAGTGGTGGCCCACCCCCACTCGTAGCTTTGGTCTACCTTGCTTTCCTGGTAGACCAGCACGCCGTCCGACCGAAACACTCTTAAAGAGGACGCGCGCGTCTGCGCCACGGCATCGTAGGCGGCCGCGTACTGATGGCTACCCAGGTTCGAGGGCAGAGTCAGAGTCCAAGTGGTTGACGCCGTCGGCTGGTCATAACCGTAAACGTAAGTCCACTGTCGGCTGGCCCCTCCCCGTGTCTCAGTGATGCGAAGCTGGCTTGAAGAACTGCCCGGGCTGGGGTTTTCGAGCGTCCAGGTCGTGATCAGGTTGGCCGACCCATTGACGATGTTGTAGCGCTGAGTCCCTGCGTTCCACGTTCCCTTGGCAGTGGGCAGGTAAAACTGGATCTCAAACTTCACATCCGGCGTGATCGTTTGGATGTTCACAAAAGTTTGAGGCGCCACGATCTGGTAGAGGAGTTTGAGAAGCGTGGGTTCCTTGACCACTTCGATGTCTGAAACGGGATCCCGATCGCGGGAATAACTCAACGTCTCCGGTTTGTAGAGAGCGCTCGAGGCCACTCCTTCCGACAGATAAATCACGCCCGCCGGCAACCCATCCGCGCGTTTTCCCAGGTCCACAGAAAACTCCGCGCTCACCGAGTAGCTGGCATCGCTCCCAGCACATGAGGCGCATCCGGACTCACCCTGCCAACCCACTTGACCCGAGCCGGGAGTCGCATTCACGCACTCAGCACACAGCAAAAAGAGCATGATCACGGCCACTGCCGTCATCCAGTTACGATCATGCCCCGATATCACGGGCAAACCAGACCAGCATTCCATCCACTTGAAAAGTCTTGTCCTCATATGCCACTACTCCTCGATCACTTTGATGGATTCGCCTCTCACAAACCGGATGGCGCTACCCGGCGTCTGGCAGGCGGCCCCTCCCCAGCTTGGAACATCCAGCAGTCCGCCAGACACAATCTTTACAGATTCTCCATTCCCATCAAAGTGAGCCGTCTCTCGCCTATACAATCGCACGCCACTCGGATCCGCTTCCCACACCTCCCACTTTATCTGGTAACCCTGCTTGGCCTCCGTTCCGTGAACCTTGAATCGATAGATGCACTTTGTGGCAGTCCCAGAAACATCAGGGTTCGTCCCGAATGTGTAGCCGGAAACCGCGCTTCCAGTCCACTGTTCCTGACCCGCATTCGGAAAGGTGACGGCGGCGACCGCAGCCGTCTTGAGATCCGCATCCGAGAACGGATTTTGATAGGTCGTCGACGGCGTGCAGCCGGAGGCACAACTGCACGCGCTCGGAAGTCCGCAGAGCGTCGCAAAATTCGGCAGGGACGGCGCATTGTTCCAGGTCGTCACGCACTGATGGTCGGGACCCGGAAGTTCCGGATCATGAACGGTGCGGGAACCACTATGCGAGTCAGTGCCTGCCGCACACGGGGTAGCGGGCGCCCTTGCGGCAGGGAAGCTCGACACCACCGTGTCATGAAAGTCTACGGTGACCCCTCCACTGCAAGCCTTGCTGCTATTCTCGACAACGGTCCTTTGCGAGTATCGCATCGTGCTGCACGATTCGGTGTCGCTGGCTATTCCACACTTGATTCTTGTCCCTTGCCCAACAAAACCTTCCACCTCCACGCGGAAGTTGCAGGGCGCGGCTCCTTGCAAGGCGCTGCCTGCTTCTAGCAACAGCCAGAGCACTCCCAACTCGCCTCTTAATCTGA
This sequence comes from Verrucomicrobiota bacterium, assembly GCA_016199985.1. GTDB lineage: Bacteria > Verrucomicrobiota > Verrucomicrobiia > Limisphaerales > UBA11320 > UBA11320. The sequence continues at coordinate 204,303 of JACQFQ010000030.1, read as the reverse complement.
ATGTTTTCATACCTTGTCCGATCTTCGAGTCATGCCCAGTGGCTAACTCATGGTTTCAAAGGGGTGAAAAGCAGAAACAGTGTTCCTCCACCCAGCCCATTGTTCGGGCTCGTCCAACTCGACTCCCCCGCCCCAGCTATCCCATCCCCATTGCTATCCTCAATCACGTCAAATAGCCCATCCCCATCTGAGTCCATAGGAAGCCCCGTCGTCACATCGATCGCCGCAAAGTGAAATCCACCGTCCACTAACGCATTGCTTGCGGATGATGCGTCCAGTCTCTCGGGCGTCTGCGCCGTCTTCACGGTGTGGTGCGCCAATCCAGCAGCTCCCCACGTCTGACTCCCACGATCGACGAGGCCCGTCGCATAGGTCGCGTCCGTGTGATACCACGGCCCCAAGCCCACGCTCGCTGTCGAGTACGCAAAGCTCGCGATCACCCGATCATTGGGTGCTGAGGGGGTCAGTCGCGCCGACGCGTTCACGTAGCCGTTGTAGTCATGGGTCACCGCCGCTCCACTCTGCGTCACCGTGCACGCATCAAATGCATTGTCCTTAAAGACCCACGTATTCCCCGTTGGCGCTGTCACTGAGATCGCCGTCTTGTAGTTGAGGTGGTTCCTCATGCTAAAAGTCATGAGCCCTCCACACACCACACTGCCTCGATACACAAGATTGTTGTTCAACGTCACGGTCGCGCTCGCCGTGTTGGCTCCAAGACTCAACGCGCCGCCGTAGAACTGGCAATCCCGCAGCAGAACCGATTTCGTCAGATAGAACGAGGTTCCACCCACTCCATCGGAGGTGGAGAGATGGTAGGATCCGTAGCCCGGATGAAACGCCGTGAACCGACAATCCACACTCGGCGCCGTCGCAAGCGTCACTCCTGTGTTCCCTGTGTAGATCGCCGTGGCCACGACTCCTCCTCCAGAGGCTCCCGCCGCCGGGCTTTCCTGCACCAGCGAGTATCGTGTGATCACATTCATCCGATGCGGCAGGCCTTGGCTCGAAAGGCTGCTTCCCGGCTTCAACCAGATCCCTGCCGACCCCGTGAACCCCACCACAGCTCCGCCTTTCAAAGTCAGATTGCAGCCCGCTACTCCGAGCGTCGATACCAACCAGTCCACCGGGCTGTAGTGGAATCCAGCATCGGGTGTGTCCGTGTCGCGCTGGGCACTGACATTCAGTTCATTGTCCACCTGCACGTCAGAGGTCAAAACTCCAGGCGGCTCTGTTGTCATCAGCTTCAGATCCGCAGCCAGCGTCGTGTCGAGCGTTGCAGTCCCCGTGTTTCGCAGCGAGCTGGTCTTCGGAAGGTAGTGACTTCCGCCTCCCACAGCCGTGAAGAGTGGCACTGTCGACGCTGGATAATAGTAGCTTGTCCCCGTCCCCGAATAGCTCAGCCCGGATGTGCTGCTTCCGTTGAGGATGCTGTTATCAACAACGAACGTTGAAACGGACGGATTGTAGGAGGTTTGATGGAACAGCGGCGTCCCATTGACCGTGAGGTGCGCTGCTTGGATCGTGGCGTTGTAGTAGGAGCTGAACGCAACACCCAGTCCCGTCATCAACACGTTCTGGATTTTGTAGGTCCCAAACTGCCCTCGGAAGCCCTCTGCACAGTTTATGAACTGGGCGTGACGAACGGTCAGAGGGTTCGCTGAGCCGAAGTATTGTCCCTGCACCGCCGTTTGCGCATACGACACTCGGAGATACTGAAGCATCAGGGTCGCCTGGCCCGAGCCCGTCAGATTGAGCGCAGCCGTCGCATAGGTTCCCGACAACGTGCCGGTCGAGATCGGCTGCCCTACCGAGTCATCATCGCGGGCCGTGCAGATGATTTCTCGATACGGACCCGCGTCCCACACCACAGGCCCGCTGATGCTGAGTGACGCACTCGCGTTCTTTGAGAACTTGATGGTACAGGGGCCTTCAAAGCGGGTTGCGCCTGAGAACACCGTCGGCCCACTGATTAAGAATGTTTCTCCTGCCGTGAACACCCAGTTGTTGGTATTGGATTGGACGAGCTGGTAGTCCAACACGACGGCCTTCTTCTTGTCCCAGACTCCCCGTTTGAACTGCGCCGTGGTCAGCTTCTTCCCACTCTTCCCCTTGAGACTCGCGAGGAGTTCGCGGTCCGAGTTCAGTGGCTTCCTGGGTTTAACGCGGACGTCGTCTGGATTGGCCTCGGGCGGTGGGGGCAGTGTTTCAAGCAGTTGCCAGAAATCCCGGCTGCGGACCGATTCCACGAGATACGTTTTCCCTGCAATGACTCCGTAACGCTTGAAAACAGGAAGCTCGGGTCCTTCTCCACTGCTGGTGAAGGCGGAGCCTTGTCGCATTTCCATCGTTCCGAACTTCAGAAGCACATCCTGCTCCTGGTTGGGCATCGCCAGCGTCACCTGCTCCGCCTGGGGCGCCCGTGTCACTTCCGACCAGCATTCCAGAGTCGCGGTTTGAACGTTCATTCCGTAATCTGTGGCTGGGTTCAGGCCTTGTTGGTTCAAGAGCACGACATCCTGCTCAAAGCCGAACTGTGTCACGGTCAGGCGCACTGCTGCTTCAATCCCGTCGAAAGCATCGTTGTACACCACCACGCCTGGGGCGACCCATTCACCCACGCAATCCTTCACCTCGGCCACCAGGGCAACATTCGTCCCGTCCCGATAGGCCAGGAAGAGGGGACGCGCATAAAAGTCTTTCCCATCCGGCGTGATCACCTGAACCGAGTCCGCTTCGGCGAGGTTTGATTTCAGCGTCACACGGTGCGCGGTGTGTTGGGCAAGTGCCGTCGGACCGTTCAGATCATAATCCGCGTCCGACTCACGCCACTCCGTTCCATCCCAGTAATGCATCCCTGCGGCGAGCTCAGTGTATCGAACCACGCGGCCGTTGGGAGACTCAGGGCTCGGCGGTTCAGTGATGTTCACCACACGGTGGTGAGGCCCTCGCTCGATCACTTGGGTTTCCTGCGAGAAGAGAGGCAAGGATCCAAGGACGACACCGAGAAAGAGGAGTGTTCTCATGGAGTGGCGGAGGTTGAGGGGCAGGGAGGACAACGCAACGAAGGCTGAGGCGGGGGCGAGAGAAGGCCGAAGAGAGGCCTCGCTTTATGCCGAAATCTGGGGGGCGGCGATGCCAGGAAAAATGGGAGAGCAGAGTAGCCTTGGGCCTAGGGCCTGAGGTCGTCCTTCCTATGGGACTGACTGAGAATTTAGCGCACATTGTGCGGACAGTTCTCTGGCTTTTGATTTGTTCCTTGGAGTGGCTCAACGACTCCTTGCCTCTCCACTGGCTTGCTCTTGCAAGCTCTTCAATTCCTGAACGCGAAAACGTCTACGCCTCCAAAATTATCGTGTCAACAAGTTCCGCTAATTATTCTGAAAATACTTTGAGCGAGAAGGAATGTCTCATGACGGGGACGCCTCGCACGCATGGTTCGAGAGAGCGTGGTTCGTGTCGTTATCGATTCGAAAGCTTCTTTTGCTTTCAAATCTGAAAGCCGCAAACAGTCGCTTCGTGTGCCGCCGATTCGTGCAGGAGACCAGAGATTGATCAGCTCAGGGGCAGCTTGGCGATTCGGTGCAGGGGGACGTTGACGGTCTGCGGATGCCACCGCCCACCTCGTTGAGTGCGCGCCTGCTTCTGTTCAACTCATCCATGATGTCTCGCCCGGCGCGCTTTCCAGCCTGCTGCATTGCGTTCACGACAGGACGCAGATCCAAGGCCCGCCGCGCGGCCAGAACCTTAAACAGGCTTTCGATCCAGCCCAGCCCAGGTTCGCGCGCGACATCGGCGCGCGCGCGGCCTTCAGCCGTTTAACAATCGTCCGGCTTCATGGCTTGTGCTCAGTGGGGGGTTTGCTAGGTTGGCCCGCTCTTGTGGATATCCAGAAAGAAATTCTGAAGCGTCGCACGTTTGCTATCATCTCCCACCCAGACGCGGGGAAGACGACGCTGACTGAGAAGCTCTTGCTCTACGGCGGCGCCGTGCAGCTCGCGGGCTCGGTCACCGCCAGAAAAAACCAGCGCGCCACGACCTCCGACTGGATGGAGCTGGAGCGCAAGCGCGGCATCTCGATCAGCTCCACCGTTCTTCAGTTCGACTACAACGGCTACTACATCAACCTGCTCGACACCCCCGGTCACAAGGATTTCTCCGAGGACACCTACCGCGTCCTCACCGCCGTGGACGCCGTCGTCATGGTGATCGATTCCGCGAAGGGCATCGAAGCTCAAACGCGGAAACTGTTCGAAGTTTGCCGCTACCGCGGCGTTCCCATCTTCACCTTCATGAACAAGTGCGATCGTCCGATGCGCGATCCTCTCGCCTTGCTCGATGAGCTGGAGAAGGTGCTCGGCATCGGCGCCTTTCCGGTGAACTGGCCGATCGGAACAGGATTTGAATTCCAGGGCGTCTTCGATCGCCACGAGAAGCAGGTGTATCTCTTCGAACGGACCGTCGGCGGACAATACCGGGCGCCCGTGTCGATCGGAACCCTCGACGACCCCATCATCCGCGAGCGCCTCGACGACGCGACGTTCCGCAAGGTCTCCGAGGAACTGGAGATGCTCTCGGTCGCGGGCGAGATGTTCAACGAGGAGGAAGTGCTGGCCGGGAAGATCACGCCGGTTTTTTTCGGGAGCGGCATCAACAACTTTGGAGTGCAGCTCCTGCTGGACGGGTTCCTCAAGTATTCCCCGCCGCCGCGTCCGCGCGTGATGGCCGGCACTCCGATCTCGCCCGAGAACCCGGCGTTCTCCGGGTTCATCTTCAAGATACAGGCGAACATGGATCCGCGACATCGCGATCGCATCGCGTTCATCCGAGTTTGCTCGGGGCAGTTCGAGCGGGACATGACCGTGAACCATCCACGGACCGGAAAGAAAGTGCGCCTGTCGAGCTCGCACAAGCTTTTCGGGAACGAGCGCGAAACGCTCAACGAGGCGTTCCCCGGCGACATCATTGGCCTTGTGGGGTTGCCCGACTTCGGCATCGGCGACACTCTCACCACGGACCCTGCGATCAGCTACAAGGAGATTCCGCGGTTTACGCCCGAGGCCTTCGCGTCGCTGCACAATCCGAATCCGTCGCGCTACAAGCAATTCCGTCAGGGCCTGGATCAGCTGCTGCAGGAAGGCGTGATCCAGGTGTTGAGCCTGCGCAACTCGGTTGTGAAAACACCGCTTCTCGCGGCGGTCGGCCCGTTGCAGTTCGAGGTCGTCCAATTCCGTTTGGAGAGCGAATACGGCGCGCCGTCGCGGCTGGAGACCACGCCTTGGACCGTCCTGCGATGGCTGCCCAAAGGGTTGAACGACGCGGAGCTCGACGCGCTGGCTCTGCCCACCGGCGCCGCGATCGCCTTCGACATTACCAACCATCCCGTGATCCTTTTCACCAACGATTGGTCCGCGAATTATTTCGCGCAGACCAATCCGAAGGCCCCTCTGTCCGCGTTGCCCGTCGAAGCCGACTAAACCTAAAGAGGAGCTCATCCCTCGCAACTCAGCGGTCCTCTCCGGGCGCAATGCCCCACTCAGCGAGACCGCTCCGCTGTGGCATGGTTGTCGCGAAAGGAACCCAAGAACGCGACTGAAGATCACGACATCACCCACAACATGGATCGTGCTCGAACGCGCACAAACGGCAGGGCCAGCAAGGAAAACGAACCCACAAAGCACGTCTCCCCGCGGATGTCCCACCCCTCGAGGCAGACTCCTGGGCATGAAGATTGAATCCAACGAAACCCGAACTGGCGGCGAGGAGCTGATCGCGATGTTTGGCGACGCGAAGTGCGTCAAGATCGACGGGCACTTTTATCTGCGCGGCGGTTCGATGGCGGATCGCACCGAGGCGCTTGAGTGGGTGATGATGTTCATGCCGGATGAGGTCGTGAGGCTGGATGGGTGAGCGAAATTCAGAACTTCACGATTCCCTTCCCCACGCGAGTCGCGTTACATCCCTTGCCCATGAACCGATGCATCCTTCTTTCCATAGGCCTTGCTTGCCTGACCACGTCGCCCAGCGTTTTCGGAGCCTCGTCGGGAAGCGCCGGCACAGGTCCCAGCTTCAAAGGCCCTATTGGCCTCCAGCTCTATAGTCTCCGCGCGGAGTTCACCCGCAATGTTCCCGCCACCGTCCAGAAGGTGAAGAATATGGGGTTCAAGTATGTGGAACTGGCCGGGACCCATAATCTGTCGCCCGACCGATTCAAGACCATGCTCGCCGACGCCGGACTCAAGCCCGTCAGCGGACACTTCCCCTACGAGCGCTACAAGGCCGACCCCGATGCCGTTGCCAAGGAAGCCAAGGCGCTCGGACTCGAATACGCCGGCTGCGCGTGGATCCCTCATCAGGGAGATTTCGACGAGGCCGAGTGCCGCGACGCGATCGCCACGTTCAACAAGGCCGGCGAGGCGCTCAAGAAGCAGGGAATCAAGTTTTTCTACCATGTCCATGGCTACGAGTTCCTGCCCCATGGCAAAGACACGCTCCTGGATCTGCTGATCCGGGAAACGAAGCCCGGACTCGTGTGCTACGAGATGGACATCCTGTGGGTGGTCAACCCGGGACATGATCCTGTCGCGTGGATGAAGAAGTATCCGAAACGCTGGGAGCTGATTCATCTGAAGGACCTCAAGAAGGGAGTGAAGGGCAACATGAACGGCACCTCGGATGTGACCAATGATGTGGTTCTCGGGACAGGCCAGATGAACTGGCCGGCCATTCTCAAGGCGGCCAGGAAAATCGGCGTGAAATACTACTTCATCGAGGACGAATCCCCGACGGCCGAGCAGCAGGTGCCGCAGAGCCTAAAGTTCCTCGAGAACGTCAGCTGGTGACGCCGGAATCCCGCGCCGAACGCGGGGTTTCCAAGAGACGCACGATCCATGCGCTTCCGGCTTTCAGCGGCATTGGCGCTCTCGGGAGCTGGAAGCGTGGGCGCGCAGGTGGTGTGGTCCAAGTTGTTCGCGCTCGGATTGGGACATGAGATGTCGTCGGTGATCGCGGTGGTCTGCGCCGTCATGTGCGGGCTCGCGGGAGGCGCCGCCGCCTGGAAGCCCGGACGCATCGCCGCTTGCCCCATCCGCGGCTTGTTCCTCCTGGAGCTTGTGATCGGCCTGGGCGTCGCGGGATCGGCGGCATGGATCCCCGCGGCGTGCGCTGGCTGGCAGCGTTGGGCTGGGCCCGTCACGGGCGATGGCGCCGGACGCGCCTTGGTTTTCTTTCTCCCCCTACTGGCATTGCTCCCGATGACGCTGGCCATGGGCGCGACACTGCCGGCCATGGAGGCGACGGTGTCGAAGCTGCGCCACGATGGCCGGGTCATGGCCTGGACCTACGCATGGAACACCGCGGGGGCAATGACCGGGGCGCTTCTCTCGGCCTTCGTGTTGATGCCTCGCATCGGTTTTCCCGGCTCGTTGCTGGCGTTGTCGCTTTGCAACATCACGGCTTCCTTCCTCTTTCGCGGCCTGTCCTCGCAATCCTCCTCATCCAACAAGGAGACCGAGAAGCCTCGCGGGTCGCGATTGAGAGCGGGGGAAGGATGCGCGGTGTCGATGACTCGGCTCTGGGCCTCGCTGGCCTGGACCGGTTTTCTCGGGCTGAGCGTTGAGATGGTCGGAATGCGGGCGTTGTCGATGGTGTTTGAAAACACGGTCTACTCCTTCGCCATCGCGCTCGCCTGCTTTCTCGGCGCGACCGCCCTGGGCGCCGCGCTGTATCAACGGTTCCTGCGAGCCCGCCATCCCGTGGATGTGTTGGCGTGGCTGTTCCCATCGATGGCCGCGGGCGTGCTCATCAGCGCCAGCTTTCTTCCGCGAGGCCTGGGGTTCTTCGAGCTCGCGACGGAACGATTTGGGAGCGGCCTCGTTGGGATATGGACCGCGGAATCGGCCCTCGGGCTGGCGGTCTTCCTGGGTCCCTGTCTCGCCGCGGGTGCGGGGTTTTCGCATCTGGCGCAGCTCGCCCGAGGGACCTCTGGGGGCGTCGCGCGAGCCACGGCGATCAACTTTCTGGGCGGCGCCGTTGGCGCTCCGATCACAGGGCTCTTCCTGCTTCCGACGCTCGGATACAAGTGGAGCTTCCTCGCGATCGCGTTCGGCTACCTGATGCTGATCCCGCACGCCCGCACCTGGTCGACGGCGATCTCCCTCATCCTGACAGCGGTGGTGTGCCTGCTTCCTGAGGATCTAGGATTGATCAGGATCCCGCCAGGGTCGCAACTGGTCGCGGCAAAAACGGGATCCCTGGCGACGGTGACGGTGCTCAGCGACGCGGAAGCGCAACGCAGCCTGCGGGTGAACAATCGTTTTCAAATGGGCGGAACGGCGGCGTCCGTCGCCCAGCGCCGACAGGCCCACCTCCCGCTCCTGCTCCACTCGAACGCTCAATCGGCCTTGTTCCTCGGCTCGGGAACTGGGATCACCCTGGGAGCGGCGACCACCTACGCCGGCCTAAGAATCGATGCCGTCGAGCTCTTGCCCGAGATCGTGGGGATGATGGATCAGTTTGCCTCCGTGAACCGATCGCCTCAAAGGAATCCCAGTGTTCGCGTCCACGCCGCGGATGCGCGCAGTTTTCTGCGAAGATCCCATGATCGCTACGATGTGGTGATCGCGGATCTGTTTCACCCCGCCCAGGATGGCTCCGGCGCCCTCTACACCCGCGAGCATTTCCAATCCATCCGGGATCGGCTCAATCCCGGAGGTCTCTTTTGTCAATGGCTCCCGTTGCATCAACTCGACACCGCGGCCTGGCAAACGATCGCCGCGACCTTCCAGTCCGTGTTCGCGAACACGGAGCTTTGGCTGCTGCACTTCAACATCGACATTCCGGTCGTGGGCCTTGTCGGAAGGATCGAGGCGGGCGCGAAGTCGGAGTGGACGATCGTCGAGGCGCGGATGAAACAGGCGGACCCCGGCGAGCTGCGCTCGGCCGGGATCGCTAATCCGATTCAAGCGCTCGGATGCCTTGTTGTCGGAGCGGACGGGCTGAGAGCCCTCGTCGACGACAGCCCGTTGAACCTCGACTCCTTTCCGCGCGTCAGCTTTCTTGCGGCCAGGACGCTGGCCTTCCGGCATTCGAAGCAGCAGTCGGCGGCCCTGAGCCTTCTCGATCGCGTGGCGGCGCTTTCCCCTCCGTCATCGCGCGGCGGAGAAAGCGCTTCGCTTTCGCCAGAGGTCATCGCGTTCGCAAAAGCAAGGGACGCCTACCTGCGGGGCATGGCGCTGGAGTCCGACGCGGATCTGTCAGGCGCGATCGAGCGGTACTTCGAGGCGGTGAAGGCGAGCCTGCACTTCACGCCCGCCTACGCCCGACTTGTGGGAGTCATTCGCGTGATGGCGCCGGCCGACGCGACGCGCGCGCGTTCGCTGTATGAGCGGTTGTTGAAGGATCGCCCCGATCAACCCCTGGGACTTCAGCTGCTCGGTCCTCTGTTCGAAGGTCAGGCGCCTCGCGAGCCGTGACCGGGCGCGGCGGGTCAGTAGCTCCCAAAATTCGTCTGCCTCAGGTTCCACTCCTCATACAATCCCGCGGGAAGCTCCATCAGGAATCGAGAGGGGATCTGCGAGGCTTCGCCCTGGGATTGGGTAAAGCGCAGGAGCGGGTAGCTGAGATAGAGCTCGTTCCTCGCGCGGGTGATCGCGACATAGAAGAGGCGTCGCTCCTCCTCCTCGCCATCGGAGCTGTCGAGCGAGCGCGTCGACGGAAACAATCCATCGCACAGCATGAGGACGAACACGACGTCGTACTCGAGTCCCTTGGCTTGATGAATGGTGGTCAAACGAACGCGGTCTTCCTCGCCCTTGTTTTTCTCCTGCTCCTCCGTCTCGGCGGTGCTCATCAGCGAGAGCTGGGTCAGAAAGACTTCGAGGTCCTGGAATTGGTGGGCGAAGATCCCGAGCTGCTCCACGTCCTCCGCGCGCTGGCGGTAATTGTCGAAGTTTTCCTCCAGATAGTCCCCATAGAAGGCATCGATGATGATCCGGATCATCTCGGACGGCTGGGCTTGCAAGTCCTCGATCTGCGCCATCGTGGCAACGAACTGAGCCCATGCGGTCGCCGTCTTCTTGGGAACCGTCGCCGCGGATTTCTGGAGGCAGGTGGCGATTGGCTTCTTGGGCCTGGCGGCGGAATCCTTCCCGTCCAGCAAGACCTGGGTCTGGGCCAGGAACGACGTCCATAACCTGGCGGCGGCTTTGGCGCCCACTCCGGGGAGGAGGAGGACGAGACGCTTGAAAGCGATTTCGTCGGAACGATTCGCCACCAGCTTCAGGAAAGCCGTGAGATCCTTGATATGCGCCTGCTCAAAGAAACGGAGGCCGCTGGTGATGAGGAAAGGGATTTGTCGCCTCGTCAGCTCGAGCTGCAGCTCCATGACATGAAAATGCGAGCGATAGAGAACGGCCATCTGGGACAGAGGCGCTCCTTCCTCGTGCAGATCCATGATCCGCTGAGCGACGAAGGCGGCTTGAATGCCCGCGTCGTTGCAGGGCACCACCGCGGGACGGGCCCCGGACTTCCGCGCGGACGCGAGCTTCTTCTCGAATTGCTCGCGGTTGGGAGCGATGGCGGCGTTGGCCAACTCCAGGATCTCGGGCGTGCTGCGGTAGTTGGTCTCGATTTTATAAACCTTCGCGGACGGGTAGCGCTTGGGAAAATCGATGATGTTCCTGAAGTTCGCGCCCCGCCACGAGTAGATGCTCTGGGAGTCGTCGCCGACCACCATCAGGTTCTTGTGCTTGGCGGCGAGAAGATCGATCAGGCGAGCCTGGATGGTATTGGTGTCCTGGTATTCGTCCACGAGGATGAACTGGAACCGCTGCTGAAAGCCTTCGAGGACGTCAGGGAAGTCCGTGAGGAGCCGGAGCCATTTGATCTGGAGATCATCGAAGTCCATGACATTGGCCGCCTGCTTTCGAGCGCGGAAGTGGCGCAGGAGCTCCTCGAGGCGGCTCGTCAGCGCGATGAACTGGGGGTAATCGCAGGCGATCGCCTCCGAAAGGGACGCGTATTTGTTCACCGCGAGCGAGAACAGGTCGACGAGGGCGTCGGGCTTGGGAAAGAGCTTGTCGGTGGTTTCAAACTCAGGCTCTCCCAGGCACGCCTTCACGAGGTCTCGGGAGTCCTCCCGATCCAGGATCGTGAAGTCCCTGCGAAACCCAAGGCGTTCGGCGTGCAGGCGCAGGCAGCGCGCTCCGATGGAATGGAAGGTGCCGCCCCACAGGTCGCGGAGGTCGGCGCCGAGAAGATCATTCACCCGGCGCATCATCTCCTTCGCGGCCTTGTTGGTGAAGGTGAGAAGGAGGATCTGACGCGCGGGGATCCCATGCTCGACGAGGAAGGCGACGCGATAGGTGAGGGTGCGGGTCTTGCCCGACCCGGCGCCGGCGATCACGAGGGCGGGTCCGGGCGCCGCGCTCACCGCGGCGTGCTGCTGCGGGTTCAACTCCTGGGCATAGTCAATCTGCAAAGGGACCGGGGACTCAAACGGGCGCACGACATATTCTCGAGACACGCCGGCATTGAAGGGCCCTCCGCCGCAATTGGAAGATGAAAATGGAACAGCCGCGCGCGCCTCGAACGCCTTCCACGCATCCGACCCGACATCCTCGCATCGCGATCAGAAGACGGAGGAGAATGCCCAGCGCCCTGAGTCTGCGCGCTTGATTCTTCCTCCCATTCCCGTAAGTTCGGCCCGAACCCAAGCTAACCAGCCTTTGAAGTATGTGCGGACAGTCTGTATTGTCGACGCGCCACGCCCTTGCGGAGGCCACCTGACTCTTCAAAGCCAATCCCCCCTCTCATGAAGATGCTCCATAGCAAGCCTCGTTGTGCCCTCGCCCGACTCCTCTCCATCCTGGCCATGGCCGTTAGCCTGGCTTCCGGTCAAAGCTCCCTCCACGCGCAGACCTTCGGGCTTGCGGAGGAGATCTGGACCGGGTTGAGCGGCGATTATCAGTACCCGCAGGGCGCCAGCTTCACCAACTCCCCCGCCAACACCAACAAGACCCTCACTTCCTTCTCGGTGTTGAACGTGGGGACGAACTACGGCGAAAGGCTGCGTGCCTTCGTGCTGCCGCCGATTTCGGGACGCTATACATTCAGCATCGCCTCGGCGGATTGGTCGGACCTTTACCTGAGCGCGGATGAAACGCCCGAAAACCGCGTGCGGATCGCCTATGTTTCCGGGGCCTCGGCGCAAAAGGACTACGGCTTCCAGGCGAATCAAACCTCGGTCTCCATCCCGTTGGAGGCGGGCCAGCGCTATTACATCGAAGCGCTGCACCGTGAGTCCACGAACAAGGGCTACCTGGACGTGCGCTGGCAGCTGCCCGACGACACCATCGAGGATCCGATCGTGGCGCGGCTGCAAGGGAAGCCGGAGCGGCTGATCATTTATCGAACGAACGTCGTCGTCGCGCCCGTCGTCCTGCGTCAAACCACCAACCAAACTGTTCTGGAAGGCCGTCCGGTCACCTTCAGCGTCATCGCCAGCAACCTGTCGCCCGTGAGCTACCAGTGGCAGATGGACGGGGCGGACGTTCCGGGCGCCACGAAGTCGGTGTACACCCTCGCCGCGGCGCATCAGGCCCAGCACGGCGGGCACAAGTTCCGATGCGTGTTGTCCAACAGCGTCAGCCAGATCAATGGCGCGGACATCGGGCTTGCCGTGACGCCTGACACCGTGCCCCCAACGCTGCAAACGGCGTCGCCCATCGGTCGGACAGGACTGCTGCTCAGTTTCTCTGAAGCCCTGGACGCGGCGAGCGCGGGCAACAAGGCCAACTACGCCATCGATGGAGTTCAAATCCTGAGCGCGCAGGCTGTGGCCAACCCGCGACAGTCCCTGCTCATCACCGAGCCGATGGCGTTCGGAAGCTCCCACACGCTCAAGGTGTCCGGCGTGCTCGACCTGGGCGGCGTGGCGATTCTTGACGGCACGCAGGCGGCCTTCAGTGTTCAGGACAGCTACCTGAGCACGGTCGGATCGACCAACAGCCTTGGAAGCTCCGTCCCCGCGGGCAATGGCTATGATCTCACCGCGGGAGGGCGGGACCTTGTGGGGAAGCCCGACCAGTTTGCGTATCAGTGGGCGGTTGTCGGCGGGAACTTCGATGTCGAGGTTCGAGTCGACTCGCTGGACTTGACGGATCTTCTCGCCAAGGCGGGGCTGATGGCCCGCGAAGACCTGGGAGACACGAGCCGCTTCGCGGGCGCGTTCACGACGCCTTCGCTCAACGGCGCGGTGTTCCAATCCCGATCCACGCCCGGCCAGGCCCCGACGCTCTCGGGCAACTACCCAGCCACGCTTCCCAACATGTGGCTGCGTCTGCAGCGCGAAGGAAACATCTTCCGTGGATTCGCGAGCAGCGATGCCTCGAACTGGACTCCGCTGGGAAGCGCGCTGGTTACGATGCCTGAATACGTCTACCTCGGTCTCGCGGCGAGCGCCCGCAGCACGAACGCCACGACCGTCGCGAAGTTTCGGGATTACGCCAGCATCGCGGGCGCGCCGCTCGGACGCCCCGGGCTCGTGGATCGAGAGCCGCCCGGCCCGAGCAGCCGGCGCACGGGGTTGGTGATCTCGGAGATCATGTACAATCCTCGGCCGCGCGCGGATGGCAAGGACCTCGAGTTTGTGGAGATCTTCAACGCCCAACCCTTCTTCGAGGACATGAGCGGCTACAGGCTGGCCGGCGACATCGATTTCACCTTCCCCGCCAACACCATCCTGCCCGGCGGCGCGTACATGGTCATCGCCAAATCCCCGAAGGACATGGAAAGCGTCTACGCTCTCCGCGGAGTCTACGGCCCCTATTCGAACAGCATCCCGAACACGATCGGAACGGTGCAGCTGATCAACGAGCTGGGCGGCATTTTCCTGGAGGTTCAGTTTGGAACGGACATGCCCTGGCCGATCTCGGCCGACGGCGCGGGACACTCGATCGTTCTCGCTCATCCCTCCTATGGAGAAGGGAGCGTCAAGGCGTGGGAAGCCAGCGACGCGATAGACGGCTCGCCCGGTCGTTTCGACGCGCTCGGGGCCGAGCCGCTGCGCGGCGTTCTGATCAACGAGTTCATGGCGAATCCGGGAGCCGACCAGACTGAGTTCGTCGAGGTTTACAACCACACGGATCAGCCCATAGACGTCACGGGCGCATGGCTCACGGACAGCCCGATCACCAACAAATTCCGCATCCCTCCCGGATCCGTCATCCCCGCGCACGGATTCCTCTCCTTCACCGGGCTTCAGCTCGGATTTGGGATCAGCTCGGGCGGCGAGTCGCTGTACCTGGTGAATCCCGCCGAGACGCGGGTGGTGGACGCCATCCGGTTCGGCGGCTCGGCGAGGGGCGTGTCGCAGGGGCGAACGCCCGACGGATCGCCCGCGCTTTCAGAACTGGCGACGCCGACGCCCGCGACCGCAAACGCGGCGAGGCTCATGCGCGATGTCGTGATCAACGAGATCATGTACGCGCCCATCTCCGGCGACAACGACGATGAGTTCGTGGAGTTGTACAACCGCGGGGCCAAGCCCGTGGATGTGGGCGGATGGAAGCTGCGGGACGCCGTGACCTTCACCTTTCCGTCCAACACCGTCATCGCCGCCAACGGCTACGTGGTGATCGGAAAGAACCTGGCGCGACTCCTGGCCAACTACACGAACCTCACCACCGCCAACACCTTCGGAAACTACAATGGGACGCTGGCCAACTCGGGCGATCATGTGGCGCTCACCATGCCTGAAACCGTGATCAGCACGAACGCCGCCCGCAAGGTGAGCACCAACATCGTTCACGTGGTGGTCAACGAAGTGACCTACGACACGGGAGGGCGATGGGGCCATTGGGCGGCGGGAGGCGGAAGCAGTCTTGAGCTGATAGACTCCGACGCCGACAACCGCCAAGCCGCCAACTGGGCCGACAGCGATGAAACCAGGAAGGCGCCCTGGACGCCGATTGAGTTCACCGGGCGGCTGGATTTGGGGGGCATGGGCGACGCGGCGATGCTGCAATTGTTTCTCCAAGGCGCGGGCGAGGCGTTGATCGACGACCTTGAAGTGTTCACCGCCGCCAATCCGAGGAATGCGATCAGCAACTCGGGATTTGAGCAGGGAGTCGCTGGTTGGACTTTCCAGGGCACGCATGAGCTCAGTTCCCTGGAAACCACGGAGGGCTACAACAGCGGGCAATCGCTGCGGATTCGCGCCAGCGGGCGCGGCGACAATGGCGGCAACCGCGTTCGGGTAAGCTGGACCGCCCCCCTTCCTGAAAACTCGATCGGCACGATTCGAGCGAAGGTCCGATGGTTGACAGGCACTCCCCAGATCCTGCTTCGACTCCGCGGCAACTGGCTCGAGTGCCCCGGCGTGATGACTTTGCCAAAAAACCTGGGAACTCCCGGCGCCCGCAACAGCCGCGCCATCGACAACGCCGGCCCGGCGCTCTTCGAGGTCACCCATCGCCCCGTCCTCCCGGCCGCGAAGCAGCCGATCACCGTGACCGCGAAGGCGAGCGATCCCGACGGCATCGGCGGTCTCTCGATCTTCTGGCGCCTGGACAACGCTCCCGCGGCTGGATACTCCGAGATCCCCATGCGCGACGACGGCACGGGCGGGGATTTAATCCCCGGGGACGGCATCTACGCGGGACAAATCCCCGGCCAGGGCAACAACGCGATGATCGCGTTTTATGTTGCCGCCAAAGATGGCGCCGCCATCCCGGCGACCGCGAGATTCCCGATCGACGCGCCCTCGCACGAATGCCTCATCCACGTCGGAGAATCGCAGCCGACCAGCGCCATTGGCAGCTACCGATTCTGGTGCACCCAGGCGACCGTGAACCGGTGGAACGCGCGGGGCCAGCAAAGCAATCATCCCCTGGACTGCACATTCGCGTATAACAACTACCGGGTGGTCTACAACGCCGGGACGCTCTACAGCGGCAGCCCATGGCACACACCGGGCTACTCCGGGCCGCTGGGGTCGGTCTGCGACTACATCCTCCACACCCCGCCCGATGACTCCATCCTGGGAGCGACCGACTTTGTGCTCGCGTCCATCGGCAACACGGACAACGACGACTCGAAGCTCGCCGAGCAGTCCTCCTATTGGATCGCGCGCAAGATGGGTCTTCCTTACAACTACCGCCGCCATATTTTCCTCTACTTCAACGGCTCGAGACGCGCCTCAACAGTCTACGAAGACACCCAGCAACCCAATGGCGATATGCTCAACGAGTATTACGCCAACGATTCATCCGGCCCCTTGCACAAGATCGAAGACTGGTTTGAGTTTGACGACGCCGGCGATACAAAGCAGGGCAATGTCGACGCGACGCTCGCGCCTTTCCTGACATTGGAGGGAAAGAAAGTCGCGCGCTACCGGGTCTGCTGGCGACCCCGGTCGCTGGGCTCGACGGGCAATCCGAACGACTTCTCCGAGCTGTTCAAGATCGTGGACGCCCTCGGGGCTCAAGCTCCGGAACCTTACAACACCGCGCTCGAGAGCATCATCGATGTCGAGCGCTGGCTGGGAATTTTCGCGATGGAGCACATCGTTGGAAACTGGGACTCCTATGGATTCGCGCGCGGCAAGAACATGTACGCCTACAAGCCGACGCAGGGACGGTGGGGGCTGCTCCTCTGGGACATTGACTTCGACCTGAACTCCGCCAGCGGCAGCAGCCGCGCTCCGGACGGCGACATGTTCGAGCAAAACGACGCCGTGATCGGACGGCTGTACACCATGCCCTTGTTTCGTCGCATCTACTTCCGCATCTGCAAGGAGGCCGCGGAAGGCCCCTTGCGGGATGATGCGTTTGCGGCGCTGCTCGACGCCAAATTCAAAGGCCTCGTCGACAACGGGGCCGCCCCGGGCAGCACCGCGTTTATGAAGGATTTCGTTCGCGCGCGACGCGACAACCTTCTCAAGACCGTCATCCCCGGCACAAACTTCGTCACGATCGGAACCAACTTCATCAGCACCAACTCCAATTGGATCCTGCTCACCGGCGCGGCGCCCGTGACAGTGGATTCACTGGCTGTGAACGGGACCGCATACCCCGTGACGTGGTACACCATCAAGGACCGCCCGCTCTTCTGGTCGCTGCGACTCCCGCTGCAATCCGGGACCAACAACCTTGTGGTCGAGGGGCTGGATCGTTTCGGCCTCAGAGTGGCCGATGGAGCTCGAAGCGTCACGGTGGTGTCGACCGATCCGAGCCCCGACCCCGTCGGTCTGATCGTGATCAACGAGATCTCCTACTCGCCGAACAATCCTGACGCAGGCTACATCGAGCTGTTCAACCGCTCGGAAACCTCCGGCTTCGACATGACAGGGTGGACGCTCAACGGCGCGTCCTTCACATTCCCCGAGGGGAGCGTGATTGGGCCGCGGAGCTACGTGGTGGTCGCCAAGGATCAATTCGCCTTCGGCGCGAAGTTCGGATTCCGCAACGCCGTGCTGGGCGAGTTCCAGGGCAACTTGAATCCGCTGGGCGAGACGCTGTCGCTCCTCATCCCCGCAGTGGGCTCGGCGCCCGCGCGCGTCGTGGATCGAGTGCGCTATGAGGCCAACGCGCCCTGGCCGGTCTCCGCCGTGGCGGAGGGCGTCTCGCTGGAGCTGATCGATTCGAGCCGCGACAACGCGCGGGTCAGCAACTGGGCTGACGAAGGCAATGGCTGGCGGTTCTTCAGCGCCACAGGAAAAGCAGGCAGCAGCAATCTTTTCCTCTTCATCTCCGGACAGGGCGGCGACGTCTATCTGGATCGCGTCAGCGTCGTCGCGGGAGACCAGCCCGAGGTCGGGGTCAATCTGCTGAAAAACGGAGACTTCGACGACGCCCTGGCCGGTTCCTGGCGAGTCGCGCCGAATCTCTCCGCCAGCGCCCTCAGCTCGCAGATCGTTTACTCCGGCAAGACGAGCCTGCATATGATCGCCGCCACCGGCGGCAGCGCGCTGACCAACAGCTCGGTTTTCCAACTGGGCGTCCCGGTGGTCATCAGCAATGTCTACACCCTCAGCTACTGGATGCACGCCGGGAGCACCCCGATCTCCGCCGGCTCGTCGCTGGGCTTGAGGTTTAACCCGGGCGGCAATCTCGGATCGACACAATCCATATCTCGCGTCCTGGGCAGCCCAGGCGCTCCCAACACCTCCGCCGGCTCGCTGCCCGCCTATCCGGACCTCTGGCTGAACGAGGTGGGACCCTTCAATGTTCAGGGGCCCAAGGACGCGCAGGGCGAGAAGGATCCGTGGGTCGAGCTTTACAACGCCGGCGCCACGCCGATTTCCCTGAGCGGCTACTACCTATCGGATGCCTATTCGAATCTCATTGCCTGGCCCTTCCCCGCGGGCAGCGTGATTCAACCCGGCGAGCTGAAGCTGGTGTGGGTCGACGGCGACCCCGATGACAGCACCGCGCAGGAGCCGCACGCCTCCTTCCGCATCCAGCCCACGCAGGGCTCCGTGGTTCTCTCGCGGATGCTGCAAGGAGCGCCGCAGATTCTGGACTACCTGAACTACGACGGGATCAAGGCCGACGAGTCCTACGGCTCCGTGCCAGAAGGCCAGCCCTTCTTCCGGACCATCATGTCCTTCCCATCGCCCGGAGCGACGAACACGGCTGAATCAAAGCCTCTTCTCGTGAAAATCAACGAGTGGATGGCGAGCAACACGGGATTCCTCCTGAACACGTCCAATGTCCCTCCGACGGCGGACGATTGGTTTGAGCTCTACAATCCGGGACGCTCGGAGGCCGATCTCAGCGGCTACTACCTGACGGACACCGCGAAGAACAAGACGCAGTTCAAGATTCCCAACGGCACGCATATCGGGGCCGGTGGGTATCTGCTCGTGTGGGCCGACGGCCTGCCCGCTTTGAACGCGACGAACTCCCCGGATCTGCACGTCAACTTCCAGCTCTCCAAGTCCGGGGAGCAGATCGGTCTGTACGCGCCGGACGGCGCCGAGATCGACCTGGTGACCTTCGCCTTGCAGACGAACAACGTCAGCCAGGGCCGGCTGCCGGACGGCGGCGGCGGCATTCTCTACTTCCCGCAGCCCACGCCGCGAGCGGCCAACAAACTCGCCGGGAACAACACGCCCCCGGTGCTCGCGAGCGTGGGGAACAAGGTGATCGACGAGCGGAAGCGATTCACGATGCAGTTGGTCGCGACCGACAACGAGGAAAGCTCCGACCAGCTGGTCTTCAGCATGGCGCCGGGCGCGCCCGTCGGAGCCACGATCACGCCGCAAGGCCTGTTCGTGTGGCGGCCGACAGAGGCTCAGGGGCCCGACGTGTTCCCTGTCACGTTCCGGGTGAATGACAACGGCACGCCGAGCTTGCAGGCCAGCCAAGGAATCACGATCAAGGTTCTGGAGGTGAACAGCGCGCCCTACTTCGTGGATCTACGAGCTCGCTACATCAAGACGGGAGAGACGGTCTCTTTCAACACGGCCGCGGACAGCGATCTGCCGCCTCAACCCATGGGCTTCCGCTTCGATTCCCCGGCGCCGCAGGGAGCCTCCCTGGATCCGATCACGGGCAGGTTCTCGTGGACGCCGGCCGAGGCGGACGCGGGCAAAACCTTTGCGATCACAATCACGGCCACCGACAGCGGATCGCCGTCGCTGAGTTCGTCCGCCACCTACACCCTGTCCGTCTATCCCAGCGCGAGCTCGATTATCGCGCTTCAGGCCGGGTTGGACAAAAACGGGATCGTCATTCGCTGGGGATCGGAGGTTGGGGCTTCCTACCAAGTGGAGTGGAAGGCCGATCTGGGCGGAGCCTGGCAGGCGCTGGGGAATCCGACTCAAGCCTCGAGCTCAACGAGCGAAGCGCACGACGCCACGCAATCCCGCGTCCGATTCTATCGAGTGCGGAAAATCTAAGCCTAGAGCGGTTGTGTTCCGCGGGTTTCCGTGTCGCTCTCCGCCACGGGAACCCGCCACTGGCGGGCAGTTGGGGTCTTGGGGAAAACGAGGCAGGCGATGACGTGAGCATCCACGGATTGCCCAGAATTCGCAGATGAGGGAGCGGAGCGGTTGGTCAGGCCAGTTCGAGGCAATGGAAGGTCTCAGACATACAGCGTGGCTCTCTCCACGCCTTCTCTCTGCTGGCCATGTCTCTTGGGGAAGGGAAAGACGGCGCCTTACTGTCCCGTTCCGGATGTGGAGCCTCGGGTGAACTCCGAGGGGTCCGGGAGAGGCGGAGGCATGGGAATTTGGAACCTCGGAGTTCCCGTCCTCGGCTGACTGGAGCTGACGCGAGTCTCGCGCGCTGGGTAAACGGAGCCGCTTCCGCCTCCCACCGAGCCTCCATTATAGGAGCCGTTGTAGGAACCCGCCGAGGCGGGCGTCGAACCAGAGCCCGGAGTGTAGCTCGAGGCGGTGACAGGCGTCTGGCTTGCGGACGGATAAGCCCCCGAGGTGAAAACGGAGCCTCGGCCGGCGCCACGACCCGCAGCGTCGCCGCCGCCCTGGCCGCCGATGATCACAGAGCCGCCATTGCCCCCATCATTGTTGCTCGCGGTCGGCCCGCCAACGGGCGGTGGAGGAGGAACCCCATTGGGGCTGTTCTGGAAGTTGGGCAGAACACGGGTCCCGCCCCCGCCCTGCGGCGGCGGCGCGGCGGCGGAAGCCTCCAATTTACCAAACGTGACATTCGTCACCTGGCCATTGTTGTTCACCTTCACGGAGCGGGTCGCAAAATCGATCGCGATGACCTCAACTCCCGATTCCTTCTCGCCTTCGCCCAGCTGCCGGGATCGCGGCGTCTTGTTCGGCCCCGATTCGGTCAATACGAGCAGGGCAATCTTCCGACCCACCAAGTCGGTCATGCCGGAGAGTCTCACCGTCATCGGAGGAGGGGGGGGAGGGGGAGGAGGCGCCTCATCGGCCGGTGGAGCAGGCTGCGCCAATCCAAAGGGATTCCGGATCGGAATGAGCTTGTAAGGGTTTTCCGGGGTTCCGGACGCCGCAGGCTCGGCCGGGGTCGCTGCGGGGGTGTTGGGCGGCTGAGGCGCCGCAGGATCAGCGGCCTTCTCGGCCATCGCTGCGCCGAATGGGACCGCCGCCATTCCGATCCAAAGAACGGAACACCGAAAGCTCGCTGTCAGCCCTTTTCTCATGTACGCGGGATAACATTCCATAATACCCGGGGAAACACCAACAGGAATCCAAGGTTGCGACGGGCCCGCAAAACGCCCCGCTCGCTCCGACGCCGTCCCGGAATCATACAAACGACTATCGGCGGAATCGCCAAGCCCATAAGGCCCCAGGCCGGCGCTCAACCCAATGCCGCTTCCACGCAGGAAGCGAGGGATCCCCCCAGGCTCGGATCGAACAACGCGGACTTCAGGCCCGCGGCCTTCGCGCCTTCGACGTCCTCGCCCGGGCTGTCGCCCACATGAAGCGTTTCATCCGGAAGCACGCCCAGATCCGAGCAGGTCTTCAGAAAGATCCGACGGTCGGGCTTCTGCCATCCCGCCTCCATGGAGATCGTGATCACCGCGAACCTATCGGCAAGGCCCAGGGCGCCGAGAAGCGGGCGCAAACGCTCGTCCCAGTTCGATGTCACCGCCAAAAGAAAACCTCGAGATCGAAGCTCGGAGAGCAGGGAGGACGCGCCCGGGAGGACGCGCCAATGCTCAGGGCGGGCGAATTGGCGATAGAGATCGGGGAAGAAACCGTGAACGACGTCGCGAGCGCAAAGCCCGCTGAAAGTCTCCAGGACAAGCTCGCGCCAGGCGTTCAGCGAGTAGTCGAAGCCCGCGCGCGATCTCCAGGCTCGCCGAAAACCCTCCTCGATGATGGGCGCCGGGAGGCCTGGGAAACCATTCGCCGCGGCTGCGTCCGCGTAAACCTGCCCGACCGACGGCCAGGGCGCGATCAGCGTGCCGCCCGCGTCAAAGCTCAGCGCTCGAACCCGTGAGCTCACCTACTTCATTCCCAGCTCATGAACAACGAAAGCCCATCGATCCGCCGCCTCTTCGATCAGCTTGGCCGTGGGCTTCCCCGCGCCGTGGCCGGCCTTTGTTTCGATTCGAATGAGCGTCGGATGCGGGCCCTTATGGAATTCCTGCAGTCGCGCCGCGAATTTAAAACTGTGCGCCGGGACGACGCGGTCGTCGTGATCCGCCGTCGTCACGAGAGTGGACGGATACGCGACGCCCGGCTTGAGGTTGTGATAGGGGGAATAAGCGCGGAGCGCCCGGTACTCGTCGGGGTTGTCCGAAGATCCGTAGTCTGATGTCCACGCCCAGCCGATGGTGAATTTTTGGAACCGGAGCATGTCCATCACGCCCACGGCGGGCAGCGCGACTCGATACAGGTCCGGGCGCTGCGTCATGCAGGCTCCCACCAGCAGCCCTCCGTTGCTCCCGCCCGCGATCGCGAGTTTCTTCGGCGACGTGTACTTCTGGGCGATCAACCACTCGGCGGCCGCGATGAAGTCATTAAACACATTCTGTTTCTTCAGCTTCGTGCCCGACTGATGCCACTCCTCGCCGTACTCGCCGCCGCCCCGGAGGTTGGGAATCGCGAGCACGCCGCCCATCTCCATCCAAACGATCTGGCTGACGGAGAACGACGGGGCGAGGCTGATGTTGAAACCGCCGTAACCGTACAGGTACGTGGGGTTTTGTCCGTCCAACACGAGGCCTTTCTTGTGGGTGATGAACATGGGAATCCGCGTCCCGTCCTTGCTGGAGTAGAAGACCTGGCGGGTTTCGTAGTCGGACCCGTTGAAGTCCACCTTGGGCTGGCGGAAGATCGAGCTCTTCCCGGAGATCATGTCGTAGCGATAGATGGCGCCCGGAACGGTGAAGCTGCTGAACGCGTAGAAGGTGTCGGTGTCCTTCGACTCGCCCGAGAATCCCGCGGCGCTCCCGATCCCGGGCAGCTCCACGTCGCGGACCGGCGCGCCCTGCCGCGAGACGATCCTCACCCGCGATCGCGCGTCCTGCAGATAGCTGCACACGAACTGCTGGTTGAGCACCGAGACGCCATGGAGGGTGTCCGCGGCTTGGGGGATGATCTCGACCCAGCGATCGCGAGCCGGATGCCTCGTGTCGATCGCGATCAAGCGGCCCCGCGGAGCGTCCAGGTCGGTCAAGAACCAGAACACCGGCCCGTCGTTGTCGACGAAGTTGTAGGAGGCGTCAAAGTCGTTCAGCAGCTCCACGACGGGGGACCGTGGCTGGGAGAGGTCCAGATAGTAGACCCGGTTCTTCGGGCTCGTGCCCTGGGTAACGGTGATGACGAGATAGCGCCCGTCCTCGGTGACCTCTCCGCCAAAGCCCCATTCTCTTTGGTCGGGACGCTCATACACGAGGCGATCCTCGGATTGCGCGGAGCCGACACGATGATAGTACAGCTTCTGAAAATAGTTCACGCCCTTCAGCTGCTCGCCCGGCTTCGGCTCGTCGTAGCGGCTGTAGTAGAAGCCCAGATTGTCCCTCGACCAGGACGCGCCGGAGAACTTCACCCACTTCAGATGATCGGGGAGATCGTTCCCGGTCTTCACGTCGCGCACCTTCCACTCATTCCAATCCGAGCCGGACGCCGCAAGCCCGTAGGCGAGATAGCTCCCGTCCCAGCTCACCTTCGACCCGGACAGAGCCACCGTTCCATCCGCGGAGAGCGCGTTGGGATCGAGGAGG
The DNA here is from genome assembly GCA_016199985.1 of Verrucomicrobiota bacterium. Taxonomy (GTDB): domain Bacteria; phylum Verrucomicrobiota; class Verrucomicrobiia; order Limisphaerales; family UBA11320; genus UBA11320. The sequence continues at coordinate 180,630 of JACQFQ010000030.1, read as the reverse complement.
ACGCGGGGCTCCGATTCCAGGGTCTCCATCGCGTAGAGGACCGACTGGTTTTGGAGCCCGTTGTTGCGGGAGATGAAGTAGCGCGAGCCTTTGCGGGATGGGATCCCGTAGCGCTCAAAGTTCCACAATCGCGTCAGCCGCTCCAGAATGGCCTGCCGCCGCCGAATCCCGTGGAGAAACCCGAACGTGACCCGGTTCTGCGCCTCGGTCCAGGCCTTGGTCTCAGGCGCGTTGTCGTTCTCAAGCCATTGATAGGGATCCTCGACGCGCTCGCCGTGATACGTGTCGGCGTGGTCGACCTTGCGCGTGGGCGGATAGTGTAAGGCGGCGGTCATGGCGGGGGATGTCGCGAAGAGCGCTCCAAGGACGAGGAGCGCGCGAGCGCAAACAATGCGGGAGTTCATGGCGGATAGTCGCGATCGGTCAAACGGTCGCCGGCTCGGGATGGACCCACGGAGCGCGGTAGGGACGTCGCAGCAGCGCGTTCGCGGCGGGATCGCCAATGACTTCCCCGCGGGCCGGATCCCAGGCGAGGCTTCGTCCCAGCTGCATGGAGAGGTTCGCGAGGATGCTCGACGCGCTCGAAATGTAGCCTTGCTCGATGTCCGCGACGGGCCGCCCGCGAGTGGCGATCATGCGGAGCAGGTCCTTCATGTGGCCGCGGATCGCCGGCGCCACATGTCGCTCCAGATCCTTCTCGGTCTTGTCCTCGGGAAACTCTTCGAGCTCGTAGGTGACATCCTTGTGCACGCTGGAGCCACCGCCCTGCGGGATGAAATCATAGCCATTGACGCTGGCCTTCAACGTCCCTTTGTCGCCGTGGAACGTGGCGGCCCAGGGATACTTCGGGTCGGGCGAATCGCCCCAGGTCCGATGAGTCCACACGATCTTGACGTTCCCGAAGTCGAAGGCGGCGGTCTGGGTGTCGGAGATGTTGGCCTTGCTCGCCTTGTCCACGAGGATGCCTCCGGTGGAGCTGACCGAGGTCGGCCAGCCGAGATCCATCATCCATCGAACCATGTCGAGCATGTGAATGCACATGTCGCCGACGATGCCGTTGCCGTATTCCATGAACGCGCGCCAGCTGCGGGGATGAACGAGCTTGTTGTAGGGGCGCATCGGCGCGGGGCCGGTCCAGAACTCGTAGTCGAGCCACTCGGGCGGAGCGGTGTCGGGCGGATTCTCCGAGGCCCGCATGTGGTAGTAGCAGCAGATCTCGACGTGCGCGATCCGGCCGAGCTTGCCTTCCCGGATGAAGCGATCGCGGGCCTCGATGAGATGCGGGGTGCTCCGACGCTGGGTGCCCACCTGCACCACGCGGCCGTATTTGCGGGCCGCGGCCAGCATCGCCTGGCACTCCACGATGTCCACGCCGATGGGCTTCTGCACATAGATGTCCGCTCCCGCCTTGACGGCCTCGATCATGGGCAGCGCGTGCCAGTGATCGGGCGTGGCGATGAGGACGATGTCGAGGTCCTTCTCCTTGAGCATCTCGCGATAGTCCCCGTAGGCGCGCGGACGCTTCTTCGACGCTTGCCTCGTGGCGACCATGTCGACGGCCTCGCCGAGCATGCGCTTGTCGACGTCGCAGAGCGACACAACCTCCACAGGCGCGACCTGAATGAGGCGGAACAAGTCCGCCTTGCCGTACCAGCCCGTTCCGATCAGGCCGACGCGCTTCCTTTGGTCCGCGAACTCGGCGGCGTAGGCGCCCATGCTGGATAGAGCGACGGTTGCGGCCGTGGCTTGAAGAAATTCTCGGCGGTTCATGGCGGCCTTTTAGGCGAAGGCGCCGCGAAACACAAGCGAATCACTGGCCGTGTTCCCATTCCCAATTCAGGGCGCGGTGACGACCGACACGGACGGAGCCGCGGATTGCCTGGGTCATAAACCGCTTTGCCGCGATGACCGCCGACGTCAGCGTATCTCCCAACGCCAGCCTTGCCGTGATCGCGGCGGAGAACGTGCAACCCGTGCCATGCGTCGACACGCCTCGAACGCGCGGCGCGGAAAGCCGCCGCTCCCGGCCGTCCACAATCAAAATGTCCACCGCGCGCTCGCTGTTCCTGACGTGACCGCCCTTCACGAGCACCGCGCAACCCAAGGCTTCATGCAACCGTCGGGCGGCGGAGGCCATTTCACCCAGCGATCGGACGGATTCTCCCAGTAGGACCGCCGCCTCATCGAGATTTGGAGTGATCAGGGTGGCTAGGGGTAGCAAGCGGTCGCGCAGGAGGCGTCGGGCCGCGGGCTCAAGCAACGACGCCCCCCGGGTTGCCAGCATCACGGGATCCACGATCCAAGGCTGAGCGGGATGCGAACGTCGCCAGGCCACGACCTCGCGGAGGATGGAAGCGGAATAGAGCATGCCGGTCTTGACCGCCGCGGGGGGCAATTCCGAGAAGACCGCTTCCAGCTGCTCGCGCAGGAAGCGAGGCGTGACGGGATGAACAGCGCGAACGGCTTTGGGGTTTTGGGCGGTCAGGCATGTGAGAACGGAGGTTCCGTGCGCGCCCAGCGCTGAGAAAGTTTTGAGATCAGCCTGAATCCCGGCCCCGCCGCCGCTATCGGAGCCCGCTATGGTCAGGGCGACCGGCCTTCGAGCGATTCGCGACGCTTGCACGGCTCGTCGAGTGCGGCGTGTCCCGCTAGCCGGTGAAACGACGCAGGATGAGGGTGGCGTTGTGGCCTCCGAAGCCGAAGGAGTTGTTCACCACGGCGTCGATCCGCATCTCGCGCGCCGTGTGGGGCACATAATCCAGATCGCATTGGGGATCGGGGTTGTCGACATTCAACGTCGGAGGAGCGATCCCCGTCTCGATCGCCTTGGCGCAGATCGCGGTTTCCACCGCGCCGGCGGCGCCGAGCATGTGCCCGGTCGCGCCTTTGGTGGAGCTCACCGCAAGCTTGCGGGCGTGGTCGCCGAAAACCGTCTTGATCGCCTGAGTCTCGCAGATGTCCCCCTGCGGAGTGGACGTCCCGTGGGCGTTGATGTAGCTGATGTCGGCCGGATTCAGCCGCGCGCTGCGCAGCGCCATCCGCATGCAGCGAGCCGCGCCTTCGCCTTCGGGCGCCGGGGCGGTCATATGATTGGCGTCGGCCGTGTTGCCGTATCCGAGCACCTCGCAATAGATCCGGGCGCCTCGGGCGCGGGCGTGCTCCAGGTCCTCAAGCACCACAACGCCGGCGCCCTCGCCCATGACGAATCCGTCGCGATCGATGTCGAAGGGGCGCGACGAGCGCTTGGGCTCGGCGTTGCGGGTGCTCATCGCCTTCATGGCGCAGAAACCGCCGATGCCCAGGGGAACAATTGTCGCCTCGGTGCCGCCGGCGAACATCACCTGGGCGTCGCCCATTTTCAGGGTTCGCCACGCCTCGCCGATCGCATGGGTCGCCGTCGCGCACGCGGAGCACGTGGCCAGGTTCGGTCCGCGAAGCTTGTAAAACATGGAGAAAAGCCCGGAGGCCATGTTCAGGATCAGCATGGGGATCATGAAAGGAGAAAGGCGGCCGGGGCCTTTCGCCAGCAGAATCTTGTGCTGGTCCTCGACGGTTTGCAGACCGCCGATGCCGGATCCAAGAAAGACGCCCACCTCGTCAAGGTTGGTCTTCGCGAGATCGAGTCCGGAGTTCTGCAACGCCTGCCACCCGGCGTAGATGCCGAATTGGCTGAACCGATCCGCGCGGCGCACTTCCTTCGGCGAAGGGAAGGCGGGACCCGGATCGAAGTTTTTCACCTCGGCGGCGATCTGGGTGTCGTAGGCGGTCGCGTCAAAATGCGTGATTCGGTCTATCCCGCACTGCGCCGCCACGATGTTGCGCCACATCTCCTCGGCGGTGTTTCCCAGCGGGGAAGCCACGCCAAGGCCTGTGATCACCACCCGACGCTCGCTGGAGGAAATGCCCATGAAACTAAAGGGGCAGCCAGGCTGGTCGGCCGCAGCTGCCCCGTTCTAAATCGCTCGATCTACTTGCGCTGAAGATCCTCAATGTATTTCACGACGTCGCCGACGCTCTGTAACTTCTCGGCTTCCTCGTCCGGGATCTCATTCCCAAATTCCTCTTCAAGAGCCATGACGAGCTCGACAGTGTCGAGCGAATCAGCCCCCAAGTCCTCGATGAACTTGGCGTCCGATGTGACCTGGTCGATGGTCACACCCAATTGGTTGACGATGATCGTCTTTACTCTTTCCTCGATCGTTTTCTCAGCCATGACTTTCTCCGATTAAGTTTGCGTCTGTCTAAGTCAGGTCCCAGGCACCGTCAAGCCCTGTTTCCGGCCGTCAACTTCAGGCCACAGGACGCGACAACAAGATCCCTGAGTTCGGTTGCTGGGTCGCAAATCGCGCTGTGTGTATCGACGGGCGGGGGATGTGTCGAGCGGTTTCTTACATCACCATTCCGCCGTCGACCGTCAGAACCTGCCCCGTCACATAGCGCCCGCCCGGGCCCGCGAGGTAGATCGCCGCCGCCGCGATGTCCTCCACCCCGCCCAAAACGCCGAGAGGGATTTGCTTCATCAACGCCGTCTTCAGCTCGTCGCCCAGCGCCGCGGTCATGTCGGTCTCGATGAATCCCGGCGCGATCGCGTTGCAGGTGATGCCGCGGGATCCAAACTCGCGCGCGATGGACTTCGTGAAGCCGATGAGTCCCGCCTTGCTCGCCGCGTAGTTCGCCTGCCCGGCGTTCCCCATCAGCCCTATCACCGAGCTGATGTTGATAATCCGTCCGCTCCGCTGCTTCAGGAAGGCGCGGGTGAACGCTTTGGTGAAATGGAAGGCGCCCTTCAGGTTCGTGTCGAGCACGACATCCCAGTCCGCCTCGCTCATCCGCATCAGCAAGCCGTCCTTGGTGACACCCGCGTTGTTGACGAGGATGTCCACGCGACCCGCGTCGGCGAGAATCTTCTCCGCCGCGCCCGCGACGGCCGCCCCGTCCGCGACATCCACGGCGGCGGCCCAGGCCGTCCGACCCAGGGCGCGGATATCCGCCGCGGTCTTCTCGGCGTTGTCGGATGTGCGGGAAACGCAAACGACCGAGGCGCCCTCGGAGGCGAATCGGAGGGCGATGGCGCGGCCAATGCCCCGGCCGGCGCCGGTCACAACCGCAACTTGGTTGGGGAGAGATGGCATAGGTTCAATTCAGTGGAATGAGCGAAGGGAATCAAGGCGTCGCGACGGCTCTCGCGGTGGCGTCCAGGGAGGCCGCGTCCGCGACGTTCAGGATTTCAGCGGAGTCATGGATCCGTTTCATGAAGCCGCTCAAGGCCTTCCCGGGCCCGAGTTCGATGAAACGCGTGAATCCCTGGTCGAGGAGGAAACGCATGGATTGCTCCCACCGGACCGGAGCGGTCACCTGCTCGACTAGCCGGCCCTGGAGGGCGGCGCCGCCCTCGTGGCTCCGTCCGGTGACGTTCGAGATCACCGGAACATGAGGCGAGGACCAGGCAACAAGGCCCAGGGCCTCCCGCAATCGAGGCTGGGCCTCCGCCATGAGCGGCGAGTGGTAGGCGCCCGCCACTTTCAGCGGCATGGCCTTCCGGGCGCCCGCCGCCTTCGCGGCCTCGCAGGCCTTGTCCATCAGCGCGGCTTGCCCTGAGATAACGATCTGCCCCGGGCAGTTCAGATTGGCGAGAGTCACGCCCACTTGCTCGCAGACCTGGCGGGTCTTCTCCTCATCAAGGCCGATGATTGCCGCCATGCCTCCCTGGGTGGCGGCGCAGGCGTCTTGCATGAACAGCCCCCGGGCGCGCACGAGTCGCAGACCCCCCTCGAATGACAGAGCGCCGGCCGCCGCCAGGGCCGTGAACTCGCCCAAGGAGAGCCCGGCCGTCGCGTGGAATTCCAGGGTCGGCGCCTTCTCCCGCAGAAGTTGGAGGGCAACCCAGCTGACGAGGTAGATCGCGGGCTGGGCATGCTCGGTCTTGGTCAGCTCGGCCTCGGGGCCTTCGAAGCAGATCCGGCCCAGATCGTACCCCAGCGCTTGCGAAGCCCTCTCGAACCAGTGGCGGGCGGTGGGGAACTGGTCGGCCAGGTCCTTGCCCATTCCCACGGACTGGGCGCCTTGGCCGGCGAAAAGCAAAGCCGTCTTGTTCATGCGCGGGGCGGACTAAACACAATTCACGGCCGCGAGGAAAGGGGAGATTTTCAGTTGGCCGTGCCGCGCCGGATTTGGTATCAAGCTCGACGTTCATGCGGCCGAGGTCACACGTTCTCCTGACAGTCATTGCCAGCGTCCTATTCCAAGGCGCCGCGGCCGGCGCCATTTCCAGCATTGATCCCCTGTTCCAACCCGGGCTGCCCTCAGGAGAGCCTTTCGGCGACATCACCGCAAGGCACAGGGTGCTTCAGTGGAAAGTGGAGCAAGGTCTTCCCCAAAACCACATCACCGCCCTCTATCAGACCACCGACGGCTATCTCTGGGCGGGCACTGTCTTCGGACTGACCCGCTACGATGGCGCTCGGTTCACCGTCTTCGACAAATCAACACTGCCGCTGATGCAGGAAACCGACGACCACGTCCTCGGTATCGCGGAGGACAGCGAGCACACCCTATGGGTATGCACCAAGACCGGCTTGCTGCGCTACGGCGACCACACGTGGAGGGCCTATGCAACAGGCGGCCCGGTCCTGAAGGAAGGTCAACCGACCGGGGTTGCGCGTTCGGCCAAAGGGGGAGTGTGGGTGGGGGTTCAAGGCCTTCTCCTGCGCTTCGACTCCTCCGGCCTGCGCGAACAATACACGCCCCCTTTCCCCAAGGTGCGATCCATCCGGATGGTGCTCGAAGATCGCCTGGGCCGTGTCTGGATGGCGGATCGCTACCGGATGATGCGCTGGGACCCATCCACCGGCGAGTCGAAGCTGATCCACGACGCGAAGGGAGGTTGGGTGCGGTTCATCCGGGAGGACGCCGATCGGAGGATATGCTTCGGCGGGGAGTTTGGCGGCTATCGGGTGATGGAAGACGACAAGCCACAAATGATCGCGGGGCTGGCGATTGTCGATGGTTCCCGGCAGACGAATGTGGTCTACGACGCCGTGTTTGACGGAGGAAACAAGCTTTGGATCGCCGAGAACGGCCGATTGGTCCGAACCGAGGAACAACCCACCCCGTCAACGCCGGGTCGACGCTTGGGACACCATGACCATCCGGGTCTCCGCTCGGTTTCGGTGCTTTTGCGGGACGCCGAAGCCAACCTTTGGGCGGGCAGCGACTACGACGGCCTGGCCTTCGTACAGGAGCGCCGCTTCTCCACGCTCCAGGTCTCCACAAACTGGAGCGACAACAATATCTGGGCTGTGTGCGAGGACGCGCAAGGCGCAGTTTGGATCGGGACCTCGCACGACCTCTTTCGCTGGCATGAGAACAGGATGACTCGCTTCCTGAATCCGAGAGAGGCGAAGCACTCCGGCCAAATCTTCTCCCTCTTTCCGACTCCAGGGGGACCGCTGTATGTCGGATACGCCGGATTGGGCGTGCTCCGGCTGAATGAAGATCGGTGGGAGAGGGTTTATCCGGTCAAGGGCCCGGAGACGGTGGCCAAGGAATTGAATGTCCGCAGCGTCTGCCGTGACTCCCAAGGCGTTCTCTGGTTCGGAATGCTGGACGGGCTTCATCGGTTGACTGGCGCCGAGCACTCCCTCATCAGCACGAACGAAGGACTTCCCGGCACGGATGTGCGCGTGATCCTCGAACATCGGGACGGAGCCCTCTGGGTGGGCACCTATGCGGCGGGGTTGGCGCGCATCAAGAACGGAGAGATCCGTTCGTTTGGCAAGCAGGACGGTCTTCCCGACAATCAGGTGCAGTGCCTCCAGCAGGATCCCGATGGCGCGTTGTGGATCGGCACCGGATCGGGCCTGGCCCGTTACAAGAACGGCGTCTTCGGATCCATCACGCGCAAGCAGGGACTCCTGGACCATGTCGTGAACGGCATTCTCCGCGACGACGAGGATAATTTCTGGATCAGCTGCAACCGCGGGATCTACCGGGCCTCGCGCCAGGGTCTCAACCGTGTTCTGGAAGGAAGCCAGAGCGTGATCGTCGCCACGCCTTTCGGCGAAGCGGACGGGATGCTCAGCGCGGAAACAAACGGCGGAGGGCAACCCTCGGCCTGGAAAGGCCGCGATGGAACATTGTGGTTTCCGACGACGAAGGGGCTCCTGCGCATCGACCCTCGCAGGGTCCGCAACAATCAAGGAACGCCCGACGTTGTGATCGAGCAGGTTCTCGCCAACAACCAGGTCCGGTTCGGCGACGGCGTCAAGCGCGGGATCGTTGACATCGGCGAGGCGGCGTCCGCCGGGACGGACGAACCCGATCGCAGTCGCTGGGGGCCTCTGCCGCTCTCGTTCGGCGCGGGCGAAGCCAGGGTGGTCGAGATACGCTATACCGCCGCCTCGTTTGAGGATCCCTTGAAGGTGCGGTTTCAGTATCGCCTGGCCGGACATGATCGCGATTGGCAGGACGCCGGCGATCGCCGCGTCACCCACTACACCAATCTCAGCCCCGGCCGCTACGAATTCTGGATCCGCGCCTGCAACAACCACGGCGTCTGGGGCGCGGTGAATCGAGGCCTCACCTTCAGCGTCGCGCCGTTTTTCTACCAGACCTGGTGGTTCTTCGCTCTCTGTGGATGCCTCGTTTTTGGCGTCGCTTCGGGCGTGCAGGCCGTCCGCCTCAACATTCAACGCAGAATCCTGCAGCTGGAGAAGCGCCACGCCCTGGAAAGGGAGCGCGCGCGCATCGCCAAGGACATGCATGACGACCTGGGCGCGCGGCTCACCCAGCTCGGACTGGTGAGCGAACTCGCCGAGTCGGTTGAGCTCTCCGACGCGAGCCTGCGACGCCAATCGCTGCCAAAAGTGTCCACGCTGGCGCGCGAAGCCGTTCGGAGCCTGGATGAGATCGTGTGGGCCGTCAGCCCCAAGAAGAATTCCCTGGACCAGCTCGCGGGCTACCTGGCCCAGTCGGCGCAAGATCTCATCGCGCCGTCCGGCGCGCGCTTCGATCTCCAGATGCCTTCGAACATCCCGGCCATTCCTCTCTCCACCGAGACGCGTCATAATGTTTTTCTTGCCTGCAAGGAAGCGGTGAACAACGCGGTCAAGCACTCGCGGGCCCAACGCATCGGCCTCCAGCTGAGCTTCGACGAGCATGCCGCCCTTGCGCGCGTCACCGACGACGGACGGGGCTTCATTCAATCCGAGGCCGAAGGGCTGGGCAACGGCCTGGCGAACATGCGCAAGCGGGCCGAGAGCGTGGGCGCCACGCTGACGCTGCGAAGCCGGGCGAACGAGGGCACCGAGGTGGAGATTCTGGTTCCTTTTTCGAAGGACAGCAGCGTATGATTCCCCCTCGAAATCCCAACAAGCCCATTGCCAATGTTGTATCGCGCTGGTCCATGTTCACCCCCTTTCCTTCAACACACTTCATCCAACCTTCATCCGTTCACCGATCGCCATGACGTTCACTCCCACGCTTCCGGTTCCACGCATCACGGTTTCCTTGATTGAGGACGACAGCGGCATCCGCGAAGGGCTGCACGCGATGCTGAACGCCTTCACCCGGTTCAAGTGCGTTTCGGTGCACCCCAACGCCGAGCACGCCATTCGCTACCTCCCCGAGAACAAGCCGAACGTGGCGCTGGTGGATATCAATCTGCCGAAGATGTCCGGCATCGAATGCGTGCGTCACCTGAAATCCATTTGCCCCACGACGCAGTTTCTCATACTGACGGTGTATGAGGACACCGACCTGATCTTCGAGTCGCTCAAGGCGGGCGCCAGCGGCTATCTCCTGAAGCGTTCGGAGCCGAACCGGCTGATCTCCGCGATCGAGGAGGTGCACAACGGAGGGGCTCCGATGACGGCGGAGATCGCCCGCCGTGTCGTGAAGTCCTTCCAGGACGCCCGTCCGGACGGAGAGGCGGTCGCGGCTCTGCTGCGTCCCAGGGAATGCGAAGTCCTGGAGCTCCTGGCCAGGGGCTCCTCGTATCGCGAGATAGCGGAACAGCTGGGCATCACCTTCTCCACCGTCAACAGCCACGTGAAAAACATCTACGAGCGACTCCACGTTCGCTCGCGCTCGCAGGCCGTCGCGAAGTATCTCGGAAAGTGAGGCGCTCGCGGAGTCGGGCCCCACAGTGTTCTTGCCCTGGGTTGAGAGAGCGGCCTAGGCTCCAGGACTGCGATGTCCTTTGTCACGTGGCCGTATCCCTTCTTTCTGGCAACGGTGGCCGCGATGTACTGGGCGCTGCCACTGAAAGGCCGATGGTGGCTCCTTTTGGTGAGCAGCTACGGTTTCTACGCCGCCTGGGACCCTCGCTTTCTCGCGCTTCTTCTCTCCTCCACGGCCATCGACTACTTCTGTGGACGCGGGATCGTCGATGAGCGTCGCCCCTGGCGGCATGTCATCGCCGCCACCGCCCTCCCGGCCCTCTGGCTTGGGACCTGCCGACTCGTGAACGTGGCCGCGCCCGGATTTCCCGGGCTGCCCCAGGTCGATCCGAGGTTGATCGGCGTCGCCGCTCTCCTCCCCGCCGTGTTCCTGCCGGCCTACGCGCTTCTCTGGCGATGGAGTCCGCTCCGCAGACGGAAAGGGTTCGTGGCCTTCAGCGTCATCAGCAACCTGGCGGTCCTCGGCTTCTTCAAGTATTTCAATTTCTTTTCCGACTCCCTGCGACAGCTTCTCCATGCCCTTGGGGCGTCAGCCCACTGGGATCTGCCGACGATCGTGCTGCCCGTCGCCATTTCCTTCTACACGTTCCAATCCATCAGCTACGCCGTGGACATCGCGCGAGGTCAGGGCCAGCCCGCCCGGCAGTTCGTCCTGTTCGCGGCGTATCTCGCTTTTTTTCCTCAGCTCATCGCGGGACCGATCGAGCGCGTCGGCCGCTTTCTGCCGCAGTTCGAAACCGCGAGGGCCTGGTCGCGCGACCATCTGCATCAGGGACTGGCGCTCCTGCTCACAGGGCTGTTCAAGAAGGTGTTCGTGGCCGACAACTGCGCCCTTCTCACGAACCACGTGTTCGATCCGAAGACTCCCTTGGACGCTCCTTGGGCGCTGCTGGGGGCGGTGGCTTTCGCGTTCCAAATCTACGGCGATTTCTCGGGATACACCGATCTGGCGCGCGGCTCAGCGCGGCTCCTCGGCATTGAGCTCAGCTCGAATTTTCGCTTTCCGTACAGCGCCCGGGGTCCCTCCGACTTCTGGCAGCGATGGCATCGCACGCTCTCGACCTGGTTTCGCGACTACCTCTACATACCGCTTGGAGGCAACCGGCGCTCCCTGCCGCGCCAGCTGGCGAACCTCTGGATCGTCATGCTTCTCGCCGGGCTCTGGCATGGCGCGAACTGGAACTTCCTCCTGTGGGGCGGCTATCACGCCGCGCTGCTCACGCTGTATCGCGTCGTGCCGCCGTTGGGGCGGCTTGAGCGCGCCACATCGGTCGCGGGCGGCTGGCTCGCGACCGCGTCGATGTTCGCCTTCACTTTGTTCGGCTGGGTGCTGTTCCGTTGCGCGAATCTCGAACAACTCGGCCATTGGTTCGGCGCCTGGACGAGAGGGGGGGCCGTGGGCGATGCGACGGCCATGAAGCCGGCCCTCTGGCTCGCGCTGCACGTGGCTCCGCTCCTCCTGCTCCAATGGGCGACGCGCCGGGATCAAGACGAGCGAGCCAACGCTCATTGGCCCTGGCCGGCTCGCGGCCTCGCCTACGCCGCGCTCGTCCTGGCGCTCGTGGCGTCATCGTCCCAGGACCAGGAATTCCTTTACTTCCAATTCTGATGATCGCCTCGCCGCCATGGGCCACACGCGCCTTCCTTCTCGCCGCGGCGCTCCTTCTCGCGGCGGAGATCGTAGCGCGGCTGGGCTTCGCGTCGAGCGTCGATGGCCGTTTTGACTACGGCTATCATCCCACCGCGGGCTTCCAGGAAACGCCGGATGGCCGCGTCCATCTCATCCGATCGGGCGGGCGGCGCTTCTTCCCGCAGAGCTATTCGATCCAGCGTCCGACCGGGACCTTTCGGATCCTGGTGCTCGGCGACTCGGTTCCGCGCGGAGTCAGCGTGGACCTGGCCTACGGCGGCCAGCTAGCCGCGCTGCTCCGCGCCCGCGGAACTCCCGCCGAGGTGTGGAACCTGTGCGTGCCCGGATATGGAGCTCGCCGGGTTCAAACCGTGCTGCGACAAGCGCTCCACTACTCGCCGAGCCTCGTGATTCTGCATCTCAATAACTCGAACGAGTTCGAGGACGAGCGCGAGCTCCGCCGCAGTCAGGAGTTCGCTGGATGGCATCCAAAGAACTGGCTGATGAAAAGCTTTCTGTTTCGGCGGCTCTACGAGGCGAAGACAGAGCAGGTCGCCTGGAAGCTGCTCCCGGAATCGATCCGCGCGCGGCAGGGAGTCAACGACGCGGACGCCGAGATCGCCGCCTCCATGAACGCCTCGCTGGCACGGCAATGGGAGGAGCGGGTTCGCTCGGAAACCCGGAAGAGCGTCGGACTGTGCGACGAGCGCGGCGTGCCGATTCTCCTCGTCACCCAGGCGACCTGGTCCACCCAGTCCGGAGCGCGCCGCATTCAGGACGCGGGCCTGGCGGAGCTCGCTCAGAGCCTGACGAACCGGCACATCGCCTGGGTCTCCATGCTCGAGACCCTCCGGGAGGGGGATCTCCCGAGCTTGTTCGCGGACGCCTCGCATCTCAAGCCGCCCGGACACTCGCTCATGGCGAAGGCGCTGCTTCGGACACTGGACGCGACGGCGCTCCTGGAGACGCGATCCGGACGACAAGACACAGGGCGATCCCTCACGCGGTGAAGATTCATCTCTCCGCGAGTTCGCGCTGGAATCCTCTTTGCCCCCCGCGCACTATTCGCCCAGCTCATGAACTGGTTCGCATCCGTCTTCGGAGTCGCGCTCGGGATCTCAGGTCCCGTTCTGCGAGCCTCGGAGATCCTTCCTCCCGGACATCGGCCGCTGCCTCCCGACGCCCACGCTTTCACCAACGCCCGGCTGATCTTGGATCCCAAGACCATCGTCACCAACGGAACACTCATCATCCGAAATGGGCGGGTCGAGTCGGCCGGCGCGAGCCTGCCCATCCCGCCCGATGCGCGGGTCTGGAACCTGGCGGGCGCTTCGCTCTATCCGGCCTTCATCGAGCCTTACTGGGTGCAGAGCTCGGCGGCGCAGCCCATCAACACGGCGCAGTTCATGCCGATTCAGAACAACTCCGTGGAATCGCTGACGGCCGGAGGGCACTTCGGCTTTTACGGAGTGCCTGGCGAGGAGCGCGATCCGGGGGCTCCGGGAGTGGGCTACGAATTGGGCACGATCACGCCTGAGCGCCAGATGGCGGCGCAATTCGTGCCGGACCTCAAGGGCGCCGAGGAATTGCGCGAGCTCGGTTTCGCGGTCGCGTGCGCCGCTCCGGACAAAGGGATTCTTCGGGGAGAGAGCTGCTTGATCTCATTGGCCGAGGCCAACCCCAACGAGGTGATGCTGAAATCGGAGCTGTTTCAGCACATCGCTTTCGACACGGACTCCGGCAAGGAGAACGCTTACCCGAAATCCCTGATGGGCGTGATCGCCGCGTGGCGCCAGGTGTTCCTGGACGCCGCGCGCTACGCGGAGGAGCAAGGGGCCTACGCGCGGTCACCCAAGCAGGGACAGCGCCCCGCGCTCAACGCCGCGCTCGCGGCGCTCCAACCGGCGTCGGAAGGCCGGCAGCGCGTCATTCTCGAGCCTGGAAGCGCGCTGATGATGGACCGCGCGGCCAAGGTGGCGCGGGAATTGAAGCTCGATTTCGCCCTGGTCTCATGCGGCCAGGAATGGCGACGCCCCGATCTCGTGGCGGGCTGGGGCGCGCCCATCATCGTTCCCGCCGCGTTTCCCTCGCTGCCCAGGTTCGCGCAGGAGGACGACTGGATCCAGGTTTCGCTCGATCCGCTTCGCGCCTGGGACTGGGCGCCCGAGAACGCCGCGCTGCTCCGGCAGAAGGGCGCGACCATCGCGCTCACCACCTACGGGCTGACGGAGCGCGGCGACTTCCGAAAAAACCTCAGACGCGCCCTGGACCGCGGCCTCAGCGAGACCGACGCGCTGGCCGCGCTCACCCTCGTCCCGGCCCGGCTGTGCGGCGCCGAGGACCAGCTGGGATCCCTGGAGGCCGGCAAGCTCGCGAACTTCTTCATCCTCGACGGGGCAAGCTACTTTGATCCCGAGGCCCGGTTGCGCGAAGTGTGGATCGAAGGACGGCGATATCCAGCCAAGTCTGAACCACCGACTCCGCCCAAGCCCTCGGACAAGCCCAAGCCCAAGCCAACGGACAAAACGCGCGACCTCGAGAAAACGCGCATCGCTCGATCCCCGCTCGAAGGACGTGGTCCCATCGCCTCGCCGCAGGCCGTGCTGATTGACGACGCCACCCTCTGGACCTGCGGTCCGTCGGGGAAGGTCGAGAACGGGTCGTTGCTGATCGTGGATGGCAAGATCCAGGGAGCGGGCCGGGTGGTGACGGTGCCCGCCGAGCTGGGGCCGAAGCTGATTCGGGTGAGCGCCACGGGAATGCATGTGACGCCCGGGCTCATCGACGCCCACAACCACAGCATGATCCTGGGCGGAGTGAATGAAGGCACTCTTCCGTCGACCGCGATGGTGCGGATCCGGGACGTCATCAATTCCGAGGCGGGCACAATCTATCAGCAGCTCGCGGGAGGGCTCACCGCGGCCAACGAGCTGCATGGCTCGGCAAACCCGATCGGCGGCCAGAACGCCGTGATCAAGCTGCGCGACGGCGCGGCGCCGGACGACCTGCTGATGGTGGACGCTCCCCCGGGCATCAAGTTCGCGCTCGGCGAGAACGTGAAGCAATCGAACTGGGGCGAGAAGAGCGTGACTCGATACCCGCAAACCCGGATGGGGGTTCCGAGTTTCTACGCGAATCGTTTCACGGCCGCGCGGCAGTACCTCGCCGACTGGGAACGCTTCCGGGCGCAGGGCGGCCTCGCGCCGCGCCGCGACCTGGAGCTGGAAGCGTTGGGCGAAATCCTCGAGGGCAAACGGTGGATCCATTGCCACTCGTATCGCCAGGACGAGATCCTCGCCTTCCTCCGCGTCATGGAGGATTTCGGCGTCCGCGTGGCGACGCTGCAGCATGTGCTCGAGGGCTACAAAATCGCCGACGAAATCGCGCGGCACGGCGCGGGCGCGTCCTGCTTCTCCGACTGGTGGGCGTATAAGTTCGAGGTCTACGACGCGATCCCCTATGCCGGGAGCCTGATGCACCAGCGAGGGGTTCTGGTCTCGTTTAATTCGGATTCCTCCGACTTGGCGCGGCGCTTGAACCTCGAAGCGGCGAAGGCCGTGAAGTACGGCGGCGTCTCCGAGGAAGACGCGCTGAAATTCGTCACCATCAACCCCGCCAGGCAGCTGCGCATCGACTCGAAGGTGGGGTCTCTGGAGCCCGGCAAGGACGGCGACTTCGTCCTTTGGTCGGGATCGCCTCTGGACAGCTCCACGCGCTGCCTGCAGACCTGGATTGAGGGGCGAAAATACTTCGACAGAGAGCTCGAGCCCAAGCGCGCGAGCGCTCTGGCGTCGGAGAGAACGCGATTGATCGAGAAGGCGAAGGCGATCCTCGGCAGCGCCGACGCTCCCGTCGGATCCGACGCCTCCCGAGCCGCGTTTTTCCGTCGCGCGTGGGAAACCACGCGCCGCCTGGACGTGCAGCAGTGCCAGGACTGCCTCCTCCCCCGCTCTCAGCCATGATTCCAAGCCCGTCGCATCGCGCCTTTCTCCCACGGATCCACGCCTGCATCGGCATCGCTCTGGCGCTTGCGTTTTGCGGGGCGCCGCGACGCCTGGGCGCCGAGAACATCCTGATCAAGGGAGCGGTGATCCACACGGTGTCCGGATCCGTGATCAGCCCCGGACAGATCTGGATCAAGGACGCGAAGATCCAGGATGTGGGCGAAAGAATCGACGCGCCCGAGGCCGTCTCGGTCGATCTCACAGGACAGCACGTCTATCCCGGATTGATCGCGGCGTCGACGGCGCTGGGTCTCACGGAAATCGGAGCGATACGCGCCACGCACGACATGCGCGAAGTGGGAAAGTTCAATCCCGACGTGCGCTCTTGGATCGCGATGAACCCCGACTCCGAGCTCATCCCGGTGGCGCGCGCCAATGGAATCGCTCACATCGTCCCCACGCCGCAAGGCGGCCTGATCGCCGGGCATTCCGGGCTGGTGGCGCTCGAAGGCTGGACGATGGAGCTGATGGTGGCGAAGAAGCCGCTGGCGTTGCATGTCGAGTGGCCTGAGATGAATCTCGACACAACGCCGAAGGATCAGTTTCGCGACAAGGCGAAATGGAAATCGCCCGAGGACCTCGCCAAGGACCGCCGCAAGGATCTGGCCCAACTCGAGAGCTTCTTCCAGGACGCCGCCGCCTATGTCCGGGCCCGGGACAACAACGCCGAGGTCCGCCCGCAGCCCGCGTGGGAGGCGATGCGGCCCTGCCTTCGCGGGGACATTCCCGTCGTCGTGCACGCCGACGACTTGCGCGCGATCCAGGCCGCCGTGCAATGGGCCAGAACCAATCAGCTGCGGCTGATCATCTCGGGCGGGCGGGACGCCTCGCTCGCCGCTTCCCTGCTCGCCAGCAACCAGGTCTCCGTGATTTTCGAGCATGTGTTCACGCGCTCGCTGCGCGACACGGAGCCCTACGACCACTTGTACCATGCGCCGGCCGCGTTGCAGCAGGCGGGCGTGACGATCGCCCTCAGCGCCGGAACGGGGGAGATGAGCGAAACGGAGATCCGCAACCTTCCGTATCACGCGGCGCAGGCCGTGGCCTACGGCATGCGCCGCGAGGACGCCCTCAAGACCATCACGCTGAACCCGGCGAAAATGTTTGGGGTCGCCGATCGGCTGGGCTCGATCGAGAAGGGGAAGGAGGCGACGCTGATCGCGACCGACGGCGACCTGCTCGACATTCGATCTCATGTGACGCGCATGTGGATCGCGGGTCAGCCGTCGAGCCTCGAAACCCGCCACACCCGCCTCTATGAGAAGTATCGCCGACGCCCCAACGCACGGTGATCGTCAACCGCGCCGGGATCGCGCGCGCCCTCGGTTGGCGCTCGGGGCCGCGCTCTGCTGGCTCGCGATCCTCGGCGCCACCGGACTGGCGCGCGCCGGCGCGTTGATCGAGCGTCCGGATCTCGGCGTTCGTCTCGCGGCGGGATTCAGCATCGCCGAGTACGCGTCGGAGCGGCTGGCCGACGACATCCAAGCCATGACCCTCGACGCGCTGGGACGCGTGGTGGTGACCGGCCCCGGCTACATCCGGACATTGATCGACACCAACCTCGATGGACGCGCCGACATCGCCGTCGACTACGCGGTCTCGAAGTCCGGAGGGATGGGCCTCTGCTTCGATGGGCCCAATCTCTATTTCGTCGGAGACGGGGGTCTCTGGCGGTTCACGGACGCCAACGGAGACGGGGTGGCGGACGGACCCGCGACGAAGCTGCTCTCTCTCAAAACCGGCGAGCACGGCGCGCACGCCATTCGGCAGGGGCCCGATGGGAGCTGGTTTCTGATGGCAGGCAACGACGCGGAAGTTCACGCCGGATTGCTGACCGATCCGCGATCCCCGATCCGATCCCCGGAGGCTGGCGCGCTCATCCGATTCTCGCCCGACTTCACGGCGCTGGGGGTTTTCGCGCACGGATTTCGCAACCCCTACGACTTCGACTTCAATTGGGCTGGCGACCTGCTCACGTACGACAGCGATGTGGAGCGGGAGTGGAGGCTGCCTTGGTACACTCCGACGCGGCTCTACCACATCGCGTACGCCGGCCATCACGGATGGCGGCTCCCGGGATATCTGAGGAGCTTTCATCGACCGGACGTGGATCCTTTTACGATACCGATGCTCCGCGACATGGGCCGCGGCTCGCCGACGGGCGTGGTCGCCTATCGACACTACCAGTTCCCGCCTGCGTATCAGAACGGGCTGTTCCTTCTGGATTGGACGTTCGGCCGCGTGTGGTTCGCTCCCACCGAGCCATCGGGCGCGACCTATGACATGCCCGCGGAATTGTTTCTCGAGCCGATGGGCACGGCCGGGTTTGCCCCGACCGACGCCGCGGTGGCTCCGGATGGGGCCCTCTTGATCTCGATCGGCGGCCGAAAAACCCGGGGGGCGGTGTACCGGATACAATACACGGCGGATCCGGCAAGGATGTCGCTGGCGACGAATTGGGTGAGCCGCGCCGCCACGGACGCGGAGCTGGCGCTCATCCCTCCGCAACCTCTCGACGCGTGGTGCCGCGCTTTCTGGAGGCCGATGGCGATGCGAATGGGCGCCGCCCCCTTCGACGCGGCGGTGCTGAACGCCGCCTGGCCCGACTCCTTGCGTATCCGGGCCATCGAGGTTCTCACCGAGGTCCATGGAGGGCTCATGACCGGCACTGCGCGACAAGCGGCCAAGACCGGCTCCCCGTTTGTGCGCGCGCGAGTCGCGTGGTCCCTGGGACGCAGCCCCTGCGCCGACTTCGCGCCCGTGCTCCTGGACCTTGCGCTGGACGCGAGCCCGTTGGCTCGCCGGAACGCTCTGGAAGCGATCGCCGAGCAGGTCGAGGGTGTCGGCGCTCCCCTGGTCGCCCAGGCGGCCCTGGCCAACGCGACCAGCCCCGAAAAACGTCTCCGCCAGCTGGCCGCGCAACTGGCGGCCTTCCTCCCACTCGAGAATTGGAAGGCCTACTACGCAAGCCTCATGAGGGGTGGAGCGACGTCGCAGCTCGCCTGCTCGCTGGCGGTCAGCGCGCGGTTCCCCACGAACGGACTGAACCAATCCCTCCTCAACCACACGCTGCAATCGCTCAAAACCGCCCAGACCGCGGAGGAAAAGTTGATAGGCGTGATGCTTCTCCAACAGGGCATGGGCGGCTGGAGAATCCACGACCCTTCCGTCGAGGCGCTCACCGCCTACGAGGCCGCCTTTCCGCCGCCAGACCCCAGCCCGATCCGGGGGCGGATGCTGGAAACAGCCCGGCCGTATCTCAGCACACAGCACGCGCTTCTCATTTCGGAGACGGCGCGGTTGCTGGCGATGCTCGCCGACCCGTCCCCGACCACGGCCGCGCTCATCCTCGATCGCATCCACGCGCGCTCCGACGCTTCATCCGATTTCCACTACCTCGCGGTCCTCTCGCGGCTCAAGCCCACAAAGGATCCCCGCCACACGGAGCGGGTGGCGCTGGCGATTCTTGGACTCGGACAGAAGATGGGCCGCGAAGACGCGAGGCCGAAGCAAACCTGGCAGGAGCGATTGCAGGAGTTGCACGTCGCGCTGCTGCGGCGCGACGCGGAGCTGGGAGAGCAGATTCTGCGATCGCCAGGATGGACCCGTCCGGAAAACCTGGCGCTTCTTCTATCGCTCGAGTTTCCCGCGCGCCAGAAGGCGGGGCGGGGGCTGCTAGGCGCGCTGCGGGCCGAGCCGGCCTATCCGTGGAATGAGGATGTCGTCAGGCTCCTGGGAACACTGCCCGCGACGGAGACCCGCGCCGCGATACGGGCGCAGTGGCGCCAGACGGATTTGCGGGACAGCCTGATCCTGGCGCTGGCGAAGGAGCCGCAGCCCATCGATCGCGAGAAGTTTGTCGCAGGCCTGGCTTCAAATCGCCCGGAGGTCGCGCGCGCCGCGCTCGACGCCTGGCTGTCGCTCCCTCGCCAAGCCGGAGCGGAGAGCGAAGTTGGAGAGGCGCTGCGGCTGTTGGGGCGTCTCTCTCAGACCCCTTCGAAGGAGATTTCCATGGCTCAAACCATCCGGCTGATCAATCAGCTGACGGGAAAAGCCTTCGCGGCCCCGGACCCCGGCGCCGACCCGGCGACCGTGTCCCACATCTGCCAGGCAATTGTCGACGCGTGCGCCGCGCAGTATCCCCTCCTGGGCCGAACCACGCTCGCTCGCCGCGGCAGTTCGGTGGAGTGGGAGGCGTTCCTGCGAAAAGTGGAGTGGGAGAAGGGCAATCCTCAGGCGGGCCAGCGGCTGTTCGACGGGCGGCGATGCCAGGCCTGCCATGGGGCGAACTCGAACATCGGGCCGGACCTTGCGGGCGTCACGCGCCGCTGGTCGCCGCGCGATTTGTTCAACCAGATCCGTTACCCGAGCCGCGAAATCGCCGAGGCTTATCGCGCGACGTTGATCGAAACGAGGGATGGCGTTCAGCATTTGGGCCTCGTCGCGTTCTTCTCGGCGGACGGCGTCATCCTCCGCGGCGCGGATGGGCGCACCGAGCGGATCGCGGAGCAGGACATCGCTTACCGTCGTCAGGCCGACGATTCCATCATGCCCGAAGGACTGCTGGACGGGCTGAACTCGCAGGACATCGCCGACCTCTACGCGCACCTCCGGCAACTCGACCTTGCCAAATAAGCGGGCGTCATCTCAGCCAGGCGGGGATGGTTTCGTGTTTCCAGATCTCCTTCAGATCCTGGCGCGCCCGCACCACGGCGGAATCCTTGTCATGGACCAGCACCTCGGCGGCGAGCGAGCGGCTATTATAGTTGGAGCCCATGACCGCGCCGTACGCGCCGGCGCTCAGCAGCGCGAGGTGGTCGCCCTCGCCCACCTTCGGCAGCGCGCGATCCTTGGCGAAGTAGTCTCCGGACTCGCAGATGGGGCCCACGACATCGCTGGCGATGCGGCCGCTGCCCTTGCTCTGGAGCGGCACGATCTCGTGGAATGAATCGTAAAACGCGGGGCGGATGAGATCATTCATCGCGGCGTCCACGATCACGAAGTTCTTTTTGCCCGTTCGCTTCACGTACTCGACGCGAGTGATGAGCGCGCCCGCGTTCCCGACGATGAATCGGCCCGGCTCGAGAAGCACGCGCAGGCCGAGCGGCTGCAGCAGCGGCACCAGGGTGGATGCGTAAATGGAAGGGGTGAGTATCTTTCGGGCGGCGGTGGTTTTCCACCAAGTCTGGCTGCCGCTCTCCAGCGCGGGCTGATAGACGATCCCCAGGCCGCCTCCGATACTGATGAACTCGAAACCGTATTTCACCGCGAGCTTGGCGGCGAGAGGCGCCAGCTTGCGGACCGCCTTCTCGAACGGCGCGACCTCCGTCAGCTGGGAGCCGATGTGCATCTGGATTCCGAGGAGCCGCAAGTGCCTCAGCTTCGCGGCGCGGGCGTAGACGCCCTCCACCTTCTCGAAAGCGATTCCGAATTTGTTCTCGTAGGTCCCCGTGGTGATCTTGGCGTGGGTTCCGGCGTCCACGTTCGGGTTCACGCGCACCGCGATCGGCGCCGTCTTCCGCAGCCGCTCGGCGACTCGGTTGATCCGCGCCAGCTCCGGCTCGCTCTCCACGTTGAAGCAGTAAATCCCCTGCCTGAGAGCGAACTCGATCTCCGTTTCGGTCTTCCCCACTCCGGCGAAGACGCATTGGTTGACCTTCCCGCCGGCGGCGATCACGCGCCGCAGCTCTCCTTCGCTCACAGTGTCGAAACCGCTGCCGAGGTTGGCGAGCGTTCGCATCACGGCCTGGTTGGAGTTGGCCTTCATCGCGTAGCAGATCAGGTGATTCAACGGCGAAAGGGCGCGATCCAGTTTTTGGAAGTGATCCGTGAGCGTGTGCTGGGAGTAAACGTAGAGGGGAGTTCCGTGCCGTTCCACGAGGGTCTTGATGGGAACGCCCTCGCAGTAAAGCTCGGAACCAACGTAGTGGAAATCGTGCATGGCGCGCTGTTATGCCAAAGGGAAACGGAGAGATCAACCCAAGGGTCCGGACATCGGCGAAAGACCGGCTTGACGGTCCGCGACCTCTTGTCGCGGACCGTCCTCCCCGAACACGGAATGCGCGGGGTGGTTTCGAAGACTATTGACTGGGGTCGGCGATGATCCGTGCGCGCTCGCGATGGTACTCCTCGGCGGAGATGGGATTGTCTGAGCGGCTGTAGGCCTTGAGCAGTTCCTGCAGCTTCGCCATCTTCCCGGTCGGCGCCGGGGCCGGGGCCGACGCTTCAGCGTTCTTGGCCTTGCCCGAGGAGTTCGGTTTTGAGGAACCGCCCGTCGACGCGACCTTTTGATCCTTCTCCTTGACGGAGGCCGGCTTTTCAGGCGCAGCCTTGGCGGCGACGGCCGGCTTAGCCGCCCCCTGCGTTTTCTGTTGCGACTCCTGCTGGACTTTGGCCTTTGCCTCAGCGGCCAGCTTGGCCTGACGGGCCTTCTCGGCCTCGGCTTTCTCGGCAGCCGCCTTCTCCTTCTGTGCGACGGCCTGGCGACTCTCCTGTTCCTTCCGGAAGGCGGCCTCCGCCCGGGTCTTCTCCTCGCGCGCCTTGGCTTCAGACTGCGCTCGCTCCGCCTGAGCCTTCTGCTCCCGAATCTGGTCCTTCTTAGCCTTCAGCTCCGCCTGAGCCCGCTCCTGCTGTTTCCGAGTCTCGAGACGGGCCTGATCCGCCTTGGCTTTCTCCGCGGCCATCTGATCGGCCTTGGTCTTGGCCTCAAGACGCGCTTTGTCCTCGCGGGCTTTGTCCTCGGCGAGCTTCGCCTGCTTGGCCTTCTCCGTTTTCGCCTTCTCCGCGGCGAGGCGATCCTCCTTGGCCTTGGCTTCCATGCGCGCGTGATCAGCGCGCGCCTTGGCCTCGGCTTGGCGGGCTTGCTCGGCCTTCGCGGCCGCCTCCGCCTTTTTCGTCGGGTCGGTCTTTGCCGCGGCGTCGGACTTCCTGGCCTGTTCCGCCTTCGCCTTCGCGTCTTCCTTGGCTCGCTTGGCGGCCTCGCGCGCTTCCAACTCCTGCTTCCGACGCTGTTCATTCTCAGCCGCGACGTCGGCCAGCGACTTCGTTCCGGTGGCGGGCTTGGCCGAGGGCTTCGCGCCGGGCTTCTTCTTCGCCGCCTCCTCCTTCTCCAAGTCCTGCAAGGTCTGTTTCAGCATCTCGCGAGCTTTGCGCTCGTCGTCGGGAGGCAGCGCGCTCGCGCGCGCCGACGCCACCTGCGCTGAACGAGCGGTGGACGGCGACGCCGGGGAGGCGGGGGCCTGGTTGCGGACGGTCTCGTGGGCGACGCGCTGGGCCTTGGCCTCGCGTTCGGAAGCCAGCTTCGCGCGGTCCGCGGCCAAACGCTGGCGCGCGCTTGCTTCGCTCTTCAACTCCGGCTTCGCGGGGGCCGCCTGAGCGCTGGCCGCGGGTTTGGGCGCGGCGTCAGCCGACGCCACGCCGGACGCCGGAGGAACGGAAGGCACGGCTTGGGCAGAACTCGCAACGACGGGCGCAATGGGTTTTTCTCCCGCGCGCTCGGCCCTACGAAGCTCGACATCGCGCTCAATCCGGGCCAGGCGATCGCGCCGCTCCAACTCCTCGCGGCTGGGGCCGGTGGAAGGCTTCTGCCGGGAGCTCGTGGCGTAGCGCACTCTGGGGCCAGGAGCCGTGGTCGTCCTCCCCTGCGCGGCGTCGAGGGCTCGAAGCCGCACTTCTTCTTCACTCCGCGCCTTCTCAGCGGCGGCGTTGTCCACGCGTCGCTGATTCTCCTCGGCGCGCTTCCTGAGCTCGTCCTGGGCTCGCGCGGCGGCAGGATCCGCGGTCGACAGGGTCTGCGCCTGAAGTGCCAAAGTGAGGCCAACCCCGAGCAGGCAGCCCAGCGAATAACGGAGGAATCGTTGCATGCAAAATCTTTAGAAAAAACAAGGCCGCCGCGCAACTGGATAAACCAACGGGGCCGCGCACCCGCCTTTCTTCCCTATCAGCGCGGGTTGCCGGGGCTGCTTTCGCGCGGAATCAACGCCGCCAGGAGCAGGCCGAGCGCATAGATCCAGCAGGTGGCGAACCCCATGCGTCCCACGTCCCCTTCAGACCACCTCGACAGGCTCGCGGTGAGAAGCAGCGCAGCCGCCGAGACGATTCGCCCCGCGTTGAAGGCGACGCCCGCCCCGGTCGCCCGCACTCCCGTCGGAAACAGGCCGGGAAGATAGTAAGGCAGCCACCCGAAGTAGCTGATAGCGACCAAACCAAGCGCCAAGCTCAGGATATAGAAGGCTGGCTCGCCCGGACGCGTCAGCCGGAACAACGCAAGGCTGAGGCCCAAAGAGAGAGCGCTGATCCAAAAATAACTTCGTCGCGCGCCCCACCTCGCCGCAAGCCAGCCTCCAGCCAGGGAGCCCGCCACGGCGCCGATCGATTGAATGATCTGGGTGATCGCCTTGAGATGGGGGAGGTGTCGGGCTTCCCCGACCTGGGCGGCCCAGGGAATCAGGCGTTGTCCCGAAGCCCAACCTCCGATGAGAGGCACCGTCCCGAGCGCGATGCCCAGCAGCGTCGCGCGCAGCAGGGGAGGGCGAAAAACCGCTGTCAACGGGGTCTGAGCCGCGGGCCCGGCTTTCCGACCGGCCAGCCACAGGGGCGACTCCGGCACGCAGAACCACGCGGCAATGCCCAACACGCACGGGGTTCCGCCAAACACCAGCACCCATCGCCATGCGTCGTTCTGAATCGGGAACGCCAGCATCATCGCGCCCAGGATCAAGAAGCCCACATTCGCCGCGGCGCCGATCAATCCCGCGAGCATGGGACGCGACACCGCCGGCCAGACTTCCGTGACCAGCGCCACGCCGTTCGGCCACATCCCCCCCACGCCCATGCACGCGAGGAATCGCAGGATCAACAACTGGTCGGCGCTCCGCGCGAAGTAGCTGACTCCCGTCAGCACCGAGTAGGCAAGGATGCTCAAGGCCATGGCTCGAGATCTTCCGAACCGGTCCCCCATCCATCCCAGGAAGCCCCCGCCCGCGGCGGCGCCAAGGAAGAACGCGACGAGAAACCGCGAGTACCATTCGTCGCTCAACACCTCCAGGCTCGCCGCCCCCGCCAAACCTGTTGTCGTCGCGAGAAACTCGTGGATCGCCGGACGCGTGACGCTGACCATCAGCGACATCTCCACCCCGGCGAACATCCAGCCGAGGAAGGCGAACAGAAGCACGATCCGCGCGGGGGACCAGACCGGGGACTGTTGAGATCCCGGCGTGTTCGAGGCGGCGACGCTCATGCGGCGGAGGCCTTGAGCATCCGGATGAATTCCTTCAAGACCACCGTGTTGTCCTGGTATCCGCGACCCGTGATGAGAAGCCCGTCAAGCACCCATGGCTCATTGACGTAAGTTCCACCGCCCTGCCGGGCGTCCAGCGCGCACTTGGGAACCGTGGTCACGCGTTTGCCGCCAATGCAGCCCGCCGCGCTCAGGATCTCGATGCCATGGCACAGGCAAGCCACGGGCTTCCCAGCGTTGACGATTTCGCGAACCACCCGCAGGAGGTCGGGATGATAGCGCAGGTATTCAGGAGCGCGTCCGCCGGAGACGAAGAGTCCCGCATAGTCCTCCGCCCTCAGATCGCGAAACGCGATCGAGGCCTGCAGATGATATCCCGGACGTTCCTGCGTGATGTCCCAGGGAACGTCGGGGTTCGGCGGGATCTCGTGGAGAACGGTGTGGTAAAGTCGCGCCTCGGGGCCAGCGACGACCACTTCGTATCCGTCCTCGGGCAGGCGGTAATAGGCGTAGAAGGTGTCGAGGGCTTCGACAGCGTCCCCGATCGGCATGAGAATCTTCGGCATAACAAGGTCGTGAGCGATCTTCATCCTGGCCAACGGCCGCCGCAAGGCGAGGCTCAGAGAATGGGGCTAGTTTCCCCGGTATCCCCTTTCATTTCTAGCCCGGATTTACCCGCAAGGAAGTGGGATGAACCGAGGCCGACCCCTACAAATAGGGAATAAGGGGTAGACTTTCTCTCAGAATCCCTAGTTTTAGGGATTGGAATCATTCAGCACCTTTGCTACAAAGTTGCTCATGCTCTGGTTAGGTCATTCAGACCTTGAAAAGCCTTCGAACCAGAGCTCTTTCTTGTACCCCCCCCCCCCTGTGCCGTTGGGCAAGCGCGCGTTCTAATTTTTTTCAAAGGCCATTTCGGTCAGCGGCGGGAAGAGCGTCTGGCAAAACAGGGAAACTGGGGTTACGTTCGTGGCGTAAAACCCAGAACGCAAGAGCGGCAAGTGCGCAAGACCGCCCATACGCCATGACTCCTTCCTCGACACCATTCCCAGGAGCGTTGCCATGTCGCTGATGGATGCATTGCTGTTGGAGGAGTATCACGATCCCGCCCAAGTCTGGATCACCCAGCGGTCTGACGGCCGAGCCGGATCGGCCACGATCAATGATCCAGCGGATGGGGGGAGGGTGACTGGACCTGCCGTTGCCGGGACTTCGGTCACCTATGATCCCCTGATCGTTCTGGTCGTCACACAGAACCCGCATGGTTACTCGAACGGGGATTCGATTACTCTCAGCGCTTCTAATACAGGGAAAGACCCTCTGCGAGGTCCCTACTGGGCTACCTTCTCCATCACAAAGGTTTCGAGTCGTGCGTTCACGTTCCAACTCGCCGCCAGCCCGGAAGCGCCCCCGAATAGCATGAACATTGCGACCTGCCAGCGGGGAACAGACGCAAAGAAAGGCGCGGTCCTATTCTGGCCGGTGGCGAAGGCGGTGGTAACGAACCATGGCATGGGTGATTACGATGCAATCCTTGTCCAGGGGAGCCCGACTTCCCAGTTTAACGGGAGCTTCGTGGTTCTTGGGGCCGATGACAATAAGACCTCGCAGTTCTATTACGAGTTGGCCGCATTACCAGCCTCCTCCGGCGCAGTCAGTGGTGGCACGTTCTCCAAGTACACGTTCCGATTTGACAATGTGATGAATGGCGCTCCCTCGCCAGCCTTCGTCAGGCTCGGCTCGGCTCCTCCAGGCAATGCGTTCGAGTCGAGGGGTGTTTGTTCTGCTTACGTCATCGACCCCGGCACAAACCCTCCCACTCCAGCCAACTGGGCCTACTACGCCGGGTTCCGGGTCAAGAATGCGCAGCGGTTCCAGGGATCAGGGATGGACGCGACGACAGTCAAACTGGTGTTTGCTGTGGATCGCTACAACCAAACCTCGGTTTTTGGTCGGCCCTCCACTCCTCCAGGCGTCTCCTCAGTTGATATTTCGGACATGACACTGGATGGGGCCATTGCATCGCAGCCCGCACCCCCGAACACGAAGAATGTGACGGCGTTTGCCCCTGTCGCGCCAGGAGGAGTGAGTCTTTACGGCGAGAATCTTCGCCTGAGGCGGGTCCGAGTCATCAATTTCGGCACTCAAAGCTTCCCCGAATGCTTCCCCCTTTATCTGAGTGGCGGTGTCGAGGATGGGACCAACCGCCTGATGGTGGCAAACAATGTCATTGAGGATTGCGTCGCGAACAAACCTGGCGAAAACAATTTTCATGAAATAACGGTGATCTGGGCTGGCGGGGCCGCCGGGACGCCCTTTCAGCAGTTCATCCAGGGCAATGGAGTGGCCAGCGTGGCGCGCAGGAATTACGCGAATTTCCGATTCCTCAACGGGGCGTCTACCTACTATCTCTGGATCCAAAGTATTGACGCTGCTCCCAACCCGGCCACCGGACTTTTCAACGTGCGCGTTCAGCCCGATCCCAGCTTTGGATTCTTCAGGGCGGTTGGGCACAATGTGGTTTTGGGAGCCATTTACTACACGAATCTAGGTTCAGCTCGCCGGCACCCTTATTATAACGGTTCGTTCGCGATCACGGTGGTCAGTTCGGTGGATGGAAGCTCACCCACGCAGTATGACATCACCTGTCAGATGCTCGACAACCCCTCTGCCGCTCAATGGACGGCGGTCAATGCTCTGAGCATCAGCCAAGCTTACCTTGGCGTGGATTTTCACGGCCCGATCGCGTATGCCGGGACAGGGGCTGTCGTGGAACAAAACGCAGTATATGACTGCACCAACCCAGGCTATACGGATACCGGTTCAAGCCGAGATATCACGTTCAGAGGTAACTATTTCTCGGATGTCTTTACCGGCTTCAATCAGAACTTCAACCCAGGTGAGACTGATTTCCGGGAGATTCAGAACACTGCCGCAGGGGCACCGTGGGTCAGTTGGCCGGTTGCCGGCGAGGACAACTACACCGTTCAGGTCGTAACGGTAGATTCACACTACATGTCCGCAGGCGATGTGGTGGAGGTTCGAGGGGTTTTGTCAGGCGGAACCCCGTCGAATTCCTTCAACGGGGTTTACATGGTAACCAAGAACGTGAATGCCACCACCTTCCTTTACCGTTTGAGATCCGTGCCGAATGCTGGACCCGACACCCCTCCCTATGCTGACGCGCCATTCTACGGCACTTTTGCTCAGACGCGGCGGGCTGTTATCGAAGGCAACCTCGTAGATCTGTACAAGACGAGCCAGTACACGTATCCAAATCCGCAGGGATGCATCGGTGTGGTGAGCCAGACAATCCTGCCTGTCTTTCCGGGTTGGGTCGTTCGAGAGAACTCTTTTCGCCATACGGACGGATTGCCAACGAACCTTTCGGGCCTTGGAAACTTTGCCAACGCGCTCCGAATGTATGGCCTTACGGCTTCCATCGTGGAGGCGAATCTTATCGATTTGGAAGATCCAACTCCGCTCCAGTTTCTCGATCAGCAGCCTGGCCATCGGACGTTCAACAATACGAAGATGTCGGGGCAGCGAGTGTACGGGACCGATTTCACCACGACGCCCCATCACAATCTGGACGAGTTGATCACGGCGATTGAGGACGCGCTGAGTTTGTCTTTTTGAGAGCGGCTATGAAACCAATTGTCATTTTCTTAATCACCCTTTTAGTGCCTCAGCTCGCTATTGAGGCCGCAGACCCGCCTATTGGGGTGATTTCGCCGCCTGAGCTAAAGGGGCGAGATGGTAACTCTCAGGCGTATCCGGGCTCCTTCAGTGTGCATTTCCAACAGCGTTATGCCGCTGCCGACTTCTCGAATCTCCCACCCGGGGGAGCTCTGCTGAGGGAGATCGCCTTTCGCGCTGATCAGAACGCTGGTGGGCATTTTTCAGGTTTCTTGAGCGGGGTTCAAATCACTGTTTCAACTCTCTCCGACAGCGCTTTGAGTCCTATCTTTGCGAACAACAAAGGTTCAGACGCGTTCACCTTCATTAGACAAGAGGAAACCTCATTCGTTGCTAGCGGCTGGAACGATCCATTCCAGCTTCCCCATTTCGGGTTGGCTTTCGGCCCTGCCGCTCCTGCGGTGGGAGGGTATCTCTACGACCCATCGAAGGGAGACCTCTTCATCGACGTGACGGGGCTTGATATCACTTTTGCTCTCGACAGCTACACCACGAGCCAAACGACTTCGGTCTGGCAAGATCCCCTTCACCCGTTCGCTTCGACGGGACTCTTGAAATCAGAGGCGCTCCCTACACTTTTTGCTTTCGTCGTTCCCGAGCCCTCGCCTGTCGCTCTGATCGCTATCGGCATAGCTCTGCTTTGCAAGATCTCTTACACCCAACGAAAGGAATTCAATGTCACTCTTTGACGCATTGCTCCTGGATCCCGCGCCTTTCCAGGTGTGGGTAGCAAACCGTGTAGACAAGCAAAGAGGCTCAGGAATTGCTTCAGATCCGTACCACGGCGGACTTGACGGCTCAGGAGTGAGCCAGTTCGACATAGTCATGAATCTTCCCCAAGTCTCTCAGCCGAATGCTGTTGTCCATCTCGGTCCAGGGACGTTTGTGACAAAGGGCTTCGCGGATGGTGTTGCCGGCGGTTGGCAAATCAAGATGGGGATGAAACTCCTTGGATCCGGAATTGATGTCACGACGCTTAAGGTGGACAACTCGAATGTCACCGTGGGATCTCACGTTTTCGCGATCGCTCATGCCCTGCAGTCCGGAACCACGGTCGATGCCGCGGAGGTGGCCGACCTCAGCGTCGACTGCAATTGCGGAGGCGCGAATGCGGCAGCGTTCGGAGCGATTCGCCTCCTTGGCAATAATGCCAGGGTTCGTCGTGTGAAGGTGACGAACTGGGGTACGATTTCGTCCACGGTCAACGGCTTCGGTATTGTCTGTCTGACAGTTGAAGGGCGGCATGGAATAGGATGAACGATAGGCCTGGGATTGATCCCCATTTCACCCATCCAGGGCTTGGCTTGCCTTTGTTTGGTCATAAAAAAAACAGGGCGTCGCCATTGGGCTATCTCATCTTGCCCCATTGGGGCTTTAGTCCTCGCAGGGCCGTGCATCCACAGGTTGTGGGTTCACTGCTGCTGCAGCGCTGCCCGGAACCTGTGTATGCACCGGGAGGCGGGACCACAGCGTAAAGGATCTCCCCCTCGGTTTTCTGATTCTTTTTGTCCATCTTGGCAAAGATCAGGCACGCGACTGAGGGCGAGGCTCCGTCGGAGTCGCCAGACGCCTGCCTCTCCGGTCGGCGCTAAAGGCTCAAAAGCCCCGGATTGGGGCCTGGATCGTCAGGCTGCGGAGGGGGAGGAGTCCGGCGTTTCTGGGACGAATCCGGAGGCTCGACGCATGGCGCCGCGCCTGCTTCCATGAGCGCGGCATCTCAGGATCATGAATGGGGCTCTTCGGCGCCCCGGGATGGCCGCCCATGCTATTTAACGATTACGAAGTCGGCGACTTCTTCGACGAGATGTTCGGAGAGGCGAATCAACCTCGCGCCTCGGCACGAACGCTGGTGAACAACATTGAGTCCCTGGCCCCGGGCGAGTTCTTCAACCGCCAGCGGGCCGCGGAGCGAGCGTTGCTCCAGATGGGGATCACATTCAACGTCTATGGCGAGCGCGCCGGCGCGGAGAAGATTTTCCCGTTCGACCTGGTGCCACGAATCGTCCCCGCGGCGGAGTGGAGCCGCATCGAACGCGGACTCAAGCAGCGGATCGTCGCGCTCAATCTTTTCATAGACGACCTCTACCACGACCAGAAGATTCTCAAGGATGGGATTGTGCCGGCGGAGATCGTGCTCTCATCGCGCGCGTTTCGAAAGCAGTGCATGGGCTTCAACCCTCCTCGGGGCATCTGGTGCCACGTCACGGGCACGGATCTGGTGCGGCACCGGGACGGTCAGATCTATGTGCTCGAGGACAATCTCCGATGCCCGTCCGGCGTCTCCTATGTCCTCGAGAACCGGGCGGTGATGAAGAGCATGTTCCCCCAGGTCTTCGCCCAGTCACGAATCCGTCCCGTCGCCAACTATCCCAGCAGGCTGCGCGACATGCTGGAGTTTCTGGCGCCGGACTGCGTCACCGCGCCCCGGTGCGTGCTCCTCACACCCGGAACCCACAACTCGGCGTACTTCGAGCACTCGTTCCTCGCGCAGCAAATGGGAGTCGAGCTGGTGGAAGGCCGCGACCTGGTCGTGGACGAGGGCTATGTCTGCATGCGCACGACCAAGGGGCTCGAGCAAGTGGACGTGATCTACCGGCGCATCGACGACGACTTTCTGGATCCCAAGCATTTCAGGCCGGACAGCATGCTCGGCGTGCCGGGCCTGATGGATGTGTATCAGCGGGGCAATGTCGCGCTGGCCAACGCGCCGGGCGGCGGCGTGGCGGACGACAAGGTGGTGTACGCCTACGTGCCGCGCATCGTGAAATACTACCTGGGCGAGGACATCATCCTGCCCAACGTTCCCACGTATATCTGCTCCGAGGAGGCGGATCTCAATTACGTCCTGGATCATCTTGAATTGCTCGTGGTCAAGGCGGCGAACGAGTCCGGCGGCTATGGCATGCTGGTGGGGCCGCATTCGACCGCGGCGCAGCGGGCGGAGTTCGCGGACAAGATCAGGGCCAACCCTCGCAACTACATCGCGCAGCCAACGCTGGCTTTGTCGCGCGTGCCGACGCTGACGGGGGACCACTTCGAGGGACGCCATGTCGATTTGCGACCCTACATCCTCTACGGGAAGGAGATTTTTGTGCTGCCGGGCGGACTCACCCGCGTCGCGCTCAAGAAGGGATCCCTTGTGGTGAACTCCTCGCAGGGCGGCGGCAGCAAGGACACGTGGGTTTTGGCGGACGCCCCCGTGCCGGAGAAGGACGAGTTTTCGCCGGGGTCCCCGTCGTTGAACGCCCTGGGCGCCGCGTGAGCATTGGAGCGATTCATGCCATGGATGCCGCCGAGCCCCAGGGACGACTCGCGCCCGCGCGCGAACCAACCGGGACAAATCAACTATGCTAAGCCGGGTCGCTGATTCGATGTACTGGATGAGCCGCTACGTGGAGCGGGCCGAGAACGTGGCCCGATTCATCGACGTCAATCTTCAGCTCATGCTGGACGACTCGTCGGGCGAAGGGCAGCAGTGGCTTCCTTTGGTGAACACCACGGGAGATCATGAGGAGTTCACCAAGCGGCACGGGAAAGCGACCCAGCAGGACGTCATCGCGTTCCTCACCTTCGACGCCGAGAATTCCAACTCCATCCTTTCCTGCGTGCGCACGGCGCGCGAGAACGCCCGCACCATTCGGGAGATCATCTCGTCGGAGATGTGGCTTCAGCTGAACAAGTTTTACCTGATGGTGACCGCGGCCGCGGAAACCCCCGACGCCGTTCTCTCCAACCCCCACGATTTTTTCACCGAGGTCAAGAACGCGAACCACCTGTTCAATGGCATCACGGCGGCCACCATGACTCATGGGGAGCCGTGGCATTTTTTCCATATGGGTCGGATGCTGGAGCGCGCGGACAAGACGTCCCGCATCCTGGACGTGAAGTATTTCATCCTGCTGCGTTCCGCGCAGGACGTCGGAACGCCTTTCGACGACATCCAATGGGCCGCGGTGCTCCGCTCCGCCAGCGCTTTCGAAATGTATCGCAAGCGGCATGGCCGGATCTCCCCGCGCGGCGTCGTCGAGTTTCTGCTGCTGGACAGGGAGTTCCCGCGGGCCATCCACTTCAGCCTGCTGGCGGCGCGGGATTCGCTGCATCAGATCTCGGGAACGCCCGTGAGCACGTTCCGCCACGCGCCGGAGAAGTGGCTGGGCCAGCTCTGCTCCGATCTCTCCTTCGCGGGCATCGACGAGATCATCAACGGCGGGTTGCATGAATATCTGGATGAGCTTCAGACGAGAATGAATCAGGCGGGCGCCGGGATCTTTGAAACGTTTTTCGCGTTCAAGACTCCCAAGTCCGGGAGAAGACAGACCCAGGAACAATAGCCATGAAGCGCATCGGCATTCTCACCGCCGGCGGCGACACTCCGGCGCTCAACGCGACGATCGCGGGGGCGGTGGCCCGGGCCAACCAGCTCAAGGTCGAGATCACAGGGCTGATCAAGGGCTTCAACTCGCTCTTCAATCCCCGCGTCCCTCACGTTCATCTGAATCCCCTCTACCAGGGCATCCCTGAGCTGGATCCCACCAAGGGCGGCTCGCTGATTGGCTCCTCCCGCGATTATGTGGACCCGGACCGCACCGAGGAGCTGGACCTGATCGTCTCGCGCGTGCGCAAGCTCGGGATCGAGGGGCTGATCTGCGTCGGAGGCGACGGCACCCTCAACGGGCTGCAGCCCCTCGCGGAAAGGCTCCCGACGGTGCTGGCCCCAAAGACCATCGACAATGACCTCGGGCTCAACTACGCGAGCGAGCCGGACGAGTGCGTTCGCGTGAACGATGCCTCTGTCAAGGGAGGCTTCCGATACAAGCGAGCGGAGTCCCGGGCGGTGTTCGACCTGGACCAGATCATCAACTACGCGACGCCCGGTTACGCCACCGCTGTTTTTGTGTCGGCGCAGGGCGTTGAGCGCATTCGCACAACGGCTGAAAGCCACCGCCGTATCGCCATCGTCGAGGTGATGGGGCGTCACTCCGGCTATATCGCGCTCGGAACCGCTTACGGTCGCCCTGACATCATTCTGGTGCCCGAGCAGCCTCTCGACCTCGAGCGCCTGTGCGAGCGCGTCAAGCATACCTACGACCTGCAGAAAAACGTGGTGATCGTCTGCGGCGAAGGCATCGTGGACGAGCAGGGCCGCGAGCTGGGGGCGGAGTCGAAGACCAGCGACCCCGCCGGAAACCTACAGCTCACCGGCGCGGCCGAGGCGCTGCGGACGAAGCTGATCCAGATGATCGGCGACAAGTATTTCCAGCTCTATCGTCGGGGCGAGTCCGCGCGCGAAGCGATTTTCACCCGAAAGGTCGGCCACACGCAGCGCGGCGGACGTCCTATCCTCTTCGATCGCTTTTACGCGGCGCAGCTGGGGGCCAAGGCCGTCGAGCTGCTGGTGGAAGGCCGCAACAACGCGGTCTCCGTCCTGCAATACAACTCCACCCGGGGCTTTCACGTGGACGGGTTCGACGCGAGTCGATTCCGCGATCGCTGGGGTCTCATCCACGCCCGCGCCATGCATCCCGCCCTCTATGACGCCCGGCTCATGCAGCCTTCGCGCATGGGCATCAACTATCTCACGCCGATTTTCACCGACGCGATCGGCGAGGACGACATGGAGCATCTTCGCCAGACGCTCTTCGCGTCCGGCAACCTCACCCAGCCGTATCACTCCATCAACACGGACGTGAACAAGCGGATCCGTTACCTCCAGGAATCTGCCGCCTAGGCAGGACAGTCATCATGGCCATTCACGTCAGCCTTTATCACAAAACCCGGTACACCTACGACAAGCCCGTCGCCCACGGGCCGCATGTGGTGCGGCTCCGCCCGGCGCCGCACTGCCGGACGCCCATTCTCAGCTACTCGCAAAAGATCAAGGGAGGCGAGCATTTCATCAACTGGCAGCAGGACCCCTTCGGAAACTGGAACGCCCGCCTCGTGTTTCCCGGAAAGATGAGGGAATTCAGCGTCGAGGTGGAGCTGGTCGCGGAGATGTCGGTCTACAACCCCTTTGATTTCTTTATCGAGGACACCGCGGGGCATTTTCCATTCTCCTACGAGCCCGCTCTGCGAAAGGACCTGGCCCCGTTTCTCGAAGCCTGTCCCTTGGTCGGGAACCTCAAGGGCTATTGGGCGGCGATGCGGGCGGAGTTGCTCGGCGAGGAGTCATCGAAAGCCGGGGAGGAGCGCCTCCGCACCATTGATTTTCTCGTCGCCTTGAATCGGCGGCTGCAAGGGGACATTCGCTACCTGATCCGGCTCGAGGCGGGGGTGCAGTCTCCGGAGGAGACGCTGACGAAGCGGAGCGGCTCGTGCCGCGATTCGGCTTGGTTGCTGGTCCATTTGCTTCGCCACTTCGGATTGGCGGCGCGATTCGTCAGCGGCTACCTGATCCAGCTGTCGCCGGATCAGAAAGCTCTCGACGGCCCCAGCGGCACGGAGAGGGACTTCACCGATCTTCACGCGTGGTGCGAGGTGTATCTGCCCGGAGCGGGCTGGATCGGATTGGATCCCACCTCCGGCCTCCTCGCCGGCGAGGGTCACATTCCGCTCAGCTGCACGCCCGAGCCCAGCACGGCCGCCGCGGTCAGCGGCGTCATCGACCCCTGCGAGTCCGAGCTGGAGCACGAGATGAAGATCGCGCGCATCCATGAATCGCCGCGGGTGACGAAGCCCTACACCGAGGAGCAGTGGACTGCGATCGACGCCCTGGGCCGCGCGATTGATCTGGACCTGCAGCGCCATGACGTGCGGCTCACCATGGGAGGCGAGCCGACGTTTGTGTCCATCGACGACCCCGACGGCGCGGAATGGAACTTCACCGCGACGTCGCCGCGAAAACGGGCGCTCTCCGACGCTCTTCTCAAGCGGCTCCGGAAACGATGGGCGCCAGGGTCGCTCGCCCACTACGGACAGGGAAAGTGGTATCCGGGCGAATCCCTGCCTCGATGGGCGTTCGCGTGCCACTGGCGCAAGGATGGATTTCCCATCTGGAGCAACGACGACCTGATCGCGGACGAAGCCGCGAGCTACTCCTATGGAGCCAGTGACTCCGATGCGTTCATCCGCGCGCTCAGCGCGCGTCTCGGGTTGGACGCAAGGTGGATCCTGCCTGGGTTCGAAGACCCGTTCTACCACGCGTGGCAGGAACGGCGTCTGCCCGCGAACGTCGATCCTCACCAGGCCCGTCTTGACGACGGCGAGGAACGCGCGCGGCTGGCCAAGATCTTGGAGCAGGGGCTGTCGAGCGTGGTGGGCCATGCCGTCCCCGTGCAGCGCGCGTGGCGGGCGGGCGCACCCGTCTGGACGAGCGGCCCCTGGTTCCTCCGCGCCGAGCGACTTTTTCTTGCGCCGGGCGACTCGCCGATGGGCCTGCGTCTCCCGCTTGACTCGCTGCCCTGGGTCAGCGAGTCCGAGTATCCCTACGTCCACGAGCAGGATCCCCTGGCCCCGCGCGAGGCGCTGCCTTCGCCCGAACAACTACGGCAGCGGTATCTTCGGATCGACACGCCCGAACGGCGCAAGGCCGCGGAGCTGCGCCGTCGCAACCAGAGCGAAGAAGAGGCGAAACGGGAATCGCTCAGCGAGGATCCAACGCGCGCTCCGCGAAGCGGCGAGTCCGCGGCCTGGGTCGTGCGCACCGCTCTCTGCGTCGAGGCGCGAAAGGGCAAACTCCACGTCTTCATGCCGCCAGTGTCCACCCTGGAGGACTACTTGGAACTGATCGCCGCGGTCGAGGACACGGCGAAGCAATTGCGCGCGCCGGTCGCGATCGAGGGCTATCCGCCTCCCCGCGACTCGCGGTTGAACGTGCTGAAGGTCACGCCGGATCCCGGAGTGATCGAGGTGAACCTGCATCCGAGCGCGTCGTGGGACGAGCTCGTCGATCGCACGACCACGCTCTACGACGAGGCGCGTCAAGCGCGGCTCACCGCGGAGAAGTTCATGCTGGACGGACGCCACACAGGCACCGGAGGGGGAAATCACATTCTTCTCGGCGGCGCCACGCCCGGGGATTCGCCCCTCCTTCGCAGACCCGATCTGCTGCGCTCCCTGCTCGCCTATTGGCAAAACCATCCCTCCTTGAGCTGGCTTTTCAGCGGGCTGTTCATTGGGCCGACGTCGCAGGCGCCCCGCGTGGATGAGGCGCGCCACGACGCCCTGTACGAGCTGGAGGTGGCCTTCAACGAACTCGATCGACAAACGGGTTCGGCCGCGCGCGGCGGTGTTTCGCCTTGGCTCGTGGACCGTCTCTTTCGCAATCTCCTCACCGACGCCACCGGAAACACCCACCGCGCGGAGTTCAGCATCGACAAGCTCTACCCTCCCGACAGCGCGGGAGGACGGCTAGGGCTGCTGGAAATGCGGGCTTTCGAAATGCCTCCCCACGCCAGGATGAGCCTCGCCCAGCATCTGCTGCTGCGCGGTTTGGTGAGCAAGTTCTGGAAAACTCCGTACGCCAACACCCTGGTCCGTTGGGGCCCGGATATTCATGACCGCTGGATGCTGCCTCACTTCTGCGAGGGAGATCTCCGGGATGTCATCCATGATTTGAACGAGGCGGGATACGCCTTCGAGGTCGACTGGTTCGCGCCTCACTTCGAGTTCCGCTTTCCTCGCATCGGAGACTTCGCCCAACGCAACGTGCAAGTCGAGCTTCGGGCGGCGCTGGAACCGTGGCATGTGCTGGGCGAGGAGGGGATGGCGGGGGGCGCGGTGCGATTTGTGGACAGCTCCCTCGAACGGCTGCAAGTCAAGGCGCGAGGACTCGTCGGAGACCGCTACGCTCTCACGGTCAACGGCCGCTCCGTGCCGCTGCACCCCACCGGCGTGTCGGGCGAGGCTGTCGCCGGCGTTCGCTACAGGGCGTGGCAGCCGCCGAACTGCCTCCAACCCACCATCGGGGTGCACGCGCCGCTGGTGTTTGATCTCTACGACCGATGGAATCAACGATCGCTGGGCGGCTGCACCTATCATGTTGCGCATCCGGGCGGACGCAGCCACAGCACTTTCCCGGTCAACTCGTACGAAGCGGAGTCCCGTCGCCTCGCTCGTTTCTTTCCCCACGGCGCGCTGCAGGGAAAGTTCACGCCCCTCCCGGAGCCCGCTCGTCGCGATCTCCCGTTCACTCTGGATCTGCGACACGCATGACCGCAGGACGCCAGAGGCCCGTCCCCAAGCCACGTCCGCCCGCATGAGCGACGCCACAGCAGACCTCTCGCGCGAAGCGAACCCCGGCCTCTTCGAGCATTACTCGACCGCTCCCGGCGTGTTTGACGAAATGCGGGCGTCGCCCACGGTGACGCGCGATCACTGGCGTCGCCTGACCCGGTCTCTTGAAGCGCTCGGGCCCCTTGAGATCGGGGCCCGATGGGACAGCGGACGACGCATCCTTCGGGAGCACGGCGTCACCTACAACGTCTACGGAGACCCCGAGGGCATGGAGCGTCCGTGGGGCCTCGACCTCGCCCCGTTGATCATCCCTTCCAGCGAGTGGACGCGCATGGAGGCCGGGCTGATTCAGCGCTCCCGCCTGTTCAACCTGATTCTCTCCGACCTCTACGGCGGCGGACAGCAGCTGTTGCGCGATGGATTCCTGCCGCCCGAGCTGGTGTACGCGAATCCGGGATTCCTCAGGCCGTGCCGCGGCATCGCGACGGTGAACAATGTTTACGTGCACCTGCATGCCTGCGACCTGGCGAGAGCCGCCGACGGCGTCTGGTGGGTGCTGGCGGATCGCACCCAGGCGCCCAGCGGCGTTGGTTACGCCCTGGAGAACCGGACCGTGATTTCGAGGATTCTCCCCGACGCGATCCGGGAGGATCACGTCCGTCGCCTGGCGTCGTTCTTCCGCGCGCAGCGAGAGATGCTCATAGGCCTCGCGCCCCGCGGACGAGGACGCCCGAGCGTCGCGCTGTTGACGCCCGGCCCCCACAACGAGACGTATTTCGAGCACGCGTACCTGGCGCGTCATCTCGGGTTTCCTTTGGTGGAAGGCGCGGACCTGACCGTGCGCGACCGCAAAGTGTTCCTGAAAACCCTCGAAGGACTGCAGCCCATCGATGTGCTCCTGCGCCGCGTGGATGATTCCTACTGCGATCCGCTCGAGCTGCGCGGCGAATCCTTCCTCGGCGTCGCGGGTTTGGTCGAAGCGACACGGGCCGGAAACGTCACCGTCGCCAACGCGCTCGGCGCCGGATTGATGGAGAGCCCGGCGCTGATGGCCTTTCTGCCCGCGTTGTGCCGCCACTTGCTGGATGAGGATCTCCTGATGCCCTCGGTGGCCACCTGGTGGTGCGGCCAGAGCGATGAGCTCCGCTATGTGCTCGAACATCTCGACACGCTCATCATCAAGCCCGCCGTGGGCGTGAGCAGCCGACAGCCGTGGTTCGGCGGGCGCCTGAGCCGCGAGGACCGCGACGACCTGGTCGCGTTGATCCGCGCGCGTCCCCGGGATTTCGTTGGACAGGAGCGCGTGGCCTTGTCCCAGGCGCCGGTGTGGCGCGAAAACCGCTTCGAGGCGCGATCCGTCGTGCTGCGTTCCTATGTGGCCTTCGGAGGCGATTCCTTTTCGGTGCTGCCCGGGGGATTGACCCGCGCCTCGCGCGACACGGAGGATCCCGTCGTGTCGATGCAGAGCGGAGGAGGGAGCAAGGACACATGGGTTTTGGCCGACGCCCCCGAAGAGAAGCCGGAGCCTCAGAGGGATTGGATCGACTCCGCCTCGTCCGACCGCCTTCTCCTGGGCGTGCCGAGCCGGGCCGCCGACAATTTGTTCTGGCTCGGACGCTACACGGAGCGCCTGGAGCAAACCTTGCGAACGCTGCGTTGCGTGCTGGGCCGTCTTTCGGATGAAGGCGCCCGAGAGGGAACCGGCGAGCTTGTCGCCTTGAGCGAGCTGCTGGACAGGCTGGACTGGGCGTCCGCGTCCGCCGCCAAGGAGTATGACGACATGCGGCTTCAACACCGGGTGTTGAAGCTCGTGTATCGATCGGACATCCCCGGCAGCGTGCGGGAGCTTCTGGGCCGCGTCCGGTTCATCGCGTCGACGGTGCGGGACAGGTTCTCCGGCGACACCTGGAGGATTCTGGGTCGGCTCGACGCCGACGCGCGCACGCGCCCCGGGCGCCTTCCCCTCGCGAGCGCCCTCGCGATGATCCACAACCTGATTCTGGATCTCTCCGCGTTCAACGGAATGGAGATGGAGAACATGACACGCGGGCATGGCTGGCGGTTTCTGGACGCGGGCCGCAGACTCGAGCGCGCCTTGAGCATCCTGAGCCTTCTTCGCGCGTGCGGCCAGGTCGGATCGCGCCGCGCCGATGTGCTGGAGCCTGTGCTCGAGATCGCGGACAGCCTGATGACTTATCGGCTGCGTCATTTTGCGGCGCCGCGCCTTCCCGGCGTCATGGAGTTGCTTCTCAGCGATGGCTCGAACCCGCGCTCGCTGGCCTTCCAGCTGAATACCCTGCTGACCCACGCCCGCGAGTTTCCGCAGGACGCGCGCTTGCCGGGCGCGACAGCGGCCGTGGCCAGAATCCTGGAGCTCCAGCAAGCGCTGGAGCGCGTCAATGTGCCCGCGGCCGCCGGTCGCTGCGCCGACGGCGAGTGCGAGGCCCTGGAGGCATCGCTCCAGGAGATCTCCAGAGAGCTCTTCGGGCTGGGCGACGAGGTCAACAACTACTATTTCAGTCACACGGTTCCCCAGGTGAGTTGAGTTGATATGCGCCAGGTCCTTTACGACATCACCCACACAACGGCGTATGACTACGCGGGAGGCGTGTCGGTGTCCCACCACATCCTCCGCCTCACTCCCCGGCAAACCGCCCGACAAAGCCCGTTCACCGCGGAGGTGCTGGTCGATCCGCCGCCCGCGGTCGTCACGAGCCACAGCGACTACTTCGGAAACATCACCCATTTCATCGCGGTGGAACGTTCCCATCAGCGTCTTGCGGTCACCTCGCGCAGCCGCGTCGGGGTGAGGCCCGCCTTCATTCCGGAGGAGGAGGAGACTCCCACCTGGGAGAACGTTCGCGCGCAGTGTCGCGAAGATCGCTCAGGGCAGGCGTTGGAGGCGCATGAGTTCATCTATGCGTCGCCCCGCGTGCCGGTGTCCGATGTCCTCGCGGAATACGCCGCGCCGTCGTTCCTCCGGGATCGCCCGATCCTGGGCGCCGTGGTCGACCTCACGCGCCGGATCCATGCGGACTTCAAGTTCGACGCTTCCGCGACGACGGTGACGACGCCGGTCGAGGATGTCTTCGAACAACGACGGGGCGTCTGCCAGGACTTCGCCCAGCTGGAGATCGCCTGCCTTCGCTCCCTAGGCCTCCCGGCCCGTTATGTGAGCGGCTATCTCGAGAGCGATCCGCCCCCCGGCGAAAGCAAGCTCTTCGGCGCCGACGCCTCCCACGCCTGGGTGGCCTTCTACTGCCCTGGCATCGGTTGGATCGACGTGGACCCCACCAACAACTGCATCCCCTCCCTGCGGCACATCACGATCGGCTGGGGCCGGGATTACGGCGACGTGGCCCCGGTCCGCGGCGTCATCCTCGGCGGCAGCGGGCAACAATTGCGGATCGCGGTCGATGTGATCGCGGTCGACGCCGGCCCAGAGCCGCAAAGCG
Organism: Verrucomicrobiota bacterium; assembly: GCA_016199985.1. GTDB lineage: Bacteria > Verrucomicrobiota > Verrucomicrobiia > Limisphaerales > UBA11320 > UBA11320. The sequence goes on along the minus strand of JACQFQ010000030.1, from coordinate 139,252 downwards.
GGAACGGAAGTCAAAGAGAATAGCCGGAGGCTTGAGCCCGCGCGGCGCGGTTGGTAGCGTCCGCCGCCATGGCGTTGACGTTGGTGTTTTTGGGCTCGGGAACCTCTCAAGGCGTTCCCATCATCGGGAAGGAATACCCGCCCGAGTTTCTCGCGAATCCGAAGAATCATCGGACGCGTCCCTCCATCTACGTGGAGACCCCGGACGTGAGGCTGGTCGTGGACACGACGCCGGAGTTCCGGATCCAATGCCTTCGGGAGAAGATCCGCTGGATCGACGCGGTTTTAGTCACGCATGCCCATGCCGATCACATCATGGGCATGGATGACTGCCGTCGATTTTGCGATCTTCGTGGCAACAAGCCCCTTCCTATTTACGCGAGCGAAGCGACGCACAAAGTCTTGAAACAGGTGTTTTTCTACGCGTTCCACGACGGGCCCTGGCCAACGGGATACTTCATGCCGCGGGCTCATGTCGTGGACGGCGCGTTCGAGCTGGCCGATCTCCGGATCACGCCGCTCAACCTCCCGCACGGCCGCGCGACCACGACGGGTTTTCTCTTCGAGCAGGGCGGACGCCGGCAGCTCGCCTACATGAGTGATTGCAAGGAAGTGCCCCTCTCCGTTATCCAAGCGGTGTCGGGTGTGCGGGTCGCCGTGTTGGACGCCCTGCGTCGGCAGCCTCATCCCACTCACATGTGCCTGGACGAGGCGCTGACGGCCGCGCGGCGAATTGGGGCCGACCGCACGCTGTTCACGCATCTGACGCACGATTACGACCACGATCTCGCCCAGCAGGAGCTGCCGCTGGGAGTGGAGTTGGCTCACGACGGCCTCCGGGTCGTCCTCGAATGACACGTCCGAATCACCGCAAATTTATGATGACCCCGGCTGGCCCCGCACTTTGGCTCACGCGACTCGGCGCCCCTGCGATGGTTCTCGCGGGCCTCCTCCTGACGATTTCGGCCGCGCAACGGCTCGGCGCCGGGGTTCTCGAGACGGGCGACTCCGTCCTGGTCATCTACAATTCCCGGGTCGAGGACTCCAAGGCGGTGGCAACGCATTACGCCGCCGCGCGCCATGTGCCCGAGTCGCAGATCATCGGCCTCGATCTCCCGACCGGCGACTCCATGACGCGCGATGAGTACGTCAACCGGCTGCAGCATCCGCTCGCGGCCCGCCTCGCGGAATCGAAGCTCTGGATCGCGGGGGATCGCGGCCCGGGCCTGCCGTCCCTGATCGGATCCAAGATCCGCTACGCGGCGCTCTGCTATGGCGTGCCTTTCCGGGTCGCCAACGATCCGACGCTCAAGGAGCCCGCGATGGAAAAGATCTCCGCGGAGCTGCGACTCAGCGGATGCTCGGTCGATGGACAGCTCTGCCTGCTGCCTTGGGGCGACAAGGCGCCCTGGATCGGCTTCGTGCCGAACGCGTTCTACGGCGTGACAAACACGCGCTATATGCATCCCACGAACGGCCTTCTCCTCGTCACCCGCCTCGACGGACCGAGCGCGAAGATCGCGAGCCGGCTTGTCGACAAGGCGATGGAGGCGGAAACCAACGGCCTCTGGGGACGGGCTTACTTCGATTCACGAGGCCTCACCAACGGGCCCTACATTCTTGGAGATGAATGGATCAAGATGACTTCTCGCGTGGCGCGCCAGCTCGGATTTGAGACGGTGCTCGATGAGAAGGAGGAGGTCTGGGGCCCGGCGTTCCCGATGAGCCATATTGCGTTCTACATCGGCTGGTACTCCCAGGACGCATGGGGTCCTTTCCTGCAGCCGACCGTGGAATTCATGCCCGGCGCCTTCGCGTATCATCTGCACTCGTTCAGCGCGCAGTACCTCAGGGACCCGAGCACGCGTTGGGTGGGACCGCTGCTGGCGAAAGGGGCCACGATCACCATGGGATGCATCGACGAGCCCTACCTGGCCCTCACTCCCGAGATCCCGGCGTTCTTCGGGCGGCTGGTTTTCTTTGGCAACACATTCGGCGAAGCGGCCTACGCCTGCCAGGAGGTGCTCTCGTGGCAAACCGTCGCGATCGGCGACCCTCTCTATCGTCCGTTTTTCAAGAAAACCACCGAACTGGAGCAGGAGCTTACCCAGCGCGGAAGCCCGCTCGCCGCGTGGTCGAATCTGATGGAAGCCAACCAGAACATCGCCGCGGGCGCCGACCGCTCGACCGTGTTGCGATTTCTGCAGAAATCTGCGAACCGGCATAGCCCCATTCTTCAGGAGAAGGCGGCCGAGATTTATCTGGAGCAGAAGCGATTCAACCTCGCGATCGAGACCTACGAGGATGTCGTGAAGAAAGCCGACTCGCCGGGGCAGAAGCTTCGCGCGATGCATGTGCTCGGCGACCTGCGTGCGACCTACGGGCCCGATCAGAAGGCCTTCGAGGTCTTTCAGAACATCCTGAAAGACTTTCCGGACTACGCGGGCAAGGCGCTCGTCTATCAGAAACTGATTCCCGTCGCGCGGCGCCTCGGCAAGAAGGAAGAGGAGCAGCGCCTGACCAAGGAGCTCGCCGCCCTGACCGGCAAGTGAAGAACCCAGTCCGAAATGATCCCCAGGTCTTCATCCGCAGCATCCGTGAAGCGCAACGCCCCGGCCCCATAACAGCCAGGGAGAATCCCCAGGAAACAAGCTCCTCAATTGGTGAGGGCTGACGGCCCGTTCCCTGCCTTTGCGCTCAGCGCCAAGAACGTTTCAGGTGAAGCGGCTCGGAATCATAAGCGCGGAGTCCCAGGTTCAAGTCAGTCTTTGGATTCTCCCCCAAAGCCCGCCATCCAGGGTCGCGGGGGGACCACCGGTTTACCATCCAAGGATCGGACTTTGAAGCCTCTGCAAAGGAACTCATAACAAGGGCCGTCATCGAAGTAGATCATGAGGTGCCTCAGGGTCTTCACATCAGTTCCATAGGTGCTTAACCTAGACGCGATTTCGCTTAGCCACGGAGTGACTCCAAGGTCTAGCACCCGATCGTACGCCTCGCTCGATAACTCGCCGGGACATGCATTGTAGTAGGTCACCATGTAAGCCTCGACCCCTTCGAAGGCGAATTCGAAACCATCCGTTCGGTCTTCATCAAATAAGCAAGCCACCAAGCAGAGGCGCCCGCCTTCCTGGCTCGACTCATCCTTTGCGCGCGCCGAAGAAGGATAAGGAAGTTTCCAGAGTTGAGTGCCCATATTATATATTATTATTCTAGCACGCTATATTCCTCGGACCCATCTCGGTTGCCAATCCTCAGAATGTCTGTGCCATCCTCGGGCAAGCCGTTGTTCTTGAGTCGCGTCGTGATTCTGTTTTGAAGGTCTTTGTCGGCACTCATATCCACCATAGTCCACTTGCTCTCAGGGATCTGGGCGCGCTTGAGAGCGAGAGAGGATCGCGTGTTGACGATCAAGCGAATCTGCTTTCCGGCCACGACCCTTGTGACGAACTGAACGGGAATCTCAGAGGGCATGAGCGTGCCATACCGCAGCATGTTGGCCAACTCTCCAATGGTTTTTCCCTTGAAGAGGCCCCCGTCCGAGAACTTCCAATAAGCGCTGGCTTGGGCGAAGCGAAGCGGAGCCTGCTCTGTCAGGAATCCTGCCCCCAGTTTGATCAACTTCACCCCTCCCATCACCGCCGTGACCCCCAAGGTGACCTGGCCCACCTTCTCGTCGATGATGGTCGCGATATCAATGCCGTTGATCAGGGAGTTGATGTCGTCGTCGACGCCGTAGAGGGCTCGAACGCCTTTGAGCGTCGCGCCGGCGCCGCGCAGCTCATGCGTGCTGAGCTGCGAGATCACCGACATCGTGAAGTTGACGCTGAGGAGGGACTCGTGTCCCGAGGGGTCGACTTGGTTTACAGGGTCGTTGCGGGCTTAGCCAAACTTGTGAAGGGAGAGAGGGTCGGCTTCCCGCCCCTCAAATGAGTCCATCGACGAAAACCTGCCGAGCGAGGGTTGGTAATAGCGCGCCCGCAGCCAGTACATGCCCAGGTCCGGATCCCACTCCTCTCCCGCGTAAGCCCAGCGCGAGACGGGCCCTGATTCCGTTTCAAGGGTGACGCCCCACGCCGTCGTTTGTTGGGGCGGGTCGAGATTGCCTGCCTCATCGGCGACGCTGCGGACGCTGCCGTGGGCGTCGGTGAGGAAATGAACCGATCGCGCCGAGGTCGCGACGCCGATGGGCCCCCTCCCGAACAAGGCCCGCTCTGTCACCGAGGCGCGTCCGGACGCTTCCTGCGCGACGACTCCCACCACCTGCGCAAATCCCGTCGGATTGAGTTCATCGACGAGGTACTTCTCGGTCCGACGGCGCGTCTCCCCGGTCGCCTCATCGCGCCACTGGACCGTTTTGCCCACACGGTTCCCGTCGGCGTCGTAGAGAATCGACACACTCTCGATCTGGTCATCCGCCGGGACCGCGGCGCGGGCCGGCGTCGGGAGCGCCAGCGAGAGAAACAAGAGGGAAAGAAACCGCGCCAGCGAGGGCGCGAAGACGCGCGCTCGCAAGCAACCAGGCCAAGACAGTGGGTAAGTTCTCATGACATTCGATCAAGTCTGTCCTGAAGAGTGAGGCGTCCAGACGAGCGCGACAATCGGCAGAGTTAGGGGATCGGCGCGGATTGTTGCTTTTGCTTTCCCTAGAACTAGGGGGCTCAGGCCTGCAGGGAGATGTGCGGGATCAATGCCTGATTGTTAAATGACAAGATGCGACCCCGTTGGCCTTCTCTGGCCCGCCTGAGCGGGAGCGCCGCCATGGACGTCTGATTCCTTCCGCCGTCTATTTGGACTCTTTCTTTGAATCCCGCGAAGCAGGGCGAGCGTCGGGAAAATCGGGCCACCCGCCGACGTCCTTCACCCAGTTGATGATGTGTCCTGTTCCATCCCGCACTTCGCGCACGATCCGTTGGTCCACCGAATCGCGCTTTGGAAAGGTCGCGCCGGCCTGCTTGAGCACCTGTTCGTAGGCTTCTTGAGGCGTATCCGTCCTGACCGGGGGCGCCGGGAAAGCCTCGTTGGCAACAATGCCGCGCTCCTCCAAAGAATACCCGGTCCCGCGCCAGTTGTTCTCATTCACCTTCGCGTGCCCCTCAAGAATGTTGTTGGTCAGGAAGAACGATCCCGGCATCACCATCGCTCCTCCGTCGTGGAATTGCGGCGGCCGCTGGAGGGTGGAAGGCCCGGGCTTGGCGTAGTTGGCGACAAAGTTGACCTTGTCGAATTCCCCATAGCAGACGCGGTCGCCCCAATCGTAGATCACGTTGTTGCGAAAGTCGGCGTCAACCAAGCCCCCGAAGCGAACGTTCCGGCTATGGTTATGCGCGAAAAGGTTGTGATGCCAGGTGACGCGGTTGCCGCCCGCGATGGAAGCGTAACCATGACCGGCGAAATTGAGAGCCTCGCTCAAAACGCACCATTGAACGGTAATCAAGTCGCTGAGCTTGGTCACCGAAAGGATCTTGGTGGTGGACCAACTCAGCGACAGATGATCGGCGATGCAGTTCTTCGATCCTTCAATAAAATAAAGAGCATGCTCTCCCGTCCCGCCCGCGTAGTTCTGCTTGTCCTTCTCGCTTTCCATGGAAACGGCGTCATCGCCGACACGGACCCGGAAATGCCGAAGAACGACATCATGCGTCTGCACTTCGATCCCGTGATTACGAAGCAGAATCCCGGAACCCGGCGCGCTCTGACCGTCAATCGTCACAAACGGTTCCCGGATATGAAGAGTCGATGCTAAGCGGATCACTCCGCCGACATGAAACAGGACGACGCGAGGTCCGGAACTCTCGATCGCCGCTCGCAGGCTGCCCGGGCCGGAATCGTCGAGCGTCTCGACATAAATCGTTTTGCCACCGCGCCCGCCGGGAGTGAAGGCCCCAAATCCCTCGGCTCCTGGAAATGCCGGCTCCCCTTCGGTCCGCGCAGAAAGAGGGTAAAGCCGGAATTCAGACCAAAGGGCCTTGGGAACATCAGGCAGGGGTCGCGCGCGAGTCGCCGGCGCATCCGCGGCAAAGTCGCTGCGGTTCTTCAACACCAGATCCGTTCGACCGGGTCCGCCCCGATAGGTCAACTCCCAGCGATAGGTTCGCCCCTGGTGCGTCGCCGAGATTTCGCTTCCTTCAGGCAAATCGTCGAACCTTCCTTTGATGGGCGTGTGTCCGACCACAAGCCTGATATCGTCGCGAGGGGGTGTCGCGCTCAACCGGACTTGCAACCGGCAATGACTTTTGGCGTCCTTGTTGATGCGCAAGCCGTCCCGATGCGATTGAATCGTGATCGGCGTGACGCCGTGTTCATCCAGGGTGAACGAGAGCGTTCCAATGCCGGGCGATCCGTCGGCGCTGGCAAATGCCTGAATATAGCAATAATCCAGCACATGAACCGCTGTCGGGCGCGAGCCTTCGATCGCCAGAAGCGAATCGGCTCCCCACCCGCTGCCGACGTTTAATGTTCGCGCCAGGAAGCTTCCTCCTTCGATCCGGATCACGGCCTTCGTCGCGCGACCGGGCACGCTGTTCGCCGCTCCCGAATACGTGTCCACCGGGCAATGCAACGCGCCGCTCTTGAGCACGAACTCTCCGCGGCCCCCGCTCAATTCGCCAACGCGCAGGGAGTCCTGCAACAGCAGCAACTGGCCCCCGTCCAAAACAACGCGCGCGTCATCGCCCCGCTCCATCCCGATCTCAAGATCGCCGATCACATACTGACCCGCGGGAATGACCACTGTGCTTGTTCCGTGAATCTCGGCGCGCAGAAACGGGTTTGGCAAAACCCCCGACCAACGCTCCGTCTCGGACCAATTCCCTGAACCTGATGCCCACACCGTAAAATCCCTGGCCGGCGCGCTCGGCTCGGCTCCCCGCGCCGTCGCGTTGACCCCGCACAAAACCACCATGACGACCAAGAGGGTCTCGCTGAACAGGATCGTCTGCATCCGACTTGTGTTGCGGTTTGCCGTGTCTCTTGGGTGCATGGTCGTGCGGCGCGGAAGTATTAGCGCTGACGCCACTGACTTGCGCCGATCTTTCGCCGTGGGATTCACGCTATCGCTCTCGCAGGGAGGGCATCAAGCATCGTCTGGCTGTCTTTGCCGCGGAGGTCCATCTGGGGTCGCATCTTGTCATTGAACAATCAAGCGGGGGCCATCTGGGGGGTCTTGATAGTATCGTGCCGTTGGCGCTTGCGGGTTTGTTCTCCCTCGGTTTGGCGGCGCGCAGTTGGCGCTTGTGGAGGGGATGTTGGAGCTCATTTGCGTGTCTTGGCGCCCGACCTCTCCATTGCGGGATTGCAAAGCGGGGGCGGTGTCCGTCTTGATGGTCCAGGTTGACGTTGATGACTCCGGATCTCACAGCCGACTCCATCGAACCGCCCGCTGGCCGCGAGGCGGACGCCTGGATTCTTCGACGACGCGGCCCGAAGAATCCCACGGATCCCGAGTCCGCCTACGCATTGCTTCGTGAATGGGAACCCTCTCCAACCGGGTCGGGGCTCGCTGATGTATGGACCGTTTTTCTCACCAATCGGGAGTGCCCATGGCGCTGCCTGATGTGCGACTTGTGGAAGAACACGCTGGACCAGGCCCTCGCCCCCGGGGCGATTCCGCGACAGCTCAAACGAGCGCTGCGAACACTCGGGGACGCTCCTCCCCAGCCCGCGGCGTCGCTCCCCATCTCCGAGCGACACCTGAAGCTTTACAACAGCGGGAGCTTTTTCGACCGCCAGGCGATTCCCTCCGAAGATCACGTGGAAATCGCGCGTCAGGCGTCGGGCTTCCACCGGGTCATAGTGGAGTGTCATCCGAGCCTGGTGGGAGACCTTGTGCTTCGATTCCGCGACCAGCTCCTCAACGAATCTCGCGGATCCATCGCGCCCTGCCTGGAACTGGCTCTGGGTCTCGAGACGGCGCATGAACCTTCACTGACCCGGCTGAACAAGCGAATGACGGTCGCGAATTTCGTCCATGCCTCAAGATTCCTCACCAACCACGGCGTCGCCGTTCGTGTCTTCCTGCTCGCGCATCCGCCGTTCATGAGCGCAACGGAGCAGCCGGTTTGGATCCGCAGATCCATCGAGGTCGCCTTCGACGCCGGCGCGACGGTTGTGTCGCTGATCCCCACGCGCGTCGGAAATGGAGCGCTGGACCGCCTCCGGGACGCAGGGCTTTTTCGCGAGCCTCCGCTTGAGGCCTTGGAGGAGGCGTTTGAGTACGGATTAAGCCTCCGACGAGGACGCGTGCTGGCGGATCTGTGGGATCTCAAACGGTTTTCCCGCTGCGAGGCTTGCTTTGGCGAGCGACGAAATCGACTCGAGCAAATGAACTGGACCCAGAAGGCGAGACCGCCCGCCGCCTGCGCCGCCGGCTGCGGATCCAACGCATGAGCCTGCGCTGCGACGTTGCCGTGATCGGGACGGGCTTCGCGGGCTCGTTGTTGGCGATGGCGCTACGACGGATGGGCCGGAGCGTGGTCCTGATCGATCGGACGCATCATCCGCGCTTCGTCATCGGCGAGTCCACGACGCCCCTCACGAATCTGTTGCTGGAGGATTTCGCGAAGGCTTTCGATCTTCCCGAGGTGGCGTCCCTGGCGAAGTGGGGCTCCTGGCAGAAGCGACATCCCGAGCTCGCCTGCGGACTGAAGCGAGGCTTCACGTTTTATCATCATCGACGCCGCGAGCGATTCCAGGATGACGCCCAGCACTCCGCGCAACTTCTCGTGGCCGCAAGCCCGTCGGAGACCGTCGCGGACACGCACTGGTATCGCCCCGACTTTGATCAGTTCCTCTGCCAGCAGGCGGAGACGCTTGGAGCCCGCTGCCAGTTCGACACACGGGTGAAGTCGATGACGACGTCGCGCGACGGTTGCGCCCTTCAGCTCGAGCGGGCGGGGGCCACGGAGGAACTGCGCGCGCAGTGGGTCGTGGACGCGTCGGGCGCGCGCGGAAGTCTCTTTCGCTTGCTCGAGTTGTCCGAGACGCCACTGCCCAACCTGCCGCGCACTCAAAGCCTTTTTGCTCATTTTAGCGGCGTGTGTCCGACGCAATCCTTGGAGGAGTTTCAGTCCGCCGAGGCGCCTCCCTATCCGCCGGACGCGGCGGCGACGCATCATCTCTTCGAAGGCGGGTGGATCTGGGTTCTCCCCTTTAACAACGGCATCACCAGCGCGGGCGTGGCTTTGGTCCCGGAGCTGGCGGGCGAACTGGGGCTCTCCGATGGCGCCGCCGCTTGGGGAAGGCTGCTTGAATTGCTGCCCAGCGTGCGGCGACAATTTGAGCACAGTCAGGCCACCACACCCTTTGTTCACCAGCCGGTCATGCCCTTCTGCTGCTCGCCCATCGTGGGGGAGGGATGGTCCCTGCTTCCGTCCGCCGCGGGATTTGTGGATCCGCTGTTCTCGACCGGCTTTCCGATGACCCTGCTGGGCCTCCATCGGATGACGACGCTGTTTCGCAAGCACTGGGGCTCAAGCAGCATCGCCGCGGAGATGGAACTCTACGCTCTCGAGACCCGGAAGGACATCGATGGCGCGGCGCGTTTCATCGCCGCCTGCTATCCGCAGCTGGGAAACAGCCGCAAGTTCGCGGCGCTGGCGAAACTGTATTTTGCGGCGGTTATTTTTGCAGAAACGTCGCGACGGCTGGGACGTCCGGGCGCCGCGGGCGCGGGCTTCCTCATGCGGGACCACCCCGGCTACAGCGCGGCGATGGCGGGGTGTCTGGCAAAAGCCGCCGAGGCGTCCGCCGAGCAGCTGGAGGCCATGGTCGCGGCGGCGATTGATCCCATTGACCTCGGCGGCCTGAACGATCCCCGGTGGAAAAACTGGATCCCTGTGGACTTCGACGCCTTGCGTCGCGCCCGGGAAAAGGTCGGCGCGAGCTCGGAAGAAATCGAAGGCTTGATTGAGAAGGCCTGCCGCGGACTCGCGCAGGAGTCTCCGCTCGAATCCTAGACGCGCTGGGCGCGACAACAGTCCGGGCCTCGCACCAAGCCGCACGCCGGCACAGCCGCCAGAGCGCCCAGCACCGGGGCCGCCAGGTAGATCCATAAGTGCTCCCAGTGTCCGCTGACCACCGCGGGCGACAGCGATCGCGCGGGATTCATCGAGGCTCCGCTCACGGGACCCGCAAACAGAGCCTCCAGGGCGATGACCGCGCCCACCGCGACGCCGGCGGTGATCCCCTTCTCCTTTGCGCCGGTGGAAACGCCGAGGATGACGAGCATCAAAATGAAGGTGAGGACCACCTCGAGCGTGAAGCTCTGAATCTCCGAGCCCGCCGGGAGGGTGGCGCCCAGGTTCTCGTGAACGGGGAACAGGGCATGGAGCAGTCCGCTCGCGGCGAAGGCCCCGGCGATTTGAGACAGCACGTAGCCCGGAACATCCGCCCACGCGAAGCGGCCTGCTCCGGCGAATCCGAGGGTCACGGCGGGATTCAAGTGGGCGCCGCTGACGTCTCCCAATCCATAGATCATCGCCAGCACGACAAGGCCGAACGTCAGCGCGACGCCGACGTGGGTGATCGAGTGGGCGTGAACGTCGTCGATGATCACCGCCCCCGTTCCGGCGAACACAAGAATGAATGTTCCGAGGCATTCCGCCGCCCAGCGATTGAGTTTACTATTCATGGTTTTTCTTGGCGTGGATCGGCCGGAGAGAGGGCCGGGTCCGCATTCCCACCCGGCAGGCGCCGTCGGCGCGGAGAGCCAGGCGCCTCCGAAGCCTGGCCGCGTCCGGGGCAAGCGAAGGATGTCGTCTCAAGGTCGAATGGCCGAAGAACTGGAACAGCGATCGAATAGGTTCCCGCGCCTCCGGCAGGAGGGAGTAGTACATCCACTTCCCCTCCTTTCGCGAGCCGGCGAGTCCGGACGCCCGGATCACGGCGAGGTGCGTCGAGAGCGTCGACTGCGTCATTCGCAGCGCGTCGCACAGCTCGCACACGCACATCTCCCCCTCCAGCAGCGCCGCCAGCACCCGCACCCTCGTGGGGTCCACAAAAGCTTTCGCCGCCTGGGTCAAGGATCGCATACGCAAACGTATCGGCGTCCACCGATGCGTTGTCAATGGAATCATCGGCGTTGAACTCCCGATTTCCGATCTGTCCCTTGCCCCTGGCGCGGCCCGAGTGTAGCTTCGCCGCGTGCTTCGTCGTTTCTGGACGCAACATTCGCTCAAGGCCGGCCTGAGAGCCCTTCTGCTCTCCGGGCTGTGCGGGTGGGCGATCCCCTCGCCAGGCTACGAAGCCAAGCCGATCGCCGGGCCTCACACCATACGAAGCGACGAGGCGGATCCGTTTTTTCAAGGCGGCTTGATTCCCACGATGCAGATCCGCATTGACGCGGCCGGGATGGATCATCTGCGAAAAAGCGGCCGAGAGTACGTGAAGGCGACGGTGATCGAGGGAGCCCGGACGTATCTGGAAGTCGGCGTGCATCTGAAAGGAGCGGCGGGGAGCTATCGCCCGGTGGATGATCAGCCCGCGCTCACGTTGAACTTCGACAAGTTCAAGCCGGGCCAGACTTTCCACGGCCTCGAGAAGCTGCATCTGAACAACTCTGTGCAGGATTCCAGCTACATCACGGAGCTTCTCTGCGGCGAGCTCTTCCTGGCTTCGGGCGTGCCCGCCGCCAGAACCACGCACGCCATCGTGGAGCTGAACGGCCGCAAGCTGGGGCTCTATGTGTTGAAGGAGGGCTTTGGGAAGCAGTTTCTGCGGCGCCATTTTTCAAATCCGAAGGGCAACCTTTACGATGGGGGCTTCCTGCGCGACATCAACGAGACGATGCAGAGGATTTCAGGCGACGAGGGGGACGGGCAGCCGGCGGCGGAGGCGCTGGTCAAGGCCTGCGCGATCCAGGATCCCGCCGCCCGGATGGCGGCTCTTGAGAAGCGACTGGATCTGGATCGGTTTGTGTCGTTCATCGCCATGGAGATGATGGTGTGGCATTGGGATGGCTACCTGATGAAGCGCAACAACTATCGTCTGTATCATGATGTGGACTCGAACCGCGCGGTGTTTTTTCCCCACGGCATGGACCAGATGTTTTGGAATCCGACCGGCAGAATTCCGCCGGGCGCTGAAGGCATGGTGGCCCAGGCCGTGTTGTCCTCGCCCGCCGGCGCGGAGCTCTATCGCAACCGCATCGCCTGGCTGACGACCAATGTGTTTTTGGCGGAGGCCTTGACCAATCGGATCCATCAGGTCCATCAGCGGCTGCGGCCTGTCCTGGCTTCGATCGATCCCGAGCGCGCCGCGCAGCACGACGCGAGCGTGCGGAACCTGACGCGGCAAGTCGCGCAGCGCGCCGCTTTCCTCCAGCGGAAGTTTGGCGAAGGAGACCAGAAGCCTCTGGCGTTCGACGCCCGCGGGGAGGCGCCGCTGAAAGGATGGAGGAGCCGGGTGGATGGCGGAGAAGCGCGGTTCCAGCAAAGCAACGAGAGCGGGCGCAGGATCATGGGGATCGAAGCGATTGAGCCTCCAGCCCGCGCGGCGGAAAGCAAGCCCGCGGCCGCCAGCGCCCCCAATCCCCAGCCCTCCACGGCGGCCGCGCAGCCGAAGGCGCCCGAGAAGCCCGCCGATCCCGCCCTGGGATCCTGTCTGGCTTCCTACCGGATTTCGATCCCGCTGCCGCCGGGGCGATACGCGCTCATCGGCCGCGTGCGAACCGAGGGAGTGCAAACCGGGGGCAAGCTGGTTCGGGGATCGGGCGCCGGGCTCCGCGTCTCCCAACGCAGCCGACAGAACGCTCTTCAGGGCGACACGGACTGGCAGGAGTTGTCCTTCGAGTTTCGGGTCGAGGAAGGGCAGGACGAGGCGGAGTTGGTATGCGATCTCCGGGCGCGCAGGGGCCGGGCGTTGTTCGACGCCGATTCGCTCCGGCTGAAACGACTGCCGGATGGCAACTAGGTCCGCATGAGCATGGAGATCTGGAGGTGGTTCCGATCAGGATCCTGCGATGCGTCGTGGAACATGGCGGTCGACGCCGCGCTGTTGGAGTCCGCCTCGACTTGGCCGGGCCCCGTCCTGAGATTCTACGGATGGAACCAGCCCGCCGCGACATTCGGCTACTTCCAGCGCCACGCGGAGATGGAGCGAGCCACGACGCTGCGCCCCTTGATCCGCAGGCCCACTGCGGGCGGGTTGGTTCCCCATTCCGCGGATTGGACCTACAGCCTTCTTTTCCCCGCCTCGCATGGATGGCACGGGCTTCGCGCGGAGGAGAGCTATCGAAAACTGCACGAGTGGGTGAAGCGAGCGTTCGCGCGTTGGACGGCGGATGTCGAGCTGGCCCCTTGCTGCGCGAAGGAGCGACCCGGAGAATGTTTTGCGGGACCGGAGAAGCATGATCTTGTTTGGAAGCTCCGAAAGATCGCCGGCGCCGCTCAGCGCCGCACGCGGGATGGGTTGCTCATCCAGGGGTCCATCCAGGATCAGCCTCCGGGCATCGACCGACACGCGTGGGAAGCCGGTTTGATGGCCGACGCCACCCAGGCATGGGGCGTGCAGTGGACCGCCTTCCAGCCGAGCGACGCGTGGGAGAACACCGTTGGGGAGATCCATCGAACGCGCTACGCCCTCGACGCGTTTCATCGTCGCCGATGACAACGCTTCGTTCAGTACGACTTGGGGGCGACGCTCGCCGTGATGCAGCGTAGGACGGTTTTTCGCAGAGTGTCGGCGTTGATGGGCTTCGACACGTAGTCGTCCATGCCGGCCTCCAGGCATTTTTCACGATCGCCGTGAATGGCGTTGGCCGTGAGAGCGATGATGGGGATTCGCTGACCCGCGCGGCCCGGAAGGCCTTTTTCCTTTTCCAACTGTCGGAGCCTCGCGGTGGCCTCGAACCCGTCCATCTCCGGCATCTGGCAGTCCATCAGGATGACGTCAAATGGATCCGCGCTGGCGCGCTGGAGTCCGAGCAATCCATTCCCCTCCACGACGACTGTGAAGCCTTGGTTCTCGAGAAGCCGCCGGGCGAGCTTTTGATTGACCAGGTTGTCCTCAACGAGGAGCGCGCGTTTGTTGATTCCGATGCGTTCGACGGGCTCGCGCGCGATTCGAGTCGTGTCGGATCCTCGGAAGGAGACCTGAGGCGGCGGGCGTGAAGGAGGCCGCGGCCCCCGCGACGGGTAGCTCAGCAGCTGAATGCGCTCTTGCACCGCCCGATCCAGGGCTTCCAGGAGCTGAGCGACGCGGACGACCGGCTTGAGCACCGTGGCGGCAAAAAGGGGCGCTTCACCCGGAGGCGTTTCAACGCGGTCGCCGCTGGAGGTCAGCAGCACCATCGCGGTGGTCAGCAGGAGCGGATCGTGACGGATGGCGCGGGCCAGACCGAGCCCATCGATGTCCGGCATGAGGTGGTCTGTGAGCACCAGATCATAGGGTTCCCCGATGCGGGCGGCGGCGCGCAGAATCGACAAGGCCTCCTCGGCGCCGCTGGCCACCGCGTGATCGATCGACCATTGGCGGAGCTGATTGCTCAGCACGCGGCGGTTCACTTCGAGGTCATCCACGATCAGAATGCGCGCCGACGCGGTGTCCTGGCCGGGCCGCAGCCCTTCGGGGAGGGGCTCGCAAGGCGACGGCGTTGGCAATTCGAACCAAAAGGTCGAGCCCTTTCCTTCCTCGCTGAACACCCCTATTCGGCCGCCCATCATCTCGACGAGCAGCTTGCAAATCGCCAGTCCCAATCCTGTGCCGCCGAACTTCCGCGTCGTCGAGTTGTCCATCTGCTGGAACTTCTGGAACAGCAGATGTTGCTTCTCCCAGGGGATGCCGATGCCGCTGTCCTCGATCGCCACGCGAACGCGCGACGGGTCTTCCGCGGTAGCCGCGCCGACCTTGGAGAGAAACACTAAAACATGCCCCTGCTGGGTGAACTTCAAAGCGTTCCCCACGAGGTTGAGCACGACCTGTCGAATGCGAACAGGGTCCCCCATCCAATGCCGCGGGACGTCGGCGTCGGCTTGAACGAGAAGCTCCACGTTCTTCTCCCGGGCTTTTGTGGAGAGCAGCGACGCGACCTCCTCGGCGGTCTTGGGCAGATCGAAGGGGATGTGCTCCAGCTCGAACTTGCCCGCCTCGATCTTGGAGAAATCGAGAATGTCGTTGATCAGGGCGAGGAGGTTCTCGCCGGAGCTGCGGATCGTTTCGACAAAGTCGGCCTGCTCCGGATTCAGCGGAGTGGTGAGGAGCAGGTGGGCGAAGCCCAACACCCCGTTCATCGGAGTCCGGATCTCATGGCTCATCGTGGCCAGAAACTCGCTCTTCGCCCTGCTCGCCGCCTCGGCCGCGTCCTTCGACTGCTGGAGACGCTGCTCCTGCTCGTGACGATCGGTGATGTCGATGCACCCGCCGATGTATCCCGCGAAGGACTTGTCGGAGTTCCACCGCGGCGAGCCCGCGTCGAGCATCCATCGATAGTCGCCCTCGGCTCGGCGGAGTCGGTACTCGACCTGAAACTGGGCCCGATTCCGGAAGGCCTGTTCGAAGGCGTCCCGGTAGCCGGGGAGGTCCTCGGGGTGCACTCCGTCCGCCCAGCCGTCGTCGATCTCCCGCTCCAGCCCCCGGCCGGTGAACTCGAGCCAGCTCTGGTTGAAGTAGTCGCGCGCCTTGTCGGCGGTGGTCATCCACACGAGCACCGGCACGGAGTTGGCGAGCGAGCGGAAGAGATGTTCGCTTTCTCGAAGCGCGGTTTCCGCCTGCCGTCGGGTTTCCATCTCGTCGGTCAGCGCGCGCGTTCGCTCGTCCACGCGCGACTCCAGCTCGCTGTTGACGCGGTGGAGATCCGCGTCCCGCTGCTGGATTTGCGTGAGCATGTGGTTGAATCCGTCGATCAACCGCCCGAGCTCGTCCTGCGCGGTCTTGGGGGCGCGAACGGAGTAATCGCGATCCTCCGCCACTTTCCGGGCGAGGGCGACGAGTCCCAGGATGGGCCCGGCGATCAGGCCTTGAAGCCGGAAGGCCACAAGCCACTCGAACGCCACCGCGACACAGATGACCATGCCGATCAGCGAGGCCTCGCGAGCCATGCGCTCCTTCATCAGGTCCAGCGTGGTCTTCAAGTAGATCACTCCGGCGCTTTTCCCGTCGCTTTCCAGGTGGTGGAACAACTCGAACGAGGAAGACTGAACGCGCGCTCCCTCGGGGCCGGGCATTGTGACGCTGAGGCGCTTGCGATCCCCGGATCGCGTCCAGGCCGCGAACAGCCTTCCATCGGGCGCGAAGAGGATCGCTTCGACGATGTAGGGTTCGCGCCCGAGGGTGGTCAGAACCGCCTCGGCGTCGTCCTTGCGGTCAAAGAGCAGCGCGGGGCCGCAGTTGTCTCCCACGACGCCCGCCAGAGCCGTGAGCTGCCGGGTGTTTTCAGCGCGGAACGAAACCCACTCGTACACCCCCAGCACGGCCATCGCGAGCAGCAGCGAGAGGGCGCTGGTGCCGATGGTGATCAGCATCAGTTTGCGCGAGATGGATTGGCGGTTGAAAGCCTTCATGGCTGCTTGCTCCGGGGCACGGTCTTGAGAACCTGGTCCGCCAGCTTGAGCAAACCGGAGCTGAGTTTGACGCCATTGTTCTCCACCGCGGCCAGGTTGACCTCAAAATGGATCGCGCCGTCCTTTTCCACGAATCCGATGCCTCCGCCCCCGGCGGCGAAGCCCTTGAGGTCGCTCACCACAAGCACCGGCAGGGAGGAGACGGACTCCACCACGTCGAAGATCTTGACCCCGCTGTCACGGCCCATGAAAAGCAGATGACACTCCCTGGCCTTGGGCGACACGGAAAACCTCTTCACGACCACAGGGCGGCCGTGGACGAGAAGGCCCTTGGCGGCGCTGTCGAGCTTGCTCCCAAAAGGATCCTCTCCGAGCACGCCAACGATCAGAGGGGACTGAGCGTTGTCGAAGGCGGGAGCGGGCCATTCGGCGAACTTCGTGAAGTTGCAAAGGAAGGCGGCCTTCACCAAGGAGGAGTCCTTGGCCTGACCCCATGCGCTTCCGCAAAGAAAGGCCGGCGCAACAAGTACTAGAAGCCAGACAAAGGGCCTCATCCCCGGCCTCGTCGCGTTTGCCGCCTGAAGGCTGGAAGCCTGAAATCGATGATTGGGCGCTGGCGCTTTCGTTCTTATGTCACGGTCGGGGTTGATTCCATGCGGAGGGATTCAGCGGCTGTCGCAAGAACGCCAACACTCTTCTCCATCGCGAAAGGATAGAATGTGATCCCGGCCTCGAACGGTTCTTTCGGTCGTTCCACGAATGTTCAATCGCATGACTCTGGGCTGGGCTGAGTAACGGCCTCGAGTTCTCCATCAGAGGGAAACGCCCGGGGATTCCACTGGCCCAAGGCCACCTAGGCATTCCCCAAGAGCGCCGGCGTCCTCTCGGCCCAACTGTGGAGTGAATCGGCAGGCTCGTTGAAGCCTTGATCGGAAAGGGGTTTCCAGCGTGAAGGCTTTGCGGTAATTGTTGCCGCCTGAACGAACCACACATGCAAGCGATAGACACAACTCGGACGGTGGAACCCACTCCAGATTGTTTCTCACCACGGACGCAGAATCTTTGCGACCGCACGATCCGCATCGAGAAGCCGCGAACCTGGCTTCAGAAAGCGGCCCTCAAAGCGCAGGACTGGCTGGAGCGCCGCGTGGCGGATGTTTCCGTTCATGGGGACCCGCCGGTCTACGACACGCGGGTCTTCCCTTGGGCCGCCGAGATCGAGTCGGAGTGGCGGATGATACGCCTCGAGCTCGACCAGGTGATGACGTTCCGCGACCAGATCCCCAGCTTCCACGAGATCCTCAAGGAGGTGGGGGCGATCACCACCGATGACTCCTGGAAGACCTACTTCCTGGCGGGCATCGGCATGAACTGCGAGGAGAACGCGAAGCGTTGTCCGGAAACCGCGCGTTTGCTTCGGAAGATCCCAGGGATGAAGACCGCCTTCTTCTCCATTCTCTCCCCCCGCAAACACATCCCGGCTCATCGCGGCGCCTTCAATGGGATTCTGCGATTCCATCTGGGGCTCCTCGTTCCCAACCCGCGCGAGAAGGTTCGCATCCGGATTGGCAACGACTTCCACCACTGGACCGAGGGCAAGGCGCTCATCTTCGACGACACCTTCAACCATGAGGTGTGGAACGACACGAACGGCTATCGCGTCGTATTGTTCGTCGACTTCACGCGCCCTTTGAAGCAGCCTTACCACCGCATCAACGAAACCTTCCTGAGCATGGCTTCGTTCGCCCCCTTCCTCCGGGAGGCTGGCAACAAGCAGAGGACCTGGGAGAAGAAGTTCTATCAGCGACAGGCCAGCTCGGGGTAGTCCGAGGCGCTCCTGGCCCGTGCGATGTCCCGCTCGCCCGTTTGAATTTATGGCAACCTATACTTACGAAACGATTCCAAAGAACCCAAAGCAGAAACCCCGCCGGTTTGAGGTGGAGCAGAGCATGAGCTCCCCGGCGTTGAAGAAGGATCCGGAGACGGGCCTTCCTGTTCGTCGCGTGATCACCGGCGGCAGCGGGATCGTGACGCATGGCGCGAGCATCCTCTCCATGAGGACGAAAAAGCGCTGATCGCGTCGATCGGTTTTGAAATTCGCCCTGCGCTTTCGCGGTTCAACCTTTGCGGCTCCGTTCAGGGGGATGGGGTGGTTTTCCTAGCCGCGCCATCCGCCGTTGACCTCGATCGTCTGGCCGGTCACGTAGCTGGCCATGGGGGAGCAGAGGAACAGAGCGACCTCGGCGACCTCGCTCGCGGTTCCCAGACGTCCCATGGGAATATTGCGCATCATCTCCTCCCGGATGTTCTCCGGGATGGTGGCGGTCATCGCGGTGTCGATCACTCCGGGAGCGATGGCGTTGGCCCGGATGCCGCGTCGGGCGGCTTCACGGCTCGCCACGCGCATCAGCGCCTGCACTCCGGACTTGGCCGCCGCGTAGTTCGCCTGCCCATAGGAGCCCAGGATGCCCGCGATGCTCGCGAGGCTGACGATCGCCCCTCCATCGCGCATGATCTCAAGGCCGAACTTGGAGCAGTGGAACACCCCCGACAGATTGACATCGATGACCGCCCTCCACTCCTCCAACGACATCTTCGCCATCGTGCGATCGCGAAGAATCGCCGCGTTGTTGAGAAGGAAATCGAGCCCGCCGAACTCGGCTTTCACGGTTTGCATCATTCGCCGCACCGCCTCCGCGTCCGAGACATCCGCCGCCATCGCATGCGCGCCGCCCGGGCGCGCGCGGTTCGCCTCGTCCGCGAGGGCTGAGGCGTCGGCCATGGTCCCTGGGGCGCCGGGGTGATTGAGGATCACTGTCGCTCCGGCCGCGTGAAAGGTTCTGGCGATCCGCGCGCCGATGCCCTGGCTCGCCCCGGTGATCAGGGCGATCTTTCCTGAGAGATCGATCGTATGGCTCATGGGGAATGATCGAGGCGTTGTGAAGGGAGATCCGAGGCGCTTCGATCGCGGCTCACGCGGAGGATCGCAAGACGGACTCCTGGACGACGCCGCAGATCTCTTCGCCGGTGCAGGGTTTGAGCAGAATCGAGCGCACGCCCAACGCCGACGCGGCGGTTCGCAGCTCGTCGGAGACGAAGCCGGATGTCAGCACGACAGGAGTGCCAGGCCGCAACTGAGCGGCCTCTTCGACGAACCGCATTCCGTCCATGCCGGGCATCCGGTAATCCGTGATGATGAGCGCGACCGGGTTCGCGCTGTCCTTCATCGCGTCGAGCGCGTCCTGGGGCCTTGTGAATCCATGGACCAGGTAGCCATGGCGCTCCAGCACTTTGCGCGTCGCCGACAGGACGGAGGGTTCATCATCCAGCACGAGGATCGATTCCCCGGCGCCCCGTCCGCAGGGCGCTGGTGAAGTTCCCGGAGGCTTCTCGCTGGGCCGCGTCGTCGGAAACAGAAGCTGGAATGTGGCGCCGCGACCGGGCTCGCCGATGACGCGAACCGCGCCCTTGTGGCTTTGCATGATGCCATGAACCACGGAGAGGCCGAGCCCGGTGCCCTGGCCGTCGGGCTTTGTGGTGAAAAAAGGCTCGAAAAGATGCTCCAGGTGCGACGGAAGGACGCCGGGGCCCGTGTCTGAAACCCGGATGGACGCGTATTCCCCGGCGCTGAGCTGCAGGGCGTCCATCCCCGCGCCGTCCCTCAGCAGCACCCGCTCCGCGCACACGTCGATCTCGCCCAGATGCTCCATCGCCTGCGCGGCGTTGGTGCAGAGATTCAGGAGCACCTGATGCACCTGGATGGGGTCGGCGAGGACCGTGAGGCTCTCATCCTCGTGTCGGGTTCGGATGGCGACTCCAGCGGACAAGGTGGCTCGCAACATCTTAACGGCATCTTCGATCAAGGGCATGAGTTGGAGCGCCTTTTTATCGGGAGGCTGCCGCCGGCTGAAGGCAAGGATCTGCCGCACCAGGCTTTTGCCGCGCCGGCTCGCTTTCAGGATCTCATCGAGCGAGTCGAGCGCGGGATGCTTCGGATCCAGATCCTGTCGCGCGAGCTCAACATTGCCGAGAATGACGCCGAGGATGTTGTTGAAATCATGCGCCACTCCGCCCGCGAGCGTTCCCACAGCCTCCATCTTCTGCGACTGACGCAGGCGCGCCTCGAGCTCGGCGCGGGCTCTTTCAGCGGCGCGCTGGGCGGAGATGTCGCGGCCGATCGCGAGCACCACGCCCTTCCCGAGGGCCGGGAGCAACCTAGCGACAACCTCCACGGGAAAATGGGTTCAATCCCTCCGCACATGTTCCACCTCAAACCGCGCCGTCTCGCCGCTGCGCAGCAGCTCCGTGCGCTCAGGAACCCGCGCGCCAGATTCCTCGTTCTCAAATTCGACGATCGACCTCCCCAGCATCTCTTCCACGCTCACCCCGTGGCTCCTGGCCGCTTCCGCGTTCGCGTAAATAATCTTGGCCGGAGTCTGTGGAACATCCACGTCGATCAGGAACACGCTGTCCGGCATCTGCTCATAGATCGCCCGTAGTCTCTCCTCGCTTCGCTGGAGAGCCTGCTCGGATTCCTTGCGCTCGGTCACGTCGGCGGCGAGGCCGTTCACCGAGACCACAAGGCCCTGGGCGTCCACAACCGGAAAGGCGCGGTCCCAAATCCATCGGATGGCGCCATCGGGACGGATGATTCGGTAGTGGAGGCTCGTCGAGCGTCCTTTCGCCTGGAGCCTCAGCGTTTCGAGGAACAACTCGCGGTCTTCCGGGTGGAACGTCTCAAGAAGGCGCCCTGGATTGCCGCGGAACTCGTCAAACGAACATCCCCAGATGCGTTCAAACGCGGCATTCAGGTAGATGGGCTCGATTTCGCCTGGCAGGCCGACCCATACCAGTTCCTCGATTGAGTGGAGCACGTTGTTGAACCGGTCGGAAACCCTCGCCATTTCGAGTTCGGTCTTCTGATGCCTTCTTTCCAAGAGCTGGAAGCTGAGCAGGCAGGCTCCCGCGTTCACCAAGGGTTGAAGGGACTCGAGCAAGCTGTCGGTGTATCCGCCAGGCCGGTCGACAAGCGCCAGCACACCCATCCCGCGGCCAGCCACGATCAGCGGAAGCGCGACCGCGCTCTGGAAACCCGGGATGGGCGCGTCGGTGTTCAAGCTCTCCGTGTCGAAGACCGCTGGCTTGCCGCTCGCGGACGCCTCCCGAACCCACCGCTCCGCCAAAGCCGTCCACCACGGGTCGGAGATTGAAAACCCGGCGGACGCCTCGAGCGTCGCCACGAGAGGGGAGTTCCCCAAGTCCCGTCGGATGGCGACAAAACCGCCGGCGCTTGAGGTCAGCCGCAGGGCGGCCTCCAGGAAAGAATTCCATCGCTCGACGGTGGAATCCCCGGCGGCGATCTGCTGCTGCGTCTGGTCGATGGAACTGGAAAGAGCTCGCTGAAACGTCCTCTCATCCAGCTCATCCAGCTCAACCAATGGGTTCATCAACGCTGTTTAGCAGGAGGGATGAGGGTTGACCACAGGGAACTCAACACGGCGCCGGCGGTCAGGGATCATCGGGCTCGACGTGAATCGAAATCCAACGAATGGCCGCGAAGGCCGAGCACAAGGTCTCTTGCACACGATGCGCCAGAGCGTGGCCGTCGCGAACGCTCAGGCTCCCAGGCACCTTGATATGGATGTCCACAAACAGATCCATGCCGCTCTTCCGAACATGGCAGCGCCCCACTCCATGGATTCCCTCGACCGCCTCGGCGACGGATCGGATGCGCGTCAGCAGATCGGGAGGGATGCTCGCGTCCATGATCTCGTTGATCGCGGGCGGCAGCAGCCGGGCGCCGTTCCACGCGATGACGCCACAGGCGAGCAGGGCCGCCCAGTCGTCCGCGCTCTCATATCCCGGCCCGCCCCATAGCGCGACGCTGATGCCGACAAACGCCGCCAGCGAGGTGATCGCGTCCGACCGATGATGCCACGCGTCGCTCCTCAGCGCCGTGCTTTGCAGCTTTTCACCCACGCGGCTCACTCGTCGGAACAGGCTTTCCTTGATCGCGATCACGACGGCCAAAACCAGGAGCGTGAACGGCGCCGGCGCGTGATGCGGCGTCCGGATTTCGCGAAGGCTCGCCCAGGCCAGGGCGACGGCGGCGGCAATCAGCGCGAGGGACACGAGAGCTCCGGCGATCGGTTCGGCTTTGCTGTGTCCGAAGGGATGATCGTCGTCGGCGGGGATGGCCGAGATGCGCAAGCCGCTCCACACGACGATGGAGCTGACGATGTCGGTGGTGGATTCGATCCCGTCGGCGATCAGCGCGTACGAATTGCCCAAGATGCCGGCGGCCACTTTTGCGGTCGCCAAAAGAATGTTCACCGCAACGCCGACCCCGGAGAGTCGAAGAGCGGAGGCAAGGCTATCCATGAGGGGACGGTAGCCGATGGCGCGCCTCCGGGCCAATCCGGATTGTTCGGAAGCGCCTTGGAAAACCCGCGGAGACCGCCCGAACGCGCTCGTCCGCTAGGAGCTCGCGCTCGTGTATCGGCGCACAGACACCCTCCAACCGATCTCGGACACAACGGCGCAGGCGACTCCCGCGATCAAGAGCCACAGCGCGTCCAGGGGTTCCGTCAAACGCTGGGCGAGGACCTTCACGGGCACGTTCGACACAAGGAGCATCGGGATGACGAAGGTGAAGAAGCGGCGGAAGCCCCCCTGATAGGCCGCGTCTGGATAGCGCGCGATGTTGAAGAGATTGTAGTAGCCATAGACAATCCCCTGAGCCTTCACCGTCCAAAAGCTGATGGTGGCCAGAAGAAACATCAGCGAGTAATGGATCAAAATACCGACCGCCGCCAGCGTCGCAAACCCGCCGACCTGCGCCGCGCTGGGCGTCCGCCCCAATTCGCGCAGCGCGAAGGCCATCACGCCCGCGGCCGAAGCCGCGTTGACAAACGCGCCCAGATCCACTTTCCGCAGTGAGAGGACGAAGCGCGTGTTCACGGGAAGAAGAAGCATGAAGTCCAGTTTCCCCGTGTGGATCAGATCGGAGATCTCCGCGCAGTTCACCAAGAAGAACGCTTGAAACATCTGCTGGATGAAGTGACTCGCTCCCACCAGAAGCACGACCTCCCACCGCGTCCAGTCGCCGATACGATCGGTGTGGCTGTACAGCACCGAGAAAAAGCTGAGCTGCAGAGCGAACCAGAGCAGCTCGACCAGAATCCAAAGCAGGAAA
Source organism: Verrucomicrobiota bacterium (assembly GCA_016199985.1). Classification (GTDB taxonomy): domain Bacteria; phylum Verrucomicrobiota; class Verrucomicrobiia; order Limisphaerales; family UBA11320; genus UBA11320. The sequence continues at coordinate 115,562 of JACQFQ010000030.1, read as the reverse complement.
TTCGCCTTGAAGCCCATCTCGCGCACCAGCGAGTTCCGCCACATCGCGCCGTAGATGCGGGGATATCGAGACCACCCGAGCGCCGGGGCTGGAGGCGGGGGGGATTCCGTCGGGACGGAGGCCGGTTGTGAGGGCGGCTTCATCAGGATGTCATCCGCCCACCGCTTCGTAGTGGCGAATCCCGCGACGCCACATCGCTCGCGCCATGCCCCAGGCCAACAAAACCCACATCGCTTGAATCCCAAGCCCGGTCGCGAGCTCCGCGCCGGTCGCGCGTCCCAGAAAGACGTTCACCGGAAAATACAACTGATAGGGGAATGGGGTCATCATCAGCAGCCTCGAGGACCATGACGGCAGGATGTCGAGGGGAAACAGATGTCCGCCCGCCAGGTATTCGAAGGCGTAAACGATGAAGATGAAGGAGCTCACCTCCTGCAACCAGAACGCCAGGAGCGCGAGGGTGTAGGAGACAAAAAACTGGAGCAAAGCGGTCATCGCCACGGAGAGACCGAAGGCGAGCCAGGTCGCGGCGTCCGACGGAAACACGAAGTGCTCCCGTTGGAGGAGGATGAAGACGCACACCGGCGCCACCGCCATGGCGGCGTACATCACCCGCCCTGCCGCGAAGAGAGTGAGGCGATACCCGAGATAGTCGATCGGCTTCAGAAGAAACTGGCTGATGCGCCCATCCTTGATGTCCGCCGCGATTTGCCAGTCGTCCTCCGCCACCGCCGTCAGCATGTCCACCAGCGTTACAACAAGATAATAGGAGATCATCTGCGACAAGGTGTAGCCCGCGATGGCGCCCCCTCCCTGCGAGTAGATGGTCTTCCACACCGACAACACCGCGGTCAGGGGAATCAACCCAAACAGGCTTCGGAAGAGAAAATTCACCCGGTAGGACAGGGTGTTCTGAATCCCGATCTGGAGGACGTGCCAGTACTTTCTCATGAGCCGCCGCCATGCCCTCAAAAGCCGAATGCCAAGGCAAGAACGAACGAGCCCCAGGTCAGCGGTGCATCGCTGGGGTGTGGATCAACGCGGGCAGGGTCCGGATCGAACGCGGTTGGGAAATCTCGAACGAGACGAAGGCCAGGCAACCCTCGCTCCTCGCCTTCGCAAGGCCTCGGGTCGGCAGGCGGTGGTCAGGGCGGCGGGATAAGAGCGTCCGCAACCTTGAGGCGCGTGGTCGGAAAGCGGAGCTCAGGCCGACTTGTGTTTCCGCGCCGGCTGAGGCTTCGCAAGCTTTTCGGATTCCAGGAGGCCCTCCCGCGCCTGCTTCAGGCGAGGTTGCAGGTAGAGCGCGCGACGGAAGAACTCCCGCGCCTCGGCATACCGACCCTCAAGCTGCGCGATGCGGCCCAGGAGCCACACAGCCTGGGCGCACGCCCGATGCTCATGAAGCACTTGAACGCAGAGCGCCGCGGCCTCGTTGAGCTGGCGGTCCTCGAGAAGGGTTGTCGCTTGCTTCAGCCTGGACGAGCCGGGCGAGGCGGCCTCGGACGGACGCGGGACTGGAAGCGTCTCGCGCCCGTTGTCCTTGCGCAGATTCGCCTGATAGATCTCCTCGCTCCACCCGGGCACGATGAGTTTGGCTCTCTTCCTCTGCCTCTCGCGAGGGCCCACGATCAACAGCCCGGCGGGTTTCAACGAGCGCTCCAGGCGCTGAATGATCCGCTCCTGCGCGCTCGGCTCGAAGTAGATCATGAGGCTGCGCCCATAGATGATGTCGTAGCTCTCCCCCAGAGGCGTGCTGCCCAGCAAGTCGAGTTTGAGGAAGCTCACCTGGGAGCGCACGCTGGGACAAAGGCGGTGGCCCTGGGCCTCCCGCTGGAAGTAGCGCTCCCTCACCGCCTCGGTGGTGGCCGCGAGCGACGCGTCGGGGTAAACCGCCGCGGCGGCGTGGCGCAAGGCGCGGTCATTGATGTCGGCCGCGTCCACGTGAAACTGATGGGGCTGAATCCCGAGTTCCAGCAGCGTGATGGCGAGCGAATAGGGCTCCTCGCCAGTCGCGCAGGGAACGCCCAGCAATCGCAAGGGTTTCTTCGACGGTCGCGCGAGCCAATGGTTCGTCACCCAGCGCTGCAGGGCTTCGAAGGGCGCCGATTGGGGAAAGAAGCCGGTGTGGGGCAGACTCACGGACTCCACCAAGAGCTGGCGTTCGCGCCGGGAAGCGCGAAGCAGGCTCAGGTACGCGGAGGGGCTGCGGATGGCCTGGGCGGACATCCGGGTCGCGGCCGCGGCTCGAAGATCCTCGCGTCGGACCGCCTGAGGGTTCAGTCCCATCGCGCGTCGCAGGATCCGACCGATTTCCAGCTCGAGGTTTTTCATTCTAAGGCCGTGCCTTGGGCGGAGGCGGTGTTGCGGGAGTTCGGCGCTTCTTCGCGCGAGGCCATTAAGGAGGAGGGATCCCGAACTTGGGACGCGTGAGCAAAGGCGCCTCAGAGCGGGACAAGGGGGCGAGTCCCAGGAATCTCCTAACCTTTCCCTCCACACGGCGGGCATGAAGCTCGTGGAGGCGGGCCAGGCAGAGGAAGGCCGACGCGCCCTTCCGTATCGCGACCCATCCGCGTCTCGGAGCGCGATCCGGAAGGGACGCGGAGCGAATCATCGCCTGTTTTTTCTCACTCACCTCTTCCTCCATCGAACGAGGCTGAAAGAATCTTGAGCGGATTTCGGACATCCACCTCGAAATTCTTCGGCGGACGTCTCCGGACGGGCCGACGGGGGGCGTTCACAAAGAAAATGCGTGGTCAGGCCGCTGTGACGCGCATACGCTCGACCCGAAATCAACCTATGAAAATGCTCACTGGCTCCCTCGCGGCCTTCGCGGCGTCTCTTGGCCTGCTGACGGCTGAAACAGCTCCAGCGACGCTGGACATTTATTGGATCGACTCCGAGGGCGGAGGCTCAACGCTGATCGTCACGCCCTCGAGGGAGTCGATCCTCATCGACTCGGGCAACCCGGGCGGCCGTGATTCGCAACGAATCCACCACGTGGCGAAGGACGTCGCCGGCCTCAAGAGAATCGACCACCTCATCACAACGCATCTTCACATCGACCACTTTGGCGGCGCGGCGGAACTGTCTCAGCTCATGCCGATCATCGCCCTCTACGACAACGGAGTCCCTTCCAAGGACCCGGACGGAAACAAGGAGGACACAAGGTGGCCTCTCATCATCAAGCCCTACCGGGAGATGAAGGTGGAGCAACGGATGGGGGTGTATCCCGGATTGCTCGTTCCGCTCGCCCCCAACGGCGGGGTTTCGCTGCGTTGCCTGGCGGCAAAGCGAAAAGTGGTCCCCGCCGCGGTCCTTAAGGGCGTCGCGGAATGCCAGGACGCCCAGCGAAAGGACCCCGATCGCTCGGACAACGCCAATAGCAGCGTGTGGCTGCTGGAATACGGCCCCTTTCGATTCTTCGACGGCGGCGATCTCACCTGGAACATCGAGGAGCAGCTGGTCTGCCCCAACAACCGCGTCGGCGTGATCGACGTCTACCAGGTCAATCACCATGGGCTGGATGTCAGCAACAACCCGCTGCTCATTCACAGCCTCGCCCCCACGATCGCGGTCATGAACAATGGCGCGCGAAAGGGCACCGCTGGCGAGGTGCTGAAGACGCTGAAGGGGACGCCCTCGGTGCAAGCCATCTACCAGGTGCACAAGAATCTTCGCGACGACGTCGAGAACAACACATTGGACGAGCGCATCGCGAATCTGGAGGAGAAGTGCGCGGCGAACTACTTGAAGCTTTCGGTTCAGCCCGGCGGCGCGGAGTACACGATGTCCATTCCCGCGACAGGCCGCCAGTGGACCTATCGCTCCAAGCCGCGCTGAGCCGCAGGCCAGAGAGCGCAGCCCCAAGCGACGGCGACCACGCCGACGAACAGCCATTTGCCGAGGGCATCCCAGCGCGCCTGACGCCCGGGATTCTCGGCGATCGGGCTGAGCAAGACCCCGGCCGCCGCGCCCAGGCCAAATCCCAACGTATGCACAAGGACGTCGGAGCTGGGATTGAATCCATGGAGGATAAAAAGAAACACGCCGGCTAAAAAGCCGCGGCTGATTGTGAGCGCCGGACGAGCGCGCCAGTCTTGCAAGCGGAAGCTGCGCACCGCGAGCAAACCCAACGCCGCCATCACCATTCCCGACGCCCCGAGGCCATGATAGGGCATTGAACGAAACCACATCGCCGCGAAGTTCGCCAGAGCGCCGCACAGGGTGGCGGCGAGGAGGGCGGTTCCCGCCCCATACTCCGCCATGGCCACGCCAAAAAAAAGCAGGCCGGTTGTCGCGTTCGAAGCGAGATGGCGCAGGTCGACGTGGAGAAACTCCGCGGTGACCGCGCGCCACCATTCCCCCGACCTCACGGCCGGTGAATAGAAGTCTCCCAGGGACTGGATCGCCAACGAGCCATGGGCTTGGAAAAAATAGCACCCCGCCATCAGGAACACCCACACGAGGCTTTGCCAATCGAACTCAAAGCGTCGCCCGGCGAAGGACTGACGCCATCGTCGATGCCGGTTCTCCCGGGTGTATTGCAGCAGTTGCGCCCGGGCGACGAGAAGATCCTTCGGCTTCACGACCAGCTGCCACCGCTGAGGATCCGTCGTATGAACCACCGCCGCCTCAATGTTCTGGCTGGCCAGCACCAAGCCCGCCTCCATGACGCGGCCATGCGCCCCGGTGGCCACGGCCAACGGTGGAGACGATTCTTCGTTCCGCTCAGGATGGGCGCTTTGGGATGCGGTTTCGATGGGGCGGAACGTAGGACCTGAGACTCCGATTTGCCACTTTAGTTTCGTCGATGGGTCGCCCGCCTCCGATGCTCACATTCTCGACGCTCAAAGTTGAAGAACGCGCCCAGTTGACTTACTTTGGGCCACGGTCGCCGGCCTGTCCGAAGAAACAGCTGAGGGAGCACGCGCGTCGGGGTATTGGAACCGGAAGTGCTGCTGGGGCGGCTGGGATCGAGGGCGCCGGGGCCGTGGAAACGGATCAGGTTCTGCTCGTCATGAGAACAAGGCGAATATGAAGGTCATCACGCCGAACTGCCGGGTGCAGTTCACCGCGCAGGACGTCGAGTTCATCACGGAGGTGCTAGGCAAAAAGGCCGGACAAAAGGGTTTCCTGTCGGAACTCCTTGCCGACGAGACGTCGCGCGATCTTCTGCTCGACCAAGACGCGTTGCTCGCGGCGTTCATGGAATCGCGCAACTGCCTGCGGACTTCCATCCACCTCTACTTCTATGTCCTCGTCCGTCACGCCCTGCGGAAGGCGGGCATTCAGGAAAGGGAGGTCGCGGATTACGTGGCGGAGGTTCTGGCCGAGTACTCCCAGCAGGCCAACCTGCGCCTCAAGGTGCCCTCGCAGCCCGCGCCGATCGACTATTTCTACGAGATGATCGGGGCGCTGGACAACGCGGACGAGGCCACGCGTTTCAGGATTCGCGCCCACATGGGCAACCAGTCGCTCTTTCTCACCGGAGTTTTTCCTGAAAGGATCCGGCATCGTCGCGAGCGCCGGGGCTTTCCAGACCTGCAGTACTACGCCGCCCTGGGACGCTCGAGCTTTCGCGAGGCCAGCCACCACCGGCTCGCCGAGCGCTACCATCTGTCGGAGATCTTCGACAACCTCGCCGGGCACTTCGAGGAGGCGCGACGAGCGCTGAACGACCTCGCCGATCGCGCGCTGACCCTGGGCGACAACTCCCAGTCGATCGACGCGCTGCTCCGACGGGTAAGTTCCCTGAGTTGAATTCCCCTTCGATTCCCGGTTTGCTGGGGGCGTGTCCTGGCTCTACCGACATGTCATCCGTCCTGCGCTGTTCTCGCAGGAGTCCGAAGTCATCCACAACCAAACGCTCGCCGCCTTGGGGTGGATGAGCCGCTCCCCGGTGTGGAGCGATCTTGTCGCGAGCTTCTGCGCGTCCCCCGAGTTGCCGCTCACCCTCTGGGATCTCCGCTTTCCCAACCCCGTCGGCCTCGCCGCCGGCATGGACAAGCAGGCGGCCGCCGCGCCCCTATGGCCCGCGTTCGGATTTGGCTTCAGCGAGCTCGGGGGCGTGACCCGGCATCCGCAGCCCGGCAACCCCGCGCCCCGGATGTTCCGGGCGATCGCCGACGAGGCGCTGGTCAATCGGATTGGGTTCAACAATCCCGGCGCCGATGCCATGGCCGCCACCCTCACCCACTGGAAGCAGGCGGGACGCTGGCCCGCGCACCCTGTCGGGATCAACCTCGGCAAATCCAAGATCACTCCGATTGAAGAGGCGGCGAGCGACTACAGCTACTCCTTCCGCTCCTTGTGGAACCTCGGTGATTTTTTTGTGGTGAATGTGAGCTCGCCCAACACTCCCAACTTGCGCCAGCTGCAGGACAAGGACGCGCTTCGCGAGATCCTGGAGACATTGCGATCGGACAACGAGGAACGCGCCCGGGCGACGACTGGAGCGTCGACGGCTGGGACGAAGAACCCGCCCCTCAAGCCCATTCTGGTGAAAGTCGCTCCCGATCTCAGCTTCGAAGCGCTCGACGACATCCTCGAGCTCGTCTCCCCTTGCGGCCTTGCGGGCATCGTCGCCACGAACACAACGCTTGCTCGACCCGATGGCGACGATCCCGCGCTCCGCAAGATCTACGCCGAGACGGGGGGACTCAGCGGACGCCCGCTGCGAGATCGCAGCACCGATGTGATCCGCCATCTCTATAGCGCGTCCAAGGGTCGGGTTCCGATCGTGGGCGTCGGCGGCATCTTCAGCGCGGAGGACGCCTGGGAAAAGATCACGGCGGGCGCGAGCCTGGTTCAGGTGTACAGCGGGCTGGTGTATGAAGGTCCCGGCGTCGCGCGATCGATCGTGCAAGGGCTGCGACAGAAGGTCGTCGAAGCGGGTTTCGACACAATCAGACAAGCTGTCGGGTCGAACGCGCCAGCCTAACCCGGGCTTCTCTCGATAGCGCGATCTCCGGCGCCCGGCTCAAGGCTCGCGATCCGCGGGAACGAGATCCAGCATGCGCTCCTGAACTTCAAGGCGAAGGCGCTCGCGCTCCGCGGCATCGGCCTCGCGCGGCACCCAAACAGGCGCGGCGAGCCTCAGATCCCAGCGGGCGAAAGGGAGAGGAATCTGGAAACGGTCCCAGCTCCTGAGCTGAATCTTCGCGCTCAGAGCGCAGTTGGCGGGAATGATGGGGAGGCCGGTCATCTGCGCGAGCCCGATGACGCCGTCCTGAACCTGGTGCCGCGGTCCGCGCGGCCCGTCGGGAGTGATCGCCAGATCCCGCCCCAGACTTGCCTGGGTGATCAGCTCCCGTAGCGCCTGCGAGCCTCGCCGGCTGGACGAGCCTCGGATGGGCACCGCTGAAAAATGCTCGAGAATGCGCGCGACCAGGGCGCCATCCTTGCTCGCGCTGACCATCGCCGCCATTCGGCGGTCCGGACGTCGGCGCCGCACCATCCTGCAGTAGGATGGGAGGGCCAGCGCGAGACGGTTGTGCCAGATGCTGAAAATCGCTGGCTGCCGCAGGATGAGAGAGTCGGTCTCCTCCGGGGCGTGGTAGCGAAGCCGCAGCGTGAACGTCAGGCCGCAGACCAATCGATGGACCGTCCAGGCCGCCAGGCTGCCATGCCAACGAAGCCGCTGGGGGACCACGGCGGGCTTCGCGGCGGGCGAGGGGCCGCTCGTGGCGAGGGGCTTTGGCTCAAAGGTCATCATCGGCGCGATCAGGGACGCTTCAGGCTCACTCGCACCAGATCCTCAATGGACGCGCTTTGGCCCAGCATGGCCTGCGCGCCGCGAATCGACTGGAGGGCGTCGGGCTGTTTGAAGCCGAGCGCCATCAGGGCGAGAACGGCGTCGTTGGCCTTCTGGTCATTGGGCGAGAGCGCCAATCCGGAAGCGGGCGATTCGAACGCCGTGGCGGCGCCCATCTTGTCGGCCAGCTCCACCACAATCCGCTCGGCGGTCTTCTTGCCCACGCCGGAGATCGACGAGAGCGCCTTGAGATCGCGCTGCGCCACCGCGCTTCGGATCCCGGCGACAGACATCCCGCTCAGAATGCCGAGGGCGATCTTCGGACCGATGCCGCTGACGGTGTGAACGAGGAGGCGGAACATGTCCCGCTCGGGCCGGGAGGAGAATCCGAAGAGCGCATGGGAGTCCTCGCGAATGATCAGCTGGGTAAGCAGCTTCACCTCGCCGCCGGAGGCGGGAAGGGCATTGTAGGTGGAGAGCGGGATTTGGATCTCATAGCCCACGCCATGAACGTCGACCGTGGCCTGCGCGGGCAGGCTTTCGATCAGGATGCCGCGAATAAAGGAGATCATGCTTCGGAACGATTGACCCGATAGTAAGCATGAAGCCTCACCAAGTCCAAGGGGAGTTCGCAAACTGACTCCAGCGATCGCGCGGTCTTGCCCTCAAGACGCGGCAAAGACGAAGCCCGCCGCCACCCGGAAATTCACGAGCGGGGCTTGTGTGGCGGGCGCGCGTGCCGATGTCAGAGGAATGAGAATTGTGCATCTCATCGGCCGGTTTGTCCTCGCGCTCGCGTTCCTCGGATGCGCCGACCAGGCGCGACGCATGGAGCATCCCGCCGATCCGGACGGCGAGTACAGCGCCCAGATTTCAGCGGCCCGCCGGCTCCTCGGACAAAAAGAGACTTGGGCGCATCGGGCCGAATGGGAGGTCAACAGGCAGAACGACGGCTGGGAGGTGGTCGCCTGGCGCGTCGAACATCCCGATCGGCGCGGACCTCTGCGCTATCTGCCATGGGGCTACTCCGTGATCCAGCTCGACAGCCGCTGCGTCCCCACCCACTACCGACGCAAGGGCTAAAGTGGGGGCCGCGCGCTCCGCATTTGCCTGTTGGACCCGGATTGGGGATTTGCTACACCCAATATCCATCATGACTCATCGCATGCGCGCCCACCTCCGGCAAAGCCTCCTGGCCTCCTTCTGCATCCTGTGCCCTCTGCTGGCCTCGGCAGGGGATTGGCCGTGCTTCCACGGACCGGACGGCCTCGGCGTGAGCTCCGAGTCCCATCTTCCGACGCGCTGGTCGTCCGACCAGGGCATCGCTTGGCGTCGCCCGCTGCCCGGCAAAGGCGCTTCTTCGCCGATCGTCGTGAACGGCAGGATCTACGTGACGCTTCAGACCCCGGACACGGGCCTCCATGTCGTCGCTCTCAACGCCCGCGGTGGCGAGATCCTCTGGGATCGCGAAGTCGGAAAGGGCAAAGTGCGCGCGAACCAGTTGCATAACATGGCCACGCCCACGGCCGTGAGCGACGGACGCCATGTCTGGGCGCGATTCGGCACAGGCCTTCTCGTCTGCCTCGACACCGACGGAAAACCTGTCTGGGAACGCAATCTTTCCCAGGAGTTCGGAGCGTTCAACGCCAACCACGGAATGGGCACATCGCCAATGCTGCTCGATGGAAACCTGCTTGTCGCCTGCATGCATCAGGGACCCTCCTATCTCCTGACGGTGAACGGGCGCACCGGGAAAACGGTGTGGAAGACAGACCGCAACCTGGAGCCCAAGGACGAGGCCCAGGATTCCTACGAAAGCCCCATCATCGTCAACACAGCGGGCCGCCGACAGATTCTTCTCGCGGGCTCCGAGGCCGTAAGCTCCTACGAACCGAAGACGGGCGTCGAAATCTGGTCGCATGGAGGCATCAAGGTTCCGCATCCTTACGGACGCACCATTTCCGGCATGGCCGCGGGGGAGGGCGTCGCGATCGTCGTGGCTTCGGGATTTCAAAACCGCGGCTATACGTTCGGCATTCCCACCGCGGGCGCCGGGAAAAGACCCGAGACCGATCGTCTCTGGACATGCGCCAAGTTCTCGCCCGATTGCAGCACGCCCGTTGTGTACCGCGGAAACGTCTTCCTCATTCGCGATGACGGCATGGCGTCGTGCCTGGACCTGAAAACCGGAGCGGCCCGTTGGCAGGAGCGCCTCTTCTCGGCCAACGTCAAGGTCTCGCCCGTGGCCGCCGACGGCCATGTTTATTTCCTGAGCGGCGAAGGGACCTGTTATGTCCTGGATGCTTCGCCCACCTTCAAAACCATCGCGGAAAACAAGCTCAGCGAGCCCACGCTCTGTTCACCCGCCATCAGTGACGGCCACATTTATCTCCGCACGGAGTCGGCCGTCTACGCGGTTCACCGCTGAGATCGGCTTCCGGGACCGCGTCGCAACAAACGCAGCGAGTTGCCGACCACCAGAAGATCCGACAATCCCATCGTCACAGCGCACACCATGGGATTGAGAAACCCCAAGGCCGCAAGCGGAACGGCCCCGACATTGTAAAGAAAGGCCCAGAAGAGGTTCTGCTGAATGACGCGGAGAGTGCGCGCGGCAAGGTCCAGCGCTGTTGACACCGCGGATAAATCAGCGTTGAGCAACACGAGGCCGGCGGACTGACGCGCGATATCGCTGGCGCGGGTAACGGCGATGCCCAGATCGGCCTGAGCGAGGGCGGGACCGTCATTAATGCCATCGCCGACGAACGCGACGCGACGTCCCTCGGACTGCCACCGCTCAATCAGCGCGGCCTTCGCCTCGGGTCGCACCGGGGCAAACACCTCGTCCCGACCCAGGCCTGCCTCCGCTCCGATAGACTCGGCCACCTCGGCTTGGTCGCCGGACACCAGCGCCACCGATTTGCCCTGTCGCCTCAGCTCAGTGATCAGCGCGCGAACCTCGGTCCTCAGGGTGTCCTTGAGACCAAAGCATGCGACGATCCGGCTCCCCACCGCAAATCCCACGCAAGACACTCCGCTCTGTTTCCATTGAATCAGCGCGGGCTCCAAGGACTCCAGCGAGACGCCGAGACCGCGCAACCATTCGATGGATCCGACGCGTCCCACGACGCCAGCCGGAAAACCTCCGCGGCTGGAACCAAGCCGGCCCTCCAGCCCGCAGCCCGCGAACTCACGGACGTCCACCCACTCCGCCGGGCGCTCGGAAAGACGGCCCAACGCCTGGCTGAGGGGATGTTTGGAATTGAACGCGAGCCCCGCGGCGAGGGCTTCCAGTTCGGGCGCCCCATCGATCGAGGCGCATTCGGGCGCGAAGGCCCGATTCACCAGGGAGGGCGCGCCGCTCGTCAGGGTTCCAGTCTTGTCGAAAACAATGGTCGACAGCTTGCCGGCTTTTTCCAGCGCGATGGCGTCCCGTATAAGAATCCCGCGCCGCGCCGCGCTGTTGGCGGCGGCCATCAAGGCCGCGGGAGTGGCCAGGCCCATGGCGCACGGACAAGCCACGACCAACACCGCGGTGGCCTGAATGACGGCGTTGGCCCACGGGTCGGCTTGAAGCGGAGAGCTCCACAACCAGACAGCGAGCGAGTCATGAAGCGTCAGCATGGCCTGCGGAAAAAAGCCCCATGCGACGACGCAACCGACCGCGGTCAGGACCACGCAGGGGACAAACACCTGGCTGATCCGATCGGCAAGCCGCTGGATGCCGGCCCGGCTCGACTGAGCGCGTCGCACCGCGGCGATCACCTGGGCGAGCGCGGTGTTCTCCCCGGAAGCGGTCACGCGCGCGATCATCCGGCCCTCCCTGTTGACCGTGCCCGCGTAAAGCGAGTCGCCGGGGCCTTTGGCCACGGGAATCGATTCGCCGGTCAGCATGGATTCGTCGAGCGTCGACATTCCCTCCGCGACCTCGGCGTCCGTCGGGACTCGATCCCCGGAGCGGACCACGACCCGATCGCCGATCCGCAAGTCCGCAATCGGCGTCGACTGCTCCTCGCCGGAGGCGGTCTGCAGGCAGGCGGTTTCGGGCGCGAGTTGCAGCAGCGATCGGAGCGCTCCTTCGGCGTGAGCGGAGGTGCGGGCCTCCAGCCAATGTCCTCCGCTGATGAAGGCGAGGATCGCGGTGGCTTCCAGGAAGTAGAGATGCGCGTGAAGACCCGTGAGCCACCCCACGCCGCTGAACAAGTAGGCCGCGCCGGACCCCAGGGTCACCAGGGCATCCATGCCAAACGCGCCCGCCCGCGCTTGATTCCATGCGCCGCGAGCGAATCGCTGTCCGCTCACCGCCATCGCGACGGTGGCCAGCCCCGCGCTCAGCGCCGTGAACCAGGGAGTGTGATGCCATCGGAAAACCCACTCGCCCAACATGAGGGGGACCGCGCATGCGAGACCCACCACGGTCGAGCGCCTCCACGCGTTCCCGGCGCTTGGAGAGGAGGTTCGCTCCGGCGTCCCTGGATCGGGAGCGATGAGCAGCGCCGGATATCCGACCGCCCTCAGCGCCTGGACCACAGCCGCGGCATCCGGGATCGCGCCCGGTTTCGAACGAACCGTGAGCTCGCCGCTGTCGAGGTCGACATCCACATCGCCCGCGCCCAGCACGGCTTGCGACGCTTCCTGCACACGGCGCACGCAGTGCGCGCAAGTCATCCCCTCGACTTTGAAACGCAACTTCAACCGCCGTTAAATCTCCGGGGTGGTTCCGAGAACAATGTCGAAACGCGCGGCCAGCTCTCCGGCGCGAGCGCCTTTCAGGGGGGCGAAATCGATCGTCACCGCCCGGCGCGCTTTCAGATCCTTGATGCCCGCGTAGACGCCGTCCTTCTCGTTGCCGGCATGCCCCTTGATATAGCACTGCGTCGTCAGGAGGTCTTTGCCCTTGCCCTTGATCTTGTAGTGAATGTGGGGAGCGCGGCCCGGGTACGGGACGGGCTTGATGGTGCGGAAGAGATACTCGCCGCTCGACCCGGTGATGAATCGCCCGAAGCCTTGGAAGCCCTTGTCCGCTTTCTCCTTGTTGCCCGTCTTGCTGTGCAAGTAGGCGCCATTCGCGTCGCACTGCCAGATCTCCACCACCGCGTTCCGCACCGGCTCGCCGCGCGGATCGAGAATGCGTCCGCTGACATAGGTCACCTCGCCCACAGCGGGAGTCAGGGCTGCGTTCACGACCAGAAGATCATTGTCGGTGTCGAGGGGGAGATGGTCGGGGTAGAACGGCCCCTCGGTCTGCGCGGGGGTCCGCGTCAGATGCTCCGCGAAGGCGCCAGGGACCAGGAAAAAGGACGCGGCCCATCCGGCGGACTGGATGAAGCGACGACGCGAGGCATGGGGGACCAGGTTCAGAGGCGTGTTCATAGGCGGCGAATGTTGATTGCTTTGCACCGATGTCCCGGTCCGGGCAGCGCGAAGTTCCGTCTAAATCGGATCCTATCGGACTCTCGTGGCCTGGCGCGGATCGGAAGCGTGAGTCTGGGCGCAGCGTCCCAAGAGACCGCCCCGCAAGCAAGGTGAATCAAGCCTTCCACCGGGAACCAAATCCCCCTTGCCTTCAGCAACCCGGCTCGGCACGCTCCGCGACGAACTTGATTATGATCCGAAACGCTCTTGCGCTCTCTCTTCTGTCCTTGCTTCTGGCGGGCTGCGCCAATACCACGATCACGAACCTCACGCCCAGCCAGCAGGTCCGGAACGCCACTGGCATCTATCCCGTGGAAGTGGAGCTGGTCACGACGCAACAGTCGTTGAAGCATGAAACGATCACCCCGATCATCGTCGTGGGAAGCCAGTCCTATCCGATGCGGCGGACGCTCAAGGTGGATCATCGGTGGGAAGGCACAATCCCCGCCGCCCGGGATCAAAGCGTGGTCAACTACCATTTCAAGTTCGACTACGACTACGCGCGCTTTGGTCCCTCGGGACGCGACAGCAAGCTGTCGCCCCAGTACGAGCTCAAGCTCGTGAATCCGTAGCCCGCATTGCTCCGTCGGGCTAGATCTGCTCGAAGTATCTGCGTTTCTCCCAATCGGTCACCGCGTCGCCAAAGGCCTGGCATTCCAGCTGGGCGTGCCGCGCGTAGAAATCCACGACGTCGTCGCCGAAAGCCGTTCGGGCCAGCTGACTCGCGGCCAATCGCCCGGCCGCCTCGCCCAGACTCGACGGCAGGCGCGCGAGCTTCGGGTCCACGTAGGCATTGCCGGAGTAGGCCGGGCCGCAATCAAGATTCTCCCGCACTCCGGCCATCCCCGCCGCCAGCATGGCGGAGAACGCGAGATACGGATTCGCGTCGGCGCCCGGCATTCTATTCTCGATTCGAAACGATCCCCCTTCGCCCACGATGCGAAAACCGCAGGTCCGATTGTCTGTGGACCAGGCCATGCGCGTGGGCGCCCAGCTGCCCGCCTGATAGCGTTTGTAGCTGTTGATCGTCGGCGCGAAGAACAGGCAAAGTTCCGGGCTGTATCGCATCAGCCCTCCCAAAAACCGCCGGAAGAGCGGCGAGCCCTGAGATCCTTCCTCGCCCTTTCCTCGCCCTTTCGCGGGATTGGCGAACAAGTTGCGGCCCTTTTTCCAAAGGCTCATATGGATATGACAGGAGTTGCCCGCTTCGCTGGAGGCGTATTTGGCCATGAACGTCACAGCCTTGCCCTGCTGCTCGGCCATCTCCCTCACCCCTTGCTTGAACAACACATGCTGGTCCGCCATCCGCAGCGGCTCGTCGTAGGCGAAATTGATCTCATGCTGACCGCGGCTCCACTCGCCCTTGCTGCTTTCCACAGGGATGCCGGCGGCGGTCATGTTGTTGCGGATCGCGCGCATCAAGGGCTCGTCGCGCGTGGGCTGCATGACGTGATAGTCGATGCGGTAGTCGCTGGAGGGTTGGAGGTCCCTGTAGCCGCTCTCCGCCGCGGAGTGGTAGGTCTGGTTGAACAGGTAGAACTCCAGCTCGCTCGCGCAGTAGCAGGTCAACCCCTGAGCGTCGAGGGCGTCGAGCTGCGTCTTGAGAACCGAACGGGGAGCTTCGGCGACGCGCTTGTGATCGTGGCGCAGGAAGTCGCAGAGGACCCAAGCCGTCTCCGGCTGCCACGGAAGAGCGCGAAGCGTGCTCAGGTCCGGACGCATCTCAAAGTCGCCGAACCCCTTTTCCCAGCTCGCCAGGCGGAATCCGTCGAGCGGATCCATGTCGAGATTCACGGTCAGCAGATAGTTGCAGGCGTGCGTGCCCTTCGCGGCGACGGCTTTGAGAAAAAAGTCGACGTGGAAACGCTTGCCGACCTGCCGGCCGAAAGGATCGGGCGCCGCAACGATCACGGTGTCAATCGCGCCCGAGCGCGCCAACTGGGAGAGTTCTTTGATGTCCATGGATGTGCTTCGCGACGGCTCTACTCGGCGATGTAAACGTTCTTCAGCTCCGTATATCCCTCCATGGCCGACATCCCGAGGTCGCGCCCGAGCCCGCTCGTCTTGAACCCGCCGAACGGCGCCTCCACATGAACGCTGCTGTGGGAATTGACGCTGAGCACGCCGCTCTGCGTCGCCTTCGACACGCGGATCGCCCGGCGCAGGTCGTTGGTCCAAATCGATCCGCTCAATCCGTACGGCGAAGCGTTGACCTCGCGAATCATTTCGCTTTCGTCGTCGAAGGGAACGATCGCCGCGACGGGTCCGAAGATCTCCTCGCGCCAGCATCGGTCCTGCGCCCCCACGTCCAGCAGCACGGCCGGATTGAGGAAGTAGCCGCGTCCTGCGGGCCGATCTCCGCCGACCGCAAAACGCGTCCCTCGCGAACGGGCGTCGGCGAGGAATTCCTCAACCGTCGCGCGCTGCCCCGCCGAGACCATCGGTCCGAGTTGCGTTTTCGGATCCGTAGGGTCCCCCACAATCAGCTGCCGCGTCGCCGCGGTGAACCGCTCCACAAACGGCTGGTAGACCTGTCGCTCGACAAACACCCGGCTGCGGGCGCAGCAGTCCTGGCCCGTGTTGGCGAAAACGCTCATCGGCGAGGAATCGGCCGCCTTCCGCCAATCCGAGTCGGCGAACACTATGTTGGGCGACTTCCCTCCCAGCTCCAGCGACACGCGCTTCAGGTCCTTCGAGGCGCACTCCATGATGCGCCGGCCGATCTCTGTGGAGCCGGTGAACGAAATCTTGCGGATGAGCGGGTGCGCGACCAGGGCGTCTCCGATGGCGGATCCGGCGCCCGGCAACACTTGAAGCACTCCGGGCGGCAGGCCGGCCTTGTGGGCGAGTTCGCCGAGAAGCAGGGCGGTCAACGGCGAAAGCGAGGCGGGCTTGAGCACGACGCAATTGCCCGCGGCCAACGCCGGCGCGGCCTTCCAGCAGGCGATCGGGAACGGGAAGTTCCAGGGAACGATTGCCGCGACGACGCCCATGGACTCGCGCAACGTGAAGTCGAATCCGCCCCGCGAGACCGGGATGGTCTGCCCGCAAAACTTCGTCACGGCCCCGGCGTAGTATTCGAAAACGCGGGCGCCAAGGCCGGCTTCATCGAGCGCGTCGCTGATGGGCTTGCCGATCTGGAGCATCTCGAGCCGCGCGATGGCCTCCTGGTTTTCGCGCAACGTCCGGGCGACCTGAAATAGAATCTCCGTCCGCTTGCCCGGGGAAAGATCCCGCCATCCGGACTCCCACGCGCGATGGGCCGTTTGAACCGCGGCATCGACGTCCGAGGCGTCCGCCGCCGCCACTTCGCAGAACGGCTGCTCCAGCGCGGGGTTGATGAGGGCTGAGCGGCGGCCCGAGGCCGAGGCGCGATAAGCCCCATCGATGAACAGCTGGTTGGGAAGATGCGAAGCGCTCTGTGACATGAGGGAAAACACTGTCAAGTTCACGCGCTCCGGTCCACTCGAATTAGGGAACCAGCACGCGCAGCCGCCGCCCCGTGATCCTGATCTCCGCGGGGAGGAATCCCACGTTGTCGCCCTCCAGCTCCATGGGCATCGGATCGGCGCACCTCAGGGCCAGCCGTTTCGTTCTCCAGGCGATCGCTCCCGTCCATCGATGCACATTGCCGGTCAGCCAGCCCAGCCCAAACCGTGTCAACGCCCCGAGGCCCGCTTCCGGGAACACCGCCACGTCCAGCCAGCCGTCGCCCAGGTCAGCCCCGGGGAACACCTGGAATCGACCGCCGTAAAAGCGCCCGTTGCCGATCAATACCAGGGGGCCGACGGCGCTCCGCTCGGCCGACTCCACTTCAATCGGAGCGACGGATTCACGGAGAGCCTCAAAGCCCGCCACAATATAGGCGAGCGGCCCCATCCTCTTCTTGAGATCCCATCGCACTCGCGCGATGGCCCGCGCGTCGAGCCCCGCCCCGGCCAGCTGCAAAAACGCTCGCGCCTCCTCCTGACGAGAGTCCGAGCGGAACGTCGCAAGCGGCGCGTCGATGAGTCGCGAGCGACCCGCTTCGACGATTCGCAACGCTTCGGGAACGC
Source organism: Verrucomicrobiota bacterium (assembly GCA_016199985.1). Lineage (GTDB taxonomy): Bacteria > Verrucomicrobiota > Verrucomicrobiia > Limisphaerales > UBA11320 > UBA11320. Next base: position 98,339 of record JACQFQ010000030.1, on the reverse strand, counting down.
GGCTGGGAACGCCGATCTCCTTCGCGAACACATTGACGGTTCCCAGCGGGATGACTCCGAGGGCGACGTCGACGCCCGCGGACTCGCCGTCGAGAAGGCCATTGGCCGCCTCGTTCACCGTCCCATCGCCTCCGGCGGCGATGACGCGCTCGAATCCCTCGGCAACCGCCTCCCGCGCGAGCCGGCGCGCGGCGCCCGGGGCGTCGGTGGGACGCAGCGTGAATCGATCGGACAGCGCGCGCAGTTTCTCCTGAAAAGCGAGAGCCTTCTCTCCTCGAGCGGCGGGGTTAAAAATGACGCAGGTTTTCGCCACGAGTCAGGAAGGAGCAAAGGAGAGGACGGGCCCGCCGCGAGGTCCGCGAGGTCGGTCGAAGGCGATGCGCCCCATTAAAGTCGGGAGGCGAGAGCCTTCTGGCTGGATTGGTAGATGGTGTCATGCATGGAGACTCCGTGCGAGTCCATCGTCACCACCACGGGAAAACGCTCCGTCTCGAACTCCCAGATGGCTTCAGGCGCGCCGAACTTTTCGAGCAGGTGAACGTTCCGGACTTTGCGGACGCATTCCGCGAGAACCTGCGCCGCGCCGCCGACGGCGTGAAAGTAAACGCAGCCATGTTCCTGGCACGCCTTCAGGGTCTTGCCTTCCATGCCGCCCTTGCCGATGACTCCGCGCAGGCCGAAATCGCGGATGATCCGCCACTGGTAGGGCTCCTCGCGGATCGATGTCGTGGGACCCGCCGCGGTCACCTTCCATCCGCCCTGCTCGTCGCGCATCACCACGGGCCCGCAATGGTACAGGATGCCGTCGCGCAGGTTGACCTCTTGCGGCAGCGCGCCGCCTTCATACAGGTATTTGTGAACCGCGTCGCGCCCGGTGTAGAGCACGCCGCTGATCTCGACCTCGTCGCCGACTTTGAGAGCCCGGATCTTCTCTTCCGTGAAGGGGGGCGTGAGATGAATCATGGCGAAGTCCTCGAGAAATGGGTTCGGGTTGAGGTTAGTAGAGCCATTGTGAAATCGCGCCCTCGGCGTCCAGGTCGCATCCCTGTCGACGATAGGCCCAGCACATGTAGCTGACGCTCACAAAAAACGACGCGGGCAGCCGGTTCGCGGCGCAGATCTTCACCCCGAGCAGGGTGGTCTTCCCACCGAAGCCCATGGGGCCGATGCCCAGCTCGTTCGCGGTCTTGAGAACATCTTGCTCCAGCCGATCCAGGTCTGGGTGCGGATTCCGATCGTCGAGCATTCTGAGGAATTGGGTCTTCGACAGCTCGTATCCCGTCGCGCGATCGCCGCCAATGCACACGCCCAGAATGCCCGGCCCGCAGCCCTTGCCTTGAGCCTGGAGCACAGCGTCGAGGATCGCCCTGCGGCATCCGTCCAGGTCGCGGTTCGCCTGCAGCGACTCGCACGGCAGCGAATACTGGGCGCCAACGTTCTCGCATCCGCCGCCCTTGAGCACGAGGCGAACCTGGATGTCGGGGGAGCGACGCTGATGAAAGTGAAAGGCGGGCGCGCCCGGTCCGACATTCGTTCCGTCGTTTTTCCCGGTGAGGGAGTCCACGGAATTCTGGCGGAGGAATCCCTTCTTCGTCGCCAGCGTCACGGCGCTTCGCGCGACCTCGGAGAAGGCGATCTGGTCGAATCCGACCGGGGCGTCGACGTAGAAGAGGATGCTGCCGGTGTCCTGGCAGATGGGCTGGGACTTTTGTTTAGCGAGCTGAATGTTCCGCTCGATGATCTTGAGCGCGGACGCGGCGATCGTGCCCTTTTTCTCGTCCTCCAGGGAGCGGAGGATGGCCCGCCGCACATCATCGGGAATCTCGGCGGAGGTGCGGCGAATCAGTTCGAGCAATGAATCAGCGAGTGCGCGCATAGATCGGCGAAACAGCGCCGCGACCGTACCGGGGGCGGACGGAGGTGTCAACACGGCGCGGCGCGGCCGCTGTCATGCGCCGCACGCCTCCCAATCGCGAAGCGTCATGGACTGGAGTCGCCCTCCAACGCTCTTCCACCACGGGCGATGAGGGCAATGCGAGCCCCGCCAAAGTCATTGTCCGAATCCCATCGCGCGTCGAACGCCAATGCGCCCGAGGGCTGACGCGGTCCAGATCGGTCGGACTTCGCGCCAGGACGCAAGCGGCCCTCTGCGGGAAAGCCCGCAGAAAAACTCGCTTGCTCCGACGAAATCAGCCTGCGCATTCTGCGCCGCATGCACCCATCGCGCCTCCTTGACCGGAACAGGCCTTGCGCGCAACCACGGATGAAACCTCTCGATCGGAGGATGGCATGACGCCGCCCCGAGCTCCACACGCGCTGGCCGGCGCGATGCTCCTGGCTCTCTGCGGTTGCCTCCTCTTGCTCAGCTCGTGCGGCACGATCGAACGAACCGTCGTCGCGCCGCCGCATATTGAGGGAGCCTCCTTCGTCGGAAACAAGACCTGTTTCGAATGCCACACAAACATCTCGCGCTCGTTCGCCATGAGCCGCCATGCGCAGATTCAGGTGATCGCGGGGAAGGGAGGCGACCTCCATGGTTGCGAATCCTGCCACGGCCCGGGCAGCCTCCATGTCGCAGGAGGCGGAGGTCGCGGAAAATTCATAGTGAATCCGGGCAACAAGCCCGAGGCCTGCTACGAATGTCACCTTCAGGTCCGAACCGAGTTCAACCTTCCCCAGCACCATCCGCTGCCCGAAGGGAGAATGAATTGCGTCCAGTGCCACGACCCGCACGGACTCGACATCATGAAGCCCGCGACCTCGGGCCTTGCGATGGCGCGGGTCAACGAGTCCTGCGCCACTTGCCATCGCGAGCAGACGCGCCCCCACGTCTTCGAGCACGAGGCGATGCGCGAAGGGTGCACCGTTTGTCACAGCCCTCACGGTTCCATCAACGCCAAGATGCTTGTTGAGCGCGACAGCAACCTGTGTCTCAAGTGTCATGCCCAAATCCCCGTGCCGGGAACCGCGGGCCTCAAGATCTTCATCGGCAAGTGGGATCACACGGCAAATCTGCGGCTGGGCGGCTGCTGGAGCGCTGGCTGCCACGCGGCTGTCCATGGATCGCAAGTGCATCCCCGGTTCCTCTACTAGCCCGCCAACCCTTCACTCCATCCCTCAATGCGAACCAGGTTCTTCAGGCGACACGGCTTCGGAGCGGGCCTGTTGGCGGGTCTCGGCGGCGCGTCCCTTGCCGCCACGGCCGCCACGGCCGCCACGGTGGACGTGTCGAAGCTGCCTCCTCCATCCGCGAAGCCGATCGACTTTGACCGCGATATCCGCCCGCTGTTCGAGCGTTCCTGCTTCCGGTGCCACGGCCCCGAGAAACCCAAGAGCGGGTTTCGTCTCGATTCAAGAGAAGCGGCCTTGAAGGGCGGCGACAATGGAGTCGCGATCGTGCCCGGCAAGAGCGATCAAAGCGCCCTGATTCATTACGTCGCGCGTTTGGTTTCCGACATGGAAATGCCGCCCGCGGGCAAGGGCGATCCGTTGACAACCGAACAAGTGTCGCTGCTGCGCGCATGGATCGATCAGGGCGTCGTTTGGGGCGCGACCGCGAAAGCCCCGCCCTACGATCTCGATGTCACCACGATCTTCGGCGGCGTGGGAGTGAAGGGGAACGAGGCGAAGTTCCGGGAGCACTTTTGGATGCCTCAGGGCGTCAACGGGGGCATTCAGAGCCTGGATTTCACGGAGCGCCTGCCGGACGAGAGCCGGTTTAAGGCGCACGCGAGGATTCTTCGCGACGACTACCACATCAGCCTCGAGTTGACGAAGCCCAAGCTGGGCTCCGTCAAGTTTGGATGGGAGCAGGCCCGCAAATACTTCTCAGACCAGGGCGGATACCATCCCGGCCTCGCGACCCAGTCTCCCAACCTGGATAGGGCCCTGTATCTGGATTCGGGGCGCGCCTGGTTCGACCTCACGCTCAATCGTCCCCATTGGCCGGTGATGACGCTCGGCTATGAGTATCAATACCGCGATGGCGAGAAGGGCATGCTCAACTGGGGGAACACCGAGGATCCCACCACAACCGGCCGCTCGGTCTACCCCGCCTATAAGTCGCTGCGCGAGCAAACGCACATTCTTCGGTTCGATCTCGATCACACCTGGGAAGGGTGGCGGCTGCAGGACCAGTTTCGAGGAGAGTTCTATCACGTCAACAGCGACCATCAGACGCAGCTCTTCAACCTAGGCTCCGGCGCGTTCGAGGCCACGACCCTCACGGAAACGGCCAGCCACTTCCATGGGGCGAACGCCCTGCAATTGGAAAAGCAGCTGAAGAGCTGGCTGTTCGCGTCAGCGGGCTATCTCTACAGCCGCCTGCGAGGCGACAGCGCGGTTGGCCTTGTCGGAAACTATTACGCGGACAGTGGATTCCCGCTCAATGGAAACATTTCGGGCTACGACATTGTCCTCGATCGCGAAACCCATATGGCCAACGCCAACTTCTTGCTCGGCCCCTGGGAAGGCCTTTCATTGGTGGCGGGAGCGCAGAGCGAGTGGACGGGCCAACGCGGCTTTGGACAACAGCTGCTGAACGTGGCGCCGTTCGCCACCACCGGCGAGATCGACGCCGTCGCGGGGAACTACGACAAGACCTCCGTTCAGGAGAGCGTCGCCCTTCGCTTCACGCGTATTCCCTCCACAGTGCTCTTCGCCGAGGCGCGGATGCGGCAGGAGACGATGGATCTTTTTCAAAGCCTTGCGGGCGCGTCCTATTACTTTGTGGCGGACCGCGACAGCGGCGTTCATTCGGACCTGAAGGACTGGCGCGCCGGCTTCAGCGCGAGTCCGGTTCCGCGCGTGAGCTTCGGCGGCCACTTTCGACATCGCGACTACGCGGATCATTACACCACCCGCCTCGACAACGGGCCGTTCTACGGCTCGGCGGGCTATCCGGCGTTCATCAGGGAGCGGGAGACGGCCACGGACGAAGTCGAGGGGCACGCGACCTTTAAGCTCGCCTCCTGGATTCGCGCGACATTCACGTATAAGTGGACGGACAGCGACTACTGGACGGGCACGGATGCCGAGCCCGTCACCGGCGTTCCCGGAGGCGGGCAGTTTAGCGGGAAGCAGGACGCGCACAGCTACAGCGTCGGAGCTTCGATTCACCCCTGGACGCGCCTGAGCCTCCAGGAGACCGCAACATATCGCCACACGCGCACCACCACCGAGCAGAGCGATATCGCGTCGGTCGTCCCCTATCGCGGGAATATGTATTCGGTGGTCTCGAGCGCGACCTACGCGTTGAGCCCGACCACGGACCTGACGGGCAGCTACAACTGGTCGCGCGCCGATTATGGCCAGGCGAATATCGCGGAGGGACTGCCCCTGGGGCTCGATTACGAGCTGCATGGAGCGCAGGGCGGCGTCACCTGGCGCTTCCGCAAGAACGTCACCACACGGCTGCAGTACGGCTTCTACCACTACGACGAGAAAAACACGGGCGGGTTCAACAACTACGTCGCGCACGCCGTGTTCCTCTCCTTCAACGTGAAGATGCCCTGATTTGGCCTCGACCCGCGCGGGCCTCAGGCGTAGGCATTCGAGCAACCGCAATGCCTCTCATGAAATGGATCTCGTCCTGCCTTGCCTGCTTGCTTCTGTCGCATGGCCCCTCCTTGCGCGCCGCCGCGGCTCCGACGCTCGAGGGGACTGAGCTTCTCGCCTCCGATGAGGATCGTTCGGCCGCGATGGTTGCGGGCATCGACCGATTCCTGATGCGCGAGATCGATCGCTCCATCGAGCGGCGCGCGTCGCTGTGGCGGCGGGACATGACATCGGCGGGCGCTTACCTCCGCTCCGTGGCGCCGCAGCGGGATCATCTCCGCAACGCCATCGGGGCGGTCGACGCCAGGGTTCCCTTCCGATCGCTCTCCTACGTCAGCTCCACGCGCGACCCCGCCTTGGTGGCTGAGACCGACCGCATCCGCATCTGGGCCGTGAGATGGCCCGTGTTCGAAGACGTGTGGGCGGAGGGACTGGTGGCGGAGCCCAAGACGCCGATTCGCGCCCGGGTGGTGGCGCTGTCCGACGCCGATCAGACTCCCGAGATGCTCTTCGGGCTTGCGGCGGGCGTGGATCCCCGGTCGCAGTTCGCCCGCAGGCTTGCCGAGTCCGGCTGCCAGGTGCTGGTCCCCGTGCTGATCAGCCGCTCGGACACGTTTTCGGGCAGCTCACGCCTGAATCGTTTCACCAATCAGCCGCATCGGGAATGGCTGTATCGCCAGGCGTTCGAGCTCGGACGCCACGTCATCGGCTACGAGGCGCAAAAAATCCTCGCCGGCGTCGACTGGTTCGAGAAGCAGAACGCGCAAGGTCCGCCGGTGAAGATCGGCGTTGTCGGATACGCGGAGGGGGGCCTGCTGGCGCTGCATGCGGCGGCATTGGATGATCGCATTCACGCGACGGTTGTGAGCGGTTACTTCGACTCGCGACAGAAGGTTTGGTCCGAGCCCATCTATCACAATGTGTTCGGGCTTCTACGCGAGTTCGGCGACGCCGAGATCGCAAGCCTTGTGGCGCCTCGCGCATTGATCGTGGAGCACAGCGAATCGCCCGGCATCCCGGGTCCGCCGCCGCCTCACGACGGCCGCTCCGGCGCCGCGCCCGGCGCCGGGCAGACGCCCCAGTTCGCCACGATGGAAGCGGAGGTCGGTCGCGCCGGGAAGCTGATGTCGGCGCCATGGGCCGGGCGGTGGATTCAACTGGTCAACGGGAGCGAGGGCTCAACGGTGGCCTTTGGCTCCGACAAGACAATGACCCTGTTTCTCGAGGCCCTGGGCGCGCTGGACGGATCGCTGGCCGAACCCGGGACCGCTCCGGTGGACGCGCGACGCGAATTCGACTCCGGGCAGCGGCAGAGGGCGCAGCTCGACGAGCTCGTCCAGCACACGCAGCGGTTGATGCGCGAATCGGAGTCCGCGCGCGATCGCCATTTCTTGAAAGCCGTTCCTCTGCGGGACGCGACCGCGTGGAAAGAGACGACTCGCCCGTTTCGCGAGGAGCTTTGGGACACGGTGATCGGGCGCTTCCCGGCGGCAACCCAGCCCGCGCGTCCCCGCAGCCGCCTGATCGAGTCCAACGCGAACTGGACGGCCTACGACGTGACATTGGATGTCTGGCCGGATGTGTTCGCGTGGGGAGCGCTGCTGCTCCCGACGGACCTGAAACCGGGCGAGCATCGCCCGGTGGTGGTCTGTCAGCATGGGCTGGAGGGACTCCCCTGGGATCCCGTGATCGAAGATCCCAAGTCGGACCCATACCGAGGCTACAAAGCGTTCGCCTCCCAGCTGGCGCGCAGGGGATTCGTTGTTTTCTCCCCGCACAATCCTTATCGGGGTCACGATCAATTCCGGGTGTTGCAGCGCAAGGCGAATCCGCTTCAACGCTCCCTGTTCTCCGTCATCGTCGCGCAGCACGCGCGAATCCTGGAATGGTTGGGCGCTCAACCTTTCGTGGACGCCGGCCGCATCGGCTTTTATGGAATCAGCTATGGAGGCAAGACGGCGATGCGCGTTCCCGCGCTCCTCGACGGCTACTGTCTTTCCATCTGCTCCGCCGACTTCAACGAATGGATCCGCAAGAACGCGACGACCGACGCCGCCTACAGCTATCTCTTCACGAACGAGTATGAGATGCCGGAATGGAATATGGGGCATACCCTCAGCTACGCGGAGATGGCGGCGCTCATCGCGCCCAGGCCGTTCATGGTGGAGAGGGGACACGACGACGGCGTGGCGCCGGACGAGTGGGTGGCGCACGAGTTCGCGCGTGTTCGTCGGCTCTACGTGAAGCTGGGGATTCCGGAGCGCGCGGAGATCGAGTTCTTCAACGGACCTCACGCCATCAACGGCAAGGGAACCTTCGACTTTCTGCAACGCCACCTGAGCTGGCCCGCCCGCTGAGCCCGCGAACAATCTCATGGAGCGCGGGGCATCCGAGCTACCCGTATCGGCCTTCGATGTAATCGGCGGTCTTGGAGTCCTTGGGCGAGAGAAACAGGTCCTCGGTTCGGGAGTGCTCCACCAGCTCGCCCAGAAGCATGAAGATGCATTCATCGCTGGCGCGCCGAGCCTGGGCCATGTTGTGGGTCACGATCACGATCGTGTAGCGACCGCGAAGCTCGCGCATGAGCTCCTCGATCGCCCGGGTGCCTTCGACGTCGAGGGAGCTGCAGGGCTCGTCCATCAGGATGAGGTCGGGCTTGAGGGGGAGCAGCCGGGCGATGCACAGCTTTTGCTGCTGCTCCAGCTGAAGGCTGGTGGCCCTCGCCTGCAGGCGGTCCTTGAGATCGTTCCACAGGCCGACCTCGGTCAGCGACTTCTCCACCGCCGCGTCCAACTCGCTCCGGGAAGCTTTCTTCTCGTTGTGAATGCGCAACCCAAAAACCACGTTCTCGTAGATGGAGATCGGAAGCGGATTGGGCCGCTGGAAGACCATGCCCACCTGCTTTCGCAGCTCGATCAGCGAGACGTCGGCGTCATAGATGTTCTTTCCATGAATCTGGATCTCTCCCTGAGTGGTGACATACCCGTAGCGCTCGTTCACGCGGTTGAGGCAACGAAGGAAGGTCGTCTTGCCGCAGCCGCTGGGGCCGATCAGGGAGGTGATGATTCCGTGTCGTATCCGGACGGTGATGTTCTTCAGCGCCTGAAACTTCGCGTACCAAAGACAGAGATCCCGGGTGGTGATGCCGTGGGGGGGGCCGGCCATCGTCGGGGACCCCTCCTGCGGCTGGGGCTTAGCCAAAGATGCCGTTGACATAGTCGTAGGTGCGTTTGTCTTTGGGGCTGTCGCTGAACATCGCCTCCGTCCGATCGATCTCGATGATCTCGCCGTTCCAGAGGAACATGGTCCGGTTGGCGAGCCGTCGCGCCTGCTGCACCAAATTGGTCACGAGAATGATGGTCATGTTTCGGCGCAGCTCCTTGAGAACATCCTCGATCCTCATGGTGGTGACGGGATCGATGGCGATGCTGAACTCGTCGAGGCACAGAATCTCGGGCTCATGGGAGAGCGCCCTCGCGATGGTGAGGCGCTGCTGCTGTCCGCCGGAAAGCTTGGTGCCGAGGGAATCGAGCCTATCCTTCACCTCGTCCCAGAGCGCGGCCTGGGTCAGGCAGCGTTCAACCAGGTCGTTAAGCCGCCCCTTGTCGCGCAGCCCAGCGGCGCGCGGCGCGAACGCGACGTTGTCGTAGATGCTCAGCGGCAGGCCCACGGGGAGCGGGGCCACCATCCCGATCTTGCGCCGAAGCCCGTACACATCGCGCAACGTTCGAACATCCTCTCCGTCGACCTTCACAACCCCCGAGGTCCTGGCGCTCGCCGTGAAGTCGATGGTGCGATTGACGCAGCGCAGCAGGGAGGTCTTGCCGGACTGGGCCGGTCCGATCACGCCCAGGATCTCGTTCGGATCGATGTGGAACGAGATGCCGTGGAGCACCTCCTTGGCCCCGTAGGCCAGTCGAAGGTCCCGGACCTCGACCTTGGGCGACACGGGCGGGGCTCCGACGGACGCGGAGAAAGTGGAAACATTCGGGTTGGGCATGGTCGCTACCATTTCTTTCGGGATCGGAGGTAGATGCGGAAAATGATCGCGGTGGCGTTGACGAGCACGACCGCGCCGACCAGCACGGTCGCGATCGCGAAGGGAAGCGCCTTGGGAGCGCCGCTCGCCTGCGTCGCGATGTAGTAGAGATGCATGGACAACGCCATGCACTGGTCCTTCACCGGGTGATACAGCAGCCAGCCCGTGCTTTCGATCATCTTCCAGGTCGTGACTCCCGTGAGCATCACGGGGGCCGTCTCGCCCGCGGTTCGGGAGACCTGGAGGATCACTCCGGTCAGGATGCCGCTGATGGAGTTGGGCAGCACGATCCGCCAGATGGTCTGCCAGCGGGTCGCGCCGACGTTCCAGCAGGCCTCGCGAAAGGAAACAGGCACGCTGGACAGCGCCTCCTTGGTCGAGGCGATGATCACTGGCAGCGTCATCACGGCCAGGGTGAGCGCGGCCGCGATGATCGACTTCTTCCCCTCGTTGAGGTTCGCGAAGTAAACAAAGGCCCCGAGGCCGAAGAGCCCGTGGACAATGCTCGGAACGCCCGCGAGGTTCACGACGGCCAGATTCACGACGCGCGTGAACCAGTTGTCGCGCGCGTACTCGTTCAAGTACACCGCGGCGAGCACTCCGATGGGCGCCGAGATGAGCAGCGAGAAGCCCACGAGGTAGAGGGTGCCGATCAGAGCCGACCAGACACCGCCGCGCACGCCGCCGCCGCGCGGATTGGTGGTGAGAAACTCCCAGGAAAGAAGGGGCCATCCCTGGACGACGATGTAGCCCACGATGAGGATGAGCGGCACAATCATCGCGGCCGCCATCATCCCGAAAAAGCACTTCGCGACCATTTCGTTTCGCTCCTTCCGTCGGACGAAGGGCGTCCCGGCGAAGGTCGCGACCGCAAGATGCGAGGCTCGTGAAGTCATGGCGCTATTGCTTTCGGATGCCCTTGACCACCAGGTCCGCGGTCAGGTTGACGATGAAGGTGATGGTGAACAGCAGGACTCCGATCAGAAACAGCACCTGGTAGTGGTCCGAGCCCTTAGAGGTCTCCCCGAGCTCGGCGGCGATGGTGGCGGTGAGCGTGCGGACGGGATCGAAGATGCTGGTGGGGATTCGAACCGAATGGCCCGTCGCCATCAGCACCGCCATGGTCTCGCCGATCGCGCGGCCGACGCCCAGGAGCACCGCCGCCAGAAGCCCGTTCTTGGACGCGGGCAGCAGCACCCGATAGACCATCTGCCATCGCGTCGCGCCCAGCGCGATCGCGGCCTCCCTGAAGCTGTCGGGCACGGCCTTCAACGCGTCTTCGCCAATGCTTACCATGATCGGCACGCTCATCAGCGCGAGGAGCAGCGCGCCGTTCAGCATGTTCACGCCGATCGGGGTGTGGAATGTGTTGATCAGGAGCGGGCTCATCACGCTGAGGCCCACGAAACCCCAGACCACGCTGGGAATCGCGGCGAGCAGCTCGATCACGATCTTGAGCGTCTCCTTGGTCTTCCTGCCGCAGAACTCGGAGATGAAGACCGCCGCGCCAAGCCCGAAGGGCACCGCGATCGCCATCGCGACCGCGGTGACGCTCAGGCTGCCGACGATCAGGGCCCCCACCCCGTACTTCGGAACGGTTTGGGAGGTGGGGATCCAGGACTTGCTGAACAGGAACTCCCCCAAATCCAAATGCCGGAGGAAGGGCGCGCCTTCCCGAAACACGAAGAAGAAGATCCCGAAGACAAAGAGGATCGCGCTGATGCCGCACAATCGGATGAGAGCCTCGATGGCTCGTTCCGACAGCAGGTCCAGCGTTCCACGCTTCGAGGTCATTCGTTGTTTCCAGGGTCGGGCCGCCCAGCCGGGGCAGGACCCTTACTTCTTGGGCAAAGGAACGTAGCCCGTGGTTTCGATGATCTTCTGTCCCGCGTCCGAAAGGATCCAGTCGATGTATTTCTTCACATGTTCGGGCGGCTCGCCCGCGGTGTAGACGAACATCGGACGCGCGATGGGATAAGTCTTGTCGAGGGTGGTGGCAATACTCGGAGCGATGCCCGGCTCGCCCTTCTTCTTCGAGACCTTCAGCTGCTTGACCTCCGCGGTGGCATAGCCCATCCCCGAGTAGCCAATCGCGTTGGGGGTCTTGGAAATGAGGTCGACGACATCCTTGGAGCCGTTCATATCGAGGGATCCGAGCTTGAACTCGCTCTTCTTGCCGACGACCGCTTCCTTGAAGTAGTGGTAGGTTCCGGAGTTGTTCTGACGGCTCACGCGAATGATCTCATCGCCCTTGGCGCCAGGCACCGTGACGCCCAGGTCCGACCACTTGGTGATCTTGCCGCCATCCCTGTAGATCTCGCCCAGCTGATCCATGGAGATTTCGGTCAGCGGACTGTCCTTGTGGACGAAGATCGAGAGCGCGTCGTAGCCGACCATGAACTCCTTGGCTTCCTTGTTCATCTTGGTCTTCAGCTCGGCGACTTCCTTCTCCTCGATTTTGCGGCTGCTGTTCGCAAGATCGCAGGTGCCGTTGATCAAGGCCGCCATCCCCGTGCCGGAGCCGCCGCCGTTGACTTCGACAGAGACCGATTTGTCCACTTGGCCGTAAGCCTCCGCCCAAGCGGCGGCGAGATTCACCATCGTGTCGGAGCCAATGTTGGCGATGGTCTTCTTCTTCACGGGCGCGGCGGGCGCGGCGGCCTCGCCCTTGGCCGGAGCGGGAGGGGGCGAGTCCCCGCCGCATCCAACGCCCATGAGGGCGGCGGCGAGGCAGGCCACGGTGGGCGCCAGAAGCGTCTTGGGATTGAGTCTTGGGATCATGGTTTGCTTGGTTTGGTTGTTGAGGTGGAAGGTCAGGGAATCTTGTCGCTCAGAACCGCGTTCACCAGCGCTGTGATGTGTTCGAGCAGGAATTGATAGGCAGCCTCGTAGGCGGCCGCCCTTTGCTCAGGCGAGCCCGAAACCCGCGCGGCGTCGGGGAGGGCCCAATCCAGGCACACCGTTCGGTTCCCGGACGGAAAGAACCTCTTGGCGGCGGGATCCAGGGCAACGCGGATCTGGCTGAACTCCCAGTTCGGCACCTGCTCGGGCGTCTTGGGGACCGCGTTCGAAATGTCGAGCCCCTTGCCCTTGAGAAAGACGACGAGTTCCGGATCGATCGGCCCCGGCTCGGCCCCGGCGCTGGAGAAAACAAACTGGGGCTTTCCCAGGGAGTGGCCGATCGCCTCGGCCATCTGGCTGGCGCAGGAGTTGTGGGCGTCGATGAACACCATCCGCCAGACATCCCCGCCCAAATGCTTCTGATACTCCCCCGTGACCATGTAGAGGGTTTCCTCGCAGATGTTCTTGGCTTGATCGGAAACGCGCTCGAATCGGCGGGCGATCGTCATGAGGGGCGTCAAAGCCTTCAGCGGAATCTTGTCCTCCTGGCGCAGTTGCACGAGCTCCGCGTTGATCGCGCTCTTCAAGTCGTCCACTTCCTCCTCCGTCGCCATCGTGGATCGCGCCAACGCCTCGTCCCCTTGCAGGTAGGCCCGGACCGCGTTGCGAAACATCGGGATCGAGAGCGCCGCGATCTGGCGGTATCGCTGAAGGGGAATGGGGGCCGGCAGGGTGGAAACCTTCAGAATCTGGCGCGCGATGCTCTCGGCGTAGTCGCCAATGCGCTCAATCTCTTGATTGATCTTGATGGTGACATAGGCGAAGCGCAACGGCCGGGCCACCGGCTGCTGCCGGACGATGAACTCGAGGCACAGCCGATCAATTTCCTTCTCCAGCTCGTCGATCCGCCGATCGCGCAGAATGATCGAGTACGCGATCTGGCGATTGCGATCCAGCAGCCCCTTCAGACACGCCTCCAACGCCCCTTCCGCCAGCGCGGCCATCTCGGAAACCTTGCCCTGGATCCGGTCAACGTCCCGCTGCATCGACTGCTCGTAATGCGTTCCCATATCGCTTCAGTTGATTCTGGAACACAATTAGCGGACGGCTGTTACGCAGCCATGGCGCAGGAGTGACGTTCACGTAACAACGCCTGCGAAGTCGGAGCGCTGAGCGCGGCCGATGATTCCTTGGTCAGCCCTACGATGTCCCGATTATGAAATGAGATGTCCCTTTAATGAGTGACATCAACGAGGGGCGCCTCGCGTCAAATGAGGAGAAACACCTAGACAATGTCGTGAATGTCACCATTCCGTAACATATACGTGACACTAGAGTTACAATATGATTCGTGACAAACAGGTGACGGATGGCTGACATCGGGTCGCTATGTTTTCCCTGCAGAAACTCTTGGGTAAGGACGACCGTTTCTTTGAGCTGCTGGAGGCCAGCGCCGAGGAAGCGCGCCAAAGCGTCCAGAAACTGAACCAGACTCTGAAGAACACGAACGTGACGCCCACGTTGGATGGCTTCCACGAGTTGAAGGAAGCGGACAAGCGCATCACGGCGCAGATCAACGAGGCGCTCGTGAACACCTTCGTGTCGCAGTTGGAGCGCGAGGACATCGAGGTGCTGAGCGCGGCGCTGTACAAGATTCCGAAGACGGTGGAGAAGATCGCGGAGCGTTTCATCATCAGCGCCACGATCATCCGAGGCACCGATTTCTCGCGCCACACGGAACTGATGGACGCCGCGACGCAGCGCGTGGTCCACTTGGTGAAGCTGTTGCGCGGGTTGGGCTCGGGCCAGCTGGAGGAGGCCAAGCGGCTCAACAGCGAGCTGCAGCAGGTCGAGGGCGACGCCGACAAGCTGATCCTGGAGATCCTGAAGGACCTTTACAGCGGTCGGCACGAAGCCACAAAGGTCATCGCCCTGAAGGACATTTTCGAGCTGCTGGAGAAGGTCATCGACCGATGCCGCGACGCCGGGAACGTCGTGACCCACATTGTTCTGAAGAACGCCTGACCCGGGCGGCCGAACGCGCTGTTTTCCATTGCGATTCGTATGATCAGCTTTCAAAGACTACTGGGCCGCGAGGACGAGTTCTTCTCCCTGCTGGAGGCGAGCGCGCTGGAGGGATCCAGGGCCGTGGCCGAGTTGCGCGCGCTGTTCAGACCGGGGGCTATGCGGAGCCTCGAGACGTTCGCCGCCGTGCGGCGCAAAGACAAGGAGATCACGACGCGTCTGCAGGAGATGCTGGTGACCACGTTCGTCACGCCGATGGAGCGCGAGGACATCGAGGCGCTCGCCGACGCCCTGTACAAGATCCCGAAAACCGTGGAGAAATTCGCCGAGCGCTACCTGATTGTGGAGGAGCAGCTGAAGGACGTGGATTTTTCACGTCAGCTCATCCTGGTGGAGCAGGCTGTCCAGCTGGTTCACAGGATGATTCTGGCGCTGAAGGAAGGGCGCGATCTGGGCGGCATCAAGGCATTGCAGAACGAGCTGCAGCTGATCGAATCCCATGCGGACGATCTCGTGCTCGACATGATGCAGGCGCTCTATCGACCTGGTTTTCCGGCTCTCAAGGCGGTGATGCTCCATGACCTTTTCGCGCTCAACGAGAAGGTGGTGGATCGATGCCGCGATGCGGGCGATGTGCTCTCTCACGTCCTGTTGAAGAACTCCTGAAGCTCTATGGAACTCTTTCTCGCGCTTGCTGTGATTATTGTGGCGCTGGTGTTTACCTACACCAACGGCTTTCACGACACCGCCAACGCCATCGCCACCGTGGTGGGGACAAAGGTGCTCACGCCGCGTCAAGCCATCATGCTCGCGGCCGTGACCAATCTCCTCGGCGCGTTCTTCGGCCTTGCGGTCGCCAAGACCATCTCGTCCGGCCTGGTCGACCCGAAGTACATCACACAGCAGGTGGTCATCTGCGCCCTGATCTCCGCAATTTGCTGGAATCTGCTCACCTGGTGGTTCGGGCTTCCCTCCAGCTCGAGCCATGCGCTCATCGGCAGCCTGGTCGGCGCGGCCCTGGCCTCGGCGCATGGCAACTGGGACGCGATAAAGTGGAACGAAGTCAAACCCAAGGCCAAAAAAGTGCTTGTCGAACCTTCGGCGGAGGCGCTCCAGGCGCTGGGCACGGGGCCGCTCAAGCACGGGACCACCGTGCTGCATGTCGGCACGAACAAGGTGGTGGTCGTGGAGTTTTCGGGCAGGATCCAGATGGTGATCGAGAAGCCCGATATCGAAAAGTCGGGCCTCCTCCACAAGGTCATCATCCCCATGGTCACATCGCCCCTCGTGGGATTCCTCGGAGGTCTTCTGGTGATGGCTGGGCTTTACAGTCTTCTGCGGAACTGGCGGCCGGCGACCGTAAACCGCGTCTTCGGCAAGCTCCAACTCGCCAGCTCCGCCTACATGGGATTCAGCCACGGGATGAACGACGCCACAAAGTGCATGGGCATCATCACGCTCGCTCTCGTGGCGGCCACCAAGACGCATGTCTTCGAAGGCGCGCCGTCGTGGATGCAGTTTCTCAGCACCACCGATGGCTCCGATCTCCACAAGCTCTCCCTCGGCGACACCCTGGTGTCATGGCTTCCGTCGTTCCTCCAGCTCGGCTACATGCCCGCGCCCATCGACCCCAAGAGCCAGGGAGTCCCTGACTGGGTCGTGGTGCTCTGCGCTCTGACGATGGCGTTGGGAACCGCGGCGGGCGGATGGCGCATCATCAGAACGCTCGGCCATAAAATGGTGAAGCTGCAGCCGGTGCATGGCTTCGCCGCGGAGACCACCGCCGCAACGGTGCTCGCGGTCACCGGCAGCATGGGCATGCCGGTGTCCACCACCCACGCGATCACGACGTCAATCATGGGTGTGGGATGCGCCAAGCGGTTCAGCGCGCTCAAGCTCAAGGTTGTCGAACGCATCGTGTGGGCCTGGGTTCTCACCATTCCCGCGGCCGCGGGAGTCGCCTATCTGCTCGTCCAGCTCAGCCGCCTCGTCGGCTTCATCCACGACTGAGCCGCCTCCCGACTAAATTCCTTGGTGTCGCCGGCGTGGATCCTATACTGCGCCTATGCAATGCGTAGGAATCGGGTACGATGTTCATGAGCTCGTCGAGGGCCGGAGGCTGGTCCTCGGCGGCGTGGAGATCCCCCACACGCGCGGTCTTGAGGGACACTCCGACGCGGACGCGCTGCTGCACGCGATCACCGACGCCGTCCTCGGCGCCATCGGCGAATCCGACATCGGACACTTCTTCCCCAACACCGACCCTCGCTGGAAGGGCGCCGCAAGCCATGTGTTCCTGAGCGAGGCCGCGGCCCAGGTCGCGCGCCGCGGCGGACGGATCATCAATATCGACGCCACGCTTCTGGCGCAGCAGCCCAAGATCGCGCCGCACATCCCGCAAATGAAGCAGCGCATCGCGACCGCCCTTGGCATTCCCCCGAAGCGCGTGGGGGTCAAGGCCACCACGAACGAAACCCTCGGCTTCATCGGACGCGAAGAAGGCATCGCGGCTATGGCGGTCGCCAGCGTGGAGCTTCCCGAAGCCTGATCGCCCATGGGAGCTCGCGCTGAAATCAGTTGGGCCCGCCGTGACGAGTCGGGCGAGAAGATCCAGGTCTACGCGCATCATGTCGGCAACCGCTGGGACTTTTTCATCCGCCAGCGCCGCTTTGACATGTGGCAGCCCCATCTCGAGCCGCCCCTCGAGGACTGGCTCGAGCTGCTGGACGGCGTCACGCGCCGGGCGCAGCGCCGGCTGCAGCGTCCGGAGGAAGTGGACCACGTCAAAAAAATGATCCGTGAAAGGTTCCCCGAAGCAGAGCTCGACTGAGCCTCCTGAACGCGCGCCGCGCGTGCTCGTCGCGCCGCAAACCGAGCGGCATGCGGCGCCCGGAGCGCTGCTCCGCAGCTCGCTCTCGGAGGCCTACGCCGGCGCCCTCGTCGCCGCGGGCGCCATTCCCCTGATCGCGAGCTGCCTGCCGGAAGCCTCCTACGTCCGCGGCGCGGTCGCGTCCGTTGACGGTGTTCTGCTGACCGGAGGCGACGACATCGACCCCCGGTTGTACGCCCCATCCATCTCTCCCGAGCTCAGCAAAACCGTTGAGATGGACGGGCCAGAGCGGGACGCCTTCGAGCTCATGCTCATTAATGAGGTCATGCGCCAGCGCAAGCCGTTGTTCGCGATCTGTCGAGGCATGCAAATCCTGAATGTGGCTTTAGGGGGCACACTAATTGTCGATATTCCAACGCAAGTGCCAAAAGCCATTCCCCATCGGAGGAACGACGCGAAGAGCAGCAAAGTCCATGAGACGGATCTGCTTCCAGGCTCGTTGCTTGAGGCCGTCTGTCGAACCCGTTGTCTTGGCGTGAACAGCACACATCACCAAGCGGTTGACCGTTTGGCTAAAGTTTTGCGACCAACTGCCGTTAGTAGAGATGGTATCGTGGAGGGATTGGAACTCACACCCCGGCATCGTGGTGTTTTGCCTTACCTATTAGGCGTCCAATTCCATCCGGAACGACTCTGGCCGCGATACCCGGAGCATCTGGCGCTGTTTCAGAGCTTCACCCAGGTTTGCCGAAGGAATCGGCAATAGTACGTATGAAGTACAGAGTATTGGTAGTGGACGACCAAGAACCCCTCCGGGATGTCATCAGGATGATGCTGGAGTCCGGGGGTTACGAAACCGTTGAGGTGGCGGACGCTGCCGCGCTGCAGGTCGCCTTCGGGGGCCCTCCGCCAGACGCCGTCCTGCTCGACCTGAAGCTCCCCGACGCCGACGGCCTCGACCTCCTGCCGCTTATCAAGCGACAATGGCCCGGATCCGAAGTGATCGTTCTCACCGGGCACGCGTCCTTCGAAACCGCCGTCGAAGCCATCAAGCGCGGGGCATTCCACTTTCAGCAGAAACCCATCGATCCCAAGGGCCTTCTCAACCTCCTCTCCAAGGCGCTGGAGCGAAAAAGCCTCAAGGAGGAAGCCAACGCGTTGCGAGCCACCGTGTCCGCGCTCAGCGGAGGCACCGTGCCCGTCTTCAACTCGCCCGCGATGAAGAAGGTGCTGACGCTGCTCGAAAGAGTCGCGCCGAGCGACGCCGCGATTCTCGTGACCGGCGAAAGCGGGTCCGGCAAGGAAATCATCGCCGACCTCATCCACGCGCTGAGCGGACGCAAAGGCCAGTGCGTGAAGATCAACTGCGCCGCGCTGCCGAAGGATCTGATCGAAAGCGAGCTGTTCGGGCATAAGAAGGGCGCGTTCACCGACGCGAAGACGGACAAGACCGGCCTCTTCCGCGAAGCCAACGGCGGCACGCTGCTGCTCGACGAGTTGGCCGAAATGCCCATCGAAACGCAGAGCAAGCTGCTGCGCGTGCTTCAGGACAAGAAGGTCCGACCGGTGGGCGACTCCGTGGACTTCCCCGTCAACTGCCGCATTGTCGCCAGCACGAATCGGAAGATCGACGAGGCCATCCGAACCGGAAAGCTGCGGGAAGACCTTTACTACCGGATCGGCGTGGTCTCGGTGGCCCTGCCTCCGCTGCGCGAACGGCGCGAGGACATCCTCCCGCTAGCCAATTCCTTCCTTCACCGCTTCGCGAAGGAGGAGAACCGTCCGGCGACAGGCTTCACGCCCGCCGCCCAGGATCGCCTCCAGGCCTTCGACTGGCCGGGCAACATCCGGCAGCTCGTGAACGAGATCTATCGCGCGGTGCTCATCGCCGACGACGCGCTTGTCGATGTCGAACATCTCAACCTGCCTCAGTTCAGCCAGGGCGTGGAGGCGGACGTCCCCGGACTCACGCTGATGGAGAAGACGGAACGCGCCAAGATTATCGAGGTCCTCGAGCAGACCGGCGGAAATAAGTTCAAGACCGCGAAGCTCCTCGGCATCGGACGCCAGACGCTCTACAACAAGCTCCGCGCGTACCAAATCGCGGCCTGACCCCGGACCCCCTTTTGCAACCTCTCCCGACGCGCCCGCGTTGGGAGAGGTTTTGCGTTGGCGGCGTCGAGCCGGGGTTGACCTTCAGCGCCTCGGAGTTGAGAAAGTCCCCTCCCTCGTCCGGCATGCTCGATTCCCCTTCCTCCCGGTTGGCACGATGTGCTTGTCTCTGTCGCGGATGAGCGACGATTCCATCGCGAGGTTCCAACGCATGCTGGACCAGAATCCGGGCAATGGCTTGGCGAGGTTCAGCCTGGCGAAGGCTTTGTTTGACGCGGGCCGGCACGCGGAGGCGTCGGCGCATTTTCAAGCCGCCGTGAACACGAAGCCCGACTGGATGCTCGCCCACATTCTCTTGGGCAAGTGCCATCTCCAGCTCGGGGCCAGGGACGCGGCCCGCGCGGCGTTCGAGACCGGCCTCCGCCTCGCGATCGAACAGCGCCACGAGGGGCCCCAGGCGGAGATGGAATCCATGCTGGCCGAGCTCAAGGGCGCGGAAGCGTGAGCGCTCAACCGCCCAGCGATGGAGCCTCAGGTTTCCTGGCCCCAGTCGATCAGTGAAGGTAGAAACAAACGAATATGCATGCCCTCAGTTGCTATGTGGCGGGAACGCCGGTGGAGTCGGCCAAGTTCCTGACGATCACGAGTCCCTATGACGGCAAGGTGGCCGGCACTGTTCGAGCGGCCACGCGCTCCCACACCGACGCCGCGATCGCCGCCGCCGTTTCGTTCTCGAAGAAGCTGACCCGATACGACCGCTCGCAGATCCTGGACCGCGCGCGGCTCGCCCTGGAGCCCCGCCGGGACGAGTTCGCCCGGCTGATCGCCAGCGAGTCCGGCTTGTGCGTGCGCGAAGGACGCTATGAGGTGGGCCGCGCGCTTGATGTCCTCCGCTTCGCGTCCATGGAGGCCTTGCGGGACGACGGACAGATTTTTTCCTGCGACGTTTCGGCGCAAGGGAAGGCCCGCAAGATCTTCACGCTCCGCGAGCCCCTGTCCTGCGCGGTCTGCATCACGCCCTTCAACCACCCGCTCAACCAGGTGGCCCACAAGCTGGCCCCTGCGATCGCCGCGGGCACTCCCGTGATTCTCAAGCCCTCGGAGAAAACGCCGCTGACCGCGCTCCGCTTCGCCGAGTTGCTCTACGAGGCCGGCCTCCCGGGCCCGATGCTGAGCGTTCTGCTGGGCGACCGCTCCGAGGTCACCGAGCCTCTGGTCACCGATTCGCAGGTCGAGCTTGTGTCGTTCACCGGCAGCGTCGAGGTGGGCAAGCGCATCGCCGCGAACGCCGGATACAAGAAGCTTGTGCTGGAGCTCGGAGGCAACGACCCGCTGATCATTCTCGAGGACGCCGACATGGACCTCGCCGTCACGCTCGCGGCCGAAGGCAGCTATCGGAACTCGGGCCAGCGATGCACCGCGGTAAAGCGGATTCTCGTTCACGAGAGCATCGAGAAGGAGTTCACGCGCCGGCTCGTGGAGAAGACGCGCGAGTATGTCTGCGGTGATCCGATGGATGAAGCCACGCGCGTAGGCACTGTCATCGACGAGCAATCGGCCATATATCTCGACACGGTCGTCAAGGAAGCCCTCGCGGCCGGCGCAAAGGTGCTGACCGGAGGCGAGCGAAAGGGAGCGCTGTTCCCCCCGACGGTCATTGCGAACGTGCCCCGTTTCTGTCGCATGGTCGACTGCGAGAGCTTCGGCCCCCTTGCTCCCATTCTGCGATTCAAGGAGCTGGCCGAAGCGATCGAGATCGCGAATGGCACGACGTTCGGCCTGAGCTCGGGAGTGGTGACTCGATCCCTGGACGCGGCGCTTGAGATCGTCCGATCCTTGAAGTGCGGCACGGTGAACATCAACGAGGTGCCCGGCTTCAGGGTGGAGAACAGCCCGTTCGGGGGAGTGAAAGACAGCGGACTGGGCATCAAGGAGGGCGTGATCGAGGCGATCAAATGCTTCAGCTACGTGAAGACTTTCAGCCTTCCCTGGTAGACCGAGGTTATCGGACGAGTATCCGCGGTTTTTCGCCTTTGCGTCCGCTGATCAACACCGAAGCGCCGCGCGAGCCGGACGCCTCCCCGCAGCCGCAGCCCGTCGCGCGCTTGAATCCCTGGACGCGACGACGGCGCCACGCGGCGACGAGGAACCACGCCGCGGTGATCGCGACCACAACGAGAGCCGATTCTTCCTGGCCATCCACGATGGGAACATAGCCCCTCGGCGCGGATTGGGAACTGAAAACTGGACCGCCGCGCGGCCGCGCGGCCGCGTCCCGGTCAAGGCGCGATCGTTCCGTTCAGGGCGAAGTCGAAGAGGTGAAAATTTCGAAGATCGCCTCGGGCCCGCGCGGCGTATTCGGGCTTTAGCGGGCGGCTCAGGATGAACGGCACCATCTCCTCGTGCCGGCCTCCATGGGAACGCAAGCCGCCCTCGACGGCTTTCAGGTCGTGATACTCCGGGGTGCGACCGATGACCCAGTTGCGTCCGGCGCAAACCACGATATCGCCCATCCGATCCGCCGGCAGCTCCATCAGGCGCGCCGCCGTGTTCCGATCCAGCGCCTCGGTGATTCCAGGCTGGGTCATCAGCCACGCCAGCACCCCGTTCAGCGTGAACCGCCCCGTGTGCATCGCCGGCAGGTGAATCTGCGCAAAGGAGCCCAGCGCGCCATGATGCGCCACGTACGGATCCGTGATCGGAAGAATCACGCGCCATCCGGTGCCGAATTGTCGATTCAGCTCGGTCTCGAGATAGAGCGCGTTCGGGGAGCCATCGGGCTTCTGCTTCGCGTTCATCCCATGGTCCGCCGTGATGGCGACCACGGCGCCCGTCTCGATCAGTCGCCCGATCTCCACGTCCAAGGCCGCGTAGAAATCCAAGGCCTCCGTCGACGCGGGCTCGTGCTTGTGCTGCATGAAGTCGGTTGTCGAGAGATACAATAAATTCGCCAGATCGCCCTCGAGCAGGGACACGCCCGCCTTCAGGACATACAGGCTCGCCTCGCCGCTGTAGATCGCGGGCGTCGGGCCCACCAGGCTTTCAATGTCCTCCACGCCGTGCGTGGCAAAGCGCGCTTCCATGGCCTTCTCGGAGGAGAACGCGATTCCGCCCGCCTCGATCAGCTTCGAGGCGAAGATGTCGCGCAGCTTCTCCTTGGCGGTCACGACGCCCACCTTCCACCCAGCGCGAGCCGCCGCGGGGAAAAGGGTCTCGCATTTCAAGAACTGCGCGGAGTTCATCATGACCTCCCGCCCTGTGGACGCGTCGAAGAAGAAGTTGCCGCCGATTCCATGAACGCTGGGCGGAACGCCCGTGACGATCGAGGCGTTGTTCACGTTCGTGAAGGAGGGCATGGCCCCGCGCGCCAGGCCGCGAAAGCCGGCGTTGGAAATCGCCTGCAGGCGCGGCATACGGCCTCGCGACATCGCCGCGTCCAGGTATTCGTCCGCCGATCCGTCCAGGCAGATCACCGCGACAGGACAGCCGGTCGGCTGATAGGAAATCCCGTTGGCCGCGAAGCTCCGCGCTTGGTTGAAGTCCATGCCGGACTGTGCCAAGCCGGGAGGGCTTCAACAACAGGGAAGAAGCGGAAACGAAGGACGGGCGTCCTGACGCGGGCGTCAGGGATGACGCGGCGCGGCCAGGGCCGTGGCGGTCTGCTCGCGCTGCGCCTTGAACAAAGCCGCGTGCACCTGCGCGTTCACCAAGGCGTTCCGGTCGAGCTGGGCTTGGGCGGATCGAAGCTGTTGGGTTTCTGAAATCGTCAACCCCAGAAGTCCGAATGCCACGAGCGTGAGAACCCAAAAAAGCGCTTTCATAAAACAACTGGAGACGAGAGCTGAGCTACGATCCGAGAAAGAGACCCGTGAACGCCTGGGACAGCGGCTCGCGGAACGAATGGACCCACTGAATGGACAGGTCGGCCGATGGAGTGAATGGAAGCGTCGACCAGTCGATGTGGTTGAGAATCCAGAAAGTGATTTCCATAGGCGCCTGAGGTCGTGTTGAAACCTCCAAAGCTTCTATCGGCGCCCTTCGCCTGAGGTTAACCCCTTTGTTCCCCGCCGCCTCCAGCCGCGGCCGGTTAACGCCGGCCGCATGTCCCACAATGGGACGCGCGCGAACGGGAAAGCGGGCGGATCCCTCAACGAGCTCTCGAGATCACTGCTTCGCCTTCAGCAACCCGCGCCCCCGAAGCCAGTCCGTGGCGCGGTCGGGCCAGGTCGTCACGGCTTCCGCCGTCCGTCGCAAGCCATAGCCGTGTCCGCCGCGCGGATAAACGTGCAGCTCCAACGACGCCTTCGCGGATTGCAGCGCGAGCGCGTAATGGAGCGCGCTCTCGACGCGAACCGGATCGTCCTGCGTGATGACGATGAACGTGGGAGGCGTCGACGCGGTGATCTTCAGCTCGGGCGACACCTTGTCGCCTTCTTCCTTCACGGTGAGGTACCCGGGATAGATCAGAACCGTGAAGTCAGGGAGAGACGAAGCTTTGTCCGCGTCGTCCATCGGAGGGTACGCGCGATCGGGCGCGGTGCTGACGGCCGCCGCGAGATGCCCGCCGGCCGAGAAACCCAGGACGCCGATGCGGCCAGGGTCGACGCCCCATTCACCCGCGCGTTGACGCAGCAGGCTGATCGCGCGCTGGGCGTCCTGAAGAGGGGGAACATGCTTCTCCAGGCCGGGGCGGCTCGGCACGCGATACTTGAGCAGGGCCGCTGTCACTCCGATCGAATTGAGCCACTCGCAGACCTCCGTCCCCTCGAGATCGATGGCAAGGATATGGTAGCCGCCGCCGGGGCAAACCACCACGGCTGCGCCGGTGTCCTTGTCCGGCTTCGGACGATAGATCGTCATCGTCGGCTTGCTCACATTCCCCAGGCGGATGAGTCGCTTGCCAGCCACAAGACCATCCGTGGACTTGGTGGTGTCGGCTTCGGCGGGCATATCGCCCTTCTCCCCCGGCGCCGTCTGAGGCCAGAGATCAAGGGTTGTTTCCGCAGCCTCCAAGAGGAGCAGGGAACACAACAGGATCGATGTCGAAGCAAGCCAAGTCGCGAAAGCGCGCTGAGATGTCATGCGCCCAGTGAAGCCCAGGGCGGAACGGAAAACAACTTCCGGATTCCCCGACAGAGGAAGGTGACACATCCCCCGCAGGCGTCCTACGGCGCGGAGCGAGGCATCGTGTTGCCCAACTTTTCATCGAACCACTTCGCCATCGCGCGCACCTCCTCGGGAATCGTCAGCCACGCATGGCCGCCCGCTTCCTTGATTTGAAGCTCGGCGCTGTTGCCTTCCTTCTTCATCGCGTCGACGAAGCGCTGAGAATGCGACAGGGGGACGACCGAGTCCGCGTTGCCGTGGATCAGGAAGAATGGGACATCGGTTTTCACCACGTGATACAAGGGCGAAGCGGCCCGCGCGGCCTTCATGATTTCCTCCATGTCCGCGGGAGCCGCCCCGGGCAGGTAGAGGAGGGAGCGGAGAAGCTGCGCGTCGGAGGGCTTGCCTGTCTCCCATTCGGCGAGGTCTGTGGGCGGAAAGAAGACGGCCACCGCCTTGACCGATGTCCCGATCCGATCCTTCGCCTTCTTCGCGTCGGGCTTGGAGGGCGTCGCGGTCAGCGCGGCCAGCGTCGCCAGATGTCCACCCGCCGACGCGCCCGTGAGGCCCAGGCGCTCGGGATCAATGTGATATTGCGACGCGTGCTCCTTCACAAACCGGATCCCCGTTTTGAGATTCGAGTCCATGTCGGCGATCGTGTAGCGCGTCTTGGATCCCGGCCGAACGGCGAAGACCGTGTAGCCGCGCGCGCAGTAAATCGGATACATCTGCGCCAGCGTGTGGTCTCGAATCTTGCTCCGATCCGAGTGCCACGCCCCGCTCGCGACATCGATGATGGCCAGTCCGTTGGTGGCGGCGCGGGGCGTGAAGACATCCATCAGCAACCCCGTCCCGTGGACCTCGCCGTAGACGACGTCCTGGGCTTGCGAATAGGGCGGGGCATCCTCCGCGAGAGCCGCGACGCCTGGAAAGACGCAGGCCGACGCCGTCATCAGCGCGACGGCGGCGAGGAGGCGAAGGAAGAGAGGGGAAAGAGCACCGGAAGAGGATGAAGATTGCGCGCGCACGATCGGGCCACACTGACGGATGCGCTGTTCCTAGACAACGCAGATTTGCTGGCCCGAGCGAGGCGAATCCAAGCCGAGCCGGTGAAGCCTGTGATCGCGATCCTCACGGCAGGCTCGCCACGATCCGCGCGAAGTCTACGCTCCGCCTTCGGAGGCTTGGTTCCGACGAGGCTCGCCCTTGATGAGGGCGACGCCATAGTCGCGGTTCATCCGCGCGATGAAGTCCAGGCTGATCGCCTTCGGACACACCGCCTCGCATGAGCCCGTCACCGTGCAGCTCCCAAAGCCTTCCTCGTCCATCGTGGTCACCATCGCCATCACGCGACGGTCCCGCTCCGGCTGTCCTTGCGGCAGCAAACCCAGGTGCGACACCTTCGCCGAGACAAACAGCATCGCGCTCGCGTTCTTGCAGGCCGCCACGCAGGCGCCGCATCCAATGCACTGCGCCGCGTCCATCGCGAGATCGGAGTGGATCTTCGGCACGGGCGTGGAGTTCGCGTCCGGGGCGCTGCCGGTCCGAACGCTGATGAATCCGCCCGATTGGATGATGCGATCAAACGATTTCCGATCCACCACAAGGTCTCGAATGAGCGGGAAGGGCTTCGCGCGGAACGGCTCCACAACGATCGTCTCGCCGTCCTTGAAGCTCCGCATGTAGGTCTGGCAGGTCGCTACCTTTCGATGCGGCCCGTGCGGCTTGCCATTGATCACCAGGGAGCAGGTGCCGCAGATGCCCTCGCGGCAGTCGTGGTCAAACGCGATCGGCTCCTGCCCTCTTCCGGCGAGGTCCTCGTTCACCACATCCAACATCTCCAGGAAGGACATGTTCGAGTTGAGATCGGGCGTGTCGTAGGTTTCGAACCCGCCCGGGGACTCGGCGTTCTTCTGGCGCCATACTTTCAGCCTAACTTTCATGCGTTATGTGAATTGAATGACAGGAACAGGGTCGCGGTCATGTTCGCTATTTGTACGAGCGCGTCGCCATCTTGATCTCGTCGTACACCAGGGGCTCCACGTTCCGGACGGGCGTCTTCCCGACGCCTGTGAACTCCCAGGCCGCCGCATGCGCGAACCGTTCGTCGTCGCGCTTGCACTCGCCGTCCTCCTGATGCTCCTCGCGGAAGTGACCCCCGCAGGATTCCTCGCGCGTCAGTGCGTCCAGACACAGCAGCTCGCCCAGCTCGATGAAATCGGCGACGCGGCCCGCCTGCTCCAACGACTGGTTCATCTCGCTCGCGTTTCCCGGCGTCCGCAGGTTCGACCAGAATTCCTCGCGCAGTTCAGGCAGCAGCTCCAACGCCTTCTTCAGCCCCGTCGCCGTCCGCGCCATGCCGCAGTAGTCCCACAGAATCTTTCCCAGCTCCTTGTGGAACGAGGCGGCGGTTCTCTTTCCGTTCATGGAAAGCATGCGGTCGACCATCGACTGGGTCGAATGCTCCGCGTCCTTGAAGGCGGCGTGATCCGTCTTCGGCCGCTGATCGGGCTTCTGCGTCGCGAGATAATTTCCGATCGTCGCGGGAAGAACAAAGTAGCCGTCCGCCAGTCCCTGCATCAGGGCCGAAGCGCCCAGACGGTTCGCGCCGTGATCGGAGAAGTTGGCCTCGCCCAGCACGAACAGGCCGGGGAGATTGCTCATCAGGTTGTAGTCCACCCACAGACCGCCCATGGTGTAATGCACCGCGGGATAGATCCGCATCGGAGTCCGGTAGGCGCTCTCGTTGGTGATCTCGTGGTAGATGTCGAACAGATTGCCGTAGCGCTCGCGGATCTTGTCCTCGCCGAGACGCTGGATCGCGTCCGAGAAATCGAGATAGACGCCCAGCCCGGTCTCGCCCACGCCACGCCCCTCGTCGCAGACCTGCTTCGCCGCGCGCGACGCGATGTCGCGCGGAGCGAGGTTGCCGAAGCTCGGATACTTCCGCTCCAGGTAATAGTCGCGCTCCAGCTCCGGGATATCCTGGGGCGATCGGCGGTCGCCCGGTTTCTTTGGAACCCAGATGCGTCCGTCGTTGCGCAGGGACTCCGACATCAGGGTGAGCTTGGACTGGTAGTCGCCGCTGACCGGAATGCAGGTCGGATGAATCTGCGTGTAGCAGGGATTGGCGAAGCAGGCGCCCCGCTTGTAAGCGCGCCAGATCGCCGTGACGTTCGAGCCGCGGGCGTAGGTGGAGAGATTGAAAACATTCCCGTATCCGCCCGTGGCCAGCACGACGGCGTCGCCGACATGGCGGGTGATCTCGCCCGTCTTGAGGTTCCGGACGATAATCCCTTTCGCGTGGCCGTCGACCACCACGAGATCCAGCATCTCGGAATGGGTGCGGGAGGTCACCGCGCCCAGGCCAATCTGCCGCGAGAGAGCGGAGTAGGCGCCGAGAAGCAGCTGCTGCCCGGTCTGTCCGCGCGCGTAGAAAGTGCGGGAGACCTGCGCGCCGCCAAAAGACCGATTGTCGAGAAGCCCGCCGTATTCACGGGCGAAGGGCACGCCCTGGGCCGCGCACTGATCGATGATGTTGACGCTCACCTCGGCGAGCCGATGGACATTCGCCTCGCGCGCGCGGAAATCGCCGCCCTTGATCGTGTCGTAGAAGAGGCGGAAGACGCTGTCGCCGTCGTTCTGGTAGTTCTTCGCGGCGTTGATGCCGCCCTGCGCGGCGATCGAGTGGGCGCGTCGCGGGCTGTCGTGGAACACGAAGTTCTCCACTTGATATCCGAGCTCCGCGAGCGTCGCCGAGGCCGAGCCCCCCGCGAGACCCGCCCCCACAACGATGATCTTGTGCTTTCGCTTGTTGGCGGGATTGATCAGCTTTGAGTTGAACTTGTGCTTCTGCCACTTCTGGCCCAGGGGTCCCGCGGGAATGTTGGAATTCAATGTCGCCATGTTACTTCACAACCTCCTTTCCAAAACCCAGCAGGATGGAAATCGGAATGCTGCAGTATCCGAGAAAGAGCAACAGCCCAACGCCCCGCGCGAAGCAGTCGCGCCCCTCCCGCGAAAACCGCGTGATGCCCAGCGATTGGAACATCGAGGAGAGTCCATGGCTCAGGTGCAGGCAGAGGAGCCCCACGGCGATGACATAGGACGCCGCGACGGCGGGATGACGAAAGCCCACGATCATCATTCGATACACATCCGGGGTCTCGGAGTTGTCCGCGAGCTTCCGCTGATACGTCGCGAAGTCCACGCCCTGCAAATTCACGGCGGGAACGATCAGCGTGTAATGAAGAAGATGGTAGACGATGAAGAATGCGACGATGAGCCCGCTCATCAGCATCGTCCGAGAGGCGTAGCTCGCGGCGAGAGGCGGCGCGCCGGCGCCATAATCGATCGGCCGGGCCGCCCGGTTCTGACGCGACAAGGAAATCGCGGACGCCACATGCAGGACCACCATCGCGAGCAGACCGAGACGGGAGCCCCAAAGCAGACCCGCCTGGGATTTGAGGAAGTGGGCATAGCCGTTGATTTTCTCCGGGCCGAGGAAGACCTGGAGGTTGCCCAGCAAATGTCCGATGACGAACACCCAGAGGGCGATTCCGGAGAGCGCCATCAGGTATTTCTTTCCCAAGGACGAGCGCCACAGTCGGGTGATGACTTTCATGGATCAATGAACCGTCCGAGCCTGAGTTCGGAGGCTCGATCACTCGTTTCTAGTCGGCCTCGCTGAAATCAGTCAATCCACCCGGCCAAGTATAAGCCGACCTTGCCGCCGACTTATCCCCGCTAATCGGCCACGACTCAGGCGAGGGGTCTCTGTGAATAACCCGCGCATATCCTGTGAAAAACCAAGAACAACGCCCAGTTGACGCCTTCGCCGGCCTGTTCAGGATGGACAAATGGCAAGACCCAAACGCGGCAAACCCTCGGAGTCGATCCCCACGATGCACGACTGGCGAACGACCGACGAACAAGAGCTCGCCCGCCGCCGCCAGCGCGCGGCGGAAGAGAGCTTTTGGATCAAGAACCTGCAGGCGGCGTTCCCCGTGTTTTCCAACTTTGAGGTGGGCTCCCCGAAAGGAGGTCGCTACGCCGTCGAGATCCGCGATCTCCGGTCGCGACAGTTCTCGTGCAGCTGCGTCGACTTTCGGATCAATGGGCTCGGCACCTGCAAGCATGTCGAGGCGACTCTGCTTCATCTGGGCCGCAAGGGCCGGGGTGTTTTCAAGAACGCCCTCAACGATGGGTCCGGACGATGGGATGTCGTTCCCGACGCCGAGAGCGGGGCTTTGCGCTTGATCGCGGGCTCTGAACGCGTTCCCGCCGTCCTCAAGCGGTGGTTCGATCGGAGCGGACGCTTGATTTCGGAAAACCCCGAGGAAGCCCTTCGGGAACTTCATGAAATGCGCGAGTCCCGCCTGCCGCTGTTGCGGATTTCCCAGGAGGTCTCCCCGTGGCTGGAAGCGCGGGAGCGGGCGGAGGAACGAGTTCAGCTGCGGCGCGAATACGAAAGCAAGGTCCAGAGCGGGGAATGGCCCGCTCACGAAACACTCGTTCCGCTGTTCCCTTATCAGCGTGAAGGCATGCTGCATCTCGCCTTCACCGAAAGAGGCCTGCTCGCCGACGAAATGGGCTTGGGAAAAACCATCCAAGCCATCGCGGCCTGCGCGTTGGCCCGGCGCATGGGCAGGGCGCGCCGAGCGTTGATCGTCACGCCCGCATCCCTCAAGACCGAGTGGGAGGAACAGATTCAACGCTTCACATCGCTGCCCTATCAGCTCGTCTTCGGCCCCCGACACGATCGCCTCAAGGCCTACAATGACGCCGGCGCCGACGCCGAGGGCGCTCCCTTCTTCACCGTCGTGAATTACGAGCAAATGCTCCAGGATTCCCTCGACGTGAACGAGCGGGCGCGACCCGACATCGTGGTGTTGGACGAAGCCCAACGGATCAAGAATTGGAGCACGAAAACCAGCCAGGCGGTGAAGCGCCTCAGGAGTCGATACGCCTTCGTCCTCACGGGCACGCCCATCGAGAATCGGATCGACGAGATTCACTCGCTCATGGACTTCCTCGACCCGGCGGTCCTGGGACCTCTCTTCCGATTCAACCGCGAGTTCTACGACCTGGATGAGCGGGGTCGTCCCCAGGGATACAAGAATCTGGCCCGGCTGAACGAAAAGATCCGTCCCTACATGCTTCGCAGACGCAAGTGCGAGGTGGAAACCGAGCTCCCCGATCGCGTCGTCCGGAACCACTTCGTGGCGATGAGCACGGAGCAGCAGGCCGAGTATCAGGATCATGAGTCGGCTGTCGCGCGGCTGAGCCTGATCGCGCAGCGACGTCCCCTCACCCAGCAGGAGCAGGAGAAGCTTCTGCGCGAGCTCGCGATGATGCGCATGGTATGCGACACCGTCTACATCCTGGATCAAAACCACCGCGAGTGCCCCAAGCTGGCCGAGCTGGAAAAGGTTCTCGAGGAATGCCGGGACAACCCAGGCGTGAAGATCATCATCTTCTCCGAGTGGGAACGGATGCTGGAGCTCGTCCGCGGGCTCTGCGAGGAGCTCAACCTGGGGTTCGCCTGGCACACCGGCTCCGTGCCCCAGAAGCGACGGCGCGCGGAGATTAACGCGTTCAAGAGCGATCCGGCGTGCCGCGTCTTCCTCAGCACCGACGCCGGCGCGACCGGGCTGAACCTTCAAAACGCGAGCGTGGTTGTAAACTGCGATCTCCCGTGGAATCCCGCGAAATTGGAGCAACGCATAGCGCGAGCCTGGCGCAAGCACCAGACCCGGACGGTCACCGTCATCAACCTCGTTTCCGAAAAGACCATCGAGCACCGGATGCTCGACACCCTCGCGAACAAACAGGCGCTCGCGGATGGGGTTCTGGATCGCCAAGGCGACCTCGACAACATCGCGTTCAAGTCCGGACGACAAGCTTTCCTCAGCCGATTGGAACAGATTCTCACACCCAACGCCCAGAAGCCATCCGATGAGAAACACCGGCCATCCTCTGCGCCGCTCCCGACGGATCGCTCGCTCGGATTCGCCGAGGAGGCCGCGCAGGCCCTCCGAGGCCAGGTGCTCCGCTGCGAAGAGAGGTTTCCTTCCCACGCGTCGCACTCCGTCGTTTACATTGTCGTGGAGCGCAACGCGGAGGAGGCGCGTGTTCGGCTTCAAGGGCTGCAGGACCGATACTTCGGCTCCGAGAACAGCGATCCGCTCTCGCCCGTGCATTGCGAAGTGGTCGACCGGACGACCGATGAAGCGCTTCAGCGCATGATGACGCTGGGACTTATCGCGCCTCAAACACGAGGCAACCGACAACTCTTCCCCTCCCTTGCCTCGTCAGAGCAGAAACCCGTTCTCTCGCCCGGCGAGGCGCAGGAGCTGCGAGGGCATCAGGAGGTGTTCGCGCGCCGATTGAAGATGGGCCGCGTCCTGATGAGCGGCGGCATGGAGGAGGAAGCATGCGCCGCGGTCTCCGAATCCTTGATGGCCCTCGCGCGGGCAGAGGCTGTCCAGCGCCGCTTCCAGGCCCCGTCCAAACTCCCCGAGGCGCTCAGCCCCGTGTGGGCCCATGTTTGGGGAGAGCGGCTCCCCATGCTCCAGGCGTTCATCGAACAGCCCGCCGCGGCCTGCCAGACGGTCCTTGAATCTCTCTCGCGCATTGAGTCGAATCGAGTCGCCGTCTGACACAGCGGGCGACCTTGGGGCTCAGGACTCCGGGTCCCCTCGCGACGGGTTCGCGTCCCGCGATCCCCTATCGGACGGCACGGACTATGAAATTGGATGCTTTGACGCGCGGGCTGCTGACGGGGCTTGCCTTGATCGCGCAATCGGGCTGTGAAAGGCCCTCGGCAGGACGGTGGCAGGGCTATTTCGAAGGCGAATTCGTCTACGTGAGCGCCGCGCTTCCCGGCCGGCTCGAGAAGCTCGCGGTGCAGCGGGGACAGAGCGTTGAAGCGGGCGCTCCTCTCTTCTCCCTCGAACGCGCGGCCGAGCTCGCCGCTCAGCGCGAGGCGGACTCGCGCCATAGCCAGGCGCTGGCCCGTCTCGAGGACGCCAGGAAGGGTCTTCGCCCCACCGAAATCGCCGCGTTGGAAGCGCGACTGTCGCAGGCGCGAACGGCAACGGACCTGTCGGCGCGGCGCCTGGAGCGGGTGGAGAAGGTGCAGATCTCCGGAACCCTCGCCGAGGACGAGCGCGATCGCGCGCGCCTGACCCATCTTTCCAATCAGCAGGCGACGCGCGACCTCGAGTCGCAGCTCGCGACAGCGCGGCTTGGCGGACGCGAGGACGCGATCCGGGCCGCCGAGGCCGAGGTCGCCGCCGCCCAGGCCGCGCTCGACAAGGCTGTGTGGAGCGTGGATCAGAAGTCGATCAACGCGAAGCGCGGCGGATGGATCCATGACACGCTCTATCGGGAAGGAGAGTTCGTCAGCGCGTCGCAGCCGATCGTTTCCCTCCTTCCCCCGGAAAACCTGAAGGTTCGCTTCTTTGTTTCCGAAGCCGATTACGCGTCGCTCAAGATGGGCGACACGGTTCAAGTCCAGGTCACAGGACGCCCGGCTCCGCTGCCCGCGCGCGTCAATTACCTTTCCCTCAAACCTGAGTACACGCCGCCGGTGCTGTACAACCGGGAGAATCGAGCCAAGCTGGTCTTCATGATTGAGGCGGCGCCTCTTGAAGCCGCCGCCGCCGCGACGTTTCATCCGGGCCAACCCGTGGAAGTCAGCCGCTGATGGACTCCGCGGATCCAGATCACGTCATCGACGTCGTCGGGCTCACCAAGCGATTTGGCGATCGGACGGTGGTGAACGGCATTGATCTGCGCGTGAAGCGAGGGGAGATCTTTGGATTTCTCGGCCCGAATGGGAGCGGGAAAACGACCTTCATCCGCATGTTGTGCGGACTCCTGACGCCGGAATCGGGCACAGGTTCGTGTCTGGGATACGATGTGCTGCGGCGACAGCGCGAGATTCGGGAGCATGTGGGCTACATGACCCAGAAGTTCAGCTTCTACGAGGATCTCAGCATCCGGGAGAATCTCGACTTCATCGCGCGGCTGTACGCCGTGCCCAACCGCCGTGTCGCCGTCGACGCCACCATCGACCGGCTCGGATTCACCGGACGAAGCCAGCAGCTGGCCGGCCAGCTCTCGGGAGGGTGGAAGCAGCGGCTCGCGCTGGCCGCCTGCCTGATCCACTCGCCCCAGCTCCTGCTCCTCGATGAGCCCACGGCGGGCGTGGATCCGAAGGCGCGCCGGGAGTTCTGGGACCATATTCACCAGCTCGCCGCCGAAGGCCTCACGGTGCTCATCACCACCCACTACATGGACGAGGCGGAACGATGCCATCGCATTGCTTACATCGCCTACGGCTCTTTGCTCGCTCAGGGCACGGTCGAGGACGTCGTCGCGGGAGCGCGCCTGACCACCTGGGAGGTTTCAGGCCCCGGACTTCCCGCGCTGGCGGAGGAAATCCGAAAGGCGAAAGGCGTGGAGCAGGTCGTCCCTTTCGGCAACACGATGCACGTTACAGGCAGGAACGAGGCGGAGCTCGAGTCCGCCATCGTGCCGTGGAGGGGAGGCGTCGCGCACAGGTGGGCGCGCGTTCCAAGCCGGCTCGAAGACGTCTTCATCAGCCTCATGGGGCAAGGCCGCGACAACTTCAAGTGATGCGATTCGCCTTCCATAGATTCTGGGCCGTTGTGCTGAAGGAGTTCATCCAGATGAAGCGCGATCGGATGACATTTGGGATGATGGCGGGGATTCCCCTGCTGCAGCTGACGCTGTTCGGTTTCGCGATCAACGCGGATCCCAAGCGACTGCCCACCGCGGTGGTCGCGGGGGATCAGGGGCCGTTCACGCGAAGCTTCATCGCCGCGATGCGCCACACCGAGTACTTCGCCTTCACGCGCGAGTTTCCCACGCAGGCCGAGGCGGCTCGGGCGCTGGAGCTCGGCGACGCGCAATTCGTCGTGAACATTCCCGAAGATTTCTCGCGACGGCTCCTGCGCGGCGAACAGCCGTCGATTCTGGTCGAGGCGGACGCGACCGATCCCTCCGCGACAGGGCCGGCCATCGCCGCGCTCCAGAACATCGCGCAGAACGCGCTTGATCGCGATCTCACCGGCCCGCTCGAGAAGCTTCGCGCGGGTCGCGCTCCGATCCGCCTGCAAGTCCACGCGCGATACAATCCCGAGAACATCACCCAGTACAACGTCGTTCCCGGGCTCATGGGCGTCGTGCTGACGATGACCATGATCATCATCACGGCGCTGGCGATCACCCGGGAACGGGAGCGCGGCACGATGGAGAACCTTCTGGCGACGCCCGCGAGGCCGCTCGAGGTGATGACCGGCAAGATTCTTCCCTACATTCTCGTGGGCTATGTCCAGTTGACCCTCATCCTTCTCGCCGCGCGCTTCATTTTCGATGTGCCCATGGTGGGAAGCCTCGCGCTGGTGTACGCCGTTGCGCTCCTCTTCATCGCCTCGAATCTCGCCGTCGGAATCACGTTCTCCACGCTCGCGAGGAATCAGCTGCAAGCGGTGCAGATGGCCTTCTTCTTCTTCCTGCCCTCGATCCTGCTCTCGGGATTCATGTTCCCCTTCCGCGGAATGCCCGAGTGGGCGCAGTGGGTTGGATCCTGTCTGCCGCTCACGCATTTTCTCAGAATCGTTCGCGGCATTCTGCTAAAAGGGAACGGCCTGACGGAAATCGCGCCGAAGCTCTGGCCGATCCTGCTCTTCATGACGCTGGCCATGACGCTCGCCCTGAAGCGATATCGGCAGACGTTGGATTGAAGATCCGCCCAACAATCGATTTCGTGATTTCTAGGCGGGAGTTTGGCTTCCTAGCACAACGCGATGAGGCAGGCTCCTCCCGTCCAGCCCCCCGTTGCGTCCGTCGCGGTTCAACTTCCCAAGCCTGGCACGTAACAAGGGGACGGGGAGATAACACCGCAACGGACGCAACGAAGACAGGGGGTTTCGTCACTCATGCCCATGGGGCTCGCGTTACATGCGTGGCAACATCCTCGATATCTCCCCTTTGATCATTGGGAAGGTTTGATCCAGGCAGGCTCCTCCTGTCCAGTCCCCCGTCGCGTACGTTGCGTACGTTGCGGTTCAACTTCCCAAGCCTGGCAGAGCGGCGCGACGGCTCTTGTCCATCCGGGCTCTTGAAATCCCTCCAGAGCGTATCGCTGAGCGCCATCGGAAGCACGGGTCCAGACGAAGAGCGGGCGAAGCCGGCCCGCGACGTGCGGCGCCGAATCGCGGGGGCGACGCGTCGCGTTCCAGACGCCGGCATCGTCTCCGTCGAGCCGCGAAAAACGGCCGTCCATCCGCCCGGGGCGCCACGTTCCTTCGAGCCAATACTTGTCATTGATGTATTCCACCGAGATCTGCACGACGTTTGAGCGCAGCGCGCCTCCGGTCAGGTAGGCAAAGCGGTAGTCGGTATTCTGATCGAAGCGGCCGAAGATCCTTTCCCCATCCCATCCCAGCTCCATAGGCGGCATGTGACGCACGCGCTGCGCGTTGGTCGCGGTGACGCTCCAAAGGCCCGCGATCTGCGGAGCGAGGAGGTCGTTGGCGGGAGCGATCGCGTGGAACAGGGGAGCGGTGAAATTCTCCTGGCCTTTGAGAGGCCGACGTCGGAGCTCGAAGCCGCGCGCGAGTTCCACCCAGAAGAGAGGAACAGGCCCCGCGGGCCAATCGGAGGTCAAGAGGGCCCGGCACACGGGACGCGTCGTCGCGAGCTGGGGTGAAGCCTCGTCCCGGGTGGACGGAACAAACAGATCGAATCGGTTGGAACCGGTCGCGCGCTCATAGACGGTGATGACTTTGAACGCGACTTCGGGGCCCGCGCGATCGGCGGCCGCGGCGGCGGCCGATCGCGCGGGATTCAGCGGAAGCAGGACGGCGAGGCAAAGCGCACGAAGACTGGCTGCCCCCGCGCGCATGGCGATCAAGCGGCGGCGGTCTGTTGGATCACGCGCACCTCGCGCTGGGGTGGAGGGATGCGGATGCCGGCCGATCGGAAACCGTCGATCAGCGACTGATACAGCTCGCCGCCCGCGGGCCCGTAATCCGGCAGCTTCACCCAGGGCTTCACAGCGATGCAGATGGACGAGTCGGCCAGCTGGCTCACCGCGATGAAGGGATCCATCTCCTTCAACACCCGGGCATTCACCGAAGTGATCTGGCGGGCGAGAGCCAGGGCGCGGCTGATGTCGGTGTCCATCGCGATGCCGACGGCGAGGTCGAGCTGTCGAATCTTGCCATAGTTGTGGAGAACCTCGCCGACGATCTTGCGGTTGGGGATGACGATGCGGGACAGATCGGCGTGTCGGAGGGTGGTGGAGAAGATCTCGACGCTCGTGACCTCTCCGTTCACATGGAGGATCTCGATGAATTCGCCGACGCGGAACGGTTTGGTGAAGATGATGACCAGGCCCGCGACGAGGTTCTGGAGGACCCCTTGGAGGGCGAGTCCGATGCCGACGCCGGCGACGCCGAGTCCGGCGATGAGCGGCACCAGTTCGACCCCGAGGTTCTGGAGCGCCATGATGAAGAAGAAGGCGAAGACCAGCAGCCGTGTCAGGCGGAGGAGCAGCATTCGGATCGGGGGCTCCGTCTGGCGTTTATCGAGCCAGCTTCCGAACGCGCCGCACACCCACCCGGCGACGACGGAGCCGACGATGAGAAAGAGGATGGCGACAAAGACCTTGGGTCCGTAGGTGATGGCGTGGTTGATGATAAACTGCTTTGTGTTTTCGAGCTGTTGCGTGTCCATAAAAAGAAAAGAGCGCGATCAAATCGCGGGGCGAGCATGCAATACCGGAACATGGTGGGCAAACGGAAAGGGCGTCGCTGAACGGGGATGAGGACAAGATGCGTGGGATCCTTGCCTGTGCGCGAGCGATTCGATCCTGGTTGACAACGGTCGCGCGCATCCTGTGGGATTGGACACCGATGTTGCTCCCTCGCAAAGAGGCCGAATTGGTTTTCAAGTTGCATTGCGCCTTGATGCAATTTGTCATCGAACAGCTCAAACTCGTCGAAGGTGACGCATCGACGCTGCTGGTGTACGCCACGCTTCCTGCCGGAAAACAGCAGCAGGTCGAGCGGGCATTTCTCGGGCATGTCGACTTGGTCGAAGCGTTTATCGCCGCCAATCCCGCGGGATTGTCGCAGACAGAATTAGAGGTGGTATCGACCTGGCGGCACCTCGTGTTTGGACGGTTCATTGCGCTGCGGCAGCTGAAAAAGCACTTGATTCTTCTCCCCTGCGATGGGACCTCGGCCGCTTACGGGGTCACGGGTTTGGTTGACCCGATCGAACGGGTGATCGGGCAACCGCTGCCGGCGATGATCGAGATAGTGCTTCTACCGTTCCGGGGCAGAATCACTTATGCCGGAATCGTCAGCAGGTTCAACGTCACCTTTGGTCCCGGTTCCCGGCGCGGCTTTGAGCAGGCCTTCCGCGCCGTCAAGGCAAACAACCGCTTCGTCACCTCTTTGCCCGTATTGCCCGCAGCTCCGACTGGCAAGCCGCCCGGCAAGTCTCCAATGCCAAAGATCAACCGCACGGCGCGACGCCCAGTCCCAACGGCTCGTGAGATTCTGACTCAGGTCGTTGCCATGACGGATGCCTTCTGCGAAACGCACCTCACCAGGGAGTACGCCGAGCTGTGCAGGAAGCTGGCGGAGAACCTGGCTGCCAAACGCCCCTCCCCCCTGCTCAGCGGCAGGCTGGAAACATGGGCTTGTGGCATTATTCGCACCATCGGTTGGGTGAATTTTCTCGACGACCGTTCGCAGTCTCCGCATATGAGTTTGCCGATGATCGATCGCGCTTTCGGAGTTGCGGAGAGCACGGGGCAGGGCAAGGCCAAGGCGATTCGCCAATGGCTGAAGGTCCGCCAGTTCGATCACCGCTGGACGCTCCCGAGCCGGTGGGAGAGCAACCCGATTATCTGGACACTCCAAGATCCGAATGGCTTCATGATCGATATCCGTAAACAACCTGTGGCGATGCAGCGCGCCGCGTTCAGGCAGGGGTTGATTCCCTACGTCCCGGCGGATCGCGCGGCGGCGGCCGTTCAAGAGGGGATTTCGACATCGAGCTCCCGTCGTCTATTCCAGTTCAAAGTCACACTGCGAGGAACTGAACCGGCAATTTGGCGGCGCATCCAAGTGTTGGACGACACGATGGATAAACTCCACGAGCACCTTCAGACAGCAATGGGGTGGACCAACTCGCACCTGCACCACTTTTTCATTCAGGGACAGCGCTGCGGCGATCCTGAATTGCTCGATGACGACTTTGAGCCGTATTCTGGCATTGATTCCACGCAGACACTGATGAGCGCGATGTTGCCAGCCGAGGGCCCGGGTCTCGTCTTGGAATATCATTACGATTTCGGCGACGGCTGGGTGCATGATGTGCTCTTCGAGGGCTCCCCGCCCTCGCAACCAAGCGTGGAATATCCGCAATGCCTGGAAGGGGAGCGGGCCTGCCCGCCCGAGGATGTCGGCGGAATTGAGGGATACTCAGACTACATCGAGGCACTGGCCGATCCGAATCATGAGGAGCATCAACAAATGCTGGATTGGCGCGGCCCTTTCGATCCAAATTCCTTCAATCCGCGTCTGGCTACGCATCAGATGCAAGAAGGGATGCCTGAGTGGCGAAGAATGGTTTGAGTTTCTTGTTCGAGGAGTTTGGATCTTCTATTCGCAATGGTCGAGGGGCTGGAGGGTGACTGCGGGGCTTCTCGGTCAGTCGCAATCGGCGCCGGTAAAACTGAGGCGCGGATAGAAAGCCCGACCCTTTTGGCGGGTGATCACTGTGCTAGGTTTTTGCGCTACTGAGTCCTTGTCCGCTTGCACCTGTGCGCTGGAATTCCAGTTACCGGTGCTGACGAACAGCGAACGTGAATCAAAGGCGAATCGTCTTGCCTTTGGCTTCTTGCTGAATATGTTCGGGTTGCTGACAACAACGAGCAACACGAATCGCGGTGGTTTGCGGTTGCGTGCGCAGCCCAAGTGCGGCTTTTCGGAACCCGGGTTGGCGCTCAAGAGATGCTACAGGGCACAAACCCGGGGTACAACGGCAGAAGACCCGAGAAACCGATTTGCGAGTTTTTGATCATCAAGCCCGCGTGGCGGAATTGGCAGACGCGCTAGATTCAGGTTCTAGTGAGTAACATCGTACAGGTTCAAGTCCTGTCGCGGGCACCATGGCTAGGGAGTGAATTGACAATCCTCTATGCGATTTCAGGCGAGCCACAACCTGCCCGACTGCGGGCTCCAGTGGCTCCCCGTACAGGCACAGCGCCCCCTTCCCCTTCACGGCGCATCCCCTTCTCTTGCGGATTGCCTTGATTCAATGCTCGCCATCAAGCGGGCCCAGGGCGCCGGCCAACGCTGGATCAGTGCGCTCAAAAACTATCTGGCCCGGTTCTGCCGCGCCATGCCCGCCACCTGGCGCGAGGTCACTCCCGATCTTGTGGCCGGCCACCTGGCGCGCATCGATGGATCCCGCCACCGGAACAACACGCTGGCGGCCATCCGGCAATTCGCCGGCTACTGCCGCGCCCGCGGTTGGCTTCTTGCCGATCCCGTCGCTGGCTTCCTTCGCCAGCGCCTGGCCGCGGCCGATGTCACGGCCTACACCCCGGCCGAAGTCCGATCGATCCTCGAGGCGGCCAGCCCCCGGAGCCGGCCGCTTCTGGCCATGGTCGCCTTCTGCGGCGTTCGCCTGGCGGAGACCGTCCGCCTGGCGGCGCGTGACGTGGATCTGGAGCGCCGGCGCATCACGATCGCGGCCAGCAAGGCCAAGACCAGGTCACGGCGGATTTGCCCGGTTCCCGACAACGCCCTCGAATGGATCGGACAAGGATTGTCGACAATACTTGCCCTTGACGGCCCGCTCTGGACCAGCCCGCCCCGCGGGATCGACTGGGACATGAGGGAGGCCGTCCGCAGGAGCGGCGTGCAGAGTCGCCAGAATGGCCTCAGGCACGCCTTTTTGTCCTATCGCCTGGCGACAACACAATCCGAGGCGAAAACGGCCCTGGAGGCCGGGACGTCGCCGGCGATGCTCTGGCGCAATTATCGGGATTTGGTGGCTCCAGAGGCCGCCGCGGAGTTTTGGTCGATCGTT
Organism: Verrucomicrobiota bacterium; assembly: GCA_016199985.1. GTDB lineage: Bacteria > Verrucomicrobiota > Verrucomicrobiia > Limisphaerales > UBA11320 > UBA11320. The sequence continues at coordinate 57,684 of JACQFQ010000030.1, read as the reverse complement.
CCGGGGCCCGCCCAAATTGACCAATAGTGGTTACTGTGTGGCCACTATGTCCGTCCGAAAAGCCGACCTTATGCACAACCTGCCCGCGGTCCTGGATCGCTTAAAGCGCACCAAGCAGGCCGAAGAAATCACTCACTTCAACAAGCCCACTTGCCTGTGGATCGTTTACCGCGAGCCTCGAGGCAAGGAGGGATGCCGCCGGCGGAAAGCGCGCGTATGAATGGGTCGGAACCCAACTCCAAGTTCCAATCGCCGATTCCCTGCCTCGCTGTCCGCGTGCCTCCTGGCGATTGCTTGGCGTGGTCGCGCGGAAGGATGAGCGACGGCGCGCTCCTCAGCGGCCTCTATGCCGCTCCGAATGCTTGCACTGGCCTTGTGATCCTATCACTCAACGGCGTCGCCGGCGTCCGTGAGTTGCGGCGCATCTTGGGCGAACGTCCCATAAATCATCTGGCGTTCCGGGCGGCCCATCCTCGAGTCAAGGCATGGGGCCTAGAGCGCGGATGCGCCATCCGGCACACGGAACCGGACGGCAAGGTGAGGATGGCCGCGGGGCCCGTGGAATTAGGAAGGTGGATTGTCACAAGACACCGATTATGAAACTCTGGATCATCGAACGGACCAGCCCTCTGGATTACGACAAAACAAATGCCGCCGTTGTCGTGGCGGCGACCGAATCAGAGGCCCGCGCCATCTATCCCGACGCAAGTCAAGGGTCGCAACGTGAGACGTGGGAAAGCAATTGCGGTTATTGGGAGAAGAGTCCCGCCCTAGTCACGGCGAAGTATATCGGCGAGGCGGCCGACCACTACAAGGGCGGCGAAGTGCTGCTCGTCGACTTCCTGAACGGATGAGGAAGCGCCCGGCTTGCATCACAACCGGGCGCTTCAGGGTTCACCACGCCTCAGGCCTGGAGGAACCGATCAGGCCTGACTCAATTCCAAGCGAGGATATCATCCTCGTAAGACACACTCTGGTCCGTGCCATCATAACCGTCCGGCAAAAACTCGGTGGAAGTGTCGCCGTCATCCTCGGGCGAAAACGGAGTCTCAACCGCGCCGTCCTTCGGCCGCTGGCCAATCATTGCCAGGATCGGCCGCGCCAGGATCGACGCCAGGCCCGTCGCCTTGCCGATGTCCTTCAAGTTTTTCTGTTCGCTCAAGTGCTCGTCCAGCCGCGTGGGCTTGCGGCTAAAGAGAAACTTTTGGATCAGCCAATAGCCGATCGCCAGCGTGATGATAACCGCCAAAATTTTCTTCATTCTTTTCCCTTCCATTTGAGCAGCAGACGCGCCCACCACAGGAGGGTGAGCGCGGAAATACTCAGCTGCAATACTTGGTTCATGCCCGTCATCCAGCTGACGGCCGTTCCCAAGGTCGCTCCAACCGCCTCGAGTTTTTCGTGCGCATCGTTCATGCCGCCTTTCGCCGAATGACCAGGAAGAGAGCCGTCATCCCGACCAGGGCCATCGCAATCCACATCCATTTGCCGCCCGATTTTTTTTTGTGCTTCATTGGCGTTTGGGTTTGGGAATAAAGGGCCAGATCATGAACAGAAGATAGCCCGCAAGCCCGAGCCATACCCAGAAAGGGATCGCGCGGAATATCCCGCCAATCGCGCTTCCCAAAATGAACTGTGAGGTTTCGCGGAACGAGTCGGCCGCCGAATTGATCCCCGCCTTGATACTCGCCGCCGATTCCTTGATGGACGAATCGAACCCGCCCGAAGGCGACGTGTCCGGATCGGAAAGCAGCTTGTCGATCGAAGTGTGTTGGATGCGCGCCGTGGCCTCGCGCTCCTGCTGCTCCGTCCAGATCCCGCGTTCCACGTTTTTGTGGTTGAGCGCCTCGAGCTGCGCGTCCACATCGCGCGCCTTGGCCTGCTCTTCTTTCGAAATGAAAAAGTCGTCAAACCAGCCCATAGGTCATTTCCTTTTCGCGATGAAAAGGGCCACCAGCCCAATCACGGCCAGCGCGCCGATCCCGATTGTGGACCGCCAATCGCTGGCGGGCCCCGCGGGCGGGTTCATGGCCGATTGCGTGGCGGACACGGCCCCGCCAAAAGAGACGTTGTTGGCAAATCCGCGCATGCCCGCGCCCGAGCCGAGCGATCCGCGGTAGGATTGGTCGCTTGTGCTCGTGGCATCGGTTCGGCTGGGCCCAGCCGATCCGCCCGCGCCGCCTGTCAAACCCAGTGATGGAAGTCCTGCGATCATTTTCTCCAGAGGTAAAAGATGATGAGAACGCCGACCGCCAGGCCGGCGTAAAGAAGCCCCTTGTTGTCCCACAGCGAACCGGACGCATCGGCGGCCGGCGCGGTCGAATTCGCGGACGGGTTTTTGATCTTGTCCAAAATCTCCGGCACTTTCGACGCCTTGCCGCCTGATACCTTCACCACGGTCTTGCCGGTCTTTTGGATGTTGTTCACGCGATTGATGGTCTTGTTATACGAATCGCTTATGTTCTTCGTGACCGTGTGGTTTCGATTCGTCGTTGTGCTCGCGCTTGTGCTGGATCCGCCGCCGCCGCCGCCCATATCATTGCTCCTGTGAGAGAACCACAAACCCGGTGCAGAGATCGCGCAGTGTGGCAGAGCCGCGCGACATCTGTTTAATCTCCATCACGAGCCGATCCGCTTCGACCCAGAATTCAAAGCAGGGAAGATCGAGCTTCTTATAATTGAGCGACACTGAGTCTATGCCTTGAGCCTGAAGACCCGGTTGAGATCCGGCGCCCACCGAGGGCGCGAAGATGTTGAACGCCTGCCCGGGCACCACGACGTTTCCGCTATAGAGCGGAAAGGAGCAAAGCGGTTGACCGTTCCGGTAGAACGTGATCAGCGCCTCAATGAACCAGTCACACGTCGATATGTTGTCGAAGATATCGCACGCGATCCACACATAGCGGCGCAAAGCTTCCGGCGGGATCGTCACGTCGTGAATCAGGCCCGTTTCCACGGCCACATGCTTGCGGAGCGAGGAACCAAAACGAATGACTGGAGGATAGTCTTCCATTTAGAAAAACGGATCCTTTTGCGAGAGGCAGGCCAGAACGCCCGTGACCGCCCGCCCGTCGGCCGCGCTGTTAAACGGATTGCCCGCGTCCCATTCCCAAACCACTTCCTCCGCTTCCGCCATCCATTGGGACGGCGCGATCAGGAAGCGCGAGAGCGACACGCCGTCATACGTGTCCGTGTAAAGGGAGTTAGGCGGCGCAATCACTCCCGTGCAGGTCGCCGACGGATCGGCCACGCCGTCCACGCCCACGGCCAGCGTGTTGGCCGTGACGTTGAACGCCTGATAGTTCACAGGGAACCGGATGATCCCCACGCCCGCCCGGCGAAAGACAACGCTGGTCAGCCAATAGCTGCCGGCCGTGAGGGAACCCCGGATTCCCACCCAGAGCCGGCGAAATTTCAGGCCCGGGACCAGCGTCAATCGGCTGGCCACTCCCTTGTAATTGCCGCCTGACAAGATCAGGCCCGATCGCCCGCTGCCCAGGGAATCGGACGCGGGCGCATACCACTGGTCGGCCGCCCAGTGCGCGCCGCAGTCGATCGCCAGATTGCTCGGGTTCTCGTTCATTGTTTTATGGTCGTCGCGCCAGGCGGAAGGGGTTGAGACGCCCGGCGAGCTGCCGCAGCGCCCGCAAAGAGGTTCAGTATCCAGGCCGCGGGCCCAATGTGCGGGTTGCGATTGTTCATCGTCTTCGCGGTCCACATGTAATCGGCGACCAATAGGGCCATCACCCAGAAAATGATTTTGGTTTTCATAGCGCCGACTGACTCTTGATCCCCAAAAACAAGAACAGGCTGCCATTGCTCCCGACGTTCGTCAGCTGATTCTGGTCAAAGAGCCAGTCCACTCTGTCCACTTCGGCCGTGAACTTGAAGGGGTTCATCAAGGTCCGCAGGCCCACTGGATTGTCGAGATAGACCGCGTCCGCCACGGTCGGCATTCCGCTCGCCGAGGATGCGAACGTGCAGCACGAGTCAATCGAGAGCGACGGGCCCCACCCCGAGGCGAAGCTTTGAAGCGCCCAGGGCAGGCTCAAGACCGTGTAGCCGTTGCGCGAAAAAACCAGCCGGCTCAAGGCCGATAGGCTCGTGTTTGCGCCGCGCGCCCCCGCATAGAGCGCGCGGCGCCGCAAAGCCGGATTAAGGTTCAGAGTGAACAGCGGGCCCAAGGGCGCGCCGTTGCGCTTGATGGTCAGTCCGGAGCCGGCCATCAAGTAATCATGAACCCATTCCGCGTCCGGCGCGGGGTCCGCGTTTAGCGCCGGCGCCAGAGGAGCCATATGACCACTCCCACCCCGACCACCAGGAGCACGGAGAACGTATAGCCGCCGCTCCCGTTCTGGCCGTCGGCCGATGGCGTGCCCGAGCGCGCGCCCGTCAGAAACTGCCAAAATGACGTGGGCGCGCGATCGGCCGCGTTCTGGTCCACGGGCCCGGAGCCATTGAGGCGGTTGAACTTTTTCTTGTCCGCCTGAAAGCCCGATTCGTCGTTTGGATCGGGCGAGTCATCCTCGCCCACCACATATTTCCGGGCAATCGGCGTAGCGATGTCGAACAGGTCGCTGGCCCATTTGGAGGGCATAATGTTAAGCGGTTCGCGCGAACTTGAGTTTGCTGATGTCGCCCATGATCCGGTGGAACAGGATGTTGATCGTGGGCGTCCCGCTGATGGTCGTCAGCCATTGCACGCGCGCGCCGGAAGCCATCAGGAAGTTCGTTTCCAAAGCGGAGCCGATTTCCTGGACGGATTCGCCCACGCGGTCCGTGAGAAAGTCCATGTAGTAGAGCCCCGAATCATTCGCGCTCGAGGGCTTGTCCGTGAACATGGCGCCCGGCAGATCGGTGTTGGCCGCCGTGATGAGATATTCGTTGGCCAGATCGGAGTTCCAAAACGTGGACAACTCGTTCTCGCGCTGGATATCCTCCATGCGCCAGCGCCGAATCACGTTGCCGAGGTACTGCAGACGGTTTTCGGCCAGCGCCGAGCAGGGATTGACCCTGGCGCCGGAAGACGTGGCCCGAATCTGCATGCCCGTAAACGCTCCCGGGATCGGCAGATCGTAGCTTTGGAGCCCCGCCGTGGGAGTCCACGGATTTTCAAACAGTTCCGTGTCGTAATACTCCCAATTGGGATCCTGCACTTCGCGGCGGTTGACCACCACTCCGAGCGTCGCGGCCGTCGTTGTGCCCGCGTCATTGTGGACGTTCGCCTTGGCTTCCGTCGTGACGGTGAGCACGGGGTTCGCGTTGTAGCGATGGGCCGGGAGGAGGAGCGCGGAGGAGAGGGGATCGGAAATCTGCGGCAGCGCAAAAAAGATCGGGATCATGAGCCGCAGGCGCGGGTTATACGCGGCCGCGCCGGCCGACGGAGCGCCCGTCACACGGCGGAACATCCAGTTGCGGTCCAGGCCGCCCAGCTGCTGGCGCGCATACTCGGCGAGGCCGCTGCCGGAGGCGTCGATCACGTTGCGCGTGCGCGAGCCATCGGCCACGGTCAGCGTGACCCGCTTGATGATGTTATACCAGGTCTCCGTGACGACCTTGGTTGTCGCGAACGCGGCCGCGGTGAAGTCCGCGACCAAATAAATGGACTCGATCGGGAATTCCCGCGTGATTTCCCATCGGGCGGTTTGCCCGTAAATCGCATCGGCCGCCGCATAGGACTGGTCGATCAAATAATCCTGACGTTTCTTCCACAGCATGGTTTTTAAGGGGCCTTGAGGGCCAAAATTTGTTGGAGGAGTTTGTTGGTTCTGGCCTGTTCGCGGATCATCGCCAGGAGCAGTTGCTGCTCGGGCGATGCGGCGAAGCCATCGGGCCATGCCGAGGATTCCGCCTGGTCGTCTTTCAACGCCGCGTCAAAGGCCGCCTTGTCTTGTCGATCCGGCATCTACTTTTTTCCTGCCGTGATTTTGGAGATCGAATCGACGTTGTTGCTGAGCCACACGGCCACCAAGCCCGCGCCCACCAGAATTCCGAAGAAGATGACCTTTTTCATGGGAGAATTGCCGCGTGACGGAGCGACGGGCCGGGACAGTTCAACCGATGGCGCCCGTTCCTGCGGGCGATTCAGCGGCCTACAGCCAAGTGAGGTTCTTCTATCACGGCCATCGGACTATGGGCGGGATCAAAAAACGCGGCCGTGCTCTTCGGCCTGGTTGACCAGGTTGCGAGCGATGAACGCCCCGTTAGGCAGGCTTTGAATCCGGAGAGGGTCAAACCCCACACCCTCCAGGAAAGAGAGCGCGTTGGGGTCATTGTGCGCGAACGTGACGGCTTCCGTGAGCTGATTGCGGACTCGGTTATGGATCAGGTTGGGCGCTTGGGAGATGGCGACCATGTCCAGGCCCCAGCGCCGGCCGGTCTCCAGCACAAGCGACCATTCCCAGTCGATGCTGTGGCTGTCGGATATTTTTTGGAGTTCGTCGACGGCCAGAAGCTTTTTCCCGCGGATCGATTTTGAGGCGGTGAATGACCACTCGCAAAAAAAGTTGAAGGCTTTGCGGTGCTCTCCGGCGAACATCGCGGACGGATCGAAAATGACATACGGACTCCGGCGCCAGAGCTGCGCGCCGAGTTGATCGGTGGATCGGGCGGCCGCCAGGCCCAGCTTGTGGCCAAGCTCGCCCTCGCCGTCGAACACGAACTTTTTTCCGTGGTCAGCCCCGACCAGGTAGCGCAGGAAGTAGGTTGTTTTGCCTGTCCCGCTGCGCCCCGTGATCAGAATTTTTGAGGAGCGATGCGCGAATTGCATCACGCGGCTTTTTGATCCGCCGGCGGAGCCGGGGCCGCCTTCTCCTTGGGGGCGAGCTTGGCTTCCAGTTCATCGAGCTTTTGAAGCATCATGTAGCAGCGCGTCCCGTAGCCGGCCACACACACGCCCAGCAAGATTTCCGGAGCGTAGGTTCCCGCCAGCTGATACTTTTGAGCGAGCACAGCCGAGAGATCGGAAATGAGCGTCGACTCTTCCTCCGTCAGCCCCACTTCCGCGGCGAAGGACGCCGCCAGGTTGTCGTCAGCCGTGATCCGGAGCGTGGTGCCGTAGATCCGCCGGCATGTGTAGCCGTCGACTACTTTGAGAAGCGTCTTGATCGTGCGCTTAACCAGTAGCGGATCGACTGGATAAGGATCCACGAGAGGCCCTTGTGGACTTGCCGCGCCGTCCATTGCCGGCTCTGCCGCCGGAGGGCGAACAGATCCAGCCGGCCGACCGTCCAGGCGCGGCCGGCCACGCGGCCGCTTGCCGGTGTGCTTTTCAGCCACCTGGTCAAGATCCGCTGTGACGTTTTCCGGAGGCGGCTTTCCCGGATCAATCTGCGGACTTGCCGGCGCGCCTTCCTGTTCCTCTGCCACGCCCTTACCGCCGCCAAAGAGTTTTCCCAACATTTATGCGCCCTCCCCAAAACCCGCCCATTCCATGAGATCGTCCAGGAGGGATTTTTTTGGTGTGACTTGGGAAGGGATTTTCCGGGCTTCATTGAGGATTTTCTCCTGGTCTCCGCTTCTTTTTTTAAGCCCGTGATTTTCATCCTCCAGGCGGGCCACTTTTTCTTCCAGGCCAATATTCCGGTCGGCCTTTTTGGCGAATTTGGCGCTTTCGGTTTTGGGTTTTTCGGTGGGTTTTTCGGATTTACCGCCCTCAGCGGGGTCCGGGCTTCGGTGGATTTTCATCGCCCAAGATTAAATCATATTGCCCGTGATTTGGGCGGGGCCGAGCTTGGCCCATTTTCCACAGGAGCTTGCACAACGCCCGGGCTTCGGCCTGCCGGACGTTGCGCCGGCTCATGCCCAGCGCCTTTGCTGTGTCGCGCGTGCTCATGGCCCTGCGGACGTGGTGGAAGTAGGCCATGGCCAATTTTTGGGCCAAGGCCGAAAATTTGACGCGCGTCATAAAATCCGATTTGCATTTCCGCCCCGATCCGTTTTAATTCGGGGCGTCAACCGGAGGATATGGGCTACGCTGGAGAGCGCCCCAGAGCGCCGGTTGGCCCTGAGACCCGTTGGGTTCTTTCGCCTGCCTAGGCTTCAAGCCATGGCAGGCGATTTTATTTCCAGGGCGGCCTCGGGCCCGAGCTAAGGCGGACCAGTTCGCGCAGCACACATTCCATCCGGCATGCCGGGCAGCAACCGCAAAATGTGATGGAAGAATTAGGGTTTGCGCATTTGCGAATCTTCGGTGGCGATGGGTTGCGGCATCCGTGATTGTCGCAAGGGCTGCCCGTGGGCTCTTCGTCTGGTTTTTTCATGGTCCCTTTTCTGGCTGGAATCCTGCGGGGATCAGGCCCAAGCCTAAACTCATGTCATTTGCGGCGCCTCCGGGCGCCGGAATCTTTCCCCTTCACTCCTGATGAGGCCGGCGCAATCGCCGCCCGCAGATCCGCGATATATTGAGCCGTCGATTTGACGTCAGCGCCGGCAGGCGCTGCACGAGTCTCCCCCCCCCCCTCTCCTTGCCGGGCCACAGGCCCGCTATTGTCTCCTCTCTCCTTTTTCTCTCTCCCGAAGGGAGTACCTTTATGGTGTCCCGCATTTTTGAGGGAATTGATTCCCGCATTTTTGAGGGAATTGATTCCCGCATTTTTGCGGGATTCAATTGCCGCATATAAGCGGGAATTGGGGCCCCAAAAAAAACCGCGCTTTGGCGGGCATCCTGCGAGCTCGCCCTTGCGCAAAATTCCGTGGGAAACCAGCTGTTCAATCCGGCGATAACTCTGGTCCCCGGCCGTCCCGCACCAGGCGGCCACCCGTGACCAGGGCATGAAGAATTCGTCCTCTATGCCGTGCGGGGAACCCCAAAACCATTCGATGAGGCAGGAAAGGAGCCGGAAGGCTCCGTCGGGAAGCGTGGTGTCTCGAGCCGCTTCCCGACGGAGTTTGATCAGCCGAGCGTCAGAGGCCATCGGCGAGGCGGTAAAGGCCCTCAGGCCGGCCGCGGCGGCCGTTACCCACCAAACCCACCTTGACGATCCTCCCGTCGCGCTCGAGCTCGCTGACGCGCGGCGAAACATACTTCCGATCGGCCCCCAGCCAGTAGCAAATCTGGCTGACGGTGCAGGCGTCCGTTTGATTGGGGCCGCCTTCCTTGTGAGACCGCATGACCGCCAGAATCCCCCTCTTGAGGGCCTCGCGACTGCTGAGTTGTGGCGCCATGTGATCCTTCATAGCGGCAACTCCGGTTGCTGGAGCCGCTCGAAGTAAGGGCGCCGCGCCGGGATGCAGAGCGCCTGGCGCGCGTGCAAGGCCCGGAAAACAAACTCCTCGGCCGCGGGATCAAACAGAACGCGGATCCGCTTGTTGCCGTGCTCAAACTCGAAAAGATGCGCCAGGCGCGTGCGCCTGTCGGCCTTGATTTTCAGCCCCAAAGTTGGCGTTGTCATAGGAGTTTTTTGGGGATGAGTTCGACGTGTTTTCGGATTTCGTCGGGGGAGAGGGTCACGACGCGCGCCGAGGCTGTCAGGAGGAATCGGAAGTGTTCCCTCCGCATTTCCCCGTTAGGGACATGGCTCTCATATTCGAACCTGATGAAAACGGCCGTGGGGCCGTCCTCAAAAAGATCGCCCGTGTCCACAACCATGCCGCGGACTAGTTCGTAAGGGTCCATGGTCTCTCCTGGGTGTTGACCTGTACTCGCTCAAGGGTCTGCTGGCGGATGATTTTCCACCCGTCTTCCCGCACAAGATTCGCGCAGGATTCGATCTTCATGATGCCTTTGACCAGTTCCTCCAATTGTTCCGGAGAGTTCGCTCCCCAGGCCCACTGCTTGAACAGTGTGGAATGCAGCAGGCCAAGCATCTTGAGAGTGGCGCCCTCCACGAGGTTTCGCATTTCAAGATTCATAGGGGCTTCTCGCCTTTAATGTTTAAGATCAAGCCGGCCACGCCTGCGCGGGTAAGCTCTTTGGTTGTGCCGTCCATTGTGCGGAACAGATAACACCGAAAACTGCTCCCTGGGGATTTGACCGCTGCCTCGTAAACCACACGCCGCAGTGATCCATCAGGCATGAAGAACCAGAAGGCTTTATTCCGGGTGAGGTCGCGGATCTTTACTGTTTCAAAGCATATTCTCATAGCCGCACCTGTTCCTTTGCCCGGACCAGCTGCAAGTGCAGCTGGCACCGGAGGGTCACGCGGGCTTGGTGCATTAGAGCGCAGGCGCACGGGTCCAGGGCGAACGTGTCCTGTTCGACTTTCACCATGGCCGATTCGTACTTGTCCGAGGCGCGCCAGCGGATTCCGAAGGCCGCCTTGTAAAGGACGGCATAAATGGAGTGTTCGAGCTGGAGAGCTTCGAGCTTGGGAGACTGAGACTGTGATGAGTTCATTTTCGTTGAGTGTCGAGGATTGGAGGCGAGCAAACAGAGAGCGCCCCTCGATGGAGGAGCATGGTGACAAGATCGATGGAGTTGAGGCCATCGTTCTCGCGGCTTAGGACTAGGAGACCCTGCCAGACAAGGTCCGTGAGCTTCCCGCGGACGTACCGGACGGGAGGCTTTTTCTTGGTTCGTTTTGTGGATGTCATAAGTGTCAACAACTGACAACACAATGGGCAAAGAGGAGCAATGCTTGTCAATGTCAAAGTTTGACATTCTATGACAATTGTGAGCTACTCTGCCCCGATATGGACCAGAAAGCGTTTGTTCAGCGCCTCTATCTGAATGAAGGTGATGCGGCGTTGGCTAAGAAGATCGCCGATGGAACCGGGGAAAGCTTTTCCTGGCTTCTCAGCAAAATCGTTTCGGCGGGCCTCAAAGCCATTGCCGAAAAGGGCGGGCGGGTTGAGTTACCCTTAAAGCTCGAGGTTCCGCATAAGGAAACCCGCACCCCAAAATCGAAGGCCGCGTGATCATCCCGTTTCCGGGCGGCATGGAGCCGCTAGATCATGATGGCCCGACCACGGAGGCGGCACCGTAAGCCGCCATGGGGCCCGCGGCGGGACTGTGTAGTTTCAAGTCCTGTCGCGGGCACCAGCTTTTGCTTGATCACAGCGAACGCGAAGGCGGAAACCCCAGCAGGGTCGCGGCGCTCCGGAAGAAACCCGCGAGCCCTTGCTCCCTAAAGCGCGGCTCCGCCCACCGCCCTTGGGATTCTCTCATCACGCCCCGCAATGCTGGACAGCTGGCTTCTCCACATCGCTGCTCCAAAATGGGAAGGGCTCGGGACGTTCGATTCCCTGAAAAGCCTTCCAAAAACTTCGCGCGCCCTCTAGACGTGAGGCTATGCGCAACAGCGTTCTCCGACTCCTCCGACTCCTCGTCGCGCTGCGCATCCTGACGCTCGCCGGTCTGTGTCATTGTCAGGCCGCGGAGTCCCTTGACGAGTTGAACGCCAAAGCAGAGAAGGGCGACGCGGCCGCGCAGTTCATCCTGGGCTTCATGCACGAGAAGGGCCAAGGCGTGACGAGGGATGAGGCGGAGGCCGTGAAGTGGTACCGCAAGGCCGCGGACCAGGGCCTGGCAAACGCGCAATTCAACCTGGGCGTGATGCGCGCGAATGGCCGAGGCGCGACCCAAGACGAGGCCGAGGCCGTGAAGTGGTACCGCAAGGCCGCGGACCAGGATCATGCCAGTGGACAGTTCAACCTGGGCATGATGTACGCAAATGGCCAAGGCGTGACGAAGAACGAAGCCGAGGCCGTGAAATGGTACCGAAAAGCCGCGGACCAGGGCTTGGCGGACGCGCAATCCAACCTGGGTTTCATGTACCAGAAGGGCCAAGGCGTGGCCAAGGACGAGGCGGAGGCCGTGAAGTGGTACCGCAAGGCCGCTGACCAGGGTCTGCCCAATGCGCAATTCAACTTGGGCGGGATGTACACGGATGGCCGAGGCGTGCCAAAGGATGAGCTCCAAGCCTACATGTGGTTTCTACTCGCAGGCGCCGCCGGCCGGGAGGATGCCAGAGCGCAGATCTCAAGAATCGAACAGACTTTGACGCCGTCGCAACGAGCGGAAGGCCAGCGGCTGGCCGGCCTGTTTCAGGCCCGGAAGAGTTCACCTTCAGAAAGCCCCATTCCCCGCGAGGCCATCGCCCAATCCCGCCCCGAATCCACCGCCACAGGCTTCTTTATCACCGACGACGGCTACTTCATCACCAACGAACATGTCGCCGGCGACAGAGCGAACGTGCGCATCCTCACAGGCGCAGGCGCGGTCTCCGCCAAAGTGGTGAAGGTCGACAAGCTGAACGACCTTTCATTGCTCAAGGTGGATGGCAAGTTCGCGGCCTTGCCCGTCTCTTCCAGCCGGGGCGTGCGACTAGGGGCCAGCGTGGCCACAGTGGGTTTTCCCAACGTCGGTTTGCAGGGTTACTCGCCCAAGCTGGCCAAGGGCGAAATTGGCGGTCTCTCGGGCGCCCTGGATGACGCGCGTCATTTCCAGATCAGCGCCCCCATTCAGCCCGGCAACTCCGGCGGCGCGCTGGTGGATGAGCTGGGGAATGTCATCGGCATTGTGGCTTCGAAGCTCAACCCGAAGGCCGCTCTCGCCACGAGCGGCGCTCTCGCCGAGAATGTGAGCTACGCCGTGAAGAGCAGCTTCCTGCTGGGTTTCCTGGAGTCCGTCCCCGAAATCGCCGCGCGCCTCAAGGATCCGAACACCGAGCGCCGCAAATTCGAGGATGTGGTGAACTCGGTTGAGCAAGCCACGGCGTTGGTGCTGGTGTATTGACGCGTCGATCGAAGGGGGGAGATATCACCGCAACGACGCACCGAACGCAAAGGGGGCTCGGACTGGAGAGGCACAGGTCCGAGCTCGGCTCAACGCAGGGCAACCAAGACCCCATGCCTTCCACCTTGAGGTCTCATTTGGGCAGCTTCGGCGGCCTCGGTGATGCAGACGTCAAGCAAAGCACGCCAATGGCCAAACACCACGCGAAGCCAGCCGAAACAGATCGCGGCCGTATCCTGGCCAAACGCACCAACCGCCCTTTGGAACAGTTTGTTCCCCATCCTCAACTTCGTTTCAAGAAGCGGTGCTGACAGGTCCTTCGTTTCCACCATCTCAATGCGGGGATGATTGAGCGTTCCGTGCGCGAGGATCGATAAGGCTGTGAGCGCCTACGAAGGACTAGGTTGCTATTCCAATCGTTGCGTCATCTCGGCCACGCAATAAAACCGAACATTTAACGTGCATTTGGGCTGACGCCTCTGTAACACGGCTGTCACATATCCGTAACATATTCGTGACGTGACCGTAACTTATGTTCTCGCTGCAAAAGCTACTGAGCAAAGACGACATGTTCTACGACCTGCTGGAAGCCAGCGCGGGGGAGGCGGAACGGAGTGTCCAGGCGCTCAATAAGGTCCTCGCTTCCCCCGATAAGCTGCCCAGCCTCCAGGAATTCCACGGCCCGAAGGAGGCGGACAAGCGAATTACCGAACGAATCAACACAGCCCTGGTGGGAGCGTTCGTAACGCAGCTGGAACGTGAGGACATCGAACTGCTGAGCGCGGTGCTCTACAAAATCCCCAAGACGGTTGAGAAGTTCGTCGAACGGTTAATGATCAGCGCCCATGTGGCCAAGCACCATGACTTCAGTCGTCATGCGCATTTGCTCAACTCGTCAACTCAACAGGTCTCCAGCATGGTCCAACAGCTCCGGAGGCCTCCGACTGTCGGAAGAATCAAGGAGATGGACGCCACACTCGAACAGATCGAGAAGGAGTCCGATGCGCTACTGCTCTCCCTGTACAAGGACCTCTACAACAATGCCCATCCCGCCAACAAAGTGCTGGCGATGAAGGATCTGTTTGATCTGCTTGAGAAGATCCTCTCGAGATGCCGCGAAGCGGGGGCCATGGTCACCCAGATTGTTCTCAAGCACGCCTGATCCGTTATGTTCTCACTCCAGAAGGTCATGGGGCGCGACGACGAGTTTTGCGCCCTCCTCGAGGCCAGCGCCACCGAAGCCGTCCGGAGCGTGGTGGCGCTGAAGGGCATTCTCCTGAACAAGTGCGACGTCTCCGATCTCGAGGTGTTCCAACTCGCTCGTCGAAATGACAAGGACATCACATCCAAGATCGGCGAGCTCCTCAATCGCGCGATTGTCACATCTTTCGAACGCGAGGACATCGAGGAGCTCTCCCAGGCGCTCTACAAGATTCCCAAGACGGTGGAAAAATTTGCGGAGCGCTACTTGATCGTCGTGGAGCGGGCGAGGGGATTCGATTTCACGCGTCAGCTGATACTCCTTGAGGAAGCCACGCGGAGCGTGCTCGAGATGGTGCAGGCCTTCCGCTGCGACGCCGGCGTTGCGGAAATCAAGCGGCTGGACACGCGCATCCAGCGGCTGGAGAGCGAAGCCGACGATGTCATTCTGGACCTGATTGGCGATCTCTATCACCCGGAATTCCCCTCGCTCGAGGCGATCATCATCAAGGACCTGATCGAGCTGAACGAGAAGGTCGTCGATCGTTGCCGCGACGCGAGCGGCGTCATCGCGCGTTTGGTCATCAAATTACATTGAACCATGGCCCTGGTCCTGCTTGTCATCCTGATCGCGCTGGTTTTTGAGTTCATCAATGGCTTCCACGATTGCGCGAACGCGATCGCCACGAGCATTGGAACCCGGGCGCTCACGCCGACCCAGGCCATCCTCCTCGCGGCCGCGCTCGACCTTGTGGGTGCGCTGACAGGCACCACAGTGGCGAAGACCATCGGCGTTGGATTGGTGGACGCGAGCCTCATCAATGTGACCACCATCCTCTGCGCCCTGATCGGCGGGATTCTTTGGAATCTGACCACGTGGTACTACGGCCTCCCCAGCAGCTCCAGCCACGCTCTCATGGGCGGTCTTTGCGGCGCGGCCGTGGCGACCATCGGGGGGTTTGGCGGCGTTATCTGGTTTAAGCCGGCGGCGGCGGTGGGAACAGGGATTGGGGGATCGCTCCTGACGTTCTTCAAATCGGGAGGGCTTTTGCCGAAGGTCCTCGTGCCCATGTTCGCCGCGCCGCTATGCGGTCTCGTGGTTGCTTTCGTGGTGACCGGGCTTCTATTCGCCTTGATGGGTCTTCTCAACCGCATTCCAGGAGTCAGGACACAGCAAGTTAATCGGGGCTTCCGCCTTATGCAGCTCCTCAGCTCCTCGTGGATGGCCTTCGAGCACGGGCGGAATGACGCCCAGAAGACGATGGGCATCATCGCGCTGACCCTCTTCCTCGCGACCACGAAAGGAAACTACTTCGACGCACTGCCTCCCTCGCTCGAATTCTTAAGAACCCCTGAGTTCGACATCGCTTTGTGGGTGAAGATCACCTGCGCGGTCACGATGGCCTGCGGCGTGGCGACAGGAGGGTGGAGAATCATCAGAACGCTCGGGAAGAACATGGTCAAGCTGACGCCGCTGCACGGCTTCGCCGCACAGACAACGGCGGCGATGATCCTGGAGTCCGCCACTTCAGCGGGCATTCCCCTCTCGACCACGCATGTGATCGCGGGCGCTGTCATGGGGGTGGGCGCAACGAAGCGGTTGAACGCTGTCAAGTGGAGCGTCGCCGAGCGCATGCTCTGGGCATGGGTGATGACGATTCCCATCTGCGGCGCCGTCGGCTTTGGACTCGGTTGGATCGCCAAACAGTTTGCCTGACCTCAGGCCGGACGCCGCGCCACCCTGCTCAAACTCCAGCGCCTAGGGGAACGCCAGCCCCCAATTAATTCACCGCGTAGCCTTCACCCAGGCTTCGTTGAAATGCGCGTGCTTGATCGACTTGTGCGGGACCGTGCCGTCCTTCGCCGCTGGAATCCCCTTCGTGCTGACATGATAGCTGTATGAGGCGTGAAGCGTCCCGTCCTTCGCCTGGATCAAGCTGGGATAATGATAGGAGCCCGCGCCTTCGCCGGGAGCATCCTCGTCCAACGCGCGCTTCCATCGCCACGAAACGCCTTCATCGTCCGAGATCATCACGACCAACCGATGCCTGCCTTTCTCGGTGTCGTTGCAGATGAGCGCCCATTCGCCGTTTCGCAGGGTAATGACTTCGGCGCCGGAGCCCGGGTTGGGAATGGCGGAGTCGGTGACGCGACTCCAGGTCTCCCCGCGATCGCGCGATTCGCTCTGCATGAGGCGATGCGGCGGCGGTCCGTTGTCGCGCATCAGGGTGTAGAGCGACCCGTCCTTCCGCTTCGCAATGCTCGGCTGGATGTTGCCAGCCCCGCAGAGCGGAGCGCTGGCGTGCCAGGTGGCGCCCCAGTCGTCCGTGATCGCCATGAGGGAAAACGAGAAGCCATCGGAGTAGAGCGGAACGATCAGCCGCGAAGCGTCGAGCACACACGGATGCGCGCGCGTCATCCAGCCCAGCCGGCGCTTCAGCTTGTCGCTCGCCTGGTTCTTCACGTAGGAGAGGAAGCGCTCGGCCTCCTGCTGGTCCTTCGCGGGCCAGGCGGAGGCCTTCATCGACGCTCGAAATTCTTCGGCGAATCGGTCCGTGCCCTCAACGAAGGAATCGCCCGGCGTGACGTGCAGAACTTCGGAGCTTTGCCAGCGAGGCGGGCGGTTCGCGAGGTAGTCGGACGATATCTTGTACTTCATCAGCGCGGTATGCCATTCGTTGGCGAGAATGGTCGGCCACAGGAGCCAGAGGCGTCCCTGGGGATCGATGAACATCGCGCAGTTGGTGTCGGGATAGCCGGGAGTGTCCGCCCATACGGCGCGCGGCCCCCATTCCTTTGCTCCGTGACGGAGTCGCGCGCCCTCCACCACCACATCGTCCGCCTGTCGCTCGCCGGAGCCGTGGAACCAGCAGACAAGCAAGTCGCCGTTCGGCGCCTCGACGACGCACGAAGCGTGGTTGTGCCAGTGCTCCAGCGGGAAGAGGAGCTCGGAGGTCAGGAAGGGCGCGTCGGACGCCAACATCGATGACGGCGTCGCCACAAGCCCGGCGGCGATGAGGAGGCAGGTCAGCGGGAGCGAATGTCTCATGGTCGGCGATGAGGGCCTGCGTCAAAGCTCGGGCGAACGCGACACAAAGCCACGCCCCTCGAATACAGGAAACGCGCCCGTGGAGTCAGCAAGAATAGGAAGAAGAAAGGGAGCGGGAGGAGACTTCTGATGCTCTGATTGGAAGAGTCCTCTCAACTCCGACAACCGGGAGTTGAGTTCCAGCGGGCCGTGGCGGATCCGCGAAAAGCCTCCCGAAGGCAAAACCAGGACGTCTTGCGACAGCGGAGTCCCGATGCGACGGCCTGCTAGGCGGCTTCGGTCAGGGTGTCGTCGAGGTCGCGGGTCAGCATGGCCTCGCGGTAGCCGGCGCTCCGGTATTCGCTGAGCTTGTTGCGCAGCGTTCGCAGGCTGATGCCGATCACCTTGGCGGCGTGCGTCCGGTTGTTCTGGCACTTCTTGAGCGCGGCGAAGATGAGGTCCTTTTCCACCTGGTCCAGCGTGGGAAGATCGGACGTCGGCGCCCAGACGAAGTCCTTCGACCGTTCCTGAAGAACGGGGCCCGACGGCGCCTCGACGGAACTGGCTCGGGGTTTTCCGAGGCGGAGATGATCGGCCGTGAGCGTGTCGGCGCCGCCGGAGAGAATCACGGCGCGCTGAAGAACATTGTCGAGCTCGCGGACGTTTCCCGGCCAAGTGTGGCTGAGGAGGGCGTCCTGGCAGTCGGGGCCGAGCTGGGGCACATGCGTCCCGAGCTTCCGGCTGGCCCGATCCACAAACACCTTGGCGAGCTGCGGGATGTCCTGAGCCCGCTCTCGCAGCGGGGCGACATACATCGGCACCACGTTGAGGCGGAAGAAAAGATCCTCGCGAAACTCCTTCTTGGCGATGCTCTCCTCCAGGTTGCGATTGGTGGTGGCGATCACGCGGACATCAATCGACACGGTCTTGTTGCCGCCCACGCGCTCGAGCTCCTTCTCCTGGAGAACGCGGAGGAGCTTCGCCTGGATCGACAGCGACACCTCGCTGACCTCGTCGAGAAGAATGGTGCCGGTATCGGCGAGAACGAAGCGGCCTTCGCGACGGCCGATGGCGCCGGTGAACGCGCCCCGCTCATGCCCGAAGAACTCGCTCTCGATGAGATTCTCGGGGATGGCGGCGCAGTTGACGCGGATGTAGGGGGCGCCGCGGCGGGAGCTCTGACGGAAGAGCTCGCGCGCCACCAATTCCTTGCCGGTGCCGCTCTCGCCCTGGATGAGAACCGTGGCGTCGGTCGGACCCACGCGCCGGATCAGCCCGCGCAGTTCCTGCATCGCGGGACTGTCTCCGATCAGCTCGCTGGGCAGATCGTCGGGCTCCACCTCGGTCAGGAAGCGGTTCACCTTGAGCAACTGGCTGTAGTCGGAAGCGCGGCGCAAGGACACCTCGAGCTGCTCGGGAGTGAACGGCTTGAGGAGATAGTCGAACGCGCCTTGTTTCATGCACGCCATCGCCGCCTCGACGGAGCCGTGGCCGGAGATGATGACAACGAGGGGGCGGGACGCCCGATTCTGGAAGAGCTGGAGAAACTGAGTGCCGTCTCCGTCGGGAAGCTGGACGTCAGTGATGACGACATCGAAGCTGTCGTTCGCCAGGGCGCTCTGCGCGGCGGCGATGGTGGGAGCGACCGCAACGTCGTAGCGCGCCTGCTTGAGCTGGGACTCGAGGCTCTTTCGAAGCACCGCGTCGTCTTCCACCAGCAAAACTTTTTCGATAGGCATATTGAACCTGGATTAGTGGGGCCGAGGCCCGCGTCAAATAACATGGCGCTTCCCTGCGCGATCGTTCCTGTTCACCTCCTTGGCAAACTGTCGCAGAAATCCACGGCGAATCGCCGTCCCGGTCTGGGCAGCTTCTGCACATCCCGCTCCCAGCCAATGAGCTCATCGGCAGTTCTTGCCCAAACTTGAGCGGAAGCTTCAGGAGCGGGCCCTGGGTCCGCTAATGTTTGGCGTAGAGGTGGGCGACGAAGTGGGAGGTCGCGGAGGGCTGGACCTTGGCGAGGTGTCGGGCGGGGACTTTTCCCGCGCGGAGCAGGCGACTCTCGTTTTCGCGGTCGCGGAGAATCGCCTTCATCAGCAGCTCCTGGGTCGAGCGCAGCTCGCTGGAGATCTCGGGCGTCCTGGCTTTCTCCTCGGGCGGGAGGCGCTGCCAAGCGATTCTGTGTTGTCGCAGCTGAAGCAATGAAGCGTTCAAGCGCGGCAGGAGCCGCTGCTTCGCGGCCGTGGTGGAGGCCGGAAGCGCGTCCGTCGCGCCCAGGGCCTGCGTCTCCTCCTCGACAAGGTCGAGGATCTGACGCGCGAGCTCCTGATGCTCGCGCAGCGCCTGGATCAGCTCGGAGGACGAAGAGCGGGCCGAGGTCATGGTTGTTTGGCGGGGGTCGTTTTGGCCGGAGGCACGGTGGTCGCGAAAAAAGCGTTGGTGCGCTGAGCGCGCGACTCCCACTGAACCTGGTCCAGCCGCCACTTGGCCATGTCAACGAGCGAGCGCAGACCGGCGGACACCGGGGCGGCGGCCTCCTGGGCGAGAAGAACGAGGTTGCTGTACGCCAGACTGGCTTTCGGCGGCTGCGCGAGCTTCTCGTAGATGAGGCCGACCTGATACAGCAGAGGGCCCTGCCAATCCAGGCTGCGATCGAGCGGCAGCAAGCCTTCGTAAACCGTGAGCGCGTTGACGTAATCGCCCTCCTGATACAGCTGATTGCCTATTTCATTCCCGGCGCGTTGCTGCCAGTAGGCCCAGGCGGCCGCGTTGGTTTTTCCGACGGCCTCCTGGCTGATCAACAGCTGGCTGATCTCCTGAAGGGAATCGCGGTTTCGTCCTGTCCGCTTCAGGGCGTTCGCGAGAAGGAAGCGAACCTCGGGCGACTCGGGCGCGTTGCTGTACAGGCGAAGGAATTCGCGCGCGTCGGCCTCCATCTCGTGGTCTTGCCGGAGCCGGTCGCGGCACTGAACAATCTTGTACTGAATCTTCGAGCGATGGAGATCGACGGTCTCCTGCTTCATGAGCCGCTGGAGAAACTCCACCGCGTCCTCGTACTTTCCCTGAAGGTAATAGGTGTTCGCGATTTCCGTCTGCGCCTGGAGGACCACCCGGCGATAACGGGCGATGTTCCCCTCCTTGAGCTTGAGGGCGGTGGAGCCCACCGCGTAAAACTTGGCCATCGCGAGCGTCGGCGCTCCCATTTCGCGATACATCAGCCCCTGCCGGAGCAACACCTCGGGACCGATGTCCGACTCGCCGAATCGCTTGAGGAACTGATTGTAGATCTGCTGCGCCCGGGAGAATTCCCGCTGTTCCTCGGCGATGAGCCCCAGCTCGAGGAGCGCGGCCTCCTGCACGTCGGCAGGGGCGTCTCCCTCGAGAATAGGAATCAGCGTGTTGCGCGCCGCGTCGAGATCCCGCATTTGACGGCGTTTCCGACCCGCCTCCAACTGCTCGCGAAATCTCTCCGCCTTCTCAAGGGGCTGCCGAACGGAGTTGGGCTCCGCCGCCGCCGAGAGGGGAGTCAAGAAGCCGGAGGAAGGAATGAGGTCCTGGGCCGACGAGCGCGACGACTCGGCGGACGAGGCGGGCCGGGGCGCGGAAGATGAGGAGGGCGCGTCTCCGGCGTGGGGCGCGTCATTTGATCCCCTCGCGGGGGTCGTCATGACAGCAAGGCAACTCGCCAGGGTCAGCGCGAACAGTCGTTTTGTCGGCTTCATGTCATCGCTGGGATGGAGCGGCGGGCTGCGTCGAAGGGGAAGTCACCTCATATGAGGATGAGCTCCTGGGACGCGCCGCCGAAAAGGGCTCGGGAGGAACGAACTGAATGGGAAGCCATACGGCCGTCTCGGTCCCGCCCGCGGGCTTGCGGCGCGGGGATCCCGACAACGAGTTCGTGGCGCCGCCACTTTTGTTGAAGTTCAGTTCCTCCCCCGGGATGGAGGGATGGAAGTAGCGCAACATCATTTGCGCGGTGATGGGAGATCCATTGGACGAGCCGGCGATGTGGATCTCTGACGGACGGACAGGCGCGGAGCGCTCGGAGCTCAGGACAATGGCGTCGGGGTTCGCATCCTGGATCGCCTCCGGCAGCGAGGGCGCGGGATCCGGACGCTGAGCCGGCGAGGAAGCCTGGACGGCGTGGGGCTTGAACGGCAATCGCGGGCCGATGAAATCATCGGAGTCCTCGCCGACAATCCTCGCGGGTGGGCGGGGATCGGACAGAAACCCCAGGGAAGGCAGCGGGGTTTGGGGGATAAGCGCCAGCCGGACGGCGGATGGCCCGACCTTGGGAAGGTAGGCATCAGCGCCGCGGAGCCAAGGCGAGCCCTGCTCCGCGAGGAGGAGGACGGCCCAGGCAATTGCCCACGACAGGGAAGTTCCGGCGCGGATCAGGCGGCGACCTGCAGCTTCACTCCGAGTTGAGACATGGCCTCCTGATAGCTCATCACCAGTCGCCAATCCTTGGTTTCCTCGTAATTCTTGCATTCCTGACATACGGCCTCGGATCCGATCATGCTGTACTTGATCGACAGCTCATGGCACATCTGGATGGTGCTCAAACCGAGCTTGATCAACGTGATGTCGGCTTTCTTGAGTTGGCTGAGATCCATCACCATCTTGTCGATGCCCGCGTCGACGGCGAGCGTGATTTTGTTGGCCAGGTACATGGCGACCTCGTTGGCGACGCCCTGGCTAAAGTCGGCGGGAAGAGTCATGACGAGAGCGCCGTCCTTCTGGAGGAAGTAGCGGAGAGAGGTGTCGAGATTAAGCGTGCGACAAATCTTCGTCTTGAGGTCTTCGAACTCGATGGGTTTGGTGATGACGCCCGTAAACCCGCTCTGCTGAGCCTTGCTTTGCTGGTCGGTGTCCGTCTTCACCGTGAGGCCGAAAATCGGAAGGCTCTTGGTCTTGACGCCGCCGCGGAGCGTCTGGAAGAGGGAGTAGCCTCCGTTGTCAGGCAGCGTGAGGCTCGCGAGGATCACGTCGGGCAGGGTGTGGCCGCAGAAGTCCATCGCCTGACCTGGGGCGTTCGCGCCATCCACCTTCCACTTGGTGTCCGCCAAACCGTTGCGCACCTGGTCGATGATCGCCGGCTTGTCATCCACGATCAGCAATTGGATCTCGTCGTCGAAATTCCTGATCTTCGCGACGGCCTCGCCACGAGGCTTCAGATCGATGACGCGGCTGACGCGCTCAATGATCACCTCCTCCTTGAAGGGCTTGATCAGGTAGTCGCGCACGCCCAGCTTCGCGATCTTGAGGACCTGTTCGCGTCCGGCCTCGGCGGTGAGCATGATCACGGGGATGGACTTGAGGTCCGGGTCCGACTTGAGCTTCGCCAGCATCTCGTACCCATCCATGATGGGCATCGTGAAATCGAGCACGATCACGTCCGGCTTCTCGCGCGTGGCCACGGCGAGTCCTTCCACGCCGTTCGATCCCTCGAGCACCTCGCAATCGAAGGTCTTGAACGCCTTGGCGACGATCATTCGGATCGTCTTGCTGTCATCGACGGTGAGAATCTTGCGTCCCATACAGTTTCTATCGGCTCGATTCGCGGAAGGTTTATGGCTGAGGCCCGTCCGTGGGCTTGATGAGGACCTCAATGGCGACCTGTTCGGCGGCGTCGCATCTAAAGCCGATCACCATGCGAGTGGCGCTGGCGGCCGCCTCGATCGAGAACTGGGAGCCCCTGACGATGGATGGGATGGTGAGGACGCAGGGCATCCCTCGATCGCAGAGCCGCGATTTGATGTGGCCCACGACCATGTTTCCCAACTCCCCCATGGAATCATTCACCAGCTCCTCGCCGATCGCCTCGGACGTCCGCAGGCCCAACATCCGGGAGGTGATCAAGCGCGCGAACGAGTCGGTCGAATAGATGAAAACAACTCCGGTGACATCCCCGATGAACCCGACGCTGCTTGCGATGTGCGGATCTCCATTGCTGATGAGCGTGAGTGACTTGTCTGGCTTGGTCTTTATCGAGAGCATCGTTCCGAAAACCTCGGACACGGCCCCCTTGACCAATTCTTCCATCACCTCGATCATACGCTGACTACATCGGCGCCGCGGGGGGAGACTTAATTCAAGATTCACCAGGACAAAAGTCGCGGCGGGAGCGCCCTCTCGACGCTCCGGACTCTCTTGAAAAGCCATGAAGCATGACGATCCAGGCCTCCTGGCGAATTGGCGCGAAAGTTTCTTCCCAAACTGACGATAACCCATGGCAGAGTGACTCAAGCTGGATCAAACGCCGCGCCGCATCCGCCAGGTCCACTCGGGAAGGACGTCATCGTCGCCCGTGTGGCGCGATGCCCCTCCCTGCCCTCGCTCAACAAAAACGCGCGCGACATGATCCAGCTCCTCAACGCGGGCCAGGCTTATACCCGCGAGATTTGCGAGGTGGTTCAACGCGATCCGAGCCTCACCGCGCGGGTGCTCCGGATGGTGAATTCGGTTTACTTCGGCTTGGCCGAGCCCGTGAAAACCATCGAGGAAGCGGTCTTCTTCGTGGGCACCGAGCAAATCCGACACCTGGCCATGGCGACCCCGGTCATTGAGGATTTCCAAGGCCTGGTCGGGAAGTCCTCGTTGTTCGAATGGCGCCCCTTCTGGCAGCATTGCATCGCGGTGGCCTTGATGACCCGCGAGATCCTCACATCGTTGGTGACATCGACGGAGGAGTCAGACTATCTCGCGGGCCTGGTCCATGACGTCGGCAAGATCGTGATGGCCGCCGCGTTCCCGGAACATTTCACCGCCATCCATCGAAGGTTGGCGGAGGAATCCGGCCGACTCCCGGATCTGGAGGAGAAGGCGCTCGGGATGAATCATCGGCAACTGGGCGGCCTGTATCTCCGACAGCGAAACCTGCCTCCCAGCCTGATCGAAGCGGCCGAGTTCCACGACTGCCCCGAGGAAGCGGAGAAGGAGCGAAGCATCGCCGCGGCAGTCCAGCTCGCCAATCTCGTCGCAAGGAAACATCAGCTGGGCGACAGCGGGAATCCTAGGCCGGTGTCGCTCGACCACTGCCTCGATGCCAGCGGCTGGACAATCCTGGCGCCCACGATGTCGAGAGAGACCCGAGCCTCCACATACGGCTCCTGGCTGAAGACTGTCGAGGGCATACCATCGATTCTTCAAGCGGTCGTTTGAGCGGCTGGGATGCGCGCAACAAACGTTGCGCGGACGCGAGTCTTCAGAAGGCCGCTCTTCCCCCGTGTTCAGAAAAGCTCTAGCGTTGCGGTCCTAGAGATGAACGACGACTACATCGCTCGCAAAGAACGTTGGGCTCGGAAAATGTCGGGTCAATCCGCACCCCCCCAACCCAGGTCTCAGGACCGCCTCCCCCCAGGCCAGCGCCAAGTCACCAACTTCCCGGTTCTGGATCTCGGCATTCAGCCCGAGGCGCCGCTCTCCGACTGGAGCCTGAAAGTCCATGGCCTTGTCGAAAACCCCGTCACGTGGTCCTGGGAAGAGTTCCTCGCGCTCCCCCAGTTCGAAGACACCAGCGACTTCCATTGCGTCACCACATGGAGTCAGTTCGACATGCGGTGGCAGGGAGTCGCGTTCTTCACGCTGGCCGAAATCGTCCGCCCCAAGCCCCAAGCGCGTCACGTCTTCCTGAAGAGCTATGACGGCTACTCCACGAACAACCCCATCGAAGTCTGCCTCGACGATGACGTTCTCATAGCGCACTCCTGGAACAACCAACCCATTCCCAAAGAGCACGGCGGACCCGCCCGCGTCATCGTCCCCAAACGCTATGCGTGGAAAGGCGCAAAATGGATTCGAGAAATCACCTTTATCGATCGTGATATCCTTGGGTTCTGGGAGGTGAGGGGATATTCGAATACCGCCGACCCTTGGACCGAAGACCGATTCGCTCCAGGGCAGAAACCTATTTAGGTAAGGGTCTGTGCGTACTATATACTTCGACTACAACGCCACAACGCCTCTGGATCCCGACGTTCGCGAAGTGATGGAGCCGTTTTGGGCGGATTGTTTTGGGAATCCATCGAGCATTCATCATGTGGGTCGACGCGCGAGGGCTTTGTTGGATGACGCTCGGGATCGCGCGGCGCGAGTGTTCCGTTGCCGACCCAGCGAAATCGTCTTCACGAGCGGCGGGACCGAAAGCGTCAATCTGGCGGTGCTCGGGACGGCGCGGATGCTGAGGGAGCGAGGCCGTCATATTGTCACGTCGAGTGTTGAGCATCATGCGGTGCTCCACGCGCTGGACTATCTGGAGCGACGCGAGGGCTTCCAGGTCGAGAGATTGCCCGTCGACGCCCGCGGGTGCGTCTCTGTGGATCGGGTGGTATCGGCCATCCGTTCGGACACCATCCTGGTTTCGCTCCAAGCCGCGAACAATGAGATGGGAGCGCTGCAGCCTTTGCGTGAGTTGTCCCGGATTTGTCGTGAGAAAGGGGTGCTGCTCCACACAGACGCGGTTCAATGGTTCGGAAAGATGCCCTGGGAAGGCGTGGAGACGCTGGGTGCGGATCTTATTTCGCTGTGCGGACATAAGTTCCATGGCCCGAAGGGCAGCGGGCTGCTGTATATCCGGTCCCCGTTGCATCCTGATCCTCTCTTGTTCGGGGGAGGTCATGAGAACGAACGCCGCGCGGGCACGGAGAATCTTCCGGGCATCATGGGTTTGGCCGCGGCTATGGAACGATTCATCCGCCCGCCTGTTTTTGACCCCGTCGTACTGTGTCCGCTGGCATCCGAGCTTCGGGAAGCCCTGAGCTCCCTCGATGCGTTGGGCGTGCGCGTCCTCGGGGACAAGGAGGTTAGTTTGTCCAACACAGTCGCCTTCGTGGTGCCTCGAAGTGACAGCATGACCCTCCTTGCGAATTTCGATCTGGAGGGAGTTTGCGGGTCGGCCGGGTCGGCCTGCTCAGCGGGTTCGCTTGAGCCTTCGCATGTGGCCTCGGCCATGGGATTCAGCGCTGCGGAGGGGAGGGCTCTGGTGCGGTTTTCGCTAGGGAGGGGCAACACCTCCGAGGAAGTGGCGCACGTCCGGGGGATTCTTCCTCGTGTCATTGCCCTCTCTCAAACCTCTGGATAACCTCCCGAATCCGGTCCAACAACATGCCAACAACTCACTCGAACCAGGGTCGACTTCGCTCTCCGTGTCTGTCTTGGACACTTATGCACCGGAATACTTTTTCTGTAAGTGGTTGTGGGAACCTTGACAGCCTTCTAGGCAATCCCTTATTCACAGCCCTTAATACTGATAGATTTTTGTTTCTCTAAAGAGTCTATCCATAAAAGCGAATGAATCTGTCCATAGCTAAGGAGCAATTGCTCGCGGGACTGCAATCAGTCCAGAACATCGTCAGCACGCGCACCACCCTGCCCGTGCTGTCCAATGTGCTCCTGCGCGCGGAGGGCGATCGACTCTCTCTGACCGCCACGGATCTCGACGTCACCATCGCCTGCAGCGTGGCGGCTGCCGTCAAGAGGCCGGGGTCAACAACGGCTCCGGTGAAGAAGCTCGTGAGCATCGCCAGGGAGCTGGGCAGCTCGGACATCGAGCTGGACACCGACGACAAGAACGTCACGAGCATCCGCAGCGGAGCGTCCCATTTTCGCGTTCGCGGCCTGGGGCCCGAGGAGTTTCCGTCCATGCCCCGCTTCCAGGACGACCGAAAGGTCGAGCTGGGACAGGAGAAGCTCCGCGCCATGCTGAAGAGAACCAGCTTCGCGACCTCCTCCGATGAGAGCCGGTACGTCCTCAACGGGATCTTTTTCAGCCTGCATGATCAGCGCCTCACCCTGGTGGCGACCGACGGACGTCGACTCGCCATGGCCGAGGAGGACGCGGAAGTGGGCGAGCGCAGTCAGGGTGATTTCATTGTGCCGAGCAAAGCCGTGATTGAACTGGGCCGGTTGCTTCAAGAGAAAGGCAGTGTGAAAATTCTCGTGGGAGAGAATCAGGCTTCCTTTGCTTTGGAGGATGAGAAGGGAGGATCGATCACCATCATCACCAAACTGATTGAAGGGAACTATCCGAACTACCGCCAGGTGATTCCCGGCGAGCCCAAGGAGCGCATCGCGCTCAGCCGCGAGGACCTCATGCACGCTCTGCGCCGCGCTGAGATCATGACGAGCGAGAAGCAGAATTCCGTGAAGCTTTCCTTCAGCAAGAACAACCTGGCCATCAGCGCGAACGCGCCCGACATTGGGGAAGCGCAGGAAAGTTTGGCGATCAACTACAAGGGAGTGGATCTCGCGGTCGCCTTCAACCCCGGATACCTCATCGATCCGCTCACCGCTCTCACCAACGACGAAGTATTCCTGGAGCTGATCGACGAGCTCAGCCCCGGGGTTCTGAAGATCAATGGGCCGTTTCTGTACGTCGTCATGCCGATGAGGCTGACCTAGTCTGGCGGCAAGCCGCTAAGGAGTCAGAGCGTCTATCGGCACCAGCATCAAGGCGGTGCATCCGTCCACTGACGCGACGTCCGCGTGATCCGTGTCGGCTTCGGCGTGGTGGAAATCGCCCGCATGAAGCACCGTTCCGTTGACCACCAAATCCCCCGTCAGGACGTAGAGCTCCTCCGCGGCTGAATGATGGTGGGAGGGGTAGCGAACGCCCGCGCCGATCTCGGCGTAGATCCAGGCATAGTTGCGCTGGAGGTCGCAGGAGAGAAGCTTCGCCCTGATTCCGGGAAATGGAAGGGATAGCCAGTCGCCCTCATCCTTGCGCTGCGTGCGAAAAGGCGGGGGCTTGGCGGAGCGAGGGGCGGCGTCTCCATCCGTCCGCGCCACGCGAGCGAGGAGCTGAGCTTTGAGGCCAGGTCGCGGCCTTTTGACGGGCAGGCCGGCGAGAAGCGCCCGAGTGATCGCCTCGCGGCTGGCGCTGAGCTCCTGCCAGGCCAGGGCGTTCCCCTCGGATAGAAGCCGCGCCCACTCCGCCGCGTCAGGGCACTCCAGCGCGCCCGCCGCGCTCAGCATCGCCCACTCTTTAATTTTCTCAGGAGTCATGGATTTAATTGCCTGACGCTCCCGCGTCGGGTCGCCATTCCATAGGGATCGCTTCCCGCATCGCGAGCATGCCTCGACGAATCCGCGCTTTCACCGTTCCCAACGGCTCGTTGAGATGCTCGGCGATTTCTGTCTGGCTAAGCCCTCCCACGAATGCGAGCTCAATCGCGCGCCGTTGCTCCGAAGGAATTTTTTGCAGGGCGAGGCGGACCTGAACGGCGGCCTCCTCGGTCAGGAGCCCTTGGGTCGGCAATTGCGGCGCGTCGCCGAACAGGCCCTCCTCCTGTTTCAAGGAGTCCAGCAGGCGGCTGCGGCGCGCTGACGCTCTCAGGCGGTCATGGGAGAGGTTGCGAGCCATGGTAACGAGCCACGCGATCGGGGATCCGAGCTTCGGATCGTAGCGATCCGCCTTCTCCCAGACTTTCAAGAACACCTCCTGGAGGACTTCTTCGGCCTCCTCCTCGGCCCCGAGCATTTTCCACGCAAGCCCCAGGAGAGTGCCTGAGAAGCGATCGTAGAGCTCCGACAACGCCTCCGTCTCTCCCAGCGCGACGCGCTGGAGGAGCCGAATGTCTTGTTCGACGTTGATCGTCATTTCGCCCCACGACCACGCTGACGTCGCGGAGGGCGTCGCCGATGAACACGGGCGCAGTTTGGTAACGGATTCCTCCGACGCCGGCAAGCCGGATTGCCGCGGACGGTCGTCCAGCCCGCGGCAGGCGCGCGTCGCCGGCTCCGAGGCGCTGCGAAGCACGCGGACGTTGAATTGGCGTTGGGTCCAGTGGAGAGGCATCATGGCCGCAAGAACACAACGCCCGCCGATCCTCATCGGATGCATGGCTCCGAAAGAAAACTGCGGACGTTGACCGTTGGGAGAGACATGAAATGAGATTCCGTGGAGGCATGCATCCAAAGCGAAAGCTCATGCGTATAGCCCAATGTCTCGCCTCTCAGATCTGGTGAAACCGTCGAGGGCGGGAACAAAAACGCCAACAACATCCCTATGAAAAAAACCCATCACGCTCTGCTTGCCGCCGGGGCCGGTCTGGTCCTGGCCACATCCCCTGTTTACAGCTCCAGCCATCGCGAGGCGCCCCTCATCACCGCAACGCCCAAGCTCGATTGCACCGACTTCTACATGTTCAACAGCTACGAGACGGGCCGCTCGAACTACGTCACATTCGTCGCCAACTACATCCCGCTCCAGGACGCCTACGGCGGCCCCAATTACTTCTCCCTTGCCAGCAACGCCTGGTACGAAATCCACATCGACAACAACGGCGACGCCATCGAGGACATCACCTTCCGTTTTCAGTTCTACCAAAAGAGCAAGAACATCTCCCTGGCCATCGGGCCGGATGGAAACCGCCGCACCAACGCGATCCCTCTCATCATCGCCGGACAGATCACGAAGGACAACAACGCGGCCCTCAACGTCGAGGAGGAATACACCTTCGCGATGCTGAAGGGGCCCCGGATGAATCCCACGTTCTATGAGTGGCTGAAGAATCCGAAGACCGGGACCGATCGGTTCATCAAGCCGGTCGACAACATCGGCAACAAGACCCTCCCGGACTATGAAAGCTACGCGAACCAGTACGTCTACGAAGTCCCCATTCCCGGCTGCGCCGAGAAGGCCCGCGTTTTTGTGGGGCAGAGGAAGGACCCGTTTGTCGTGAATCTCGGCGAGACCTTCGACCTGATCAACATCAGCACAAGCCCGCTGGGGCCTGTGGACGCAAACAAGGACAGCCTCGCGGACAAGAACGTCACGGCGCTGTGCATCGAGATCCCCAAGAGCTGCCTGCTCTCCGACAAGAGCACGGTGATTGGCGCATGGAGCACCGCCCACGTCGTTGGCGACGGCAAACAGACGCAGGTGTCGCGCCTCGGAATGCCTCTCGTGAACGAGGTCGTGATCGGTCTTCCGGACAAGGACAAGTTCAACGCGAGCGAGCCCAAGAACGATCTGCAGTTCGTCGACTATGTGACGCATCCGACCCTGCCCGCCCTCATCGAACTGCTCTACGGATCCGCGGGCGCCAAGGCGCCGGCCGTTCCGCGCAATGATCTCGTGGCCGTTTTTGCGACGGGGCTTCCAGGCCTCAACGCGAACGGCTCCGTCGGCGAGATGCAGCGGTTGAACACGGCCATCCCCGCGAAGGTCGCGGCGGAGCAGAAGAATCTGGGCGCGCTCGCCGGAGACATCGCCGGATTCCCCAACGGTCGGCGTCCGGGCGATGACGTTGTGGACATCGCGCTGCGCGTTGTGATGGGGGCCCTGATTCCTGGGTCGCCGAACGAGAAGGTTCCGTTTACGGACGGCGCGTACGTCGACGCGAGCTTCTTCACAGAGCAGTTTCCGTATCTGCGCCCGCCCCTGAAAGGCTCGCCCAATGATCCGACAATCAACATCCTGTTGAAGAAGTCCCCAAAGGTCGCCGGGCCCTACGAGAATGCCACCGGCGTGAAGTGGGATGAAGGCTCCCAGACCCTCACCACCGACAAGCCCGCGGGACCGAACGCGTTCTTCAAGCTGGAAGCGGATGGGAAGGTGGATTTCCAAGGCATCAAGGTCCAGGGCGATGCGGTGAAGCTTGGGTTGAAGTGACCCTCCAGTGGTTGGGTGGGTTCTCAACCGCAGTCACAGGAGCGGATCCCGGCCGCCACATTCCGGGGTCCGCTTTCTGTCCTGGCTGGCCATCGCCTCGAACCGCGTTTTAACCCTGCTCCCGCGCCATGATCCTTCCGTCCTTCAACACGCGACTCGCCTTTCGAGCCTGGCCGCTGCTTTTGCTTGTTCTCTCGGCCTCGGCGGCGGCCGCCCCGCGTGTGCCGCAGCGACCGGACGAGGTTCTCGCAAAGCTGCCGAGCTCCGTCGGGGTCCGGCCGTGGACAGAAGGGCGCGCGGCTACCCTCCTGGAGGATCCACGGGCCGCGGCCGCCGCGGCTCGCGTATGGATCGAGCAAGGGAGGGCTGAGCTGGACCCGCGCGATCTGGGGCGCGCGCAGGCCGTGCTCGGGCGTTGGTGGAACCTTGCTAGTCCTCCGGCGGAGATCCGATTGCTGAGAGCCAGTATTCGACAAAGTCTGCATGATTTCTCCGGCGCGCTCGCGGATCTCGACGCGGTGACGGGCGAGGAGCCTGGCAACGCGCAGGCCTGGTTGACAAAATCCACTCTGCACACCCTGCGGGGCGAGTGGCCCGCGGCCCGAGAGGCCGCGTTGCGCCTGGCGCCCTTGACCGGACGTCTGACCTCGGCTGCGGCTGCGGCTGCGGTCGCCAGCGTGAACGGACAGCTGGAGGAGGCGCGCGAGCTGCTCCAAGCCGCGATGCGCGACGATCGCGGCGCGTCGGCGGATTCGATCCGTCTTTGGAGCCTCACTCTGCTGGGCGAGATGGCGGAGCGGTTGGGGCGCGACTCCGAGGCCGAACGGTGGTTCAGGAGCGCTCTGTCCATGCGTCATCGCGACGCTTATCTTTTGGGCGCCTATGGCGACTTTCTCCTGTCCGCGGGCCGGGCCTCGGACGTCGTGAGCCTGCTGCGGGACGAGACGCGCGCCGACGGACTGCTGCTGCGTCTGGCCTTGGCGGAGACGATCATCGATCCACGGTCGGCGGAGCTCGCCCGGCATCGGGAGTTGCTGCAGGAGCGTTTCGCATCGGCCCGGGCGCGCGGGGATCGGATTCATCAGCGCGAGGAGTCGCGTTTCCACCTCCACGCGCTCCGGCAACCCGTCGAGGCCTTGCGTTTCGCGCAAGAGAACTGGAACGCGCAGAAGGAACCCGCCGACGTGAAAATCCTTCTCGAAGCCGGCATGGCCGCCGGGCATAGTTCAACGGTGAATCAAGTGCGCCAATGGCTTCGTGACAGCGGGCTCCAGGACGTCCGCGTTGAGCGGATGCTGAGCTCCTTCGCCGCAATGAAATGACCGTGCCCGCGCCGAGTCGCTGCCGCTTCCGGTGGGCTCTGATCGCGGCGTGCCTTCTTGCCCTGATCTCGCCCACCGCGGCGCGCGCGCATCAGGCCAGCGATGGATACGTCAGCCTTGTCGCCACGAACCAGGAACTGACCGCGCGGGTGGATCTCGCGGTCCGCGATCTGGACGCGGTTTTCGGCCTGGACGACAACGTCGATGGCTCCGTGACCTGGGGGGAACTGACCGCTCATCAGGCCGAGATCGCGCAATACGTTCGAACGAATGTCACGGTGAAGGTGAACGATCGGCTGATCGATCTGACCCCGCTGGAGCTCCTGGTGGACGAGCACGGCGATGCTTCCTTCGCTGTCTGGCGTTTCAAGCAGCCTCTGACCGAGAAGGTCAGGACGATGGAGATTCGCTACCGGTGCGTCTTTGAAGTGGACGCCTTGCATCGCGCGTTTTTGAAGCTTGAGGGCGAGGGGGAGGTGCGAACCGGGATGCTGAGCCCGTCGGAAGACTCCTGTCGGGCGAGCTTCGGCGCCGGGGCGCCGCGACCGCATGGCCTCCACACCTTCATCCGCGAGGGCATCTGGCACATTTGGACGGGCTACGATCATGTTCTCTTTCTGCTGGCTCTCCTTCTCCCGGCCGTCGTCGCGCGCGTCGAAGGCGAATGGCGGGCGGTGAACCGGCTCCGGCCCGCGCTTTGGAGCGTCTTGAAGACCGTCACCGCGTTCACGGCCGCTCACTCGCTCACCTTGAGCCTCGCCGCGCTGGGATGGGTGCGGATGTCACCCCGGATTGTGGAGCCTGTGATCGCCGCGAGCGTGGTTCTTGCGGCGATCAACAACCTCCGGCCTTTCTTCCTGGAGAAAGGCTGGATGGTGGCGTTTGTGTTTGGGCTCATCCATGGATTCGGTTTCGCGGGGGCCTTGCAGGAGATGGATCTGGCCGGGGGCTCGCTCGCCTGGCCCTTGCTGGGATTCAACCTGGGCGTCGAGTGCGGCCAGGCCGTCATCGTTCTCGCCTTTGTGCCTTGCGCGTTCCTGCTGCGACGAAGCCGGTTCTATCAAATCGGCGCGCTCCGGTTCGGATCCATCGGCATCACGCTCGTTGCCACTCGCTGGCTGGCGCTGAGACTGCTTGGCGGATGAGCTGTTTCGGGGCGCGTCCATGAGGGTTGATCCCTTCCCCGGGCGGGGCTAGCGTCTCGTCCCGATTCTCATGCAACTGACCGATCTCACTTGGCCGCGAGTCCACGCCCTCCCGCGGGAGACGCCCATAGTCATTCCCGTCGCGGCGCTGGAACAGCATGGCCACCACATGCCGTTGTTCACGGACAGCCTCCTTCTGGGCGAAGTCATCCGCCGAGCCGCCGAGTCCCTGGATTCGCGGATTCTGTTCGCTCCGCTTCAATGGCTCGGGAACTCAGATCACCACATGAGTCTTGCGGGCACGCTCTCCGCGGCGCCTCGCCTGTATCTCGATCTGCTTTCCGGGCTTGCCCAAAACTTCGTGGCGCATGGCTTTCGACGCATTGTGTTCGTCAATGGACATGGCGGAAACGACGTCCCTGGCCGGCAGGTGGTTTTTGAACTGAGGCAGAAGCATCGGGATCGGAAGGATCTCCTCTTTCTGTTCGGCACGTATTGGTCGCTGGGTTCGCCACCGCCCGCGCCGGATCCGCGATTCGAACAGCGGCAGATGGGGCATGCTTGCGAATGGGAGACATCCATGATGCTTCGCCTCTCCCCGCAACTTGTCGGGGACTATCGCCAAGCCGCGCCCGTCCCTTTTGGAAACCCGTTTGAGCCCGCGGCAAGAGGCTGGATCATGGGCGACCGGAGCGCGCCAGGACATATCGGCTCGCCGCATCTGGCCACCGCGGAGAAGGGCGAATGGCTCTTCCAACGCTTCACGCGCGATGTTGCGGATCTGCTGGAGCGTGTGCTGAAGTGGGACGGACGTTCCTGGGATGGCTGAGCCCGCGATTCCTTTCGTGGGGACGTGAGCGTCTCCACGATCGCAATAATTTGGACACTCAACCGCAGAGCAGCGCGCGGGGTCAGGGTCGCAGCACCGCCTGGAAGTGGTGGGTGTGCGGCATGCTTCTGTGCGCTTCCGCCATCAACTACATGGACCGGCAGGCGCTCGCGAGCGCGTCGGTTCGCATCACCCAGCAGTTTCAGCTCGCCCAGGAGCATTACGGGAATTTGGAGTGGTGTTTCGGATGGGGCTTTGCGCTGGGGTCTCTCGGCTTCGGGTTCCTGGTCGATCGCGTTTCCGTTCGGTGGGTTTACCCGGTCGTTCTTCTCTTGTGGTCCGCCGTCGGCATGCTGACGGGTTGGGTTCACTCCTATCACGAATTGCTCGTCTGTCGCGGGCTGCTGGGGTTGTTCGAGGCGGGGCACTGGCCCTGCGCGATCAAGACCACCCAGCAGCTGCTGGGCCCTTCGGATCGCGCGATGGGCAACAGCGTGCTTCAGAGCGGGACTTCGTTTGGCGCCATTCTGATCCCGCAGATCATGAGGACGGTGCTGACGAAGGATCCCTCGAGCTGGAGACTCGCCTTTCAGATCGTGGGCGCGATGGGCCTCCTGTGGGTTGCGGCCTGGTTTGCGCTGGTCCGACGCGGCGATCTGGCCGTGACGCCGCGGTCCACCCAGGCGAGCTCCGCGAGCGGCTTTTGGGGCGTGCTGATGAGCCGGCGGATGATGGTCGTGCTCGTCGTCATCGCTCTCATCAACACCTCCTGGCAGACCTTGCGGGCGTGGCTGCCGAAGTTTTTGCAGGAGGGCCGCGGCTACGCGGAGGGAGAAGCCCTCAACTTCACTTCCATTTTCTATGTCGCAAGCGATGTGGGATGTCTCGGGGCCGGCGCCGTGGCGTTTGCCCTGGCGCGACGAGGATGGAGCGTGGACCGATCACGATCGTGGGCGTTCTGCCTTTCATCGGCGCTCGCCGCGACGGCATTGGCGGTTCCTTTTTTGCAGAAGGGGTGGGCCTTGGGCGTTGTGCTGCTGTGCGTGGCCGCGGGAACTCTGGGAGTGTTCCCCCTGTATCACGCCCTGACGCAGGATCTTTCCCCGGAACATCAGGGAAAGGTGACAGGGTTTGGGAGCGTTGCGGCGTGGATGTTCGGGCCGCCGATCCAGCGCCTTTTTGGCAGCCACATTGATCGAACCCACAGTTTCGATCTCGGAATCTGCGTCGCCGGATGCCTGCCCCTTGCGGCGTGGCTTGTTCTCGCCCTTTTTTGGACGCGGCGCGGGACGTCGCCGCCGATCAGCGCGCGGCGCGCGCCGTCTTGACGAAGCGGGCCATCCGCTCCATGGCGACCTCGATCTGGGGAAACGCGGTCGCGAAGCAGCAGCGAACAAATCCTTCGCCGCTGGCCCCGAACGCGGCGCCCGGCACGCATGCCACTTTCTCCTTCTGGAGGAGCCCGAGCGCGAATTCCTTGGAGCTGAGGCCGGTCGAGAGGATGCTGGGGAAGGCGTAGAAGGACCCTCGCGGGAGATGACAGGTCAGCCCCATGTCGTTCAGCGCTTTGACAATGTAGTTCCGGCGCAGGCGATATTGATCGCGCATCGAAGCGGTGTCCGGCTCGCCGCGCAGGATGGCTTCGATCGCCGCTTCCTGGCTGATGATGCTCGCGCACAGCATCGAATACTGATGAATGCGCATCATCGCCTCGATCAGCGCCACGGGGCCGCACGCGTAGCCGATGCGAAAGCCGGTCATCGCGTAAGCCTTGGAGAATCCATGAAGGAAGATCGTGCGCTCCGCCATGCCCGGGAGGGACGCGATGCTGACATGATCGCCCTCGAAGGTGAGCTCGGAGTAGATCTCGTCCGTGAGCACCACCAGGTTGTGTCGCGCGACCAGGTCGGCGATTTTCAACAACTCCTGCCGGGTCATCGTGCCGCCCGTGGGGTTGGTGGGAAAGTTGAGAATAAGCGCTTTGCTGCGGGGAGTGATCGCGCGGGCGATCGCCTCGGCGGACACCGCGAATCCGTTCCCGGCCTGGCAGGCGACGGGGACGGGTTTGCCTGCCGCCAGGGAGATGCTCGGCGAATAGCTCACGTAGCAGGGCTCGTGGTACAGGATTTCATCCCCGGGGTTCGTGATGGCGCGGATGGCGACGTCCATGGCCTCGCTGACCCCCACCGCGATCAGGATCTGGTTCTTTGGGTCGTAGGAAACGTTGAAGTGTCGCTGAAGGCTGACGGCAATGGCCTCGCGGAGCTTGGGAAGCCCAAGGTTGGAGGTGTAGGTGGTGCGTCCGCGCTCCAGGGCGTAGATGGCGGCCTCGCGGATATGCCAGGGGGTGACGAAATCGGGCTCGCCGACCCCGAGGGAGATGACATCCTTCATCCCCTGGACGATATCGAAGAAATCACGGATCCCTGATCGGGGAATCGCCCGAACATGGTCCGCCACGCAGCTCTCAGGCTGAAACACAGTCGCCATTCGCGTACGCTAGGGAAAAAACGCGTCGCTCGACAAGCCTGCAAACGAACGCCCCTCGTTTTCGCCGCTCTCTCACCCGAAGATTTCCCAGCGGTGGTTGCGACCGATCTGGATTCTCCGTCCGCCCGGTTGCCCCCAGGTTTTTCTTTTCTCTTGGAGAGGAAGCGTTCACTTTGGCGTTCGCTAGACACATCCAGCGCTTATGAGCCATCACCTCGCGTTTCTTCTTCTGGTGTTCGCGATCCCTGCTGTGGCCGGAGACCCGAGTCAGGAGCGTTCCGCGAGGCCTGCGGCTCCGCTGTTTGAAGGCCTGGGAGAACATCGCCATCCCGTGACGACTGATTCCCGACAAGCCCAGCTTTACTTCAACCAGGGGCTCATCCTCTGCTTCGCGTTCAATCACACGGAAGCCATTCGTTCCTTTCGCGGCGCGATACGCCACGACCCCCATTGCGCCATGGCCTATTGGGGAGTTGCCTACGCCAGCGGGCCGCATGTGAACCGGCCGATGAGCAAGGAGGATAATGATCGCGCGTGGGAAGCGCTTCAGAAGGCGACGGAGCTCAAAGCGGGAGCGAACGCCAATGAGCGCGCTTACATTGAAGCCCTGGCCAAGAGGTATCAGGCGGCGTTCGGGGAGGATCGATCGGGCCTGGACAAGGCGTACGCGGGGGCGATGCGCGAATTGATCCGCGAGTTCCCCGACGATCTGGACGCCCACGCTCTGTTCTCGGAGGCTTTGATGGATACGATGCCCTGGGACTATTGGTTGAAGGATCGCTCGCCGAAGCCCGAGACCGAGGAGGCTTTGGCCGCCCTCCGATACGTTCTCTCCCGAAATCCCGATCATCCCGGCGCGAACCACTTCTTCATTCACGCTGTGGAGGCCGGTCCCAATCCGGAGCAGGGGATTCCGGCGGCGAACCGGCTGCTGCGGTTCGCTCCTCGCGCCGGACATCTCGTTCACATGCCGTCGCACATTTATATGCGCGTCGGCCAGTATGACGACGCGGAACTCGCGAACCGGCTCGCCGTGAAGGCGGATCGAGCCTACATCCAGCACTGCGCCGCGCAGGGCTTTTATCCCGGGGCTTACTATCCGCACAACGAGCATTTCCTGTGGTATGCTGCGTACTTTCAAGGCCGGCTGAAGGAGTCCCTCGCGGTGGCTCGCGGCGTTGCCGACCTGGCCCGGGACAACTACTGTGGCTCTCGAAAGGTCGTCGAGGCGCCGCGACTGCGTCACCTCCCCTGGCTCACCCTGGCCCGCTTTGGAAAGTGGGAGGAAGTGTTGAGAATCGAAAAGCCCTCCGCCACGAACGATTTCCTCGTCGATCGTGTCCTGTGGCATTTCGTCCGTGGATTGGCCTTTGTGGCGCTCAAAGAGCCCGGCAAGGCCTCGGCTGAGAATGGCGAGTTGGCGAAGCTCGTGGACTCCGCGGACGCTCCGAAGCTGAACAATCCCCATTTCCCCGCAACCGCCATTCTCGACGTCGCCCGTCATTGGCTGGCCGGCAGGGTTGCGGAAGCGAACGACGACAAGAGGCTGGCCTTTGAGGAGCTGAACAAGGCCGTCGCCTCGGAGGACGCGCTTCCCTATATGGAACCGGCCTTCTGGCCCATTCCCACGCGACCCGCTCTTGGCGCCGCGCTCATCAGGGCAGGAAAGCCCGACGAGGCGGAGAAGGTTTTCCGTGAAGATGTGAAGCGCTGGCCCCGGAATGGTTGGGGGCTCTTCGGCTTGGAGCAAAGCCTTCGCGCCCAAGGCAAGTCCAGCGCCGCTGGTCTTGTGCGCCGAGAGTTCGAAAAGGCGTGGCGACGAGCCGACGCGAAACCGGACCTCAGCTGGTTCTGATGTCACATGCCGTCGCGGTTTTCTAGGGCGCTCGTTTTGCCTGGATCCTCCTGAAGGCCTCCAGGGCCACTTCGCGCGCGATGGCATGACTCACGATGGGCTCAGGATAGTCACGGCCCAACTCCACGCCCGCTTCGGCGAGCACCGACGTCGGCGCCGACCAGGGCTGGTGCGTCCACTTGTCAGGCATGCGGGCAAGTTCAGGACACCACCGACGGACGTAATCACCCTGGGGATCGAACTTCTCTCCCTGGCTCACCGGGTTGAACACGCGGAAGTACGGCGCGGCGTCGGCGCCGCAACCCGCCGTCCATTGCCAACCGAGCGTGTTTTGCGCCAGATCCGCGTCGACGAGCGTGTCCCAGAACCAACGCGCTCCTTCGGTCCACGAGATCAACAGGTCTTTCACGAGGAAGGAGGCCACGATCATTCGAACACGATTGTGCATCCAGCCTGTGGTCCACAGCTCGCGCATGCCCGCGTCGACGATGGGATACCCCGTCTTGCCGCGCTGCCACGCCTCCAACCACGCGGCGTTCGCGCGCCAACGAAACTGCCGGAAGGGCGCGCGCAGGGGCTCTGTGGGCGTGTGCGGGAAATGGAAGAGCAGATGATGCGCGAACTCGCGCCAGCCAATTTCAGTCAGGTACTGGGAGCCGCGCCACCGCGCGGTCGGAAGCTGACGCTTCGCCGCCACCCGTCGCAGTCCATGCCACACCTGCCTCGGGCTGAGTTCGCCAAAGTGAAGATGAGGGGAAAGGCGCGATGTGCCGGCGACATCCGGCCGGTTGCGTTGCGCGGCATAGGCATCGAACGCTTCTCCCAGAAACCGCGTCATGGCGGCCCGGGCCCCCGCTTCGCCGGGTTGCCAAGCGGCCTTCAGCCCGGCCGCCCACGGGATCCTTGGTTCCAGCTCCAGCGCCTCGAGGTTCAGCCCCTTGGGCCATGAGGGCGGCGGGTTGAGCTTCCTCGGGGCGGGGAGCGCGTCGTCCGGATCAGGCTTCGCGAGGCAACTCTTCCAAAAAGGCGTGAAGACCTGGAACGGCTTTCCGCTTCGATTCTGAACGGTCCAGGGCTCGTGAAGCAGCGCGCCGTTGAAGCTGTCGACTTCGATGCCCTCCGCCCGTAAGGACTCCTCGATCCTTTGATCGCGCGCGATGACGGCGGGTTCGTATCGACGATTCCAAGCGACCCGCGTCGCGCCCGTCTCCTTCACCAGCGCTCGAAGCGATTCCAGGGTCGGGCCGCGCCGGATGACCAGACGGGATCCTATTCGTTCGAGGGACGCCTCCAAAGATCTCAGCGATTGATGGAGCCACCACCGGGAGGCCGACCCCTGCGACCAAGGCGCCTCCTCCTCGGGCGCATAGATGAAGACGGGCACGAGACTTTGGTCCCGGCGGAGAAGCGCCTTCAGCGCCGGATTGTCGGCCAGGCGAAGATCATTCCGGAACCAAAAAACGTTGGAAGAGCTATTCATAAGGCAAGCATCCATGGAGACAAAGGCATCTTCGCGAGAAAGGGAATCCCATCGAACGTCCTGAACTGGAGGCCTGTTTCAAGCTCGATGGCCATCACCCCCGGCCTCTGCGGGCGATCGGGGTCTTCAGCATCGGGAACCAATCTGGGTCTCATGTTGGCTTTACTACGGGACGCTTCATTGTATTTCTAAGAACTGTCTACGAAAGGCAACCGTGTCAACAATGAGCATCACCGCATCGGGCGTGGGAGCAAGCTGCCTATGGCGGAGCTTCGGAAGCCCCTGCGAAAGGCCAAATGATGAAAGTGTTTTTCTCGCGCAACATTGATAACAAGGGTCGCCTGGCGCGGGGCCTTGGAGCGCTGGCGTTGCTGATCGGCGCGGGGTTTGGCATTGCGGCTTCCTTCTGGTGGGGCGTTGTGTTGCTGATCCTGGGTCTGTTCGTTGCGTTTGAAGCGCTTCGAGGTTGGTGTTTTCTGCGAGCCTGCGGCATCAGGACGAAACTCTGAGTCCTTCCAGACCGCCACCCGGCGATGGAGCGTATGGAGTCTGAGACGCTCGTTTGGCGAATCCCGCTTATTCGCCCGAGAGCGGGGCGGCGCCGCAGCCGGGGATGGAGTTGGCGGTCACTCCGGTTGACGGCGTCTCCGGGGCGAGGAAGCGGCCCAATTCCGCGGCGCGGCGCTTCGCGTCCTGTTCACCGATTTCCATGACCCGGGATACGTATTCCGGCGCGAAAAGCACCGTAGCCAGCAGATCCGCCCGGGGAGTGTCCCGGGTGCCGAGGCCGCGGACCATGTAGCGGAAGGCGCGCGGGAGCGTTTCTTCGTAATCGCTGGCAAGCGCCTCCAGGTTCTGGGACGGGCGC
Source organism: Verrucomicrobiota bacterium (assembly GCA_016199985.1). Taxonomy (GTDB): domain Bacteria; phylum Verrucomicrobiota; class Verrucomicrobiia; order Limisphaerales; family UBA11320; genus UBA11320. The sequence continues at coordinate 17,176 of JACQFQ010000030.1, read as the reverse complement.
ACCACGAGCAGCTCCACTGTTCGCAGACCCATCCGCTCCGATTCCGGCAGTCGCGCGACCAGGGCGTTCGTCCGCTGCATCACCTGGGCGTCATAGTCGAACATGTCGAGAAACACCGCATTGAGCAGCACACCGAGGACAGTCGCCGGCGGCGGATAGCCAGGAGCGGAGAGAAGACTCGTTTCGGCCTCAGTGTTCTGATAGCGCGTCGAAATGCTGAAAACACGATGGGCGCCCAGCCGCAGAGCCGGAGAAAGCGGGGCCATCTGGCCGATTCCGCCATCCCCGTGCCAGCTGTTGCCAATTTGGATCGCCGGAAACAGCAGAGGCAGCGCGCACGAAGCCATCACGTGCTCCACAGTCAGGGTCGTCGATGTCGTGCGCCGTCGCGGCACCTCCCAAGCCTCGGGCGATTGGCCCTGAACCCAGGTGACGGACTGGCCGGTCGCATAGTCGGTGGTGGTGATGACCGCCGCTTTGAAACGCCCGCGGCGCAGATTCTCGTCGACGCCCCTCAGCACCCCATCCGGGGCATCGAGCGCGCGGCACAGGAAGTTGCGCAGGGGCGCGGTGTCCACAAGGCCGCGCGTGGGGACAGCGATCGACGCCCCTCCTGAGAGCAATCGGAGGCCCCACTGGCAGACCTTGAAGGCCAGCGCCATCGGGTCGCTGTAGAATATCTGATCCGGAGTGATTCCCTTCCACAGGCGCGTGAGTCGTTCCAAAGCCGCAGGAAGCGGCTCTGGGGAATTGACCAGGAGGGCGGCATTGATGGAGCCGGCCGACACCCCTGTCACTATTGGAAAGTGAAGCCCGGGGATCTGCCGGGCGAGCTCGCGAAGAAAGCCCACCTGATAAGCCGCGCGCGCGCCGCCGCCGCCCAACACCAACGCCAGATTCTCAGAATCCTGAATCATCACCTTCCGGTCGCGTATTTCACGATGCGCATTCGGAGCAACCTGAGCGCTCCAAGCCTGGTTTGCGAGTCGCGAATCCTTTGGACGCGGCGGCCGCCATTTTCGTCTCGTCGTGTCGGGGCGTTGACAGGCTGTGGGAGCCGGGTGCAGGGTTGCGAGATGGCCCCACGTTCCAAGCCGTTTGTCAGCCGCCTTGGCCGCCGTGTTTCCCGTCGCGACTTCCTGAGCGTGGGTGCTCTGGGAGGAATCGGACTGACCCTCCCGCAGCTCCTGGCCGCGAAGGGGACGGCTCTGGCGCCCAGCGCGGACGCGTGCATCGTGATCTTCCTCAATGGCGGGCCCAGCCATCTGGACATGTGGGATATGAAGCCGGACGCGCCGTCGGAGATCCGGGGACCGTTCCAGTCCATCTCCACCACTGTGCCGGGCCTGCGGCTCTGTGAGTTCCTGCCCCGGCTCGCCCGGCAGATGCATCACTGCGCCCTGGTGCGCAGCATGAATCACAGCGTGAATAACTCGCACGCGGCGGCTGTGTATGCCGCGTTGACGGGGCATGATCGTGGCGAGCAAGGCGGCGGCGCGATGCCGGATGATCATCCCAGCATCGGTTCAGCGATGGCGAAGCTCCGACGAGGCGTTCCCTCGGCGTTTCCCTACGTGGCGCTGCCCTACAAGACCCAGGAAGGCGCCGGCGGACCGCTCCAACCCGGATTCCTCGGCGGCATCCTTGGGGCGAATCATGATCCATTCTGGGTGTTGGAGGACCCGAACCGGCCCGACTTTCGGATTTTTGACCTGGCTTTGCCCGAGGGCGTTTCGTCCTCGCGGATGGAAAGTCGCAGCGAGCTGCTTTCCGCTCTGGACCTGCCGTTTCTTCAGCAACAACGCCGCGCCACCTCCGCCTACGAGGTGATGAACGATTTTCAGAAACGCGCCTTTGACATGCTGACCTCGGACGCCACCCGCCGGGCGTTTCAGGTCGACCGGGAGCCCGTGCGCCTGCGTGAGTCGTATGGCCGGAACATCTATGGTCAGAGCGTCCTTCTCGCTCGCCGGCTCATCGAAGCAGGGACCCGCGTCGTTACGATGTCGTGGGCGCCCGATGCCAATGCCACCTGGGATACGCACGGCGACAACTTCAACCGGCTGAAGAACACGCTGCTCCCGCAATTCGACGCCGCTTTCAGCAGCCTTCTCAGTGATTTGGTCGAACGCGGAATGCTGGATCGCACGCTCGTTGCGGTCCTCGGCGATTTCGGCCGATCGCCCCTGATCAACCCGAACGCCGGGCGGGATCACTGGAACGCCTGCTACTCGATTCTGCTCGCCGGAGGCGGCATCAAGGGCGGCTTCGTGTTCGGGGCCAGCGACCGCACTGGTTCTTCTCCGGCGGAGCATCCTGTTTCGCCCGGTGACATCGTGGCCACGCTCTACCACCAGCTCGGGGTCAACTCCCAGGCGAACATCTATGATGTGCTCGGACGGCCACACCCTCTGGTGCCGCGAGGCGCTGTGGTTGAAGACTTGATCAGCTAGCCCCTGTCTTGCCCAGTTTGGCCTTCCGCGGTTTGAGGTTCGACAGAAGGCTCAGAATAGCACGTTCTGCAGAAACCCGGAGAGGTCGTCCGAACGCGTCCCGCCCCGCCGAGCCACGACCGCGAGTTCTCTGCTGAACCTGGGTTCAGTGCTGACCCGCACCACGGGTCTTGTCTTGGGATGCAGCGCGAGAACGCGATGAGGCACCAAGCTTACGCCGAGGCCGAGCGAGACGAGGTTCACGATGAAGTCGAAGTTGTCGGCCTCGATGCTGGGTTCGCATCGAAGTCCGGCGCCCTGCATCCAGGCGCGCAAGCGCGGGAAGCCCAACAGGAATGCCCGACGGACACCATAGGCGATGACGGGGCTGAGGAGCACAGGTGAAGCGTCCCGCGCCGTTCTGCATTGCTTCTGGCATGGCTGTCGCCATCCTCTCCGCGCCCTCGGCAAGTGGTCTTTCGGACGCGGGAACGACAACCAGAAAGGCGGAGGTTTCGAACGCCGCCCGCTCGCGATCGGCCTTTTGCCCGCCGTGGTGATTCTCGACGCTGGCAAAACGCCTTGGGATGCGCTCATCGCCGTGGATTGGCGGCGTGAGCGCAGCGATCTCTCTGCGAGACCCTGACAACAACGGCGTGGAACTTTACTGGGATCGTCCACCGGAACAATGGCCGCGGCGCCGCTCCCGAGGACCCGGGACTTTATGCAAAAACTCTCGCTTCTACTCCTCCTCCTGATTACCGGAAGAATCGTCGCCGCGGACTGGCCTCAGTGGCGCGGACCGAACCGCGACGGCGCCTGGACCGAATCCGGCGTCCTTTCCAGCTTTCCCCCCGCGGGCCTGATTCCCAGATGGACGGCCCCTGTTGGATATGGCTATTCCAGCCCTATCATCACAAACGGGATGCTTTACCTGACCGATCTCGTCGTCGAAAAGCCGGTCCTTCACGAACGCACCCTATGTTTCAACGCCCGCTCCGGCAAACGGATCTGGGTGACCGAACACGACTTTTCCGCGCCGGACTGGTTCTTCGTTCCTGCCCAGACACGCGGACCGGGTTCGACGCCCCTTTTTCACAACGGACGAGTCTATGGCCTATCCATGTTCTCGACGCTCAAGTGTCTCGATGCGCGGACGGGAAGTGTTCTCTGGAAGCGGGATCTTGTCGCCGAGTATGAACTTCCTCCCAGCTCTTTGGACGCGTCGCCTCTGGTCGACAATGGGCTGCTTATCCTCTCGATCGGCGGAAAGCCGGCGGCGGGCGTCGTTGCCCTCGATCTATTGACCGGTCGAGAAGTTTGGAGGGCGCTCAGCGAGTCAGCCAGCTGGAGTTCCCCGGTGATCGTTTCCGCCGGCGGGACCCGGCAACTGATCGTTTGGATGCGGCAATCGGTCACCTCGTTGAACCCAACGAACGGGGCTGTTTACTGGCGAGAGCCAACCGTGTCTGGCGGAAGCCCGGGTTTTTCGGCTGTCTCGACTCCGGTTGTTCAAGGAGACCGGCTGCTGGTCAGCGGTCTGATGTTTCAACTCGACCGGACTCGGCCGGCGGCAAGAGTTCTCTGGCCCGACACCCCGTCCGGAACCCGCCGCATTCTCAGCGACACCTCCACGCCGCTATTCCAGAACGACTTTATTTACAGCCCGCGTTCCGGAGGGTTGTTCGTCTGCCTGGAAGCGGGGACAGGGCGCGAGCTGTGGCAAACCAACACCGTCACGAGTCTTCGGCAAGGGGCCTGTGTTCACTTTACTCCCAATGGGTCGTCGCTGTTTTTGTTCACGGATCAAGGCGACCTGATTCGCGCGCGGCTGACTCCCGCCGGATATAGCGAGCTCGGTCGCTCTCATTTGATCGATCCCACTTCGCCGCTATTTGACAACAGCTTCGCGTGGGCCGCTCCCGCCTTTGCCAACCGGAACATCTTCGTGAGAAACGATCGGGAGCTACGATGCTATTCGCTCGCGGGAAAACCGGAACTTCCAAAGCGCGAAGGCAGGCGTTGACGGCGGACGGCTTGCGATCCAGAGAGGCATCGTGATAGAACCTTCCCTGAATCCCTGACTGGCGCATCGCATGAGCCCGTTCAAATCCAGCCCTCTCGTTCGACTCGGCGCGGTGAAGTCCCTGGAGGACTTTCACGCGGTCTGCTCTTCGCTGGGCATTGAGCTGCCCGCGGAGGCTCTGGGAGAGGGTCCGTCGCCTCTCGCGGCGCCTGCCCCGGTCGTCGTCAATGGCAAGCGTCCGGGCAACCGCATCGTGATTCATCCGATGGAAGGCTGGGATGGCACAACGACGGGCGGGGTGACGGATGAGATGCGCCGACGCTGGCGGCGCTTCGGCGAGAGCGGCGCGAAGATGATCTGCGGCGCGGAGGCCATGGCCGTGCGGCCCGAGGGCCGCGCGAATCCAAGGCAGCTCGTCATCACCGATGAGAACAAGGCGGGCATCGCGGAGTTGGTCGGCATTTTGAAAGGCGCCCACCAGGAGCTCCACGGCTCGGCGGATGATCTGGTGATCGGCTTTCAGCTCACTCACTCCGGGCGCTTCTGCCGGCCGCAGGACAAGCGCTGCGCGCCGCGCGTGGCTTTTCGGCATCCGATTTTGGATCGCAGGGTCAACATCGTCAGCGACGATCCAGTGCTCAGCGACGCGGAGCTGGAGGAGATCATCGCCGACTACGTTCGCGCCGCGCGCGTGGCCTGGAAGTCGGGGGCGGACTTCGTGGACATCAAGCATTGCCACGGCTACCTGCTGCACGAGTTTCTGGGCGCGCGCACGCGGCCCGGCAAGTACGGCGGCGCGTTCGAGAACCGCACCCGGGCGCTGCGCGAAATCGTGGCGGGCATTCGAGCTGACGGAAACCCCATCGACTTGGGCGTGAGGCTCAGTCTTTTCGACATGGCGCCGTATCGCCCCGATCCCGAGCGCTCGGAGCCCGGCAAGCTCGGACCGGGCATTCCGGAGGATTTCAGCGCGTGCCTGCCGTACCAGTACGGCTTCGGCGTGAACCAGGATGATCCAACCCAGATTGATCTCGCGGAGACCTTCGAGTTCGTCGCGCTCTGCGTCCAACTGGGGGTCAAGGTTCTCAATACCACGGCCGGCTCCCCTTACTACACACCGCACATTCAACGGCCCGCGGCATTCCCACCCAGCGACGGCTATCAGCCGGCGTATGATCCGCTCATCGATGTGGCTCGGCAGATTCACGCGGCGCGCGAGGTCAAGACCCGCGCCCCGCAAGGGCTCTATGTCATCGGCTCGGGCTACACGTATCTGCAGGAGTTCCTGCCGCCGGTCGCGACCGCCGTCATTCGCCGGGGTTGGGCCGACGCCATTGGCGTGGGCCGGGCGGCGCTGTCGTATCCGGGCATGCTCGCCGATGCCATCGCGGGCAAGGCAATGGAGAAGAAGCTCATCTGCCGCACGTTCAGCGACTGCACCACCGCGCCGCGCAACGGCCTCGTCAGCGGCTGCTACCCGCTCGACAAGTTCTACACGCAGCGGCCGGAGTTCGCGCGGCTCAAGGAGATCAAGAAAGGCGTCGGCGGGTGAATCCCGCTCCAACGATCCAAGCCATGAAAGCGCTCATCTCCAGACCCGAGGATCTCGCGCCGCAAACCCGGTGGATCGAAACCAAATGGGCGTGGACCGGGGAGGAGGAGCTGATCGATCACCGCGCGAAGGCCCGGCTCTGCGCCGCGGCCCTGCTGCCGTTCCGCGATCGGCGGCCTGACTGGGAGGGCTTCGCCGCCAGCATTCGCTGGATGCAATCCGCGGCGGATCACTACGGCGTCGAGCTGGTCGCCGTTCTCAACGCGGACACCGGCTACCTTTTCGACCTCGACGACGCGCTCTACGCCGAGGTGTTGCGACGTTTCCGATCGGAGTTTCCGCGGGCAAAGTTCATCGCGGGCGTCACCGCGCGCGGCGCGGAGAGCGACACCGCGTTCAAGGCCGAGCGGTACCGGCCGCTCCTCGACATCGCGCAGCAACACGAGAATTGCGAAGTGATGATCATGACCTCGCGCGGGCTTAACGCTCTTGACCCCGAGCGCCGGCGTGATGGCTACCTCCAGATCGCCGAGTGGCTTGTTCGGCCCGGCATCGTTCACGCGCTCGAGCCGGCTTTTGTGCCGTGGGCCACTCCCTTTGAGCCTTGGCTGCTCTGGCAGCTCGCGCGGCATCCGAAGTTCGTCGGTGGCAAGATCAGCACTTTGGACGAGCCCCACTTCCTCTATTGGGCCGCGATGTGCCGCGACCTGCGGCTCGAGTTTTCGCCCCACAGCGGGGACGACTTTGGCATCGCGACGGCGATCAAGCTGGGTCTGCCTCTGCTCATCGGCGCAGCCGTCAGCGCCGCGCCGCTGATCTGCGCGGCGAAGGACATGTGGCTGATGGACGGCGACCCGGCCAAGCGATTTCCCGCCGGCGCCGGCGGTTTTGACACGCGTGTTTACAAGCTGCTCGAGAGCCTTCAGTCGCTGGAGGACCAGGTCTTCCGACTCAATGCCGGCATGAGCGCGTCCGCCTACAAGCACAGCACCGCTCATGTCCTCCACCAACTTGGCATTATCGCGGCTCCGGAGGCCCACCCCGCCTGCAAAGACCTCCGCGCCTCGGACGAAGCCGCGCGCATGGACGAAGCTCTTCGACGTCCCCTGCGCCTGGCCGAGCGGCTGGGGATTCCCTATCGACCTTCGCCAGCATCCGTAGCGGTCGACGCCACGGCTCGGTCCTCAAGGGCTTCGAATCGCGGCAACAAGGGTTCGCCCCGTTGAAAACAAGAATCCATACCGACATCGCCGTCGTCGGCTCCGGCCCCTGCGGCGCGCTGGTGGCCAGGGAGCTGGCCGAGCGCGGGATGTCTGTGGTCGTGCTGGAGGCGGGGCAGCGCTTCGGCCTGAACCGTCCACTCCAAAACTCTGAAGCGAACGCCGGGAAGATCATGTGGTCCGAGCCGCGCAATCATGTCGGCGCTGATTGCGTTGCGCCGAAGGCCGGCATGGGCGTCGGCGGCGGCACGCTGCCTTGGCTCGGGGTGATGCCGCGCTTCCATCGCGACGATTTTCGCGCTCATTCCTCGGAAGGCGTGGGGGATGACTGGCCGATTTCTTACGACGATCTCCGGCCGCATTACGCGAAAGTGGAGCGCGAGTTCGGCGTCGCGGGCGAGTGCGGGCCGTCCGCGCCGGAGAGCTACAAGTTGCCGATGCGCGCGCATCGGATGAGCTGGCACGCGCAGCTGCTCGCGCGCGGCGCTCGGAAACTCGGAGCGAAGCCCTTTGCTCCGCCCATCGCCATCAACTCCGAGGAGCGCGATGGCCGCCCCGCGTGCGTCTATTGCGGATGGTGCGCCTCGGGCTGTCCGACGGAGGCGAAAGCGACCGCGGCGAACACGTATCTCCTCCGAGCCGAACGCTTCGGAGCGCGCGTCATCAGCGAAGCCTTCGTTCATCGGGTGACCTACGACGGGGCCAAGGGTCGCGCCACGGGAGTGGAGTACCTGGACTCCCAGGGTCGGGAGCATCGCATCGACGCGAAGCTTCTTGTCCTTGCCGCCCACGCCATCGAGACGCCGCGGCTGTTGTTGATGTCGGCGAACGCGACGTTTCCCGACGGCCTCGCCAACTCGAGCGGCATGGTGGGGCGCAACTTCATGAGCCATCCCACATGGCAGGTGTTTGGAACGTTCGATGAGCCGGTGAACGCGTTCAAGGGCATGCAAATGGGGCATCTGATGGTGCAGGACCACTATCGGCCCGATCCCCGCAATGGTTATGCGCGCGGATTCATCCTCCTCAGTTACATGATGACGCCGGTGACCTACGGAAACTTGAGCGGGCTGATGTTCGGGCCGGAGCTGAAGGACTTCCTTTACGACTACCCGCGCACCGCCGCGTGGTGGGCGCACGCCGAGGGCCTGCCCGACGCGCGGAACACGATCACGCTCGATCCCGATATGCGCGACGCCCGCGGACTGCCGGTCGCGCGCGTGAGCTATCGGTGGGGAAGCAACGATGTGAAGGTGGCCGCGGCAGCGCGGGACAAGGCCGCCGAGATGATGGCCGCCTCGGGAGCGCGCAAGGTGCGCATCGGCCTGAACTACGGGGCGCACGCCATGGGAAGTTGCCGCATGGGGCGCGATCCAAAGACATCGGTGGTGAACGCGTTCTGCCAGTCGCATGATGTGGCGAACCTTTTCATCTGCGACACCAGCGTGTTCGTCACCGGCTCCGGCCTGAATCCCACGCTCACCGCCATGGCCATCGCGGATCGCGCGGCGTTCTACATCGGCGATTCGGCGGCGAAAGGCGAGTTATGAGAGAGACTTCTGTCACACTGACGGACATTGCCGCGCTGGCCGCGCTGGCCAATGGCATCATCCCCGCCGATTCGCGCGACGCCGGCGCGGCCTCCGTGCACGCCGGCGTTGGCATCGCCGAGCGCATGCGACGGAGCCCGTATGGCGATGTGTACGCGGACGGATTGAGCGCCGCTCGACGAATCGCCCGCTCGGCCTTTGGGAGCTCGGTGCAGGATCTGAGCGCGGCCCAAACCGGGGAGTTGCTGAACGCTCTGCGCGACGAGGCGCCCGCCTTTTTCCGTCAGCTCCGCGCCGATGTCTGCGCGCTTTATCTCAGCGACGCGGGCGTATGGCGTCGGATTGGGTTTCCCGGGCCCTCATCGGAACTCGGCGGCTATCCCGACTTTGATCAACCGCAATCCTGACAGCGTCCATGCATATTCCTGAACTCCTTCCCGCCACGCGCGCCTTTCTGGCCAAGCCCTCGAGAATGCTGATCGATGGCCAGTGGCGTCCTGCCGCCGATGGCGAGACGCTGCCTTCCATCGATCCCGCCACGGGCAAAGTCATCGCCGCCTTCCCTTCGGGCGTCGTTGCCGACGCCGACGAAGCGGTCCGCGCGGCGCGGCGCGCGTTTTCAGGATGGAAGGGCGTCACGCCGCACGACCGCGGGCGGTTGCTTCAAAAGGCGGCCGCGCTCATCGAGAGGAATGGCGAAGAGCTCGCGGAGCTCATCACGCTGGAAAATGGCAAGCCGCTGTGGGAGGCCAGGAAGGAGGTCGGCACCGCTGTGAGCTGGACTGAGTATTACGCGGGATGGACCACAAAGTTGCTGGGCGACACGATTCCACTGTCGCTGCCCGGCCGGTTCTTGAACTACACCACGCGCGAGCCTCTGGGCGTCGTTGCGGGAATCACGCCTCCGAACTACCCGCTGACGATGCCGCTCTACAAAGCGGCGCCCGCGCTCGCGACCGGCAATACCATCGTGCTCAAGCCTTCCGAGGACGCCTCGCTCGTCGCTCTCCGGCTGGGCGAGCTCTTCTGTGAAGCGGGCTTTCCCGAGGGTGTTGTCAATATCGTCACCGGCCTGGGCGAAACCGTCGGAGCGGCGCTGGCGCATCACCACGACGTGGACAAGATCACCTTCACCGGCAGCACCGAGGTGGGCCGGGCCCTGGTGCGCGCCGCGGCGGGCAATCTGAAGAAGGTATCGCTCGAGCTTGGCGGGAAGTCGCCGAACATCGTCTTCGCCGACGCCGACCTCGAAGCCGCGCTCAAAGGCGTGTTCATGGGCATTTTCTTTTGCCAGGGGGAGATCTGCTCGGCGGGCTCGCGTCTCTTTGTGGAGCGCCAGATCTACGATGAGTTCGTCGCCCGCCTTGCCGACATGGCGCGCGCCGTGAAACTGGGGCACGGGCTCAATCCTGAAACGAAGATGGGCCCGCTGGTTTCCCGGGCGCAACAGCAAAGGGTCCTGGGCTATGTGCGAGCGGGCGCTGATGAGAAGGCCAGCGCGTTGAGCGGCGGCAAGGCGCCCGGCGGGGAGCTGGCGGAGGGCTTCTTCGTCGAGCCCACCGTGTTCGCCGGCGTGAATAACCAGATGCGCATCGCGCAGGAGGAGATTTTCGGGCCTGTCGTGTGCGCGATCCCCTTTGCCGACGCGCCCGAAGCGATCCTCGCGGGCAACGACTCGCCCTTCGGGCTCGCAGCGGGCGTCTGGACGCGCGATATCCGCAAAGCCCACCAGACCGCGGCCGCGCTCGACGCGGGCACGGTGTGGGTGAACTGCTACAACGCGTTCGACAACGCGTCGCCATGGGGCGGCTTCAAGCAGAGCGGGTGGGGCCGCGAGAAGGGCCCCTACGGCCTCGACCTCTTCACCCAGATCAAGTCCGTGATCATCAACTTCAGCTGAGAATGAGGATGGCCAATAAACAGAGTGTTAATGCCCGTCGGCTGCGGGCGCGGCGGACGTAATGCCTTTCTTCATCAATGGCGTCAGCAATGTGGCGACGGCGAGGCAGACGCCGATGAACAAAAACGCGTCCGCGAATGTTTGCACGCGCGCTTCGCGATAGGTCAGCGACCAAAGTTGTTTCAACGCGGCCGCATGGCCGCGAAAAGAATCGCCGCCGTTGGCCGCCGCAAATTGCGCGCCGACTTTGTTCAGCGTTTCCTGCATCGCAACGTTCGTCGAATTCAAATGTTCGGCCAATCGCTGAAAATGCAAATTGGTGCGGTCGTTTAGAATCGTCGCGCAGACGGCGATGCCGATTGCGCCCCCAAGATTGCGCATCATATTGAACAATCCGCTCGCGTATTTGAGTCGTTCCGGCGGCAGGCTGCCGAGGCCAAGCGTCACGGCCGGCGCGACGGCGAAAACCTGTGGAAAGCCGCGCAAGAATTGAGGGAGAAAAAGCTCTCCCGCGCCCCAATCGTGCGTGATGCCGCTGAAGCTCCACATCGAGAGCGCGAACGACGCCAGCCCGAACATCATCAGCCAGCGTGTGTCGAACCGCTTGGCAAGCGCGGTGTAAAAGGGAACTCCGATGAGCGATGCCGCGCCGGTGGACGCGACGGCAACGCCGATTTGCCAAGCGTTGTAACCGCGAACATAGCCGAGAAAGACCGGGGTCAGAAAAATCGTCGCGAAAATGCCCACGCCGGTCATGAACGACAAAACGCTGCCCACTAAAAAATTCCTGTTTCTGAACGCGCGCAAATCCACAACTGGATTTGCAAACGTCAAACTGCGAATGATAAAAAGAATTCCAGCGACGACAGCGACGACGGCAAGAATCTCAATCGTCGTGTCATCAAACCAGTTCCAGCGCGCGCCTTCTTCCAGAACGTATTGCAAACTGCCGAGACCGGTCGCCATAAGGATTATTCCCAGATAGTCAGCGCCTCTCAGCAGCGACCAATCGGGCTTGTCAATCTTCACCAACGCGGGCGTGAGGAGGGCGACGAGGGCGCCGGGCAGAAGATTGACGTAAAAAAGCCAGCGCCAGCCCAGCGTGTCGGTGATCCAGCCGCCGATGACGGGGCCGAGGGCCGGCGCGATGGACGCGATCGTGCCGATGACTGTGGCGGCAAGAACGCGACGTGATCCTTCAAAATACTGGAACGCCGACGTGAACACGGTCGGAATCATCGATGCGCCGAGCAGCCCTTGCAGTGCGCGGAAGACGATCATGCTTTCGATGTTCCACGCGAGGCCGCACAGCAAACTTGTCAACGTAAAGCCCACCGCCGAAGCCGTGAACAACCAGCGCGTCGAAAACACGCGGGTCAGCCAACCGGACAGCGGAATCATGCAAATTTCGGCGATGAGATACGCCGTCTGCACCCAACTGATCTGATCCTGCGCGGCGGACAATCCGCCGCCGATGTCTTGCAGTGATGATGCGACAATTTGAATGTCCAGCAAGGCCATGAACATTCCCACACACATGACGACGAACGGGAGAACATCTTTGGCGCGCAGGGGCGGTGGGACGGAGGTATCCATACGATCAAGATTTCGTGTTCACTCTTGCGGTTACCGAAAGACCGGGACGCAGTTGGCCGAGCGTCAAGCTCTCGTCATCCAGCAGAATGCGCACGGCGACGCGCTGCACGATTTTCGTGAAATTTCCCGTGGCATTTTCAGCGGGCAAAACGCTGAACTGCGCGCCAGTCGCGGGCGCGATGCTCACGACGTGACCACGCAATGGTTTTCCGCCGAGCAGATCAATTGTCACCGTGGCGGGCGAGCCCGCGCGCATTTTCGCGAGTTGGTCTTCCTTAAAGTTCGCGTCAATCCACAAGCCACGAGCCGGCACGATCGAAATCAACCGCGAACCGACCGTCGCGTACGCGCCGACCTGCGCGCTGCGGTTGCCGACCACACCGTCCATCGGCGCGCGCAATTCCGTGTAACTCAAATTCAGTTGTGCGAGATCGCGCTCGGCGATGGCCGCGTCGAGAGCCGCTTGCGCCTGCTGTTTTTGCCCTGCGATGACTTCCAGCTGTCGTTGTGCCGCCGCCAAAGTCGCGCGCGATTTGTCGCCATTGGCAACTGCGGTCTTGTAATCAGCGTCGGCCTTTTGAAATCCCTGGGTGGAAGCCACGCCGGTGGTCATAAGACTTTGACTGCGGACTTGATCGTCATGCGCGCGCGTGATTTCCGCGTCGGCGGCGGTAATTCCCGCTTCCGCTTGGGCAATAACCGCGTCTTGCAAATGGCGCGTCGCATCGAGATTGGCCAATGCGGCTTTTTGAAGCGCGACGCCGGCGTCAGCCTTTGCGAGCGCGACGCGATAATCACGGTCATCCAGTTTCAACAGCAAGTCGCCGGCATGGACTTGCTGATTGTCGGTTACGGCGACTTGTGACACGAATCCCGCGACCTTCGGCGCAATCACTGTCACGTCGCCGCCGATGTAAGCATCGTCTGTGCTTTGCGTGAAGCGTCCGACCGTCCACCAATCGTGGGTTAGTTTGCCCCCTCCGACCGCGGCGAGCAGAGTCATCGCGATAAGCGCCACGCGCTTGAACGTTGGGGTGCGATTTCTCTTCGGCGACGGCAAATCCATTTCGCCGTTCAGTTCAAAGTCGCGCGAGTCATTTTTTTGCGTGGGCTGGGTAAGCGGCGCAACGGAGAGGTCGATTCGCGGAGTCCCGGTGATTTCAGGGGATAGCGTGGCGGTGCTCATAGTTTGTAGTTTTGGCTCGGTCAATTAAGGAGAACCGACCGGTTGGTATGTGGTTTAGGCAAAAAATATATCAAGCTGATGGGGCGGTTGATTACTTGTCAGTGACACCGAGGAGGAATCTCAGATAAGCGCGGAATTGTTCGATGTTGTCCCGCAGGACTTCATTGGCATCCGCGACTTTGGCCAGCATCAGCGAGCCTTGCACGATGGCGAGGTAAAGCTCCGCGACGGCCTTCGGATCGAACTTCGCATCCGACGCGTGGGCGGCCTTGGCCTCCGCAAGGTCATGCGAAAAATCGCCGACGATGCGCGAGAAGAAATTGTGACAGGCATCGCGGATTTCAGGACTGGTGAACGCCAGTTCCTGCGCGAACACGCCGATGAGACAGCCCTTGGTGACGCGGCCTTTTGGCCCGACGGATTCCTTGACGTAATCCAGTCGGCCAAATACGCGGTCAAGGGGATCGGCCAGCTTGCGGAACGGCGCGGCTTCATAATCCCGCGCCTTGCCCTCGTGAAAATGGGTCAATGCGGCGCGGGCGATGTCATCCTTGCTCTTGAAATAATGGAAGAAGCCGCCCTTGGTCAGGCCAGCCTCGCCGCAGATGTCGTCCACGGTCGTGGCGTTGTAGCCGCGCTCGCGCATGAGCTTGACGCCGGCATCTACGAGCTTGCGCTTGGTTTCCGGCAGTTCCGTTGAAGCAATTCGATGTAACATACAGACCGGTCGGTATGTAAGGGCAAAACGGGAATCCGTCAACAGCTTTTTTGGAAAACGATTCGAACCTTGATCAAGTCAGCCGCCGACTTCGACACTGGCTTTGACAAAGGCCTGCGAGGCTTCGTGGGGCAGATTGTGACCGATGCTGCCCTTGAGGAGCGACGCGCCACTGCACTTTCAATACAGTTTTGCTGACGTTTTTGCTGACACACCGGGGCAAAGCAATGTGCTCGAATCATTCTTAGAGCAATTGCATTTAGCATGGTTACGAGACGCTGAGTTGCATTTTGCGGGTCTCAAACCTTGCGAGCTTCGACCCAGTTTGATTTTGGCGCGTGGCCAAAAGCACTTTGACGACTGTTTAATCATTTCCGACGGCAGGCACAGAAGGCGCTTGGGGATCTAAGAATATGCGCCGCCGCATAGTCATGCTGGGCCAGTTCCTATCTGCAGTAAGCTGGGTTCCGCAAATCCACAACATGCTTTCTGCCGCAATCATTATGAAGAAAAGGATTCCTCGAATAAAGTGGATGTCCATCGCCAGCCCTTTGTGCCTACTCGGCGCGACAATGGCGACGGCCCAAGCCGGCGACGCGGAACGCGGGGATCAGTTTTTTCAGACGAGTTGCGCCCTTTGTCATAGCTCCAGCCTGGGTCCGGGCAACACGGTGGTTATCAAACAAGGTCCGACTCTGGTCGGGGTAATGGGGCGGAAAGCTGGAACCAGTCCGCACTTCGGCTTCACGCAAGCTCTCAAGGATTCAGGATGGGTTTGGAACTCGGAAACGCTCGGTTTGTATCTCACCAGCCCTTCGACGGCGGTTCCCGGCACATCGATGTCAGGGACGGTTCCCGACGCGGGCGACCGCGCGGATGTCATTGCTTATTTGGCGACTCTGTTGACGCCAGAGGGCGTTGACCTGGACAAACTACCCACGGTGACAGGTCCCGATCCGGATGACTGGCAGCGAGCATCGCCGGGCGATCAACATTTTATTACGGTAGCCGACTTGCCGGCGCCTTACGCGACTCCATCGGCGGGCAATTCCCCAACCGTTGTGGCGCAGCCCGCTGACGCCAGCCTGTCTGTGCCCGTCGGGTTCACTGTGAAACAGTTTGCGTCGGGCCTGAGCAATCCCCGGATCGTGCGCGTGGCGCCCAATGGGGACATTTTTATTTCAGAGACCGCGCAGAACCGTATTCGAGTCCTGCGGGCAGATGATGGCGCTGACACGCCATCGACGAATCGGATTTTTGCTTCAGGATTAAACCTGCCGTTTGGCTTGGCGTTTTTTCCCGCAGGCGACGATCCGCGCTGGCTGTACGTTGCCCTGAATAATTCAGTGGCGCGAATTCCATATCGGAACGGAGACCTGGTGGCGTCCGGAGCCGTCCAAGTTGTTGTTCCAAAGTTAAGCGACACAACGGGCGGCCACACAACGCGGGATGTCGTGTTCTCCAAAGACGGCGCGCAAATGTTTGTTTCTGTCGGGTCATCATCGAACGTTGGAGAAACGATGGCGCGAAAAGCGCCTGCCGAAGCGACCGCATGGGAAGGGGAGCACGGTTTGGGGGCGGCATGGGGTCCTGAAACACAGCGCGCGAATGTCCTGGTGACCGACCCAGAGGGGAGCCAGCCGCTGCGCCCGTATGCAACAGGAATTCGCAACCCCGTGGGACTGGCAATTCATCCGACGACTGGCGATTTATGGGTGTCCACAAACGAGCGGGATGGTTTGGGCGACAACCTCGTGCCCGATTATGTCACTCGCGTTAGAGAAGGAGGCTTTTATGGGTGGCCGTGGTATTACATGGGCGGTTTGGAAGATCCGCGGCGTGCAGGGGAGAGGCCGGATTTGGCCCACAAGGCCATCGTTCCCGATGTATTGGAACAGGCGCACTCGGCATCCTTGCAGATGACATTTTACGCAACCAACAATGGTCCAGCGGCCTTTCCTCCGGAGTATCATGGCGACGCGTTTGTGGCGTTCCATGGATCATGGAACCGCGCCACGCGCACCGGATACAAGCTCGTCCGAATCCCTTTGAATGGGGGAGTTCCCACCGGTCGATATGATGATTTTCTGACCGGCTTTGTAACGAGTGATCGCAATGTTTGGGGGCGGCCAGTCGGTGTTGCCATGGCGCACGATGGAGCGCTGCTGATGACTGAGGACGGCAACGACACTCTTTGGCGGATCGCGTATGCAGGTCCCCAATTGTCCGCAAGCATCATCGAAGCCAATGGCCAGAAATACCTGGTGGTAACAGTCCACCGCTCGGCCGCGACAGCGGACACCCACTACACAGTGGAGGCTTCCTCTGATCTGCTCACGTGGAACAGCCCTGCGGAGATCGTTACTCTCAGTGACACTCCCACGCAGCTTGTCCTCAGGGACAACACCCCGGTTCAAGAATCGAAGACGCGCTTTCTGCGCCTAAGAGTTTCGCCGAGGTAATTCCGCTCACCACTAGAGCGAGGCGACTGCCCGAGTCGACCTGTTATCGCCGGGTTTGCGGCGTAACAATGGCCGATTGCGTTGGATCCACAGCCTCACGCAGTTGTTTCATCGTCTCTCGACGATCGATCCATGAGTCATCATTTGCGTTCGACATGATGGTTTTCCCTCGATGGAAGGGCGAGGCCTTGGGTGGGATGGCCCACACCGCTCCTTGGGTTCGTGCGTAGATTCGCATTGGCGCAATCGAGAATTCCGATGAACCCATCGTATCACGGCTTTTTGTTTCATCGGTGTAAACGACGTTGCTTGAGCCAACCGAGGCCGAGAGAAAGATCGTGGGCAACGTCCTCAAAGACTTCAGGCAAGGAGCCTCGCCCCACCCAGATGACGAGGCTCTGGAGGGTGGCGCGGATGAGGGCTAGCGCACAGGCGCCATTGGGGTTTCGCAGCAGGCACTTGTCCTCCCGCCAGCACGCATCTCGTTGCCAATGGCGGCTCTCGCAACTCCAGTGGGATCGGATCGCCTGAGCC
>JACQFQ010000007.1 GCA_016199985.1 Verrucomicrobiota bacterium | reverse complement strand
GCGAACTTGGCGGCGACACTACCGACAAAAACTAAGCATTTCCCGCCGCCGCCCCTCACCCGCGGTGAAGGGCTTTTTTCGAGCATGAGAACGGAATTTCAAACCGCCACCTTTCCGCCACTTTCACGCCGCCGCGCACACAGGTCTCGAATGCTTCGAAATGCCTGGAAGGGTCCACCGATATCCGTGTTGTAAACCTGATTTCCTTCAACAACACCCCCTCGGCACAGACTCATCGACAGAGCGCTGTACATCGGATTGCTGAAGCTTGGGTTTGTCACACCACAGTCGACGTAGCAGTTTCGAATGAACGGAGCCTTGGCATGGATTTCAATTGTGGCTGGAGTGACATCGTCAGGTCCGCCCACATTCAAGATAGTGACTCGACCACTTGAAACCGTGGTCCCTGGCGACACGGCGTAACAGTCCTCGATTCCAGAATTGATGGCCTCCAGCCCACCGCCCGATGAAACAGACGTCACGACTGAAATCACGTAGCACGTCAATCCAGCGTTCTTCGTGCCCCAACTGATCACCTTCACGCGACGAACACGCGCATAATTGCCCATCACCCGAACGGCGCCACAGGCAGCGTTTGAATTCGCACCAGCCAGGTTCCCGTCGATCGTCAGATCCTGGATCTCCACCCCATCGACCATTCCTGAGGCAGCGGTCGGCAGCGGATGCCCTATCGCATAGAACTGCGTGGGGCTTCCGGGGGAGACATTGGCCAGGATCAATTTCGTTAAGTCGATCCCAGATCCCAGAAGCTTCATCCCCAGTTTTATCTGCCAGCCGCCGGTCACACCATCCGCGTAGCCATTGGTGACATAGTTTCCCGGACCCAAATGAATGACCGCGTAAGGTTGTGACACCTGCGGGAGATTCATGATGACATCAAACTGACTCACTCCCTGAGCGTTTAATCCACCATGGAAAGGGTCCGTTATCGTTCCAGATCCTCTTTGCATGTCTGTTCGGTTAGCTACCCAGACGTGAAATGCGGAGGGATCGAGCAATAGGGCATCAAGCAGTGACATGAGATTCCTTTCGTCGCAGGTAAGGTCGGGAGATCAGGCCTATGAACCCAAGGAGGAACAAGGCGAAGGTGGAAGGTTCGGGAACGGTGAACGCCATCAACATGACAAATGCATCGGAACTGACTACCCCATGCTCACCATTTCCGTCAGGAAACTGAACCGATCCCATGAGTGGAGATCCGCGGATTCCATCGAGGCCGATGCGAACGTCCGCAGGAGGAAGTGTGAGGCCATACACCGTCATCAGGAGATTTCCTTTGGACGGATCGTAAAAGAAACCCTTTCCTAGCTCTTGTGAATGCGCAGAAAGCGTCCAGGCGTGAATACCTGCGCCACCCGAGCTGAAACTCAGCTCCCTGTAAGGCGAGAATACCTGATTGTCGTTGCCGACGTTTTCGGTGTAGATAGGGCTAAGGCTACTCAAGGTCCGAGTTGTTGTAGAGAATTGAATCATAACAGGCCCTACGAGCGTGGAGCTAAAGCTGTGAGACTGAGGGGAAACCCGAAACGCAATGTCCTGAATCTGCGTTGCACCTCCCGGAATGGATGAAAACATTGAGGCGTCGAACCACTGTTGGTAGATAGGCCACTGAAAAGGAACGATCTCTATGTTCCCCAGTTGAGTCACAGCGTTCGGAGGAGTGGTTAGGGTGACGAACTCTGCTCCAGTCTTGAGAGCACTGAAAAGCATCGCAGCAAGGATAACAAATCGAATCTTCATAGAACGCAGAGTTTGTTGAGAAAAGTCATGATCAAAAGAATAATGAATCCTCAATGCGCCTAGCCAACTCGTCGAGTAGTTGATCTGGAGCATTCCCCCCACTCGGAAAATCGCCCCCGCGAAGCAGCGCCCCAGACATGGATGTATTCGACATGTCAGCTGGGTTGCTCGGCGGCGGTGGGATCGTACGGAGGTATTGGAGTGGGTATGGGGCTTCAAGATCGATCAGGTTTGTTTGAATGATCCCTCCATTCAGCCCGGTCATCCGGATTGCTGGGCACAGATGGGCCAACCCCGCTAACTCCGTAGGGATGCCATCTGTGTGGCGAAAAACATTGTCGCGAAGCACCCAGGCAGGGAAGGCAGGCAACACGGTTTGCCCCTGAACGGAAATGCACCCCTGGGGATTAGGCCAAGTAAGAGGGGTATTCGGGAGCAGATCCACGCAGTTGCTCTCAATCACCTGACGCTTGGTCAGTGCATAGGCTCGGTAGACGGCATTTGGTTGTGCGACAGCAGGACCAAATTTGGGATCCACATTGAGTCGATACTTAAATCGAGTAGGACTCACCACGGCTTCGACAAAAAAGACTCCGTTGTAGTCTGGATCGCTGTTGCGACCGACCGAATCGAAGAAAAGGATCTCAACGATATCCCCTTCCGCAAGATAGTGGTTGGAGTCTGCCCCTCCAGGCTGAAAGCCCGCCGATGTATCCACTTCAACGAGACGACCTGTAAGCAAGGGTACCCCTCCAGAAAGGCTGCGGTCTTTGGTCGAGTCCGTCAGGTTCTGATTGAACCCAGTGTACGCATCCGAAAAATAATTGTATCGGAACGTAATGTCGCGCGTGGAACCCGTGTCGGTGTAGCCAGAGTTCATCGAGTCGTAGACCCAGTTCCCCTCCACAACAGAACCGCTGCCCGAATAGGCAATCGGGCCATGGATGTCGACCTCAACCCTTGCCTGTTCAAAAACAGGGGTAGGGATTGTCATGCCTCCAATATCAAAAATCTGGCAGGTGAAAGAGGTGGCGGAATTTCTAACTACGATCGGGAACCATCCATTGTAAGGGTGGATCCCTGGGGATGCCTGTCCCACTCCTGCGATCGCCACAAGGTTTCCGACATCCCGGTTGTGCGGCAACCTGGTGTCCACGGTAAACCTCCCGTTGGCATCAGGGGGACTAGTTATGTTGCTGATCCAGAGGGGTTGAGTTGAAACCTGGTTAGATATCGGCGTCTGTATCTTGCAGTCCACGTAGTTCCGCCGCGCAACGCAGGCCACTCCGTTGGCGGAGATCTGCTGGCGGATAGTGGAACCCGAGGCGCTATTGGGCCAGACGGTTGTCGTCTCGTGAAAATTATTCGCCCCAGGACGCTCAACCACACAGTCCTCAATGACATTATTTGCTTGGCCATGCACTGGGTAAACGTCTCCACCGCTGATATACAGCGCGAAACTTTCGTGATAGGCCTGCGGTCCGAAGTGAATGGCACGGACGCGACGGATTCTCAGATTACTCCCGTAAAGCGACACTGCCCCCGCCGTCACAGGAGCAATTCCCACGGCTCCCTTGGTATTCGGAACCGTCAACTGACTTTGCATTGCGCCGTCAGCTGTTAGGTCAGAAACTTCCCCAGCGTTCATGGCGGTAGGGGAAGAGAGCCTGCCAAAAACAGACGTCTGGTTATTCGGATCGAGAGCAAAGCCAAGCTGCACGGTGGTCGCATCCATCCCCGACCCAACGATCCTCTGGCCATCAAGCATCGGGACACCTGGGTAATAGATCCATTGATCTGCGGGAGGGTCCACATTCGTCACGAACGCAGAACAAATCCCACGAGTCATGAACGGATTCGACGGAGGAGCTAAGCCCAACCGGATGAGAGAGGACGGCGGAGCCGAGCGGAGAGCGTTATCAAACCTGAAAGTCAGTTTGGAAACGGTCCCTTGCAAGCCAGTGGCCCCTGACGGAACCTGACTTAGACGATAGTAAAAGCCACCTGTCCCTGAGGCATTAACACCCACTACCGCTACAACATCCCCATTGTACTCCTGGGGAACGACATTCTGAATGCGAAGGGCTTCATAGTCCGCAAAGCCACTCCCCAGATCAGGAACAAAGGCGACCGGCCAGAAAGCGACCACCGAAAGCGTCCCAGCACCACCGGCAGCCGGGCAAGACGTGGTGTACATCGGGTCGGGTGGCGCCTCAGGATCGCTGGTCACATGACATGTAAAGGCAAACTCAGAAACCCAGGTAATCTGAAGAGGGACACCAAACCAAGGCCCCCGTCCGCTGCGGTTTTTAGTGTCTGTAGCGGTAATAACAACAGTCCCAGGATTCACTCTTGAATACCCATGAGGCCGCTCCGTACGGATCAAAAGCTGGCGATTGTCGTAAGAAATCGGGTTGAGAATTTGGCGAGGAGTATCCGCCTTCACCCCTCCATCCGCAGGGTCATTGATAGTGGCCGACCCTTTGGATCCATCCGCCCGTTGATTCACCCACAGCTGTTTGGGATCACGGTACTCATCCAACAACAACGCATCCATCAGCGACATGGGGATCCTGGGAAGAAGGTTGAAGTGGGTGTGACCATGGCAGCGAAAACGAACTCGAGGGCTCGGGTTGGAGTCGGGTGATCACGCCCGAAACATAACCCTCCCCGAACAAAATTAAACCCCGAGCTTGCAGTAAACGCGGGGGGGGGGGGTACAAAGAAGAGCTCTGGAATTGCGAAGAGCGCGGGGTGTTTACGCTTTTGCCTTTCCAGAGCATGCCTATATCGGTAACCGAAAAGTCCTGAACCTTCAATCCCTAATCATAGGTATTCCGCAGGGTTTCTCGCGAAGGAAATCCCTACAATTAGGGGAAGGCATAAAGTGCCACTTTGTTTCAAGATTTTCCGTTCTGTTGAACATGAACAGGGTACAAGTTCATCACGATCGAGTTTCTCCTACCCGCTTGTGAAGTGCAGGAAATGTTGATCGCAAGTTTTATGGAGGGTGGCTGTCGCCATGTTCGCAACGAGCCCTTTTCTGTCTTCCGGGCCTTTGCGTCTTGGCGACTTTGCGTTCCAAGGAGGCCCACGGACGCGCGCGCCTCGCCAGACGAGGAGTCGATCTTGGCGACCAGTTCTTCTTGTGCGTTGCCGGGATTGAAATCCGCCGGGGTTTAGTCCATAAATCACATCGAATCAGGACTGGGGTTCCGTGGGACAGATGATGTTTCTTCGGCGGCATCCTCTTTCTTTCAGACAGGGCATCCGGACAATCGCGCAAATCTCGAAAGGAAAAATGAAACTGTATCTCTTCGGTTTCTTGTTGTTGGCCTCAACGGGCTCTTTCATCCATGCCGCTCCGTTGGGCACGGCGTTCACATTTCAAGGACGCCTTGCTGACAATGGCGTGTATCCCACGGGCCATTACGAGCTTCGGGTTTCCCTCTGGGACGACGCCGCGGCCGGGAGCCGAGTCGGCAACACGAACGCGTTTTCATCGGTGGATGTGACCAATGGTCTGTTCACGGTGTCACTCGACTTCGGGTCGGGGGCTTTCAACGGCGCCGCGCGCTGGTTGCAGTTGGGGGTCCGATCCAACGGCGTGGTGACTGCGCCCGTGCCACTCTCGCCGCGCATGCCTGTTTCGCCAGCTCCCCATTCACTCTTCGCCGCCAACGCTGCGAGTGCCGCGACGGCGGCCACGGCAACCACGGCGACCAGCGCGAACGCGGTTGCTCCCAATGCGGTGGGCAATGCCGGCCTGGGCGCCAATGCCGTGACTGCGGCCAAGATAGCGAGCGGGGAGGTCGTCAAGAGCGTGAACAATCTTCATGACAATGTGAGCCTGGCCGCCGGCGCGAACATCACAATCACCGCCAACGGCAACACGCTCACTCTGGCGGGTAGCGCTGATTGGAAACTGGACGGCAACGCGGGCACGACGGCAGGGAGTTTTCTCGGCACGATCGACAACATGCCCGTGCGTGTGAAGGTGAACGGCGATACGGGTCTGCGCGTGGAGCCGTCGGGAGGAACGCCGAATATCGTCGGGGGTTTTCAGGGCAATCGAGTCTCGGGCGAGGGTGGCGCCGTTGCGGGCGGCGGGAATTCCCCGTATACCAATCGCGTCACGGATTCCTACGGTTTTGTGGGTGGCGGCCTGGGGAATCTGGCGGGGAGCGGGGCTGTTGTCGCCGGGGGCAGTGAGAACCAGGCTCCTTATCCAGGCACGGCCGTTCTGGGCGGCGCCCAGAACCAGTCCATAGCCAATTACTCCGCGGTGGGCGGTGGACTGCGAAACACCAACCTCAGCCTGGGCGGCGTCATTGGAGGGGGCTACTCGAATTTGACGCAGATCACTTTTTCGACTGTGGGAGGCGGGTTGAACAACGCCGCCACCAATGGCGCGAGCACGGTGGGCGGCGGGCAGAAGAATATTGCGGGAGCACGGCATTCCACTGTGGCGGGCGGGGGATGGAATACGGCGGGCGGGGTTTCCTCGTTTGTGGGCGGCGGCGGCGGAGACACTTTTGGCGGCCCTTGGCCTAACACTGCCAGCGGCAACTGGAGCTCGATCGTGGGCGGCTGGAACAATACCGCCAGCGGGTACAGCTCGGTTGTGGGCGGGGGTGGAGTGAATACCGCGGCTGGCACATATGGTGTCGTTCCCGGCGGCTCCTTGAATGAGGCGTCCGGCAGCTTGAGCTTTGCTGCCGGCTATCACGCGAAGGCCAACCACTCGGGCTCGTTCGTCTGGTCGGATCAGTCCGGTGGAGACTATGCCTCCACCACGGCCAATCAGTTCAGTGTTCGCGCTGCGGGGGGCGTGCGCTTCGATGCATCGCTGGCCGCATTCAGCGCCGATTTGTCCTATCAAGGAGCGCTCAACAAGCTCGATGTGGCGGACAACTTCACGGCCACGATTCGCGCCGCGGATCTGACATTCGGGTATTCCGGCCGACGCGGCTCTCCGGGTCGCGTCTTGGTCGATCTCATGCCCGAACTCTGGATCAACTTCGGACCCGATTGGATTACCACCGTTTTGGGCAGCAACACGCGCGTCCAAGGAGATTGGTTGATGGTGGAAGGATCGGGCCACGAGCAGGCTTATTTGGGAGGAGATGGCTTCGGGGGTGATGTGCAGTTGGGCAGCCAGAATCCGAGTGTCGGCGCTGTGACCCTGTGGAATACGGCGAACGCCAATCTTATGAGTCTGGGCACGAAAGACGTGGCTGTGAGCGGCGAGTTGCGTGCGCCGGGTCTGGGAGTGAACACCGGCACATTTGCATTCCTCGCCAAGAAGACGAACGCGATCTCCGGCTTTGACCACGTGTTGCTGATCGATCATCCGATGATCAACGACAATCCCAACGCGCTGCTCTTCGCGCAGCACAATTATAACGGGGACTTCCGACTCGAAAACAAAACAGTGGGCGTGTATCTCTACACGATTCCTGGCGGGGCGCGTCGATGGGGCATTTACCACGAAGACCTGAGCCCCATGCCGGCAGGCGCCGCCTTCAATGTGATGATCGTGAAGCCGTGATCCGGTCTGGTGCGATGCGGCGTCCGCGGAAGGCGCGATAGGGATCATAGGCAACAAAGACGGGTGCTTTGCGGAGCTTGCGGCGCGAAGGCGTCACATGCTGTCCCAAGTGAACACAGGACGGCGCCCGTCAGTCCACGCCGCGTGATTCGACGGCTGACGGCAACGCGGTTTTCCACTCCGAGCGCGGAGCCTCCGAGCCGCGGTTGGCCCGCCCTATTTCGCGGCCGCGTGGAGAGTGGCGCCCTCGGGCCATTTCGCGCCTTGAGCGATCCATGCGGTCAGCTTGGCGATCTCGTCTTTCGTCAGCGCTGGAAACTTCGATCGCTTCGCCACAGGGGGCATCTCGAGATCTTCCACCTGGTCCCGCACGAAGCGAAGCAAAGCGCTCGCTTCGGGTTTGCCGGGAACGACCGCCGGCTCGCCGCGCGCGCCGCCTCGGAGCAGCGAAGCGCGATCGGTCAGCTGGAAGTGGCCCTTGGGTCGATCGCCGCTATGGCATGCCACGCAGGACCGCTGGAGCAGCGGCTGGATGTCGCGCGCGAATTCCACGGCTCCGTCGAACTGAGGCGGGCCAGCGTCCGCGCCGGCGCCAGCGGGGCCGGATGGCTTGGAAACGACGGCAAGGGAGCCGACGACCCCCGGCGTGGTGGAAGGGTCCAGCGAGGTCGCCAGCGCCATCACGGCCCAACTGCTTCCGGCGGCGGAAATCCAGCCGTCCCGGCCATGCGCGAAACCGCTGTCCATCGGCGGTTGAAACGGATGCGCGCGGGTGCGCACATGCCAGGTGCCATCGGCAAGCTGTGTGCGAAGGAGAAAATCAACGCCTCGGCGGACCGCAGGATGGTTGGACGCAAGCTTCCCGCCCTCCATCAGCGCATAGAGCGACTGACCCGTCCCGTACGCGTCGCTGTCCAAACCGGCCAGCTGGCCCCATCCGCCATCGGGGCGCTGTTCGCGCAGCAACGCGTCCGTGAACTTCTTCAACGCCCCGTGTTTCTCGCCGGCCAAAGCAAGCCCGAGCAGCTGATGCGCCCGGTCCTGATTGCCGTCAGCCTCGGCCTTCATCAGCCAGGCTTTCGCGCGCAGCACGCTCGACTCAAGCTCCCGCCGACGGGCCGGAATGCCGTAGGACTGGAGCGTATACACCGCCTGCGCCGTGGCGGTGATGTCGCTCGCCTGAATGGGTGCGCGCGGAAGATTCCAGCTCCAGTGGCCGTCGAGATGCTGGATCGTCGCGAGCTGATGCACCATGGAATCGGTCGCCGCGGAGGCGGGCTCCCGCTCCCATCGGAGCCCCAAGGCGAAGTACCCGTCGGTGATGGCCGGATCTGGATGAAACGTGGGCTGCAGGTTCACCTCGAGGATCGAGTGAGACTCGCTGCCTTGGGTGATGTGGCCGGTGGAAAAAGACCGCTTCAAAAGCTCCAGCTGGTGGAGCGTCGCCGCACGATCGGTGGCGAATCCGCGGGAGTGCGCCAGGCTCAACGCCGGGAGAGGCAGCTGTTGCTGATGACAGGAGACGCAATCCTGCTTGCTCGCATGCCGAAGGAACGTGGACACGGATTCCTGGGCGGTCCTCGTCAGCGGAGGGAGCCCCCGTTGTATGGCCTCGGCCACGGTTCGACTCCCTTGGGCAATCGAGGTTTGCGCCACGGTCTTTGCGCTCGCGGCGGAAACGGGCGTTTCCCTGGCGCCCGCCTTGAGCAGCGCTCGCACGATGGGCGTGTCGCCACCCCGTCTACGGGCCAGCATCAGCGGCGTCTGCGCCACGCCAAGATAATTGTCCACCGGCTGTCCGCCTTCAGCATTCACGTCCGCGCCTCGGGCGAGCAAGAGCTCAACCAGGGCGGGCGAGGAGCGTTCCGAGGAAGCGGCCCAATGCAAAGGCGTGTAGTTGGCGATGAGATCGCGCTGATCCACCTGTGAGCCGGCGTCGAGCAGCACGCGCGCCGCTCCGGCGCGTCCGCCCCACCCGGCCTGCCCGAGAGCGCCGCCGGTTTCGACGAAGGCGTTCACCTTCGCTCCCCGCTCGAGGAGGAGCTTGCACAGGGCTTCGTCCCCTTGAAACGCGGCCCATCCCAGCGGCGTCCGCCAGCCGCCCCAGAAGAAATTCTCCGAACCCGGCTTCGGGATGCCATTCACGTTGGCGCCACGGTCGAGCAGCAGGCGGACAGTGTCCATGTCGTCGGCCGCCACCGCGCACATCAAAACAGTCGCGCTCAAGAAGTTCGCCGCGTTGGGGTCGGCGCCCTGATCGAGGAGGAATCTCACCGTGCGGACGTTCCCCGGTTTGCGCGCCGCCAGCATCACGGCGCTGTTGCCCATGCGCGAGCGGGCTTTGACATCAGCGCGGCTCGCCACGAGCAACCGGGTTTTATCCTCGAATGTCGCCGCGCGCATCAGGGCGGTGGCCCCGGCTTGATTGGTGGAGTTCACGTCCGCGCCAGCCTTGAGAAGCAGCTCAAGAACACCGGCGTCGGCGTTCAACGCGGCGGCCATCAACGGCGTGTTGCCGAGTTCGTCGCGAGCATTCGCGTCCGCGCCGGCCTTCAGCAGATTCCGCACGGACCCCGGCGCGCCGGCGCGGATCGCCAGGAACAGCTTGCTCGAGAGCGTCGCCGGCTCAGCCGCGATCAATAGGGAAGGGGCCGGCAGGCCTATGAATCCGAGGGCGATGGCGATGGCGATGAAGGTCTTCATGATTGTTGGTGGGAAAGTCAGTTTCGCAGGGAAGTATTTGCGAGAAGATCAGGGCTGGCAAGGTTGACTAATCCCGCCTCCGCGCGAGCTTCGACGGCGGGGTGACCACCGCGTGCCGCGCGAACGGCTTGATGCCGAGCGCCTCGTGAATTTCATCGGGATAGTACATCGCGCCGCCCTTCAACACGAGACGTCCCTTGCGGACCGCCGCAATGTCCTGGGTGGGATCGCCATCAACCAGGTAAAGATCCGCAAGCTTTCCAGGCGCGACGACGCCGCACTGCCCGTCCATCCCAAGGAAGCGCGCGCCGCCGCGAGTGGCCATGGAGAGCACGGCGGAGGCGGGGATGCCGGCTTTCACCCACGCCTCCAGTTCGCTGTGGAGCACCAAGCCGGCGTAATCGTCGGTGCCCGGCACCAGTGTGATGCCCGCCTTGTAGAGCATGACCAGCGATTCCTCGATCTTTCGCCAGCTCGCGTCGTAGACCGGGTATTGCTCAGGCGTGACGCTCAGGTACGGACTGCGACGGGCCCGACCCACGGTGGCAGGAACGTGGTCCACCCAACCCGTGTCGGTGGGACATTCCTTGCCTCGACGCGAGAGGAGCGTTTGCGAGAAGCAGGCCATCGTCGGATCCGACGCGGTCTTTCGCTTGCGCATCAATTTCACCAGGCGTTGCACCGGCTCGCTCTTCAAGTCCAGGTTCGCCATCCGCTCACCGAAAGCGGTGAACCGAAACGGTGTGCGCGTGTCGTCCTTCAACGGGTCAATGATGAGGCTGAGCATCAGTTGATTGATGTGGTTGACCTCGTCGTAGCCGTCGCGCACAGCGCGTTCGGAGGACATGAACGCGGGGACATGACCCGAAACATGGAGCCCCAGACGGTGAGCCTCCTCGGCGATGGGCTTGACGAAATCGGGCGTCATCGAGTTGTAGATCTTGATGCCCCAGAAGCCGTGCGCGGCATACCATCGGACTTTTTCCCTGGCCTCCTCAACACTCGAGATCACGAAGCCCGCGCTGGCGGAGAACGGCGACTTGCCCTCGAGAAATCCGCTGTTCCGCATTCGCGGCCCCATGATCTCGCCGGCATTGATCCGCTTTTGGAGCAGCAGCAATGTTTCATTGTCGCCGCCAGGATCCCGCCCAAAGGTGACGCCCGCCGCCATGTGCAGCGGACCGGCCCAATCGCTGAGGTGATCGTGGGAATCGAACAGGCCCGGAAGCAACGCGCCGCCGCCGCCGTCCACGACAAACGCGTCCGCGGGCGGGGCCTCGTTGCCCACAGACACGATCAGGTCGCGGAAGACGCCCACGCTGGCGGGCGGGCCCAGCCTGCCGCTCACGGCGTCGAAAACCCGGACGTTCTGAATCCATAGCGGCCCGTCCACCGCGTGGGTGAACCGGGTTGTGAACGCCTTGAGCACGTCGGCGGAGAGCTCGCCCGCCAGCGCGGACAAGGCCGAAAACTCTCCCTGATGCTTCTCCTCGACCAGCACGGATCCGGGCGTGAGCGAGGCCACCAATCGATCGCCGCGCGCGAGCAGGAACAGCGGCCTTACGTCGAGACCGTACAACGCATAAGCCACGACCGTTTCGCGGGTCTGCGTCGCGCCGATCTCGACCTCGCGAATTCTTTCGACTCGCAGCGACCCGCCCGGCAGCGCGGCTCGGGTGTGATTCTCCGCCGCCAGGAGGGCCTTCAGATAGAGACTGAGGGACCACGGACCGCAGTTGTTGGCCACGTAAAAACCCTTGCCCGCTTCGGCCTCGCCCGCGTCATCCAGGGAAGTCCACTTCGCCCGGCCCTCTTCGACCAGGAAACGTTCCTTGACCGGCGCGCCCCCGTCCGAATGGCCTTCAATCTCCCAACGCTGCGGAATTCCGTCCGAGCCCACGATGATGCGCTCCTTGAGCTGGGGGCCGCGACCGTTGTCATCCACCCGGTAGTCGGTGTCCACTCTGTTGCCGTCTTCGGTGACCGTGAGCGCGCCGATGGTTCCGGGCGCCGTCAGCAGTTTGAACTGTGAAACCGTCGGCGCGGCGACCGACACGCTGTGGCCGGCCAGCAAGAACAAGGCACAAACTCCCAGCATCGGTATCACGGGCAGAAGGGCCCAAGTTCCGGACTTCACCCGTAGTCCTCTTTCAGAACCTTCGCTTGAAGACGCTTCAAAACGTCGTCTTCGGCTAGTCCGCGGGCTGCGCATTGATATGCTCATATTCATGAACCTAGGGGTCGTGTTGATTCTCAACTGAGTGGATGTCACGGCAATTGTAGGAACACGAGCGACGCTCACAAGTAAAGTAGTTTCGAACGGTCGGTCTCGGCCGCTGGACCCAGTCAGATTCCCGACTTCTTCGTCTCCGCCATGGGCAACTGAAAACAGGCTGCCTCCTGGGAATTGCGGAGGTAGAGCCGATCGCCGACGACGACCGGATGGTTCCAAGTTTTGCCTTCGAGCGCCTTGAACGAGTCCACTTCGGCATGCTCATTTGAATCCGCCCGCAAGAGCACAACCCGACCGTCCTCAGCCGCCACCAGGAGCAGGCCGGAGCTTTCCAGCAACAACACCTGTCCCTTGCCGTAACGGCCGCCTTTCCACCGCCGAAGGCCGGTCTTGATGTCAACGCATGTGAAGATTCCGCCGTCGATGCCATAGACGCACCCGTTGTATGTCACCAGATCCGTGAAGTCCGGCTTCAGATGGCGCGAAGTCCACAATTCTACCGCGGCGAACTGTCCGTTGGTCTGGGAGACACGAATGGCCCGCGTGCCGACGCTCATGCCCGTCGGCAGCAGGATCGTGTTGCCGTCAACGACGCTGGGTTGCAGCGCGCGGTAATTTCCAAATTTCCACTCGTAGTTCAGTCTTTCCTTGCCGGTGGCCGGGTCGACCATCAGCAGGCCTTCGTTCGTCAGCATGAGCACCAGTTCCTCGCCCGCGATGGCGCTAAGTTGCGGCGAGCTGTAGGAGTCATTCCCGTCGGCGGCCGACCAGCGGAGCGTCCCCGTGGCGAAGTCAAAACCAAGCAGGCCTTTCCCTCCTGGACCGCCCGCGTGAACGATGACCGTCGAGCGGGCGACGAGGGGCGACGCGGCGAATCCCCACATCGGAACTTCGCGACCGGAGACCTCTTTCAAGTTCTGTTTCCACACGAGGGCGCCGGTGACAGGATTCAATCGCAGGAAGTTGCCCGTGGCGCCGGTCACGAACAATCCTCCATCCGCCAGGGTTGGCGTCGCCCGAGGGCCCGGGCCGCCCAGCGGCTCGTCGAACCGGGTTTCGAGCGCCTGGCTCCAGAGTTCGCGGCCGGTGTCCGCATCGTAGCACACCACCGTCTCCTTCGGCCCGCGTTGCTCCTGCGTGAAGAGCCGCCGATCCGCGAAGGCGAACGACGACCACGCCGGGCCGACAGGAATTTTCCAGAGTTGCCTCGGCGGATGGGCGATCCAGTTGGTCGAGATTTGCGGTCCCCGCGAACACCCCGCGCGATCCGCCCCACGAAACCCAGGCCATCCTGGATTGGAGAGCGCGGCGGCGAGCCTGTCAGATTCCGGGCTCTGGACCGGCGCGGCGGCTTCCGGCTTGCGGCTGGCGAGCATGAGAGCCTCGGGAGTCTGCGACCAGCGCCAGCGAAGGCTGAGGGCGTAATCTCCCGTCATGCCCTCGCCGCGGAACAACAGTGAAAAGCCGAAACTGACGAGCGCGATCATCAAGGGAACGCCCGTTCTCATGGTCGGGCGATGTTTCCTGAGAACGGTTGCGCCCAACGCAAAGGCCATCATGCCCATGGGCGCCGTCAGGTTGATTGTGCCCGGCCCGCGCATGGTCGGGTCAGACAGCATGACCGTGACGGCCAGCGAAGCGATCAATCCCAGAAAGCCGAACAGCCGTTCCTTCCAGGTCGCGCGGCTCGCGGCCAGCCACCAAATCACCAACAGCAGCGAGCATAACACGGGTCCAAACACGGCGATCATCCAGTAGCTCGACAGCCCCCCTTCGAGGTGGGCGGGTCCGTAGCGCGTGAGGATCATCAGCGCAACCAGAAGCAATGCGGGCCAGACGCGAAGGGAGCGAAACGTCGCGGGCGCGGCCAATCGTTGGGTCGGACCGCCATCCGGCGCCGACTCAGCTGAGGGATCGTTTCCGGCGGAGTTCATAAGTGGCTTGAAGGAGTTCGGAATGCGTTGAGTTGCGTTGGGAGTTTACTCGCCTGCTTTGCTCCAG
Organism: Verrucomicrobiota bacterium; assembly: GCA_016199985.1. GTDB lineage: Bacteria > Verrucomicrobiota > Verrucomicrobiia > Limisphaerales > UBA11320 > UBA11320. The sequence goes on along the minus strand of JACQFQ010000007.1, from coordinate 21,069 downwards.
GCGCTCAAGTAGTCCAGAGTGCGACCATAATGTTTCAGACCGCGTCGCAGCAACAGCCCGGAGCAGAGGCTGCCCACCACGATCAGAACCGTCAAAGAGAGATGCAGCGCATTCCTGTCATGGAACACATCCTCGGTCAGAAAGGCCACGACGGTCGGGCCAAAGCCGAGACCCATGAGATTGATGACAAACAGGTAGAGGGCGGAAGCCTGGCCCCGCATGGGATTCGGCATCAGTTGTTGAATGGCGGCCGGGGCCAGACCAAAAGGCATGCTCATCAGGAACAAGGCGGGAGCGAGCAGCGCCGCGGCCCAGCGACCCGACGGCACGAGCGGAAAGAGCGCGCCGAAAGGAAGCCAAGCGACGGTGGCCCATAGGGCCAGGCGCAGATTCGCATCCCTCCTGCCCCGCTGTCGAAGCCAGTCAGCCACGCGGCCGGCTGTTACAATGCCCGCCGTGCCGCAAATCCCCACGATGAGTCCAAAGATCACTCCCGTGTCCCCTGCCGTCCAGCCGTGCCGACGGATGAAGAAGGTGGGAATCCACGCCGCGGAGCCGTAGCCGTTCAACGCGGCGAAGCCCATGCCGAAAAAGAGGCACAGGAACGTCCCACGATTTCCAGTCAGATACATCCAGGCCTCACGCAGCGACGTCCTCCCAGCCGGGGCTGCGCCGCCGTCGACGCTTCTCACGCGCGCGCCACGACGGACGGGCTCGCGAATCGTCAGAAGCAACAGCGCCACCAGCAAGCCCGGCAGGCCCACAGCAAAAAAGACCACCTGCCATGAGCGCACGGCCCCGGTCAGCGGTAGAACAAATGTCTCCTGCGCCGAGGTGAACTGGATCACGAGCCCACCCAGAATCAGCGCCATGCCCTGACCGATATAGATGCCCATGCCATACACCCCCAACGCGGTGGATCGGCGCTCTGGCGGAAAACAGTCCGCGATGAGCGAGTAAGCGGCCGGCGACAGGCTCGCCTCGCCGACGCCCACACCCATCCGAGCCAGGGCGAGTTGCCAGAATCTAAGGGTCAACCCGCAGGCGGCGGTCATCAGGCTCCACAACGCTGTGCCCGACACCACAAGCCAGCGCCGGCTCCCCGTGTCGGCCAACCGTCCCAGAGGAATGCCGAACAGCGTATAAAACACAGCGAAGCTCGCGCCCATGAGCAGGCTCATCTCTTTTTCGCCAATGCCGAGATCGCGCTGAATGGGGCCGACGAGGAGGTTGAGGATCTGCCGATCAATGAAGGAGAAAACGTAAGCCAGTGTGAGCAACGCGACAACGTACCAGGCCCAGCCAGGACGCGGATACTCAGCTTCTTTGGCGCTCGGGGGCGAGGCGGGTTCTTCTGGGATCACGGTTTGGCTGGTTGAGTGGGTTTCTTCATCTGCTTTCCCTGGAGCGATCGCCTCGCTGGAACGACGACGCCGGTTATAAAACTGTTCGCGGCTGGATCGCGCGTGAACAGGCTGAAGCCTGGGAGCAATCCGGCATTCAAGCTCTTTTGCTTTCGCCGCAACAAACCGTTGAAGCGCGACTCTTGCCGCGGGTGTCGACGGATTCAAGCTCCAGGCCGCCAAGTTTTCATCTCACTCTCCCCAGGCCGAACTGATCCCCGACGGCGATGACCTTGCCCGAGGCCTCAAAGTCCACTTCCAGCAGCTTTTCGCTCTGAACGTCGGCGCCGTGCTCGTCCTTCAATGTGGCGATGATCCTGCGAGAGGGAACGTCGATGACTTCACCTGTGGATGGATAGGCGTATCGGCCATCCCGGGAGAAGGTGATCCAGCCTGGCTCATCTCGAAGCGCTATGTCCCGGAGCTGTTTCGGGGGGGTTTGTGTGTTGTCGAAGACATGAAGTCGCTTGTTGTGGGCGTCGGTGACCCAAATCTGCTTTTCGTTGGGGGTCAGTCCGATGCCGTGAGACGGGCAGCCATGTTTGGCCACGGGGCCTTTCTCAAAACCTGTCACTGTGATCCTGCTCAAAACCTTGCCGCTCCGCAAATCGGCGATCTCAAAGCCCAAGAGGTCATCCACGTTCATATAGCCCAGGGTGTGCTTCCCGTTGATCGTGAAGGGCCGCACAAAGTTGCCGAATGGGCCCGCCGTGCGAATCACCTGGTCTGAAGCGGTGTCCACGATTTTCACGATGCGACTGCCCCGATCCGCTAAATAGGCTTCGCGACCATCGAGGCTGACGATGGTGTTGTGCGCGTTTTTTTCATGAGGGATGCGGCTGATCACGTCGCCCGTGCTCCCGTCGATCACACGCCAGAAATCCTTTTCAAGACTCGGGGTGAAGAGCTTCCTGCCATCTGGAGTGATGGACATGCGATCGCATCCGCCTTCGTAACGCTTCTCCCAGAGCGCCCGCTGGGTTCGCAGATCGAAGCACTGGAGCGTTTCAAGCGTGCTCACATACAACCGCTCCGTGGCGGCGCAGGCGCAGACTCCTTTCACGTTCATCGGCGTTCCGTCTTTTCCGACGCCGCCGGCGGGAATGCGACGAAGGAAGCGGTGACCGTGGTCGATGTCGAAAACGAGCACGCCATGGCCGCCGTACTGGAGGTAGTCCCGGATGCCCGGCACGGCGACATAGAGCTCTCGCCGCGCTCCATCGGAAGTCGCCGCTCGGACAGCTGGAAGGAAGGCCAAGGTCAGCAGCGCGACGACGCGGGCGAAGTTTCGGGAATGCATGGGCAAAGATTGTTTCTAGTTCGAGTGATACCCCCGCCACACCCACACCAACGTGTCGGCAAGCGTCTGCTCGAACACTTTGCGGTCACAGTGACCGGTGGCCTGGCTGAAGATGAAACGGTGATTGTAGCCCTTGGCTTTCAGCGCCGCTTCTGTGCGCTGACCGGCCATGACCCAGTTGTGCTGGGTGGATTCCGGATCCTTGGCCCGGATGTCGTTTTCCGAGACATGGGTGAAGATCCGCAGCGGTTTCTTCGGACTGTTCGCGATCAGCTTCATGCTCGAGTGATACTCCCACGCCCCATACGGGAATTTGGCTTCCTCGGGCGCGTCGTCGTCCTGCTGATCCACGAAGGTGCCGGAGTAGGCGATGATTCGTCGGAACAGATCGGGTCGGAACCAACCCATGGTCAACGCCGCGGCGCCGCCGGAGCTGCAGCCCATCGTCGCCCGGCCCCACGGATTGTCCGTGATGGCGATGCGCGGATAGGCCGCCTTGATCTCCGCGTTGCCCAGCACCGCCGGAAAAACCTCATCGTTGATGAACCGCGCGAAGCGGTCCGACATGGTGTCGTACTCCAGGCCGCGCTCGCTGTTCTTGCCATCGTTGCCGCCGTTCTCCACGGCGATGACAAGGAACGCCGGCAGCTTTCGCTGCGGATCCTTGGAGATTGTAAGATTGTCCAGCGCGTTGCGCACGAGGTTCATCTGGCTCGGACCGTCGTGCGTCACAAGGACGGGGGCCTTGACGCCGTCCCGGTAGGCGGCTGGAACGTAGACAAAGATCTTCCGCTCCTTGCGCACCTCCTTTTTCTGCGGCTCCAGCGTCGTGTCGTCGCCGCGGAAGATTTTGCTGTCGGCCAGACGCATTGAAAACGTGAACGACTTGCCCTTGGGGTTGCCCTTGTCCGTGAGGTCGGGATCGAGCGCGTATTCCGGTCCGATGGTGAAGCTGCCGTCTCCCCCGACGCCGGGGCGCTCGGTGTAGGCATGGGCAAGCAGTCCCGTGAAGGCGAGCCAGCCGAGGAGTCCCGCGGCGACAAGAGAACGAGCGGACTTTGTCCGCAAGGAAACAGTTGGCATGGCCGAGTTGTCGTGCAATCGGGCGGAGGACTCAAGCGGGAATTCTCAAGCCCTCCGTCTCACAAAAGGCTTGGACCGCTTCGCGCCTGAGACGAAGGTGGGGCATGATCAATCGCATGACTCATCTTCGAGTGGGTTGATGGGATGAACACCACGAACCTGCCGCTCAAACGGGTCGGCGCGGCCGTGATCGCGGCCGTGACCATCACAATGATCTCAGGTCGAGCCGTGGGTCAAACGCCGGCGGCGGAGTGGCATGTCGCGACCGACGGAAACGACGCTGATCCCGGCACGAAAGAGAAGCCGTTCGCCACGTTGCAAAGGGCCCAGCAATCGGCTCGTCAGTCCAGCGGGGCCGGCAAAGCGGTCCGAGTGATTCTGCGCGGCGGGACTTACTACCTTCCCGAGACGTTGATGTTCACGTCGATCGACTCCGGGTCAAAGGACGCTCCGGTCGCCTATCAGGCATTCGAGGGCGAAGCCCCGGTGATCAGCGGCGGTGTCCGGCTCACGAACTTGAACTGGGGGCCTTTCAAGAAGGGTATCTATCAGGCCAGACTGCCCGCCGGTTTCGCCACGGATCAGCTGTTCGTGAACGGCGTTCTGCAGCCGATGGCGCGCTATCCCAACTTCAATCCCAACGAGCGCATCTATAACGGCTATGCCGCCGACGCGTTTGGCCCGGAACGAGTCCGTGGTTGGGCCGACCCGACGGGAGGATTCATTCACGCGATGCATGCCGCGGAGTGGGGCGGGTTTCACTTCCGGATCACGGGCAAGAAGAGCGAGAACACGGTCGGCTATGAAGGAGGCTGGCAGAATAATCGTCCCGCGGGGATGCATCCTCGATTTCGCTTCGTGGAGAATATTTTTGAGGAGCTGGACGCTCCCGGCGAATGGTTCGTCGACCAGAAATCCGCGACGCTCTACTACTACCCGCCCGCCGGGGTGGATCCCTCCACAGCCACATTCGAAGCGGTCCGGCTCCGGCGCCTGCTGGAGTTTCGCGGCGCCATCGACGCCCCGACCCGGTTTATTGAGCTCAAAGGGCTCACGTTTCGACACGCCGCGCGAACTTTCATGGAAAACAAGGAGCCCCTGGTTCGCAGCGACTGGACGACCTATCGCGGGGGAGCGGTGTTCTACAACGGGGCCGAGGACTGTTTGCTGGAGGACTGCTTCATCGATCAGGTCGGCGGCAACGCGGTGTTCGTGAATCATTACAACCGGCGCGTGACCGTGCGCGGCTGCCACATCGCCAGGGCCGGAGGCAACGGCGTCGCCTTCGTCGGTGACCCGGAATCAGCGCGCGTCCCCCGCGGATGGAACGATCGATCGCAGTCGCTGGCGTCGCTCGATCGCGCCCCAGGCCCGAAGAACAGCAACTATCCGGCGGACTGCCTTGTGGACGATTGCCTGATCTACCTGACCGGACGTGTTGAGAAGCAAACCGCTCCGGTGCAGATCGAGCTGTCGCAGGGCATCACGGTCCGGCATTGCTCGCTCTACGACGTTCCGCGCGCCGCGATCAACATCGGGGACGGATGCTGGGGCGGGCACCTGATCGAGTTCTGCGACATCTTCGACACCGTCAAGGAAACCGGCGACCATGGCTCGTTCAACTCCTGGGGCCGCGATCGCTTCTGGAATCTCGCGGGCCTGGACCTGAACGACAAAGCCACATGGGAGGCCGAGCAGAAGCTCCCGCTCCTGGACGCCGCCCGCCCCACGGTGATACGGAACAATCGCTGGCGCTGTGATCACGGATGGGACATCGACCTGGACGACGGATCCTCGAACTACCACCTCTACAACAACCTTTGCCTGAATGGCGGCTTGAAGCTGCGCGAAGGGTTCTATCGGATCGCGGAGAACAACATTTTCATCAACAATGGATTTCATCCGCATGTGTGGTATGCGCACAGCCAGGACGTGGTTCGACGCAACATCATGACGACGGATCACTACCTGCCCGCCGGCGGCATGCCCTCGACCCCTTGGGGGCGCGAGATGGATTACAACCTGGTCCACAAGCCCGGCGTCGCCGCTCAACCCGCGACCCGGCTGGCGCGCCAGTCGCAACGCGATGAGCATTCGATCGAGGCGGACGCGATTTTTGCGGATCCTGGGCGGGGGGACTTTCGTGTGCTGGAGAATTCTCCGGCATTGAAGCTGGGGTTTGTGAATTTCCCAATGAACCAATTTGGAGTGCGGAAGACCGCGTTGAAGGCGATCGCCCGCACACCGGAAACGCCGCATTTGATGGCATTCGCCTCAGTCCCCGAAGGACCCGGCGCCAAACGTTCGCGCCACATCTGGCAGGCTCAAGCGCGGGACATATCAGGCCCGGGAGACCGCTCAGCCTACGGACTCCCCGATGAATCCGGAGTTTTGCTGACTGGGGTCCAGGAGGGCGGCGCGGCGGCGAAGGCGGGCCTACGGAAGCACGACGTCATCCTCGGTTGCAATGGCCGGAAGGCGGCGTCGCTCGAGGTGCTGCGAGCGCTCCAGGATGCGGCCGCGGGAGCCCCGCTGTCGCTGAACATCAGCCGAAAGCAGCAGGACATGAAGATCGAGTTGCGGAGCTATGCCTATTCCATGGTGGAACGTCCGGAGGGCGCGGGTTTCAAGACTCTTCCTCTCGTGTCCGGGACGACGGCGTTGACGGGCGCGCTTCAGTCGAATCCGGCGACCGGCAATGAGCCCATCAGCGCGCTCATCGATGGAAAGCTCGCGGAGAACTACGGACCCGTTTTTGGAAATGGGACACGGGATGGGAAGTATAAGCTGGATCTGGGCGGGGCGAAGAGCATCGCGCAAATCAATACCTACTCTTACAACCAGAATGGGAATCGGGGTCGGCAGCGATTTGCGATTTATGGAAGCCATTCGGACACGGACCCTGGGTGGAATGTCGCGGACTCAACCCTGTTCACTCCGATCGCCGAGGTCGACGCGCAAGCGGCGGCCAAGAGCCCATTTGTCGCGTCGAGCATTCGTCAAAGCGCGGGTCAGTCGCTCGGCGGCTTCCGCTGGCTGGTCTGGCATACGATCCCAGCCACGGCGAACGCGGGAGGAGAAAACACGGCGTACCAGGAGTTCCAAGTCATCGCCGCGCCGTGAGGACCGACCTCCGCGCGGGCTCTGCCTTCACTTCCATGCCGACTTGAGGTCCCATGCTTCGACCGGCCCCACCCTCGTGTCCGTTTGCGGCCCGAAGAACTCCAGCCCGCGCTCCGCGGCCGCGGGAAACGTCAACGTCGTGAGCGCCTGTTCCCCGTCGTTCACCATCACTTCCAGCGAGCAGGCATCCACGAGAAGATGAAGCTTCACCCTGCGCTCGCGGCTGGGAAGGCGCGCGGAGGCGCGGCCTGGAAATTTTGGATGGAAGGCCTGCGAGCCTGAACGAGCGCGGTCGACGTAAACCTCCCCCTGCTCCCAGTTCACCCCGACAACTGTCGCGCCTTGTGAGCTGAGGAAGAGCTTCAGGCCTTGATCGCCTTTGGCCAGGGGATCCAGCTCGAGGGTCATTTCGAGAGAATCGCCGCGAAGCGCCTGCTCCCGCAGCCAGCTGTTGGCTTCCGTGATCGCGCCGCCTCCAAAACGATGATGCCGGCCTCGCAGTGTTCCCAACTCGCGAACGGGTCTCTGGAGAAGTCGCAGGCCATCGGGCGTTTCGCGAAGCGCGAGTTCCCGAGGGACGGACATCGCGCTTCGCCATGGGGCGGTGGGGACGTCGTTGGCGTATTCCCAATTGCTCATCCACCCCAGCCAGATCCGGCGGCCGTCGCGTTTGGGAACATCGTTCCACGAAACCGCCGCGTAAAAGTCGCGACCCCAGTCCGCCCAGAGCGCGGCTTCGGCGGCCGGACGCGCGGACGCTTGGGAGAGCGCTTTTCCCTGGGACACCAACTCGGATTCCCGCTTGGGGGATCCAGGATCGAGAGTGAACCGCTGCCCATCGAAGTTGCCGACGAAATACTGGCACCCTGACCCTCCTGCGGGCGCCCCGGAGCCTACATTCACGATCAGCACCCACTTCTCGAGGCCGCCCTTGCCTTCGATCCGGAGGGGGAACAAATCGGGACACTCCCAGATGCCCTGGATGGCGCCTGCGGGACCAAAGTCGCTGAGATGCGTCCACTCCTTCAGGTTCGGCGAGGCGTAGAAGCGCACCTTCCGTTCCAGAGGCCACGAGACAGCCATCACCCACCGCTTCGTTGGCTCATGCCACTGCGCCTTGGGATCGCGGAAGTCCTTTGCGCCGATATCCAGCACCGGGTTGCCCGGGTATTTGGTCCATGTGCGGCCGCGATCGTTGCTGTAGGCGATGTGCTGGTTTTGGAGGGGCTTTTTGGTGTGATGGCCGGTATAGATCGCAACCAAGGGCGGCTTGCCATCGCGTCCGAACCCGCTGGTGTTTTTCCAATCCACAACCGCGCTGCCGGAGAAAATCATGACGTCATTCTCTTCATAAAGCGCGATGGGCAAGTGCTCCCAATGGACGAGATCCTTCGTCACGGCATGGCCCCAGCTCATGTGCCCCCATTTGTCGCCCCAGGGATTGAACTGATAGAACAGGTGGTACTCCCCCGCGTAATAGACCATTCCGTTCGGATCGTTCATCCAATTCGTGGCCGGCGTAAAATGAAACTGAGGGCGGAAGGGCTCCGAGTAATCCGCGGCCTCGGCCGGGGTCGGGAAGCCCGCGCAAAAAACGACCGCAAGCGCCCATCCAACGACGGCTCGGACGAGCCTCTCGATGATTCTGATCCGTGTGGGTTTATTCCCATTGTGTTGGCTGTTCATAGAGATGAAAGGGGTCTCGTCCGCCGCGTGATGATGAAGCGATCCTGCTTTGGCGTGTTGGGTGAATCAAGCCATCTGTCGAAGGTTATGGGGCAGCTCCGGCATCGCTCCCGCGCGGGAACAGACATGGGCGGCGACTTGATTCGCGTGCTCATTGATGCGGTCCAGGTCCCATCCCGAGAGCAGCCCGAGAGTCATGGCCGCCGTGAAGGAATCCCCTGCGCCCACGGTGTCCACGACCGCCACGGAGGCGCCCGGATGGTCGGACCAGCGCCCCTCGGAGAACAGCAGGCTGCCGCCGCTGCCACGCGTGTAGGCGATGGTCCGCAGGTTGTATCGGCTCGCCAATTGGGAGAGCCGCGACGGGATGTCGCCTTCCAGATGAAAGATCTCCGACAGGCGGGGCAGCTCGCCATCGTTCAGCTTCAGAACATTCGCCAGCGCCAGCGATTCCTCGATGAGCCGCGGCGAGAAGTAGTGCTGACGGAGATTCACGTCAAGAATCCGCAGGGCAGGACGCGGGCTTGCCGTGACGAGCGAACGAATCGTCGACCGCGAGGGCTCGCTCCGCTGCGCGAGAGAACCGAAACAAACGGCATGCGCGCCGGCAATCGCGTCGCTCCCCGCCGCTTCATTGCGAATCGCGTCCCACGCCACGTTCTCGTGGATGGTGAACCGGGGCTGACCGTCCGAAGCCACCTGGACGCCCACGGTTCCTGTGGGACGCGTTTCATCGACCTGGACGCAATCAGTCGCCACGCCAACCCGCTTCAGAAGATGGAGCGCCTCGCGTCCCAGCTCGTCGCCGCCAACGCGCGAAATCAGTCGCGAGTTCCCGCCCAGGGCGGAGGCGTGGTAGGCAAAATTCGCGGGAGCGCCTCCCAGCTGCCGGCCTCCGGGCAACAGGTCCCACAACACCTCCCCAATGGCGACAATTTGGAACTTCATGGCAGTCTTCCTCCCCTGCCTCCGCGGGACGCTCTCGTTGAACAATGGATCATCGGCTGGATCATGGACACACGTTGAAGTTGAGGGGCTCGGTTCGTCAATGAACGCCTGACGTTTCAACACAGCCCGCGGGATTCGGCGCGCGCGCGCCTGAGAGTCGCCGTTCGATCTCCTCCAGGGTGGCGCCCTTCGTTTCCGGGACCATAAACCTGACCCAAAGGAGCTGCAGAATCATCATGCCGCAGAAGAAGAGGAAGACATACCCGGGCTTGTAGGCGGACACCATCGTCGGGAAGAAGGTGGTCAGCAGAGCCGCGAAGACCCAGTGCGTGAAGCTGCCCAGGGCCTGTCCCCCGGCTCGATGGCGATTGGGGAAAATCTCGGAGATGAACACCCAGATGACGGCGCCTTGTCCGATGGCGTGGGCCGCGATGAACCCGAAGACGCAAGCGGGCACGATGGCGAAACGCTCCGTAAAGAACGCCCAGGAGATCAGCCCCAGCGTGAGGATGTATCCGAAGGACCCCACGTAGAGCAGGGTGCGACGCCCCAACCGGTCGATCAGGCGGACGCCGGCGAAAGTGAAGAGGAGGTTCGTGACTCCAATTCCGACCGATTGGAGCAGCGCGGCCTTGGCCCCAAGACCCGTCATCTCAAAGATCCTGGGAGCGAAGTAGAGGATGGCGTTGATGCCGGAGAGCTGGTTGAAGAACGCGATCAAGAACGCGAGAAGTATTGGACCACGCATGCCTGGAGTCCAAAACCCGCCGCTCTCGCGCTGATCACGAGAGCTCGCGAGAAGCGCGTCCGCCTCCTGTTCCAACTCCGACCTGGAAGCGTTCGGGCGAATGAGGCCCAGCACGCCGATTCCAGCCTCGCGATCTCGCTTCCGTCCCAGCAACCAGCGCGGGCTTTCGGGGATTCCCAGGCACAAAGCCGTGTAGAGCACGGACGGAAAAGCCGCCACGCCCAACATCCAACGCCAGGCGTTGGGCCCGACATCCCGGAGGAAAAAGTTGGAGATGAAGGCGACAATGATTCCGAACACGATGTTGAACTGGAACATCCCGGCGAGGAGGCCGCGATGGGACGGAGGGGCGATCTCCGCGATGTAAAGAGGGGCGGCCACCGTTGAGATCCCAATGCCGACGCCGCCGATGACCCGCGCGACGACGAAGGACCCCACGTCCCATGCGTAGCCGCAACCCACCGCGGAGATGATATACAGGACGCCGATCCAGGTGAGGGTGGGTTTTCGGCCGAAGCGATCGGTCGGCCAACCGCCGATAAGCGATCCCAGAACCGTGCCGTAGAGCGCCGCTCCCATCGCCAATCCATGCATCCCGGGACTGAGCTTCCAGAGCGATTGGATGGTCTGCTCCGCTCCTGAGATAACGACGGTGTCGAAGCCAAAGAGGAATCCAGCGAGCGAGGAGGTGATCGCCCAAAAGAGAATCCGGGATCTCAGGCTGTCCGCGGGAAGGACGAGGGCCGCCGGTCGTGTTGCGCATTCGGGTTCGTGGTTCACGTCCCCAGTCAACGTCGATACGCAGTAAGTTGTAAGGACAGTTTTGACATCTCTACGAGAAAGTTGTTAAGACAGGTCAACAACCTGTCATGTATGCCTGATACACCAAAACATCGCGAACTCTCCCGGCGGCTGCGCGCGGACATTGCGGCGGGCCGGTATGCGGCGGAGGGCAAGCTTCCCAGCGAGCCGCAGCTTGTGAAGCAGTTCGGAGTGTCCCGGCCCACAGTCGCGCGAGCGTTGCTGGATTTGCAGAACGAGGGGTTGATCGAACGCCGCGCTGGCTCAGGCACGTACCTTCGCCGAACGACCGGCGCCGCCGTCAACTCGACGCGCCAACTCGGGCTGCTCATTCCGGGCCTTGGGAACACCGAGGTTTTTGAACGGGTCTGCGGCGAACTCGCCAGCCTCTCCCGGGTTCACGAATACAGCCTTCTCTGGGGCGGGTCGACTCATCCCGGCCAGGACACGGACGCCAGCCTGGAGCACGCTGAGGAACTCTGCGGACACTTTATTGACCGCAGGGTGAGCGGCGTCTTTTTCGCCCCTTACGAGCTCGTTCCCGAGAAGGAATCCGCAAACCGGCGCCTGGCTGAAACATTGCGGCAGGCGGGGATCCCCGTGGTGCTTCTCGACCGCGACCTTCAATCGTTCCCGAACCGGAGCGATTTCGATCTTGTGGGCATCGACAACGTCGCCGGCGGATACCTGCTCGCGGAACACCTCATCAAGCTCGGCTGCCGTCACATCTGCTTCGTCGCCCGTCCTCTCTCGGCGCCCACCGTTGACGCCCGCATCGCGGGGGTTCGGGAGGCTCTGGTGCGCCGCCAACTGGACGCGGGCCCGCGATGGCTTCGTGTCGGGGACCCGGCGGATGTCAAATTCGCGCGCTCGTTGACGGCGGCCAAGCAGGCGGACGCTTTCATCTGCGCCAACGACCACACGGCGGCCCAGCTGCTTCGATCGCTCGAGGCATGCGGCGTCAAAGTTCCACGCGATGTGCGGGTCGTCGGCTTCGATGACGTCAAATACGCGACGCTGCTCGCCGTCCCATTGACCACCATCCACCAACCCTGCCGCGACATCGCTGTCATCGCCCTTCGCGCGATGCTGGAGCGGATCGCCGATCCGACGCTGCCCGCTCGCAGCCTCGCGCTGACGCCGCGCCTCGTGGTGCGGGAGTCGTGCGGCGCCTATTTGCCCAGACCGGCGTCCTCGCTCTTGGTTTCCAATCGCTCGAAGACGAAGTAGGCCCAGTTGTTGCCGCGCCGGTAGTGGAAGGTGAGCAACTGCGGGCCGGCGTCGGGGAACGTGATCGTGGCGATCTGGCCGTAGTCCCAATAGTGCCATCCTGGAGTGGCGCGCGGGAGTCGGCAGAGGGCCGCAGGCTTTCCGTTCAGGGCAAAACTGATTTCTCCTATCATCTTGCCGTTCGCGTCGCGGTGGACCTCTTTCTCCGCGTACGAGTAGAGGCACTTGACGGCGTACGTCCCGGGTTCCTTGACGTTCACGGTGTAGTTCACCCATTCGTCATCCGCGGTCCAACCGATGTAAAAGAGATTGATGGGGGGATTGACCGCGTTCGTGTGATTGAGATCCGCCCAATCCTTGATGTAGGAGACGTCGACGCCTTCCTTCGCGCGAAAATGCCACACGTAGTCATCGGCGTGAGCCCTCTGATGGTTGTTGGGCTGGACCTGTCGGTTGAGAACATCGCTGCCTTCATTGACCGGCGTGGTGTCGTGGTAGGCGACGCCTTCGCCGCCGAGATCGTACAGGGCGCATTGGACAATCCCGGGGATGCTCGGCGGCCCGGCCTTGTGGAATGAGTCCGCGAACGGCTTCCCCTGGTAGTCCGCGGGAATCGCGCCGAGCGCGGCGGGGCGGGATGAGGAATGCTGGGCCAGAGCGCCCACGGTCAACGCGCAGGCGACAATGGAAAGCCACGCCGCTCGCGCCGGAAGAGAGGTCTGTTCGATCATAAAATTCATGCTGTGGAAGGCGCCAAGCGCTTGCCGAGGATGAGACAGCTCGGGTCTCGCAAACAATCACGAATCGCTCGAGCGAACTTCCATGAGGCGCGGGCGCGAAACGCCGCCTGATCATTTCCTTGACGCGTCATCTTGTATTCATTCTCTGGATCGTAGAATGTCCGCATGAATATGGATTGTGAGTGCGTGAAGAACGAAGCCAAGCCTGCGATCGCCGACGCCGAAAACGGGCGTCGGGCCGACGACCTCGGAGTGGTTCGCGCGAACGGTGAATTTCGCCTGGTCGCAATCCGGGCGATCGCCGCGGGCGAACGGCTGTTTCGCATCGAAGGCGATCCCACGCATCGCCCCTCGCGATTCTCGGTGCAGATCGCGGAGGATCTTCACATCGACCTCCAGCCCAACCACGCCACCGAGGAGATTCTCGACCGCTACTTCTGGCGGTTCATGAATCATAGCTGCAACCCCAACGCCGTGGTCCGCGGACGGGATGTGTTCTCCCGTCACGCGATCGCGCCCTGGACCTCCGTTACCTTCAACTACAACACCACGGAATGGGACATGGCCGAGCCCTTCACCTGCTGCTGCGGCGCCGCGGAGTGCCTGGGAGTGATTCGCGGCTTCAAACATCTGGGTCCGCAGCAACGCGATCGACTGCGCTCCCTGGTCGCGTCGCACCTGAAGGCGTGGCTTCCGGAGCAATCCGCGGAGCGCGACGGCGTCACCGTGGCATGAGAGTCGCCCGGGAGGACGGAGCCGCCTTGGTCGCCACCCGGCCCGCCGACCTCGGTCTCCTGCACAGCTTCTTCGAGAGGTCGGTCCGCCGCTGGCCCCGACGTGTGGCGGTGGAAATCCCCCCGGGAGACGGGCGACCCTCGCGATCCTTCGTCACCTACGCCGAACTCAACGCCCACGCCAACGCCCTCGCCCGACGGATCCAACCCTTCATCCATGGAGAGTGTGTCGTGGCCGTGCTTCTGCCGCGGACAACGGCGCGTCTTTACTCCTCGCAGCTGGCGATCCTCAAGGCCGGCGCGGCCTACACCTGCGTCGACCCCTCATTCCCGGATGAACGCATTCGCGAGATTCTCGCCGACGCCGAGATCGGGGTGTTGCTGACGGACAGCGCGGGCTTGGCGCGCTCGGAGGCATGGTCGTCGCGCTCGCTTGCCCGGTTGGATGTGAATGAAACACCCGGCATGGCCGAGGCCTCGACCGAGGATCCCGATCCCGCCTCCCGCGCCTCGTGGCTGAGCCCCGAAAGCCTGGCCTATGTGATCTACACATCGGGCACGACGGGCCGGCCCAAGGGAGTCATGATCGAGCATCGGAGCATCGCGAATCTGGTCGCTTCCGACCTCGAGGAGTTTGCGCTTTCGTCGCATGACCGCGTGGCCCAAGGCTCCTCGGCGGCCTACGATTCGTCCGTGGAGGAAATCTGGCTCGCGTTCGCGGCGGGCGCGACGGTTGTGGCCCTTGACGAGGCCGCCTCGCGTTTGGGGCCGGACCTGATCCCGTGGCTGAGAAACGAACGCATCACGGTTTTCTGCCCGCCGCCCACACTGCTCCGCGCCACCGGTTGCGGCGATCCCGCGCGCGCTCTTCCCGACCTGAGCCTGTTGTATGTGGGCGGGGAGCCCCTGCCGCGCGATGTGGCGGATCTTTGGTCGCAGGGTCGGCGGCTGGTGAATGGGTACGGTCCCACCGAGTGCGCCGTGACCTGCCTGCGTGAACGCATTTCGAACGGACAGCCGATCACCATTGGCCGCGTCGTGACAGGCGCGCAGGCCTGGGTCTTGAACGAGAATCTTGAGCGGGTCGCGGACGGTGAAAAGGGCGAGCTGTGCGTTGGCGGCGTCGGAGTGGCGCGCGGTTACTGGAATCGTCCCGAGCTCACGGCCGAGAAGTTCATAACGCATCCGCAATGCGGCCGCCTGTATCGCACCGGCGATCTCGTTCATCGGGATCCCGACGGCCGGTTCTTCTATCATGGCCGGATGGATTCGCAGGTGAAGCTTCGCGGATATCGCGTCGAGCTGGGCGAGATCGAGTCGCGTCTCGCGACCTGTCCAGGCGTTCGCTCCGCGGCATGCCGCGTTCAGGAGGACGCCGGACGCCAGTCGATCGCGGCGTTCATCGTGCCCACCGATCCCGCGCGACCGCCGTCCCCGCAGGAGGTGAGGGCGTGGACGGCGGCCTCGCTTCCGGATTACATGGTGCCCGCCCACTATGGGTTCCTGGCCGAGCTGCCCACCAGCGTGGGCGGAAAGCTGAACCGCTCGGCGCTGCCTCCCCTCACCCACGCGCTGCCTCCGCCTGACAAGCCCCAAGCCCCGCCTCGCTGCGCCATCGAGACGAAGGTGGAGGCCGCGTTTCGCAGAGCGCTGCGCCTGTCCAGACCCGCCTCCATTGACGAGAATTTCTTCACCGACCTCGGGGGCGACTCGTTGAGCGCCGCCACGGTTATCACCTTCCTGCGCGATGATCCGGCCACGGGAGCGCTCGCGGTTCGCGATCTTTACGAAGCTCCCACCATCGCGCAACTCGCCCGAAAGGTCGGCGCGGCGGAGCCCGGGATCGTCAACCAGGAGGACCCGCTTCCCTCGGATACGCAGAGCCCGATTCTGGCGACCGCCATCCAGTCGGCCTGGCTGCTCAAGAGCCTTGTGCTGGGAGCGCTGGCCGCCTATGTCATCGGATTCCACGCAGCGCCCGCACTGGCGGCATCGCTGGGTTTGATCCCGTTCATTCTCGTCGCCCCAGCGCTCCTCATGGCCGCGGTGGCGATCTACACCCCGTGGTCGATCGCAATGGCCGTCCTGGCGAAAAGGATTTTGGTGGGCCGCTATCAACCCACGCGCGCGAAAGTCTGGGGGAGCTTTTATATCCGCAACTGGGTGGTTCAGCGGGCTGTGGGACTCGTTCCGTGGTGGATTCTGGAAGGCACCGACTTCCAGATTGTCGCGTTGCGAGCGCTGGGAGCGCGGATCGGACGGCGGGTCCACCTGCATCGAGGCGTGCATTTCCTGCAAGGCGGATGGGATCTGCTCGAGATCGGCGATGATGTCACTCTCGCGCAGGACGCGACCCTCCGACTGGTGGAGCTGGACGCCGGGCACGTGGTGGTCGGCGCCATCCGGATCGGCGCCGGATGCACACTGGACATCCAATCCAGCGTCGCCGGAGGCGCCCGTCTCGAGGACGGGGCCTACCTCGCCGCCCGGTCCTCGCTCTCCCATGGCGCGACAATTCCTCGCGGAGAGCGATGGGATGGGATTCCCGCGAAGCCCGCGGGCCAGGCGCCTCACGCTCCCAGCGTTCCCTCGGGCGAACGAGTCCTTTCGCCGCTCGGCGCCGGGCTGCTCCTGATCGCGTGTCGACTCGCTTTGTTCATTGCGCTGGCCCTGCCCGCCGAGTTGTTCGCGATTCTCTTCGCGCACGCCTACGGATTGACCGACGCGAACGCGATGATCTGGTGGGACAACCCCACCTTCGACGTTCACCTCCTTCTCGCGTCCGTCCTGATTGCGGTGGCGCCAACGCCCTTCGTGCTGGTTCTCGAAGCGCTGGCCTGTCGTTGGATGGGGCGGGTCCAGGAGGGCGTGAGCAGCCGGTGGAGCCCGGGCTACGCCAGGCTGTGGCTCAAGGCGGGGTTGGTGGATTCGGGAAGCCGTTGGCTCTACGGAACGATCTTCTGGCCGGCCTGGCTGCGTCTGGCGGGAATGAAGGTCGGACGGGGATGCGAGCTGAGCAGCCTGATCGACACGATTCCGGAGAGCGTGGAGATCGGCGCGAGGACGTTCTGCGCCGATGGCATCTACATCGGAACTCCTTGGATTCATCGCGGCGCAGTCACCATCGCACGCGTCAGACTGGGACAGAACACCTTCGTCGGGAACGGCGCGATCATCGCCGGCGGCCAACAGCTGCCGGACCATATTCTGCTGGGCGTTTGCACAGTCGCGGCCGACGCGCCGGCTCGTCCGGACACCGGATGGTTTGGCCATCCGCCGTTCGAACTCCCGCGGCGCGAAATCATCACCGCCGACAGCAGCCTGACGCATGATCCCACTCCCGCCCGCTACGCGGTGCGCTTCTGTTGGGAAGCCTTGCGATTCGGGCTGCCGATGGTCGGCGTCCTGGCTGTCCAACTTTGGTTCCTCGCTCTCGGCGCGGCGCGGGAGTCGCTGTCCTGGTCCCTGTTCCTCGGGATGGCGGTTCCGCTCTTGACACTCGCGGCGGCGATTCTGCCCACGCTCGCGATCCTCGCGATCAAGTGGACGCTGCTGGGGCGGGTTCGACCCGGAGTCCATCCTCTTTGGTCTTCATGGGCCAGCCGATGGGATTTCGTTTGCCTCGCATGGAGCCTCTACGCGTCCGAAGCAGTGTCCGCGCTCAACGGAACGCTCTACCTGAACGCGCTGATCCGGATGATGGGCGTGAAGGTGGGCCGCGGCGTGATTCTGGGACATGGAGTGGTGCAAGACCTGCCCGATCCGGACCTGCTCACCTTCGAGGACGGCGCCACGGTCGACTGCCTCTTCCAGGCGCACACATTTGAAGACCGCGTGTTGAAGCTGGATAGGATCATCATCCGCAGGCAGGCCACGGTGGGACGCCAAGCCGTCCTTCTCTACGGCGCGGACATCGGCGCCCGGACCCGCGTCTCGCCCAACAGTGTTGTCATGAAACACGAGCGCCTGCCCCCGAATCGCAACTACGCCGGATTCCCGCTTCGGCAGGTAAACGAGGATCCGTGGTGAAGTCGGGAACTCCTCGCTCCAGCTCGCCGGCGGAACGGTCGGAGTCGCCCAACGAGGAGAAACATCAGCCGCCGGAACGAAACACGGCGCTCGACATGGCGCGAGGACTCGCGGTTCTCGGCATGATCTATGTCCACCTCGTGCCGACCGAAGGAACGACCACGCTGGCCCAGAAGGCTTGCGCTGGCGTCGCGCGATTCCTCGAGGACAAGACCGCCGTGCTGTTCTGTGTCCTGGTCGGGATGGCGCAGGCGCTTCAGTTGCGGCAAGCGCGCGGCGAGGCTCCCTCCGCGCGGTCCGTGGCCCGACGCTCTCTGACGCTCGCGGCAGCGGGGTTCGCGCTTCATTGGCTGGTGTGGCCGACGGAGATTCTGGTTCCGCTCGCCCTGATGATGGTCGCGACCGGAATGATCCTTCGCATTCGCATGGGCAGGAACGCCCCGGCTTTCGCGGCTGGGCTCCTGCTGGTCTTCAGCCCCATCGCCGTGGCGATCTTCGCGCCGACTTCCGGCGCGGATTGGACTGACGCCGACCGCCATGTCGGCGAATCCGCGTGGGGTTGGGCGACGGCGCGCTTCGTATTCTTGAATGGCAACTATCCGCTGCTCCCCTGGACCGCGTTTCCTCTGTGCGGCGCGGCGATGATCGCGCGGGACTGGAACCGCGGCGGCGGAGCGCGATCGTGGTTTTTTGGAGGGCTGGCGGCCACCGTCGCTCTCCAGTTGACAACCCTGTGGACCGCCCGCCACGTCCGAATGTTAGGCGCCCTCTCTCCTTATCTGGCCAGCAGATGGACGCCAACCACCCTCCCTTTCGTTTTCCTGACGGGCGCAACGGCGGTGACCCTGATTGCGGGTCTCAGCTGGTGGGAAGAAATCTCAGCCTCAGGGCTGCCGCGCCTCGCAAAGCCGCTGGCGCTCTTTGGTCGCGCGTCCCTGACTCACTACCTTCTGCACATCTGCCTGGTCATTGCGCCGCTGCGAATCCGATTTCCAGCGGAAGACTGGCCGCTGGCCATCGGGTTGTCGGCGGCGGTCATTTACGTCGCCGTCGCGGGGTCGATGACTGTCCTGTGGTTTCGTCGCTATCCGCGCGGGCCTTTCGAGATGCTATGGGCAATCGCCTCGGCTCGGGACGCCAACCCATCCGCCCCTGGGCGGACCGCGCGCGGGATGCCCAACGGGGCAAACGCCGCGTCAGGCAATCCCCACGCATCCGGACCGGGCATCTCACCCCTGGCACAGCCTCCGATAGGCACCGCCCGGGCGGACCTCCGTTCCGAGGAGTGACCCCGATAACGTGAAACTAGCGAATTGAAACTTGGGTTCCACTGGCTATCTTAAGCGCGCTTGCTCCTACTCCCTTACACCCGACTCAACACTCTGGCGCTGATGGTGATTCTGGTGGGTACCTGCATCGCTTCAGCCGCGCCCAAACCTTCACCCCCTTCAGTCGGTGACCTTTTTGGGATGTCAGAGGTCCCGGAGATTCACGTTTCCGTTTCTCCTGAGCACATCGACAGCCTTTGGAAGGCGCCGAGGAGTTATGTGTCGGTGACTGTTCTTATAGGAACGAATCGATTGGAGGAAGTCGGACTTCATCTGAAGGGCGGGTATGGGAGCTCGAGCCCACTCAAGCTGAATCCCTCACTCACCCTTCGGTTCGATCGGTTTCGTCGAGATCGCTTCTTCCACGGATTGAGCAAGATCCACCTCAACAACTCGTTCCAAGATGGAACCTGGCTCAGTGAGTTCACCTCGTCGGAAGTGTTCAGAGCAGCGGGAGTGCCTTCTCCAAAGGTTGATCATGCGATCGTCTGGCTCAACGAACGCTTGCTCGGCATCTATGTGGTGAAGGAGGGTGTGGATGAACGGTTTCTGGAGCGGGAGCTTGGGGAATCCAAGGGCAATCTCTACCAAGGTGACCTGGGAGAAGATCTGAATCCAAAATTGCACCGGACCGAAGGCCACGGATCCGACGAAGCCTTGCAACGTTTTGTGGAAACACTTGCGCTGAAACCAGGAAAGGAAAAGGAGTCGCGCTTGGATCCATCCATGGCGTCTTTCTATTCCTACGCTGCAGCGGAGATCTTCGTGGGCCACAACGACGGATACTGCCTGGGAAGTCACAACTACCGGGTCTCCGTAGGGAGAGATCGCTTTGCTTTCATACCGCACGGGATGGACATGACCTTTGGGGACCCTGGGACCCCCATCATGCCATCGCATGGAGCCTCGGTGATGAGAGCTGTTTTGGAGTCACCTTATTTGCGCGCTGGCTACCGCAAAACATTCCGCGAATGGGTTCATGGAGCATTCCCTTTGGATCGGATTGAAGATCGCATTCGCATCACCGCCGAGAGATTGGAGCGCGCGATTCAGAAAGTGGCTCCCGAAAGACTCGAAAGTTTTCAAGCGGGCACGCGACAACGCGTGAGGAATCTGGAATCGCGCCTTCGCTCCGTTCGAGAGCAATTGCCACTGCATCCATCCGAAACAAAACCGTCGAGGCGCGGGAGCACAACCGTCTTTGAGATCCAAGCGGAGGCGTGGCGTCCCTCGACTGATTTTGGGAAATGCGAACTCGCGCGAGCGACGAACAATGCGGGGTCCGAAGTGCTGACGATTGCGGTCGGACGTGCCCAAACTAGCAATCAAGCTCGGTGGGAGGCATGCGTCCAGCCTTCGACCGAAGCGAGGCAGTTGGTTGTGGAAGTGGAGGAGCGATTCAGCAGCCAGGAACACCAACGCACACCGCCAACCCTCTGGATC
The DNA here is from genome assembly GCA_016199985.1 of Verrucomicrobiota bacterium. Lineage (GTDB taxonomy): Bacteria > Verrucomicrobiota > Verrucomicrobiia > Limisphaerales > UBA11320 > UBA11320. Next base: position 473 of record JACQFQ010000007.1, on the reverse strand, counting down.
GAAGCCGGCGCGGGCACGCGGCGAGAAATCCAGCTACGAAACGCTGTGAAAACGCAGACTCTCAGGACGCAGCTCGTTCCGAGTGGAAAAGAGCAAGAGCTCGTCCTCGGCTATCACGGACAAATTGGCCAAGCGGCATTCAAAGTTTGGATTGAATGAAGGCGAGAGTTTGAGGTCGGTGGCTGTTTTATCGTAAGCGGTGTAGTAGCCTCTCACCAGCGAAAAGTTTGATCCAACCCTGTCCCACCACCCAAACCACGCTGAATCCCATAGGCAGAAAACCCCTCTACCAGCTGCACTCCCACAATAAGAGATTTCGGGACAAGCTCTACCTAGAGCCTGTCCCCAAGCGGGCAGCGTAGCGCGCCCGTATGGGCGGAACGTTCGCCAGGGATGAGGCCATACGAATGGGATTTGGTCGTTGAGGGCAAAATCGATGCGTTATGATGGGTGGCCTGCTTACTTGCGGCGCT
>JACQFQ010000025.1 GCA_016199985.1 Verrucomicrobiota bacterium | reverse complement strand
TTTCGCGGGCATTCTCAGGGTTTTTTCCGAGCGGGCTTTGGCGGTTCCGAATCGCGGGCTTGCGGGCGGGGCTGGGGTCGGGTATTCACGTTCCCGGCATTGCCGGTTGTGGAGCGCGCGCGTGGCGAAATGGCAGACGCGCCAGACTTAGGATCTGGTTCCGTAAGGAGTGGAGGTTCAAGTCCTCTCGCGCGCACCAACGCTCGGACAACCATTCAGTCACCCAGCCGTAGTCCAAGCCGACGAATCTGAGAATGAGCGACTCAACCATCCCCTCCCTTCCTCCTGACGCCTGGCCTTCCGCCCGCGAACGACGGATGGGCTCGCCTTACATGGAGTGGGTGAAGACACAGCCGCCGGCGGAGTTTCCTCTCGTCACCAGCGGGCTCCAGTTCTGCCCGCTCTCCCTCCTCGACACGCATCTCGCCGCCATCGAGATCAATGGTCCCAGTTTCTACGGCCATCCACCCCTGCTCGACGCCGTAGCTCGACATTGCGGCGCCGACCCCGACTGCGTTGTGCTCACCGAAGGCACATCCATGGCGAATCATCTGGCCATGGCTTGCCTGCTCCGGAGCGGCGATGAGGTCCTCATGGAGCGCCCCTGCTATGAGCTGCTGCCGTCGCTCGCTTCCTACCTCGGCGCCACGATCCGCCCGTTCCCGCGGCGATCGGAGGATCGCTTCCGCATCCGGCCTGAAGACATTCGAAAGGCCATCACCCCGGCCACGCGCCTCATCGTCCTCAGCAATCTGCATAATCCCAGCAGCGCGTTCGTCGACGAAGCGACTCTCGCCGAGATCGGCGACATCGCGAAGGACGCAGGAGCGAAGGTGTTGGTGGACGAGGTGTATCTGGAATCCTTGCGACCGGACTCGGTTCCCGCGCGATCGGCGTTTCATCTGGGCTCGCAGTTCGTGACCACCAACAGTCTGACGAAGTGCTACGGACTGAATGGGCTCCGATGCGGGTGGGCGCTCGCCGAGCCTGATCTTGCGCGGAGGATGTGGCGGCTGAATGATTTGTTCGGAGTGATTCCCGCCCACCCCGCAGAACAGCTCGGACTCGCGGCTTTCGGCGCGATCGACAAGCTGCGTCGCCGAACCTCCGAGCACATGGCGGTGAATTGGCGCGCGTTCGAGGAAACCCTCGGATCGCACCCCGCTCTCGAGCTCTTTCATCCACCGGGCGGGACGGTGGTCTTCCCTCGCCTGCGCGGGGGAGGCGTCGACGCCTTTGGCGCGCGCTTGCTTCGGGATTATGGCACGTCGGTGGTTCCCGGACGTTTCTTCGGCAGCCCGGAGCATTTCCGGATCGGGTTGGGCGGCGATGCCGCGAAGGTGCGCGCTGGACTCCGACGCATCGCGGACGCGGCGAGCGGCCATACGGGGGAATAGCGCGGAGGCGGCGGAGTGGCGCGCCTGGACGCCCATGCACGAAGAAGACGGAGCTGAGGAGCGAGGCCCAATGGGAATCAGTAAGGGAACCCCCTGTCTTCTTCGCGTCCGTTGCGTCGTTGCGGTTCAATTCTCCCGCCTCTCAGACACAGGGGAGACTGAGCGAGGCCCGCGATGGTTCACCGCGTAACACGGGGACGCGAACAAGACCTGCGTTTGAGAATGAGGGAGCTGGCTATCGCGCTTGGGCGAGGAACTCCAGCAGCGAGGCGAGGTCTGCTTCGGGCAGCGCTTCGAAGCCGACGGGCATGATCGAGAGGGTTGACGCTTCGAGCGATTGGAGGGTGTTGCGCTGGATCGTGTGCTTCTGTCCGCTCACGTCGAGGATCTCGACGGAGGTCTGCGTTTCGGCGTCCAGGCGTCCCGACAGGGATTCTCCGTCCTTCGTCGTGGCGGTCCACATGCGGTAGTTGGCTTCCACGGAGCGATTCGGATCCAGAATCTCGGTCAGAATCTCCCCGCGATCACGGACCCCGATGCCGGTGAGATCGGGCCCCACGCGTCCGCCGATGCCGGCGACCGTGTGGCACACTCCGCAGCTTGCGGCGAAGACGTCCTTCCCTCGCTGCGCGTCCCCCTTCTGCTTCGCAATGGGCAGCAGTCGCTTCACCACCGCTTCGCGATCGGCGGAGATTGCCTTCAAGCCGGATTGAAGTTTCGCGATCCTTTCGCGCGTCTCGGACTTCCCCGCGCCCCGCAGCTGCGCCCAGTGCTCGGGTCCGAGATCGCCTCCCGGGATCGCGCTCGATTCCAGCGAACTCACGAGAATCTCCGTCCACTCCGGACGCCTCATCAGCAGCGCCAGCCCCGCCCGGCGCGACGCCGGCGTGAAGCTCTTCCAGGATTTCACCACTTCGCTCCCCGCCTCGGGGAGCCGCGATTCCCCCAGCGCATTGATCAACGCCATGTTCAGGGCAGGGGCCGCCTGGACGGAAATCTGCGCCAGGATCCATTGGATGGAGGCGGCGTTGTCGGAGAGACGAACGAGATTCTGTCCCGCTTGAGCCCGCGCCGGATCCGCCGCCTTCTCCGACGCCACCTCGTTCCGCAGGCGACTCACAATCGGGGCCAGTTGGGCTTTGAACAGATCGGCGTCGCCCCACCGATGCGCCAGCACGGCCAGGAGCGCCGCGCTTTGAGGGTCGAAGGATTCCAAGAGCGAGACCAACCGCGCCCGCTCATCGGCTTTGAGGGCGGGGTTGCGTTCCGACGGCCATGTCGCCGCCAGGGCCTGCAGGATCGCTGGGGAGACGGTGGAGGAAGCGCCGCGGAGCCCCTGGAGGACCTGCAGCAGGCTGTCGGAGTCCGCCCGATGAGCGTAGTGCGTGGCCAGCAGGGTCAGGGCCTCGGCGGATCCCGGGCTGATCGCCATGGCGCCTTTTGTCACGGACGCTTTCATGAACCCTTCGATGTGCCGGGCGCCCGCGCTCACGGCCGCGTGCCGGATCCATCGGTCTTCCGCGTTTTTCTGCGTCTGGAGCATCGCCTGCACGACCGCGCCGGCCTCGGGCGTCGCCGGCATCTCCGCGATCGCGAGCAACGCGGCGAGCCGCACCTGGGGTTTCGCGTCGAAGAGCGTGTCCCACTGCAGCAGCGCGGCGAGCGACTCGGGGACGCGGGGCAGCACGGCCACGGCGGCGCGTCGGACCGATGGCGACGCGTGAGCCAGCGCGCGAGTCGCGATGGCGCCCAGCTCCGGAGCGTCCAAACCCCGCAGGGTCCACAGGGCGTGCAGCGCGCCGGGGTTCAAGTCGAGATCATCGCGGCCTCCCGCTTCCGTCAGGGCGCGCAGGGCAGGGACGACGTCGGTCTTGCCTCGCGTGACGAGCAAACGCTGCGCGTGCATTCGCCACAGCAGATTGTCGCTGCGGAGCGCGGCGACCAGCGTCTCAGGGCGGTTCAAGTCCAGGGTCGGCCGGGACGAGGGCGCGCCCGCCGTGTGAACCAGGCGGTAGACGCGTCCGTGGCGTTTGTCGCGCAACCCGGTTTGATACGCGTTGCCCCGACCGTTCTTGAAACCGTTGGGAACTGGGTTGTGCTGCACGATGTAGTTGTACCAATCGATCATCCACAGAGCGCCGTCGGGCCCGACCTCCGCTGAGATCGGCGCTGTCCATTCGTCGTCGCTGCCCAGGAATGTCCCCCGGTTGCGCGCGATGTAGTCGGCCCCCTGCGCCTCGATGTCAAAAAAACCGATCAGATGTCCTGTGGGCTCGCAGACGAAGGCGGCGCGGTTCCAATAGGAGCGGGGAAAACTGCGCGCGGTGTACAGCGCGTGGCCCGCGCCGGCGGTGTAGCGATCGTGCCAGTCGACCTGCCGAACCTTGGGGGTGATGGGGTAGAAGCTCTGGCTGTCCGCGATGGTTTCCAAACGGGTGGCGGCCCAGCCCTCGACCTGCTCGTAGAAGCGGTTGGGGATGGACATGTACATGCTCGCGTTCCCATTCGCCGTCGACCCGAACACCTCGCCGTCCTCGCTGAGGCCAAGGCCCCAGGTGTTGTTGTTGCTCGATCGGATGAACTCCAGCGCCGACCCGTCCGCGCGAAATCGATAGATGCCCATGCCGAAGCGATGCTTCCTGCCACCGACGGTTCCATCGAAGCCCGAATAGCCGACGACGCCCCAGATCCAATTGTCGAAGCCCCAGTGAAGATTGCTGGGGCCGGCATGTGTGTCCGTCGTTCCCCAACCGGTGAACAGCACCTCGCGAACATCGGCCCGGTCATCGCCGTTCGTGTCCTTCAGGAACAGGAAGTCGGGCGCTTGAGCCACAATCACGCCGCCTCGCGCGAAGACGAGGCTGGTGGGGATGCTCAGCTTGTCCGCGAAGAGGGTGAACTTGTCGGCCTTGCCGTCGCCGTCGGTGTCCTCGCAGATCATGATGCGATCGCGTCCCTGGCCCGGAGGCTGCATGTCGTTGGGGTAGTCGACGGTCTCGGCGATCCACAGTCGCCCCCTTTCGTCCCAAGCCATGCAAATGGGCTTCGTGATTTCGGGTTCGGCGGCAAAGAGTTTCGCCTCGAAGCCTGGAGGAAGGACGAGATGCCGCTGCGACTCCTCCGGCGCCACGGGCTTCTGCATCGTTCGGAGGGGCGCCGCCTGAGTTCCCCATTTGGCGCCGGACACGTAATTGGGCAGCGCTTCAGGGGCCTCGGTGTATTCGAAGGGCTTGAGGCCCTGATGGGGCGCCAGCCTTTGGATCTCAGCGGCCATCGCGCGCGCGGCGAGGATCGGCGCGACGCTCAGGGCGCACCAGAGGACGCGGGAGGAGATTGTGTCGAGCGTGAAGCGTGATCGATGGAACATGGCTTTGGGGTCCCAGGGAATGAGCGGATCCCGAACGCTGGTCCCTCTGGCTTCAGCAGTCAGCGCGCGGCTTATCGCGGGATTCTCACGGGACGGTGGAGCGGACCCTAGTCACGTCGGACACAATAGGGAAGCGACAAGTCAGGGAGCCTGGCGCGGGCATCCACAAGTTGTGGGAAGCGCGGCCCAAACGCGACGAGGCCGCGGGTTTTCCACCCTGGCGATTTGTTGAATCAGTCGCCTAGGGCTTCACCCCAGGCTGAAAGAGGGCCGAGGCTTTGCCCCTTGCCATGGCGAAAGCGCCGACTTTCTCGGGATGCGCCGGGGTTCGGCTGACGGCGCAGTATTTTGTTCCAAAACGTCTTGGGTCGTGGCCTTGTTGCGGGCCTCGGTTTGTGGCGCCCGTGATTCGATTTGCGACATGACTACTTCGGCCAAAGCCGCGCTTCCGCGCGCGAGCGCGTGTCCTCCGGCGCAAACCTCACGGTTGCTCGCGCTTTACGGTTTGGTCTTCTTTTCGGGCGCGCTGGCGCTGGTCTATGAAATCCTTTGGATGCGCCGCTTCGTGACGCTTTTCGGCGCGACCACTCCTGCGGCGGGAGCGGTTCTTGCGGGGATGTTCCTCGGGTTGTGCGTTGGCAACTGGGTTGTGGGACATCGGGCCAGCTGTTTCCGACGGCCGGTGAGGGGATATGGCTGGCTCGAAATCGGAGTCGGCTTGGGAGCGGTTTTGGTCGAATGCTTTCTTCGCCTCTTCGATCTCTACTATCCGCAGCTCTACCAGGCCTTAGCCGGACACCCGGCCGGCTTCCTCGGCGTAAAGACCTTGCTTGTGGTTGTGGCATTGTTTGCGTCGACCTTCTGCATGGGAGGCACGTTGCCCTTGCTCAGCCAGGCGCTCACGGTGGAGGCGAATCATCTGGGCATCACCGTCGGCGGGTTCTACGCGATCAACACAGCCGGCGCGGCGATCGGCGCGATCAGCGTTCCCTTCTTCTGGCTGTCTCATTTTTCCGTGGCGGGAAGCTACGGCGTCGTCGTCTTGGGCAGCCTGGCGATCGGCGCATTCGCGATCCTCCTTGATCGGGGACTGCCTTCGACCGCCGCGCCTCTGGCCCGTGAGACGCGTGTCGCGGCTCTGCCCCGTCCAGCCTCCGTTTTGCCTCTGGGTTTTCTCGCCCCGCTCGCCGCTTTGTCCGGCGCATGGATCTTTATTCTCCAGATTTCGTGGTCGCGGATGTTCGCTCAGGTGCACGAGAACTCCATCTACTCGTTCTCGATCGTCATTGCGGCGCTCCTGGTGGGACTCGCCGCCGGGAGCGGACTTGCGCGCGCCTTGCTGCGGCGGGGTTGGGATGCGCGGATGACCTTGGGCGCGGCCTGGATTCTGGGGGGATTGATCGTCGGATGGACGCCTCGGATTTTTTGGGGCCTGACCGACGGCCTCGCGTACGTCAATGCCCCTGGCGGATGGATGGCCTACGGCTTTCGCCTCGTTGGATTGTCGCTCCCCACCGTGCTTCTTCCTTCGCTTTTTGCCGGAATGGGATTGCCATTCCTGATGGAGATGGCCGGACGAGGCGAGTCGGGCGCAGCGGGACGGGCCATTGGCCGACTGATCGCCGTCAACACCCTGGGGTCCATCCTCGGTTCGATCGCCGGGGCCTTTCTGCTGCCTTCGTCCCTGGGCCTGTGGGGAACCCTGCTCTGGATGGGTGTCTCGATGATCGTTGTGGGCCACCTCTGCTGGGGAAGACGTTTACTGCGAGATTGGTTTGGGGTGAGGCGGTTGTTTGTCTACGGCTTGGTCGCCGCATGCATCGGCCTTGGAAACCCCGGCCAGCTTCCGCGAACAAGGATTCGAACGGGCCAGGGAGAACGCTTGCTGTCGCTGGATGAAAGCAGCCACGGCATCGTCGCGGTGGTGGAGACCGGCGTCAGCCGTCGGATGAAGCTGAATAACTTCTATGTTCTGGGCGGCACCGCCTCCGTCGGCGATGAGCGGGTCCAAGGCCACCTTCCTTTGCTGCTCCATCCGAAGCCACGGCGAGTCGCGTTTCTTGGATTGGGCACGGGCATCACGGCCGGCGCGGCGTTGCTGCATCCTGTGGATCGCGTCACGGCCATCGAACTCGTGCCCGAAGTGATCGCGGCGGCGCGCGACTATTTCGGGGAGGCCAATCTGAGAGTCGTCGGCTCGCCCAAGGTGGAAATCGTTTCTGAGGACGCCCGCAACTTCCTGCGCGGCTCCGGCCGTCGATTCGACGTGATCGTGGGGGACCTTTTCGTGCCGTGGCGCGGCGGAGAGTCGGCGCTCTACACGTTGGAGAGTTTCGCCGCGGCGCGGCGGGCCTTGGCGCCGGGCGGACTGTTTTGCCAATGGCTTCCTCTGTTCCAGCTTTCGGAGGAGGAGTTCAACACGATTGTGGCCACCTTCCTGGATGTGTTTCCCCAGGCGACCCTCTGGCGGGGCGATTTTGCGCCGAGGGATCCGGCCATCGCCTTGATCGGTCGGTTCGACGATGCTCCGATCGATCCGGGCGTCGTGGAGCGGCGAACCAGGGAATTGGCGACCGATGACGCCAATTCGTTCCTGGCGCATCCAGCGGGCGTTTGGATCTTCCTAGGAGGCGCCCTGAATCCTCAATCTCCACGCTTTCTCCGAGCGCCGCGAAATCAGGAGAATCACCCGTGGCTGGAACTGTTCGGGCCTCTTCACCATGCAGGAACGACCGGTGGTCCGACGTCGCAGTTTGTGGGGCGACAGCTCGAGGCGTTTCTTCAGGAGTTGCGATCGGAACCCTTGGCGGCGACGTCCCTGGCAAGACTGGGCGTCCCCCAACTGCAATGGCGCGAAGCCGGAGCGGAGCTCGCGGCGTCATCGATTCTCACGGCGGAAGGAAAGGTTTCCGAGGCCAATCAAAGGCTGGGACAGGCGCTGCTCGGACTGCCCCCCGAACTCCGCTCGGCTCTCGATAACTCGGAACGGCCGCCGCTTCCTGGCGGTCGCTAGGGGCGGGCGATTGCGGCTCAATACCCGGGTCTTCGGGCCGATTCACCCTGTAGGCGAAGCGGCTTGCCCCGGAATGTCAGCGGTTCCCCCCAAAGATATTCCTGCGCGGGAACGCTCACCTTATTTTGTCAAGGGTCACAACTACGACCCAACATAACATTATGAGATTCATGACTCGTACCATCACCGGTCTCCTCCTCCTCGCTGGCATTCTCGCAACAGGCCCCAAAGCCATGGCGCAGGGCTGAGTGACCGCGCGCATTAATTCGCCCAGTTTGGGTGGATCAGCCTATCAGGAGCGAGGGACCTGGACCGCGTCAGTGTCCCATCGCTGGCAGTACTCAGATAAACATTTCATTGGCGATGTGGAGCAGGTGTATCGCGAAAAGGAAGGGAGTCAGGTCATTAATGACATCCATGTGGTGGACCTTTCTCTCGCGTACAACGTGACCAAGCGCGTTGGCCTCACCCTTGGCGTTCCCTTCCAGACCGCGACACGCTCGCAGGCGGTGCGGGATACCCGCAGAGTCGCTGGCGTTCTGGTCAACCCGAGCCCTTTCCCGGCGCCGGATGGCACTGTGAGCGGGGCGGTGATCGCCCGTTACAGGACCGCCGCACAGGGATTGGGGGACATCAAGCTTCTCGCGACCACATGGCTGTTGGACCCGGAAACGCATCCGAAAGGCAATATTTCGTTGGGCCTCGGGGTGTTGTTCCCGACCGGAGAGAAGGACTCCAAGGACGTTCCGAAAACCTTCAACGCAGGGGCGAACACCGTCGTCAATGGTCCGTTGCAAAACGTGGACAATTCGATTCAACCGGGCGCTGGCGCATGGGGCCTCATCCTCGACCTCTACGCCTTCCGCCAGATCGTCACGAACCTGACCGCGTTCGCGTCGGGCACCTATATCGCCACGCCGCAGCAGAACGCCGGAGTGCTCTCCGGCACCGGGCCCACCATTTGGTCCACGGGCGATTCCTTTCTGGCGAGAGTCGGACTGGGGTACACGCTTCTGCCCAAGCAGGGGGTGACATTCACCCTGGGTGGACGTGTGGAAGGCTCCCCGTCAAAGGACCTCATCGGTGGCAGCGACGACAGGCGTCGTCCCGGCTTCGCCGTCTCGATCGAACCCGGCATCGTCTGGTCGAGGGACAAGTGGTCGTTCTCGTTCAGCGCTCCGGTGGCGCTCTACCGGAATCGTGAACGCAACTCCGCGGGCGTGTCCGGCGACGCTGCGTTCGCGGACTTCATGACCCTGACGAGTCTTACCCGAAGATTCTAGAGACCGCTCTGCGATCCCACAAACCCATCCCGCAAACAGAAGGCTGCTTGAGGGATGGGTTTTAGTTTGTACGGATCGCTTTGGGTTCGTAGGATTGATCGATCTTGACCCGAGCCACAATCACGGCTCCCACCCCTGCCGCCGCCCCGATCTTCCGAGCCGCCGCCTCTTCGGCTTTTTGCGTGCCGTCCACAACGGCCCAGAGCTGGCGGGAGGGAAAAGCTTTGCCTCCGCGAGCCAGAAGGGTGCGGTTCAAGTAGCCGATGGAGTTGGTCAGCCACCCGGGACCGCCGCCGAACTCGGGTCGCGTCCGCTGCAAGGACGCATGGACCGTCAGCAAGCCCGTCGGGCCGTTCTGGGCTTGTTGCAAGGCGGACCATTGATTGGCGAAGGCCTCGGGACACGCGCTTTTCCCGCATCCCACGGTCCCGCAGAGACCCGTGCTCGGCAGGCCGTCATGCTTGTCCGAGGGCAGATCGACGTCCTCGCACTCGGTCGTCCAAATGGGGATGACAGACTTGTCTCCGACGCGCTTTCGGACCTCGGAGACAAACCGCGCCGCGACATCGTCGCCCGCGATCTTGGTCGCGGTGGGGGGCATGTAGTAGTCGACCGCCCAGCGGCATTGGATATTGCCGCAGCCGCAGGAGCTCGGGCCTCCTTGCAGATCATTCAAAAGGAGGCCACGCCATCCTCCGGGCGCGCGTTTGAGCAATTGATCGATGCGAGCGAGATGGGCATCGAACGCCTCCTGATAGACGATCGGCACCCAGAGGAATGCCTTGGCCACTTCCCCGACGCTGGGCTCCGGAAATTTCGGGAACCGGGTCTGCCAATCCTGATGAGCCCCTAGCGCGGCCATCCACCGGGGATTCTTTGTGGCCATCGTCGGGTTGCGTCCGACCTCTATCCAGTAGTAATGATCGAGCCCGGCCTCGGAGACGCGCCGAATCGGCTCCCGGTAATCCGCTTCGCTCGTCTGATCGTCCAGGACGATTGCCACGCCCTTGAATCCCTCCTTTTTCCACTCCGCAACCGCGGCGGAGGTCGCCGCCTTCGCGTCGACGAGGACGATTTCGATGGGGGCCGGGGGTCCTTGCGCCCGTGCTGCCGGCGCGGCGATCAGCACCGCGACCCAGGCGAGGAGTTCGTTGCGGCCAAAATGCATATCGAGGGCTTCTAATGGATTGGAATTCCAATTGCAATAGAGCCCTCTGTCGCGTCCGCAGCGTCCGTCGCGGTTCAACCTCCTGCCTTCGTCGCGTCCGTTGCGGTTGAACTTCCTGTCCCCGCGTAATGAGAGGACGGGAAGATACAACCGCGACGGACGCAACGGGGATCCGGATGGGACAGGCGGGGCCTGCCCGCTCGCATCCCGCGTTTCACCCGGATCGCCCCAGACCCTCAGCGGCTCGCCCCTTAAGCATCCCGCCGCATGTGAAGAGTCAGCAGGGTGGACGGCTCATGGACACTTCTGGGACGAAAGCGGCGGCAGAATCGCTGATCAGCGATCTACAACGTCTCCGCGGGGCGGCGTGCGCCGGCTGTGGCAAGCCGATGTGTTCACACCAATCGCTGATGGCCATTGTGATGGGCTTTAAGAACGCGCCGCGTTGCGCGGCATGCCTCTCAGCGGGATGGACGGGGAGTCCTTCCCAGTTTCGCGATTCGGTCCTTGCCTGCATTCGACTTCGGCCTTGCTACCAGGAAGCGTGGAACTGGGCCAACTGCGAGGCGGGTTTGAGCGAGGACGAGCTGCCGTCTTTGGGCTTCGAACCTCGCAACGCCCAGAACGATCGCGACGATTCAATCCCGGCGGCCGACGCCGCCTGGGACGCAGGGGATCAGGGATGCGGCGAATTGGCGTTGGAGCTGCGGATGCGCCTGGAGAGGCTCAAGCCTGGGGAGGTGCTGCTCCTCACGACTCGCGACCTCGGGGCGCCGCAGGATGTGCCCGCGTGGTGCGGATTGACGGGCCACGCTCTTCTGCGTGAGGCGGTCCCCCACTACTGGATCCGACGGGCAGACTGATGCGGACGTCATTCGAAATCATAGACCCGGTAGCGCTCGACGTTCGGAGCGCAGACCTCCTGTTTGAATCGTTCGTGGCCGGGGTGCGCGCGATAGCCCGCCAGCGTCTCACGCGACGCGAGCACGGTCGTCAACGCCACCTGGTAGCCGCTCTCCACCACGGGACGTCCGTCCGTTACCATGCGTCCCACATGAAAAACCAGAACACCCGGAATCGGCTCAAGATGCCGCTTCGCGCCGGCAATGAGTTGGTCCACGGCGTCCGGTTTGCCCGGTTTCACCCAGAAGACGACGATGTGCGAGAACATCCACACCGCATAAGCGAGCCGCTTGAAATGTTCAAGCCGTCTCGGCGTCCGGCGCTCCCCTCAACGTCAGGATGCCCTGGTTTTTCGTTGGTTTCACATCGCAATCACCCATGCGTCCGGTGCTTTGCTTCACTTCGCCGGCGGGCGCCGGCGCCGAGCCCGGGCCCACTCACCACAAAAACATAACAAACTATGCCAGGAAGATTCTGTGTTTCACTCTCGTTCGCAAAAGACAATCCCGACAAAGCCACGGTGGGCTTCGTCATCGCCAACGCCGCGCTCGGATCGGCGCAGGAGACCGTCGTCTTCCTGAGCGTTGAAGGAGTGCGGCTTTCGCAAAAGGGTTACGCGGATGACATCCACGAGGAAGGCTTCGCGCCGCTGCGGGAGCTGCTGGCCAACTTCGCGGCCGCCGGCGGCAAGATCTATGTCTGTTCGCCCTGCTTTAAGAAGCGGAAGCTCGACGAGAACAACCTCGTGCCCGGCGCGATGATCGTGGGCGGGGCGAAGCTGGTTGAGTTCCTCGTCGCGGGCAGCCCTTGCGTGAGCTTTTGATCGTCGCGCGATGAACCCCCAATCCGGCCACCCGCATCGACCGGACACATCTTTCGACGGCGGCGACCTGGATTGTGGCGGAGGCCTGCTGCTTCTGATTCGCCGTCACATCGACCCGCTCCCCCGCGGCGGCCTGCTCGAAATCCTCTCCACCGACGCCTCGGTGGAGGGAGATCTGCCGTCCTGGTGCCGCTTGACGGGGAATGAGCTGGTGTCGTGGATCAAATCCGGTCGCCAGAGCGCCTACCTTGTTTGCAAAGGCGCTCTCTCCGAGCGGAGCGTTGCGCCGTCCGTTTCCAGCCCCGTCGATCCGAGATCTCCTATTCGTCCCGTCTTGATTCCCGATCGATTCCCTCCGCCAAGCCCGTGTCCGGCCATTGAGCCGCTCTCCGTCTTGGGCATTGGCAGCTGGCCGCGGCCGCGCTGGATGATCCAGGCGGTTCACGAACATCTCGAAGGGCGGCTCAGCGAAAAAGACTTCCAAGCCACCGCCGACGACGCCGTGCGCCTCGCGGTCGAGGCGCAACTCCGCGCCGGAGTGGACGTCCTCACCGATGGGGAACAGCGTCGCGACAGCTACGCCAGCTTCGTCGGCTCGCGCCTGGACAACTGCCAGCTGATCCCGCTGACGGACCTCACGGCGATGGTCGACGATCGGGAGAAGTTCCAGAAGGAGCTGCGGGCTTTGGACATCCCGGCCGCCGAGGTGCGCCATCCGGTCGTCTTTGGCCGCCTCGGGCGCAGCCGGCCTCTTGCGGTTCATGAGGCCGTGTTCCTCCGTTCGCTCACCGCCACCCCCATCAAGATCGCGTTGCCCGGCCCCTATTTGCTCACGCGGACGATGTGGCTCGACTGCCTGAGGGAGCGGCCGTACGAAACGCGCGAAGACCTCGCTCGCGATGTCGTCCGCGTGTTGCGCGAAGAATTGCGTTTCCTTCTCGCGGAGGGCGTCTCCCTCGTCCAGTTCGACGAGCCGGTCCTGACAGAGGTCGTGTTCAGCGGCGGTCATCAAAAGCGGAGCTTCATGTGCGGCGCGTTGAGCGAAAAGAAGTCGCCGGAGCATGAGCTTGCGTTCGCGGCCGAGCTTTTGAACGAGTTGATCGCCGGCCTGCCCGCCGAACGGATCGCGCTGCACACGTGTCGTGGCAACTGGACCCGGGACGAGGCCGCCGCGTTGACCGGCGGCTACCAGCCGCTGCTGTCCTTCCTCAAGTCCGTGAAGGTCGGGGTTCTGTTCCTTGAGCTCTGCACGCCGCGCGCCGGGGAGATGGAGATCCTCCGGGACCTGCCCGAACGCTTGCGAATGGGCGTCGGGGTGGTGAATCAAAAACGGGAGCGCGTTGAAACCGTGGACGAGATCGTGGCCAAGGCGCGGCGGGCGATCGCGATGTTTGGACGCGAGCGCGTCCTGCTGACTCCCGACTGCGGTTTCGCCACCTTCGCTGACAATCCGGTCGCGTCCGCGGCGATCGCGGAGGCCAAGCTGGAAACTATTGCGCGAGCGAGGAGCGTCCTGCTAAACAACGGCTAAATCCAACCCACTGGAAGGCCTATGAAATACGGAGCAAGAAACAACGTCACCGCCAAGGTCGTCGCCATCACGAGCGACAAGGTCATGTCCTTGGTGAAATTCGAAGTCACCGTGCCCGCCAAGATGGCTTCCGTGCTGACCACCGAGTCCCTCCAGGAGCTCGATCTGAAGGTTGGCGACACGGTTCAGTTGATCGTGAAAGCGATCCATGTTCTGCCGGTGAAGGCGTGACGCGGTTGGGGCCTAAACTTTCGCCAAAGCCCGCCTGTCGCCGTCCCGTTTGGTGACGCCTTCCCTGTCGAGGCGTTCCAAAACCGGGAGCATGATCCGGCGCGTGCTTCCGACCGCCTGTCTCAGCTCGCTGGCCGTGGAAGGTCCGTTTTCGCGCAGCCAGTTCACGATCAACTCCTTCATTTGGAGGAAGCTTTCCCTCAGGAGGATGATCTCCTCCGAGATCTCAACCGCCTCGCCTGTGTCGCGCAGGAATCTCAGGGCCTGCTGGGAAAACGCGTCCGGCGCCAGTTCTGCGCGCGACGGGGGTTCGAAGGGCTTCGCTGATAACGCGGCGCGAAGCCTTCCGCCGACGGCCTCAAGATGAGGAGGCAAGGCTTGAAGATGCCCGGCGCGCTTGATCGCCTTGCCCGCCTGAGTGAAGCCGTTTTGGCAGAGATCCTCCACCAGGGGGTCGAACACCTCCGGGGAGGGCAAATCCCGCGCCAAAGCTGATCGGAGCTGCGCCAGTGAAAGGCCAGCCAGCTCCGGGCGGAGCCCGTGTTCCGCGTCGATGGCGGCTTGCGCCTTTGCCCGCAACGTTTTCCACCATGCCGCGTCCGCCACGTAGTCTCCGACCACAACCGCCTGAAGAGATTCAACAAGCATGCGGACGGCCGCCGCTATCTGCTCCGGGCCAAACGAGGACTGGAGAAGAAGACCCTTGCGCTCGGCAACGTGGTCGCGCGCGAGAAGCGACGACAAAAAGACCGAAGCCTGGCCGGGGGAGTCGGCTCGCAGATGGAGAAGAGGAGAACGCATCTGGGAGGCGAAGCTTCTCAACCTCGCGTCCGGATCCAGCACGACCCCGCCCGCCAAGGTCGATTGTCCTGCCCAGTCCCGCACGATGAAGCGATCACCGGCAAACCCGAAGATGGGCGTCTCAAATCGCAAGCGCGCGAAGACGCGCTGTCCCGGAAGCAGGGGCTGCGCGTTGCTGGCGAGTTGGACGGACGCGGCGAAGGTTCCGCTCCCATGATGAATGCGAACCCGCGTCCTGTCTTTCAGCGGTCTTGAGGGCAGGCTTTTTGCGTTGGGCGATCGGCTCGATTTTTCCAGCAGAACATCCAGCGCCCGCGTGGCGGTCCCCAACTCGGCGAGGGTGACGACCTCGCCGCGTTTCCCGTGTCCCACCTCGAGGTCGTGCAGATTCAGCGCCGTCCGTGTTCCAGGCTGGCAGCGCTCCACTTCCCGGCCATGGGTTTGCACGCTGCGAATGCGCGCGGTCTTTCCTGAGGGCTGCAGCACGACGCTCTGCCCCGATCGGAGCGCGCCGCCCATCAGGGTGCCCGTCACGATGGTTCCGACGCCCCGCAAGGTGAATGCGCGATCGATGGGAAGCCGGGGCTTGCCGAGGTCCGGGGATGTGGGAGCGTTGACCAGCGCGCGAGCCAGCTCCGCTTTCAACGTCTCCATCCCGCGGCCGGTTGGAACGGAGGTCGGCACGATGGGCGCGTTGGCGAATGGCGTGTCCTGAAGCAGGGTCCGCACTCCTGCGATGGCCGCGGCTTCGTCCTCCGCGAGATCCATCTTGGCGAGCGCCACGACCGCCCGATGGACGCCGAGGTACAGCAGAATCTGCAAGTGCTCCTCGGTCTGCGGCATCCATCCGTCATCGGCCGCAACGACCAGCAGCGCGATGTCGATTGAGCCCACGCCCGCCACCATGTTCTTGACGAAGTCCTCATGCCCCGGGACGTCCACGACGCCGATATGCACAGCGGAGGCGGGGTCGTCGGGCAAGGCGGCTTCGAGATGGGCGAATCCAAGGTCAATCGTAATGCCCCGCGCCTTTTCCTCCGGCAGGCGATCGGGATCAGTTCCTGTCAACGCTTTGACCAGCGAGCTCTTGCCGTGGTCCACGTGACCTGCGGTCGCTGCGATGAAATTTCGGATGGCCATGCGCGATGAATCCCAAAGCGGTCAACGGAGGATCGACCGCAATGCGCGTGTCACCTGTTCATCCTGACGCGGAAACACCGTCCTGAGATCGATCCTAAACCTGCCTCCGGCGATGTATCCGATCAGCCCGGGCGGGGCGGCGCGGAGCCGGGCGGCGAAGTCCGCCAGAGTCATTTTCCGCGGCAGGAGGTCGATCGTCACGGAGGGGATGATGGAGCGCGGCGACGTTCCGCCTCCCACCTGGGCCTTTCCTTCCCCCAAGGATGCCTTCACCTCCAGCCCCTCCAAGGCCGCAAGGACGGTCGCGCCGCGGATCCGGAGCGCTTCGTTGGTGATTCGCAGCATCTCAATCGTCGGAATCTCCGTGGTCTCCTGCTGACGGAGATAGCAATCGACCGTGGCCTGGAGCGCCGAAAGAATCAGCTTGTCGCAGCGCAACGCGCGGAAGAACGGTTCGCGCTTCAGGGCGGATACCAGCTTGTTCTTGCCGGCGATGATCCCCGCCTGAGGGCCTCCCAGGAGCTTGTCACCGCTGAAGCAGACCAGGTCGACGCCCTTCTTCAGGATCTCGGAGGGAGTCGGTTCAGGTTCCACCGGGGCGAGCTTGGCGATCGCCGCCAGCGCGCCGCTGCCCAGGTCCTCCACGAAGGGAATCTTCTTCTTGCGCGCCAGGGCCGCGATTTCTTCTGTAGCCGGCGATTCCACAAAGCCGCCCATGAAGAAGTTGCTGCGATGCACTTTCAAGACCATGGCCGTTTCACGTCCGATCGCCTTGCTGTAATCGCCCAATGAGGTCTTGTTGGTCGTGCCGATCTCCCGCAGTTGGGCGCCGCTGGCTTCGAGGATCTCGGGGATTCGGAAGCCGCCTCCGATCTGAACCAGCTCGCCGCGCGAGATGACCACCTGCTTGCGTTCGCCCCGGGTGAAATGTCGGAGAATCAGAACCAGCGCCGCCGCGCAGTTGTTCACCACGGTGGCGGCCTGGGCGTCGCAAACGATCGCCAGACTGTGTTCCAGGTACGCCGCCCTTCCTCCCCGCTCTCCCCGCGACAGATCGTATTCCAGATTGCTGTAGTTCTGTCCCATCTCCCGAAGCGCCTCAGCCGCGGCGGCGCTCAGCGGCGCCCGTCCCAAGTTAGTGTGGACGATGATCCCCGTGCCATTGATGACGGGTTGGAGGCGCGAGTCGCAAAGGACCCGGAGCGCATCCCGCACACGATCCAGGATCGCTTCGAAGCCGGGAATCGCCTTCCCGGATCGGAGCGCCGCCAACTCGCGTCGGACCAGGTTGACGACGACGGGGCGGGGCAGGTCGATGGGACCGAGCGCTTGCAGGGTCCTTTCGACAGCGGGCACAGCGCGGAGGGGTTGATCTGGTTTATGCATCGGGCAACGCCGCGATGTTTGGGAAAAACGTCCGAGTTGTCGAGCGTCTCGCGTCATCCCTCTCCTTCTCCCCTGGTTGCGGTCCCAACCTTGCTCAGGCGGCGCGCGGGATAAACCGTTGCAACTTTTCACGGTCGCCTCGACGATCCACTCGTGGATCGGACGAACTCTGTGATTCAGGATCTGGTGTTGGTCGGAGGCGGGCATTCACACCTCGCCGTGCTGAAGATGTTCGGGATGCGGTGTCTCCCGGGCGTCCGGCTGACGCTCATCAGCAAGGAAATCTCGACGCCGTACTCGGGCATGTTGCCCGGACATATCGCGGGCCACTACTCGTTTGATGAGGCGCACATCGATCTTCGTCCGCTCTGCCACTTTGCGGGGGCTCGGCTTTATTCCGATCGCGTCACCGGGCTCGACCTCGTGAACAAACGCGTCCTTTGCGCGGATCGCCCGCCGGTTGGGTTTGATCTCCTCTCCATCAACATCGGGTCGACGCCCCGCGCCGGGGATGTTCCCGGCGCGATGGAACATGCGTTGCCGGTGAAACCCATCGATCGGTTTCTGCAGGGCTGGGAGGCGATCGTTCAACGCGCGCTGGGTCATGGGAAGAATCCCTTTCGCATCGTCGTTGTGGGGGCCGGCGCCGGCGGCGTCGAGCTGGCGCTAGCGACGCAGCATCGGTTGCAAACCGCTCTGGCCGCGGGTCGATCGCCTGGGCTCGCGCCGGAGATCCATCTGGTCGGCGCGGCCCCGATGATTCTCCCCACGCACAATCCCCGGACACGGCGGAGGTTCGTCCGAATCCTCCAGGAGCGGGGCATCCATGCGCATCTGGGTTCGCCTGTAACGGAGATCGGGCCGGGCCTCGTGCGATGCGGGGCGGGACCCGGCATCGCGTGCGACGCCGTGCTCTGGGTGACCGACGCCGCGCCTCCCGCGTGGCTGGCCGAGTCGGGACTCAGGACGGACGCCGAGGGTTTTGTCGCCGTGAATGACTGCCTGCAATCCGTGTCGCACGCGTTCGTCTTTGCCGCGGGCGACGTCGCGGGGGTCGTCGCTCATCCGCGGCCGAAGTCGGGCGTCTTCGCGGTGCGGCAGGGCAGGCCCCTGGCTGAGAATCTTCGACTCGCGCTGCGGGGCGAGCCTCCCCGACCCTTCGCGCCTCAAAAACGACATCTGAGCCTCATCAGCACGGGAGACCAATACGCCGTCGCCTCGCGCGGGGGTTGGGCGGTTGAAGGCAGGTGGGTCTGGCGGGCGAAGAACTGGATCGATCGGCGCTGGATGAGGCAATACAAGGAATTGCCCGAGATGGACTCGGATTCCCGCGCCCCGCTGAGCGCTGGCCTCGCTGCAACGGAGGCCCCTGAAGAGCGCTCCGTAACGCCCGCGATGCGCTGCGGCGGCTGCGCGGCGAAAGTGGGCGGCCAGGCGCTTTCGCGCGTCCTGAGACGGCTGAAGCCCGCGACTCGCGAGGACGTCCTGGTGGGGTTGGACTCACCGGACGACGCCGCCGTGACGGCGCCGCCGCCGGGCCAGGTCTGCGTTCAAACCATCGACTTCTTCCGCTCGTTTATTGACGATCCGTTTGTCTTTGGAAAGGTGGCGGCGAACCATTGCCTCGGCGACATTTATGCCATGGGCGCCGAGCCGCGATCCGCGTTGGCGCTGGCGTTGTTGCCCTACGGCCCTGACGAAAGAATCGAGGAAGACCTGTTTCAGGTGATGGCGGGCGCCATGGAGGTCCTGGCGGCGAGCGATACACTCCTTGTGGGCGGACACACCGGGGAGGGCGCCGAAATGGGCTTTGGCCTTGCGGTCACGGGCTTCGGCGACCCGAAACGATTGCTTCGGAAGGGAGGGATGAAGCCCTCCGACCGCTTGATCCTGGCAAAACCCTTGGGGACGGGAACGCTCTTCGCCGCCGATATGCGCCGGCGAACGCGGGGGCGGTGGATCGAAGGCGCGATTCTGTCGATGCTCGTCTCGAATCGAGCCGCGGCCCGGCGCCTCCTGCAACATGGCGCGACCGCCTGCACGGACGTGACGGGCTTCGGTCTGCTGGGGCACCTTGTCGAGATGGCGAAGGCTTCAAGCGTAGGCGTTGAGATATCGATCGAGGCGTTGCCGTTGCTGGAAGGGGTGGCGGAAAGACTGGGCCTTGGAATACTGAGCTCGCTCCATCCCCAGAACTTGAGGATTCAGCGCGCGATCGCCAATCGGGATGAGGCGGCGGCCCATCCGCGCTATCCCATTCTGTTCGACCCGCAGACCGCTGGCGGTCTGCTCGCCAGTGTGCCGGAGGCAAACGCCGCGGCCTGCTTGGCCGATCTGAAAGAGCTCGGCTATTCCCAGGCGGCGATCATTGGCAAGGCGCGGGAGTTGGAAGACGAGACGGCGCCGATCTGGGTAAGGAAATGAATCACGAGCCAAAGCGGGGGGGACCTTAAATGGCGGAGAGGGTACGAATCGAACATACCCCGGCCCGCAAAACGGGCCGACAACGGTTTTGAAGACCGCGAGGGCCACCAGGCGCCCATCACTCTCCGAAGAATCCATCCGCTTGCTTCGAACCGCGCAGTTAAGACTTCCAAACTAAAATGGCAAATGTTTTGTCGAGCGTGAGCGGTTCTGCGCGAGGGGCGCGGCGCGGGTCATTTCGCCGACTTGACGGGATAGTCGGCCTCGGTCGGCGACTTGCCGTCGATCCTGACCACCTTGACTGTGTCGTCGAGCTCGCTGGTCTTGATGTAGCCCAATCCCCCCGGCGTTGAGCTGACGAACTGCTTGACCGCCCCTCCCGACGACAACGCCTTGGGAGCGGCCTGGACCGCTCCGGTGAACGTGGCCAGCAGGATGTGCTTGAGGTACTCCGACTCGCCCATTTTCAAAACGCTGGCAAGCACCGCCTCGCGCTCGGGCGATCCGGCGTCCCGCATCACGATGGTCACCTTCGAGCCGTCCGGCGCCTTGCTCTTTTCGCATCGGAAAAGCTTCTGGAGCTCAGCCGTGCTGAGATTCTCCAGGTTTGTTCCCTTGCCGACAACCAGGGCGATGGTCTCCTGCGCCTGCGTGGCCGCCAGGGTCGCGACGGTCAGCGCGAGCCCGCTCATCAAATAGGTTTTCAGCAGAGTCATGGATGCCTCGAAGTTAAAAGGTGAACGCCAGCTGACTCGTGAACTGATTGATGTTTCCCTCCCCGCCGCGCTGGACCCGGTCGTATTGGAACTTGAGAGCCGCGAAATCGGAGAAGTCGTAGCGAATCCCGAGGGACGGGCCCCAGCGAAGCCCGTTGGCTCCGATGAGGCTGAGCGCGGGGTCGGCGTCCGGGGCATTGACGTAGCTGAACCGGACAAAGGGGCGGAGTTTCCCGAAAGTCCGCGCCAACTGCGTGTAGGCCGCCGGCGTGTAGTGAGTGGGACCGAGGCGCTCGGAATGGCGCATCAGGAACCCTTCGTTCAGAAACTCCCAGACGGAGTTCTTGAACACCACATGCGCGTGGAGGAGCAATTCATCCGTGCGGCTCAGGTTGTCGGGCGTGAGGGTGTCATGATAGGCGCCGATGCCCGCCTGCAACCCTGGAATGCTGTCCGGCTTGACCATCAGCGCGAGGTTGACGGACTTGTATTCGTTGTCGTCGCTCACATTGAGCACGGGCGCCTTGGCGCTGCCGACGGGATGATAGGGGCGGCCGTTTCCCACCTCGAGGACATACGCCAGGTTCAAGGATCCGGACGGGATGGCGCCATGGGCGGACACGCCGACGTTGTGGGCGGGGATCAGGCCGCCGCCGTCCTCAAAATCCAGGAACTGCGGGCGTCCCACCGCGGTTTGAAACCACGTGCCGTGGTGATAGGCGGTGTTGTAGTAGCCCACGCTTGTATGGTAGCGGCCCACGTCCAGGTTGAACCAATCCGTGCCGCGGTACTGGAGCAGGAGCCGCTCGATCTCGATTCCGAAATTGTTTTCCTCGTTCGCCTCGATGACGGTCTCGTTGAGGATGCTCAGGTTCTCCGCAATACGGGATGTGACAAAAAAATCGAGCTGACCGAGGGCGAAGGCGTTCTTGCTTCCGCTCTCGTTGCTGAAGCGATAGTTGATGTCTCCGAATCCATGAAAGCTGATCTGGGGAAAGGTCTCTTTTGGGATCGCGGCCTCCGTCACGGGAGCGGCCGCGGTTGTTGGGCGGAGGCTGTCCCGGGCGCGAAGCGCCTTCACTTCCGCCTCCAGCTCGTCCACTCGCTTCATCAGCTTCTGAACGGCGCTCCAGTCCATGTTCGCGGGCGGCGGCTCCGCCGCCGCGAGAACGCCAGGAAGGAACAGCATCGATCCCAGGATCATCGTCCCCAGCGCCCTCGCCTGGGAAGCGCGCCGTTTCCCTCCCCCGTCGCGATTCGGTTTTCGTTTGACCATAGGTTGCTTCGTCGAGCTGCCGGGAAGCGCTCGACAGTCTCCCCAGGCGCTTCGACATATAGAGTTCGACAGCTCGTTGATCGACGAACTTGCGGATCTCTGAAGAAGAATCCCGGGGTGGGCGTCACTCGCGCTCGCGCAGCGCCTCGAAGCGGGCGGTTCCGTCGCTCACCACATTCAGGAGAAGGCACTGGTCGGGGCGGGTTGCCTTGAGAAGATCGCGAAACTGGCGGGGGCTGCTGAGCGGATGGCGATTCAGGTCCGTAAGGATGGAACCCGGCTTGATGCCGCAGCGCTGCGCCAGGCTTCCCGCGGCGACATCGCCGACGAGGACGCCTTGTCCGCGGGCCAGGCCCTCCTGCTGCGCGAGCTCCGCGGGCAGGGGCTTGAGGAGCATCCCGAGATCGCGCTCCTCCTGCGCGGTCGCGGCCGTCGCTTCCCTCGCGGCGCCGACGCCCGCGTCGTTTGGAGCGGGTCCCGATCGCATGCGAATCTGCCGCGGCCGGCCGTCGCGCAGCACCTCGATCGAAAGCGCGTCTCCGATGGCTCGGGAGCGGACCTCCCGCTTGAATTCTCCCACCGTGTTCACCGGACGGCTGTTCACCCGCGTGATGAGATCGCCGGCGCGGAGCTCCGATTTCCGGGCGGGTCCCGCGGCGTCGATCTCCTTCACCACGATTCCATCGCGGCATTCTGGAAACACATCCCTCCACTCCGGGTTCTCCCGGAGCGATCGTACGGCGATCCCCAGCCAAGGTCTCGTGTAACGGCCGTGCTTCATGAGCTGCTCCGCGACCTCGCGGGCCTGGTTGATGGGGATCGCGAAGCCGATGCCGGTGCGCATCCCGCGAATGAGGGTGTTGATCCCGATCACCTCGCCCTCGATGTTCACGAGCGGGCCGCCGCTGTTCCCGGGATTAATCTGGGCGTCGGTTTGCAGAAAGTCCTGGTCGAGGCCTTGATCCTCCAAAATGTTCTGGCGGCCTTTCGCGCTGATATGTCCGAACGTGACGCTGGCATCGAGCTCAAACGGCGCGCCGATCGCGATCGCAAACTCGCCCACCTTCAATCGATCGGAGTCTCCCATCCTCGCCGCTCGCCCCCGCGGTGTTTTCACCTTCAGGACGGCGAGATCCGAGGCCGCGTCGGTCCCCGCGACCTCCGCGAGGGAATCCGAGCCATCCGGGAAGCGAACAGAAATCTTCTCGGCGTTCTCCACCACATGGGCGTTGGTCAGCAGAAAGCCGTCTTCGCGGAGGATGACGCCCGATCCCTGGTTTTCGTAGGCGATGCGAACGGGCAGATCGCGCGCCGGGGCCGGCTCGGGTCGCGCCATCTTGCCTTCAAAGAACCTTCGGATCTCCGGCGACAGGTCCGGCAGATCCCAGGTCGCGTTTCCCTCGGGGGCGGGCCCACCGGTCTTGCTGGTGACGGTGATGACCACCACCGAAGCCGCGGCCTTCTCCGCGGCGGCGGCGAAAGCGACGTTGAGCTGCCGCGCGAGGTCGAGCGCTTCGGTCGCGCGAAGGGTCCACGGGGTCGTCAGGAGCAGGGGAGAAGCAATGAGCGGGAGGATCGGAAGAAATCGGACAACGAGAGTCTTCATGACAAGTGCCTGAAGGCCTATCGACCTCCGAGCGCGGAGCATGAGCGCGTTCTAGCCTTCCAAAACGCGGGGCAAACAAACCACCACCCTGCACCCTCCTTGGGTCCCGCCGCTGATCTCCACGCTGCCGCCGTGCGCTTCGACGATTCCTTTCACAATCGAAAGGCCCAGGCCCGAGCCCCCGGTCGCAGCGCTGCGAGAGGCGTCCGCGCGGTGGAAGCGCTCGAAGATCCGCGGGAGATGCTCCGACGGAATCCCCGGGCCGTCGTCGACCACGGACAGCCTCGCGGAGCCAGCCTCGCTCTCAAGCGCGACCAGGATCTCCCCGCCGTCGGGCTTGTTGTGGTGAAGCACGGCGTTGGAGAGCAGGTTGATCGTCACCTGGGACAGCCGTTCGGAGTCGCCGCGACAAAGCGTTGGCTTCAACTCGGCGCGGATCCGAATTCCCCGCTCGGTCGCCAGAGGTCGAATCAACTCCACCGCGAAGAATCCGAGAGGAGCGTCGTGCGTCAGGGCGCCCTCATGAAGCGGTCGATGGCCTCCTTGACTTCGAAGCCCAGGTCGCCGGCGAAGAGTTTTCCCTGGGCGCGACGGGAACTCATCTCCTCGGGCGAGATCCGGCTCAGATCGATGTCGTTCGCCTCGCGCGCCACGGCGTAGAAGCGTCCGCCGAAGCCGACCAGCCTGTAGCCTTTGTAGTCTTCCTCGACGAGCACCGGCGTTCCGAGGCCGGACGGACCGGCGGAGCGCGCGGCGCCGGCCGGGAGCATGGGCGATGCGCTGAGTCCGAGGCTTCCGAACACGTCCGATCGAACCAGCGTCATGCCCCGCGCCCTTTCGTCGAGCATCTGCCGCACAGAGGGCCATTGCGCGAACTGGCTGTTGAAGCCTTGGAACGCCGAGAACGCGGCGCGGGCGGTCGCGGTCGATAGCTGATCGGCGCCCAGCACCCGCTCCGTCCAATCGAACGCGACTCGATGCGTCGCGACCCAAAGCCTTTCCTCATCGCTGACACGCGCCTGGGCGATGAACGCCTCCGCATCGTTCAGCTGTTCCCGGGCTTCGCGGACTCTTCCGGACAACCAGTGGCTTCGGAAAATGTCGATCCGCGCCTGCAGCGCGGGCTGAAGGCGCGCGTCGGCTGGGAGCTGGCGCAGATCCATGGCGTCGAGGGACTCTGTCGCGGGCTCATAGCCGATCTCCCGCATCCAGTGAGCCGCGGGTCCGCCGAAAGCCTGCAGCGCTTCGGAATCCATGAATTCCTTCCACTCGCCCGGCTTCCCGCGCCGCGCC
The DNA here is from genome assembly GCA_016199985.1 of Verrucomicrobiota bacterium. Lineage (GTDB taxonomy): Bacteria > Verrucomicrobiota > Verrucomicrobiia > Limisphaerales > UBA11320 > UBA11320. The sequence continues at coordinate 130,596 of JACQFQ010000025.1, read as the reverse complement.
ACGCCGAACTTCTGTCCCGTCTCCGTTTCGGTCTTCGTCATGGCGGCGTGGATCTTCTGGAAGCTGGATCGCTCCACCGCGCGACGGATCGCCGCGTCGCTTCGCTCGACGCCCAGCCATCCCAGGATTTCCCTGGCCGTTTCCAGCGGACGGAGCTTCGAGTCCTCAAAGCGCACGACCTTCACCGGCGTCAGCGATTCGAGACCCAGCCAGAAGGCGTGCCACGCGGCCCAGGTTTCGGCGGGAGGCAACCCGAACATCTCGGGGAAGTGGTCCTGCCATCGATCCGGCCGGCGCAGATACTCCAGCCATCCAAAATGGCGGTAGTTGCGTTGATACAGCGAATGGATCGCGTCCCGGGGATCCCGGGTGAACAGGATCACGGGCCGATGGATCTCACGCGCAGAATCAAGTCGATGCTCCCAGAACACTTCAACGCCGGGCTCGAACTGGAACGCGTTTCTCTCATGAAGGAGCGGCAGGTAATATCGCATGTGCGCGACGCCTTCGGGGACAATCGAGTCCGCGTTGGGCGCGTCCGGCGCGGGACGCCAGAATCCGTTCCGATAGCGGCGCGGCTCCGCGTGGGTCGTGCGAATTCCGAGCTCCAACAGCACGCTGACCGCCCAGCTGATCCCGCACGAGAAGGGCGCCGAGACAAGATGGAATTCTCTCAGAGTTTCAGCTTTCATGGCTTCAAGGACGCGTTTCCGCAGTTTGCGCGACGAGCAGTCCAGGCGCGCGTTCGATAGGGGACGATCACCTCGGGCAGCGGCTCGATGAGGACGGAGATCTCCTTGAGGATTTTTTCGAACAGGTCCGGGCCGGCCTGCGCCTGGATATCGTTCACCGAGCGCCACGCGCCGAGGTATCTTTCATGCGACATGGCGATCTGATGCCGCGCCTCAATGAACACCACGTCCTCAAAGTGCCCGGTGGCGACCAGCTCCGCCGCCCAGTCCCGCGTGGTCTTTTCGTGTCCCGACGACACGCGCTTCAAGCCCGGAATCCTTGCGTGGATCAAGGCGTCGATCTCGCGGTGCAGGGGGCTCGCGTCGATGTCGCGGGGATTCCACAGGACCGAGAGGTAGCCGCCGGGACGCAGCACTCTGTGAAATTCGGCGAGCCCTTCGGGCTGCTTCACCCAATGGAAAGACGACGCCATGGTAAGCCAGTGGAAGCCGCCTGTCGGAAGGCCGGTGGATTCACCCGTCCCCGATCGCCAGCCGACGCCGCGTCCGCGGGTGTACGCCTGGCCTTGCTCCCGCATCGCGTCGCAGGGTTCCACCGCCTGGACGTCGATGCCTTCGTCCGCGACCATGCGAGTCCAAAGTCCGGTGCCGGCACCGACATCCGCCGCCCTGAATCCCGGCTCGCGCGCTCCCACGTAAGCCGTGAGCGCTTTCAGCGCCGAGGCGGAATAGTCCGGACGATTCCTGGCGTAGCTCTCGGCCAAAGCCGAGAAGTCGCCCTGTTTGACGGGAGTAAGCGCGGTCATGATCGAGCGTGTGTTGGGGTTTGAGATAAGGAGATCCGCTCCGAGGCGGCTTCGAGAATCCGGTCGACGAGCGACGTCAACTCGCGCTCGGAGCCTTCGTTGAGAAGAGAGAGATGAGGATCCTGAGGCTCGTCGTACGGGACATGGACGCCGACGACATTTGCCGCCTCGCCGCGTTCGGCGCGACTGTAGAGGCCGCGGGCGTCGCGGTGTTTGAGGATCTCCAGGCGCACTTTCACGAGCACCTCGCAGTAATGGGGGAGATGCGCGCGGTTCCACGCGTGGACCTCCTTGAACAGGGACATGGTGGCCACGACGACGGCCAGTCCTTGGTCCGCGGCCAGCTTGGCGAGGCGACAGATGCGCATGGCGTTCGTCAACCGACTGTCGCGGTCATGTCCCACTCCGGGATCCGCCACGACTTCCCTGACCGCGTCGCCGTCGAGGAGCAGCGTCGGGCGTCCGCTTTGACGCAGTCGTTCCACGACCTGAAGGGCGAGCGTGGATTTCCCCGCTCCGCTCAGGCCCGTGATCCAAATGACCTGTCCGCGCGCGGCTCGCGCCGCATTCGAATCGGATCGCCTCATGCCGCCTCCTTCCATCGCCAGTCGTGCGTCCAGGATTGGCTGCGCGCGATCCGTGATTGGTAAAGCGCGAGGTCGCTGTCCGAGTCCACCTCGCACCATCTGCCATCGACGGGAACCGTCGTGATTTCGGTCTTTCTCGCGAGCAACGCCGAGAGCATTCCGGTCATATCCAGCCGATCGCGCTCGGAGTCGGAAAGGGAATCCAGGTATTGCGTGACGGCGGCCCAGCCCTTCGGGGTGAACTTCAGCAAGCCCATGTACTGTCCCTGCACCTCGATCAACGACGACGCGCGGGCGCCGATCGCGGTGAGCTTTCCATCGGGAGAACTTTGGAAGGTTTCAGCGTCGCTGAGAGGATCGCTGAATCGCTCCTGCCAAAGCCCCCGCCAGAGCCGGTCGTAGCTGAGGGCGATGTCGCCCCGCGACTCCATGAGGGCCGTCACGGTTTCGGGATGGTAGAGGATGTCGGCGTACGAGACGACGCACGCGTCGGAGCGGAGCCAGGCGTCGGCGCGACAGAGCGTGGCCACCATGTTGGTCGCGGCCCAGCGCGGGTTCTCGAACAGCGCGCAGTAAGCCGGTTGGACCTGGTCCGCTTGATAGCCTCGGACGACTCCGATCTGATGGATGCCGGAAGCGCGGAGCGATTCCAGCTGCCACTCGAGCAGAGGTCGATCAGCGACGGACACGAGACATTTCGGTTGGTGAGCGGTGAGCGCTCGCATTCGGGAGCCGCGGCCCGCGGCGAGGATCAAGGCGCGCATGGAGGAAAGCTGAACGGGGTGGAGAGTGTGTTGACGATCCGCGGCGAGGCGGCCGACGCGTCGGAGAGGGATGGAAGCCCCAGCGTGTCGCGGAGCAGCCGCGCGTCGAGCGGATCCATCACCGCGTTTCGTTCTGGATGCCATTGCACCGCGGCCATTGGCGACCCGCGGTGCGCCAGCCCCTCGACCCATCCGTCGGCGGAGAGCGCCGTCGCGATCAGCTCCGGGGCGAGGTCCTGGGGGCGCACGCCCAGCGCATGATAGGAATTGACGGTTCGCTCGCCTTCCTCGACGGATCCGCGTTCGAATCGCACCACGTGCCGCGTGGCCACATGTCCGTCCTTGGGGCAGCCGCGGAGGGGGCCGCCGAAACACCGTTGGATCATCTGCAGGCCGCGACAAACGCCGAACAGAGGGAGCCGACGCCGCAGCGCTTCACGGACGAGCGCGTTCTCGGTGTCGTCGCGGAGCGTCGAGCTTCCGGGGTCGTTGCCCCCGGTGAGCACGAGTCCGTCCAGCCCCCAGTCCTGGATGAAGCCCGCGGCTTTCGCTCCCAGGTTGGGAATCGGCGTCCATTGGCAATCGGGCAGCGCGAGCGCCAGGAAGCGGGCCCAATCATGCGCCAGCGCGTCGCGGCTTTCGTCGTAGGCGGCTTCGTCGACGATCCGCATGCTGAGTCCGATCCTTTTCATGCGGCCAGGGGACGAACGATTTTTTCCGCGCAGCGCAGATCAATGCGCCCGGCCTTCGCCAGCTTCTCGAACAGGGTTTCCCCGACTCCAATGGCCGCCGGGATTCCGAGCTCCGCGCATCGGATGGTCATGTGCGAGTTCGCGCCGCCGAATTTCGTGATCAGCCCCGCAATGCCCTTCGCGAACACCCAGTCGAAACCCGGATCGGCGCACTCGACGCACACGAGCTTTCCAAAGAGGTCGCTCGTTCCCGTCATCCGGCTGCTGAGGACCACAGGAACCGCCTCGAGCCGCTTCCGCGTGACAAAGTTGGCCGCTCCTCGATGCTGCGGGATGACGTAGAGGTCCTGCGGGCCTCGAATGATGTAGCCCAGCCGCAGGCCGCGCATCTCGCGCGATTGCGATCGACGTTCGTGAGCGAGCGATTGGAAATGAGTTTCCGCGTCGCGCGTCAGAGGAGCGCTGAGGGTGTCGGACAGGTCCTGAAGCGTCAGAAAGGCGAGATCCTCGCGCGTCAGACCCATGCGCTCTCCCCATGCCGCGACGCACTCGATGAGGTCGCTCAAGGGCCGGGTGAACACGAACTTGGCGTGCTCGCGTCCGACGATGCTTTTCGCCGCGTGATCGAACAGGGCCTGCGGCTTCAAGGTCAGCCCCGCCTCGTCGCACAGCGACTGGAACGCCCGTTTTTCTGGATCGGTCAGCTCGAAACGCTCCCGTTTCGGAGACGTCGAGGGCGCGCGCGCGCCGGCGTTCGGTGGCGAATGAAAGAGGTCCTCGCGCTGGTCGTACCGGGGGCTGAGGATGTCGAACGTTCCGGGCCTGAGGTGTCCGTAGCGCTTGAGGAATTCCTCGGGGCTGGACGCGCCGCTGAGGACGCTCTGGAAATCCCGGGCCATCGATCCCGCGGTCGTGACCAGGGATCGCTTGAACGCTTCGAGGCGGTCCGCGGTCCAGGCGCCTCGCTCGATGGCGGAGCGCAGCAGCGCCTCGGCCAGGAAAGCGTGCCGGGCGACGATGGCGAAGGGCAGCGTTCCCTGTGTCCTGCACAATTCAAGCAGGGCGAAGGCTCGACGCAGGGGCGGCTCGGAGCGCGGCCCCGTTGGGGGCTGATCCTCGAGGCGGGAGATGGTTCGCAGGGCTCGCGACAGGGAGCCGTCCTCGCTGAGGGAGAGGTTCCGGAGAGTCAGGGCTCGAACCGAGTCGCGGTAGAGATTTTGGTCCGCGGCGTCGAGCCGTCCCGCGTACCGCTGGAACAGGTTTCGCTCGAAGGTGAAATCGTAAGCCGTCTGGGCCACGTCGAACTCCACTTTGTCGTGAAACTCGGGATGGCTCGCGAGCCGATCCACCCACGCGTTCACCACCTGGGACTCCAGCGCCGCGGGGAGCCCGTCGGGCAGGAAGGAGCTGAAGCTGTTGCGAACGTCGATGTATGGCCTGCCGGCGAGCGTGAGCATCAAGGGTTCGTTGGGCGCCGGTCGATAGCCCATTGTCGCGCGGGCTTCCTGCCAGACGGAGTCGGTGATCAGCCGCCTGAAGAGGGAGACCGCGAGCGGCCCAGGCTCCGCGCCGATGAGCTCCGCGGCGTTCCAGTCGGGCATCTGGCCCAGGATGGTGGTGTCGCCCGGGATTCCATGGCGCGGCTTGAAGTGCTCCGAGCAGAACTGCTCCAGCTGTTCCAGGGCCTCGCTCAAGCGCGTTCGCACGGCGCGGTTCCAGTTTTTCTGCACGGCGATCCGCCGCGCTTGAAGCAGATGCAGCTGGCCGTCGCCGGTCTGCGCGAACTCAATGTCAAGCGGCTCGCGCCCGCCGCACAACGACTCGAGCTCGCGCGCCATGGCGAGCAAGGCGGCGATGCGGGGCGATTCGATGAAGTCCGGGGGAGCGTCCCGATGAACGACCAGGCACTTGCTGACGTCGGTGCCGCCGGTGATCACGTCGGTGCGCCTGGATTCATCGTCGTAGTTGATGATGTAGTAGGGCGCCCCGCTGGTGAGATCATGAGTCATCAGGACTCCGCTCATGACGACATCGGTCAGCATCGCCTGAGCCAGCACCTGGTTGCCCGGATGGTTCGAGCGATAGCTCGCGAGCACCTCCTCGATCGCGCGGACGAGCGCGGCCTCGTCCTGGCCCGGGACATTCAGGACGGAGCGGAACGCGCCGGCCATGCTCTGCGTGGCGGAGTCCTCGTGGAACGCGCTGCTGCGGATCGCCAGGTTCCCCGTTCCAAATCGCTTGCGGATCTCGCGCTGGACCGCCGACGGATCGGAGCGCCAAAGGGCGAGCGTGAAATAGAACAGGTCCGGCACGCGACAGGTTTGGACGATGGGAGCGAAGCGCTCGAGGGTCTCGGCCTTCGTGCCGAACGCGAGCCTGGGTCGCGCGTCTCTGCTCGCGTTCCTGAACAGGCGCGTCGTGTCGGAGCAGACAGTGGATGCGGCGGTCATGCGAGGCGGTCAGGACATTGTCGGCACTGGCGCATACGTGGCTTCATGATCAGTCCCTGGTGTCGAGCGCGACTCCGTCCATGCCCTGAGGGCCTGGCGGCCGCCGCGATCATTGAACACACTGACCCAATGATCGTCCTCGCCGCGGATCGCTTAAGGCCGGTTCCCGGTCTTACCTATCCACTCCTCATGCTTGGGCTGGCGAACGCTGGGGGGGGAAAGCCGTAGAAGGGCGCCGCCCTCCCCGACGCATCGCAAAAGCGGGTGGAGGGGGACTTATTGCGGGGGTTGATTGCCCCGGGCCTCTTCAAGCCGCGACGCGTCCGACGGGTTGCTCACGCTCATCACAATTGCGGATCTTGTTCATCAGGATTCTTTCAAACTGTGCTGTCTTCTAAAAAAAACCCTTGTGAAACTTTTCACACTCCGGCAGTTTCACGCCGCTTTTCGGTGATTCATCCTTTTCGGGGCATTCTTTTTCTGAGAAGGGCACCTACCAATTCACACATGCGGCTTACAAAACTGATCTGGGCGTTGATCTTGTTGGTGGGCGCCGCGTCGTTCGCGACGGCGGCTGTCGACCCCGCCGCGGCGGGCCACGAAGCCGTGGCGGCCCACGCGGCAGCGGCCGCTGGTGAAGCGGCGCATGAGGGGGGCCACGGACACGGGCTTCCACCGGCCGCCAGCCCGATCTTCAACATCGGGCCGTTGGTTGTGACCAATAGTATGTTGGTGGTTTGGATTGTAGCCATTGCTTTGGTGATTTTCGCCCAGGCCGCGACTCGCAATATGAAGGAGGTGCCCGAAGGATTGCAGAACTTTTGGGAGTGGCTCGTCGAGTCTTTGTATGACTTCCTGGGCGGCGTTCTAGGGCCCGACTTGGTGAAACGCTCGTTCTGGTTTTTCGGGACGTTGTTCATCCTGATTCTGACTACGAACTGGATGGGGCTCATTCCTGGCGTTGGAACCCTCTACTACAAGGGCCAGCCGCTTCTGCGGGGCGGCAACGCAGACCTGAACATGACGGCGGCGATGTCTCTCCTTTTCTTCTTCTTCTGGATCATCTGGTCCGTTCAAGCGCTGGGAGTGGTTGGCATCATCAAGCACATCTTTGGCGGCCAGAGCGGAGGGGGTCTCATGGGCGTTTTCATCTCCCTGATCTTTATCGTCGTCGGCCTGATCGAAGTGGTTTCGATTCTCTTCCGACCTGTTTCGTTGAGTTTCCGTCTCTACGGCAACGTGTTTGCGGGGGAGAACATCCTGGAAGCCATGATGGGAATCGTTCCTTGGCTCGCCCCGGTGATCCCTATTCCCTTCTACTTTCTTGAACTGCTCGTCGGGTTGGTCCAAGCGCTTGTCTTCACTCTCCTGACAGCGGTGTTCACGGCCCTGATGTGCGCTCATCACGATGATCATGGCCACGGAGCCGACAAGGCCCATGCCGCCGGCCCGGATGGACACGCGGGGCATGCGCACTGATTTGTTATTTTGATATTTCAGCCGTCGGACCGTGGGCGAACCGCGGGGATGGCTGTTGTTGGTAAAACGAAAGGTAAAACATGTTGACTACAATGCTCGCTGAATTGACCGGGAGCCTGCACATCGGGTTGGCCGCCATCGGCTCCGCCATCGGTGTGGGGATCATCGGGATGAAGGCCGCCGAAGCGACGGGACGCAATCCCGGCGCGGCTGGTGAAATCCGGAACATGGCCATCATCTTCGCCGCGTTGGCTGAAGGCGTCGTGTTCTTCGCGATCTTCCTTGGCAGACTTGGCATGTAATTGAAAGGACGGGCCGTGGCGCGCTGGGCGCGTCGCGGCCTCTCCAGTTTTTTTTGACACCACTGACTCATCCTATGGCCTCGCTGGTTACCTTTGCCGCCGCTAATCCGATAACGGAGATCACGTCCGCGTTTGGCGTGGACGGGCCCAAGTTCTTCTCCCAGGTCATCCTGGTCCTCTTCGTCGCTTTCATAATGAAGAAGTTTGCGTTCAGCGCTGTTCAAAAGACGCTGGAAGACCGGAGAACAAAGATCGCCGAGAGCTTGGCCAACGCCGAGAAGATCAAGCAGGAGCTCGCCAAGGCGCAGGCCAAGGCGGAGGAAATCCTGACCCTAGCGAGCAAGGACGCCAATCGCCACATCCAGGAGGCGCGCGAGGCCGCGGCCAAGGTGCTGGAGGCGGAAACCCAGAAGGCCATCGCGACCGCGAACGACATCGTCACGAAGGCCCGTCAGGCGAGCGAGGCCGAGCTGGCCCGGATGAAGGCCGAGCTCCGCCGCGAAGTGGGGCGTCTCGTGGTGCAGACGACCGCGAAGGTCGCCGGCAAGGTGTTGACCGCCGAAGATCAGCAGCGACTGGCCGATGAAGCCACGCGTCATCTCGCGGCGTAATCCCGCTTTCCGTCGATCGCTCCTCACGACATGAAAATCTCCAAACAAGCCCGACGCGACGCGAAGTCGCTCTTCGCCGCCTGCCGCCCCGCCGGGGTGCTGGACGACGCGAAGGTTCGCAAGGCCGTGACGGATGTGATCGCCCAGAAGCCCCGCGGCTATGTCGGGGTTCTTTCCCATTTCCAGCGCCTTGTTCGCCTCGACGTCGAGCGTCGAGCGGCTCGCGTGGAGAGCGCAACCGTCCTGACGCCGGCCACCCAGGCCGCCCTGTCGCAAAACCTCGCCCGCAGGCACGGTCCCGGACTTCAACTGTCGTTTGAGCAGAATCCCGCCCTGATTGGCGGGCTGCGAATCCAGGTGGGCAGCGACGTCTATGACGGCAGCGTCGCGGCCCGGCTCCACGAACTGAGCGAATCCTTTTAACCCATCGACGAAACCGAACTGACTTTCCAAAAAGCCACAGAACTATGAGTTCACTTCTCCAGGAAATTGAAGCGCAAATCTCCGGCATCAAAACGTCGGTCTCCAAGCAAAACATCGGCGTTGTGCGGGAGATCTCCGACGGCGTGGCGAAGATCGAGGGTCTTTCCGATTGCATGGCCAACGAGATGTTGGACTTCGGCAACGGCGTCATCGGCCTGGCCCTGAACCTCGAGGAAACCGAGGTTGGCGCCATCATCCTCGGCGACTACCTCGGCGTTCACGAAGGCTCCGAGGTCCGCACCACCGGCAAGCTCCTGTCCGTGCCTGTCGGCAAGGGATTGCTCGGCCGCGTCGTGGATGTCCTCGGCCGCCCCCTTGATGGCAAGGGCCCGATCAAGGAGACCACCTTCTACCCCGTCGAAAAAATCGCCCCCGGAATCGTGAAGCGGCAGTCGGTCAGCCAGCCGCTCCAGACGGGCATCATGGCGATCGACGCGATGATCCCCATCGGACGCGGACAGCGCGAGCTGATCATCGGCGATCGCTCCACCGGCAAGACCACGATCGGCGTCGACACGATGATCAATCAGGCCCGCATCAACAAGCAGGGCCTCGCCTCCGGCGAGAAGGGCTTCCGCCCGGTTTACAACATTTACGTGGCGGTCGGACAGAAGCAGTCGAACATCGCCCGCGTGATCGCCGAGTTGGAAAAGGCCGGCGCCTTGGAATTCACGATCGTCGTCGCGGCCGGCGCCTCCGATTCCGCCGCGAACCAGTACCTCTCCCCCTTCTCAGGCGCGGCGATGGGCGAATGGTTCATGGACAACGGCATGGACGCGTTGATCATCTTCGACGATTTGTCCAAGCAGGCGGTGGCGTATCGCCAGGTCTCCCTGGTGCTGAAGCGTCCGTCCGGCCGCGAGGCGTATCCCGGCGACGTGTTTTATCTCCACAGCCGTTTGCTCGAACGCAGCGCCCGCGTGAACGAGAAGAACGGCAACGGCTCCCTCACCGCGCTGCCGATTATCGAGACGCAGGCGGGCGACGTTTCCGCTTACATCCCAACGAACGTGATTTCCATCACGGACGGCCAGATTTATCTGGAGACCGATTTGTTTTACCAAGGCATTCGTCCCGCGATCTCGGTCGGTTTGTCGGTGTCGCGCGTCGGATCCGCCGCCCAGATCAAGGCCATGAAGCAGGTGGCCGGCAAGATCAAGCTGGAGCTGGCGCAGTATCGCGAGCTCGCCGCTTTCGCCCAGTTCGGCTCCGACCTCGACGCCCGCACCCAGGCGACCCTCGAGCGCGGCAAGCGCATTGTTGAGCTGTTCAAGCAGAACCAGTACAACCCGGTTTCGGTGGAAAGCCAGTCCTCGATTCTTTGGGCGATGCAGAACAACCTGCTCGACGACGTGCCGGTCGAGAAGGTGAAGGATTTCCAGGTCAAGCTCTCCCAGTTCCTCGCGGACCGAAAAACGGCGCTGCTGGAGAAGGTTCGCGTCGAGAAGGCGTTCAGCGACGCCCTGGCCGCGGAGCTGAAGGCGGCCGTCGCCGAGTTCAAGCAGACCTACAAATAACGAGCCCTCATGCCGAGCACACGCGACATCCGCCGACGGATTCGGTCGATCAAGAACACGGCGCAGATCACGAAGGCCATGCAGATGGTGGCCTCGTCGAAGATGCGTCGCGCCCAGCTCGCGGCATTGGCGGGACGGCCTTATGCCACGTTGATGAACGAGGTGCTCGCCGCCGTCACGGAAGGGGCGGGGGACTTCACGCATCCGCTGCTCGAGAAGCGGGCCGTGCGGAAGCGGGCGATCATCGTCATCAGCACCGACAAGGGCCTTTGCGGGGCCCTCAACTCGAATCTGCTTCGCGAGGCCGCCCGGTTCGACAAGAACACGACGGTTTACATCTGCGCCGGCAAGAAGGGCGCCCAGATGATCGCCCGGACGCAGCGACAGCTCGGCGCGGAGTTCACGTACAAGGACGCTCCTCAGTTTGTGGAAGCGCGCGCCATTTCGAAGTTCGCCCAGGAGCTTTTCCTGAAGGGGGACGTCGATCGCGTTGACGTGGTCTACACGCAGTTCATCAACACGCTTAGCCAGAAGCCCGACATCCGTCGCCTGCTGCCCATCGGCGAGATCACGGCGGTGGAGGCGGGCGTCGCCGGACACAGCGCCCCGGCCGCCATGAAAAAGAGCGAGATCGAGTATCTTTTCGAGCCCAGCGCGGGCGGCGTGCTGGGCGGCCTGCTCCCGCACTACCTGAATTTCCAGGTCTTCCAATTCCTGCTGGAAGCGAAGGCGTCGGAGCACAGCGCGCGCATGGTGGCGATGAAGAGCGCGACCGACAACGCCAAGCAGATCATCAAAGACCTGACGCTGGAGTACAACAAGCTCCGTCAGGCGAACATTACGAAGGAACTTTTGGAAATCACCAGCGCCGCGATGGCAATGGGCTAAACCGATTACTCATGAACAAAGGCAAAATCGTTCAAATCATTGGTCCGGTCGTGGACGTGGAATTCGCCGGGAAGCTTCCCGCGATCTACAACGCGCTGACCATCGAGTTCACACCGCCGGGCGGATCGTCCACCAAGCTCACGCTGGAGGTGCAGCAGCACCTGGGCGACAACTGGATTCGCGCGGTCGCGATGAGCACCACCGAAGGTCTCCGCCGCGGCCAGGAAGTCACCGACGTCGGCGTGCCCATCTCCATGCCTGTCGGCGAGGCGGTCATGGGTCGCGTGTTCAACGTGACCGGCGACCCCGTGGACGAGCAGGGGCCTGTGAAAGCGGATAAGTACAATCCGATTCATCGCAATCCGCCCCCTCTCGTCGACCAATCCACCAGCCCCCAGATTCTCACGACGGGCATCAAGGTCATCGACCTGATCTGTCCCTTCCTCAAGGGCGGCAAGGTCGGCGCGTTCGGCGGCGCCGGCGTCGGCAAGACCGTCGTGATCATGGAGCTCATCAACAACATCGCGAAACTGCACGGCGGCATCTCGATGTTCGCGGGCGTCGGCGAGCGCACCCGCGAGGGCAACGACCTCTACAACGAAATGATCGAAGCCAAGGTCATCAAGGTGGAGGAGGACGAGAAGGGCCACCCCGTGAAGGGGCCCAATGGACTGCCCATCATCAAGCCGGGCTCCCGCATTGGCCTTGTGTACGGCCAGATGAACGAGCCGCCCGGCGCGCGCTTGCGCGTGGCGCTGTCCGCGCTGGCTGTCACGGAGTATTTCCGCGACGAGAAGAACCAGGACGTGCTGCTTTTCGTAGACAACGTCTTCCGCTTCTCCCAGGCCGGATCCGAAGTGTCCGCGCTGCTCGGCCGCACCCCGAGCGCCGTCGGCTACCAGCCGACGCTCGCGGCGGAGATGGGCAATCTTCAGGAGCGCATCACCTCCACGAAGAAGGGTTCGATCACGTCCTTCCAGGCCGTTTACGTGCCCGCGGACGATTTGACCGATCCCGCGCCCGCCACGACGTTCGCGCACCTGGACGCCACCATCGTTCTGGAGCGCTCGATCGCCGAGTTGGGCATTTTCCCCGCCGTCGATCCCTTGTCCTCCAACTCGCGCGCCTCGACCCCCGACATCGTTGGCGAGGAGCACTACAACGTCGCTCGCGGCGTTCAGAAAGTGCTCCAGCGCTACAAGGATTTGCAGGACATCATCGCGATTCTCGGCATGGACGAGCTCAGCCCCGAGGACAAGCTCACGGTCAATCGCGCTCGAAAGATCCAGAAATTCCTCAGCCAGCCCTTCACGGTGGCGCAGGTGTTCACCGGCCGCGAGGGCAAGCAGGTGCCCGTGGCGGAAACCGTCCGCGCCTTCAAGGAAATCCTCGACGGCAAGCATGACGACGTGCCCGAGGCGAACTTCTACATGAAGGGCACGATCGACGAGATCAAAGAATAGGGATGATTCGAGGCGGGTTGGCTGACGGCGTTGTGTCGTCGGTCGGGCCCGCCGCCTCTTTTTTCAACCGCAGTCGAAGCCGAAAAACACCATGCCGCTCAAGCTGGAAATCGTGACGCCCGAGGCGAGGATCTACTCTGAAACCGTCGACATGGTGACCCTGCCCGGCAGCGAGGGCGAGATGGGCATCTTCCCCAACCACGTTCCCCTGATGACACAGGTCGTGGCGGGCGAAGTCATCGCGAGGAAGGGCGGCCAGTCGCAGCATCTCGCCGTGGGCGACGGGTTCGTGGAGATCACCGGCGATCGCGTCGCGATTCTCACCGACATGGCCATCAAGGCCGACGACATCGACGAGATGAAAGCCGAGGAAGCCCGCAAGCGCGCGGAAGCGCGGATGAACGAGAAGCTCAGCTCCGAGGAGACCGCCTCGGTCACGGCGGCCCTGGCTCACTCTCTGGCGCAGCTCAAGGTCAAGCGGCGCCATCGCGGTTAGCGGGCCGTTGAGTCCTTCGGCTTCGTTCCGTCCGCGGGTTCCTCGAATCCGAACAGGATCAGATAGAAGCAAAAGACAAGGGCGGCCAGGAAGACCGCAAACAGGCCTTTCGGGTTCGTGACGTAGGTGATCTGCGTGAAATCGAACGCGTCACGGAGCACCGACGTCGGCTGCCGCAGAACGTCCCAGCTGTTCCATCGGTTGAATCTTCCCAGCGCGACCCCCATGGAGCTCAGCGCTGAGATTGCCGCCACAAAGCCCCACCCCATCCACCGGCCGAACGCGGCTTCCACCAGCGCGTGCATGAGACGCAGGGACAGCAGTCCCGCCGTCATGCCCGCCAGCGCGAACAGGAGGATCTTCATCATGTCCGACCAGTAATAGGGCAGGGACTTTCCAAGCAGGTGCACCAAGTCCGTGAAGAGATACGGCGCATTGGGCAGAAAGAGCAGCCAGAGGACGGCGCAGGACCAAAAGATGAAAGGATTGCGAACCTCCTGGCGCGACATGCGAACGACCAGGCAGGCCCAGCCCAGGGGGATCCAGGCGAGGATGAGGTTGTAAACCAGGTACCACTGGCGGTGCCGGGGGCCGATAATGTTCTCGGAGGCGACGATGAGGCAGGCGAGGGCGGACGCGACGAGGCAGGGCGCGGCGTGGCGCGCGATGGGGACTCCCACAAGCTGGTCGCACTTTCGGAGGAGCGAGCTGATGTTCCATCGCGGGGAAGGCGGCGGCGTGGTCTCGGGGCTTGGATCCGGCAGCACCGCCAGTTTCGCCGCGGCGGCCGATGGGCTCGGTTTGGAGTCCGCGCGTTCTGTCATGCTCTTGGAATCGACGTTAGCGTCCATCGGTTGAATGCAGCTTCGATTGGAAGCGGTTAAACTCTTCCAGCCACCGCTCCACAGCGTCAATCACCGAGTCGGGGGTCGATGTGCCGGCGGTGACGCCCACGGTTTCGCCGGCTTCGAACCAAGTTGCCCGGAGCTCCTCCGCGCTCTCGATGTGATGAACCCGCTCGCAGTGCAGCGAGCAGGTCGCAACCAGTTCCTGGGTGTTGTTGCTGTTCCGGCCTCCGATGACGAGCACGCGATGACACCGTTGCGCGAGGGCGACAGCCGCTTGTTGTCGGGACTTGGTGGGAGAACACACGGTGTCCAGGTATCGAACCTCGGACGCCGGGAAGCGCTCGCGACACCGCTCCACAAGTCGTCGCACCTTCTCGATGGGTTGCGTGGTCTGCGCGACGATTCCGAACCGGGCCATCGCGGGCAGCGCGTCGACGTCCGCGTCGTTGAGAATCACCGCGTGCTCGTCGAAGTCCTCGGTCATCCCCCGCACCTCCACATGATCCCTCTGGCCGATGACCACCGGAAAGCACCCCTCCGCCGCGAGCTTTTCCAAAGCCCGGTGCGCCGCGCGCACCAGGGGGCAGGTCGCCTCGATCACCGGCCGCCCGGTCGCCTCCAGCGCCGCGAGGCGCCGTTTCGAGGCGCCGTGCGCCGTGATCATCAGGGGCCCCGTTCCCCCCGGGATCCCGCCAGGCGACGGATCCACCCGCACCCCCAGGGCGTTGAGATCAGCCACCACCGCCGGATTGTGCGCCAAGGGCCCGAGGACCGTCACCGGTCCGTGGGCCGCGTGCGATTTCGCCAAGGCAATGGCGTCCCGAACGCCAAAGCACATCCCCAAGTGCTCGGCTCGCACGATCTTGATGTAACTTTGCGTCACAAAGCCATCGACCTTGCGCAGGGAGAACTGTTCAAAACTTTTTGTCGATCTATTCCAGGGATTGCTTGGCGCGCAGAAGGGCTCTTTCGAGGGCCTTGAGGTAATCGGTGAAGGCGGAGCGTCCGAGGCGTGTGAGGGAGTAGCTGGTCATGGGGCGTCCGGCCTCAAGGCTCTTGATGATCGCGACGTAGCCCGCCTGATGGAGGGTCCTCAAGTGGCTGGTGACATTGCCGTCGGTCATCCCGAGGTTGTCCCGGATTTCGGAGTAGCTGGCCTGGGGCGACGCCGCGAGGAGGGCGAGGATCGCGAGGCGGCCCTTTTCGTGGATCAGCCGATCCAACTGCATGAACATGTCTGGATTCAAGGCAGTCCTGCTTTGGGCTCCGTCCATTTCAGGTAGGCGGCGTAGGCGAGATGGGATATCCCGAAGCCGAGGCCCATCATGAAGTTGCCCGGACTTTTGAGGGTGATGGGGATCATTTCGGCGTCGATGAGAAGGCCGAGGAGCGCGAGCGCGATGAGCATCAGGCCCATCAATCGCATGCCGCGCACGGTGAAGAATCCCGCGGCGTGCAGGGCGCATCCGTAGAATCCGAGCCACAACGACGCTCCACGGAGGGAGCCGGCCCCGGAAAGGTGGGCGATCAGTCCGCTGGCTCCTCCGAGAATCAGGGCGGGCAGCGCGGCGAAGACGACGCGTCGCGCGGGCATGGACCAAAGCGGTTCGCCCGCGCCCATGGCCTGGCGGCGGGTGAGGAAGAGCGCGCCCAGGATCGCGAGAAGGCACACCGACATCCAGAACAGCGCGAACCTGGGACCGGACTCCACGTGGAGTCGGAGCGCCAGCAGGGCGCCCAGAGTGCCGAGATTCCCGGCGAGCACCATCGGGGGCGCGAGCGCCAGGCGATAGACGGCGGATCGCTCCATCAAGGTCCGGATGACCTCCAGGTGCTGCGCGGCTTCCTTCGAGTTCATGCGGCAGCTTTGCATAGCAAAGACGTGATTGGCAAATGGGAGTTTGCGATGCCCTTGACTCCTGCGGCGCCGGGTTCTTAGGGTTGGCCCGTTTATGAGCATTCCGGAAAAGCATTCGTTCCAGGCCGAAATCCAGCAGCTGCTGGACATCGTCATTCACAGTCTTTACACCGATCGCGAGATTTTCGTTCGGGAGCTGATCTCGAACGCGGCGGACGCCTGCGAGAAGCTCCGATTCCTTCAGGCATCGGGCCAGGCCATCGTCGATCCGGACGCGCCCCTGCTCATCCAGGTCAAGACCGACGAAAAGGAGGGCACGGTGCGATTTATCGACAGCGGGATTGGGATGAGCCGCGAGGACCTGGTGGAGAACCTCGGAACGATCGCCCACTCCGGCACGAAGGCTTTCCTCAAGGGGTTGGCGGAGGAGAAGAGGGCGGACGCGAAATTGATCGGCCAGTTCGGCGTCGGTTTCTACGCCGCGTTCATGGTGGCGGAGCAGGTGACGGTGGAGAGCCGGCCCCATCAGCCCGACGGCGTCGCGTGCCGCTGGGTGAGCCAGGGGACGACCGGTTATGAGCTGGAGGCCTCCAGTCGCCCGCAGCGCGGCACCGAGATCGCGCTGAAGCTCAAGTCCGACGCGGCCACCTATGCCCAGGAGTCCACGCTCGAGGCCATCATCCGTCGCTACTCGGCGTTCGTGCCCATCCCGATCGAGTTGAACGGCAAGCGGCTCAACACGGTTCAGGCGCTGTGGACACGGAATCGCTCCGAGATCAAGGAAGACGAATACAACGAGTTCTACCAGTTCCTCGGACACGACCACCAGCCCGCGCTCCTGCGTCTTCACTTCACGGCTGACGCGCCACTGGCGATTCAATCGCTCCTGTTCGTGCCGCAGACGAACTTCGAGAGCATGGGGCTGGGGCGGATGGAGTCGGAGGTGAATCTCTATTGCCGCAAGGTCCTCATTCAGTCCAAGGCCAAGCACCTGTTCCCGGATTGGCTTCGGTTTCTGCGAGGCGTCGTCGACAGCGAAGACCTGCCGCTGAATATCTCGCGTGAGACCATGCAGGACAGCAGCCTCATGCAGCGCTTGAACAAGGCGCTCACGGGGCGTTTCCTGAAAATGCTGGAGGAGACGGCCGAGAAGGATCCGGAGACCTACAGGAAGTTTTACGGGGAGTACAGCCGGTTCCTGAAGGAAGGCGTTGTGACGGACGCGGCCCATAAGCAGGGCCTCGGGAAGCTGCTGCGCTACGAGAGCTCCGCGCTGGACGCGGGAGTCCACACATCGCTGGCCGACTACGTGAAGCGGATGCCAGCCGATCAGAAGGAGATCTATTGCCTGCTCGCCACCTCGCGGGAGTCCGGGCTCAGCAGCCCGTTCTACGAAGTGTTCGCGGCGCGGAAGTTTGAAGTGCTGCTTCTGCAGGATCCCTGGGACGAGTTCGTCGTGGAGCATCTCGACCGCTTCGACGACAAGCCGCTGCGCCTGGCGGAGAAGGCGGACTTGGACCTTTCGGACAAGCCGTCGTCGGGACTCAGCGACGAGCAGGCCGGGGCGCTGGCGCGGTGGATGAAGGAGACCCTGGGAGAGAAAGTGAACGAGGTTCGGCTTTCGAAGCGCCTGCTGGACAGCCCCGTCCTCGCGGTCGACAGCAACAAATACATGACCGCCTCGATGCGCCGCATGCTGCGGAGCGCGAAGCGGGACGCCGGAGGATTGGAGGCTTCGAAATCGGACTTCGAGTTCAATCCCGCGCATGTCCTGCTCGCTCAGTTGGACGCGCTTCGGCAGAAGGACGCGGCGCTGGCGGGGAAGGTCGCCGAGCAATTGTTCGACAACGCGCGGATCGCCGCCGGATTGCTTGAGGATCCGCGCGAGATGCTGAAGCGATCGAACCAGCTGCTCACCGAGCTGCTCGCCGCGAAGCAGGCTTGACCGCGGCAAATGCGCATTGCCTTTTCACCCTCCGCTGTTGATGGTTTTTCGAAGCCAGTTCATGCCCCTCTTATGATGAAACCTGTGACCCGCCGCGATTTCTCCAAGGCCCTGCTTCTTGCGTCCGCCGCGCCGATCCTTGCGCCCGCCTTGCGCGCACCGGCGGCGGAAGGCGCGCCGACGCGACTGAAGCTCGGCTACGACAACTTCGCGGTTCGCGCGATGAAGTGGAAGGCGTCGGCGCTGATCGATTACGCCGCGAAGCAGAAGGTCGACTCGTTGTTCATTACGGATCTCGACGCGCTCGAGAGCTTCGAGACCGCCCGCCTGACCGAGCTGCGCGCGCGCGCCAGCGGCTTGGGGGTGGATGTGCAGTTGGGGACGTGGAGCATCTGCCCGACATCGAAGGCGTTTCGGAACAAGTGGGGTTCCGCCGAGGAGCACCTGGCGCTGGGCTTGAAGGCGGCGAGGGATCTCGGCTCGCCCGTCCTCAGGGTGGTTCTGGGAACGGGCGAGGATCGGAAGACCCCCGGCGGGATCGAGGCGCGCATCGCCGACACGGTGAAGGTGTGCCAGGCGCTGCGCAGTCGCGCGGTGGACTATGGGGTGAAGATCGCGGTGGAGAACCACGCCGGGGACATGCACTCGCGCGAGCTCGTGTCGCTGGTGGAGCAGGCCGGGAAGGACTATGTGGGCGTGAATATTGATCCAGGCAACGCCTGCTGGACTCTGGAGGATCCCGTCGCGAACCTCGAGAACCTCGGGCCCTACACCGTGACGAGCAGCATGCGCGACTCGATGATCTGGGAATACGCCGATGGGGCGAAGGTGCAATGGACCGCGATGGGGGAGGGGATCGTCGATTGGAAAACCTATTTCAAGCGCTACCGCGAACTTTGCCCTTCGGCGCCGGTTCATATCGAGACGATCTCGGGTTTTGCCCGGGAGTTTGCTTATCTCAAACCCGGCTTCTGGGACGTTTGGGGCTCGGCGCGAGCCGGCGATTTCAGCCGTTTTCTCGCGCTCGCCAAGAAGGGGCGCGCGATCGACCCTCATCGCTCTCCGAACGACGCCGCCGAGCAGGAGTATCAGAAGGGCGAGTTGGAGCGGAGCCTTGCGCACTGCCGCGCTGAACTAGGGCTTGGCGTGCGGACCGCTTAGCCCGGAGGTCCGCGGCTTCAAAGGCAGGGGCGCCTCCCGCGAAAGCGCGGCGTTGGGGGTCGCCCGCGCGGCCACCGGAAGAGCCTGGGTCCGCGTGACCGACGAGGACTCCATCGCGCGCGTCATCTCGCGCGCGAAAGCCCGCCAGGCGTCGCCCACGGACGGGGTGAAGAGGCTGCCCAGATTGGCCTCCAGCGCCCAAAGCAGCAGCTCCCCAAATCGATCGCCGATAAGCTCGTTCACCCCGTAGGGGTGGAGCCTCTCCAGCATCGCCTGGGATTGAGGAAGGGTGTGTTCCCATGTGCGCAAGGAGTCGACCAGGAACGCGAGCGCGTTCAGCAGTCGTTTGCCTTGAGATTCGATTCGATCGCCAAAGAGCGGTCGGGTTTCCGGAATCATGTTGAAGAGGTGCTGGTAGAAGGTGAGGGCGAAGATATCGGACAAACGCTCCACTTGCTTGAACGATTCGCGGATCAGCTTTGTTTCTTCGGTCGTCATAACACGGCCGGCCGCTGGGCCTCGCCGTGCTTAAAGAGGTATCATCTACCGACGCGTTCCCGCCATACGCCTTTGGGCTTACTGGGCCCAGGCATGGCCGAGGGCTGGGGGGCTGAAGGGGGAGAGAGGCTTAACCGCCGGGAGAGCGGGTGAAATCAGGGCTTCTCGGCCCCGCCTCCAAAACACCAGAGCGCCTTGTCGGTGCGAACAATGAGGGATCCATTCGACGCCGCCAACGAAGCATTGGTCGATTCGCCGAGGGCATTCGTCGCCAGAACTTCGAAGACGGGTCCGGCTTTGATGACGAACACGTCGCCTGCCTGGTTGGGGATATAGATCCTGCCGTCCGCGAGGAGCAGGGAGGACCAAACGCTCCCGCGCGATCCGGAGCCCTTGAGTCTTTCCTCCCATTTCGTCTGGCCGGTTTTGACATCCATGCAGGCGGCAATGCCGTCCTGGCTTACCGTGAAAAGGAGACCTGAGTGGATCACGCCGGAGCCCATGTTGCTCTTGACGCGATCCTGCTTCCAGAGGCGTTGGCTTTCCGACACGTCGCCCGTCCCGCCGGGCTTCAGGGCGATCGCGGCGCCGCCCCCCATCCCGCTGCTCATTCCAATCAAGGCGCCTTCCCCATAGAGAGGCGAGGTGTAGATGGTTCCGCCGATGCCCTTGCTCCTCCAGAGTTCTTTGCCGGTGTTGGGATCGTAGCCGACGATACGGTTGGGGAAAACGGCGATGAGCTCGTCGTGTCCCTCCGCGCGAACCAGCAGGGGAGTGCTCCAAGATCCGCCGGGGCCTCCGCGTCCGCCGCGTCCGCCTGGACCTCCGCCGGGGCCGCCGAAATTGGGGCGCGGGAGCGCTGTGTTCAATCCATCGCGCAGCTTCTCCTCAGTCAAGTGGCCGGCCTTGTCGATATCCCAATCCGCCGCCCATGTCGCGAAGGTGTTCTTCAGCTCGATTCGCGTCAGCGAGCCGTCCTTGTCGCGATCGGCGACCGTGAACATGCCGGGGCCCACGAAGCGACCGGGGCCGCCTCTGCCTCCGCCGCGAGGTCCCCCGCCTCCCGGCGGTCCGTCGGTTCTTCCCGCGTCCGGCGGCGGCGGCAGCACGGTGGCGAGCCGGTCTGTGAACTCGGCCTGCGTCACTTTGCCCGCTTTCTCGGTGTCGAGCTTGTCGAACCACGAATCGGCGAGCGACGCGAACTCGTCCTTGGTGAGCTTGTGGTCTCCGTCCTTGTCGCCTTGGGCAAGAATCTGCGGGGCAAGCATCATCCCTGGACCGAAACCGCCGCGCCCTCCGCCGGGTCCTCCAGGCGGCCCGCCGCCTCCGAAGCCTCCCCGTCCGCCTGGGCCTTGCTGCGTCTCGCTTTCTTCGGGCTTTGGCGGCGTGGATTCCCAAACGGTTTGTCCCGTGGACTTGTCGAGGGCGATGAGTCGGGCCTTTTCATCAGGCCCAAAATTCACAATGCACAAATTCCCATGCAGAACGGGCGACACGGCGTTGCCGAACATGTGGCTGAGCTTCCCCAGATCCCGACGCCAGGCTTCCTTGCCGTCCGCGGCGTCGTAGGCCGCCACGCCCGCTGATCCAAAACACACATACACTCGCTGGCCGTCGGTGGCGGGGGTTCCCGCGCAATAGGGATTGTTCTCCTGGGTGGGCTCGTTGTCGGCATAGGCGACGCCTGAGGTCCAGAGCTGCTTCCCCGAAGAACGATCGAAGCAGATCACGACCCGGCGCTTCTCCTTGTCCAGGGATTGAGAGACGTAGACTTTGTCCCCCCAAACGATCGGGGAAGAGTTTCCAGGGCCCGGTAGTTCGGCGCGCCACCGGAGATTCTTTTCCTTTCCGAATTCAACAGGCGGCCGGGCGTCCGCCGCCACGCCGGTGCCTTCGGGTCCCCGCCAGCCAGGCCAGTTGCCGGCGTTCGCGGATAGAGAGCATGAGGCGTAAAGAGCGGCTGCGGAGGCTGCGATGCGCGAGAGGCGTTTCATGATCCATCCTTGGCGGCGCGGGTTGAGCGGTGCTTACTGCAAACCGCCTCCGACGGGGAGGCCGTGGGGTCCTGTCGTATCCATGGTGGGAAACCAGAAGCGCTTGAGCTGCTCCTGGGCGTCCGCCTCGCGCGTGCCCAAGGCCTCGATGTGGAGGTCGGCCTTGATCATGTGGCCGCGATTGCTGTGGCGCGTCGCGAGGGAGTGGGATCCGAAGCTGGGGCCCACCCGACCTGAGTAGTCGTTCGTCGCCAGGCTGGCTTCCATGTAGAGGAGCGTGTCGGATGGGTGAAGGAAGTTCGCGATATCGCGAATGTGGCAGAGGCCGCAGTTCATCGCATAGCTAAAGTCACGCTTGGCCTGCGGGGCGCGGAAACTGAGGCCCTCGTAATTGGCGACCGGTTGCCCTGAGTTGAACTCCTTAAGCTCAGTGGGGCACATATAGATCTGCCGCGTGCGAACGTAGCCGTAGAGGGTTCCGCTCGTGAGGTCGCCGGGCGTCGTGTAGAGCCAATCGCGAAAGGATGGAAAGCTGCCGCCGTTGTCCATTGAGAATTGCATGGATCCAATGCCCATCTCGCGGAGGTTGGTGGCGCAGACCGCGGCGCGGCTCTTCTCGCGGACCTTGATCAGCGCAGGGAGCAGGAGGCTGGCCAGGATGGCGATGATGGCGACCACCACCAATAGTTCCAGGAGGGTGAACGCCGGATTCGGGAGACGCCTTGGAGAAACCCTGCCCGAGGAAGAGGAAAGACGAGGGCTAACGTTCGAGCGCATGCAGGTTTAAATGATTCGGGGACTTTCGAAGAAGCTGCCGAAATCTGGGGGGATTGCCAAGCCCCAAATCGGTGACAAATGCGCCCCGGCGGATGGCGGAGCGGGGAGGCGTTTACCCCTGGATTCCTATCGGCCTGTCGCCGTGCGGAACACGTCGCCGCTGAACAGGTAGATCTCGCGGGATTCCGCGGTCACGAGCAGGCCTTCCGGCACGAAGCAGCAAGCCTCGATATGCTCGTGGTGGAACTTCGTCCAGACCGGCTTGAAGTCTCCGGCGGATTTCAGGTCCCCGTCCACCTGCAGCAGCCCGGCGCCGGACTTGCAGATGATCGCCAGCTTTTTTCCATCGCGCGAGAGATCCGCGGCCGTCACGGGGGAATCGATCTTGAGCTTTGTTACGCGCTCCAGGACGAGGGGCTCGCCCGTGGTTTTGAGCGGGAAGCGGTAGAGAGCCGCCTTGGCGTTGTTGAAAACCTTCGAGATGACATAGCCATGTCCTTCCCAGAGGAACAGGCTTTCGCAATCGAAGGGATCTTTCGGGAAACTCAGCTTCCATGTGCGCCTCACGGGAAGCGTGGAGGGCAGCTTGACGGGATCCGGTTCGTCGATCTCATGCACCGCGAGTTGTGAGCGCGCGAGATGATTGTTGCCCGTGTCGGCGATGTAGAGATGCCCCTTATGGTCGGAGGCGAGATCCTCCCAGTCGAACAGGGCCACGCTGACGATGACCTGTCCCCGCGCATGGCCCTTGCGGTCGATGGCGAACAGCATGGATCGCGGTCCGTCTGTATGCGTCCAAAAGATCTCAGGGTCGGATCGGCAGGGAGCAATGCCCGAGCTTTCCCGCACTCCCGCCGTCCGGATCGTTCCCACTTGTTTCACGTGATCGGGGAGAAAGAAGTCCGCCCCGACCGCTGGCCTTTCGGCGGGAGCTCCGAAGAGAAACGCGAGGGCAAGCATCAACGGGCGCATAGGGCTTGCCGGAAGCTAGTCGAAGCGCGCCGGTATGGGAAGCGTTGCTTTGGCCTGGGCCATGGACAAAACCAAACACCGCCGCCTGCGCGCCGGCGGTGTTTGGTTTTGTGAACCGAGAGAGTCTAGAGTCTAGAGACTGACGACGCCGACGATATTGTCGCGGTGAATCGGTCCGTAATACCGGCTGTCCTCGCTCTCCTGCCGGTTGTCGCCCAGGACGAAGTAGCTCTTATCGCCCAATCGCACCGCGCCTGAGGACAGGGCCTTGCCGGGCTGCGTCTGGGTGCTGGGGGCGAGGTAATGCTCCGCGAGGCGGGAGTGATTCACATAGACGACCCCATCCTTGACCTCGATGCAGTCGCCAGGCCCCGCGACGATCCGCTTGATCGCCATGTCGGTGTGGCCGGGGTCGCGAAGGACGATAAGGTCGCCGCGCTTGGGCTCCCGGAAGAGATACGCGATGCGGTTGAGAAGATACTGATCCCCGTCACGGAGGGTGGGCGTCATGCTCCGACCACGGATAATCACAGTGCAAACCATATATCGACTCGCTAGGAAATAACTCGCCACGCAGCACAGGAACAATCCCATCAGCATCGGGAAGCGCTGCTGGACGTCGGTCAGCAGCGCCCGCCAGAAAAACCGGCGGCGCGAAGCGCCCGAAGCCGTTCGTCCGTTCACCGAGGGCCTCGCCAGGCCGGTCCGTTCCGTGTTCGAACCCGCGAAGCGGGATTCCGGAAGGTCAGGCAGATTCGAGGGATTGGTTCCAGGATTGGTCATGTTCGGATTCGAGCGGTTCAGGGTGCAGTGAGCTGTTCTCGGTATGGAGCAACATGCACCACTTCCCTTTCGCCGACAATTCGAGGGGTTACGCTCAGAGGAATCGGGGATTCTACGGAGGAGAAGAGCGCTTCAGACAGGCCTCCTTGCGCGTGCGCGCGTTTCCACGACGACCGCCGTCATCGAGTTGAGTGTCCATTGTGGCGAGCGCGGCGCCGCTAGATGGCCGGGTAGGCGCTAAACCCGACGGTTTGGAGCAGGTTGACGCCACGCTCCGCCCGGAGGCGTCCTGCTTTGAGACACAGTCAAGCGAGGCGGCGGCTGTAACCGTCTCGCTCTGTATGGGGGTGGATAGCTCGCCGCATCGGGATGCGCCGCGCCCCGCGTTCCTGGCGACTGCGGGATTGTAATAGGTTCGGGTTCGGAGCTATTCATGGATGGCTCTTGCATCATCTATGAAACGGCCTCGATTTCGGCGTCCCTCCGGGGTGGATGCCTTCACGCGGACTGAGCTGGCAATGTCGGCGGCTTGCGTGGCGCTGTTGGTCGCGGTGGCTGGAAGCGCTCAGCAGGACGTCCGGGAACGGTCGGCCTCGACGAACTGTTCCTTCAACATCCGTTTTCTGTCGCTGGCCCTCCGGCTGTTCTCGAACGACAACCGGGAGACTTTCCCCATGAGCCTGAGCGCGGCCAAAGGCGGATCGCGTCAATCCGCCGAAACCGGCGAAGCTTTTCGCCATTTCACCGCGCTGAACAAGCAACTCACCCCGGCCGACCTTCGTCGGCTGGTTTGCCCCGCGGATCCCGGTCGCGCGGCGTTGGGCGACTTCTCGCGCCTGTCCAATCGAAATCTGAGCTACTGGCTGGGCTTGGACGCGGACGAAACGCACCCCGCCATGTTCCTTCTGGGTGATCGCAACCTGACCAACGGCACCACTTCGGTTCACCACATTCTTGCCCTGGGGGCCGAGCCGCCCGCGGGATGGACCGGCGAGTTGCATCACGGACAGGGCAACATCGGTCTTGTGGACGGCAGCGTGGCGACCACCACGCCCGCCACGCTCGCCGAAAAGCTGGCGAAGGCGAACATGTCGGCGCCCAAGCGCCTGACCCGGATTCAGCTTCCCGAGATCGAAAAGCCCTAGCGCGGTTTTCGGCCGCGCGACCCGCGAATTGCCATTTGGGGAATGAGCGGGCCGGCGATCATGCCGAGGGGGCGGGCGGCGGCGCGAGCACACGGATCGCGATTGCCGTGAGATCGTCCAGCTGGGGGCCCTTGCCGGCGAACGCCTGAACGGCCTCGTATAGCGCCTCGACGGTTCGGGACGCGGGCTGGTTGACCGTGCTTCGGACGACTTCCAGGATTCGTTCCGCGCCAAACAAAGTCTCGTCCGGCGCGGCGGCTTCCTCGATGCCGTCGGTGAGAAGGAGAATCAGGTCGCCGCTATCGAGGGGCACCGGGGGCGATTCCTTGTAGACCGTGTGAGGGCGTCGTCCCAGGGGCAGCCCTGTGCGGGGCAGGGTGTGCTTCACCTTCCCCGTGGGGCCCAGGATGTAGCCGGGAGGATGTCCGGCGCTGACGTAGTGGAGGGTGCGTCGGATGGGATCGATTCGCGCCATGAGGAGAGTGATAAAGCGAGAGGAGCCGACGTCCTCCGCAAGGATCGCGTTGGCCCGCGTGAGGATTTCGCCGACGTCTCCTGGCTGGCCGGTGAGCGCGCGGAGATACGCCCGGGTTTCTGCCATGAGCAGCGCCGGGCCGACGCCGTGGCCGCTCACGTCGCCGACCACAACGGCCATCTGCTCACGATGGAGCAGGGGCAGATAGTCAAAGTAGTCGCCGCCGGCCGCGTGCGCGGAAAAGGATCCGCCCGCGATCTCGAAGCCGGGCACGGCGGGCGCCGTCTTGGGGAAGAGGCGCTGTTGGATCTCTCGCGCCGTCTTGAACTGCTCCTGGCTTTCTCGGAGCTCCGCTTCCGCCCGCTTGCGCTCGGTGATGTCCCGGATGAAGCACACAAACCTCCGCCGGCCTCCGAGGAGCATGTCGCTCATGCTGATTTCCATCGGAAACTCCGACTGATCACGCCGCAAGCCAACCGTCTCGAGGTTCCTCCATCTCACCCGCATCGCCCCCGCTCCGAGGGTTTCGTCCAGGCGCGTCCGAAGCAACTGATCCAGCCGCGCGGGTTGGAGCGTCGAGAAGGACTTTTGAATCAGCTCGTCCTGGGTGTAGCGAAACACCTCCTCCACGGCGGGATTCAGGAACTGGATGTGGCAGTTCTCGTCCATGAGGATCACGCCGTCCGGCGACGTCTCCCAGAGCAGTCGATTGCGCTCTTCGCTCTCCTGCAGCGCGCGTTTGGCCTGTTTCTGCTCCGATCGAATCGACGCCTCCCGCAGCTCGCGCTCCACCGCGGGAGCGAGCCGGTGAAGGTTGCCCTTCATCAGGTAGTCGTGCGCGCCGGCCTTCATCGCGGCCACCGCGATGTCCTCGCCGATCCCTCCCGAAACGATGATGAAAGGAACGTCGAGGTGGGCGTTCTGGATGATCTTGAGAGCGTCGAGGGCGTTGAACGAGGGAAGATTGTAGTCGGCGAGGACGACGTCCCACGGCTTCGAGCTGACGGCCTCTGAAAGCGCCGCGCCGGTTTCCACGCGCTCCATGTAGGGGTCGTAGCCCGCGCGCCGGAGGAGGTTCACCATCACGTGGGCGTCGAACTCCGAGTCTTCGACCACGAGCACACGCAGCTGTCGTTTCATCGGAGAATGAAGGGAGTCCTTCGGTGAAGGGAGGCGACGTCCGATTTCATGCGGGGGAAACTACGCGGAACTTCCGCGGGCGCGCGAGCGAAATTCCACCGTCGAGATTCCACTTGAGCCCGGACTTTTTTTGCATACTATCCGCGTCACCAACGCATCCACTGAACCTTTGAGCACGGACGTAATATTGGGTTCTCGATGGGCACATGGAGTATCGTGCCCAGGGAATCTGGCTCTCGACCCAACGCGCGTTTGCCATCTCTATTCCCCGAGGAGAGGCGCGCGTTTCGCCCTCCGCGGGCGCCCGCGGGCGGAGAGTCGCGAGCTCAATCGCTTCGATGTGGAGTTGGTGTTCCCCGCTCGGATGGATGAGAGCTTTCCTCCGGGCATCGTCCGCCGCTCTCGCCTTGGTTTCCCTTGGCTCTTCGCGCCTCCCCTGCGCGCCGGGTTGGAGGAGACTTTGCGCGCCGTCTTCCCGAGATGTGATGTCCCGGTCCGGGAAGCGCGGCGCCTTCAACGGCGTCCCAGTCGCAATCCGTCAGCTGAACACTGCGTTCGCGGAGTCCCCGAGCGCCTCGACCGGCCGCGTGGCCGTGCTTCGTTGCGCAAAGGGAATCGCCGCGGGCTCCCTCGCTGTCATGTCTACCCCGTTGCCTTTGGACATCCTGAACGATCGCGCTCCCGTGAGCGAAGCGCACGACCTTGTAGCCACCCCTGACGTCCCTGGCGGCGGGTTGGACACAGTCCCCCATCTGCTGGTGGTCGACGACGAGGAAGGTCCGCGCGAGTCGCTGCGCCTCGTTTTCAAGGAGGATTACCGCATCACCGTGGCCTCCTCGGCGAAGATGGCCCTGGAACTGGCCCGCGAGCATCAGATCGACGTCGCCATCCTGGACATCCGGATGCCGGACATGACCGGGCTGGAGCTGCTCGAGCACATTCGGCAGCTCGATCCTGGCATCGAGGTGGTGATGCTCACCGCGTTCGAGACGCCCGAGTATCTGCGGAAGGCGCTCCGGCTTCGCGCGTGCGATTATCTCAACAAGCCTTTCGAGGTTCAAAACATCCGGACCGTGATCACGGCCGCCATGCGCCGCCGGCTGAGCAATCGCGAGGTGCAGGACAATATCCAGCGGCTGGCCGAGATTCGCGAGCAGGTGCAGCAGCTCCGCGTGAAGGAGGAGACCATGCGCACCCGTTGGGAGATCTACGCCAGCATCATCCATGACATCAACGGTCCCTTGACGATCATCTCGGGCCTGGTGCAGCTGGTGAATCAGCGGTTGAACCAGGAGGCGGCCTTGTACGCCGAGGACCTCGAGCTGATGAAGGATCGCATGCGGCGCGTCACGCGGCAGGTGACGAACTGCATCGAAATCTCACGTCGCTATCTCAAACTGCTCAGCCCGAATTCCGGGGAGACTGGCAAGGTTTGGGCCAATCACATCCTCGTCGATCTGGGGGACCTCGTGAGGGCGCTGCCCGACGCGCGAGGCCATGAGCTCCAGATCAAGCCGCTGCCCAAGGACGCGCTCGTGCTGGTGAACGGCACCGACCTGATTCAGATGCTCTTGAACCTCACCATCAACGCGCTGCAATGCGCGCGCGAATGCCACCTGGTCGAGGTGCGCGGCGAAGTCATAATGAAACCGCTGGATCTCGCCTTGTTTCAGGACGGGCCCAACGAGCGCTTCATCAATCGCGAAGGGTTTCAGAATCTCACGCCGCTGCTGTCTTTGTCCGTCATGGACACGGGCCCCGGCATGACTCCGGATGTCCTGGAGCGGATATTTGAGCCTTTCGTGGGACAGCACTCGTTGGGCGAAAGGCGATCCGGATTGGGGCTGTGCATCGTGCGGCGCCTGCTGAAGGAGAATCGCGGAGGGCTTCATGTGCACGCCGAGCCGGGCCGCGGCACGGTCTGCACTCTGTATCTCCCGGCCCGGCTGGCGAGCGCGGCGGGGCACTGATCGATTAACCCATTGCCAATCCCAGGCCGGCCCCTTTCAATCGCGGCCTGAATGAAACCATTGCATCACCTTCGGGCGGGGGTCATCGGCACAGGCTTTATCGGGCCTGTTCACATCGAGGCCCTGAAACGTCTGGGCGTTCAGGTCACCGCTGTTTGTGGGTCGACACGATCCGCCAAGGCCTGCGCTGAGAAGTGGGGGATCCCCGAGGTCTACGGCGACCATGACTATCGCGCGATGTGCCAATCGCCGAACGTGGACGTAATCCATATCACCTCGCCGAACAAGGTCCACGTGCAGCAGTCGCTCGCGGCGCTGGCCGCGGGCAAGCATGTGGTCTGCGAGAAGCCCCTCGGGATGACCAGCGCCGAAACCGCGCGCGTCGCGGCGGCGGTCGCCAGGAATGGTTCTCCTGTTTTCGCCGTCAACTACATGTGCCGGTTCTTTCCGGCGGTGCTGCAGATGCGCGCCATGGTGGCCCGCGGCGATTTGGGGGAGATCATCCATGTTCAAGGCCACTTTTTCCAGGATTGGCTCCTCAAGCGCACGGACTACAACTGGCGCGTCCTCGCGCGCGAAGGCGGGAAGCTGCGGGCGGTCGGGGACATCGGGACGCATTGGATCGACGCGGTTTCCTTCATCCTCGGCGCCAAGGCCGTGAGCGTGTTCGCTCATGTCGAGACCTGCCACAAGACACGGCTGCGTCCCCGCGGCGAAGTGCAAACCTTCGCCCAGGTCGATCCCAACACCCTGGTTCCTTATCGCGTCGACACGGAGGATTTCGGCACTGTGCTGTTGCGGTTCGCCAAGGCGAAGCACGGGTTTGCGAAGCGCGTCCACGCCAACGCGTCCGTGTCCCAGGTCGCGGCGGGATGGAAGTGCAGCCTTTACCTCGGAGTGTACGGCACGAAGGGGAGCGTTCAGTGGGAGCTGCAACAGCCCAACGATATCCTCGTCGGGCGTCGCGACGAGCCCAACCAGATTCTTCAACGCGCGACGGCGGGTTTCTCGGAGGATGTCGCCGGCTTCACAGACTACCCCGGCGGCCATCCCGAAGGATTTCCCGACAGCCATAAGATGCACTGTCGCGCCGTGTACGAACACATCGCGAACGGCCGGCGGACGGCGCCATTGTTCGCCACGGCGGCGGACGGTCATCACGAAGTGAAGCTGTGCGAGGCCGTTCTCCGGAGCAGCCGGACGAAGAACTGGGTCGATGTCTAGAGCGCGTCAACCTCAGCCCGCGCGGAAAGCCGCCGCGTTGTTGAAGCTCGCCCGGCCTCTCGTGATCGGGCACCGCGGCGCCGCCCGTCACGCGCCCGAGAATACCCTGCCTTCGTTCGCAATGGGATTGCGGTCCGGCGCGGATATGGTGGAGCTGGATTACCATCACAGTCGCGATGGCGTGCCGATGGCGATCCACGACGCCACGCTCGACCGAACCACCGACGCCGGCGCGCGATGGGGGCTCCGTCGCTGTTCCGTCGCCCGCAAGGACTGCGCCGAGCTTCAAGCCCTGGACGCCGGCGCCTGGTTTGCGCCCGAGTTCCGCGGGGCGCGCGTTCCCACCTTGTTCGAGGCCCTGACCGTCATCCAGGCGGAGGCCGCGACCCTGATCGAGCGCAAGTCCGGCGACGCCGCCGATTGCCTCGCCACCCTGCGCCAGGGGGATTGGGTGAATGACGTGATTGTGCAGGCCTTCGACTGGGACTTTCTGCGAGAACTCCACCGTCTCGAGCCCGCGCAGACTCTGGGAGCCTTGGGTCCTCCTCCTTTCCGCAGCGTGAGAACGTGGAGCGACGCGAGACGCCATCTGAGCCCGGGCTGGATCGACGCGTTGCTCGACACGGGCGCCCGCGTTGTCGGCTGGAACAGAGGCATCGCTCGGGACGGCATCGAGCGCGCGCACGCTCTCGGGATGAAGGTTTTCGTGTACACCGTGAACGAGCCGGCGGAGGCGAATCGCCTGCTTGATCTGGGCGTCGATGGGCTGATCAGCGACGATCCCGCGCTGATCCGCGAGGCGATCGCGCGCCGCGCTTCCGCCGGGGGGCGGCCATGATCGGCGGTCCGCAACTTCTTTCGCGCCACGGCCTCCGGCTGGCCGCGAGGCGCTGCCTCGGGCTCGCTTTGATCCTACGCTGCGTCGCCGGCGCGGCCATGGCCGCGGACCTCTGTTCCATCACCGTCGTCGAGCAAGGCTCTGGCTGGCCGGTGCCTTTGGTGGAGTTGAGGACGACCCATCTTTCCCGCTGGGTGACGGACAACGCGGGCGTGGTCGCGTTCGACGCTCCGGAGCTGATGGGGCGCGAGACATGGTTCGATGTGCGCGCCGATGGATACGAGGTCCCGCGCGATGGCTTCGGCATGCAGGGCGTGAGGCTGCGTCCCGCGCCCGGAGCGACGCTTCGGGTGGAGGTCCGACGCACGAGCCTCGCGCGGCGACTCGGTCGCTTGACCGGCGCCGGGTTGTTCGCCGAAAACCAGAAGCTGGGACTTCGCTCGGAATGGAAGGAGTCGGGGGTGCTGGGCTGCGACAGCGTTCAGGTGGCGGCGCATCGGGGCCGGCTGTTCTGGGCCTGGGGCGACACGACCCTCGCGCGATATCCGCTGGGCATCTTCGACATGCTCGGCGCGACTTCCTCCGCGGCGATCTGGACGAACCTCGCGCCTCCAATCGCTTTTGCGTTCGATCTTTTTCGCGATGGCGAGGCCCAGCTGCGCGGAGTCGCGCGACTGCCGGGGAGCGGGCCCACCTGGCTGAGCGGCTGCGTGAGTCTTCCCGATCGGATGAGGCGTTCGCGTCTTGTCGCGGCCTACATGAAAATCAAGCCGCCGCTCGAAGCCTACGAAACCGGCCTCTGCGTGTGGAACGAGGAGAAGGCGTCATTTGAGCGCTTGAAAGCGACGTGGAGCCGGGGCGCGGGCAAGGATTCGAAGCCCGCGATGCCCGAGGGGCACGCCTCGCTGTGGACGGACGCCTCGGGGATCCAGTGGGTTTATTTCGGCAACCCGCTCCCCACGCTCCGCTGTCGGGCCTCGTTCGAGGCCTGGGAGGATCCGTCCGCCTGGGAGTCTTTGAGGCCGCAGGAAACCCTCGCCTCCGCGGCGGACGGCAAGGCCATCAAGCCGCACAGCGGGTCGATCGCGTGGAACGCCCATCGCGGGCGATGGGTTGCGGTTTTCATGGAAGCGTTCGGCCGGCCTTCGGCTTTCGGCGAGCTCTGGTATTCCGAGGCTCCCGCGCCGCAGGGGCCTTGGGGGCCGGCGGTGAAGGTCCTGAGCCACGCGCATTACACTTTCTACAATCCTCGGCTGCACCCTGAACTCACGGCGCCTGATTCATCCGTGCTGCTCTTCGAAGGCACCTACACGCAGCAGTTCAGCGATGTGAAGGAGCCGACGCCGCGTTACGATTACAACCAGATCCTCTACAGCCTCGACTTGAACGACGCGGGATTGAGGCCCGCCGGAGCGCGATGAACGAGGTGGCGGCGTTCCGCGGAGGGGCATGACGTTTGTCCGTTCTCGGCCCGGGTTCTCACGGGCTGTGGGTTTTGGACGTTTCGGGGCCGTGTTCGGCCTTCCTTTGTCGGAAACCTCGTCGAGTGCTGTGCTCAACGCAGCGAAGGGCAAGGGTCGAGAATCCGCGAGCCGGCTCTCATCGCCCCGAGGCATGCAAAACGCGCGCGCTGTGGTCCACGGAAAGCGGAATCAGGAAGTGCCCGACCAGCGCGTGGCGTTCGTAGGAGAGCAGGTAGAGGTGTAGGAGGCTCGGATCTTTCTCGTCGCGATGCATGACAGGGCCGTCGACCGAGAGCTCGTGATGGTTGATCCACCGGTCCTTGGAGTCGAGGATGAAACTGAAGTAGGGAGAACGCCATGGAATGTTGGCTTCGAGCTCGTCGTAGGATTGGAAGAAGGGCGGAACGCTGATGCCCATGGGGCGATAGAATCCCTTGGAGTAATCCGCGATGGGCAGCTGAGGCAACTGCGCGGCGTCGAATCCTCCCACGAACAGCCGGTTGGTTTCTCCCGTTCTCGTGTCGCGAAACACAAGTTCGAGCTCCTGCAGAACATTCGTGCCGGCCGGCGAGACGATGTCCCGCAGAATGGTGCGTTGGTAGTCGCCGATGCGCCAGTACTGGTGCTTCCAGGGATGTTGAACGCTGTAGCGGCCGGGCTTGATGAATGCCGCGAAATGGACCTCGCGACCATCGAAATAGTCGGCCCAGGTCCGGATGTTGTCCGCTGTCACGCAGCGCATCTTTCGCTTCTGCTCGCCGCCCGCGATGACACGTTCCGTTCGGGGAAAAATCGCGGCGGGAACCCGCTCCGACACGGTCTTCCGGAGGCCCGCGAGATCCAGGGCGGCGCCCTCGGGGTTGACCCAATGCTCCATCCGTCGCCAGATCGTCGAGTAAGCCACGCCCGAGTTCGCCTCGACCAGTTTGCGATAGTGACCCAGGGGAAAAGTAAACCAGGCGTGGTAGTAGAGCGCCTTGTTGTTGTTCTCCTGGAAAGTCAGCTGAATCTCCCAAAGGCCCGCGTTCAGGCAGTTCTTCGCCAGGTCCGCCGTGAAGAGATTGGTCGCCTCGTACCCGTCGCCGCCTGTGATCTCCAGGTGAGGGTTGCCTTTCTTGAAGCTGACCTGTTGCCGGCTCCATTCACGATCGGTGAGAGCGATCAGCTGGTTGCCTTCGTGGGCGCGCGTCCACGCGGGCTGACCGGTGGCGAATAGGGAGACATCCACGTCCTTCCAAACAATCCTGGCCACCGCGGGGTCCTTGCTCTCCAGGATGAAATCAAAATGCTTTGCGTCCTTCTGAACCAGGGTGAGGGCGCGTTGGCGATATCGGCCGTTCATCACGCTGCGCTCCGCCGGATCCTCCGGATACTCCGCCGTGCTGAATTCTTTCAGCGGCAGCGCCATCGTCGACGCGATCTGGTACTTGGATCTGTCCCAGAGATAGAAGGCCGTGGCCGCGGCGGCGAGAATCAGCAGGAATGTGGAGATGCGCGATTTCATGGGAGCTCGTCCGGGATGACCCGGCTTTCGTGGAAGCAATGTGGACGAAGACGGGCCTCTGGCAATGGGGCCGGGGGGAGGCGCGCGAAGTCAGGGGCGAAGCGGAGGGGAGCCGTTGTCAAATGCCACGCCTTTCGGGGTGACCCCGTATTGCCGGGGCAGCCCTTCGTCGTCGTCCCTTCATGTCTTCACGAGAGGTTTTTCCAACGGGCGCGCTAATAAAGCCTCCTCTTTGCGTCGCGTCCGTTGCGTCCGTCGCGGTTAAACTTTGCCGGCCCAATAGACACTACGGAGGCGGAGAGTGAATCGCGAAGGACCCAAAGGGCGCGACACTTTGCGATGGACGACGGGCGCCGTTTGCGTGAAACAACAGGAAACATTCCTCCTATGAAACGCATCGCCTCTCTCGCCGCCTCCATCGCCACCCTCCTGGTTCTCTCGGCGAACGCCGAGGAGGCCAAGGTCGTCCTGGTCATTCATGGGGGCGCGGCGGCGGAACGGTCGAAGATCACTCCGCAGATGGAGGCGCTGTCTCGCGCCGGACTAGAGGAGGCGGTCCGCGCGGGCTACGCGGTTTATCGGAAGGGCGGTTCGGGCCTGGACATGGTCGAGGCCGCGATTCGACGGATGGAGGATAATCCGGTTTTCAACGCCGGACGCGGCGCCGTGTTTACCAGCGCGGGCCGCAACGAGCTCGATTCATCGATCATGGATGGACGCACCCTCAAGGCCGGCGCTGTGGCGGGCGTGACCATCGTCAAGAACCCCATCTCCGCCGCGCGAGCCGTCATGGAGAGATCGCCTCATGTGCTCCTTGTCAGCGAGGGCGCCAACGCGTTTGCGCGGGAAAACGGATTGGACATCGTGGATCCGGCCTACTTCCGCACCGAGGAGCGATGGAAAGAGCATCTTGAACTGCTGGAGAAGGAGAAGCAGAGCGCCCCGAAACCCGGAGCGCCAGACGCGAGCAAGAACAAGAGCAGGAGCGCCGGCCTGAGTATTCCGTCGACCTGCGAATGGTCGACGGTGGGCGCCGTGGCTTTGGACATCCAGGGCAATCTGGCGGCGGGCACCTCCACCGGGGGCATGTCGGAGAAGCGATGGGGCAGGGTGGGGGACTCGCCGATCATCGGCGCCGGCACCTACGCCGACAACGAGACCTGCGGGGTTTCTTCGACCGGGCACGGCGAGTTCTTCATCCGCTACGCCGTGGCGCACGACATCGTGTCGCTCATGAGGTATAAGAAGCTCTCTGTTCAGAAAGCGGTCGATGTCGTGGTGCAGCAGAAGTTGAAGCCCGCGGGCGGATCGGGCGCCGTGATTGCGCTGGATCGCGCGGGGCATGCGGCCGCGTCGTTCAACTCGGAGGGCCTTTTCCGAGCCTTCATCACCGCCGACGGCCGGGTGACCGTCAAGGTCTTCGACCGCTAGCCTGAATTCCTCTTCGCGCGAAACCGCCCTGCAAGAGCCCGAAGGGAGCGCACGGAACAACCTGCCGAGCAGCGATCATCAAAGTGGGTCGAGCGCTCTTCGTCGACGGGCAATTGCGCGACGAACTGAAGACCGCGAGCTGAACGGCCGCCTGCGGCGGCATCAGGTGTCTATCAAAGCCTTCCCTGCCGGACCCTGAGGGGATTGACCTGAGCGGTGACGCCTTGCGGATGCTGCCGGGTCGCTCTACGGTCGCGTTATGGGTTTTGCGCGGGTCCTCATCCTTCTTGCCGGGGCGTTCATTGCTCTCGACGCTTGCTGCGCGGAGCCGGCTAAGGGCGGGGCGGAGTTCAAGATGGCCGCTTGGAATGTGTTCTTTCGGAACACCAACGTCGCGGAGGTTGTGGAGATCGTGAAGGAGATGCGGCCCGATATCCTCGCTCTCGAGGAAACCACTCCCCGCATCGAACGCGAGCTCAGGCGGGATCTGTCGGACCTGCTGCCTCACCAACATTTCCGGACGGAACTGGGGTCGGGCGGTTGCGGCGTGATGAGTCGGTGGCCCTTGAGCCGGATTCAGTATCTGTCGCCCACGGGCGGATTCCGCGGCGCTTTGATCGGCGCGGCTTCCTGGGCCGGGAATCCGGGCGGATCGAACGAGGTGGAGTTCGCGGTGGTGCATCTCGCCACTCCCCGCGTGGGAAGGATGAAGTCATTGACCTCGGCGCTCGCTGTCTTTCAGCAATCCGGCGAGGCGCAATCCGAGGAAATTCTGCGTGTTCATTCCGCCATGCGGCGCGTCGGGCCCGCCGTGATCCTCGGCGATTTCAACAGTTTCTCCTTCTCCTCCGCCCAAACCTTCCTGAAGCAGGAGCTGTGGATCGATAGCCTCCTCTCAGCGGATCCGGACGCCGATCGCCGGATCACTTGGAAGGGATCCGAAGCCACCCGGAACATCGGAGGTCGCATCGACTACCTTTTCCACAACCAACGCCTGCGGACTCTGGAAAGCGGCGTGATCGCCAAAGGATCCTCCGATCACTTTCCGGTCTGGAGCCGCCTTCAGGTCCTGCCCGCCTCAGACAGATAGGGCGCCTCCCTCAATCCGAGGTCTTTCCCACCTTCGCGTCCCAGAAGGTTTCCAGCTGCTCGACGTCGAAATCGGCGAGCACCTCGCCGTCGACATCGATCACGGGAGCGAGGGTCTGCCCCGATAGCTCCTCCATCTCGTCTCGGGCGCGTTCGCTCGCGGTGACATCCAGCGTTTCGTAGTGGATGCCGCGCTCGTCGAGCCACTCCTGGGCTTCGTGGCACCAGCCGCAGTAGGGTTTGATGAACAGTCGGACGTTCTTGGGCTTCATGGGGCGGGTTCGGGTTCTGTTTCCGTGATGATGGTGTCCGAGTGTTCGTAGCAGGGCGCGCACGCGCAAAGCAGCTTCAGGGGCGAGGCGCCGGTGTTCCAAAGCTTGTGGCGGCGTCCGGGCGGGATGGCGATGGCGTCGCCGGCCTTGACCGTCGCGATCTCCCCCTCGATCCGCATCCGGCCTTCGCCCTGGGTGATGAAATAGATCTCCTCGGTCCTGGCGTGGTAGTGCTCCTGAGTGCTCGCGCCCACAGCGACGCGGGCCTCGGCCAGGCTTTGATTGCGGATCGATGAGTTCCGATACGCGAGCAGCTCGCGAATCTCCGAGCCATCCTTCGTGGTGAACGGCGGGACGGTTTCCAGGTTCTTGATGTCCATAGTGCGCGGTCAACCTCACCCGCTTCGAGGCTCGGCGCAAGCCCATCCCAGGACAACGAAAGAGGAGACAATCGCCAGTCCTGCTTCTAAGCTGTCGCCATGTTTCGGTACGGATGCGCAATGCTTCTGGGAGCGGTGCTCGGCGCCGGGGGCTTCTGGTTTTTCACCTCCGGACGCTTTCAGTCCTCGTCCCTCTCCGGACGATCGTTGTCATCGTCGGTCGCGAAGTCCCTCTCCGACAGCTTCCGCGTCGAGGACATCAAGGAGGAGCTGTCGAGAACCGGAGCGATCGTGCGCGAGAAGGCGAAGCAGGCGGGGAACTCGCTTTCGGACGCCGCGGCCAACGCGCGGATCACCGCGACGATCAAGGGCAAAATGCTGGCTGAGCGCGATCTGCCGGCGTTGCAGATCGGCGTCGACACCACCGACGGCGTGGTGACGTTGTCGGGGAAAGTGAGCTCGATCGAGAACGTGGCGAGGGCCGTGAAGCTCGCGTTCGAGGTCGATGGCGTGAAGAAAGTGTTTTCCACTCTCCAGGTGGTCTCGGAAAGGAAATGAGATGAGCGTTCGAACACCCACCCGTTGCGGACTCGCCCTCTGGGCTCTGGCCGAGCAGCCCGCGCCGCGCGCGGCTTCAGGAGACACGCTGTGAGCGCGCACACGAACCTTGCTGGGATTCGCCGGGACTACTCCTTGAGGGGGTTGGATCGCTCGGACCTGCTGCCCGATCCGATCGCGCAGTTCCGAGTGTGGCTGGAGCACGCGGTTCAGGCGCAGGCGCCGGAGCCCAACGCAATGACCCTGGCCACCGTGGACGCCGCGGGCGCGCCCGCCGCCCGGATTGTTCTGCTCAAGGGCCTCGACGACCGCGGGTTTCATTTCTTCACGAACTACGAGAGCGACAAGGCCGGACAGATGGAGGCGAATCCGCGCGTGGCGCTGGTGTTCCACTGGATCGAACTGGAGCGGCAGGTGCGTGTTCGCGGCGCCGTGAGCCGGTTGACCCGGGCCGACACCGAGGCCTACTTCAGCACGCGTCCCCGGGGGAGTCGGTTGGGCGCATGGGTCTCGCGTCAGAGCGAGGTTCTTGCGGATCGCGCGCCCCTCGAGCGACGTCTCGCGGAGTTGGAGAAGCGGTATCCAGGAGAGGACATTCCGGCCCCGTCCTTCTGGGGAGGATACGCCGTCGCTCCGGTCTCAGTGGAGTACTGGCAGGGCCGTCCCAGCCGGCTGCATGATCGTTTCCTTTACACGAGGCGCCCCGATGGCGGCTGGCGGATCGATCGATTGTCTCCCTGAGGGCGAGAGGCCGCCCTCCGTCCAGAAAAACATCGTCTTTCGCAGATTGCGTTTGGCAAGCGGCCGGGGAGTTGCTACTGAAGCGGGCGAGCGTCGACGGAATGAAGACGCGCTATAAAGGCCTGCGCGGTGTCGAAAATATCGAAAGAGCTGCTCGTTTCCAACAAGCTGGGGATTCACGCCCGTCCGGCGGCGATGTTCGTTCGTCTGGCCAACAAATTTGACTGCCAGGTCTTTGTCGAGAAGGACGGCGATCGCGTGAATGGCAAGAGCATCATGGGCCTGATGATGCTCGCCGCGGGTCCCGGCAGCCGCCTTCTTGTCTACGCTGAGGGGGTTGAGGCCGCGAAGGCGGTTCAGGAGTTGGAGGCGCTCCTCAAGCGGAACTTTGACGAGGAGTGATCGGGTCCAGCCACTATTCCTTTGAACTCACTTCGGCGGTTCTTTAGTCTGCCGCCCCATGTCCGCAGGTGACTTCAATATCCAGTACGTCGCGCGTCTCGCCCGTCTTTCCCTGACTCCCGAGGAGGAGCAAACCCTCGCGTCGCAGCTCGGGAGTATTCTGGGATACATCGAGAAGCTTCGCGAGGTGAACGTCGACGGCATCGAACCCACCTCCCACGCCGTGCCGTTGGTGAACGTCACCCGTCCGGACGAAGACCGCCCTTCGTTCTCGAACGAGGAGGCGTTGTTGAACGCCCCGGCCCGGGCGAACGGCTTGTTCGTGGCGCCCAAGATCGTCGAATGATCGCGCCGAGCGCCGCCAGACTTCCCCGTCGTCGCCTCCGATGAACCGTATGCTGCACACGTTGACTCTCGCCGAATGCGCCCAGAAGCTCGACGCCCGGGAGATTTCATCCCGCGAGCTGACGCAAGCCTGCCTCGACCGAATCCAGAAGGTGGATCCGGTGGTGAAGGCGTTTCTGAGGATAGATCCCGCCGACGCCCTGGCCCAGGCCGACGCGACGGACTCCCTCCGCGCTCAAGGCGCCACCTCCGCGCGACAGCCTCTGCTCGGCATTCCCGTCGGGATGAAGGATGTGATCGCGGTGAAGGGGCACACGCTCACCTGCGGCTCCAGGATTCTGGGCTCGTTTGTGTCGCCCTACGACGCCACCGTGACGGAGAAGCTGCGTTCGGCGGGCGCCGTGATTTTTGGACGCCTGAACATGGACGAGTTCGCCATGGGGAGTTCGACCGAGAACTCGGCGTTCTTCACGACGCGCAACCCATGGGATCCTTCGCGCATTCCCGGCGGATCGTCCGGCGGAAGCGCCGCCGCGGTGGCCGCCGACGAGGCGCCCGCCGCGCTCGGCTCGGACACCGGAGGCAGCATCCGACAACCCGCCGCGCTCTGCGGTTGCGTGGGCCTGAAGCCCACTTACGGCTTGGTGTCGCGATTTGGCTTGGTCGCGTTCGCCTCTTCGCTCGATCAGATCGGGCCGTTCACCAAGGACGTCCGCGATTCCGCGCGAATGCTGTCCGTCCTCAGCGGCCATGATCGACGCGATTCCACGAGCCTTCCACGGCCCGTTCCCGATTATGAAAAAGCGCTTGGCGGCGGCCTGAAAGGGATGAAGCTCGGGCTCGCTCGCGAGTTCATGGTCGGCGGCCTGGATCCCGAGGTGAAGGCCGCGGTCGACGCCGCCGTTCGCCAACTGACCGCTCTGGGCGCCGAGATTGTCGAGGTCTCGCTGCCCCACTCGGAGTACGCGGTCGCCGTTTACTACATCATCGCCACCGCGGAAGCCTCGGCGAATCTCGCGCGGTTTGACGGCATTCGTTACGGCGCGCGCGTCGATGGCGCGGATCCGATCCAGCTGTATGAGAGGACCCGCGGCCTGGGCTTTGGCGCGGAAGTGAAGCGCCGCATCATCCTTGGCACCTATGTGCTGAGCAGCGGCTACTACGACGCCTACTATCTGCGGGCCCAAAAGGTGAGAACCCTGATCCGTCAGGATTTCCTCAACGCCTTCGAGAAGGTCGACGCCATTGTCAG
The DNA here is from genome assembly GCA_016199985.1 of Verrucomicrobiota bacterium. Taxonomy (GTDB): domain Bacteria; phylum Verrucomicrobiota; class Verrucomicrobiia; order Limisphaerales; family UBA11320; genus UBA11320. The sequence continues at coordinate 90,301 of JACQFQ010000025.1, read as the reverse complement.
TCCCACGACTCCCACGGCGGCGTTCAAGGCGGGCGAGAAGACGAGCGATCCGCTCCAGATGTATCTGAGCGACGTCTTCACGATCTCCTGCAATCTCGCCGGCATCCCGGGCATCAGCATCCCTTGTGGATTCACGAGGTCCCCCCATCTGCCCATCGGGCTGCAGCTGCTCGGAAAACCCTTTGGCGAAGAGACGCTCCTCCGTGTCGCCCACGCGTACGAGCAAAGCACGAACTGGCGACGAGAACGCCCCCCGTTGTGAGGAGACCGTCCGCTCGTTGACGTCATTCCCATGAGCTCTCATCCGGTTTCAAGAGTGGGCGTGGCCGGCTTCCGGACCTCGCTGGCGCTGGCGCTGGCGTCGCTGCTCCTTTGCGACGCCATCACGACGGCTCAGGACAAGCCAGCTTCGCCCGACGCCGGGGCCCGGGTGGAAGTGAGCGCCGCGGGCGTAGTCGATAGCTTTGTGCTGCCTCAGCTGTCCTGGTATGTCGAGTCGGGGTCGCCTGCGACGGCATTTCTCAAGCCGGGTCCCTTTCAAGCCGTGGTCAGCGGTCAGGTGCGCGTGGACCTCCGGTCGGACTTCCTCTTCCAGGTGGAGTCGAGCGGCAGGGTTGAGCTGACCATCCGGAGCAACCTCGTTCTTGGCGTCGGAGGAACGAACGGGTCGATCGCTCTGTCCAAAGCTGTTCGATTAAACAAGGGGCTGAACGAATTTGTTCTGCGGTTCACTTCCCCGGCCCAGGGGCCGGCCTTCTTTCGGGTCGCGTGGGCCGAGAAGCCCTTCCTGATGCAGCCCATTCCGCCCGCCCAGCTGACACACACTCCGTCGGCGCTGAGCGCGTTGGGCTTGGAGCGACGCGAAGGACGCGCTTTGTTCGCCGAGCTTCGGTGCGGTCGCTGCCACGCGTCTTTGTCGGGACCGGGGGCGATGGCGGAGATGGGATGGGATGCTCCGAGCTTTGAGGGCATCGGACTGCGTCGCAATCCGGATTGGATGCGACGTTGGATCCTGGATCCGAAAAGCCTGAGACCCACCGCTCGTATGCCGAAGCTGCTGACCGGAGCGGACGCGGAGTCCAGGGCCTCGGACATCGCGGCCTTCCTGGCGTCGCTGACCCAGGTTGCGCCCGTCGCGGCGCTCAAGGATCCCCCTGCATGGACGCGTCTCGCTCCGGAGCCCGCCGCCGGCGTGGCGGAGCCCAAGCCGCTGTTCGAGTCGTTGCATTGCGCCGCTTGTCATGAGGCTCCCGGCGAGAAGCCTGTGGATCCGATGAAGATTCCACTCGCCCACGTTCGCGAGAAGTTCGCGGCCGGTCAGCTTGCCACGTTCTTGCGGAAGCCCGACGCGGATTACCGATGGATTCGAATGCCGAACTTCCGACTCACCGCGGTCGAGGCAGGGGAACTCGCGACATATCTCGAAAAAGATCTTCCCGCGCCGTCGTCGACGAGCGCGTCCCCCGACGCGAACGCCGTGGTTCGGGGCAGGGAACTGGTGGGCGCGCTCGGCTGCATGAAGTGTCATGCCGGAGGAGGCGCGCAGAATCGGCTCGAGGCGGCGGCGCTGTCCCAGCTCCCGACTGAGCGCTGGGATCGGGGTTGTTTGGCGGAGAAGGAGGAAGGGGCAGGTCGGACGCCTGTGTTTGGACTCACGCAGGCCGAGCGCTCCGCGTTAAAAGCATTCGGCAAAACCGATCGCTCTTCCTTGGACCGGCATGACCCAGTGGAGTTCGCTCTGCGCGCTTCGCGCGGTCTTCGCTGCGTCGCCTGCCACGGAGTCTTCGAGGGTTTTCCTCCGCTGGATGGGTTGGGCGCGAAACTGCAGCCCGCGTGGATGGCTTCCTTCATCGAGGGAGGGATTCCCTACAAGCCCAGGCCCGATCGGCATCCGAAAGGCGAGCCTTGGTTGGACGCGAGGATGCCCTCGTTCCCGGCCTACGCGGCGAAGCTCGCGGAGGGATTGGCGACGACTCACGGATGGAGCGGGGCCGCGGTGGAGCCTGGTCCCGTGGACGAGAAGTTGGCGGCGATCGGAAGGCGACTTCTCGGAAAGGTCGGGGGGTTCTCATGCGTGTCCTGCCATGGCGTCAACACGCTTCCGGCGATGGAGGTGTTCGAGAGCGAGGGGATCAATCTGGCGTACTCGGCCCGTCGGCTGAGGCGCGCTTACTTTGATCGTTGGATGCGTCTTCCGATGGCGGTGGATCCGCAGACCAAAATGCCGGCCTACTTCGACGAAGAGGGTCGAAGCCAGCTGAACGAGGTTCTGGAGGGCGACGCGGGCAAGCAGCTCGACGCGGTCTGGGAGTTCTTGAAGTTGGGAGAGCGGATGTCGATGCCTGCCAGCGGCGATGGCGGGGCGGCTTCCGGGACTCCGTAATTCCCCGGTCCGCCATCGGGGAAGAGACAGAAAAAGGGCTGGGCTTTCCTCGCGTTTTGGGCTCTTCTCCAAAGCCGGGACCTGTGGTTGATTAGGGACGTTCACAAGCCAGCCACTCCTCCCAAGACAAGACATGACCAAATCCGCTTTCAACGTTCGTCCCGGTTGGAACGCCTCTCTTCTCACCCTTCTTCTTATCGCTTTCGCTATGCAGGCCCCCGCGAAGGATCCCCAAATCCCCGAAGCCAAGCCAGGCGACTGGGAAACGCTGTTTTCGGGCAAGACCCACCAGTTCCGCGGCTACAAGCTCTACGATTTTCCCAAGAAAAGCTGGAAGATTGAGCGCGGCGAGCTGAAGTCGATCCCCGGCGCGCCTCAGGTGGACTTGATCAGCCTGTCGCTTTACGAGGATTTCGAACTCGAGGTCGAGTGGCGAGTGACTTCCGGCGCGGACGGCGGAGTCCTCTACCGGATCATGGAGGATGAGGGCCCCACCTGGCACTCGGGACTGGAATATCAGATGATCGATGACGCGCATCATGCCGAAGCGAAGAAGGCCGCGCGCGGAACGGGCGCGCTCTACGATGTGGTCGCGGGCAAGCCGAACAAGCCCGTGAAGCCGGCGGGACAGGTGAACACATCGGTGGTCCGCGTTCGTCAGGGCATCGCGGAGCACTGGCTGAACGGGGAGAAGATCCTGTCCTATCAGCTCGCCGGGCCTGATTTCCGGAGCTCGGTGGCGCAGAGCAAATTCAAGAACCTGCCCCGCTACGGACGCGAGAAGGAAGGCCACATTGGATTGCAGCACATGGGCGACGAGATCTCGTTCCGATCGATCCGCGTCCGCCGCCTCCCTTCCTTCCCGACCGAACTGGCTTCGCCGGCGCTGACGGGGACGAACTAAGCGGAGCGGTTTGTGCACCCGGACATCGCGTGGATGACCGGGTGGGACGGCGCGGGAAGAATCTGGCGCGCGCCCGAGGTCGATCGGCTCCTGGGGAAGCGGAGTGAGCGCGGGGGCGGCCGGGACGCGTTCTTTCTGATCGCCGAGCCGCGATGACACAGGCGCTTGATTCGGGCGGCGATTTGCGGAACGCTTCGGGGCGATTCGACTGAACCATCGCCCAACTTTATGCCCCGCTTCTCCAGACTGGATGTCCTCAACCGCGTCATCGACGTCGGACTCGTCCCCATCTTCACTCACTCCGATCCCGCCGTCGCTTGCAAGGTGGTCGAAGCCTGCGCCGCGGGCGGGGCGAGCGTATTCGAGTTCACGAACCGCGGCGACCACGCCATTGATGTCTTCCAGGCCATCGAGGCTCATTGCCGACGCTCCCTGCCGCACCTGATCCTCGGCGTGGGATCAATCGTCGATGAGGCGACCGCCGCCTTGTTCGTCGCGCGCGGCGCCAATTACGTGGTGAGCCCGTCCTTCAATCCCCGCGTCGCGGAGTTCTGCAACCGACGCAAGGTTCCCTACATGCCGGGCTGCATGACCGTCACCGAGATCGGCAATGCGGAGGCTTCGGGAGTCGAGATTGTGAAGGTGTTTCCCTGCGACGCCGCGGGCGGCCCGGGGTTTCTCAAGGCGATCCTGGGGCCTTCCCCATGGACTCGTGTCCTGCCCACCGGAATCGAGGACGCGACGCGCGAGAGTATGGTCGAATGGATTCAGGCCGGGGCCTGCGCCCTCGGGTTGGGTCGCGCCTTGTTCGACAAGAAGGCGATCGAGACCGGCGACTTCGCCGTGGTGCAGGCCCGCGCGAAGGAGATCCTGGGATGGATCCAGGAAGCCAGGGCCCGGGCCGGCAAAGGGCAGTCGAAGTAGTTCGGCGGGGAGAAGGAGGATCTAGTCCTCCTGGTTCGGGATGAGTCCCTGACGATGCCGAGAGGCGGCTTGATCGAAGGGATGCCCGTTCAACGCGAGCTTGTCGCGCTTGGGGCAGGTTCCCTCAGGAAGCTCCGGATGGCCTGCGACAGCGGCCGGCCGGCGCCGTGGAGGTCTCCGTCTTGCGCCAGAATCCTTCCCGAACAGTCCGCGAGCGTGATGAGCGTCGCGTGACCGCGTTGCGCGGAGCCGCGCTGGATCCCGAAACCGAGCGCGCGGGCGAGCTCCGCTGTGGCCGCTTCGCTTCCTCGGAGGAGGGTGAATCGCTTGGAGAGCTGGTTCTCGCGTCGGAAGGCGGAGAGCCGATCCGTCGTGTCCTCCCGTGGCGCGAAGGTCACGAGCACGAAATCCACTTCCGATCGCAGCGCCTCAGGCAGCGAGCGCTCGATCCCCTGGAGCTTGCTCACTGTGATCGGACAGGCGACATGGCACGAGGTGTAGAACAACGCGAGAACATGGCAGCGGCCACTCAGCTCCGATAAATGGAGAGGCTTCCCCGAGTCCGTTTCCCATTTCGCGTCGAGCAGGGAAAGCGAGGAGGCGTCGGGCGGGTTGCGGGCGATGGCCCGCCCGCAATGGCTCGCGAGCGGGCCATCCTCGGAGGTCGAGGAACATCCAGCCAGAATCGCGATCAGCGCGAGCCGGCGGAGAGGTGGGAGGGCCGATGTCACAACACAGGGGATCGACTTGAACCGTCGATGCTGAAGCCAGGGCGGCGGCGGCGGGAATTGCGATGGCGATGAGGAGGGGAGCGTGTGGGGGTGAGGAGCGGTGAAATGGGGCAAGTAATTCATTGTCATCCGGAAATGCCGATCTAGGTTTGGCGGCCTGTTCGCAACGACGCATGACAAAAACGTTCGCACAATTGGGTTTCCCGGGGCGACTGATCGCTGTTGAAGGCCTCGACGGCTCGGGGAAATCGACTCAGATCTACCTCTTGAAGCGATGGCTTCAGCTACAGGGGCTGCGCGTTTTCTTTAGCGAGTGGAATTCGTCCGAGCTCGTCAAGTCGGCGACCAGCAAGGCGAAAAAGCGGGAGCTGCTTTCCCCCACCACCTTCAGCCTGATTCACGCGACGGACTTTGCGGATCGCTACGAGCGCCAGCTGGTGCCCTTGCTGCGGGCGGGATATCTCGTGCTGTGCGACCGCTACATCTACACGGCCTTCGCCCGCGACACGGTGCGAGGATGTCCGCCGAACTGGGTGCGGGGCATCTATGATTTCGCCGCGCTTCCCGATCTCACCTTCTTTTTCCGCGCCGACCTGGAGGTCTCCCTCAACCGGATCCTGGATGGACGCCCCCAGCTCAAGTATTTCGAGGCCGGCATGGACCTCCGGCTGTCGACGGACCCCTACGAGAGTTTTCGCATCTTCCAGGGGCGGATCCTCGAACAGTATCTCGCGATGAGCGGCGAGTTTCAGTTCCTTCTCATCGACGCCAATCAGCCGATCGAGGCGCAACAGAACGTGGTGAGGGACCTGATCGCCGACAGGATTCACCTCGACGCTTTCCGACGCGGGCAAACGGTCAAGGGCTCCTGAGATGAGAAGAAATCACGATATGGCCGCCAAGACACCGAGGAAGAACAGGCCTTTCGACTTCACGAGGATCGTGGTGCCGAAGCAGACGGATCGGCGGTTCTACGGGCATGGGATTCCAGGGGTGGACGCCCAGAAGCTTCACGGGAAGCTGATTGTGGTGGAGGGATGCGATGGATCCGGGCGCTCCACGCAGATCCAGAAGCTGACCGACTGGCTCGAGAGCGCGGGTCACGCGACCACCCAGATGGGGCTGAAGCGATCCACGCTGGTCAGCGAGGAGCTGAACCTCGCCCAAAACGGAAACACGCTCAGCCATACCACCATGAGCCTGTTCTACGCGACCGACTTCGCCGACCAGCTTGAGAACGTCATCTTTCCCGGTTTGAAGGCGGGGCGGATTCTCCTGGCCGACCGGTACATCTACACGCTGATGGCGCGGGATCTCGCGCGGGGAAGCGACATGGGCTGGCTGCAGAACCTCTATGGAATGGCGTTGATTCCGGACGTGGTTTTCTACCTGGACGTTTCGGCTGAAGAGCGTGTGCAGCGGAACTTTGCGAAGGATTTCGCGCTGGACTACTGGGAGAGCGGCATGGATTTGGGACTGTCGCGCGAGATGTTCGACAGTTTTCTGAAGTATCAGGCGATGGTGGAAAAGGAGTTCAAGAAGCTTCACAAGACGTATGGCTTCACCATAATCGACGGCAACCGCTCTCCTGATGAAACCTTCGACGAGCTGCGAACGAAGACGGAGAGCGTCCTCGCGGGGACCTGATCCCCGTTGCGCAAATGCCTGAACTGAACCCTGACGCGGAGCTGCTGGTCGGCGTTGATCTGGGAGGAACCAAGATCCTTGCCGGTGTTTTTGATTCGAAGCTCAACCTCCTGGGCACCTACAAAATGAGCACAAAGCCGGGGCGAGGCCCCGACGGCGTGATCGAGCGGATCGCCCGCTGCGTCGAGGACGCGGTGGACGAGTGCGATGGGAAGCTCTCGAATGTGAAGGCCATTGGCATCGGAGCCCCGGGCGCGGTGGACACCGCGAAGGGCGTCGTCCTTTTCGCGCCGAACCTCGATTGGCACGACGTGCCTTTGGTCGATCGCTTGCACAAGCACCTGGACGTGCCCATCCATCTTGAGAACGACTGCACGATCTCGATGCTGGGCGTTTACGAGGTGGAGTTGAAGGGCAAGCCCAAGACCGCCCTGGGCATTTTCGTTGGCACCGGAGTCGGCGGCGGATTGGTCATCAACGGAGAGATCTTTCGTGGGTTCACCGGCTGCGCGGGCGAGGTGGGGCACATGGTCATCGATGTGAACGGGCCCAAGTGCGGATGCGGAAACCGCGGGTGTCTCGAGGCTTTGGCGAGCCGCACCGCCCTCTTCCAGCGCGTGCGCAACGCGGTCAAGGAAGGGCAGTCTACGGTCCTTGTCGAGATGCTCGGCAAGGATCTCGCCGATATGCGCAGCGGCGATCTGCGGAAGGCGATCAAGAAGGGCGACAAGTTTGTGGAGCGCATCGTGGACGAGTCGGCGCGATACCTCGGCGTGGCGGTCGGCAACCTCGCGAATCTCCTGGGCCCCGAAGTTATCATCCTGGGCGGCGGCGTGATTGAGGCCTTGGGCGCCGAGATGATGCATACCATCGAAGATGTGGCGCACGACTACGCGATGGCGGGCGCGCTGGAGGGCGTGTCCATCGTGGCTTCCAACCTCGCCGACAACGCCGGAATCACCGGCGGCGCGGTCCTCGCGCGCCGCAAGCGCTGAAGCGGCCTGGGACCTGAAGCTTCCGGTTGCGGCTTCTTCCGCGGATGCGGCCCAGGTTTCGATCGCTGAGAGCCGACCGGTCAGTGCGCGAGTTCCTGCGGGCCTTTGCCCCCGTTGACCAGGAACAGCACGGCCATGCGGACCGCCAACCCATTGGTCACCTGCTCGAGGATGACCGATCGCTCGCAGTCGGCCACCTCGCTGTTGATCTCCACGCCGCGGTTGATCGGGCCTGGGTGCATGATCAGCACATCGGGCTTCGTCCGCGCAAAGCGGGCCTTCGAAAGGCCGAACAGGCTCGTGTATTCGTTGATGCTCGGGAACATCGTCTTGCGCTGACGCTCGTGCTGGATCCGCAGCAGATTGATGACATCCGCGTTTTCGATGGCGGCGTCGACGTCGTAGACGACCCGGCATCCCATCTCCTCGAACACGCGCGGAACGAGGGTGCTGGGGCCGCACAAGGTCACGTGCGCGCCGAGTTTCAGCAGCGCCCAGATGTTCGAGCGGGCGACCCGGCTGTAGAGGATATCGCCGAGGATGGTGACGTTGAGGCCTTGGAACCGCCCTTTGTGTTCGCGGATGGTGAACGTGTCGAGCAGCGCCTGCGTGGGATGCTCATGCGCGCCGTCGCCGGCGTTGATCACGCTGCCGCGAAGAAAGCGGCTCAGGAAGTGGGGCGCTCCGGTGGCGCTGTGACGGATGATGAAGATATCCGCGTTCAGCGCCTCCAGGTTCTGCGCGGTGTCCTTCAGGCTTTCGCCCTTCTTGAGCGAGGAGGCCTCGGCGGTGAAGTTGATGACGTCGGCGGTCAGGCGCAGCGCGGCGAGCTCGAAGCTGATCCGTGTGCGCGTCGACGGCTCGATGAACAGGTTCACCACGGTCTTCCCGCGCAGCGCGGGGACCTTCTTGATCGCGCGCTCGCCCACGGCCTTGAACGCGCGCGCGGTGTCGAGGATTGTTTCGATCTCGGAAACATCCAGTGACTGGATGTCGAGAAGATGTTTGCGGTTCCAACTCATGGGGCCCCCAGTCGATGCAGATGGACGGCGTCCTCGCCGTGTTCCTCCTTGAAACGGACATCCACACGTTCCTGGCGCGAGGTGGGCAGGTTCTTGCCGACAAAATCAGGCTTGATGGGCAGCTCTCGATGTCCGCGGTCCACCAGGACCGCGAGCTGGATCTTCCGGGGCCGGCCGAAATCATGCAGCGCGTCCAGCGCGGCGCGGACGGTGCGTCCGCTGAAGAAGACATCGTCCACAAGGACCACCGTTCGGCCGTCCACGTCGCAGGGCAGACTCGTCCCGTGCACCACGGGCGCAACGTGGCTTCCGAGGTCGTCGCGATGCATGCTCACATCCAGGCTTCCGGCCGGGACGGGGTGCTGCCAGATCGCCTCCAGCAGCTTTGAGAGCCTGGCCGCCAGCGCCGTGCCGCCGCGCGGAATCCCCACGAGGACCACTTGCGAGCCTTCCTCGTTCTTCTCCGCGATTTCGTGCGCCATACGTGTGAGAACCCGGTTCAGGGCGGACGGAGTGAGGATGACAGTTGGTTCAGGCATAAGATCAGGACAGCGGAGGGGAAGGTCGGCCGCCGCCAATCCGGTCGGCCTGCGGCCTGGCGGATGGGGGAGGAAAAGGGGCGAGAGTTCGGGAGTCGAGCGGGTGGACCCAAAGGGGCGCGGGTCTTCTCAGAACGGAAACAAACGGCGAGGACGCCGGTTTCGAAAACCGGGAGTGGCGAACCGCAAACGCGAAACGCAGATCGTTCATTTGTTCCTTGGCCGGCTCGCAGGCCTGCCTTAAAGGAACGAAACCGAAAGGATGAGCGTTGACTGAACGGTCCGGCGGAGGATCAGGCGCTTGTGGCGACCTGACACGTGATCAGCTGTCGCGTGCGGCGCCAATGCGGGCGATGATTGACAATCCAGTCTGTCAAAGCCCGCTCAAACCCGATATCGTGACCCGCCTTCTCCGATTCAAGCCACTTGTGGCGCAGAATCTCCTCACGCTCGGCCTGAAACTCCCGATACAGCGAGGAGTTCCGAACGACGTCCTGGTCATGTCCGCCACCAGTAGGATGAGTGCTCATACTCGGTTTCGTCTTCAGATTGCGGCGCGAAGGTAACATCGGGCGCGAACGTGACAACTCGATTTTCTTGCGGAGTCGCGAGGGCGACGAGTCCCCGCTGGCGATGTCAAGGTCTTCTTTCATTCGATGGGTTGGTTTTGGTTTCTCAGTGCGCATGGAATCGGAGGAGGGCGGCGCGCCCTCGGATGGCTGATGGTTTTATTGGAATGCGAGGACCCGCACTTGGTTATTCCACTGAACGGTCACCTCGTGACGGTCAATGGCGAGGACCTTGGTGTTGCTGATGCGGTCGCCGACATAGACGGTGCGCGAGTTGATCACGGCGGCCGGCCGGGTTGGACGATAGTAGATCCCCTGGAGGGTGAGCGCGGGGAAGGTTGTTTGCGGCGGCGCCGTTGGCTGCGGCGCGGCGACCACCGGGGCGGGGAGGGGCGCCGGCGCGCGCGTTAGGGCCGGCGCGGTTCGAGAGGTCGACGCGACTGGCGTCGGATTCTCCCTCTGAGGCGCCTGGGTGGCGTGAGACGCGATCGGGGGTGAAGGCGGCGGCGGGACGGGGGCGTTTGGAGCGATCCCGGGTTGCGGCGTCGGATTGAGAACCGGCGTGGCGATCAGGGGCGGGGCCTGCTTCGGCTTTCTGGGAATCTTCGGAAGCTCCTGCGTGACGTAGGATCCCTCCGCGGGCGCATCGGCCCCCTCGCCTGTGGCGGAGGCGTCCGGCGAGACAGAGGGAGATCGAGCGGCGACCTCGGCGCGATCGGCGCCGAGCCCTTCGGCTGTTTGCGCGCCCTCGCCATGCCACCACATCCATCCGAACCAGAGCGATCCGACAAGGCACACGGCGAAAAGCCCGATGGGCCAGAGGCGGGTTTGATCCGTTCCTGTTTCGATGGTTTGCAACTCCGCGCCCAGTTCGGCGGGGGTGGGCTGCTTGGCCTTTTGTTCGTTCGCCCGCTTGAGGGCGTCATTGATCAGACTCATATGCTTATTCTTCCTTCCAGCTCGTGGATAGCGCGTCCCACGGTTCCAAAATCGATTTGATCCGACTGCCTCACGAACCCGGCGAGCAGGCACTTGTCGCAAAGCGCGTTCACCAATCGCGGGATCCCCTTTGAGTAAGAGTAGACCCGCCAAAGGGCCGGGCCGGTGAATGTGGGCACGCCGCGCGCTCCCGAGACGGTCAGCCGATGCTGGACGTAGTGGGCGAGCTCCTTGCGGCTGAGCGGCGTGAGATGGTAGCGGATCGTGATGCGCTGCCGGAGCTGCCTCAGCGAGTAGTCCTCCAGGCGATCCCGCAACTCCGGCTGGCCCATCAATACAATCTGGACAAGCTTCCGATCGTTCGTTTCCAGGTTGCTCAGCAGCCGGATTTGCTCGAGCGATTCATTCGTAAGATCCTGGGCCTCGTCGATGATGAGAACGGCGTCGCGATCGTTCTCGGATTCCTGGAGCAGGAAGCGGTTGATCTCGCTGAGCACCTCCAGTCGTTCCAATCCCTTGGTCTTCACCCCAAATTCCATGGCGACCGCCCGAAGCAGTTCGTCGTTGTTGAGGATCGGATTGAGAATCAGCGCTGTGGAGAAGTTTTTGCCGAGCGTTTCGAGCAGAGCCCGGCAAAGAGTGGTTTTTCCCGCTCCCACTTCGCCCGTGAGTTGGATGAAGCCCTTGCGCTCCCGAATGCCGTAAAGCATGTGGTTGAATGCTTCCCGGTGGCGCGGGCTGTAAAACAGGAATCTTGGATTTGGCGTGATGCTGAACGGAGGTTCCGTCAGACCATAGAATTCCAAATACACATGCCCAGGAAAGCAACTGGCGGGCCGAGGCTTTGTGGGCAGTTTTTTCCGCGTCGCGACATCGCGCGGAGCTCGCTGGCGCACAACTTTTTTTGCGGTTTCCGACTTGCCAAACTATTGGAACTCGCCATGGTTTCCCGGTCCGATCGGCAGCTTGTCGCCTCCAAGACTTGGTGAATCTTCAGGTGAACAGAGTTCAGTGATGATTTGAAACCCGATAGTCGGGAACGGTTTGGATCAACGAAAGACTGATTCTAGGGACAATAGAAACATCACATGAGCACGAAAATATTCGTTGGTAACCTCTCATTCAACACGACTGAGAATGAGTTGCATGACGCCTTTGCGGCGCATGGGACTGTCGTGGAAGCCAACCTCATGGTCGACCGTATGAGCGGCCGTCCTCGTGGTTTTGCCTTCGTCACCATGAGCACTCCCGAAGAAGCCCAGAAAGCGATCGAAGCCCTCAACGGCGCTCCCCTCGGCGGCCGCAACCTGACGGTCAACATCGCCCGGCCCAAGGAAGAGCGTCCGGGCGGCGGCGGACCTCGCCGTGACTTCGGCGGTGGCGGCGGCGGCGGCGGCGGCGGCGGACGCCGTAACCGTTATTGATCCCTTCCTCCTATTTCGAACGGAGTTTGGCGCAAACCAAACTCCGTTTTTTCTTTCCCGCCCCCTCCCTCGGACCTGAACTCCTCGGATCCTTCCCCTTTCCCTTCCGCCAGCTACTCTCGACCAGCGGCCGCGATGAACGGCTGCAGGTCCGTCATCAAGCGCGCGAATCCGTCGATCGAGAGCTGCTGAGCCGCGTCGCTCCAGGCCGCTGAAGGATTGGGGTGCACTTCGATCAACAGCGCGTCCGCGCCCATGGCGACCGCTCCTTTGCAGAGCCCGGACACGAGATCGGCGCGCCCCGCGCCCTGGCTGGGATCGATGACGACGGGGCAGTGCGTCTCCTGCTTGAGAATCGGGATGGCCGCGAGGTCGAGGGTGTTTCGCGTGTAGGTGTCGAAGGTGCGGACTCCCCGTTCGCAGAAGAGGAGGTTCGGATTGTCGTGAGCGAGGATGTACTCGCCCGCCAGCAGCCATTCCTCGATCCGCATGGAGAGGCCTCGCTTGAGCAGGACAGGGCGTCCTGTCTTGGCCGCCGCGATGAGGAGTTGGAAATTTTGGGCGTTGCGCGTTCCGATCTGAAGGATGTCGGCGTAATCGGCGACCAGCGTGGCCTGCCGTTCCGAGAGGAGCTCTGTGATGATGGGGAGCCCCGTTTCCTTCCGGGCTTTGGCCAGGATCTTCAGTCCCTTCTCGCCGAGCCCCTGGAATTCGTACGGCGAAGTTCGAGGCTTGTAGGCGCCGCCGCGGAGGATCGATGCTCCGGCGGCCTTGACGGCGGTTGCGGTCGCCAGGACCTGTTTCTCGCTTTCGACGGAGCAGGGGCCCGCCATCACGATCAGCTTTCGTCCCCCAATGACGACATTACCGGCGCGAACGCTGGAATTCACCGGATGCGCCTCCCGGCTCACCAGCTTGTGACGCTTCTGAACCGGGGTGACGCTCTCGACCTGCGGCATCGCGGACAGCGCTTCGAGGGATTGGTTCTTTCGCTCATCCCCGATCGCCCCCACCACGGTGCGGGCGACGCCTCGCATGATGTGGGGCTTGTAGCCCAGGCGCTTGATGGCCCGCAGCACCTCCAGCTCCTCTTTTCGGGAGATATTCTTCCTGAGAACGATGATCATATTTGTCTTTGAGTTGCGCCGGAGATCCCCGCCAACGAAAAAGCCGCAGGGTGAACCTGCGGCTTGGATTTGTCATGAGAAGGTCAGGACAGCCTCAAACGCAGGGTCGCAGGCGGGCTAAAGTAATAGCCGCCCACAAACCCGAACCAATAGCTGTTGCGATGAAGGCTGACTGACACGATGAGCAAAAGCTATCACCGCGATGGGAGAGGTCAACGCGTTTTTGGAGGCCGAAGAGGGCGCGGGGCGCCAGAATGTCCTCAGTCCAGCCCACGTAGAACTGGGCGGCAAGGGAAGGGCGCGGAAGAAGGATTTGAGGGGATCGCCAGGTGAAGCCACGAATTGGGGATGCGCCGAAGGGAGAACTCCATGATCAAGTTCCGCTGGCGGCGCGGTCGTTCTTGGGGCAGCCTCGCGCCTTCGAACGCAGCAATTCCTGAGTCGAATCATGAGCCATCATTTCCCCATTGTCCTCGCGATCGCCCTTTCCATTCCCTCAAACCTCCACGCGGCGGGGGCGCCGGGCGGCGGATCGCGGGAGATCGTGGGCCCTGCGGGACCGAATCGATTCATCACGCCGGTGAGCCAGATTCTCACGCCGGCGGGCATTCAGGCTCCGCTCCCGGATCTGCGACCCCAGGCCATCGCGCTCAGCCCCGACGGACGCCGCCTGATCACGTCCGGAAAGACCGCCGAGCTCCTGGTCCTGAGCCCGGACACCGGCGACATCGTGCAGCGCTTGAGCCTGCCCGCCGAGGCTTCCGGGCGCGATTCGGAAGCGGCGGTGTCGACCCATCTGTTGCGGCCCGATACGCACGGCCAGCTCAGCTTTACGGGCTTGATTTTTTCGAAGGACGGAAAGCGCGTCTACCTCTCCAATGTGAATGGATCCATCAAGGTCTTCTCGGTCGACGATATCTCCCTCCATCCGCTGACCAGCTTCCGCCTGCCGACCGTTGCGCTGTCGCAGCGCACCAACGAGATCCCTTCAGGACTCGCGATGTCGGCGGACGGAGCCCTGCTTTACGTGGCGCTGAATCTCTCGAACGGGCTTCTGGAGATGGACGCGAAAACCGGGGCGCCGCTGCGGCGTTTCGAAGTGGGGATGGCGCCTTATGATGTGACGATTGTCGGGCGCAAGGCGTATGTGAGCAACTGGGGCGGGCGACGGCCGGACACGAACAGCCTCACCGGGCCGGGAGGCAGGGGCACTCGGGTCCGAGTCGATCCGAAGCGCCATATCGCCAGCGAAGGCTCGGTTTCCATCGTGGATCTTGAGGGGCGCGAGCCGACGCGGGAGGTCCTCACCGGACTGCACGCGTCGGCCCTGGCGCAGCACCCGAATCGGCGGCACGTCGTGGTCGCGAACGCGGGGAGCGACACCGTCACCGTGATCGACACGCAGAGCGGTGAGATTGTCCAGGACATCTCCCTTCGGTGGCAGCCGAAGGACTACTTCGGAGCCAGCCCCAACGCGCTGACGTTCGACGCCGACGGCAAGCGACTCTTCGTTTGCAATGGCACACAAAACGCGATCGCCGTGGTGGATTTTTCCCCCACGCGCGCGAAGCTACGAGGGCTGATTCCCGTGGGCTGGTACCCCGGCGCGATTGCTTTTGACGTCGCGCGAGGCCAGTTGCACGTGGCGAACATCAAAGGGACCGGCTCGGGCCGTCGCACGCTGCCGTCGCCCCCGGAAAAGCACAACTCGCACGACTACGTGGGCTCGGTGTCGATTGTGAAGATCCCCGACGATGCCGCGTTAGTGCGGCACACCCGCGTGGTGCTCGCCAACTGTCGCCGCGAGTTGATCGAGGCTTCCCAATTGCCTCCCCGGCCCAACCAGCCGCCGCGCCCGGTCCCCGAGCGGGCTGGCGAACCGAGCGTCTTTCACCATGTGGTCTATGTCATCAAGGAGAACCGCACCTACGATCAGGTGCTGGGGGATGTCGTCGAGGGCAATGGGGATCCCAGGCTTTGCGTCTTCGGGGAGCGCTACACCCCCAATCAGCACAAGATGGTCCGGGAGTTCGCGCTGCTCGACAACATCTACTGCGCGGGGATCTTGAGCGCGGACGGACATCAATGGTCGACGACCGCGTTCGCGACGGACTACATGGAGAAATCCTTCGCCGGCTTCCCGCGCAGCTATCCGGACGGCATGGAGGACGACGACGTCGACGCGATGGCGTATTCGCCCGCGGGATTTCTCTGGGACAACGCGTTGGAGCACGGAAAAACATTCCGGGACTATGGGGAGTTCGCGATTGAGGTGAGCGGCTGGACCGAGCCCGGGAAGCCGAAAGCGCCGCGGTGGTCGGACTTCTACAACGATTTTATCCAGGGCGGGCAACGGACCTTCATGCGAAGCCGGCCGGCGATTGAGTCGGTGAGGCCGCATCTGAACACCAACACGGTGGGGTGGGGGATGAACGTTCCTGATGTGTATCGCGCGGCGCGGTTCATCGAGGATCTGGGGCGCTTCGAACGGGAAGGCGCCATGCCGAACCTGATCATTATCTGCCTCCCCAACGATCACACGTCGGGGACCTCGGCGGGCTCTCCGACTCCGGGCGCCTACGTTGCCGACAACGACCTCGCGTTCGGGCGGATCGTCTCGGCGATCAGCCATAGCGCGTTTTGGAAGGACACCGCCATCTTCGCGATCGAGGATGATCCGCAGGCCGGTTACGACCACGTGAGCGGATATCGGACGACGGCGTACGTGGCGAGCCCCTACACCAAACGGCGAGCCACCGTGAGCACGTATTACAACACTCCCGGGATGATTCGCACCATGGAGCTCATCCTTGGCCTGCCGCCCATGAACCAGATGGACGCCGCGTCGACGCCGCTCTTCGACTGCTTCACCGCCGCGCCCGACTTCGCGCCCTTCGAGTCGGTGACGAACAACATTCCCCTGGATCAGCTCAATCCGCCTTCGAAGGCGATGACGGATCCAGTGCTGAGACACGACGCGGAGATGTCGGCGAAGTTGCCCTTGGACAAGGCGGATCGCTGCGACGAGGACGTTCTGAACAAGATCCTCTGGCATGCGCAGTTGGGATCGAAGGTTCCCTATCCCTACTGGGCGGTGATTCCCAAGCGGCTGCGCAAGGAGCGAGACTGAGCGCGAGCGAGAAAGTAAGTTTAGCCGCTGGCGGGCAGGTCGATGGACTAGAGAGAGCCTGATCCTCCCGTCGGCTTGCAATGACGGCGGAGCGGGCTTAATCGTATAAACTGAGTTATGACGCGTCGCATTCTCATCGTGGACGACCAGCCGCAGATCTGCGAGCTCTACGGCATGTTCTTTGAGCGCGAAGGCATGCGCACCTCCCGGGCCGCCACGGCGGAGGAATGCCTGACCCGCGTCGATGGCGACAAACCCGACGTCGTGCTGCTCGATATCAATCTCGCGGAGGAGGACGGCCTCGATGTCCTCACGCGAATCAAGCAAGCCCATCCGCGAACACGCGTGGTGATGATGACCGGAATGGGGTATGTCGACGACCTGCTGCGCGAAGCGTTGAACCGCGGCGCTGACGGCTACGTCAGCAAGGGGCTCCCCTGCGAGGAACTCCTGCAGGCGGTGAAGCGCGTGATGCCTTGATTTCGGGCTGATCCGAGCGCTGAATTCGGGCGCGTCCGCCATGAATCCGAATTCCGCCCACATTCCAACCCGCTTCCAGCTCCATCGCCTCTCTGCCGTCCTCGTTTTGCTCCTGCTCGGGGCTTTTCAAGGTGTCGCCGAAGATCGGACCGTTCCCTCTGCCCTTGTGGATGTCTTTGTCGGCGGCGAAGGGGGCTATCCGGCATATCGAATCCCCTCCCTCCTCGCCACGAAGCGGCGCGCGCTCCTTGCGTTTGCCGAAGGCCGGGCGAGCCTTCTGGATCACGCCGAGAACGATATTGTGATGAAACGAAGTCTCGATGGCGGTCGAACATGGAGCGGGTTGAGGGTGATTGCGGAGGACGGCGCGAACGCGTTGAACAATCCCACCGCGGTCCTGGATCGTCGCACGGGCCGGGTGCTTCTCATGTTCCAGCGGTATGCGAAGGGCTTCGATGAGCACAAGGCGGCGCCCGGCCTGGACGGGCCGCGGATTTGTCGTACGTTCATCATCCACAGCGACGATGAGGGTGAGAGCTGGTCGAAGCCGCGGGACATCACCGCGCAAGTGAAGCGACCTGTCGAGGCCACAAGCACTGCCAGCGGGCCAGGCGTCGGCATTCAACTCGAACGCGGCCCCCGCGCCGGGCGGCTGGTGATGCCCTTCAATCAGGGCCCGCCGGGCCAATGGAAAGTTTATGTCGTATTCAGCGATGACGGAGGCGAGTCCTGGCTGTATGGAGACACGGCTCCGGAGGGAACCAAAGGGCATGCCAACGAGGTCCAGTGCGTTGAGCTCATGGCAGGATCTCTGATGCTGAACGCCCGCAACCAGGGCGGAGATAGATTGCGCAAGGTCGCCGTGAGCCACGACGCGGGACAGACGTGGAGCGCGACCTGGAACGACGTCCTGTTGATCGAGCCTGTGTGTCAGGCCAGCTTGGTTCGCATTCCCACTGAGGGGAACCGCAGCCCTGGAACTTTGCTCTTCAGCAACCCCGCGTCCCAGTCGGCGCGAACGAACGGCACGATCCGTTTGAGCAGGGACGAAGGGAAAACATGGCCCGTGTCGCGGGTTCTGTATTCCGGGAGCTTCGGCTATAGCTGTCTCGCGCCGCTCCCGAAGGGTTGGGTCGCCTGCCTTTTTGAACGGGATGGGATGACGAGAATCTCGATCTCCCGTTTCCATCAGGATTGGCTCCTCAGGCGGCGCCTCTGACCGCCCATGGAATCGGATTAGCGCTGGGCTTCTTGCGGCAAAAGGCCGGCGGGAGACAAACTCCCGCCGGCCTGAGCGCGGCAAACCTGTCAGAGGGACTCTATGGGCCGACGAGCCGATAGAACGCGGCCGCTTTGGCCGAATCGATCGAGGTGGTGACCACGTTGCGTCCGCCCGTGGAGGTGAACGCGTCGGCGGAGATGGGAACCAAAGGCCAGCCGCTGGCGTCAGCGGTCAGCACTGGGCTGGAATGAACATCAAACTGGACGGGCGCTCCCAGCCAGGAGAGCTCGGTGAGGCCCGCTTCGAGGTTCAAGCGGATGAGGAGGGAGGGCCTGACGGAGATCGGGTTCGACATCGGCGTGGTGACCGCCTCGGTCCCGTTGAACGAGCCAGCGACGGAGGAGTAGCTGGCCGCTGCCGTCAAGTAAGTGTCGTCCGACAGTCCAAACGCGCTGACGTCGATCGAGAGCTCGCCGACAGCGGGATTCAAGTCTCCGGGTCCATTGTCCACGTAGCTGCCAAGAAATGCGCCCGGATGCACAAGGGCCGCCGGGTAAGAGCTCAGCTTGGCGATTGCCGCGGGGTCGGCCTTGTACAGATCCAACACCACGTTGGGGTAGGCGTCCGAAGGCAGCGGGATCGAGGCCTTCAGGACGCCGCCCGCCACACTCTGGAGCACTGGCGCCACTCCCTGGTCGACATCCGCAAGGTACGCCGCGTAGTAGCTGGCGTATTTCGAGGCCGCGCCATTTGCGCCGCTCACGAACGGAACCACTGCCGAGTCGCAGTTGACAAGGGTGTTGCGACGCGAAACGACGGGCGTGGTCGCGTTTCCAATAAAGAATTTCCCGCCGTTCACGTTGACGATCAGGTTTCCTTCCAGAGCGTCGCTCACTCCATCGCCATTCGAGCCGATGCGAACCTGGCCCGAGCCGCCAAACTCGATGAAGTCGGGCGCGATGTTCGTGGAAGCAGGCGAGGGGGTGACGCCGTCGACTCCGACCCCGAAATAGTTGCCCGCGAGCACGGCATTGACCGAGCTGCTGTAGAACTCCCCGTGGTGGTCATAGACGACATGCCCGAAAACGTTCCTTTCATCCTCATCGCTGACGCCATCGCCATTGGTTCCGATGATAGTGCCGGCTGTTACACGGCCGTTCTCGTAGTTTTCGATGGTCACGTCGTCAGGATCAGAGTCGCCGGCTGTGTACGCCTCCCTCCATTTCGCGTAGTTGTCATCGATGTCCACGAAGTGGAGGCCATCCGGGAACACGTTCACGTAGTTGCCTGAGAGGCGCGCCCCGGGAAGTTCCAGGCCAAACGCGTTGCGCGTTCCCACAACCACGTTGAACTCCGCGCGGTCGTTCACTCCGTCGCCGTCGGTGCCGATGATTGCGCCTTCCGAATAGACATCGCCTCCGGTGCGGAATCGAAAGCCTGTTACCGCCGAGGCGACTGGCTTCAAGTCCGCCTGCGTCGACTCGCCGGGAGCCAAGCCGAACAGGCAGCCATGGATGTGGGCGTGGGTGGATTGCTTCACCAAGGCCACGGCGTAGATGGCGGGATCGTCGGTGCTTCCCGCGGTCCTGCGCGCGATGAAGGAGATCCCGCTGATGTTAAAATTGTCAGCCCCAAAAACCGCCAGAATCCCGTTCTCCGAGTCGCCGTAGCCACTGTACAAAATGCGCGTCGACCTGTGGGCGATCAACTTCATGTCAGGATCCTGAGGGTCAACATCCGCTGTATCCTCCCCGGTGGAATCAAGAACGATCTGGATGTGGGCGTTATTTCCGCCGAGGATCGGATTCGTATTGGGCGCCGATCCGGGCTGGCTGTAGCCCTCAATGGTCAGATCGTTGGCGGTGATCAACGGGTAGCCCCCAAGCGGGGTGGCGATTCGGTGCGGACCAGGGCCGGGAATTTCGAAACGAATCGTGTCGCCGTCGCCAGCCGATCGGAGCGCTTCGTCGAAGCTTGTGAGGCCGTCGTTGGGACCGGAGCTGTTGTCGGTCGTGGTGACCGTGATTGTCGCCGCGTGAACCAGTGGGCATGAGAGCGCAAGGACTGCGACGGTGGAGAACCGGAGAAGGCTTTTGTACTTCATAGTTTATAGAAGGGTTAGATAGCGCCCACATGTGTATCAGGATGTCTCCATCAAATCAACGACGTTCCCTTGCTCCCGCAAGCGGCGGGCGGGCGTGTCCCTCGCGGCGCGAGAGAGGTTCAGCGCTCCGCGTTTTCCGTCGATCCCTAGGTGGAGAACTCTTGACCTGCGAGGCCGATCTCGATGATATCTACCCTCGGTTCTCCCGACTGGGCGTATGCTGACCATCTTTGGCAATTCCTCTCGCTTCTGCGACGGTGTGTCGCGGCGGAATTTCCTCAGGATCGGAGCTCTAGGCCTCGGCGGCATCGCCCTCCCTCAGCTCCTCCACGCCGAATCGCAATCCGGAACTCGCCTGGGCCACAAGGCGGTGATCATGGTGTTCCTTCCCGGCGGGCCGTCGCACCAGGACATGTTCGATCTCAAGACGGAGGCGCCTTCCGAGGTTCGTGGAGAGTTCAAGCCCATTTCCACACGGGTTCCTGGGATACAAATCTGCGAGCATCTGCCGCGTCTTGCCGGTCTTATGGACAAGTTCGCCATCATCCGTTCCATGGTCGGATGCAGCGGAGATCATGACGCGTTCCAGTGCCTTACGGGACGTCCGCTGAGCAATCAACCGCCCGGCGGCTGGCCCTGCCTGGGCTCGGTGCTTTCCAAGACGCAGGGTCCAGTCAACTCCCTCGTGCCTCCGTTTGTTGGTCTTGCGCCAAAAATGGGCGAGATGCGGTGGGCGCGAACCGGCGACCCCGGCTTCCTGGGCGTCGGCCATGCTCCTTTCCAGCCCAACAAGGGAGCGGGCAAGGACGACATGATCCTCAACGGGATCACCCTTGACCGCCTTTCAGACCGCAAGCGGCTGCTCGGTTCCTTCGACCAGTTCCGACGCGATGTCGATTCCAGCGGAATGATGTCCGGCCTGGACGCGTTCAACGAGCAGGCCTTCGGGATCCTCACGTCGAGCAAGTTGATGGAAGCTTTGGACGTGGAGCGGGAGGACCCTGGGATTCGCTCGATGTACGGCAAGGGAGACGCCCGGAATCGGGATGACGGCGGACCTAAGTTGATGGAGCACATGCTTGTGGCGCGGCGCCTTGTGGAGGCGGGAGCCCGTTGCGTCACTTTGGCCTTCAGCCGATGGGACCATCACGGCGACAACTTTGGCGCTCTGCGCCAGGATCTGCCTCTGCTGGATCGTGGATTGTCGGCGCTCATCACCGATCTGCATCAGCGCGGGTTGGACAAGGATGTCTCCGTGGTCGTGTGGGGCGAGTTCGGTCGCACGCCGTTCATCAACAAGGACGCGGGACGAGATCACTGGCCGCGCGTTTCCTGCGCCTTGCTTGCGGGCGGCGGGATGCGGACAGGGCAGGTGATTGGGTCCACGGATCGGCTGGGCGGCGAGGCGAGCGCGCGGCCCGTCCAATTCGGCGAGGTCTTCGCGACGCTCTACCACAATATGGGCCTGGACGTGAACAAAGTGACCCTGCCCGATCTGAGCGGACGCCCGCAATACCTCGTCGACCAGGGAGCTCAGCCCATGCGGGAGTTGGTGTAAGCGGCTTCTTGGCCGGTTTGCATTTATCCATTTTTGGGACAGATTGTTTGGAGCATTCTTGTGACGAAAACCGGTGATCTTCTCGAGGCTTCACCCTTGGGAGAAGGCGTCGATAAGGCTCTCGGCGGGTCGAGTATTGGATCGCAACCGCAGTCTTTTTGAGCGCGGTCGCGGGTGGTGGTTTTTCCACGCCGACGGCGCTGTGGGTCTCGGTTCGCCGGCTTGAGTGATGGCGGGGCGACCCGCCTTCGTGCGCTGCGGCGGGGCCCCGACTGAACTCCGCTGAGTTTATCGAGGTTCGGGTGGTCATCTCCGGATCCTCAGCGCTTGCGCTTGGTTGAGTAAATGTGCAGAATGTCCTATTCATGTCATCGAAGGCAGTAACCCAGAGTTGTGCCCCGTACCGTCTCCGGTTGGGTCTTCGCAGTCCGATCCGTCATCGTCTTCCCTCCAATAGAAAGTAACTTATGTGCCACGCTCTTCTCCGCCGCTTGTCCTCGACGTTCTCAGCGCTGCTGCTTTTGGGCCTATCCGCCGAAGGCGCGCAGCTCGCTCTGACCAACTACTTTGTTATTGAGGCCGAGGATTATAACTTCAACAAGGGGCAGACGGTTGGCGCCGCCAGCCAGATGCCTTATTTGGGCGGCGCCTTCAGCGGGCAGAATGGCTCGGTGGTTCTGGTCGATTACAATCGCGCTCCCGACGCGAGCAGCCCGCTGTATCGGAATGATGTGCGAATTCCGATCCTGCTGAGCTCCGATCTCGACCGCGGGGCGTGGACTGTGACTCAGAACTGGCGTTTGGGAGGCATCGCCGGGAACGAGTGGTTCAATTACACGCGCAACATTCCGCCCGGCAAGTATCTTGCCTACGCCGCTCTTTCGCACGCCAACCTGGGCGACGATCTCTCCCAAGGCGCTCTCTCGATCGTCACATCGGGCTCCACCAACACCGCGCAAAACGTCTCGAAGAAAGGAACGTTCAAGGGCCCAGGAACGGGCAACCTGGATGTGAACGTTCTGGCGCCCCTGCGCGACACACAGGGGCGGATCGTTCTTCTCGATCTGGGCACCAATCAAACCCTGCGGTACACCGCGATCAGCGGCTTTCTCGACTACATCAAGCTTGTGCGGGGCCAGCCGCCGATCATCGGGACTCAGCCGGTGGACGTCACTGTGACCGAGAACCGCGCCGCGACCTTCTCGGTGTCGCTCGGATCCGATGACGCTGGAGCTTTTCAATGGCAGACCAACCAGGTGAACGTGACCAAGGCCACCACGAACTCGCTGGTCCTGGTCGCGCCCTTGAGTTTCGATGGGATGAAGGTGCGCTGCGTGCTGACAAACGTGATCGGGACGACGTTCAGCTCCGAAGTCACCCTTCATGTGATTCCTGACGTTGCAAAGCCGACGATCGTTCGCGCTCTGAACCTGGGACCCAGCATGATTCGCGTCGTGTTTGACGAGCCCGTGGCGCCTCCGGCCGGGGATGCCTCCGTGAACTTCTCGATTTCGGGCGGCGCGCCTGTGACCTCCGCTTCTGTGGGTGGCGAGCCCAACAGCCTGGATCTTACTCTCGGCGGATCCATTGCCTACGACCAAAGCTACACGGTGACCGTCAGCGGGGTGACCGACCTCGCCTCCGTCCCGAACACCATCCTTCCCCTTTCCAAGATCTCCTTCGTTTCCGTGCGGTTTGTGCCAACGGATATCGGCCGGCCGGCGTCGGCGGGCTCCGGAACCCGGGTGCCGGGCGGCTTCGATATCACGGGCGCGGGCAGCGACATCGGAGGCTCCAGCGATCAGTTCCAATTCAGCTGGGAGACTCGCTCCGGCGACTTTGACATCCAGGCGCGCGTGGCCAACGCGACCATGACCGACGCCTTCCTCCATGCCGGCCTCATGGCCCGCGAGACGCTCGCAAGCAACGCGGTGTTCGCGGCTTCGTTTGCTTCCTCGGTTCAAGTTGGTTCGTTCTTCGAATATCGAAAATCCGTCGGAGCGGCGGCATCGATCCTGAGCGCTCCCAGCGGCGTCCCCGTGAACTATCCGCAGACCTGGCTGCGCCTCCGCCGTGCGGGCAACCTGCTCGCGGGCTACGCGAGCCTCGACGGATTGACCTGGGCGGCGCTGGGATCCAACAGTTTTACGACCCTCTCGAACACCCTCCTGGTCGGCCTGGCGGTCGCGAGCGAAGACAGCAAGGTGTTGAGCGCCGTTCAATTTCGCGACATCGGCGACACGCTCAATCCCACGAACATCGTGAGTTCGCTTCCCGACCGGGAGCTGCTGGGGCCGTCGAGCCGCCGCACAGGATTGGTGTTCTCCGAGATCATGTACCATCCAAGGACGTTCTCGACCCCGGGCGCTCCGAACCTTCAGTTCATCGAGATCTACAACGCGGACTCCGTCTTTGAGGAGTTGACCGGCTTTCAGATCGGTGGAGGGATCCAGTACACATTCCCGGACGGGAAACTCATCCAAGCGGGCGAGTTCCTCGTCATCGCCGCCGATCCCGCCGCGGTGGAGGCGGCTTATGGGATCAAGGGCGTGCTTGGCCCCTGGACCGGCACGATGAGTCCCTCTGGCGCAGTGCTGCTGCAGCTGAAGGACAATCATGGCGCGTTGAAGCTGGACATGACCTACTCCTCCGACAGGCCCTGGCCTGTGGCCGCCGACGGCGCTGGGCCTTCGTTGGTCCTCACGCGTCCGAGCTTCGGCGAGGCGGATCCCAAAGCCTGGTCGTCGAGCGCGTTTATCGGGGGTTCGCCTGGGCAGATGGATCCCTATCTTCCCACGTCGCAGCACAACGTCTTCATCAACGAGTTTCTCGCTCACACCGAGCCGCCTCAGGTGGACTTCATCGAACTCTACAACCACAGCGCCGGCGCCGTGGACATCTCCAACTGCTACCTCACGGACGATCCTTCCACGAACAAGTTCCGCATCCCTCCCGGCACATTCATTTCATCGACCGGGTATATCGTCTTTGATCAGACCCAGCTGGGTTTCGCGCTCGCTCCCAGTGGCGAGACGATCTATTTCGTCGACGCCACCGGCTCCCGAATCCTGGACGTCGTTCGATTTGACGGACAGGAGAAGGGAGTCAGCATGGGGCGTGTTCCGGATGGCGCCCCTTCGATGCGTCGTTTGGCTGCGGTCACGCCTGGCGGGCCCAACTCGAACTGGCGCCCTGAGTCGATCGTGCTCAACGAGCTGATGTATCACCCCATTTCCAATGACAACGCGGACGAGTACATAGAACTGTATAATCGAGGCAATTCGCCGGTCGACCTGAGTGGTTGGAGCTTTGTTTCTGGCGTGTCGTTCGTGATTCCTCCCGCGACCATTCTCCCGCCAGATCGATATCTCGTCATCGCGAAGAACGCCGCGCGGCTGCTGTCCAACTACCCGCAGCTCAACGCCGGCAACACCCTCGGGGACTACGGCGGCAGTCTGGGCAACAGCGGAGATCACGTGGCTCTCGCGAAACCGGTTCAGTTGGTGACGTCGGACGCTCACGGGCATCTCAGCACGAACACGATTCCGGTTGTGGTGTCGGAGGTGACCTACCTCACCGGGGGACGTTGGTGAAAATGGGCCGCCGGCGGCGGCTCGAGCCTGGAACTCACCGACGCCCACGCGGACCTGTCGCAGGCGTCGAGCTGGGCGGACTCCGATGAATCCTCCAAGGCGCCGTGGACCACCTTGAGCGTGAGCGATATTCTCGACAACGCCAACTCGAGCTACTCCCCGAATCGTCTTCACGTGCACATCCAAGGCACAGGCGAGTGCCTTGTGGACGACGTGGAGATCTTCAAGTCAGGCAGCACCAACCTCTGCCTCAACGGCAATTTCGACAGCACGGTTCCCTCGCAGAAATGGGAGCTTTTCGGGAACATGGCCCTGAGCACCATAGCGACGAATGGGGGGATCAACGACACGCGTTGCCTGCACATCCGGGCGCAAGCCGACGGCGACACCGGCGTGAACAGCTGCCGTCGCGCGCTGCAGAGCGGCCTTTCCCTGGGCAACACCAACGTGACTCTTCGCGCAAAGGTTCGCTGGATCGCGGGCTGGCCTGAAATCCTCTTCCGAGTGGTGGGAAGCTACATGGAGCTTCCGGGAAAAATGATTGTGCCCAAGAATCTGGGAACCCCCGGCCAGGCGAACAGCCGCAAGATCACGAACGCCGGACCCGCGATCTTCGATGTTCTGCACTCGCCAGCGCTCCCGAGATCGAGTCAGCCTGTCCTCGTCACCTGCCGGGTCTCCGATCCGGACGGGATCGGCGGGGTGACTTTGCGGTATCGATACGATCCCGGCCTGGTGTTGACCAATGTCGTGATGCGCGATGATGGAACGGGCGGGGATCTTGTGGCGGGCGATGGCGTCTACTCCGGTGTCATTCCTGGCAGGACCGCGGGCATCGCCGCGTTTCGCGTTGAGGCGACGGATGCCGCGGTCGCGGTCTCGACCAATGTCTTCCCTCCGCTCGTGCCCGCCCAGGAGTGCCTGATCCGGTGGGGTGAAACGATCCCGGTGGGCAGCTTTGGCCACTATCACCTCTGGAGCACCGCCGCGACCGAAGCGGCGCGAGGCGGCTCGACCTCGCTCAACAACATGTACCGCGACGGCACGCTCGTATACGGCAATGGCCGCATCATCTACGATGCCGGCTTCCGCGACAAAGGCAGCCCCTACCACAGCGGCCAAGGCGATTTCGCGCTCACTGTCGCCAACGATGACTTGCTCCTTGGCGTCAACGACCGAGTCTTCGGCGCCACGGGCAACGGCGGCGCGGAATCCACGGAGTTGAAAGGGAGGATTGCGAACTGGTTTTGCGGACAGCTCGGAATCCCATTCCTCCACGCGCATTACATCCTTCTCTACAGAAACGGATCCCCGCACGCGCCCGTTACGGAGGACAACGAGCAACCCAGCAACTACTTCGCGGGCTCCTGGTTCCCTTCCGGCATTGCGGGCGAGCTGTATAAGATCGCCGTTTGGTTTGAGGACGACAGCACCTCGGGGGCGATTGGCGCCACGATGGAGCAGTTCAAGACCGTCGGCGGCGGCTACGACCTCGCGCGCTATCGCTTCAACTGGCAACTTCGCGCGACCGATAGCGCAAACGACTACACCAATCTTTTCAAGCTGGTCGACGCCGTCAACGCTCCAGGGGATCATGTGCCTGGCCTCGTTGCGATTGCGGACATGGAGCAGTGGATGCGGGTCTTTGCTTACCATCGGATGATGGGCAACTGGGATTCCTGGACCTTCCGGGTGGGCCAGAACATGTTTCTCTACCGCCAGCCTGGAGGGAGATGGGTCCTTATGCCCTGGGACATTGACTTCGTGCTGGGCGAAGGAGACGGCCCGACGGCGGACCTCATCACCGACATTCAGGACCCGATCGCAGGGCCGAGGTTCTACAACAATTTCACTTTCCGTCGGATGTTCTACCGAGCCTTCCAGGATGCCATCGCGGGTCCGATGCAACCTTCTCGTTATGGGCCGCAGGTCGAGGCGCGGAAGCAGATCTTGATCAAGAATCGCATCGGAGCCACGCCCCCGAGCGACGTCAACAGCTACATCGACCAGCGTCGCGAGACGGTGCGCGCTCTCCTCGCCGCCCAGGATGTCGGCTCCCTGACCATTACGAACAACAATGGCAATGATTTCATCGCGGGATCATCGGTCGTCACCCTCGCTGGCAAGGCGCCCTTCGCCGTCGCGACGATCGAGATCAACGGCATCCCATATCCCGTGAAATGGACCGGCTACAATAGCTTCGCCATCACCGTGCCCCTCGGCGGCGGAGCGAATGTTCTGAATGTTGTGGGACGGGATCTGCGTGGGAAAGCCGTTGCCTCAGGTTCAGACACGATCACCATCACGTACAACGGCGTGCCACAGCAGCCGCAGGACTTCGTGGTCATCAATGAGCTTCAATACAATCCTCTCTACCCCAGGGGCTCGTTCATCGAGCTCTATAATCGATCGCTCACAACGCCCTTTGACCTCTCCGGCTACCGATTGAGCGGCGTCGGCTATACCTTCCCGGAAGGGAGCTTTATCGCTCCCAACAGCTTCCTCGTTTTGGCGAAGGATCGGGCCGCCTTCTACAACGCTTACGGATCCGATATTGTCGTTTTGGACGAGTTCCCCGGGTCTTTGAGCGGCGGGGGTGAACACATCCAGCTGATCAAACCGGGCGCGACGCCGGATCAGGACCTTGTCATCAACGACGTCCGATACGACAATGTCCCGCCCTGGCCCTTGAACGCGGACGGATTCGGGCCTTCTCTGCAGTTGATCGACGCTACCATCGACAGCTACCGGGTGGGCAACTGGGCAGCGACCGCCACGAACGCCCTGAAGCAAACCACTCCGGGTCGAACCAACTCCACCCGGCAGGTTCTTGCGCCCTTCCCTCTGGTCTGGCTGAACGAGGTGCTCCCGAGAAACGTGAAATCGCAGGTGGACAACAACGGCGAGCACGACCCCTTCGTGGAACTCTACAACTCGGGCGACACGGTGGTGGATCTTTCCGCCTACTACCTCACGGACACCTACACGAATCTCACCAAGTGGCAGTTCCCTGCCGGCGCCACCATTCCGGCCAAGGGCTTCATCACTCTCTGGGCGGATGGCCAGGCGGCGCAGACCGCGCCAGGGTCCATCCACACGCCCTTCAAGCTGGATCCGGTTGCCGGCTCTTTGGCTTTGGTGCGCATGCAGGGCTCGCCTTCGATTCCTGCGGTCATGGATTATCTGAACTACTCGGGTCTTCCCGCCGACCAGAGCTACGGGAGCTATCCCGATGGAGAGCCTCGCGATCGCCGCTCGTTCTACTACCCGACCGCGAGCGCCGCCAACAATCCCGTCTACCCTGACTTGAAAGTCACCATCAACGAGGTCATGGCGGACAACCAGAAAACCATCCTGGATACCGCGAGCGGGAAATACAGCGACTGGTTTGAGCTCTACAATGGCGGCAGCACCGTTGTGGATCTCACCAACTACCGCCTCACCGACAACCTGACGAACACCACCCGCTATGTGATCCCGAGTGGATACACAATTCCCGCGGGGGGATTCTTGTTGGTCTGGGCGGACGGCGATACGTCTCTCAACCAGCCTTCTCGACCCGATCTCCATGTGAACTTCAAGCTCTCCAAGAGCGGGAAGTCGGTGGGTCTCTTCGCGCCCGATAATCGGCTCGTGGATGGGTTTTCGTTTGGCGCCCAGATTCCCGACATGAGCCTCGGTCGGTTCCCTGACGGCGCGACCACGGGGCTCATCTACATGCCCCTTGCGACGCCGAGGAAGAAGAACGACGCGACCGACGCGAATCTGCCGCCCGTTCTCAATCCCATCCTGGCCAAGGTCGTGGACGAGTTGACGCCGCTGAGCCTCAATGTCGTGGCCACTGACCCGAACCCGGGCCAGTCGCTGACGTATTCCTTGATCAACAACCCGCCCTCGGGCGCGGCCATCGACGCCGTCACAGGCTCGCTGAAATGGACCGCGGACGAGAGTCAGGGCCCTGGAGACTACGTCCTGACGGTTCAGGTCACCGACAACGGGGTTCCTCCGTTGAGCGTCACCGCGGACATCCACGTTCATGTGAACGAGGTGAACACTCCGCCAGGGATTCAGTCCATCGGGACGCAGGTTGGAGCGTCCGATGTTCCGCTGCATTTCTTCGTCGTCGCCATCGACTCTGACATTCCCGCTCAGCAGATCACCTTCAGCCTTCCGCCGGGCAGCCCGCTGGGCGCGGCGATCAATCCGAGCACGGGCGAGTTCAGCTGGACTCCCACGTCGGAGCAGGGGGGAGACTACGACATGATCGTGATCCTCAAGGATGACGGCACACCTCCGCTGTCCCAGGCCTTCCACATTCCTGTCAAGATCCAGGGTCCTGCCGTGGTCCCGTCGCCCGTCATCTTGGCTACGCGCGCCCCGGACGGCACTTTGACGCTCTCGTGGGCCGCGGTGAACGGCGTGAGGTATCATGTCGAGTTCACGGAGACCCTGGGCACGCTCAGCTGGAATCCTCTGGGCGACGCGATCGGCGATCAAGGCGTCGCCGGACTCAGCGGCATCGAACTCAACGGCGTGAACGAACGCTACTATCGAGTGGTCGTGGTCCAGTAAGAGACCCGGTCCGCAACCTCGCGTATTTGTTGAACACAAGGGCGCTCCCCTTCCACGGGGAGCGCCCTTTTCGTCGTCGCGATCGGCGGGCGTCCGATTTTCTGGCGCGTTGTGTTCTCCATGGTCGCTCTCGGCGAGGGGTTCGGCGCCGGACTTGTCTTGAGCCTGCGGGCGCGCTATGAATCGCGGATGCTTCGACCTCCATCCGGACTTTCTCGCCGCGAGATGCTTCGTCTCAGCTCGGGCGTTTTTCTGTCCATGGGGCTCTGGCCCGGCGCGCTTTCAGCGGCCGACGCGCCGCGCTCCGGGAACTATTCCTTCATTGTCACGAACGACACGCATCACATGAGCGACGAATGCACCGCTTGGTTGGAGCGCGTGGTGGCTCAGATGCGCGGACATCGCGAGGCTCGCTTATGCCTCGCTCTCGGGGATCTCACCGATACCGGATCGCGGGAGAGCATGACGGCCTTCCGCAAAACCTTCGCCAAGCTGGGCCTTCCGCTGCATGTCCAGATCGGCAATCACGACTACGCCGCCGGCAACGATCGATCCCAGTACGAAGCCGCGTTTCCCGGGCGGCTCAACTACGAGTTCCGCTATCGAGGATGGCAGTATGTCTCCCTGGACACCACGGAAGGCACGAAGGCGGACAAAGTCCAGATCCAGCCCGCCACCTTCGCGTGGCTCGAGGAAAACCTGAGGCGCTTGAATCCGCGGCGGCCCACGATTCTCTTCACGCACCTTCCGATGGCCGAGGGTGTCCAGTATCGTCCGCTCAACGCCGACGCTTTGCTGGATCAATTCCGAGACTTCAACCTGCGCGCGGTTTTCAGCGGCCACTACCACTCCCTCACCCAGCGAAGCGGACGCAACGGCGCGGTGATGACCACCAATCGCTGTTGCGCGCTCAAGCGCGGCAACCACGATGGCTCGAAGGAGAAGGGCTACTTCCTTTGCGTCGCGCGAAACGGCGATGTGACCTTCGAGTTCATCGAGGTGAACCCGGCCTGAGGGGAAGGGAAGACCGGGAGGAGCGATGTCCGGGCCCCTTTCAGCCTAGGACGCGGCGGTTGCCCTGGGCTCTGTCGTCGGGGATCTCTTGACTTTCTGCGTTTCTTGCCGACGTTAGCCTAATTGTTGCAAAAAGTTTTTCTAACAAGTCGTGAACTGAGGAGGCGTGGCGAGGAGAAAGCCTGCGGGTCCCGCGCCAGGATATCGTTCGGGCGTTTGCTTCGCTGGAGCTCCAGCTGGCCTCGTGAGCTGAAGGTCCGTGCCTTGGTGTCGCGAACCGCCATCGTGTTTTTCATGTCGATGGCTCTGGGGAGTTCGCGTGGTTACGCGGCGGCCGGCCTCGGGATGATTGTGGGCAACCTCGGCGAGGCTGTCGAGATCCGCTGGCAGACGCGCTCGAACGCGACATATTTTGTGGAAGTGAGCGACGATTTGGAAGGCGACTTCCAACCTCTCGGTTTCGGCATAGTGGCCGACGGCGATGAGGCGAGGCTTCTTGATCTCAAGCCCGCTCAACGTTCCCGGTTCTACCGGATCCGTGAGCTTTCTGACGAGGCCGCGTCGTACCGCGATCGTGCGGGAGGGCTCGATCCGGAGTCTCTGCGGGACGTGGATCTCTGGTTCAGGGGACTGAGGGAGCTTGGCATCTTGAGCAATGTCGTGTGGCAGTCCTCGTTTCGTTCCCGGTTGAACGCGGCTTCAAATACCGTCTTGCCGTCCCTGACCGGGGCGAATGGCCGCATCGGCGGCTCGCCGGTGATGGGAAGCCGGGGCCTGCGGTTCTTGACGAACGACTGGGTGGAGTTTCTGAATCCGCTTCCTTTGGCGGATGCGCTCACCCCCCGGATGACCCTGATCGCCGATTTCGCGTCCGACGGCGGGGCTGTTCGGACCCTGGTGAGCTCCGATCGTAGCGGCGCCAGGGGGCCGGCCCTGATTGCCGGCGGAAGCAGAACGCAGGGGCCCGGCCTCGAGGATCTTTTTTTCGACATCACATTGGACGGGCTTAACTCCCTGCCGGATCCGAGCGCGGTGGGCCGACGCACATTCAATCGAGGGAACACCGGTTCCCAGCAATTCTCGATGGCGTGTTGGAACGAGAGCGAGTTGTCCCTGCGCACCGACATCGATCGTGTCTACAGTTCGCCGAATTCTTTCGGGAGCGCCTGGAATGGGAATACGTTCTGGAGAGTGGGAGCGCAGTTGGACGGAGGTTACGGGTTCGTGGGGAGCATCAGTTTCGTCGCTGTCCTGGATCGCGCGCTGCTTCGGCGGGAGTATTCCGACGTGAGGCATCTCTACTATCGCACCCTAGGGAAAGGTTTGGCCCGTCCGGTGAACGCGATACTGGAGGGGGACAGCCTGACGGAGGAGGGGGCTGAAAAGAGTTGGGGCGAACACCTGTTGACGGCCAGTCACTGGAAGGGCTTGGTCAACAAGCTCAACGTCGCCAGAGGGGGGGAGAATACGGCTCAGATGGGGTATGAGTTCGACTTGCAAGTCCTACCCTATGCCGACGAACCGGGCCGCAACTACCTCTTTCTCTGGGGCGGAGCGAATGACTTGGGCTCCAGTGACGGAACCACTCTGTTCAATCGGTTGAGAGCCTACTGGCGAAGAGCGAGGGCCGCCGGGTTCAAAGTGGTCGCGTTCACGCTGATTCCGCGATCGAAGGAGTCTCAGCAATTGTCAACGGAAAGGGCGCTCGCCAATGCCCTGATCGCGGCGGCCTTGTCGGAGTACGATTATCTTATCGACGTGGCGAAGATTCCCCAACTCCAGGACCCGCAGGATGCCAATTACTATCGTCCTGACGGCATCCACCTTCGCTCCGCCGGCAATGAGCGCATCGCTGAGCGGATCAACGATGTCATTCCTGATCCTTAGCCCGGACTTCTTGTCCCTCGGCAGACACGACCGCGGGTTCTCGCGTCCTGTGCCTTGTGCGTCAGCGGAGGCTTCGGCGCCCCGCTCCGACGCCAGCCTTTCGGCTTCTCTTGCAAGGACTAGCTCGGGCGAGCTGAGTGATGAGGGCCTCATGCTTTCCTCAGTGGCTGAATACAACTGGAGAAACCAGCGGTTCCGATGTGTGGCCCCGCGCCAACAGGGCCGCTATCGCTATGATCGGTCTTAACGTCCCGAAGCGTTCGGTCGATAAAGTCTTATGGATCTGGCTTGCGCGAAAGGTTGCCCGAACTTACGGTTATATGGCCTTTACCCGGACTTGAGTAGCTCCTTGGGGCGCGGTGCGTGGTCACTGCGCCATCAGGAGCCAGTGAATTGTCGCTCGCGACCGGGGGACGGGCTTCCTTGAGTTTATGCCCATGCGCTCAGCCTCCGTCGTTTCGCTTGCCGCGCGCTGGCTCGCAGTGTTCTCCCTCGCCCTCGGGATCTCCTGGCGCTGGGAAGCCTATGGGGCCTTGGCGCGGGCCAGCGCGTCGGGCTTGAGGTTTCCCCAGACGCCTCGATTCCCCGGCTATCAGCTCTCGAATGTGTTTGAAAACCTGGCCTTCACCGCGCCCGTCGCGGTTGTTTCGCCGCCGGGGGAGACAAACCGCCTCTTTGTGGCAGAGCGCGTGGGGCGCGTCCTTGTCATCAGCAACTTGGCGATGCCGACCAAGACCCTGTTCCTGGATCTCCAAGGCAGGACCGCCCAGTACAACATTGAGTCGGGATTGCTGGGACTCGCTTTCCATCCCGGCTTCGCAACGAACGGATACTTTTTTGTGTTTCGAACGGCCCTGATGCCGACGATCGGTTACGCCGACGTTCTGACCCGATATCAGGTCGCTAAGAGCTCTCCGAATCAGGTTGATATCGCCTCGGAAACTGTGGTTTTCGCGATCTCGGATCCGAGTGATGAGCATAACGCGGGCGATCTTCAGTTCGGGCCGGATGGGTATCTGTATGTGGCCATGGGCGACGCGGGGCCTTTCCTGGCGTCGCAGGCCAACAAGCAGCCGATCGACGAAGGACTGGGCGCGGGGATTCTCCGCCTCGATGTGGACAATCGGTTCGGCAGCCTTCCGCCGAACCCATTGACTGGGGCGACGCTCAACTACCGAGTTCCGCCGGACAATCCATTTGTGGGGGCGCAGGCGTACCAGGGCCTGGCCTTGGCGCCGAACAAGGTGCGGACTGAATTCTTCGCGGTTGGGTTGCGGAATCCATGGCGGATGTCGTTTGACCGGACGACCGGACGGCTGTTCTGCGGAGATGTAGGCAGCGATCAGCGAGAGGAAGTGAACGTCGTTCAGAAGGGAGCCAACTTTGGATGGCCGTATTTTGAGGGATCTCTTGCGATGACCCCCAAGCCAGCCTCAATTCCAGGAGATTTTGTTTTCACACCGCCGGTCACTTCTTATGGCCATGGGGCGAAGTCGGACCAAGGGGAAGCCGTGGTCGGCGGCTTGGTCTATCGGGGCGCGCGTATCGCGCAGCTCGTCGGAAAGTATCTTTTCGCCGACAACGTTCGCGGGCACGTATGGAGCCTCGACTATGATCCCGCCGCCGGGACCAATCAGCCCTTTGTCCGAATCACGGGCGAGCCGGGGATCTCGGCTTTCGGCGTGGATCCGCGAGACCAGGAGGTGCTCGTGGCGAACCACCTCTCCGGCGCGATTCTGAAGCTCGTTTATGTTCCCCCGGAGCAGGCCTCGTTTCCGCCCACCCTGGCCGACACGGGAGTATTCAAGGATCTGTCGAACTTGACCCCGAGCGCGGGAATGATCGGCTACGACCTGAACGCCCCGTTTTGGTCCGACTTTGCGCTCAAGACGCGCTGGTTCGGACTAATCGGCCTCGACAACGCGATCCAGTTCAGCCCGAGCGGAAACTGGGGGTTTCCGACCGGGGCGGTTTGGATCAAGCATTTCGAGATGGAGATGACCAATGGCGTTCCGGCTTCGCGTCGGCGGTTGGAAACGCGCTTCGTGGTGAAGAACGCGCAGGGCTTCTATGCCGGGACCTACAAATGGGACGCGAACCAGGCCAACGCTTCGCTCGTTCCGGATCAAGGGCTCGACGAACTGCTCATTGTCCGCGATGGCACCCTCACTCGAACGCAGACGTGGCGCTACCCCAGCCGCGCGGAATGCAGCGCCTGCCACACGGCGGCGGGCGGCTATGCCCTGGGCTTCCGATCGACCCAGCTCAACCGGGCCCACGACTACGCGGGCCTGAGCGAGAATCAAATCACCGCGCTCAGCAACGCCGGCTACTTCACCCAGCCCGTGACGGACGATCTGGGGTCGCTCCGAGTCTTGGTCGCCGCCACGAACCTGGATTATCCGGTCGAGTATCGGGCGCGCAGCTACCTCGCGGCGAACTGTTCCCAATGTCATCAACCCGGGAGCCGCGCCACGCTGGATGTGTTTTGGGACGGGCGTTTTGAGACCCCTCTGGCTCAAACGGCTCTCATTGGAAACTACGTTCAGCCGGGCGATCCGGCTGGGTCGAGGATCCTGCAGAAGATCTCCACGCTGGTGGACATGATGCCGCCCGTGGGCAGCTCGGTGCTGAACACGAATGGGATCAATCTGATGCTCGAGTGGATCTCGGGATATCCACAAGCCCCATGGACGAACACGGACATTGGCGCCGTTCAATTGCCCGGATCAGCAACGATCAGCGGCGGGCAGCTCAGCGTGAGCGGAGCGGGGCGCGATATCTGGGGTCAGGGCGACGAGTTCCAGTTTCTGTATCAAGGGGCGACGAATAACCTGCAGCTGAAGGCGCGCTTCGTTTCCCAGCGAGGCGGGAGCCTCCTCACCAAAGCCGGGGTGATGATTCGTCAGAGCGAGGCCCCCGACTCCAGCCATGCGATGGTGTCCCGTCTCGGGGACGGGACGCTGGGCTTTCAGCGAAGAGTCGCCAAAGGCGCCAGCGCCAAGTCCAGCCTGGTGTCCGGCCCTGACGGGCCACAGTGGCTCAAGCTCACTCGCGAGGGCGACCTGGTGCGATCGATGACCTCCGGGGACGGAACCAACTGGATCGACATGGGAAGGGACACGATCCCGATGAGCCCTCGCGTGTTGGTGGGGCTAGCCAGCTCATCGCGCGATCCCAGATCCTACAACACGGCTGCCTTCGATTCTGTTGAGCTCATCACCGCCGACTGGGCGGAGCCCGAGGACGAGCTGACTCTGAGCCCTCCCAGCAGGGTGACGCTGAGCGTGGATGTGCCGCTAGGCGCGGATTTCGTCCGGAAGGTGACGTTCTTTGCGGGCACCAACCGCATTGTTGATGTCATGGGCGAGCCTTTTGAGTATCCGTGGGTGAATCGTCTTGCGGGCGATTATCAGCTCGTGGCCCGGATCACCGACTGGAGTGGTTCCGAGTTCTTTACCCCGACTCGCAACATCCACTTCACGGAAGCGGCATCAGGCGCTCAGGCGGAAACGGTCGACAATCTGACGAAGGGCGCCTGGAAAGCCGGCTACGGGCGCGAAGGAGCCGTGGTGGTGGGGGACAGCACGAACCTGCCGGCGTCGGTGGTATGGGGCGTGTCGCAGGTTTTCAATGTGGTTTGGCAGGCGCCGTCCAGCGACCCGCGCGCCCTCTCGAGGGCGTCCGGGACTGGGGCCGTGGCCGCGGCTTGGGTGGCGCCTGGGGAAATCGATATCGATCTCGCGCTCCGCGACAACGCCTGGCACCGCGTGGGCTTCTATTGCGTCGATTTCGACCGGGCCGGTCGTCGCCAGACCTTGGAGCTTCGCGACGCCGCCACCGGCCGGTTGCTCGCCTCCCGGGATCTGACGGGATTCCAGGATGGGGTTTACGTGAGCTGGGCCGCGCGCGGACATTTGAACGCGAGGATCACCTCGGGCACCGCGGCCGGCGCGGTGTTGAGCGGCTTGTTCATCGACGCTTCCCCGAACAAGCCTCCGTCGGTGGTCGTGGTTCACCCGACGCAGAATCAGAGCTTTGAGCTCCCCGAGGAGGTGGTGATTGACGTCGCGACCTCGGATCCGGATGGCGTCGTGCGCCAGGTCGAGTTCTTCGCCAACGACGTCAGCCTGGGCGTTGTGACGGCGCCTCCGTATCGATGGGTTTGGCAGAACCCTTTGATCGGAGAGTATGAAATCGTCGCGCGCGCGACGGACAATTTCGGCGAGGTGGTGGACTCGAGGCCGGTGGACATCGAGCTCGAATCTCCTCCTGGGTTGGCCCTCTTCCTGGGGACGGATGACGCGACGCAGGGACGATGGAGGGCGCATTACGGAGCTGACGGATATGATATCCCGGCGCTTGCCACTGCGCTTCCCAACTACTTGGGGCTGTCGCGATCGACATCGAGGACTTTCATCTGGCAGGAGCCCACCTCGGATCCTCGGGCGGTGCAGCATGTCCGGGATTCGCTCGGCATCGCCGCCTGTTGGGTGGATGGCACGGGATTCACGACGCATTTGAGCTTTGCGGATGGGCAGAAGCATGTCCTGAGCGGTTACTTTGTGGATTGGGACTCCGTGACCCGGAAGGAGAAGATCGCGCTTTATGACGACCATTCCAACGCGCTCCTGGACGTTCGGTCGCTATCCGATTTTCATGCGGGCGATGTTCTCAGCTGGCTGATGCAGGGACGGATCAGAATGGAAGTCACAGCGCTACAAGGCAACGCGGTGCTCAGCGCTCTCCTCTTTGACCCGGAGGCGGCGGCGCAACCGAACATCAGGAACATCAGCGTGGGCCGCGCCGGCGACCGCTTGCAGATCACGCTCTCCTGGCTTTCGGTTCCCAACCGGAATTATCGGATCCAAGTGGCCACGAACATCGCCGACGGAGCCTGGAGCGATGTCGATTCAGTGGTGGGCTCGACAACTTTCGAGGCGCGTCGCATTCTCGACGTCGCGCCGGATCAACCTCGTCTGTTCTTTCGTATTCTAGCGGTTCCATGACGTTTTAAGAATGTACCTCTTGAACACCGCACTGGTATTAAAGCGGCTATCCCGACCTGCGTGGATAGGGCTCCCGCGCGCGCGCGGATGGCTTTTGCTGCTGCTGTCCTGCTCCGCGGTCCTGCGCGCGGAGAACCGGATCCTTTCGGAGAACGCCAACACGGGGACCGATGAGTGGCGTCTTACCGATCCGATCACCCCCGGTTGGCCTCTCGGGGACAGTTCCAAGACGCCGGAGATCGAGGGCTACGCGTCGGCGACGAGCGTGACTGTGGGCGATTCCATCCGTTTCTTCGTCGATGTGCGGGAGCCGGATCTCAACTCCACCTACCTTCTCCAGATTTTTCGCCTGGGCTGGTATGGGGGAATGGGGGGGCGTCAGATGACGTGGATCTCTGACGACGAACCCGTCAACCAGCTTTTGCTGAGCAGCGTGAAACAAACGATCCCGTCGCCAGACCCGGCCAACGGCCTTCTCGAGTGTCATTGGACGGAGAGCTACGTCCTGGAAATCCCCGCAAATTGGGTGAGCGGCATCTATGTGGCGAAGTTGACGGCTGTTCCAGCGGGGAAGCAGAGCTATATCATCTTTGTGGTTCGTGAGGACTTTCGATCCAGCGACTTTCTATATCAGGCCAGCGTGACGACGTGGCAGGCCTACAATCCCTGGGGAGGGAGGAGCCTCTACACGTACCCGTTCCAGGCGTTGGCCGTGTCCTTCGATCGACCGTACGCCGCGACGAGCTATCCCTTCAGCTCCGTGAACGCCACCTTCTCGCGTCGAGACCTGGCTTACTCAGCCGGAGCGGGCGAGTTCTTCAATCAAATCGGGGCGAATCCGGGCCCGGCGTGGGAGTACAACATGGTGCGATGGCTGGAGAAGAACGGATGGGATGTCACCTACAGCACCAGCGTGGACACCCATGAGAGGGGACTTCTGAGCCAGGGCAAGCGCATCAAGGGGTTTTTGTCCGTTGGGCATGATGAATATTGGTCGGAGGAGATGAGGGGGAACGTGGAGGATGGACGCGACGCGGGCGTTGATCTGGGTATTTTCTCCTCGAACACCTGCTACTGGCGTATCCATTTCGCGCCGGATTCTCGCAGCTTCACTTGCTCGAAGAGCGCCCCTGGACTGGTGGATCTCTGGCGACGCGGGGCGGGGAATCCCGAGATCTCGATGCTGGGGGTGCAATATGTCTATAACTCAGTCGACCTGGACCTTCAGATGCCCGACCCGCTCCCAGACCACTTCGCCTATGACTACACAGGCCTGACCGGCGGCGAGACGATCCCGGGGCTGCTCGGGTATGAGATTGATGGCGAGTGGGACAAGTATCCGAACGGCAACGACAAAACGCGTCCCGTTCCTATGCCGGGGACGGTCACCCTGGCGTCCACTCGATTCCAGGCGACTCCCGTCAACGGAGGCACCGCGTTCTCCACGTTCTACATGGCGGCCAGCGGAGCGAGCGTGTTCGCCGGCGGATCGATGCAGTGGAATTGGGGGCTGGACGACTATAACGCCCGCGTGCTTCCGAAGAAGCGCTCCCGGCACTCGGCGAAGATTGAGCAGTTGACTTTTAATATCCTTCGATCTTTTCAGGACGACTCCTTAAGAACCCAGCCCATCACATTCCAAGGAGTCGATGGGCAAATCCAGGGCGATTGGGAAGGGGCATACGGCGCGGGCGGATCGTGTTTGTTCCTGGACGCCGAGCCGACAATCTCCACGGATTTTCCCGGCCGTGTGTCGCTCGACGGCGCCGAGGTTCGTGTTTATGACACGGACAGCCAGGATCCGAGAGCGCTGGGCCGCTTGGGAGGAGGGGCTGCCGGCGTCGCGTCCGCCGCCGTGGCCGATACCTCCTTCAAGATCCATCTCAGCCTGTCTGGAACCAACCGATCGCTCGTCACGCTTTACTGCGTCGACTGGGAAGGTCGGGGCACGCGTCAACGGATCTCTCTCATCGATCCCGGCGATCCTAGTCATCCCTTGGACGTTCGTGAACTGACTCTGCCGACCAACGGCGTCTACCTGAGCTGGAAGATCTCCGGTCAAAAGACTTTCGAGATTCGACGCGAGGACGAGATCCCTGGCTCTCGCCCCACGGTCAGCGGACTTTTTATCGGCGGCGCCGGGCGCGCCCTGTTCTACGCGGCGGATGCTGGCGGCGCCACGTCGGGAACCAAGGGAGACTGGATTGCGAAGAACGGCAAACGCGCCTATGGCGTCGATGGCTTCAACCTGATCAATTATCGCGCCCAGTATCCCCCCTACGCCGCCGTCTTTCCCGCCAACAACGCGACCAACACCTTTGTGACCGCGTCGACGGAGCCCCGCGCGCTTCGGGCAGTGGACGCTTCGGGCAAGCCGACGGGGGGACGTTTTGTCGGGGCATGGAACTCTAGCAACCCATTCACGATCGATGTCGACTTTGCCGACGCAAGAGCCCACCAGCTTGGATTCTACTTCGTGGATTGGGACGGCTGCGGCAATCCCTTTCCTCCTCGAATGGAGCGCGTGGACGCTTTGGACCCTCACACGGGGGAGGTTCTCGACACGCGTTTCCTGCCCCAGGAAGGGTCGGACTTTTGCCAGGGAACTTACCTGATCTGGAACATTCGCGGCCGGGTTCGGTTTCGCTTTTCGCCCGAGAACGCGTCGAAGGCCATCGTCAGCGCCATCTTCTTCGATCCGGATCCCGCCCCGGTCCTTTCCCTTGAGCTTCTCGGGAAGCCCGCGCTCTCGGCGTTGAATGGCGGGATTGCGCTCAAGTGGTCCGCGATCCCCGGGCGTCGCTACCAGATTCAATCCATCAGCTCCGTGTTCCCCCTCCCCGTCTGGACCGATATTGGAGAGCCTGTCGTTGCCCAGAGGAGAACGGAGGAGTATACCCACAGCGCCAGCGATCCAGCCGACTCCAGTTTTTACAGGGTGTTGCTTCTTCCATAGCTTTTTGCTTGCCTCATCCGGCAGCTGTTCCTAGTTTCCCCGGACCTTAAGCGACTCCTTGCAACGGCTGGGTTTCGTGGAAGGGACTTTTCTCTCGGTTAGGCGGTCGCATCCGCGGGATGCTCATGCCCTCGGATGATGACGGAAGACCTGCTGCCCCAGAGTTCGATAGAGTATTTTTGCTCCATTCTTTGCCCGGGAATGGCTGCGACGGATTGGCGTTGATGTCGTTATTTTTTTTCTGGCTGCGACGGGCTATCCCGACGTTTGCTTTTATGCTCGTGTGTACGGGGCTCTGTCCTTGTGCTCACGACTTGCGCGCCGCCGTCACTTTAGCGCCCCCTGTCGATCCTGCCTTCGACCTGAACGTCGAGATTTGGGTTTCGACCCGGTTGCCTTCTCCCTCCGATAACGGCACGCGGGCGGCGCCTTATGGCATTGGCATTCCGGGAGGCTTTGACGCCTTCATGCTTCAATTTCGTGGGGTGCACAACGTGACGTTCCGTTTCGAGGCCGGGGTTTATGAGACCGGGGGCAACTATGAGTTGCCGTCGAGCCGGGAATCCTCCCCGGAGGCCTGGGAGCCTGATGAGGGGTGGCGCATGATTGGCGCCGGGATCGACCAGACCATACTGAAGCTCACCTCGCCGCTCGAGGAGCTTCCCACCAAGTACGCCGTCGTGGGGAATTCCCGAAGCGGGCGTGTGCTACGACATTTTGAATTGGCCCACATGACCATTGACGCAAATGGTCAAGAACTGGCCGAGAAGCTCGATTCGAACTTCGGGTGCGTCTTCCTCACAGGGACTTACATTTTCGTGCATGATCTCCTCTGCTTGGGCGGCTTCAACGCGCTGAGCCCCCACGCCTCCAACGCGGCCACGCATCGCGAGTTGTTCATTCTGGGCCTGGGAGGGCGGTCCGGTTTTCACGCGACCAACAATGTTATCGAGCGCTGCGAGGTTCGGATCAGCCCTTCCAGTCCCAAGGCATTCCCTGGAGCGATCGAAGGGTTGACCACCGCGATTGTGAACGGAGCGAACACTTTCACCGCCGACGGCGTGAACTACCTCAGCTACTCTCCCGTGATCCGGGATTGCTTCGTCAGGGGCACGGATCCGCGGAGACGCCTCAACGGGATCAGCATGTTCGGGACCGTCGACGGGATCACCGTCAGCAACCGTGTGACGGACGCCCGCTTCGGGTTTTACTCGGATGACGGCCTGGTTTCCCCTCGCGCGTTCATCACGGGCAACACGCTGTCGAACGTGGTCGTCGGCGTCTATTTCAACTACAACGGATCATCGAACCGATGGGATCAGCTGGCGATCCTCAACAACGACATTCTCCTCTGGGCAGATCCCGACAACTTCTCGCCGGACATCCAGAACTACGGGATCAATCTTGTCGGCGCTCCGGATCCGATGCCCGCGAGCTTCTATCGAACGGTCGTTGCCGGGAACCAGATCCACTCCGCGCGGCCGGCTCCATCGCGCGGAAGACCCATGGACTACGGGATTCAGGTGGTGAGGCATTCCCAGGCCTGCGTCTCGAGCAACACGATCGACCTTTTGAGGGATCGCAACGCGCTCAAGGTCCTTCGCGAGCCTGTTCGAGGCGAGGAATACCTGTTCACCAACAACGTAAACGCCCGCGGGCTGCAGCTGATCGTCCACGATCGCAGTCTGCCCGGCTGTCGGTCCGACGATCCGCCATCGGTGGAGCAATGCCGTTACGTGAGCGACTATTTCTGGCCGCCGGTGGTTTCCCGGGAATTCGGATTTGCCAGCCGCTATCCCCGGCCCTTGGAGTATCCTTGGCGCACGAACGCGACCCCGCGCGTGACGCTGCTCTGGACTACCGATAGCGCCACGCTCACGGGGCTCGTCCGCCAGAAGGAGGCTGGCTCAGAGACATCCGTTGTGTCCCGAAAGCGAAACGAGGGATCCTTGCTGATGGCGGTCTACGCGCCGATCCAGGCCGACTACTACATGTGGCTCCGCATCGCCTCTCAAGGGTGGGAGAACACAGGATTCTTCGATGTGGAGGTCGACGGCGTGCGGCAACTCTTCGGACTGACCACTCGGAATGCGACGACGAATTGGACGTGGCAGGCGCTGACAGAACGGGTGCCTATCGTCTACACCAACCGCCTGAGGCTTCTCTCGCTGGACAGGGGGTGGCATGAGATTAGGCTGTTCACGCGAGATCCCGGAGTGAAGGTGAGTCGGTTCTGTCTCACGACCGCCGAGCCCTCCGCTCTCACCCTCAACGATCGCATCATGGGTCGCTTGGAGGCCGACGGCCGTTTCTCGGCCGAGACGGCGTCCGAGGATCATTGGTCCACCACCGTTCTTGCCACCGAGGCGACCGTTCACTCTCCCATGGAGTGGGTGCGCAACGAGTCGCATCTGTTCGACGCGTATGTCGCCAGCCCGGTCGAGCAGCGCGGCGAGGTGGTTTTTCGCGTGCCGATTCCTCGAACCGGCGACTACGAAGCCGCGCTGCTCATGGCCCCGGACCGGCGAGATCCATCTCACGCGAGCGGCTATCTCATCATTGACGGACGCGAGTGGACCGTGGCTTGCGATTATTTCTCGGAGTGGCGCTGGACAACCTACATCGGGGCTTCAGAGCAGGCGGCGCGGGCTGCCAAATCCAATCGATTCCGCCTGGCGCCGGGGTGGCACACCATCGCGTATCGGTGCCGGCAGAGCGGCGTCGGGATCGGCGGCATCAGGATGAGCGCGGTCCCCTGATGAAGCCTTGCGACAAGACGGCCACGTTCGGACCTAGGTCGGCCCGCTAGGGGCCCTGCGTCTCGGAAATGCGAACGGCATCGAGCCCCACGCCGGGGTTTCGGGTCCGGAAACTCAGCCTGTGGAAGCCCTGCGTCAGGTGAACGACCTTGTTCGTGGAGGCCGGGGCGCGAGTCGCCCCTTCGGTGTCCTCGATGACCGAGAACCAGCTCCAGCTGTCCGACGACCCGCAAGTCAGGATCCACTCCCGCCCGTCCAGCAGGACGCTTGCGGTGTTTCCCTTCAGCGGAGCGCTGGCGGGCTTTGTGCGCAGCTGCAGGGCGTAGTAATGGGTCTTGGGAACGCCGATTGTAAAGACGACCTCCCCCCGGTCGCTGACCCGGCTCATCACGGCGCGGCCACCGCTCGCGAGGGGATCGTCGACGATCGTCAACGGAGCGCTGAGGATTCCCGCCTCCGCCTCGATTGTCTGATCGGATGGGCACTGGTTCGCCGTCTCTGTCGCCAGCTTTCCCCCCAATCCGAGGCGCGAGACGATGGCCGCGTTGGGCACGAAGTCGTCCTCCGTCGATGTCGTGATGAGGAGTTGATCCAGCTTCACCCCCGCATCCCGCGACCAGAAGGCGATTGTATGCCAGCCGGGGTCCAACAGCGTCCTTCGCGTGATGTTCGTGTTCGCCAAGGGAATGCGCTCGGTGACGACGCGATAGATCCAATCGATCCGGTCGTTGTCCTGGGTCGCCCCAAAGAACCTCCTGTTTCCGTCGATTTCAACATCGTAGAAGCCCGTGGCGGCTGTGTTGGGCGGCAGGATCTTGGCCCAGAGGTTGTACTTCCGCGAAGAAAGCGGCAGGTAGATCGTGAAGCGAACTCCGCCGTGATTCAGATTGGTGGACACGACGCACTTTCCTCCCGCGGCGTCCGTTGCCAAGTCGATGTAGCAGGGAGGCACGATGTCTCCATCCTCGGCCTCCCAAACCCAATGACGGCCCGGGGCCCGACCCGACGGGTAGGGGTGAGATCGGGGCCAAGTCAACGCGAACTTGAAGTAATCTGTGAAGGGGGTGGGCTCGAGGCAGACAGGAGGCGTGAGGCAACTTAAAGGGTCGAGCGGGTTGTCGAGGCGGCAGTTTGGAAGGCTGCGGTCGTGCGCCCACAGCGCGAGCCCCGCGAACGAAGTGTTGCCGCAAAAAAAGTAGGTTTCGCCCCGGGACTGCTCCGGAAGGTACTTCAGCGCGTTCTCTTCGCGAAACAGGCCGATGCTGTTCCCGATTGTGAGGCTCCGACGAACGCCCTGCTGGAGCACGCCAAAATCCTGAATGCGCGCGGCGGACGGTCCTCCCACCATGGTGACGG
Organism: Verrucomicrobiota bacterium; assembly: GCA_016199985.1. Taxonomy (GTDB): domain Bacteria; phylum Verrucomicrobiota; class Verrucomicrobiia; order Limisphaerales; family UBA11320; genus UBA11320. The sequence goes on along the minus strand of JACQFQ010000025.1, from coordinate 45,457 downwards.
TGTTGCTGGCGATTACGACCTGATCAAAGGTTGGCGACCCGAACAACGGGTTCGATCCCGACATATTGACGCCCGCCGTGAAGTTCGTGCTTTCGTTCGACCACTGATTGTTCAGGTAAACCACGTTGCTCACCACCGCCACGCTTCCCCATTCAGCCAAGTTGGTGGAGTAGTTGAGATAGACCCCATGGATCGTGTTCGAAAAGAAGTTCTGAACAACATACAGCGACGGGTTCCAGGGCGAGTCGTCCGAATAGAAACCGAATCGAACGTTGAGCACGATGTTGCTCGCGGCCCAGCCATTCGTCGCTCCGAAGATGGAGATGCCGTTTACGCGCCTTGTCACGTCGTTTCCGACGACCAGGCACTCAGTGATCCGGGGCACGCAGGTGAGATCGTTGATGTCATCGCGTCCGTTGGCGTTTGAGGCGTTCAGAATCGCCGTTGTCAGGCCTTCGATGCTTCCGGGAAACTGCTTGGGGTTTCCAATGGGGATCGTGACCACGCAGCGCCGGATGATGTTGTTCGTCACCTGGAACCCATCCCTCCCGCCGATTCCCAGGATGAAGAGCTCCCGATGCAATCCCGCGTTGTTTGCCGCCGGCGACAGCGCGTTGAAGGCGTCAACACAGTTCAGGTCATGGAGGTAGATGTAGGATCCGCCAATATAGATCGCGCCAAAGTTGGAGTCGATGGTCCGGCTGTAGAGCGAGCCGTGGGCGTTCAAGGTGATGTAAGCGATCTCAAGATGATGCACCACGCTTCCTGTCACGGAGTTCCCGATGATGTGGTACTTGGTAGGCGTTGTCTCGCGGGGGACGTCGAGTTCCAGGAACGTGGCGTTGGTTCCCGAGCCGAGGATGCGCCAGCCTTCGCCGGGTTCCCACCAGTCTCCGATGAAGGCCTTGTTGGGCGGAACTTCGTAGATCCCCGAGGTGTGGTAGACGCCGGGCATGAGTCGGAAGGTGACGAAACGCGTTCCCCGAAAGCGGCTCATGAATTTGTCGAAGGTGACCGAGGATCCTCCGACGCTGAAAGGCTGGGTTTCTGTTCCGGTTTGAGGGCCTGAAGGAGCGGCGGTGGTCATCCAAATCTCGACGTTTTGGGTGAAAGCCGGGTCGATGGGAGGAGCCGGCGTGAAATCCGCCGCGGACAGCCTGGACGCGTCCGTCAGGATGGCGATGTAGAGGCAAAGGATGGCCGCGGCAATCGCCCTTGCTGGCATCCCATTCCTGCCTGCCGTTTTCGATTCCGTCATGGATCTCGGCTCGGTGTTATTTATATGGCGTGGGTTCCTGGAGTCTGAAAAAGCGAGGAAAGGCGGGATCGATCGGGACGCGCGCCACGAGCTGATCTCCCACTTGTTTCGTTAGCGTCTCGTGAGTCTGCGCGAACGAGCCATCCAGCCGGACGTCGGAGGCCAGGACCGCCGGGGTCTTGCCGTCCGGCCAAACAAGAACCGCGTCGAAGCCGCCGCTGTTGAAATTGTATTGGATGATGAGCCGCAGCTCGTACGTGGGCGAGAAGGGAGGGCGAAGCGTGCGCGATTGCGCCAACACGACGCCCCCAATGCCGCCTGCGATCCAGTTCGTGTCCTGCAAAGACAGCGACGTCAACGTGGCGCGGGCGGTCCTGAGCTGGCGATTCCAATCCACCGCGTCGGACGAGAAGAGGGTCACCCCATCGTCGCCGGCCGCGAGCCAGCCCTCGGGGGAGTAGCGGACGACATGGAGCGCCTCGACCACTCCGGAGCTTCGCGCCTTCCACGTCACTCCATCGTCCTCGGAGGTCAGGATCGCGCCTGAATCACCCACTGCCACCCAGAGCCCGTTTCCGTAATCCGCGCTCCTCAGCGCTCGACCGAAGAGTCGTTCTCGGTAGTGGAGAGGACCGTTGGTTGTCACCGGATCGCAGACCTCCCAATAGATGGGAAATGGATGCGGGTTCGTGTTCGACAGGGAATTTGTGGGCGCCGAGTAATGCGTGGCCGCCCAGTTCAATGTGTTCGAGGACCGGAGCACCAACAGATTCTCCCCGACGGAGAGCCATGTGCCGTTGGTCCCGCGTCGAACGGCGTAAAGCGCCTCGCTGACCGGAGGGGTGATTCTGGGCCACGATTTCCCCCCATCTTCCGAACGGAGGAGCGTTCCGCGCTCTCCCGCGGCGATCCAGAGCCCGTCCCCTGCGTCGATGGAAGTCAGGTGGGCCGTGGTGTTGACGTAACCTTTGTCCCTCTCGTAGTGGTTATAGGTGGGGAGGAGCGCTGACCAGTCGGCCCCGTCGGTTGACGTGTAGATACCGCCGTTGTCGCCGACGGCCATGAACTGGCCCGCCGCGTATCGGATCCCTGAAATCCAGTCGGTGATGCCTGTGTCGTCGGGGCTTTCAACGAGGCCATCGTGCGCACGGAGCTGCTTGCCCGGGCTGCCCACGCCTATCGCGAGGTTGTCTCGTTCCGCCAGCGCGAGCACGTCCACGAACACCGAGCTGTTCGTGTTCGCTCGAGGAACGCCTCCGTTGCTCCAAAACTTCTCGTAGCTCGCTGGGGGAAGCAAGTCGGGAGGATTCCCTCCAGCAAACCAACTCGTTCCCCGATTCCCCACGACAATCCACGTGCCGTTGTCGTATCGGATGTCGTGAAGATCCACCGGAAGGAACTTCGAAGGGACGGGCGTCCATCGGATGAAGTTCGTCGACCACAACGCGGCCCCGTTGTAGCCCGCCGCCATCCACAAGGCAGGCCGACCCTCGACGGAGCGGATGAAATGGATCGAGCACATCGGGCTTGTTGTGCCGAAGGGGTGGGGAGCGAATGTCTGTCCATCCACGCTGACCCAGAGCGTTGTTCCCGCCACCGCCAACCAGCGCCCCTCGGCGTAAAGAAGCTTCGTCACTGTGTCGGAGGTTGCCAACGGCTGAGGCGACCAAGTTTGGAGGTCCGTCGAGGAGAACATCACCCCGTTGCCTCCGGCCGCGATGTATCGTCCATTGCCATACGCGAGACAGGTGAAAAAAACCGGCCCCGAGCTTGCCGGTGGCAGCACCTCAACGGTGAGGTTGTCGTTGGCGCTGGCCACCCAGCCTCTGGATGACAAGGCCACCCAGGCGCGCTCTGCTCGAACGACCCCCACCCAGTCCGCGGCCAGAGGAGTGTCGATCTGAGTCCATCGGGTCAGGTTGGTGCTCCTGAGGATGGCTCCCGCGTCTCCCACAGCGCACCACTGACCGTTCGTCGCCTTCAGATCCCGGAGCCAGCTCTCGGTTCCCGAATCTGCCAGGACCCACTTCGGGGCGCTGTCGCGGGCGGCCACCTCGGGAGGGGGGGCGATGAGGATAGCGCCGCGCTCACCGACGGCAGCCCAGACGGTGCCGCTCGGAGTCTTGAGGCTGTAGACAGCTGACAAAGTCAGCGATGTCGGAGCCGAATACTGGTATTGCCAGAGGGAATACCCAGCTGGCGTCGACAGAAGGAGGGATCCTGCTGCGAGGAGACAAATAAGCGCCGTTGACTTCATAAAACGCCAGGCATCGAACTCTTAGACGAGCCGGAGCGTCTGCGCAATGAGAATTCGAGGGAATCTGGGCCCGTTCTGCTTTTCAGGCCGTTTGGATCAGATCTGGCGCCCTCCTAGACCCTGTCTTTCCTCGAGGGAGGAAGCCCCTCGATGGACATTGGAGAATCGAGAGCCATGCCACCCTCCCGTATCACCCAGAACCCTTGCCTTTGGGCCCCAGCCGACGATATACCTGTAACTATGCAATGTTTGTGTTGTTTCAGAGAAGAGTTCCCGGCCCGGTTGCCGCTGGTGCTTATTAGGCCGTCCGGGGGCGCGCACGTCGCATTGTGCGCTGTGAGTTTCAGAAGAGTCGCTGCGCCCTGCCTGTTCTTGTGGTTTCTCTTGAGCTCCCTAGCGGCGCCGCTCCATGCCGAGCTCGTCGCCATTTCCTATCAGGGAAGGATCACAGCCGAGCCCTCTTCTGCGGCTTCGGTTTACGAGATGCAGTTTTTGGTCTTCGACTCTTCCACCGGAGGCGATCCGTTGGCCGCGTACTCGACGAACCAAGTCCAGGTTTCGCAGGGCGTTTTCAGTCTGGCCTTGCAGCTTCCCAGCGAGGTGTTCTCTGAGGGCGCTCGATGGTTGGAGGTCCGAATCCGTCCGGAAGGGCCAAGTGCGGGGTTTACGGTCCTCACTCCTCGCCAGCCCTTCGCTCGGCTGCCCCTGGCTATTCACGCTCTGCTTGCCGCTCAGGCCGATGTCGCTCGAAGCATCATTCCCGGCGTCCTTACGGAGGATGCCTTCGCTCCGGAGTTCATGAGCCGCTGGGTCGCGAAGTCGGGGCCCGAGGCCGGAGTCGTGGTGGGCCCATCCGGACAATTGATCTCTCCCACGAACTTTTTCTCGGCCAACCAGGAGGCCCTTCAGCTGGAGACCCTGTCCCGATCGGCGATCCCCGGCGTGTATTACGTCTCTATGAACGGCGACGATGCGTCCGCCGTCGTCGGGCGTGTGGATCGTCCCTGGCGGAGCATCAGCAACGCGGTCGCCTACGCGGCCGATTTTGGATCCACGGTCCGCGTGCTGCCGGGGACATACCACGTGAACGGCGGGCGCCTGAGTCAGCCCTACGATCGGAGCCGCGCCGGCGTGACCATTTCCACCAAGACCAATTTCGTGCTGGAGGGGATCGGGGACGTGAGCCTCTACAACGACTCGGTGGGGGACATCGTCATGGTGGAGAATTCGGAGAACATCACCATCCGCGGCATGAGGATCGGCTACGAGGCGAAGCCCTCGGCCACCAATTTGTACGACAACGGACCCCGGCTGTTTGGCGTCGTGTCGATCCGGGGTTTCAACCGCGACATCATCGTTAGGGATTTGGAAATGTTTAATTACCCCGACCACGGCATCGGCACGCATCACGAAGGCGGATTCACCACGGGCCTTCAGGTGCGAAACGTCATGTCCCGGAACAGCGGCACTCTTTTCAGCCCTCAGTACAGCTTCAAGGGCGACGGGAACGTGGTGACCGTTTACAACATGGCCAACGTGGAGATCGACAATCTCATCGCCGAGGACTATTTCCGAGGAGTGGAGGTGTTCGAATACGACATTTCAACAGCCGGGGTCACGAACATGGTGGTTCGCAACAGTCGATTCCTCCGGGGATCCCACACCGCGGTCTATGTGCTGGGTTCTCCGGCAACGGCCCAATCGTTGAACGATCTGACGATCGAGAACTGCCTCATCGACCAAGTCTCCAACGACGGCGTCACGGTGAGCGACTTTGTTCCCCACGGGGTGATCATCTCCGGCGGGCGGAGAGTTCGCGTTCTGAACTCCACCATCCGCGGGGTCGGAATCGCCGGCCAGCCCGAGGCGACGGGGCCCTCCGGGATCATGGCGTTTGGCGATCTGAGCGATCTTGAGGTGCGCGGCTGCCGTCTCGCGTCATGCGGCACCGGCGTCCGAATGTTCGACCAGTTCTCCTTGGTCGAAGGCGTGCCTCGGAATCTGAGATTCGTGGGGAATATCACGTCCTTTTGCGCCGGTCACGGGATGCTGTTGTCGGGCGTGGACGCTTTTGTCTCCGGCAACTGTTGCTGGAACAATGGCGTTTTCAACTTTGGGGCCGGCTTGGTATGGCAGGACGTCGTTTTCGCGAAGGATCGACCTAGCGGCACCGCCGTCATTGAAGGGAACGCCGCCTACAATGGAGTCGAAACGCCGACTCAGGCCTATGGGCTCTGGATTTTCTCCACCAACCGGCTCTATGTGGGACAGAATTACGCCTGGTCGAATACTGTGCAGCAAATCCGATTGGATGGAAAGGAGCAGCAAGCCCAGGCGGAAACGGCTTTCACCCCTTTCGCGCTCCAGGGAGCCGGCGACATTGCGACGAATGTCGGCACGACGCTTTTGCGGGCTTCCCGGCTGGTTCCCAAAGGAAGCCTGGTCGCCGGATCGGTGACGAAGTGGACTTTGCAGGGAAGGCTCCAAAGCGCGTTCGTGGCGGGCACGGCGAGGCTTCGCATCGTGACAAACTTCGGGGAGGTCGCCGCCGATTTGGGCAGTCTTCCTCTACCGAGCGACGTTGTAGATTCCGGATGGGAGGTGGTCGCGACATTCACCGTCGTCGGCGCCGGAGGATACTCGTGCTTGGTGAGCGCGCGCGCCGAGATCGATGCGGGGGGCGGCGCCGTCGTCACGCGCCTCGTTCCGCACGGCAGACGCGAAGAGGTGCTGGATCGCACCCTCGAGCAGGTGCTCAGCCTCGAGATCACCCTCGATGCGCCCGGCAACGAGCTGATTCTGGAGAGCGAGTACGTCACGCACCAGTAATGGGCGCGCTTGCTGCGCCGCCGTTTTGATCCCCGTTGCTTTTGCTTGGCGGAAGCCACGGGGCAGGGTATTTCCGCTCCTCAAGAAACCGTCAACATCAGCACCCCACATCGACTATGTCCGAACATGGCGTCCCTCATCACGCGGAGAATCACGAGCAGAAGCGAATCGGCATCTTCATCTCCGTCCTCGCCGTCCTGATGGCCATCGTCACCGCCCTCGCCAATGACGCGGCCAACCAGACCCTCGTGAAGCAGGTGGAAGCCTCCAATGGCTTCTCCTGGTATCAATCCAAGCGGCAGCGCAGCTACATGAACGAACTGGAGTTGGGGCGGATAGACCGCGAGCTTGCCGGCGCTCCCAACGATGCCCAGCGCAAGATGCTGGATGACACGCGCGCTCGCCTGAGGATGAAGAACTCCGAGTACGAGAAAGAAAACGAGACGATCAACCGCAACTCCAAGAACGACGCCCACCTCGCCGAAGTCGCCGCGCACAAGCATCACCGCTTCGAATACGCGGAGGTCGCCATCCATATCGCCGTCGTCCTTTGTTCATTGACCCTCCTTACCGACTCGAAGCTGTTCTTCAGAATTGGAGTCGCGGCGACCATCGTGGGAGTGGTCGTCGCCTGCTCCGGTTTCGCGGTTCCTGACCATGGCGCGGCCGGGCCCTCCGCGCCGCCCGCCACACAGGGCGTCCCGCCCGCCCCGCATTGAACATTGGCCGCTACTGCGAAAGGCGGCGCACTTGGAACAGGCGCGACCTCGCCGCGTCCTGCGGCGTGAACCATTCCGTGGTGGGAAAGTCGCCGGAGACAACCCCAGCCGGCAGGTAGGGACCCGCGGGATCGGAGGCCGAGAGCACCTGATAGACCGCGCCCAGAGTTCCGGGCCAGCTCAGGCGCACGACAAAGCGATTCCAGGGGGACAGATCCACCAAGAAGGGCGCGTCCTCCCCAAGCGGATTGCCGCCCACCGCTTGCTCCATGGCGTTGGACATTCCGTCGCGGTCTGGATCCTCGGCGGGCCCGTGCGTGAGATCGCCGAAGCGAGCCAGTTCCCAGGCGTCCTCCAGGCCGTCGCAATCCGTGTCGACGATTGGAATCCCATGGATGATCAGGTCGGCCTTGAGAAGAGCGCCCGAATTGCCCGGCTCCTCGTCGATGACCTCCAGGCGCCATGTCCCGAAGCTGGGCTCGAAAAAACAGTGCGTGGAGTAGTACGTCCACCCCGTCGCCGGGAACACATGCGATTCCTGGTTGATCGATTGCAGGACGCTGCGCGTTCCGGAGGGCGAGACAAGCGTGATCCGCAGGTCCCCCCGGCGCGTGTGGTCGCTCTTGATCCTTGCGCCCACATGTTCGCAGATCCATGTGTTGGTGACCTTGAGCGTGGTCGCGGTCTTGATCGGGTTCACCCGGATTCGCGCCGAGGAGTTGGTGGCGAGCAGCTGCGCCAACTGGTCCCCGGCGGACTTGCTCATGAACAGCCCGGGGATTTTCGAGAAGTCCGTGTTTTGCATCACCATGCGATCCGTGAAACCCGAGTTGTTATAGACGATCGCGACCGAGGCGTTTGCGAGCGCCGCCTTGTTGATCTTGTCGGCGAAGTTGTTGCCTCCCCGGAGAATCAGCGCGGCCTTGCCGGCCAGGTTCCCCAGCGATTCACCGGAAGCCGCGCCCACATTCGCGACGGGAAACGGCCCGATCGCCTGCTCGGGTTGTGGGCCCGTCCCCGCGGACACAGGGATGGAACTGAGCGCCGGCGGAATGCCGTCGCCCACCACCTCGACACGCAGGCCATCGTCCACCACCGGCAGGCCGGCATCTGTCGGGAAGCTCGCTTCGAGCCTTCGGAGCGGCGCTTTCAAAGGCCAGGTCTGCGCTCTCCGCACCGCCACGCCGGCGTCGGGAACGCCGAACCCGAGGTTGTAGCTCACGCGCAAACCGGCGCCGTTGGTCTGCACCCAGGGATCATCGAGGTCAATGTGGCGGCTCGACAGCGCGAGGATTTGCTGGACGTCGCGATAGCTGAGGGCGGGGTTGACGGACAGCATCAGCGCGACGACGCCAGAGACCATCGGAGTGGCCGCGGAGGTGCCGCTGAATCCCGTGGCGTCATACCGGTAATCGGCGGCGTCGTCCTGCGCGAAAATCTGGTTCTTTCCGGATAGGCCTGTCAGATCCGTCGTTGTGATGGTGGGGAAGTTGAGGTCCGTGCCTCCGCTGGCCGCGTCGGTTTCTCCGCCCAGTCCGGCGACCAGCAGGCACGAGCCGGGATTGCTGTAGCGGGCCACACGGCCGTCGCTCCTGGCTGCGGCCACGGTGATGACGCGGGGATCCGACGCGTAGCCGTCCGCGTTCGCGTCGCCCAGGAGCGATCGCCAATTGCTCGCCGCCCGCACCATGACCACGCCCTTCCCGCTCCGCCCCGCGGTGACGGCGTTGCTGATGCCGGCGTTCTCGAGGGGGGGCAGGGGATAAAGCTCTGTGCCGCCGGCGCCCCAGCTGTGGTTCTGAAGCGGCACGGAGTTCGACTTCGATTCGAACATGCTCTTCATCCCCACCGTGTCCGGCCCCAGGAGACTCCCTTGGAAAATCACCCAGCTCGTCATCTTCACCCCTGGCGCGACGCCCGAAACGCCGCGATGATTGCCCGCGGTCGCTCCCAGGATTCCGGCCACCGCGGTCGAATGGGAGGCTGTCGGGGTGCTGGGCCCGCCATTCGGCGTTTGGTCGCCGAAGTTGAAGTGAGGGCCCCCTTCGAAGCGGCTCGACAGATCGGGATGCGTCAGCTCCACGCCGTCGTCCACGATCGCGGCGAGCACTCCCTCGCCTCGCGTTTTGCTCCATGCCTCCCTCGCGTTGACATCCGCCCCGGCTCGATCCCCCGCCGCCGCTCGGTTCTCGAGATGCCACTGCTTTGTGAAATAGGGATCGTTTGGCGCCGGCGCGTACAGCCCTCGCGGAGCCAGAGGGAATCGCATCGCTGGATGGCAGGCTACAACGTCGGGGCTTCGGCACAGGTCGATTGCCTCCTCGGCTGCGATCCAGGCATCCGGGGCTTCCGTCACCCAGGTTCCTGGCAGGATCTCCCAGGGCTTTCCCAGCGGCCTGCCGCGGACCAGATCCTGCACGGATTTCCCCTCAGCCGGTGTGAGCAACAGGCGGCGTCCGAGGTCCAACGATTGGTCCGGACGGCCCGCGGGGTGAACGTGGATCCATTCCGCATTCTCATTGGTGGGGAGGTTCTCCCCAAGACCGAAGCGGGCGAGGTATTGCTGCGGTTCGGGCTGACGAAACTCGTAAACGGTAGATGAGGAGCCAATGTGGGAAATCATCCCAGCCTGGCACGCGCTAGCCACGCCAACGATCACCGCAATAAGGCACAACTTGTTCATCCGACTTGACCAAACCGCCGGCAATCACATTTGCCGGGGGCGCGTTTAGGGCGCGCACCGCGCCTGCGCCGTTCCTATCCTTAATTCATCGTCAGGCGGAATGCGAATCTTGAAGCGACTCGCGGTGTGGGGGTCCCATGGATGGGGCTTGGGCGCTACTCGATTCTGGCCCATTCGGGGGGATTCTTCAGCCTGTACAGCATCTCGCCCGCCCTAGGCACGAGAAGAACTCCTTCTGACTCGCGCCCGGCGAAATCCTCCGAGCGCACGGTGGCAGGGTCTCGAAATCCCAGGTTGATCTCGCGGCAGACGCTCTCGGGGATCCCGGTGGCGAGGGTCACCCGGATTCGACACTTTTCGACGCCGTTTTCGTATGTCCCCAATCCCCGTACGTGGGTGCAGTGCGCGATCACTCCCCACTGTTCGTTCTTGAATCGATCCCATTGAGCGACGAAGTAATCCCGGCAGTGATACCCGAGTCGGCGGATCTTCTCGCCGTGAGTGCGCGAGATGTCGCGAATGTGGGGCGCGTACAGGATGACTTCTCCGCCGTCGGCGACCACAGGCTCCAGTTTATACATGCCCTTCCCTCCCACCCAAACATCCCCGTACATGGGCGGCAGCACCGACAGCACGGTATGGAAAGCATGCGGCTTGTAGAGAATATGGGTTTGATCGGATAGGTCGCTGGCGGCGTCCCAGGCGGTTTCCGGCGTGCCCCCGAAAAGCCCGACGAGCCGTTTGTCGGGCGTGACCACCATCGCGAGACAGCGCTTGGAGATCGGCACCATCGCTCCTGCGCGGTCCACCACTTTCCTCACAGGGGTCCATTTGTTGCCGATGATCCGCGGGTTTGTGATCAAGCCCGCCAGCCAGTGAAACACATCCAGGATCCTTGGGCCGCCGATCCCCGGGAACAGATACTTGTTGCCGCCCGAGAAGCCGACGACCTCGTGCGGGAACACCGGACCAATGATGATCAGCTCGTCGTAATCGAAGACCCGACGATTGATTTCCACGGGAACGTCCATGGAGAACCGGTCGCCGGAGAGCTCGCGCATTTCGGCGGCGGAGAACTGACCGACGACCTGAAGCGCCGCAGGATTGTCCCACTCGTGGTTGAAGAACCGGACGCTCTTGTACGTGGAGGCGCGTTGGTCCGCGCTGATCTCCAGCCGATCGCAGATGGCGGCCTCGGTCATCGGTGGATGGGTCCCGAGGGCGATGATGATGTCCAGCGCGGCGGTCGCGCCCGAGAGACGTGAAAACACTGATTTGAACAGGAGCCCGACAGGCGCGGTGCGCGTGCCGTCTGGAACGATCAGGAGCACCTTCCGTCCCTGATATCGATCCCGGGGGCAGGTCTCCTCCACGACGCGATCCACCTCGGACTGCGTCAACTCGCCCTGGGTGGCCAGAGCCCGGGCGGCGGGGGAAGGTTGCGATGGCATGAGAGAAACCGGGATGCTTCCTGGGTTAGATGGTTTGCGACAAGAACCCACCATCCACGACGATGTCGGAGCCGGTGACAAAGCTGCTCGCCTTGCTCGCGGCGAGAAACACCGCGGCGCCGACAAGCTCATCCGACGTGCCGAACCGGCGCATGGGCGTGTGATTCCAGATCTGCTGGGTGCGCGCGCTGGGGCTCCCGTCCTCGTTGAACAGCAGACCACGATTCTGCTCCGCGGGGAAGAAGCCTGGCGTGATGGAGTTGACCCGAACTCCGTGGATTGCCCACTCGCGGGCGAGGAATCGCGTCAGGCTCATCACGGCGGCCTTCGCGGCGGAGTAGCTGACCACGCGGGAGAGCGGCAAGTGAGCTGAAACGCTCGCGATGTTGATAACGCTTCCCTTCCCACGCGCGACCATCGCGGGTCCGAACTCCTGGCAGGGCAGCAGAGCGCCCCCCACGAGATTGAGGTCGAAGTTCGCCTGCCAATCGGTCACGGCAATGCTCTCGAAGGATCGATCGGCTGTCACGGTCACGCGCGCATCGTTGCCGCCGGCGGCGTTGACCAGGACTGTTGGCGGGCCAAGTTGATCGCGGATGCGCGAATGGGCGTCCGCCAGGCTGGCGCGGTCGATCGCGTCGGCCCCGAAGAACTCCGCGCGCCCCCCCGCCTTGCGGATGGCCGCCACCCGCGCTTCCCCTCGCGCCACATTGCGTCCTAGCACGGCCACCGCCGCGCCTGCCGCGGCGAGCCCCTCGGCCATGGCCCCGCCCAGAGCCCCCGTGGCGCCCAGGACCACCGCGACCTCGTTCGAAAGATCAAAGAGTCTGCTCATTGCGTCCGGCGATGTTGAGCGAGTCTAGGGAACCCTGGAAGGGAAAACTGGGCGCGGTCCATCGCGGATCGGGCGCGTCGGTTGCAGTTCGAACCGGGTAGTCATACGCCCGGGCGGGTGAGACCCTGGCATACCAGACCGAAAACCACTGCGGGACACTCCGACTTTGCGGCGGGACACTCTCGCGGCGCCTGAGGTTTGGGCGCGGCCACGCGAGCGCATGGATGTTGTTGTCCCAGAGGGGATGAATTCCCTGATTTGCAACGGGAGACGCGAGGAGCGATGGATCCTCCGGAGGCGTCGGGGAACAGCTGCCCTATAACGAGGCAGTCTGAGCCACCAAAACTGTTGTCCTGTGCCGTCTTTACCCGTTTTCGCTGTTGCCAAATGTCCAAAGCCGTGCTCTTTTCTTACATGCATTCCCGAAAGAGCGCGCGTGAATACTCTTCACCGTTGCCGATGGGTTAGCGGCGGGTGTTTCCAGAGCCGTTTTTTTCGGGAGCGCATGTATTAAACACGTGTTATCGTACTAAATTAGAAGAGAAGTAGAAGCCTATGCGCCGTTTCCTCCTTGCATCCCTTGTTGTGGCGTTCGCGTTGACGCGATGGGCCGAGCCTCTGAAGGCCGCCGATCCGGACACCACTCCCCCCACACTCGTTTCTGCCGTCTACTACGGGACCAACGATATCAGTTCTCCCTATCTCGTATGGGTCAGCTTTTCAGAGAAGATGGACAGCAACAGCGTGTTCACCGTCACCAACTACCGTCTGAAGAGCGTCACCGGAGGACTGACCGCGAATGTGCTCGACGTCGACTATCAGCCGGGGGTTAAGACGACCCAAAACATCCTGCTGACGCTCGATAACAACGTCGACATCACCAAGGATTGGGTTCTCACTGCGTTTCGGATCTCGGACACCAACGGCAACGTCACTCCGACCAACAACCTCATGTTGACCTTGGTCGACAGCATCATTACGAAAGACCAGAGCTACGACTACCTGGACAGCGGCTACTACTACGATAACCAGAAGATGTTCGACCGGCTGTGGGTGGCTCCGGCGTACGACAGCAGCTGGTGGGGGCTTGGGTCCTCGGTCTTTTATTTGGGCGCGGGAGGCACGCCTCCCAATGGTGGAAACACCACCCTCTGCTGCTATCTCCCCGGAGATATCGAACAACCTTCCAAGACCAGTTATTATCGGACCACATTCCAGGTCCAGGGCAGTCTGTTCAACAGCGTTTTCCAGATGCGCTATATCATCGCGGACGGCGCGGTCTTCTACTTGAACGGCAAGGAAGTGTTCCGGACCAACATTGCCTCCACTGTGCAGGTCCCTACTTACAATACTATCGCGAACAAGGCCGGGTCCTTGGGCTGGACTCCCAGCAGCGCCTACATCACGCTGCCGATCAACGCGCAGGTCGTGCCAGGCGTGAATTATCTTGCGGTCGAAGTGCATAACGATTCGGTCAGCGATACCACGGTGGGCTGGGGGTTGGAACTGAATCAACGATTTAGCAACCACATTGCAGGACCGTTGACCATCTTCCAGCATCCCAAGGACGCGACGAACGCGGTTGAGGGAACCGTCTCCCAGTTCGAGGTCAAGCCTGATGGCAAAGCGCCCTACAAGTACCAGTGGCAACTGATTTCAGCCGCGGGCGTGACCAACGCCATTGCGGGGGAGACGAACCGGATTCTCAACTTGGATGTTCTTCTGAGCCACAACAACGCGAAGGTCTTCTGCAAAGTGACCGGCGGAACCCCGACCTCGACCCTCTCCAGCAGCAATGCGTTGCTCAAGGTTTCTCCCGACACCAATGCGCCGACGCTCCTCTCGGCAAATTATGACCCCGACGCGGACGCCATCGTGGTGAACTTCTCTGAAGGAATGAAGCTATCGGTTGCGACGAATGTTGCGAATTACACGATTACGAATCACCTCGGCGTCAAGATCCCGGTGTTGACAGCCGTGGCCCTCGACAAGGACACGATCCTGCTGACGACAGCCAATCCTCCGACTCTGGCAGAACGTTGGACCGTTGTGACCGCGAACCTGACAGACAACGCCGGCACTCCCAACAAGCTCAACAGCGCGGTGATGGCGGTGGTCGGCGGGAACTTCACCGTGATTCCGATGGAGAGCACCTGGCGATTCTACCAGAACGGAACGAACCCGCCGGTGGGCACGAACTGGATGCGGAGCGATTACAAGGAGATCGCTGGCTGGTCATCGGGTGACGCGCTCTTCTATGTCGAGGACGCCGATCTTCCCGCGACCAAGAACACTGCCCTGGATCTTACTCCGAACGGCAACTTCACCTTCACCTACTACTTCCGAACAAGCTTCGTCTACGGGGGCCCGACCAATGGCTTGGCATTTGCGCTCAGCCACATCGTAGATGACGGCATGGTGGTTTGGCTGAACGGGAACATCATCTTCCGGTACAACCTCTCCGGCACGCCGCTCTACAGCACCCTGGCGACCAGCGTGGACAACGCGACACTGATCGCCAACCAGAAGTTGGTCTCCGGCGCTCTGACAAACTTGGTGCAGGGCACCAATTTGCTGGCCGTCGAGGTGCATCAAACCAGCGCGACGAGCAGCGACATCGTGTTCGGCATGCAATTGGATGGGGCGGTGACATCGCTGCTGCAGACAAACGCGGCCGTCAAAGTTCCGCCCACAATCACGATTGACGCTCCGGCGAACAATTCCACCGTCGGGCAAGGCGGCACTGTCGCCATCAACGCAACGGCGACAGGCCAGGGTGGGGCGACCATCACGAAGGTTGAGTTCTTCGAGGGCGCGACCAGCCTAGGGGTCGACACAACGGCGCCTCACAGCGGTCAGTGGGTGACGACAGGCGCCACGGCGCTCGGCGACCACACCATCAAGGCAACCGCGACGGACAGCAACGGGTTGACGAAGGACGCGTCCATCGTGGTCAAGGTGACGCAGGTCGCGCCGAAGCTGTCTGTGAAGCTCTCGGCGGACGGCAAGAATGCCATCGTCAGCTGGACGCCCGCGCAGACTCCGGGCTTTGTGCTCGAGAGTTCCCTCGCCGTTTCGCCGACGGCGTGGCAGACGGTTCAGGGCGCCGCCAATGGCATGAGCATCCCGGTTGTGGGCGCTAAGGCCCGCTACTACCGCCTGCGGCTGCAGTAGGTCGAATACTTCTCTAGTTAGTTCTAACACGTAACAAAGCGCCGGGCCTCAAGGCTCGGCGCTCTTTTTTTTACGACTTCCCTTGGAGGGCATCGATGGCCGCCAAGAGGCCGTCTCGCGCTCGGAACCAGTTGTCGAGCGGCCCATCGCGGTTCAGAGTTCCTGCCACGCATGGCGTCGCAAGCCCCATTCGATCTGGAACAGCTCCGAAGCTCTACCAAAGCTCTGGCCGAGCGCGGGGCGCTGTTCGGCGCCTCTTCATGGAGGTACATGGGGTGGATGGGCAAGCTCTACCAGGAGTCTCGTTACGTTTTCCGAGGCAAAGTCTCAGAAACCAGGTTCAAGCGATCCTGCCTTGCTGAGTACGCCGAGACCCTTCCTACGGTGAGCGTCGACGCCGCCTACTATCAATACCCGACGTTGAAACAACTCGACGAATGGTTCGGCGAAACACCCGAATCTTTCCTCGTGTCCCTCAAGGTCACCGACGAGATCACGCTCAAACGCTTTCCCAACTTGCCCCGTTTTGGCCAGCGGGCCGGGCGCTTGAATCCGGGCTTCCTGGACGCGGACCTTTTCCGCGATAGATTCCTCAAGCCCTGCGAGCCTTGGAGGTCGCGTGTGGGAGTGCTCATCATGGAGTTCTCCCGATTCCACAAAACGGAGTTCGAACGGGGACGCGATTTCGTCGTGGCGCTGGATCGGTTTCTCGAACGGATTCCCGCTGGATGGAGAATTGGGGTGGAGCTGCGGAACCCGGGCTTCTTGCATCCGGACTATTTCGCGATGCTCAAGCGTCATCAGGTCGCCCATGTGTTCAATAGCTGGGAGGCGATGCCTCCGGTCGCCGAACAGGCAAACCTCCCCGGCGCGCTGGACACGGCCGACTTTGGCGTGGCGCGGCTTCTCCTCAAGCCGGGGAGGCGCTACGAGGAGGCCGTGAAAATGTTCAGCCCATACGACCGCCTTCGGGAGCCTTGTGAGAACGCCCGGCGAGGAGCGATCGCGATCGTCTGCCGCAAGCGCGCGTCGAAGCCGGGGAGCATGACATTCATCTATGCGGGAAATCGCCTCGAGGGAAACTCCCTCGAAACCATCCAAAACATTGCGTCGGAGATCCTCGAGTCCGCTGAGTTCAAGCCCTCGTCCTGAGCGTGAGGGCCGGTGCTCTCAGGCCTTCTTCTCGGTCTTTGCCTTGGGCTTCGAATCGGCGGCAGGCGGCGTTGTGGATGGTTTGGCTTCCGTCTTCGCCGGCGGCGCTTCCTTCTTTGCCCCCTCTGTGTAGTTCTTGCTCCGGTAGTCTGTGATGTAAAACCCCGTCCCCTTGAACAGGAGCCCCGCGCCGGCGCTCATCTGCTTCTTTACGGATCCCTTGCCCCACGGCTTCTTCGGACAGAGCTCCTTGGGGCAGACGCTCAGAGGCTTCGCGGTCATGGAGTGGACAGACTCAAAGGCATGTCCGCATTTCTGGCAGGTGTATTCGTAAGTCGGCATATCGCGCGATCTATGTAGAAGCCTGACCCCAAAGGAGTCAAGGTCCTGTCACATTGGCTTGCGCCCACAGGGCCTCCGGTTATTCTCCCCGCCGCGCGAAGGGCAGAAATCGCCGAATTGGCCTAAGATTTGGGCGCCGAACGGCCGATATCCCAAGCGTATGGGACACATTGTGGCTATGAGCACCCAAGAGAGCATTGGCACGCACCAGAAGGCCCTCAACATAAACCTGGATCCGACCAAATACGGCACCTTCGCCGAAATCGGAGCGGGCCAGGAGGTCGCTCGGTGGTTTTTCCGCGTCGGCGGCGCGGCGGGCACCATCGCCAAGTCCATGTCGGCCTATGACATGACCATCAGCGACGCCATCTACGGCCGCTCCGATCGCTATGTCAGCCGCGAACGGTTGCACAAGATGCTCGAGTACGAGTACGGCCTGATGATCGAGCGCCTCGACGCCAAGCGCGGGGCCGGCACCAAGTTTTTCATCTTTGCCGACACCGTGGCCGCCAGGAGCTTCAAGGGCGGCGGCGAGTGCCATGGGTGGATGGGCATTCGCTTCCAGCACGCCCCGAAAGCCGCGCCTTCCGAGATCATTATTCATGTGCGCATGCTGGATCGGGAGAACCTCCAGCAGCAGGAAGCCCTGGGCATCATCGGGGTCAACCTTATCTACGGCGCGTTCTACCTCCATGAGACCCCCAATCAGTTCGTGGGCTCCCTCATGGACGATCTCACGCGGGAACGGGTCGAGGTGGACATGATCAAGTTCACCGGCCCCGCGTTCGATAAGCTCGACAATCGCCTCATGAGCCTCCAGCTCGTGCAGCAAGGGCTCACCAGCGCGGCGATTTTCACCGCCAACGGCGAGGTCGTTCAGGCCGCCGAGCTGCTTTACAAAAAGCCCATTCTCGTTGAGCGCGGCAGCTTCCGGCCCGTCACCCATGTCACCATCGACATGCTCAACTGCGCCCAGGCGCAATTCGTTCAGGAACCTGGCGTTGCGGGCGAGGAGGTCGTCGTGCTGATGGAGATGACGCTCAAGAACCTTGAGGACCAGGGCGAGATTAATCACCAGGACTTTCTCGATCGCGTGGACATCCTCGGCACGCTGGGCAAGACCGTTCTGATTTCAAACTACCTCGAGTTCTATAAGGTCGCCTCCTACCTCCACCGCTACACCAAGAAAATGGTGGGGTTGGCGATGGGCGTGCCCACGCTGCGAGAGATCTTTGACGAGAAGTACTACGCCGAACTGGAGGGCGGCATTCTCGAGTCGTTTGGCCGGCTGTTCAAGAACGAGCTCAAGCTCTACGCCTATCCGCTCAAGGACGCGGCCACCGGCTCGATCATCACGTCCGGCAACCTGCGGGTCGCCCCCAACCTCCGGCATCTCTACGCCTACCTGAACGAGAACCATTTCATCCAGGGAATGAAGGATGTCAACGAAGCCCACCTCTCCATCTTTTCGCGCACGGTGCTGAAGCAGTTGAAGACCGGCGATCCGGCTTGGGAGGCCGCAGTGCCCCCTGAGGTGGCGAGAATCATCAAGGAGCGCCGCTTGCTCGGCTACTCAGCGACCCCATTGACTGGAGCTTCACCCGGCGGCATCATCGCCGCCTGATGACCCGCACAGCGCGCTTCCCCTCACAAGCGTTACGACTCCTCGCCGCGCCATGCCCTGGCGCGGTCCGCCTCGCGGTCGTTGTCTGTCTGCTGGCGTTCGTCGGATGCGACAAGCCGGGGCAGGGGACGCAGGCGGGGACCTCCGGGGAGGACGCGTTCATTCAGTTTTCCAACTCCGGCCGCAATTACTATGAGCGCGGCGACGGAGACCGCGCCATGGCGGCCTTTGAGCAGGCCCGCAAGCTCCAGCCCACCCAGGTCGACGCGATCCTCAACCTCGCCAACGCCTTGCTGCTCGCCAATCGCGCGGACGCCGCCCTGCAAGAGGCGCAGTCGGCGCTCAAGCTTGATCCCAATCAGGCGGCGGGGCATTACATCGTCGGCTGCGCGGCCTTGCGTCTGGGACAGTTCGAGACCGCCTCCAAGGCCTTGCAAAACGCCAAGTCGATTGATCGGACCATCAACGAGGTCAGCTTCCAGCTGGGCCGCGCCTACCAGGCGCTCAATCAGCATGAGGCGGCGATCGTCGAATTCCAGGAGGTCGTCCGTTTTGACGCCAAGCATCCGGCCGCCTACTACGCGCTCAGCCAATCCTTCCTGCGAGCCGGGCGACAGGAGGAGGCCCAGAAGGCTCTCGCCGAGCACCAAAAGGTCAACGCCGGCAAGCCCGCGCAGATCACCAATCCCTCCGCGTTCGAGAAATCCAAGTACACCCTGGCGCGCGTTCCCTTCCGTCAAGCCCCTCCGGATCCCGATGGCATTTCCGTGCGATTCGTGGACGCGACCACCGCCTCGCTAGGCGCAGGCGCCGCGGGATTTCGCGGACCTGTCGCCGTCGTGGATCTCGGTCCCGCCCGGAATAGCCTGGTGCTGCGAGAGAGCGAGGCCGCATGGCGCGCGATGGGGAACACCAACGGGGTCTTTGGGCCCGCCAGCGATCCCTTCCCCACGAAGCCCGGCGCTCGTTACCGCAAGGCGCTCGTGGGAGACCTGAACAACGATCACGCCGACGACGTCATCATCCTTGGCGAGGGCGGTTCGCACGCGTTCAAGATCGCCACCAACGGCGCAATCGCCGACGCGACAGGCTTTGCCAATCTCAAGGGTCTGTCGGCCACCAACGGAGCTTTGGTCGATCACATGTTCACCGGATACCTGGGGCTTTTGACGGTGGGATACGGGCCCGAGAACGTGCGCTTTCTTCGCAACCTCGGGAGCATGTACTTCAGCGGCAATCTCACCAACATGACCAACATAGGGATTCCCCCGGGCTTGAGCCAGTGCCGGCAGATTCTCGTGGACGATTGGGATGGGGACGATTTGCTCGACCTGATCCTGCAGCGCGATGGGCTGCCGCCGCTGTTGCTGGTGAAGCAATCGGGCAACGCGCAGCTATCCAATCAGTCTCCTCCCGACTGGCCCGTCGCGGAGGCCATCGCGTCGGGCGATGTGAACAACGACGGGCGCGTCGATCTCATGGCGCTCGGCGGCGAGACGATCACAATTGTTTACGGCGCCTCGTCAAACCGGGCCACCATCGCCATCGGGCCCGGGGCGCCGGGGCGGACGGTGAGCCTCATCGACTATGATAACGACGGATGGCTCGATGTGTTCGTCACAGGCGACCGCTTGAGGGTCTGGAGAAACCGCGGCCCCAAGGGCTTTCTGGAAACCACCGAGAAGCTAGGACTGTCCTCGGTCGGGATTGTCTCGTCTGTTCAGGCCGCCGATTTCGACAACGATGGCGACCTCGATCTGCTCGTCATGCGCCCTGATCAATCGCTCCTCTTGCTCCGCAACGAAGGGGGCAACTCGAACCACCTTTTGAAGCTGAAGCTCGTGGGGAACAAGTCGAATGGGAGCGGGCTCGGGGTGAAGCTCGAAGTGTCAACTTCGGGGCTGCGGATCACGCGGCGTGTTCAGGCCCTGCCCACCGAGGTTGGCGTGGCGGGCTACACGAACATCGACTCCATCATCGTCAAGTGGTTCACGCTGGGCGTCAGCACCGTCGACGTGAAGGTCGATAACCAAACCCCGGTGAGGCTGGAGGAGCTCACGATGTCCGACACGAGCTGCCCCTACCTCTACGTGTGGGACGGCGACCGATTCCGCTTCGTGACGGACATCCTCGGCGCCGCGCCTCTCGGGCTTCCGATGGCGCTCGGCCGTTACATCGAAGCAAATCCGCATGAAACGGTCTGGCTTGGCGACACTTCCTCGGTCCGCGCGCTGAACGGTCACTATCGCGTCAGCATCACCGAAGAGCTGCGCGAGGTTCTTTACTTGGATGAGGTCAAGCTCAAGGTCATCGACCATCCTGTCGGCACGCAAGCGGCCTCCACCGACAAACTACTCCCGCACGGGCCTTTTCCGCCCAGCGAACTGGCCACGCTCGACCATCCGCATCCTTTGTTGAAGGCAGCCCGCCTGGACGGGGAGGATGTCACGGACCTGCTGCGGGCCGTCGATGGCCGCAAGGTTTCGCCGCCTCGCTTACGCGAGCATCAGCTGCGGGGATGGGCGGAACCTCACGGCGTGGTTCTCGACTTCGGTCCTCTCGACCCTTCCCGGCCTTATGTGCTCCTGCTGAATGGCTGGCTTCGCTTCGGCGGAGCCATGGCCAATATGGCGGCATCCGAGTATCCGGGGCTCGGATATCCATTTCCGGCGCTGGAAGTGGAAACGCAAGCGGGGCAGTGGCGGAGGGTGGATGTGGAACCCGGCGCTCCCGCTGGAAAAACGAAGACGATTCTGATTCCGCTCGAAGGACGTCTTCCCCTGGGCGCGCGCCGGCTTCGGCTCAGCTCGTCGTTCGAGATCCATTGGGATCAAATCGCGCTCTGGGAACGAGGCGACTCGACCGCCTCCCGAGTCACCGTGCTGAATCCTCATCACTCCGACCTTCACTGGCGCGGCTTTGGTGAGCTCGCTGTGTTGCCCCCTTCCGAACCCCAGACCCCCGTTTACGATCGGGTGCTTGCGAATCCTGCGTGGAGAATCGCTCCCGGCGGCTGGGGGACGCGGTATGGCGAAGTCGATGAGCTGATCACCACCACGGACAATCGTCTCGCGCTGATCAACAGCGGAGACGAGCTTGTCGTTGACTTCGACGCGAGCGCTCTTCCTCCTCTCAGGCCCGGGGATCAGCGTGATTTCTTCCTGTATTCCGTGGGATGGGACAAAGATGGCGACTTCCACGTCGCTCATCGTGATTCCTTCGAACCTCTCCCTTGGCATGGCATGAATGATCAGGCCCACGGCGTCCAACCCCGTCCCGCCTTCGCGGACGACGCGTGGATTCAGAAGTACAACACCCGCTGGTGCTCTCCGCAGGTTCTCACCCGATCTCAAACACAAGCATCGCCCTAACTATGAACGATCCGAAATCTGTCGTGGATGAAGTGTTCGCCGCTTTTCGTTCCCGGGGCGGACGGTTCTACGGAGAAAACATCACGGAAACCCAGCACGCTCTCCAGTGCGCCACTTTTGCGGAGCGCGATGGCGAGTCCCATGCCATGATCGCCGCTTGTCTCCTCCACGACTACGGACATCTCCTTCATAATCTCGGAGAGGACATCGCTTCCAAAGGCGTGGACACGCGACATGAGAGCGTTGGCGCCAATCGTTTGTCGCGATTCTTCAAGGAGGAGATCGTTGAGCCGATGCGCCTCCACGTCGCCGCGAAACGCTATCTGTGCTGGAAGGACAAGGCCTACCTGGAGAATCTGTCGGCTGCGTCAGTGCAAAGCCTGGGACTTCAGGGCGGCCCGATGACCGACGAGGAGGGAAGAGCCTTCGAGAGTCATCCGTATTTCAAGGCCGCTCTTCGTCTTCGGCACTATGACGATCTGGGAAAAGTGCCCGATATGGCCACTCCCGATTTTGAACACTTTCGCTCCATCATCGAAATGTTTGTCCGGGTCTAGTCGCTTTGCGCCTAGACCCGGGCGCTGATGAGCCTCCGCTCCTTTCGAGCGCATGAGCGCTGAAGCTTCCAAATGCGGTCGGTGCGGATCGGCTCCTGAGTGGAGGGTGGGCGCCGGTCTCTGTCCGAATTGCCTCGCCCAGGTTTCCATCCTCGCGTCCACGCGTGAAGCCGCCCCGCCAGGCGCTTCCTTCCCCTCTTCAGCGTTGCCGTGCGAGTTCGGCGATTACCTCCTTTTGCGAGAGCTCGGACGGGGAGGCATGGGGGTGGTCTATGAAGCGCATCACTCGGGCTTTAATCGCCGGGTCGCCCTGAAAACGCTCCACGCGTCTCGACTGGAGTCGCATGAGGATCTCGCGCGGTTCCGCACAGAGACCGAAGCGATCGCCGCGCTTGATCATCCGCACATTCTGCCGGTCTACGAAATCGGCGAGATCGACGGGCATCCGTTCTTCACCATGCGTCTCGCGGAGAGAGGCTCATTGGCCGAACTGCTCGATCCGAACCGGAAGCCGCTCTCGAAAACAACGGCTGAGCGGCTCCCGGATCTCACAGCTCGCGACTGGATTGCCCAGCTCGAGCAAATCGCGAGAGCGGTCCACTACGCGCACCAGCGGGGCTTACAGCATCGGGATCTGAAACCGCAGAACATCCTATTCGACGCGGAGGGTTCCGCCTATGTGGGCGATTTTGGACTGGCCCGGTTCTCGCAACGGAGCGATCGCCTGACGCGGAGCGCCGCCATCCTCGGCAGTCCGGCCTACATGTCGCCCGAGCAAGCGTCGGGAGGGGCGGATCAAGTCACGACCTCCGCCGATATCTACGGCCTGGGAGCCATCCTGTATGAGCTTCTCGCGGGAGCTCCGCCCTTTGCCGCGGACAACGTTCCAGCCCTTCTCCGGAAGATTGTCGAAGAGGAGCCCGGGCGTCCTTCGCTGAGGCCCTCAGGGGGATTCAAGGGGCTTGTCGCCGTCAGTCCGGATCGGGATCTCGAGACAATCTGCCTGAAGTGTTTGAACAAGGACCCGGCGAGACGCTACGGGTCGGCGGCGGAGCTGGCGGATGAGCTGGCGCGTTGGTCGAAGGGCGAGCCGGTCCTGGCGCGATCCGCGACCGCCCCGGAGCGCCTTTTGCGATGGTGCCGGCGCCGGCCCGCGCTTGCCGGCCTCACGGCGGTTGTTCTCTGTCTCCTGACGGCGGTGGCCGTCATTTCAACTCTTTCAGCGTCCCGCCTTGCTCACGCGCGAAAGGAAACCCTCGACGCCAATCACCGGCTGTCGGGCGCCAACTCGGAGCTCACTCGCGCGAATGATCGCTTGGGTTCGCTGGTGGGGGAGTTGCGAATGTCGCGTGTTGAGCAGCTCTTTGCGTCGGGGGATCCAGCGATGGCCCTCGCCTGGCTGGGAAGGACGTTAAGGGATCAGCCCGACGATCGGGTGGCCGCGGAGTATTTGCTCAACGCCGCCCTTCGCCTGAATCTCGCGCGTCCCGTTCTCGCTCCGAGACAGCACATCAGGGAAGTGGAGTGCGTTCAGTTCAGCCCGGACGGACAGTGGCTGGCCACGGGATCCCAGGACGGAACCGCCAAGCTCTGGTCTCTGTCCTCCGATCAACCTCCCATCATTATGGCTCACGGCGGACCCTTCTCTGTGTTGAGCGGCGCGAACGCCGTGCTGGAACTGCAGTTCACCCCGGACGGACAATTCCTCGTCACATTCTTTGATGATGGCCTCGCTCGCGTCTGGTCGGCGCGCGATGGACGATTGATCGCGGGTCCTTTGTCCCCCGGGGGCGAGTTGCCGCCAACGGGAAAGACTCTCAACCGAGGAGCTCACCGGATTGCGATAGATCCTCAGGGAAAGCGACTCGCCCTGGGTTCCGATGTGGCCACGAATGTTTCTCTCTACTCTCTCCCGGAAGGTTCGCTGATTCGCGTGTTCCCGCTGCATCGCTCCGGGGCCCAAGCGGTGCTGCTCAGCCCTGATGGCTCAAGCCTCCTCGCCGCGTCGCGCACAGGGAAGATCTTCGCCTGGAACGCGGCAACCGGCGAGGTCGTCGGGTCCCCGTTTCGGCATCCTGACGGGATTTTCTCCATGACCCTCCACCCCGGCGGGCGACTACTGGCCACCGGTTGTCGCGACGGCGCCGTGCGGCTTTGGGATTGGCGCGAATCGAGGCTGGTTCAGACATTCATGCATGAGACCAACCAGGGTGTCACCGAGCTCAGCTTCCATCCAGCGGGTGATCGCCTCTTGAGCGCCAGCGACGATCGCACCGCCGCGGTTTGGGATGTTGGCAGCGGCATTCGACTCCTGACCCTGCGCCATCAGGATGATCTCCTGGGCGGTCGCTACGCTCCGGACGGCGCCAGGATCATCACCTGCTCCTCCGACAACACGGCGCGGATCTGGGATGCCAGCACGGGTGAACTCCTCGCGCAGCCGCTTCGCCATGCCCAGCGTGTGCGGAGCGCGGCCTTCTCGCCCGACGGCGCGCGCGCGGCCACCGCATCCTTCGACACAACCGCCCAGGTTTGGCAGATCGGAGACACCCGGTTGGCGCCTCTTCAATCTCCGACAGTATCGGAAGGCGAAATGACCTGCGGCGAATTCAGTCCTTCTGAGCGGTTCTACGTTGCGGGAACACGATCTGGGATGGCGCGCGTGTGGGACGCCGACCAGGCGCGGAGCCATCACGGCGAGATGGCGCATCCGGCCGCGGTGCGCGCCGCGCTCTTTTCGAGGAGCGGCGACCAAGTTTTCACGGCGTGCGATGACGGCAGGGTGCGACGCTGGGACTGGCAAGCGGGCAGACTCCTCGGGACCTTTCAGCTCGGCGGTCCTGTGACCGCTCTGGCGCTCAGTCGCGACGCGCGACATTTCGCCGCCGGCAGCCGCCAGGGCGCTGTTCGGGTGTGGGATCTGGATCGAGGCGAACGAGTTTGGAGTCAGGAAGCGGGCGTTCATCTGGAAGCCCTCAGCTTCTCCCCCGACGGGAGATTGCTCCTCGTGGGATTCGGGGATCAGAGCGGTCGATTGTGGGAATGGGCGAAGAATAAGGAGGCCGCTTTTCGGCTGCAGCACGGCTCGGGGAACCTGCTCCACGCGGATTTCTCCCCTGATGGGTCCCTCGTGGCGACCGCGGCGGCTGATGACACCGCAAGGATCTGGCGTGTGGCGGACGGCCGCCAAATCGCCCCGGCCCTGAAGCACAAGAGATCCGTGAATCACGTGGCCTTCTCACCCGATGGAACGCGCCTCGCCACCGCTTCCTGGGATGGCACGGCCTGCGTCTGGGACGTGCGCAGCGGATTGCTGCTCGCTCCTCCGATGACGCACTCAGGACGCTTGACCGGAGTCATGTGGAGCGCTGACGGAAGGCGCGTTGCGACCGGCGCCAAGGATGGCACGGCTCGTGTCTGGGACGCAGCCACCGGGTTGCCGTTGACCGAGCCGCTTCGTCACTCGCGACCCTTGAGCGCCGTCCGTCTTACTCGGGATGGAACCCGGCTGCTCACGCTTTGCGCCGATGGCTTCGCGCGCGTTTGGGACACTCCGAGGATCGAAGGATCGGCTCCGGAGTGGCTGCCGTCGCTGGCTGAGGTTTCCGCGGGGCAGCGCCTGACGGAGAGACAGGAATTGGAGCTCGTGGGGTGGAATGAGCGCCGGGAGTTTGTGCGGCGGATCCAGTCCTTGCCCGACACAAACGCCGTGACCCGGTGGACGCGTTGGCTGCTCCGGTTTGATCTGCCTTAGCCCGGACGCGTGTTCGGATCAGGGACGGAGAAGAGTCGCCCGGCGCGCTGTTAGTTGGCCAAGGCCACGAGGTAGCGTTTCACGAGTCCCGCCTCCGCCTCGTCATTCAGCCGAAGATAGGTCTGCTGCAGATTCGCGCACATGCGCATCAAGATGCGCCGGGTGCTGATAGGCGCCAGATAGCCTTCTTCCAGCGCGTGATTGGTCGCGTGCAGGTATTGCACGCAATCTGTCTTGGTCAGGAAACGTCCCTGGTTGAAGCAGTCGATGTAGAGCTCCACGGTGGGCGTCTGGAACCGGCAGACAAAGTGGCCGGGCAGCCCGATGCCGGCGACAGGCAAACCAAGGCGCTTGCACACGAGCAGCAAAAGGGCGCACAGGCCGATAGGGTTGCCGGCATGGCGCTCCATGATCCGGTTGAAATAGCAGCTTTCCGGATCGGACTCGTACTGAGCGTCGCCGCGGAACGCGATTTCGTTGAAGAGATAGTGAGTGACGGTGAGCAGTCGCTGCTGCGGCGCCACCTGGGTGATGGATCGCACTCTCAACTCCTTGCTGATCTGGTCCAGTTGCGCGGTGAACACCTCCAGGTTGGCCTCGGGGTAGCGAGTCTGGCAGAGGAGCCCAATGCCGCGCTCCAGATCCAGGTCTTCGCCTTGGTTGAGGCAGAACGCCAGGAACTCCGCATCGGCGTCAGCCCGGCGGAAATGGAGAACGATCTCGCGCGCATGGCGACGGAGGACGGGATCGTCGTCGACCAGATGGGGTCGCAGCCAGGGGACCACATCGGGCCCGCAGGCCACGAGCCGGGCCTTCACGGCGTCATGAACTTTGGGGTCGTCGTCTCCCAGAAGACGGATAAGGGCCAAGCGTTGTCCATCGGAGAGAGGGCGCCGGGAGTCGACTGGAGTTTTCGAGTTCATGAGATGCCATCCAGACGTGACCATTCATGGCACAGGTTTCACTCTTTTGCAATTCAGCATTCACACCCATGCGGCCCTATGCTAACTCCAATCGAGTTATGAAGCTCGAAGAGTATCGATCCTATCGCGGACTGCCTCCCGTCGCGGGCCTATGCTCGTTCGCGGAGGCCGCCCGCCCCGGGTTGTCCGTGGAGCAGTGCGTGTCCCGGCTCAAGCGATATCACTACTCCCTCAAGCGCCTGCACCAGATCTTCCTTGCCCGCCTCGCCGCCGAGCCCATCTATGAGCTCAAGATGGGCTTCAGCCTCCATGCCTATCTGTGCGCGGAGCATGTCGCGGCGCTGCGCAGGAGGATCGGCGAAATGCGCGAGCCGCCCCTGGGTTTGGACGCCGTTCCTGACCCCGCGCTGGCTCTCTTCTTTGATGAGCTTCGGGCGGCGGGCTCCACAGCGGAGTTGATCGTAGGCGTTTATGAGGTCGCCATACCCGCCTTGATCCGGGGTCTGGAGCGTCACACGCGCGACGCGAACCCGCTCGTGGATCAGCCTTCCCTCCGCGTTGCGCGATTCGCGCTGCTGGAGTTGCGCGAATTGGCCGAGTACGGCGCGCGCTCGGCGGGCTGTCTTGTCGACGCGGCCAGCCGCGCGGCCATGGCGCCGTGGCGCGGAACGCTGGAGCAGGCCCTCGCGGCCGCCGGAGATCTCGATGGAGTCCAGCCCAGGCGGGGCGGCGTCGCCGCTCCGATGCGGTCGGCCCAACCCTATTGCTACGATCCTCGGCCGCGTCGCGACGAGCGCTTTCCCGACCCCTACAACATGGGCGTTCACGCGGAGGTGTTCCTTTACGACGAATCGCGCCGGCCCGAGGACAAGAGCCTCATGATGTATTACAAGCGGCTTCGCGAGATCGATGTGCCCGAGATGATGTCGAGCATCATCACCGAGACCGCCGACAAGCCCTGGGGCTACTACCTCGACATGACACGCCAACTGTGGGACGAGGCTCGGCACGCGATGATGGGGGAGGTCGGGTTCGTCCAGGCCGGCGTCAACTGGCCCGAGCATGTGCGCGTCAATTTCACGTGGTCGCTGGCCCTGAACACACAGCTCACAGCGGCGGAGAGGCACTCGGTTCTCTACTTCATCGAGCAAGGACTCATGCCGCGGAACGGCAAACGCTATGAATGGGAAGTGGGACAAAAATCCGGCAGCGCCTACGCCGCCATGATCCAGGACTACGACTGGGCCGATGAAGTGCTGCACGCCCGTGTCGGCCGCGACTGGTATGTGTCGCAATTCAAGAGCCCGCAGGAGGCGGTCGAGACCGGCGACCGCAACTGGTCCAAGGCGCTCATCGACTGGGGACGCTACCGGGCTGACGGCTTGACCCAGCACTTCAACTGGTGGCCGGGCCTCTATCGCGCCGCTTGCGAGGCGCGCGGCGTCGAGCCAGATCCGAGCGTTTCGAACTATGCCGTCACCTACGAGGAGAAGCGGGCGGACCTCAAATCCGTGGAGGTCTCCGGCTGACCGGGAAGCGACGGGTCGACCGGCGCCGGCCTCAATCCGCGCTCCACTTGTAGTCGTAGCCCGCCGGAGGATCGTACTGCCACGCTTCGTTCTGGCCCTGCTTGGAATCGTAGAAGAACGGGATGTAACCCACGTGGCCGTCGACGAAGGCCGCCATGTTCGCCGCGTTATTGAAGTAATGTGGGAACGTTGGGCGTTGCGGCTCATGCCACGAGAAACAGTAGAACGCGGGCAGCTCCGCCAGGAGGATCGTTTTGGACGGATCCTTGATGGCGCTGAGCTTGCGACCGGCGATGCCCGGGAAGGGGACGCCTGTGAGCGGGTTCGTGCGAGTGTTCCCCCCGTTAAAGCCGTAGCTGGAGTAGTCGGACCATCGTTGTTTATGAATCGGCTCGGCGATGTAATCGTAGGCCGTCGGCGAGGCGGGTGTAAAACCGTAGTGATAGGTGTCCGACGGACATGCGAACAGCCGATCGTCCGCCGAGGAAGCGCCGCTTTGCCCGACATAGCTTCTCAGAAGCTGTTTGTAGGCAGTCCAGCCATCGAGCGACTTCTTCCCCGACGTTTTGGAGGGTCCCAGGTCCTCCATGTCATCGGCGTACATCCGGACGCCGGCGGAGATCTGGCGCGCGTGGTTCAGGCAGACCGTGCGCTTGGCGGAGCGCTTGGCCTTCGAGATCGCCGGCAGGAGCAACGCGCCGAGGACTCCGACGACCGAGATGACGATCATCAGTTCGATCAGGGTAAGGGCGCTGGGCCGGTTTGCGGACTGGCGCATGACTTGGTTTAGACAATCCATCCCGTTGTTCCGCATCCCCGGTTTCGAACAAGGAATACTCGGGCGCTCAGGGCGGGGGCTTCTGGAACTGGAGCTCCCGGAGTTGCGATGAGATTTGAGCCAGGCTGGACCCGACCTGCTCCAGGGTCGCCCGCCGGTTGAGGAGGAGGACGGCCAGCACGATGAGGGTGCCTACAGCGAGGAGTCCCACGGCCCCGGCCAGCAGAGCGATCGCAAGGCTGTGAAAAAATGTCATCGTCGCCTGGACGCTCGGAAAATCGAAGGGCAGCCTGGCCGCGGGCGCGCCGTCGGCGGCCGGCGGATTCTTCTGCGCCCTCTCGGCCGCGAGCGTGACCTGGCGCAGGACCTCCTTCTCCTTGGGCCTGTAGAATATGAAGTAGGTCGAGACAACGAGCGCGCTCGCCGCAACGGCGAGGAATCCAAGCAGAAGCGCCAGGCTGGAGAGGATTCGAACCCGCCGCTGGGACGCGCGAATGCTGGCTGTCGCGCGCTGGCTGATGGAAGCTAGGTCCGTGGTTTCGGAGGAGGGGTCGAGTGGATTATGGTTCATAACTGTCTTCTTTCCCAAGCGGCGCGGAGGGCGCGCTTGCCGTAGTGCAGTCTGGAGCGCACGGTTCCAACCGTTGCTCCGGTCGCTCGGGCGATTTGTTCATAGTTCATGTCTTCAAGGAAACGCAGGATCAGCGCCTCTCGATGCGCGGGGCCGAGTTCCAGCAGGCATTGTCGCAGCGCTTCGACATCAACTGTTTTCCCGTCGTCCTCGTCGATCTCGAGTGTTTCGAGGACGGTCTCATCCAGGGGAAGAAGCGCGGCCTTGCGGCGTCGGTATTCGCGGTAGATCCGATCGCGCGCGATGCGGAACGCCCATGATCGAAAGCTTCTCGCGTCGAGCAAGCCGGGGAGCCCTCGAAAAATCGCGAGCCAAATCTCCTGCGTGAGGTCGGCAATGTCGCTGGGCGAGCTCTGCATCATGCGCTGGGTGAACAACAGGATCCGGGGGCCATGCCTCTCCAGGAGTTCCGCGAAGGCCGCCTCGTCGCCGAGTTGGCTTTGAAGCACCAGGGTCTGCTCGTACAGCTGATCCGGATTCACAGACATGTTCGTGTCACCCTATAGGTTGCCGACGAGAGGCAAGAAGTTCATTTTACTTTCGGCGTCATCGAACGCGGCGCCGCGTCCGCGGGCGAAGTGCGACCGCTTCTCACCTCGTCTCGCTGAACTGTCCTGTGATTGTCCAGGGGCTTGAGGAGGCTTAGCGCCACGGGGCCGCCGATGGGGCGCGATTGGCGGGAGGATGCGTCGAAGCGCGGAGTGTCGCGGGAGAGGGCGCGTGGTTCCGCCGCTCCGCTCTCCTCCGCGAGTTGCCCGCGCTCAAAGGCGTTCTTGCCCGTCTGATCACTTCGCCGCGCGCCGCGGCCCAGCCGGGATTGGCGGAGTGTGGAAGGGAATTGAGGTCCGTTGAACTGCCAACGGCGTCAGAAGCTCTTGGCGAGGTTTCTCCCCAGGAGTTCCTTCAAGTCCTGGGGAGTGACAGGCTTGGTGATGTAATCGTCCATCCCCGCCTTCAAGCAACCCTCACGATCACCCTCCAGCGCGCTCGCAGTCAGGGCGACGATCCGTGTCGGCGGCAACGCGCGATCTCGTTCCAGGGCGCGGATCATCTGTGTGGCCTGATAGCCATCCATCTCGGGCATATGACAGTCCATGAGGATCAAATCGAATGTGTCGCGCTTCCAAGCATCGACGGCCTCCAGACCGTTGCCCGCCATGTGAATGTCGCAACCCAGCTTCTTCAACAGGCTGAAGGCCAGCTTCTGGTTCACTCGGTTGTCCTCCACCACAAGAATGCGCGGAGCTCGAGCGGACAACGTCGAAGACCCTTTCGGCGCATGATCGCTCGGTTTCGATGAAGCGACTTCGCGCTGGGAAGCGGCGGGCGCGGCGTCGAGAGCGGAGAGGAGGGCGGTCTGCAGAGATCCGAGTTTCACCGGGGCGCGTAGAGTGCCGGCAATTCCGGCGTTCTTAAGCGCTTCGGCGCTGTGCTTGAGATGATGATGGTTGATCAAGATCAGCCGCGATCCACCACAAAGAGGATCGTCAGTGATCGCCCGCGCCAATCCCAAATCCCGCATCTCCGGCAGCCAGGAGCCCAAAAGCACGATCCGATAGGGCGCGCCGGCCGTCGGCGCGTCGCGAAGCAGCCGCTGAGCTTCGAGACCAGTCGCGACGGTTTCGGCCTTCACCCCGCACGCTGTCAGATACGCGTGCAGCACCGCGCGGACCTTTGCGTTCGCCTCGACAACGAGGGCCCGCGCTCCGGCCGGCGCGCCGAGCCTCCGATGTTCGGTTGCCGTGGATCCGGCCTGCTTTTGCAGTTCAACCGTAAACCAAAACGTGGAGCCTTTGCCAACCAGGCTGCTGACGCCGATCCCACCCCCCATCATATGGACCAGCTTACGACAGATCGCCAGGCCCAAGCCCGTGCCGCCGTACTTGCGCGTGGTTGAGCAGTCGACCTGCGTGAAGGGCTGAAATAGCTGGGCCTGCGCCTCGTCGGACAGCCCCATGCCGCTGTCGCTCACGCTCAATCGGATCTCGGCGGCGTCTGTCGAATCGCGAAGCAACGACGCTTCCACCAGAATCTCGCCTCTTTCCGTGAACTTGATCGCGTTTCCGAGCAGGTTGAGGAGGATCTGGCGCAACCGGTGCGGGTCGCCGCGCAAGCGGGTTGGGAGGCTCGTGTCGATCATGCAAGCCACCTCGAGTCTCTTGCCGTGCGCCCGTTCCGCAAGCAGGTCGGTTGCTTGTTCAGCGATTTCCCTCAGGTCGAAATCAATGTTCTCGAGCGTTAGCTTCCCTGCCTCAACCTTCGAGAAATCCAGGATGTCGTTGATGATGTCAAGCAGGGTGTCCGCGCTGCTCTTGACCGTCTCGGCGACCTCTCTTTGGTCATCGCTCAGAGGCGTGTCCAGGAGGATGTGCGTCATGCCGATGATGCCGTTCATGGGCGTGCGTATCTCGTGGCTCATCATCGCCAGGAATTCGCTCTTCGTCTTGCTGGCGACGAGCGCCGCTGTCGCCAGTTCGTTGGCTCGCTGCATCTCAAGGGCCAATCGCTCGTTGGCTCGCACTAGATCGACATTGGTGTTCCGCAATTCTGCGGTGCGTTCCCGGACCACGTTTTCCAGGTCGTTCAGTTTGGCTTTCGCCTGCTGATAGAGATGCCACTTCTCCGTCATCGCGCTCGCCAGCTGCAGCACTTCCACATTGTCGAAGGGCTTCTTCAGAATCACCAGCCGGTCCGATTGGCCGAGCTTCTCAATCGTTTCCTCCCATGAGTAGTCCGAGTAAGCGCTGCAAATGACCACCTGGAGGTCGGGATAGTCCGCCCAGATACGGGCGATTGTTTCGATGCCGTCCCAGCCCGGTGGCATCCGAACATCGACGAAGGCCATCGCGTAGGGTCGATTTTCCTTAAGCGCGCGATGGATGCGAGCCAGCCCGTCTTCGCCCTGGAATGCTGAATCGATTTCGAAAGTGTTTGGAGCGACCGGCGGCTGGGCCCCGCCGAAGAAGGCCGATGAAGTCGCCCGCAGCGCCGCGCCGCTGGTGGCGTCAGCGCACAGAATTGTGCGGAAGTCCTCGTGAATCGCCTCGTTGTCGTCGATGATTAGAATGCGCCGGTTGGAAGCGTGGCTAAGGTTGGACATGAGGAGATCTCGTGGGTTTTAGAGGAAGGTCGAGGGTGAACGCCGCGCCAAGTCCGACGCCATCGCTGTGCGCCTCGATCGAGCCGCCCATTTCCTTGGCGGCCAGCGCACCGCTATGCAAACCGAAGCCGTGGCCATCCTTGCGTGTGGTGAACCCGTGGCTGAAAATGCGGGAGAAATTCTCAGGGGGAATGCCCAAGCCATTGTCCACGACCCCGATCCTCACCCGCCCATCACGGCTCGTGATCCGCAACGTGAGTCGTTTGTCAGGGCGACCCGACTCGCCACAGGCGGATTTGGCGTTGCGAATGAGGTTCACCAGGATTTGAAGCGCCTTGTGCTTATCAACGACGATCGTGGGTGTCGCGTCGTAATCACGGATGACTTCCACATGATGCCTGCTCAGCGCGCCGACATTCAGGCGGATGGCATCTTCGACGAGGTCGGTGACTGGGATCGATTCAACGACGCCGGACACCTTGGCGTACTCCTGCTGCATGGCGACAACCTGCTTGATGTGATCCAGGTGGTCCCGGAGCAGGTCCATTCTACCGAGCAAAACCCCGTGCTCTTCGCACAGGTGATCGGACAGTTGCGCGATATAAGTGGCTAGCTGTTTGCCTTTGGGGTCGGAGGTCAGGAAAGGGCCAAGGTCTCCGGAATGTTCGCGGAGCAGGGCTGTGATCTTGGGTAAATCCCCGATGAGGGATTTCCTCATCTTGTCCGTCACAAAGTTGGCCGACACGTTCACGCTGTTGAGCACATTTCCGACGTTGTGGAGAACGCCCGTCGCCACTTCCGCCATCCCGGCCAGGCGGGAAGCGTCCACGAGATCTTCGTGAGCTTTCTCCAATTCCGCCTCTGCCCGTTTCCTCTCAGTGATGTCCTCGAGTGTCCCGACGTGACCGGCTATCGCGCTGTCTTGCGAGCGAATCGGGGTTGAACGAGCGTGCACCCACCGCACGGCTCCGTCCTTGGTGCGAAAGCGGAACTCTCGACCATAGGGGTCTCCATCGCCCATCGCCCGTCTCCAACCCGACAGAACCTCCGGGCAGTCCTCTGGATGAATGGCTTTCTGCCAGCCGTCTCCGAGGCTATCCGCGGACTGCATCTGAGCTGTTTCCAACCATTGTGGATTGGTGTAGAGAGCGTTGCCGGAAGCGTCTGTTAGAAAGATCCCAATCGGCGCCGAGCCGCTGAGTGTGCGAAAGCGCTGCTCGCTCTTCTGGAGCTCGGCGTGCG
Organism: Verrucomicrobiota bacterium; assembly: GCA_016199985.1. Taxonomy (GTDB): domain Bacteria; phylum Verrucomicrobiota; class Verrucomicrobiia; order Limisphaerales; family UBA11320; genus UBA11320. The sequence continues at coordinate 11,248 of JACQFQ010000025.1, read as the reverse complement.
CCGCGGTCAGCTCGGCGGTTCTTGCTTCGACTTGACGCTCGATGTTCGCGTTGAGCGCCTCGAGCCGTGAACGACGGTCAGCGACCTGCAACATGTCCGCCAAGCTTTGCTGGATGGAGATGAACAGGAAGCTGTCCTCGAAGATCACCCAGCCGGCATGTTCGATCCACCGCCAGGGGCTGGTCGTCAGCACGCCAAAGACCGACTGGGGCCAGAAGATGCCGCGCGCCATGTGGTCCAGCGCCACCACCACAGTGGCGGTGAGCAGCACGCGCCAATCCCGGTAAAAAGCAAAGAACGCAAGCGATCCAAACACATGGAAATGCGTTTCAATGCGCCCGCCCGTGAGGTGGATCAACAGGGCCGAAGTGAGCATCTGCGCCACGGCGATGACATGGCGAGTCATTGCGCGTCCCGGCTGTTTCCAAACCAGAAAAACCGGAAGCGCGGTGATCGCGCCTCCTAGAAAGAAAGCCGCCCAAACATGCCAGTGCGTCTCGCTTCTGGCGCCGATCCACGTCCTGGGCGAAATCCAGGCTGCCGCGGCGATCCCCGCCAGCCACTGCACGATCATCAATTTGGCGAAGAGCCGATCCGCTCGGTGATGGATGTTGGCCTTTGACTCTTCGAAGAGCGCCAGAGTCCTACCCGACACGATCTCATCAGCGATGGATTCTCTTCCTACTTCTTGCATTGGACGTCTCCGATTTGAGCTTCAGTCTCCAAAAGAGCGCACCCGAAGACCGGTGTTTTAATGTTCTGCGCGGCCAATCCCCCGTTCAACAAGTCGGTGAGCGCGCTGCGGCCCGGGTTGTCACCCGAATGACCGCGAGCAATGGTGATACCCCCTTGGAACAGCAGGCGCCCGGCGGAGTCGTAGAGTAGGGCATGACCCGATGTCTCCAGGTGAAACTGTTTCGCTTCGACGCCCTCGCGGTCGCGGTGAACCTTTACCCCTGGAATGACCGACGCTTTGCGCCATAGATCCGTCTGGGCCCAATTATCGGTCGTGCCCGGGGGCTGCACAAAGAGCACGTGCGCCTGGATCTGGCCTTGGCTTCGCGCCATGAGCAAATCTAGTTCGCCGAGAGTTGCCCGCGTGCACGGACACCGCGGATGGGCGAACAAGACTAGGGTCGGGCCGAGCGCATTACGCGGGATTTGGCTTGCGGAGGGCCATTGAGCGGGGGGCGTCACCGAATTGCCTGGAGAATTCGAGTAATCGGTCATCCAGATCATGGCAGCGAGCACAAGGGCCAGCCATACCACAGCCGCGAGAGCCGTGGCGGCGGCAGTGAGTTGTCGCGTAAGGTCGCTTTTCATGGCGGATGCCTTGACCAGGCTGAACCATGCTTCCGGGTCTCGAGTTTGTTGAAGGCCCTCTGGTGCGTGTTGCGCGAACACATGCCGAGCGCTAGGCCGTCCAAGGCATGTCGATCCGGTGCTTTGTCCGGCTGAGTTCGCTACGCGCAGTGAGCCTGCGCCTGAGACCGCTAACTGGGTTTATCGGACGCGGCCTCGATCCCTTAAGGCCCGCCTGAGGAAAGCCACTGTGCGAGTGGCGCGGGCAATGAGCCTGTCGACCTCAATCATGCAAAGGCCAACGAACAAGCCGATCATCCATCCAACGGCGTGACGCTGAGAATCCAGCGTTGGTCGGCATGACTTCGATGCGAAATGGGAGATCCTGCTTTGACGACATGGAAGGAACGGCTTTCAGTTCGCGGAATCCGAGAGTGAGAGGGTTGGGTTCACGATGCTTTTCATGCGTCGCCATGGAAGACCTTTCCGCGGGTGCGATCCTTGGCATGAGCGAGACGACTGCGTGATCCTAAACAAATCGAAGGCCCCAGTCGAATGAGTGTGAAGTCGGTGAAAAGCCTTGGCTCTACTGAGGACTTCTAAAATGGAGCGGGCGAAGGGAATCGAACCCTCGTGGCCAGCTTGGAAGGCTGGAGCTCTACCATTGAGCTACGACCGCGCTCGCGGAGACGCGTCGAAATGTATCCATTGACCGAAGGATGTCAATCGCTCAGCCGCAGCTCGAAGAGGCACCCCTCCGCGGTGTTCTCACTCAACGACAGGCTCGCTCCCAGGGCGTTCGCGAGTTGCTTGCAGATCGCCAGCCCCAGCCCGCTGCCGCCTTCTCGCGTCGAGGGCTTGGGATGAAAGAGCCGCGCGGGGTCGAACTCCGGGAATCCAAAGCCTTCGTCCCGCACCGTGAAGATGTTCTCCTTTCCGGCGCAGCGGAGATGGATCCTCACCTGCCCGCCCGCGGGCGTCGCATGAATGCCATTTTCGGCGAGGTTCACCAGAATCAGGGCGACGAGATTCGCGGTGCGATTGCCCAGCTCGCCACCCCCCTCGTGCGTCACTTGAACCGGCACGCCGTGCCGCGCGGACGACGACGCCAGCCGGCGAGCGACGCGTTCACTCAGCTCGGAGACGGGGACTTGGTATCGCGCTGACGATTGGTCTTCGCGGAGCAATCCCGTGATCTCCTGCACCGTGGCGTGCATGCGGCTCGTGGCCGAGAGCGCCTCCTGCCAGAGCTCGGCGTCCGGGCCCGATTTCGCCGCCGCCGCTTGCTGCGCCATGAGGTTGTGGACCCCGGACAAGGGGTTTCGGAGCTCGTGGATCAGGTGCGAGGTCACGGCCCCCACCGCCGATGTCTTGGCGCTCTGCACCAACTCGCGATTCGCGCCGAGCAGCGCCAGCGTTCGCTGCTGGAGAAGGGAGTAGGAATGCCTGAGGCGGCGGAACCCGAGAGCGATTCCAATCGCGATGAGGGAGCCGCTCATCAAGAACGCCACCGCGGCCTGTCGATCCAGGTGGCTGTCGAGCTGTTCGAACTCCGCCGCGACATCCTCGCCCGCGATGATAAACTGCGCGATGCCTGACAGCTCGTTCGTTCCCGGAGGATGCAGCGGGATGTTCACTTCGAGGACCGGGACGTAGGCGCTTCGCGCGGGATCGTTGCTCCCGCCGGGAAGGATGAAGTCGGTCATCGCCAGCGAGGGATGGAACCGGCTCACCGCGCGGAGCTGGGAGAGGATCGGCAGATCGTCCGGCAGAATCGAGCCCTCCATGACGTTCGGCGGGAAACCTTGGACGAATCCGCCCCTCCGATCGAAGAGTCGCGCGCCCAGAACCCCGCGCAGGCGCGATGTTTCGAGCATGAGGGTCAGTTGCGTGGGAGGATCGGAGAGATGCGGCGCCTCCGGCGACATCTGCATGACGGAGTGAAGCACGACGCCGTCTCGCGCGACGATTTGTTCTCGCACGCGCGATCGGAGCTCCGCTCTGGCGAACCAGAGCGTGGTCGCCAGAACGGCCAGGGCGATCCCAACCGCGATGGCGGGGATTCCGATGGAGATGCGCTCGATGTCTTCCGCGTTTTCGAGGGAAGGGCGGTGCGGCGTCGGCGAGAGTTCGCGTTTCATGGAAGCTAGGCTAGAACTCCCAGATCACGCCCCCTGAAACCGTGTTGGCCCCAAAGCGCTCGAAAGGATCGCTCGCGAGCGAGCGGTCGTGATCGTACTCTCCGTAGAGCTTCCAGCCATGCCCGACGGTTCTCTCTACGCGCAGAATCTCGACCAGATCGCAGCGCGTTCGCCGATCCCGCCCCGCGCCTCCGACGCCCTGATGCGGGAATTCGTAGTAGGTGAGCCCCGTCTCGAGCTTGAACTCCCAATTCAGCAGGTGAACCTGAAGCCGCTCGGAGAAGCCGATCCGCCAATAGTTGAAATAGCCGGAACCATTGTCGAAAGACACGAGGCCTCGGGCCTTGGTTTCGAGCATCCAACGGTGGGCCGGATCAAAGTAATGCTTGTCGGCGAACTGAAGGGCATGCCGCGCATAAACGAGGGACGTTCCGGGGATCGTGACGCCCTGGAGGGTCGCTTGCATGCTGCTGTCGTAAACGCGCGCCCGCCCGGAGTACTCGATGTTCCATTCCGATCGCCGGCCGTACTCGGAGTTGAACGTCAGGACGCCCCCATACTCGGAGTAGTGATCGAACTCGTCATGAAACCAGCTTCGCGACGCGATCGGGCTGAACTGGACCCAGGATTGCTCGTGGATCTTGCGTCGCAACCCCATGCTGCCGCCCAGCGTGATTTGCCTCAGCCGGCGACGCTTCACCTGGGTTTCCAGCGATGTGAAATCAAAAACCTGGTCAAAATAACCCGCGGAGAACTCGGACACCCACTGCCAATGGGGACTCAAGTCATGGATGTAGCGTCCGTAAGTGATGAGCGAGTTCTCATGATCCATGTTGCGATCCGCCCAGTAGCGTCGATCGTTCGCGCTGAGTCCGAACTGCAGCTCCTTTCCATCGTCGTCGGGTCTCCTCCAAAGGGTGAAATCGCCGGCGAACCCGACGAACCCGCTGGACTCCTTGCCTCGTGAGGCGAGCAGGAGGTTGTCCTTGTAGCCCGCGCCGACGCTGAGGCTATACAGCGGATTCCACACCGGCATCAGCCTCGCGAGGTTTTCTTCCTTGTGCAGGGGCACGGAGTCAGGGGTTGGAAGTTCGGCGGCCCGGGAGGGGAGAAGGCAGTGCGGCGCGAGGAGAAGGGTGAAAAGCAGGCGGGCTCCCGCCAGCGGCACATTGAGGCGCCGACACATGGGAGCGACGCGCGGTTGTTTGCCGCTATTCCTGAGAACTCGCATCCGACCGGCAGAACACTGCCATCACCGGTCAGGGGTGGGGTCGTCTCCCCAAAGCCTCGTATCGCGGCAGATCTTTCAGGTCGGGAACGCGTCTCTGGGCTTCCTCTCGGAATGCGCGCGCCCGCTCGAACCACTCCCTTCGAAGTGTCTCCAGCTGGTTTTGCACCGCTTTCTTTTGCTCGAGAGTGGCGCCTCGGAGTTGATCGCTCAACTCCCGCTGCCTTGCCAGATACGCCTCCCGGGCGTTGTCGAACTTCTGAAGCTGCTGCTTCATCTCGATCGACGTTTCGGGTCGGCCCGAGGGTCTTACGGGCTTGTCCACGACGCTGGGAGGTCGACGTTCCGTCGCCTCAGGCTTGGCTGCCTTCGGCTGATCGGTTTGCGCTTGAGGCTTGTCCTGGGCCGAAACTCCGAACGTGAAACACGCGGCCATACCCCCAGCCCAGATGAGCCGGCGAAGAGAGTTGTTGCGTCGTGTGTTCACCGATGAGCTAAGGTTTTTGGACGTACCGGTGGTCGGAACGTAACATTCACTCAGGCAGTTGTCATGCCATCAATTCGGAAGGGCTGTGATTGCTCAAAATCAACAGATTTCCTAGGAAACCGCGCCTTCTCCCTCGCGAATCCCTTCGAGAGGACCGGCAAGGGTGGGGAATGACTCCCAGTTGACGAGAGGGTAGCAATGGTGGGGTGGGGAAAAATGCCCAACCGCGGCCGCCAACCCGCGCAGATTTGGGCAGGCTCTATTCATTTTCATGCCGCGCCTCCCGATGGAACGAAGGGCGGGCGGAGAGACGGATTCGCAGGCGATCGCTTGCGACCCCAGGATGTGGATCCCTGGCTTCTTCCAACCCTCACCCTTTGTTGCGCGCGGGTCCTCCCGGGCGTCTCGGAAGGGCTTTTGCGTCATGATGAATCAAGAGCGACAGGAGCACTGGGTCCCTTGGGCCCTGTTTATCGGTGTCTTCGCTATTCTGCTTGCGCATGGGGTGCCTTGGCTGCAGATGCCCATCACCGCGCGCAGCTTTCGCGCCCAACAGCATTTCCTCGAAAAGCTTGTTGATTACGAGCGCTCTCTAACGCTCTTTGACGACACTCTTCGGGCCAAGGTTCTGGATCCCGATCGCAGAGACCTGGAGGATCGCAAACGCGGAATTACCCACCAAATCCGCGGGCAACTCGAGGCGCTTGTGGAAGCCGCTCCCAGCGAAGGCAAGATCGTGCCGGCTCTTCTGGATCTGGCGTCCCACTGGAAAGGCAAGGTGCTCCCAGAATCCGCCGCGGTCGAGGCGCAGGCGCGGGCGCCTGGGGAGTGGGCCAGCCTGACATTCAGAGTCGATTACGCGCGCGCCAGGAGCGGCCATGCGCAGCGGATCAGGGAGATCGCCGACCAAGCCAAGCTGATGGCCGAGGGGGCGTTCGAGTCTGGCCAGCGTCAGCTCTTCCTCAGCGCGGGCGTTTGTTTATTGCTCTGGTCATCAACACTCACCGGACTTGTGATTCGTCAGCATCAGCGATCGCGGAACGACCGTCTGCGCCGGGATGCCGAGTCCGTGGGCGACGCGGATACGCCCATCGACGAGATTGCGCCCACTCCAGCGCCCGCCATCCCTCACCCCGAAGGCCGCGCCCCTAGCGCAGCAGCCGCTCCAACCGTGAAGCCCCTTTCGACCTCGGATAAGCCACTGTCCTCGCCGAGAGCCCAGGCAGCGGGGGCGGCGAATTTGATTCCTCAGGCGACGCCGGATGCCCCAGCGGCGGCGCCCTCGCCCGTTGCGCTCGCGGCGTCTTCAGTCCCCGCTGCTGAGCCCCTTCCCGCGCCGTCACCGGCATCGGCTGGACCAGCGCCAAGTGCTGTTGGGGATTCGATGCCGGAGAGGATCCCAATCTCGAAGATAGCAGGCGAGCCAGCCGGTGTCGTCGACTCTCGATCCTCCGACGACAGCGCCAAGCTGCTCAGCGGCGAACCAGCGCCCTCCGGAATGTTTCAATCAACGAGCGAACCAGAAAAGGTCGCGTCTTCACCGACCAAACTTACCGATGACGCATCAGTCGAGGCGATGCTGAAGGCGGTGGAACAACAGGAAGCGACCATCCCGATTTCCAAACCATCGTCCAGTGTGTCCTCGAGTTCTTCTCCGGCTGTCCCAGTCGCTCCGGGTCTCGTGAAGAGCCAGGGGGCTGAGCCCGAGCTTGTCAGAGGGTCGGCTGTGGTCATGCCGAACTCACACTCGTCCGGGCCTGTCGCGGACACCGCTGGTGGAGTCGCTGGTATTCTGATTACAAGCCAGCCTGAGGTCGCGTTGGGTCCTTCCGTTGCTTCAACGCTGGCTGCGGAAGCAGTCTCTGCTCCTGTCCCAGAACCGGACAGCCCGAGCATGGTGGAAATGGCTAGCCGCGGGCCTGCGATAACTACTGCGGCCGCGCTTTCGGTCACGCCATCCTCCAGCGCGCCGTCCGCGGGCGTGTTACCGGATCCGCAGCCAGCCGGGGTCCGAGGTGCGATGGGCCGAGGCACGGAGCCCGCGGGCGCTCCTGTGGAAGCCAAGACCATTCGTGGATCCGACATTCAACTCGCAGCCCAGGGCGCGCCAGCAGGGCCCTTGGATCTTAGCTTCTGACGAGCCGAGGGGATGATATCCCTTCTTGCGCGCGCCATGTCGGAATCTCCTGCTCAGCTCAAAGAAAAGCCTCCGGGGAGTGAGGCCGGAGGCTTGCGAGGTTAAATGGGGTGAGGGGTTTACTCGTTGACGCGAACCAGAGCGGTGTCGCTGCTCACGGTCTGAGGCCCATTGGCGGTGGCCATCTTCACGGCGACGCGATAGCTGCCGACGTTCTGGCTGGTGACCCCCGGGATGACCAGCTTGGGATCGGTCTTGCCCGCAATCACCGAGTTGTTGAAGAGCCAGATGTAGGACAGGGCGCCGCTGCCCGTCGCGTGGACCTCCAGCGTCAGGGTCTGCCCCGCGTTGAGGGTCTGGCTGGCGGGCTGCTGGGTGATGAGGGGTTTCTCGAGCACCGTCAACACCGCGGGATCCGAGCTCGCGCTGCCGATGTCATCGCTCACCAGAGCGCTGTAGGCCTCCGTGTCCTCCAGAGCGACGTTGGCCAGCGTGAGCGTGGGCCCAGTCTGGCTGGGCAGGACCGCGCGGCCTTTGCTCCACTGATAGTTGAGAACGCCTGTCCCGCTGGCCTGGACCTCCAGAACCACGGTGTCGCCGACATCGACCCTCTGGCTGATCGGAGAGGAGAGGATCGTCGGACCGCTCAAGCCGGTGTTGTCAAACTGCTCCGGAGCGACCAGCCGATAAAGGCGTTGCTTGGAGCTGGGCAGGGGATCGACGACGATGGCGGACGCCTCGTTGGTGCGGCCGCCGGTGACCTGGGCGGCGATCTGCCACTTGCCATGGTCGACGGCTTCCTTGAACTGGAGCGTGTAGCTGCGGTTGGTCCGGGCGATAAAGCCCATCTGAATGCCGTTCGTGCCGATGGCGACGCTGTCGATCTTGAGGAAGCTCTGCTTGTCCTTCGGATTGGTGCCGGCCAGGAACTCCTGGAGGTTGGTGTAGCCGTCGGCGTCGTCATCGCGAGCGGCGTCGCTGGGGTCGGCGGGGTTGAGGCCGTTCTGGATCTCCCACTGATCGCCCATGCCGTCCTTGTCCGCGTCATCCATGACGATCAAGACCGCGTTGGCGCTCTTGGGGCTGGTCGTGTTGACGGTGGCCGGGCTCTTCATGGTCACCGCGTAGACGCCGGCGGTGGCTGTCTGGACATTGGGGATTCGGAAGACGCGGTTGGTGGCGCCCTTGACGTCCGCGGCGCTTGAGGCTCCGGGCGCGGTGCGACGCCATTGATAGGTGATGGGCTGGAGGCCGAAGGCCTGCACCTCGAACTGAACGGTGTCTCCCACCAAGGCGATCGTGCTCTGCGGCTGCAGGGTCACCGTCGGCGGCACGAGCACGGTGACCAGGGCCGCAACGCTGGTGTCCGATCCAATGGTGTCGGTGGCTTTGGCCGTGTACGAACCGGTGTCTTCGAGCTTGGCGTTGTTCACGGTGAGGCTGGAGCTCGTGGCTCCGACGATCGGCTTCCCGTTGAAGAACCATTGGTAGGTGATCTTGCCCGTCCCGATCGCATCAACACTCAGCGTGAAGCTTGTGCCCGGCTTGACGCTTTTGCCCTCGGGTTGCGCGGTGATGGAAGCGGGCTGGAGAACGTTCAAGAGGGCTGAGGCGCTTTCCGCTGATCCAAACGCGTTGACGATCACGACGGAGTAGCTGCCCCCGTCAGAGACATGAACGGGATTGAGCGTGAGGGTGGCGCTGGTCGCCCCGGGCACAGTCTGTCCGTCCACCTTCCACAGATAGGAGAAGGGCGTGGGACCGTCGGCTTTGACCGACAGGCTCGCCGAGGTCCCGCCCACCACCGTGCTGCCCACGGGCTGCTGGGTGATCGTGGGCGCCTGGCCGATGGCGAAGCTGCCTCCGGCGGTGGGAAGCGCGGCGATCCAGCTGGCCGGGTCATTGCCAAAGAGCGCGCGATCCTTCTTCTGCAACGACGCTCCGGCGCCATCGGCCCCCGCGGGCCAGGGGCTGCCATCCTGGTATTCCACCTCGTCGGCCGTGACATAGAAAATATCGCCCGTGTCGCTGTCCACCGGGCCGGGGCTGTTGAGCCTGACCACGCCCGATCCGTTGCCCAGGTGGCCTTTGAGGGGCCCCGCCAACCGGGTCGCCGCGGGCACATTGAACCTGGCTCTAAAGGCCGAGGCCTGGTCGGGCTTGGTCTCGGGGTTGAAGCTCACCAGCACAATGACCTCGTTGGCCGCCAGCGTGAACCCCTCGGGGAACTCAAAGTCCGCGTCGCCGCGAACATGCCAGGCCGCGCTCAACGTGGAGTCGTAGAGCGAGAGGGGCAGGGCGGTGATGTTCTGCAGCTCGATGAACTCGTCGTCGGTGTTGTCCCAGAACTGCCCGTTGAGAGGGAAGTCGGGCGGATGGTAGTGGATCTCGCGGATCACCACCGGACCCACCCTGGGTCCGACATTGGGCGCGCCCAAGGTCAACGCGCGTTGCGCCGGGAAAACTTCCTTGCCGGTGCTCAGGAGGTAGCGGCCGAAGGAGGTGTTCACGTCGGAAGGCCCGAAGGAAAAGCCATGCGAGTAGCCCAGGAGGTTGCCCGCGGCGTCGGCCGCGAAGATCCAGGCCTCGTCGCCCTTGCTGCTGAGCTGAAACGCGTTGGTCCCCAGCGCGGCGTCGTTGAAGTCCTTCTCGGTGAAGGTGAGAAAGCCGCCCGCCTGGATCTTGGTGCCCTTGGCGATGACATACTTCCTGGGTTGGGAGCGGTCGTCGGTGAGGAACCATCCGCCGATGTCGGCCAACCCCGCGCTGTGGTTGAGCAGTTCGATGGTGTCGAGCTCCTTGCCGCTGGAGCTGGCCAGAACTTCGTTGACCAGGATGTTGGGCAGCGGGGCGGCCGCGGGGTTCTCGGCGCCCGGCGAGCCTCCCGGAGCGGAGCTGGGCCCCCATCCGTAGCGCGAGGAGTCGCTCAGGCTCAGATCGCGGCGATTGAGGGTGAAGCCCAAGCCGTCGGTGGCGGGATGCCAGGCGTTGTTGTAGGTGAGCTTGAAGAGCTCGTTGTTGGCCGCGTCCTCAAGCCGCAGGGTGTCGCCGGAGTCGTTGAGAGAGCCGGCGTAAACGCCGGAGACGCTCGGTCCGTTGCCATAGCGCGCGGCGAAGGCGACGGGGTCCTTGACCAGGAGAAGAAAGCCGCCCGCCTCGACGGCGTAGGTGGAGTTGGTTTCGAATGTGAACTGCACGCCCTGGGTGAAGCGGGCGCCCAGGAGGTCGACGCGATGGCCGCTGACGTTCTTGATCTCGATGAACTCGAAGGACTCCCGGGTGGCCGCGGGGGCTTGAGCCAGTTCGGAGGCGGTGGGCTTGCCCGGGTTGTAGTTGATCTCGGTGACGATCAGGTCGCCTTTGACGGCGCTGGCGTCGAGGATGTAGCGGGCGATTCGAGGGCCCGACCAGGGGGAACTGATCGGAGGGTTGCCCCCGCCCGTCAGGTTCTTGTGAGTGGCGTCCCATCCGCGAACCACCACCCGCGCTTCCCCATTGACGGTGATGGGAGCGGTGTAGAGGAGAGCCGCCGGGTTGATGGCGCCGTAAGCAAGACGGGGATCGGAGCCGTCGAGCGTGTAATAAATCGTCGACTTGGCTGGCGCCGTCAGCGTGATCTGCGTTCCGGGAGCCACCGTGCCGCCCAACTGGCTCAGGCGCGGCTTGGCCAGGAAATTGGTGTCCATGAACAGGAAGCGGCTCTTGATCCAGTTCTTGAAGAACGCCAGCTCGGTGGCCTGGGTTCCCCCGCGCTTGCCGTTCTGCCAGAGCGCCAGATCGCGAACGGCCGACTCGCTCACCTCGCTGTTGAGCCTGTCCATCAGGGCGAAGAAATTGGGCGTGCTGTAGAGGCCCTCGCGCAGCTCCTGGTATCGATCGATGAAGGCCTGGAAGAACGCCGGATCGGCAAACATCCGATCCCACCACGGATAGTTGAAAAAGTCTGTACCGCC
>JACQFQ010000029.1 GCA_016199985.1 Verrucomicrobiota bacterium | reverse complement strand
GCCTAACGTCTGTGAGCTGAGCGACGACCGATCAAACGTGGAACGGCGCTCAGAATGAAAGCTGAGTATAGTGACGACACCTGCCGCGGACGAAACGTGGGCGGAAGGAAGTTCGCTCGAGCGACCTGGTTAGGCAGCCGGGCTATCGCAGCAGCGACCACGCGTACTGCGCCGAAAAGAGGGTGGAACTCAGTGCGAGGACGACGGCCGTGCAAACCCAACTCGTGTGCCTGCGTCCTGAGCGGATGTACCCATATATGAGCAGCGCGGCTAGGACGGGCGCGAGCACGGGCACTAGGAACATGAAGGAGGCGAACCACTCACTCGCGTTCGAGAGACTCTTGCCGGGTCGCACGAGGTAGACGCCGAGGTACCAAAGCAAACCGAACGCAGCGAGTAGGGCTGAACTCACTCGAATATCGATAGACCGAGGGACGTGCATAGCTGCCTAACGTCTGTGAGCTGAGCGACGACCGATCAAGCGTGGAACGGCGCTCAGAATGAAAGCTGGAGAACGAGACGACACCAACCGCTGACGAAACGTGAGAACAAGGAAGTTCGCTCGAGCGAATGGTTAGGCCACTCGGTCAGCTCAAGGGCTCTATCGTGCGCGCAAGCTGCGGCAACAACGCCCTCATCAGCGGTGCAACCAGAGTCTCCACCTGAGCCTCATAGCGGGCTTGCAGATGCTGAAAGGTGCGGCGCTTGAACCCTAGGGCGTGCGCGGCCAACTCGGCCAGCACCGCATGCAGTGCCTGCTCCTTCGTGCAACCACGCGAGGCGATGGTGAAGGTCTCCACCGGGCCGGCATAGAGCGCGACAGCTGCGGCAGACCTCGATGCCGACAACCGGACAGTCTTTACCCCCTCGCTCCAGGCCGCTGGAACGGCAGTAAAGATAAGTCGGACGTCCGCACGGGTAAGCGCATGCCGAGGATACTCATCAATTTTGTCGGCGACGATTTTCACGCGCGCTCGGAGTGGCCTAACGTCTGTGAGCTGAGCGACGACCGGCCAGAGGTGGAACGACGCTCAGAATGAAAGCTGGAGACCGTGACGACAGCAACCGATGACGAATCCCAAGCGCAAGGAAGTTCGCTCGAGCGATCTGGTTAGGCCCATCCCATCAACCGAGAACCTCGATCTTGCGCACCTCCGTGTCCGCCTGCATGAAAGTAAAAATCCAGCCCACCTGCCTATTGGACTGGATGCTGGCGTCTACGCGATAATGTGAGTGCGGCTCGTCCCCTAACTGCTCGACTGCTCGGACGTAGGCGGCGCTCAGTCCCACTCGATCAACGTCCGTGAGCGGCTCGATCCCCTCCGCAACAAAATCTGTGATCGCGTGCGCCACGCCGCACCACTGACTGGCGTCGAATGGATGCCGATTGGCGATGAAGATGGACGGGCAATCCACACCCATTGCGCGACATTCCGACGCTGAGTCTGCAGCAGCTTGCACATACCCCGTACAGGCTCCTCCATTCCACCAGACTAGATCACCTGCGCGCACGGTTTGACCATTGGCGTACTGCATGGGCCTAACAGTTTTAGTAAGCTGCGGACATCCAGCAGTCTATCACACGAACGGCTGCGTTTCCGCAGTCTATCACACGAATGACATGAGATACTGGCCAGACGTGGGGCGACAATCAGAAAATAAGAAACCAGAGTGACGACATCAACCGGTGGCGAAGCGTGAGCTCAAGGCGGTTCACTCGAGCGCCAGGAGGCGGCATCATCAATCACCTGAGATCCACAGTGGTGGCACTTTCCGGTCTGAAGGACAATGGCCTCAGTGCCACTGAAACTCTTCTTGCAGTGAGCACACCAATGCTGGTGTCGCTGCTCAACACGAGCAAGGCACACGTAAATAAACCAGACGCCCCAAACAAACGCGCCAATGCAAACCGCATGGCCGGCAATTCTCCACACCAGTGGTAAATCAGGCCGTGCGAGCTGAAGGGCATACCAGGCAAAAGGCAGGGCAACAATGGCGGCGAGGGTGAGAAACGCTGGCAGCGCAACTTCGTAACCGGCGCGTCTCTGAGCCTGAATGAATGCGCGCCGAGTCATGTGCGACCTGTGCCGCCTAGACGCTTAAGAGCTGAGTGACGGCTGATCGAACGACTAGGACGACCTGCATGCCGACAGCCTCAGTGACTAAATCAACCGGCGACGAATCCAGGCGCTCACGTGTCCGCCGTAGCTCTCAGCGAAGGCGGAAGGCCGTTCACTCGAGCGACTTTGTTAGCCATTCCGATGTAATCTACCAGTGGTCCTGATGTGGTGAGCGAGGACCAATCTGGCGGCAACCAGGGATACAACCACCGACGGAATTCCGGAAAGTCCTAAGAGCGTCCAACCGTCAACCTTGCCATTTGTCCACCACGCCCGCGTGAATGGATCGAGCTGGAACATGGAAATCCATGAAGCAAACACCCCCGCGACAACCGAAGCCACGAATAGTAAACCAGGACGACTCCCTCCACATCGCTGAGTGCGAACAAGGACGCTCGCGACGTAACCCGCGACAACTGGTGCGATGAGAATACCGCCGAATGGATACATAGCTCGCAGATGGCTAACTAGTATTCGGACAAAGTTTGATTCTGGACTGTTTGCCCTCGTTCAGGAGTTTGTTGTCCTGTTGAGGCTGTCACAGGGAGCACTTTCATCGGATCAACTCATGGGAATCAAAGGAGATGTTTCGCAATGAAGCCTTCAGGACATCAGCCATAAAGGACAAATCGCGCTTTGGAGCGCTTTGTTTCCGATCCTCAACTTAGTTTCAAATCTCGCCGCGGGGAATGTGCCGTGAGGTCTGTTTTCCAGAGGGTTTTTAGGGCTGGGAAATATTTAAAAGCTGCCGCCAGTCCGTGACCCGCATAAGCAGGTCGCCGTTTGCTGTTGGCGATTGTCTCCAGGCCGCCTCACGACACTTACCACTCCAAGCACTCCATTTCCCATCCCGACCCACCTCAGATACCCCGACCCACAGTCGAAGTCCAGGGAGGAATTCAGGCTTGGACTGGCGGACTGGCGGACTGGCGGACGGGAGCGGCAAAACCATCGCCAGCGGAGAGCGGGCGATGGGGCCGCGGACGCCAGCGCGCGACATCCAGGCTATCGCAGGAGCTTGAGCTGCCAGCGCGCAACAAAGGGATCGATGCGCGTGAGGAGAAAATGCGCCACATCCTCCCGCCACTTCGTCCAGATGTTCCGCTCGTGACGCCATGTGGCGGGGTCAATTCGCCGGCTGTTCTCAAGATCTTTCTCGAACATCTCCCGAGCCTCGGCGGCCAGGGACGCGTCCTGCATCCGGACCATCAGCTCATAGTTGAAGTTCAGGCTGCGCAAATCCAGATTGCACGACCCGGCGTAGACTGTGTCGTCGATCACGACGAGTTTCGCGTGGAGGATCTGCGGCTGATATTCGTAGATCTCCACGCCCGCCTTCATGAAGGCCTCGTACAATCTCCGCCCCGCGAGCTGCGCCAGCCAGACATCCGAGCGCCCCGCCAGGATCAGTCGGACGCGCACCCCCGAGCGGGCGAGCCGCAGGAGCCGATGACGAATCCGCCATGTGGGGAGGAAATATCCGGACTCAATGCACACCGATCGCGCGTGCCTCAGGTCCTCGACGAGCGTTCGCTTGACCGCGCGATGCCTAAAGCTCGGGATGTTCAGCAGCAGTTTCCATCGCAGCCCGGACTCGAGGATGGCCGTTCCGCGGCGTCGGAGCGGCGGGAGGAGACGGTGCTTGAAATCGGCCTTCGCGAACAGCAGCTCGAACGACTCGGCCAGGGCGGACACGATATCGCCGGTCAGCCGGAGGCCAAGGTCGCGCCACCCCGAGCTCACGCCGTCGCCGTCGTAGGCGCTCGAGATATTGTAGCCGCCGATGAAGGCCACATTCCCGTCGCAGACCAAAAGCTTGCGATGATTGCGATAAGCGAGGCGATTCAGGGTCAGGGGATTGAACCATCGGAAGGCGCCCCCCGCCTTCACGAGCGGCTGCCAAAAAGCATTGCGCAGCTCGAGCGAGCCGAACGCGTCGATGAGCACCCGCACTCGGACGCCCCGCCCGATGGCCGCGATGAGCGCCGCCCGGAATCGGCGCGAAACGTCGGAGTCGTCGCAGATGTAAGTCTCGAGGCAGATGGACCGGGTCGCGCGTTCAATGGCCGCCAGCATCTCGGCGAAGGCGTCCCTCCCCGTCTTCAGCCAAGTCGCGGTCCATGCCCGTTCGTCCGCCATCGCGCTCCGTTAGTATCCAACTCTCAGCTCCGATGCAACGGGCTCATGGGAGTTTCTTTCACCCGCTTCCCCACTCCTACTCGTCGTCATCGTCATCGTCATCTCCGGCTCCGTCGCGCGGCGGGGGGCGGATAAGGTTGCCCGCGTAACACGCTAAAGACGCGAAAGAGGCGGCACAGAAAACCGGTGCTTCCACCTCCTCGATCCATTCCCATTTCGCGCTTTTAGCGTGCTTCGCGGGCAACCTCCCCGACCCCGATGCTCCCAGAATCACCACGGCGCCGACTTTGTCGGTAGCCGTGGCCGATCCAACGCCGCGCCCAAGTTTCCTCTGGCTCCTCCGAAGGGCACCCGCTATTTTCCGTGCTCATGTCTCGATTGCCCTTTGGCGAGCTGTCGCCCCATACGCCAAGAGAGTTTGTCCCCAAGAAACTCGACCTGGGGAATTGGGCCGAGGTCGCGCCCTTGTTCGACCAGCTGGAGGAGCGCGCGCCGCAATGCAAAACCGCCGCCGAGCTGGAGAAATGGCTCCTGCACTGCGGCGAGCTGAGCGCGGCCATCGACGAGGAGTCGTCGCGCCGGTATATCGCGATGACCTGCTACACCGAGGATCCGGAGCTCGAGAAGAACTACCTCCACTTCATCGAATCCGTGGAGCCGGAGCTGAAACCCCGGCAGCAAAAGCTCGCCGAGCTTTACCTGGCGCATCCCGTAAGGCCGCTGCTGCCCAAGGCGCGATACGAGGTCTTCAACCGCGACACCGCGCTGCGCGTCGAGCTGTTCCGACAGGAGAACGTGCCTCTCGAGACCGAGGAGGCCAAGCTCGGACAACAATACCAGAAGCTCAGCGGCTCGCTCACCGTCGAGTTCCAGGGCAAGGAGCGCACCCTGCCCCAGATGACGCCCTTTCTGGAGGAGCAGGACCGGGCCGTGCGACAGGAGGCGTGGGAGCTGACCGCTCAACGCCGTCTTCTTGAAACGGAGAAGTTTGAGCAATTCTTCGAAAGCCTCCTCGAGCTGCGCGAGACGATGGCCAAGAACGCCGGCTATACGAGCTACCGCGACTACGCGTTCAAGTTGCGAGGCCGGTTCGACTACACCCCGCGCCACTGCGAGGACTTCCATAACGCGGTGGAATCGGAGGTCATGCCCGTCCTGCACGAGCTGCAGGCCCGCCGGCGGCAGAATCTTCAGCTGCCCGCGCTCCGTCCCTGGGATTTATCGGTCGATCCGCTCAACCGTCCCCCGCTCCGCCCTTTCTCCGACGTCAACCATCTCGTCGCGTCCAGCCAGCAGATCTTCGACCGTTTGTCGCCCGACCTCAGCTACGGATTCCGACTGATGCGGGAATGCCGGCTCCTGGATCTCGACAACCGGAAGGGCAAGGCGCCGGGCGGGTATCAGTCCACGCTGGCGGAAGCCCGGCTCCCGTTCATCTTCATGAACGCCGTCGGCGTTCAGCGCGACGTCGAGACGCTTCTCCACGAGGCCGGGCACGCCTTCCATGCTTTGGCGACGCGGAAGGAGGAGCTCTACGCCTATCGGGGAGCGCCGCTGGAATTCTGCGAGGTGGCGTCGATGAGCATGGAGCTTCTCGGGAACGAGCATATCGAGGAATTCTACGGGCTGCCCGAGGCGGGTCGCGCGCGACGGGATCACCTGGAGGGTATTCTCAAGATCCTCCCGTGGATCGCCACAGTCGACGCCTTCCAGCACTGGATCTACACCCACCCCGGACATTCCCGCGCGGAGCGGACCGAGGCGTGGGTCCGATTGATGAAGCGTTTCGGCGACGATGTGGACTGGTCCGGACAGGAGGAAGTGCGGTCGAATCTGTGGCACCGACAGCTCCACATTTTTCTCTATCCCTTTTACTACATCGAATACGGGATCGCGCAGCTGGGCGCCCTGCAGGTGTGGGCGAACTCCAAACGCAACCGCGCCTCGGCGCTCAGCGACTATCTCAAGGGCCTTGCGCTCGGGGGCTCGCGTCCGCTGCCCGAGCTCTTTCAGACGGCGGGCTGCCACTTCGACTTCAGCCGGAAGACCATCCAGCCGCTGGTGGCGCTCCTTCGATCCGAGCTCGCCGCGATGTCATGAGAACGCGCCATAGCGCATCGCATCGGCGCCGCGCTTCTCGACATAGCGTTCCACCAGCTCGATGACATGGTCCGGATCATCCGTGATCGTGACCAGGTTCAGGTCCTCGGGGTTGATCATACCCCGGGTCAGCACCGACTTGCGGATCCACTGAAACAGGCCCCGCCAATAAGACTTGCCGACCATCACGATGGGGAAGCCCTCCAGCTTTCGCGTTTGCACGAGGGTGACCACCTCGAAGAATTCGTCCAATGTTCCAAAGCCGCCGGGGAAGTAGAGGAATCCGCTGCTGTACTTCACCAGGCAGACCTTGCGCGAGAAGAAGTAGTGGAAGTTCAGCTGAGTGGTCGCGTACGGATTTCCCTTCTGCTCGTGGGGCAGCTCGATATTGAGCCCGATGGATCTCCCGCCGGCTTTTTTGGCGCCGCGGTTGGCGGCCTCCATGATTCCGGGTCCGCCGCCGGTGACCACCGCGAACTCGCGGCGCGCCAGCGCCTCGGCCATGCGCATCGCCAGGCGGTAGTCCGCGTGCCCGGGCCGGGTGCGGGCGGATCCGAAGATCGTGACAGCGGGCCCCACCTTGGAGAGGGCTTCGAATGCGTCGACGAACTCCGCGAGAATCTTGAAGATCCTCCATGGTTCTTCCTGGGCCCCGGTGAGCTGGTTGCTTTCCATCCGGCGAACCTACCCAGCGCGAGCGCTATTGCCCAAGCAGTTTCTCATGCGGTATGAGTGAAGCCGTGCAGCGCGTCGGCCCTTATCGCATCGGTGTTCTCGGCTCCGGGAAAGGCTCCAACATGGTCGCGATCGCCGACGCCATCGCCCAGGGCTCCGTGCCGGCGCGGATCGCCATCGTGCTCAGCGACGTCGCCGACGCGGGAATCCTCGCTCATGCGAAGGCGCGTTCGCTCCCCTGCGCCTTCATCGCCCCCGGCCAATATCGCACCAAGCTGGACGAGGCGGTCGAGCAGGACTACATCGCCAGGCTGAAAGCCGCCGACGTGGACCTCGTGGTGCTCGCGGGGTTCATGCGGATCCTGAAGGGCGCGTTTCTGAACGCGTTCCCGCAGCGCGTCGTGAACATCCACCCTTCGCTGCTCCCCTCCTTCCCGGGGCTGGAGGCCTGGAAGCAGGCGCTCGACTACGGCGTGAAGGTGACCGGATGCACGGTCCATTTTGTGGATCAAGGCATCGACAGCGGCGCGATCATCGGACAGGAGACCGTGCCGGTGCTCGACAACGACTCCCCTGAATCGCTGCACGCCCGGATCCAGGAGGCGGAGCGCCGGCTCTATCCGCGGGCGATCGCGGCCCTCGCGGCCGGCGGCGTCTCGGTTCTTGGGCGCAGGACGCGCGGTCACGACCCGATGGCGACGCAGAATTCCCCAGTCCAAAAACCAAAAACATAAACCACAGCAACCCTCCCCGCCCCATGTCCTATCTCCAACGCATCACCGCAGCCCTGCTTTGCGCGACTGCCCTCACGCTCCCCTGCGCCGCGGCCCGCGCCGAAGTTCAGCTCGGACTTCAAAGCTGGACGCTTCGCCATCTCAAGTTCGACCAGGTCGTCGAATTCGCCGTCGCCCACGGAATCAAGACGCTGCAGCTCACCGCCGCGCACCTCGATCCCAACGGCCCGATCCAGGAGATCCAGAAGAAGAAGGAAATCCTCGAGAAGAACGGCCTGCGCGTTTACACGTTCGGCGTCGCGGGCACTTCGCTGGACAAGGAGCAAAACCGGAAGCTGTTCGAGTTCGCGAAACTGATGGGGATCCGGTTGATCATCGTCGAGCCCAACGATTTCAAGATCTTCGACAATCTGGAGGAGCTCGTGAAGGAGTACGACATCCGGGTGGCGATCCACAATCACGGGATTCGTTCCATGTACGGCAACCCCGCGGTCGTCAAGAACGTGCTCAAGCACCGCGACCCGCGCATCGGGGTTTGCATGGACGCCGGATGGATCACCGCCGCGGGATTCGACGCCGCCAAGATCTTCCGCGAATACGACGGTCGCGTGCTCGACATTCACCTGAAGGACAAGGAAGTGAAGCCCGCGCTGGGCGAGACGGTCTCCGCCGACACCGAGATCGGCAAAGGCAACGCCAACCTCAAGGGGCTCGCGGCGGAGCTGAAGAAGGCGAACTGGAACGGCGTGATGGCGATTGAGACCGACGGCGAGGGATTCGCGCTGAAGCCCGCTCCTTTTGTCGATGGCGCCAAGGCCTGGTTCGAAGAGAATGTGAAGTGATTCCCGCGTTCGGGCGGAGCGCCGTCGGCTCGCGACCGGCGCCCCGCCCGCCGTCTCCCCTGCCCGTCGACCACCCGACGCCTGATGAAACGCCCGCCTCTCACCCTTCCTTCAGTCGGGCTGGCTCTGTGCCTCTTCGCGTTCTTCGGCGTCTTCCTGGTTTATCCGAGCGGCCTGATGCTGAAGGAGGCGTTCCTCCTTGATGGGCATGTCTCCACGCGAAACTTCGAGCTCCTGTTCCAGAGCCCGCTGCATCTGGAATCCCTTCGAAACAGCTTCCTGATCGCGCTTCTCACAACGGCCCTGGCGACCGCGGCCGCGCTCCCGCTGGCGTGGATCACCTCGCGGTTCTCGTTCCGGGGCAAGACGCTGTTCGGCGCTCTTCTGCTGATGCCGCTCATCCTGCCGCCCTTCGTGGGGGCCATCGGATTGAAGCAGCTGTTCGCGAGGTTCGGATCCATCAATCTCCTGCTCGTCCAGCTGGGCCTCCAGTCGCCCCATCATCCGATCGACTGGCTCGGCGGCGGCGGATTCGCCGGGATGGTCCTGCTGCAGACCTTCAGCCTCTGCCCCATCCTCTATCTCAACCTGACGGCGGCGCTCGGCGGCATCGATCCCTCGCTCCACGAAGCCGCGACCAACCTGGGCGCCGATGGATGGCGGCGCTTCCGAACCATCACCCTGCCTCTCATCATGCCCGGCTACTTCGCCGGCGCGATCCTGGTGTTCATCGCGGCGTTCACCGACCTCGGCACGCCGCTGGTCTTCGGATTCTCGCGCGTCGTGCCGGTCCAGATCTTCGACGCGGTCAGCGACCTTCGGGCGAACCCCATGGGCTACGCCCTCGTCGTGCTGGTGCTGCTGCTGACCCTGCTTCTCTTCACGCTGGGAAAACTGGCGTGGACGGGACGTCGTTACGAGATGTTTTCCCGCGGGCACTCGGGCGCCGCCGAGACCGCGGCCAGTCCGGCGCAGACGCTCTGGATCTGGCTGCTCGCCGGCGGCTGGGGCGCGATCGCGGTGCTGCCGCATGTGGGCGTGCTGCTCCAATCTTTCTCCAACCACTGGGTGATGACCGTGGCGCCGGACCAGGTCACCACCGAGCACTATCGCGCGCTCTGGGCGCACGACCTCACCGCGAGCAGCGTTCGCAACAGCCTGCTCTACTCGGGATGCAGCGCGACGCTCGATCTTTTCCTGGGCGTGGCCATCGCGTGGCTGCTGACCCGCCGACGCGTCCCCTTTTCAGGGCTGCTCGACTCGCTGGCCATGCTGCCGCTCGCGCTGCCCGGACTGATTCTCGCTTTCGGTTACGTCGCGGGATTCGACGGGCCGGTCGCGTGGCTGAATCCGCGGACGAACCCCGTCTTTCTCCTCATCATCAGCTACAGCGTTCGGAGGCTGCCTTACATTGTTCGATCGGCCTGCGCGGGATTTGAGCAAACCAGCCTGACGCTCGAGGAAGCCGCCGCGAATCTCGGCGCGGGGCCGATGCGAACGCTGCGGACCATCACCCTTCCGTTGATCTTCGCCCATTTGATCGCCGGCACGGTGCTCACCTTTGCGTTCGCGATGCTCGAGGTCAGCGATGGGCTCATCCTCGCGATGAAGGACAACTTCTTCCCCATCACAAAAATGATCTACTCGCTGATGGGCCGCATTGACGCCAACGCCCCTTCGATCGCGAGCGCTTTGGGGATTCTCGGCATGGCGATCCTGGGCGCGAGCCTGCTGATCGCAAACCGACTCATGGGAAAGAAACTAGGCCAGCTGTTCAGGACGAATTGAGCCGGTCGGCTGCCGCGGCGCTTATCCACTCGCGCCGCGGCCATCCTCTCTGCGGAGGTCCCACCAAAGCCGACCGCGCGTTCGCGCCTCTACGCCCAGCCGACCAGGAAGTCGGCAGCACAGCGGGCGATGCGGCCGTTCGCTACATCGGTGGACCTTCGGCATAGGGATCCGCTGGAACAGCACAACGCGCTTGATTCCCCGAAGGCGCCGCCGGAAGAGTCCTGCATGCGCGCTTTCCCCCTCCTCGTGATCCTCTGCCTGGCCTCGTTCCACCCCGAGGTTGTGGTGGCCGAGCCGCTTCCGGCGCCCTGGACGGACTACCAGGTTATTCTCTGGCTCGGAGACTCGGCCGGGAAGCATCCGGGTTCGGATGCGCAGTTCGCCGAGCGCATGAAGGAGATGGGCGTGACCGCGGTGTCGGCGCAACAGGACGCGGATCCCAGCCCTTGGACCGCCGCCGGCCTGCGGTTCTACGTCGAGAACATCGTGAACCGCGGGCTCTGCCTCAAGTGGGGCTCCGAAGTGCGCGACTGGGATCGCTTTGTCACGGACTGGGCCAAGAACGGCCGTCCGACCTCCGCGCTCATCCGCGGGCCGTCCCTGGATGATCCGGCATGGCAGGCGGCGGCGTTGAAACAAATGCGCACGGTTGTTCAGGCTCAGCGCGCGCGTGGTCCCTTGCTCTACGACATCCGCGACGAGCTCAGCACCACGATTTCGGCCAATCCTTTCGACTACGACTTCCACCCCAAGGCGCTCGAGTCGTTCCGGCGATGGCTCCGCGAATCCTATGGAACGCTCGAAGCGCTCAACCAGGAGTGGGACGCGACGTTCGCGTCCTGGGAGTCGGTGGTTCCATTCACCACCGACGAGATCAAGGCGCGAATGGCCTCCGGGAGATCCCAACCCGGACAGAAGCCCGACCGGCACGAGGTTCAGCAGACACGGTTCGACGCGTCGACGGCGGGCGCTTCGCCCGGGCGCTGGAACTTTTCGCCCTGGGCGGATTTTCGAACCTACATGGACATTGCCCTGGCCCGCACGCTCGACCAACTCCGCCAGGCGTCGCATGCGATTGACCCCTCAACTCCCGTGGGAATTGAAGGAACGCAGATGCCGCACGCGTTCGGCGGCTATGACCTATGGAGGCTGTCGCAGGCGCTGGATTGGGTGGAGCCCTACGACATCGGGAACGCGCGCGAGATCTTCGGCGACTTCATGCCGCGGGGGGCGTTTCTCACCACGATCGGCGAATCGCGGGCGCTCGAGGCCCAGCGTCGTCTCTGGCATCTGCTGCTTCTTGGGGATTGCGGAAGCCTCGTGTGGTGGAGCGAGGATTGCGTTCGTTGGAACGGCCCGGGATGGGAGCTCACAGATCGCGCCCGGCAGCTCGCTCCGGTTCTGCGCTCGCTGCGCGGTCCGCTGGCGCAAGTCCTCCGGCGAGCCTCGCGCGAGACCGATCCCATCCTGCTGCACTATTCGCAGGCCAGCGTCCAGGTCGACTGGCTCCTGGAATCCATTCCCGACGGCTCCACGTGGCTGCGCCGCTTCTCAAGCTTCGAGTCCGCTCACAACCGCATGGCCCAGGCTCGCAACCAGTGGTTGAAAGGCCTCCAGGATCTGGGCTACTCGCCGCGGTTCGTCAGCGCGGCGGAGATCGAAAACGGACGCCTGCGCGAGAGGGAACGCGGGGTCGTGGTGCTGCCCCGCAGCTATGCCCTCAGCGATCGCGAAGCGGCGGAGCTGACGCGTTTCGCGGCGGCTGGGGAGGAAGCCTCGGGGAAGCGCGCGATTCTGGCCGACGGATCTCCCGGTATGTTCGACGCGCATGGAAAGCTGCGCGGCAGGCCGGCGATTGCGGCGGTGTTCCCGGCAATCGCCTCCGAAACCCTGTGCCGGACCGCGACCGCAAAACCGACTTCAACTCCCGCCGGCGTCACGTCGGCGCACACCGGGATCGTCACTCAAAGGATGACCGCCGACGCGGCCGCGGAATGGAAGACGTTCATGGCATGGCTGGAAGATCAGACGCGGGCGATCGAGCGATCGGCGCAAACTCCAGTGGAGGATCGAGTGCGCATCCATCGTTACCGGCTGGGCGCGGCCCGGCTGCTCGCGTTCGAACGCGGCGTCGATTACCAGATGAGCGAATCGCTGAAAGCGCAAGGCGGCAACACCGCGCTCGAAACGCCCATCGAGACCACGGCGAGGTTGTCCGAGCCCGGCGAGATCTACGACCTTGAGAGCGGGAAACACCTGGGACGATCCGACCAAATCCGTTTCCGGCTCGATCCGTGGAAGCCGTCGGTCTTCGCGGTGCTGAAGCAGCGGGCGCCGGAGTCGGAGCCCGTGCTCGAGACACTTATGAAAATGGCGAGATAGGGTTGGGCGAAGTCCGGCCGCTGGGCGGCTAAGGCTCGACCACGCGGAGCTCCGTTTCGATCTTCGGGTTCGTCAGGATCTGCTTGGCGCCGCCGGGCCAGCGGATCTCCACCTCCCGCACCGCGCCCTCGCGGCCCAGGCCGATGGTCACGGGCAGCTCGGATTGCGATAGATATCCGCGCGTCGGCATCACTTGCCGCCAGATCGTCCGCGCGGCCAGCCTCACGGTGATCGCCGCGCCGATGGCGTCGCGGTTGGATCGTTTGCCCTCCAGTTTCAACCGAATCCAATGGTTCCCGAGCCGTTGATCGTTCCGGAGGATGAGCGGCGGACCCTGCGTCTGGGTCAGGACCACATCCAGGTCGCCGTCGCCATCCAGGTCGCCGAACGCCGCGCCGCGTCCGACGATCGGCGTCAGCAAGGCCGGCCCCACCTTCTCGAGCCCCGCCGTCACAAACGCGGCGCCAGCTCCTTTGCCTCGCGCGTTCCAATAGAGCTGGGCGGGCTGCCGATACGTCTGGCTCTTCTGCACGAGTGGAATGGCCTCCTCGATGTGGCCGTTGCAGGTGAGAAAATCCAACCAGCCGTCGAGGTCGGCGTCGAAGAAGAACACGCCGAAGGTGAGGAACCGCCGGCTTGCGGGACCAAGGCCTTGGGAGATGGCCTCGTCGCTGAAGAGCATGGGATTCTGCTGGGAGACATACAGGGCGGTCATCTCGTTGGCGAAGTTCCCGATGGCGATCGCCAGCTGGTCTTCCTCCTGCATGCGGGCGGCGTCGATGCCCATCGCGCCGCGCGTGGCGCCGTAGCTGTCGAAGGCGATGCCGGAGAGCGCTCCCACCTCCTTGAACCGGCCGTTGCGCTCGTTGTGGAAGACGAAGTTTTGAACGGTGTCATTGGCAACCACGAAATCGATCCAGCCGTCGCGGTCGACATCCACAGGCGCAACGCCGAGGGATTTTCCGATGGGCAGGCCCGTCGAGGGGTTGCGCAGCAGCAGACCGCTGGTCTCGGTGACATCGACGAAATGGCCGCCGTCGTTTCGGAACAGCCGCGGCGTGTTGCCCGGAAAGTTGTTGGGCGGGCCGTAGGCGCGTCCCACGCCGACGAGCCGATAGTTCACCTGCTTGTCGATGCCGCGGGACCATCGGACGTAGTGGCAAATGAACAGGTCGAGGTCGCCGTCGTTGTCGTAGTCGATCCACGCGGCGCTCGTGCTCCAATCGTCGGGCTTGCACGACAAGCCCGACGCGGCGGTGACATCCTGGAACCGGCCCTGGCCCTCGTTGTGATACAGCCGATATCCCCCGACGCCCGTCAAGAACACGTCCACCTTGCCGTCGTTGTCGAAATCGCCGACGGCGATCCCTCCGCCTTGGAGACCCGGGGCGAAGCCGGAAGCGGCGGTGACATCCTCAAAGCGTCCATTCCCGACATTGTGAAAGAGCCGCGGCGTCGGAGGCGGCGCGGCGCGCTGGGCGGCCCAAGGCCAGTCAGCGCCGTTCGCGAACAGCAGGTCCTGGCGTCCGTCGGCGTCGTAGTCGAAGATGGCCACCCCGGCGCCCATCGTCTCAGGCAGCAGCTTTTCGCCCTCGGCTCCGTTGTAGTGGGTGAAGCGAACGCCGGAGGCCTCGGTGATGTCGGCGAACGGCATGTCGGGCACCGATCCCGCGGCTGAAGGAGGAGCGGTGGTGGGAGTGAGGGGGGTGGGGGCGGCGTACGTCTGGTCCGCCTTTTGGCTTTCCCAGAGGAACAAACCGAGGACGAGAATCATGACCACGGACAACAACGCGAGGGCTCGCCAAAATGCCGGCGCGAGCTGCGGAGCGGCGCTTGGCGGGGAGGTTGGGGGCGACTGGCTCAATCGCGCGGACTCTCCGCCGAGTCCCGTTGCCTTTCAACAGCGAAACACAAGGCTCGCGCGCGCCGCCACGCTTGCGCGATGGCGCCGCGAACGCTACAACTAGCGCGCTCCATCGTGATCCACGCCCTGTCACTCCGCCGCCGTCCAGCGCATCTCGAGCGCGCCTCGCTCGAGCCAACCCGCGCCGTCAACCTCCCTCGCGCGCTTTCGTCGCGACAGCTCTCCGGGATTCTTCTGCTGTTTGCGCTTCTCGCGGCGATCCGAGTCGCCGGTGAAAGCGGGCGCTCCTCCAGCGCGCACTGGGCCTTCCAGCCGATCCAACGCCCAACGCCTCCTGAAAACAGCGGGGCCGGCTGGGGCCGCACGGAGATCGACTCCTTCGTCCTCGCGCGGCTGCGGGCCGTCGGGGCTTCGCCCGCCCCGCAGGCCGAGCCGCGCGCCCTGATCCGGCGGGCGTCTTTCGACCTCACCGGGCTGCCGCCCTCCCCGGAGGATGTGGAAGTTTTCCTCGCCGACAAATCCGCGGACGCCTTCGCCCGGTTGGTGGACCGGCTTCTCGCCTCTCCCCGCTACGGGGAACATTGGGCGCGACACTGGCTGGATGTCGTCCGCTACGCCGACACCGCGGGGGAGACCGCCGACTATCCCGTTCCCCTGGCCTGGCGCTATCGCAACTACGTCATCGACTCGTTCAACGCCGACAAGCCCTACGACCAGTTCATCCGCGAGCAAATCGCCGGCGACATCCTCAGCCGTGACGCGCCTCCGGCGCGTTCCGCGGAATGCCTCACCGCCACCGGCTACCTCGCCATCTCCCGCCGCTTCGGCTTCGACTCGGAGAACTACCATCATCTCACCATCCAGGACACCATCGACAATGTGGGACAAGCCTTCCTTGGGCTCAGCCTCGGATGCGCCCGCTGCCACGATCATAAATACGATCCCGTGTCGGCGGCCGACTACTACGCGCTCTACGGCATCTTCGACAGCACCCGCTACGCCTTCCCCGGGTCGGAGCAGAAGCAAAAATATCGCGCGATGCTGCCCCTTCGCTCCGCCCCGGAGGCCCAGAAAAGCTGGCAGTCGTTCGACGAGCGGATCGCGTTTCTCATCCGGAAGCTGGAGCGCAACCAGCAGGGAGCGCCCGGCGCGGTGCTGCGATCCCTGGCGGACTGCGACGGGGATTTTGAAATGCAGGCGCCCGCGGCCGGCGGCAGCAAGGGCGTGCTGGTCCCTCCCTGGATCTACGAAGGCCAGATCGCGGTCACACGCGAGGCGCAGAGCCCATTCGCGAACCTCTACGCGCTCGGACGCGTGGGCGCGAGCCTTCCCTCGGGCACCAACGCCTACTCCTTCGGTCAGGCGCTCTATCCCGCGCGAAGCCATCGCGAGGGCGGGACGATCTTCATCAATCTCGATTTCCGACCGACCTCCGGCGCCGAAGCCGAGGGCGGCCATCGTTTCTGGATGGGATCCCGGCAAATCCCCAACGACGCGGCCCCGACAAACGCGGAGCGCTCCAACACTCAAGCCTCCGGACGACCCCGAATTGTGTCGTCGGCGGCGTTCGAATTCCTCGTTCGATCCAACCAGCTGGCGCTGCGCTCGGGCGACGGGACCGCCACAAGCCTTTGCTCCTTGCGGCCGAACGAGTGGAACAATCTCCGCCTCCGCGTGAACCTGAGCGATCGCACGCTGTCGGGTGAACTCGCTCAGAAGGACCGGGTGTATCCCATCGCGTCGCATCGATTGCTGGAGGATTGGAACGGCTCGCTTCATCTTGTGGGATTCGAATCCGAGACCGGCGGCTCGCGCTCCATGCCCGGCCTCGATCTCGACAACTTCGGCGTTCGCGAGTCCGAGATCGCCCCGCCCTCGTCGCCGCAACAAGGCCAGCCTGCGTCCGAGCCCACGATCGCCTCCCTCTCCGACGACATCCGCAAGCTCGCGGGCATGGACGGCGATTTCGAATTCCAGGAAGCGGACAAGGCGCCCGTCAAGCCATGGGGTCCCGGGCCGAACAGCGTCGTGAAGATCTCCAGCGAGGCCCAGAGCCCGTATCACCACATCTACCCCGCCGGACGCCTCGGGATCCGCCTGCCCTCCGGCGCGGCGTACAACGGATTTGGACAAACACTCACAAACACCTGGAAAGCGGCGCAGACGGACCGGCTGCACGCAAGTTTTGATTTTCGCGTCACCGCGACCGCCGCATCGCCGGCGACCTGGCGCTTCTATCTGGGCCACGGCGCGGGTCCCGGTCCGGCGGTGATGCTTTTCATCAACGATCGCGCGTTCTTTCTGCAGAACCAGGACGCCGTGGCGGAGGTGGTCGCCGTGAAGACGGGCGTGTGGCATCATGTGGAGTTCACGCTCGACCTGAAGGGGAAGCGATTCACCGGCTGGGTCGGCGACTCGAAAGACCGCGCGCCGTTCGAGGGCTCGACGCCCGCGGGATGGGATGGCTGGGTCGACTATCTTTTCATCGACAGTTACGGGCATATCGGCGGCGCAAAGCCGACCATCGACGCCGACAACATTCTGGTGAGCGAGACGCCGCTGCCCGCGGTCGATTCCGCGGTCGAGGCGATCGCCGCGGATCGCCGCGATCGGAGCGGCGCCATGGCAAGACTGCGAGGCCAGGTGGCGACGCTCACCCAGGATTTGGAGGCCGCGAAGCAGGAACTGAACACGGCGCTGGCGGCGGGGCCCTCGGAGATGGCCTACGGGGTTGTGGAGGGAACGCCGCATAACGCGCGCATTCAGCTCCGCGGCGACCCGGAGCAGCTCGGCGCGGAGGCGCCTCGCGGGTTCCCCAGGATTCTGGGAGGCGACGTGCTGCCGTCGAAAGCGACCGGAAGCGGCCGGCTCGAGCTGGCGGAATGGATCACTCGTTCCGGGAATCCGCTCACCGCTCGCGTGATGGCCAACCGTGTCTGGCAGTATCATTTTGGCCGCGGCCTGGTGACGACGCCGAACGACTTCGGCATTCGCGGGAAGCCTCCGACGCACCCCGAGCTGCTGGATTTCCTGGCGACCCGCCTCGTGGAATCGGGGTGGTCGCTGAAGGAGACGCATCGCCTCATCATGAACTCCTCGGTGTATCAGCAGGCGTCGTCGCGAGCGCCGGGAGACAGGGCGACGCCCTCGGATCCGGAGAACGCCCTCTACTCGCGCTTCAACCGCCGGCGGCTCGAGGCGGAGGCGCTGCGGGATTCGGTCCTGCTGGTCAGCGGGGCGCTGGACGAGACGCCGGGCCAGGGCCATGCGTTTCCCGCGCCGACGACCTGGGGTTACACGCAGCACTCGCCGTTTAGCGCGGTCTACGAGCACAACAAGCGCAGTGTTTATCTCATGGCGCAGCGGATCAAGCGTCATCCGTTCCTCAGCCTCTTCGACGGCGCGGATCCCAACAGCCCGACGCCCTCCCGATCGATTTCCACGGTTCCCACGCAAGCGCTGTACTTCATGAATGATCCGTTTGTGCACGAGAAGTCGGCGCAGTTCGCGGCGAAGCTGCAGCACGCGGGGTCGACGGAGCTGGAGCGCGTGACGCTCGCGTATCAGTGGGCCCTGGGCCGGGCGCCCAGCGCGATCGAGATCGACGAGGCGCGGGATTTTCTCGCGCGCTATCGCTCCGAGCTGAAGTCGGAGCGCGCCGCGACCGCCGACTCGCAGTCCCTGGCGGCGCTCGCGCGAACGCTGTTTGGCAGCAACGAGTTTTCGCACATCGATTGACATGAATTCGACGACGCAACACTCCCCGTTCCTCGCGAGCCGTCGCGGGTTTCTTCGCTCGCTCGCCGGAGGCTCGGCGCTGCTTCCGGGCCTCGTCTCCCAGCTGCTGGCGGAAGGCGGGCCGGGCGGCGCCGCGTCGGATCCGCTGGCGCCGCGACGGACCCATCATCCGGCGAAGGCGAAGCGCGTGATTTTTCTCTACATGAGCGGAGGGGTTTCGCATGTGGACACCTGGGATCATCGTCCGAAGCTCTTTCAGGACGCCGGAAAGACCGTGGCGGTGAACGAATTCCAGGGCCGCAAGGGCGACTTCAAGATGGTGTTGAAGAAGCCGCAATGGAGCTTCGATCGCCACGGCCGGAGCGGCACGGAAGCGAGCAGCCTGTTCCCGCATATGGCGGGGTGCGTGGACGATCTCTGCGTGATTCGCTCGATGCGATCCGACCACACAAACCACTATGAGGCGACGCTGGGCATCCACACCGGCTCGTTCACGTTCGCCCGGCCGAGCCTGGGGGCGTGGGTCAGCTACGGGTTGGGGA
The DNA here is from genome assembly GCA_016199985.1 of Verrucomicrobiota bacterium. Classification (GTDB taxonomy): domain Bacteria; phylum Verrucomicrobiota; class Verrucomicrobiia; order Limisphaerales; family UBA11320; genus UBA11320. The sequence goes on along the minus strand of JACQFQ010000029.1, from coordinate 153,803 downwards.
CGGAGAATCGCAATCTGCCGTCGTTTGTGGTGATCGCGCCCAAGACTCCTTACGCCGGCAGCCAGGTGTGGGGCAGCGATTTTCTTCCGGGAGCGCATCAAGGCACGCTGGTCACTCCCGGGCCGACCCCGGTGGCGAACATTCATCGGCGCGTGGCGACGCCTGAACTGCAGAAGCTCGAGCTCGGGCTTATGGCGAGGATGAACGCGAGGCATCGGATGGCCCGCGAAGCCGACCCGCTTCTCGACGCCCGCATTCAGTCCTTTGAAACGGCGTTCGGCATGCAGATGGAGATGCCCGAGGTGTTCGATCTCTCGCGTGAATCCGACGCCACGCTCTCGCTCTACGGCCTCCCGCGGGGGAGCTCGCAGGGCTTCGGATGGCAATGCCTGATGGCGCGGCGCCTTGTGGAGCGCGGGGTGCGGTTTGTGGAGCTCATCGACGTCGGATCCTCGGACAACTGGGACGCGCACGGCGACATGCTCACCCACACGCCGCTCGCGAAGAACGTGGACCAGGCGATCGCGGGGCTTCTGAAGGATCTCAAGGCCCGGGGCCTGCTGGAGGACACGTTGGTGGCATGGACCACCGAGTTTGGAAGGACGCCGTTCAACAGCGCCGCGGACGCCCGAGGACGGGAGCACCACCACTGGGTTTACTCGTCATGGCTGGCGGGGGCCGGGGTTCGGCCGGGGATGGTTTACGGGGAATCGGACGAATACGGGATCAATGTCGGACGGAACGAAGTGCATGTGCACGACTTTCACGCGACGATTCTGCATCTGATGGGACTCGACCACGAGCGTCTCACCTATCGCTACAGCGGCCGAGACTTCCGGCTCACGGACGTCGCCGGCAAGGTGGTCGCCGGAATCCTCAGCTGAAGGATCTGCTAAGCCTCGCGCTCGGGCCCGGACGGGGCCGCCGCGGGCCAGTTGCGGGCGAGCTGGCGGGCGACCAGCCGCAAAACCTCTTCGGAGGGATAGCCGCCGTTCTCCAGAAGCATCCGTGCTCTGCGGACTTTCTCGCTATCCACGTCAGGCGTCGCGCGGCACGCCTCGATGAAGGGCGTGACATCGGAGCGTGTGGCGTCGGGAACTCCCGCTGCGCCGCCCAGAGGCCTCGACTCCTCATCGCCCTTCTTCAATCGTCTCTTCATGTCCATGTGCCGTTCGCTTCCGCGTCCTTCGTGCGCTTCCTGTTTCGCGCCTGTCGTCCTTTGCCGCCGTCGCCGGGGTCTCCACGCGACCTCAGTCTTCTATCGGATGGCTCTTAAGGAACTCTTGAGCTCTCGCGGCTACTTTCTCACCGCTCGATAGAAGCACTGGCTGAGCTGGTGATTCAGGTCATCGACGATGACCAGCGCCCCTGAGGGCGTGTTCGACTGCGTGTCGAGGATGGACCAGCTGACGAGGTCCGTCGAAAACTGGAACTCGTAAGGCGCGTCCGGCGTGCCCTGGAGCGTGAGCTCGAAAACGCCGTCGTCGCGAAACCTTCCCGAAAGCACGCTGTGCTCGGAAACGATCAGATTGCCGCAGGCGTAGAGAGCGGGCAGCAGGCTCCCGTCTTCCGCGCGGACCTCGCGGGCCACCGGCTCATCCTCGAAACAAATCGAGAGCCTCTGATCCGGCATCAATCCGCCCGCGAGCTGAAACTGCGCCCAAGCCAGACGGATATTGTTGAGCGGAGGCGACGCGCCGGGCGGCAACTGAATCCGAAGCCCGAGCCAGCCAAACGCGCTCTGGGTCGCGTCCACCTCAAGTTGAGAGCCCATGGGCAGATCCGAGGCGAGCTGCACGAGGGGATCCATGAGCAGGGCGGGGTCGTAGCTGAGGGAGAAACGCAGGCTGTTCTCCCCGCCCCGCGCGGCCATCGAAACACCCACCACGGGCATCGAGCCCGAAACCACCGTCATCGGCTCGACGAAGACGACGCGGTTCGGGGTGGCGGCCACGAGGTTCACGCTCACGCTGTCAACGCTGGACACCGGATTGCTGACGTGAACGCGATAGACGCCACGGTCGGATTCCAGCAGCTGCGTCAGATGAAGCGTCGCTGTCTCCGATCCAGTGGCGTTGGGCCCATCCGACATGGGGTCGGATCCGTGAAACCATCGGTAGCTGAGCGGCACGGAACCCTTGACGCCCACGCTGAAAGTGGCCTCGCCGCCGACGAAGGTGGTCACGCTGCCGGGCTGCGTCACGATGACGGGCGCGATGGAGGGGCTCGAGCCCCTCCAGCTCAGCTGGTACACGGCTGTCGTGATGGGATCGGCGAGGCCTTTCTTCGCGGCGACCGCCACGCGATACTCCGTGCCCGCGCTCGCTTGAAAAGTGACGCGACTGGTCCCCACGCCACCGGAATCGTCATCGCTTGCCACCACGGAGAGCGCGTCGAGGCTGGCGCCGGTGTAGACAGCCAGCAAAGTGTTGAAAGCGCTGCCCACGGTGTCGAAGGAATAGGTGTCGGTCGAGGGCGCGGTCCAGCAGTACCAAACGGAGGCGTCCGAGGCGGAAGCGATGAAAGCGGGCTCGGCGTCCTCGATGGTCGCGTTCAAAATGCTGCCCAGCGCGGTCCCCGAACCGCCCGACAGCGGTTCGCACGACCCGAAGGCGTCATTCCCGGAGGGATTGATATTGATCACCACAAGCCCCCCCTGCACGCCATCGGACTGCTCGGAGCCATCCACGGCGATGGAGTACCTCCGTCCGGCGACCGGCACGAAACTCACGCGCGACTGCTTCACAAACTTGGCGATGTCGTTGTTGTTCGCAACGCGGTTGTTGCCGTGGGGATCCACGGTGCTTCCCTCGTAGACAGCGAGGACCGTGTCGAACGCGCTGCCTTCCGTGCTCATGACCACGGGCAAAGCGTCGGGCGCGACCCAGCTGAACCAGATGGAGCGGGAAGGCAGTCCGCCGTCATCGGGCGCGTGCGACGGCTCGCCGCTCTGTCGCGTCGCGCAAGTCGTGTCGCCCAGGGCGGTCACAACGCGGCCCACCAGCGGCTGTGCGTCCAGGAACGCGTCGTTCGACGGGGGCCCGGAGCAGGTGGGCGGCAGATAAAACGGAACGCGAATCAGGTTGTTTTCCTCGTTGCTCTCAGGAATTTGCTTCAAGGGATCCAGCTCGATCTCGAGCTGGTAGTCCCCGGGCGGGAGGCCGGTGAGATCGACATACTGGCAGGGGAGGTCGGCGTTGTAGATATCGCTCCAGCCAGCCTGAATGCCCTGGTAGTCGCAACTGTAGGTCTTCGGGGCGCCCGGGATGCCGCTCGTGTTGAGAACGTCCTCGAGACAAAAGCCAAATTTATTGCCCACCCGGACAAGCTCATTGCTGATGGTGAGCACGCGATAAGCGGCCAGCGCCTCGAAATGGTAGTGGTTATGGCAGGGGGCAAATTGGAACAGCGGGCTGTCCCCGGGCGGCCCGAAGACCAGGTCCTCCGTGCCGATATTGACCGTATGCATGTCGAATCGCAGGAGCCGGCGCTTGCCCTGCGCCACGCAATGCTCGGAGACCTCGCAGTCGGAGGCGGGAAAGTTCTGCTCAGCGATCTTCAGCTGGATCAGCTCGCGAGGGACCGTCAGATCCGGTCCCCTCCCGGGCAGCAGCGTTTGCTTCCAACGCAGGTCGAACGAGCCTGATGCGCCGTCCAGGCCGTCAACGGCGATGCGATAAACGGTTCCAGGCGTCAGCGACAGGCTCAGGGATGAGCTCTGCGAACTCGTGATCGGTGTCAGGGAGTCCATCGACTTGCCGGTGTAGACCGCCAGGGCATAGCCGAAGCCCGCGTTGACCAGCGCGACGCTGAGAGTTCCGCCGCTGCTGCAGTGCCAGACGTACCACACGGACTTGCCGCCGGGGTTTCCAGCATGATCGAGCTCGTCGGCCTCCCGCGTCGCCTCCTCATTGGTTCCCGCCACGCTGCCGCTCCCGCCCGTGAGCAATCGGGCGCTCGCGAAGTTGTCATTCGGCGGAGGGGCGGCGACAGCGGAGGTGAAATCGGGGGCAAAAACGAGCAGAGCCACAAGCGCGAGGCAGAGGCGAAGGGAGAGGAGGGTGAAAGGGGGTCTCCAGGCAGCCCGGCGGAGAAGAAAAGTCGTCGACAAAGCCGCCAAGGCGGGCCTCTGGCACGATTGCTCTCTCCCTTTCCCGTAGGGTCGGGGGTCCTCTCTCGACGTACGACTCATGATCAGTACTGCTACATGACAATTCGGAACAAACGCGCCCAGGCATTAATCCCCGATCAAGAAACCTTAGCGGCGTTCGATGGAACCTAGGTGAGGGATGGAATGAAATCAAGCGAGGGTGTCTGGTTTCGAGACAAAGGGCTTTCCAGGAAATAGTGGCAAATCGGCGTCTCACTGACTAAAACGCACGCGCACCGATGAATGGAATCAAGACTCAGGGCAGGCCCGCAGGGATCCGCGTCGCGAGCGCGTGGGCATGGGTCCTTTGTTGGGGGCTTGTTCTAGCGGGCGCCAGCGGATGCTCGGCGCGACGCTTCGCCGTAAACCGGTTGGGCGACGCCCTGGCCTCCGGCGGAACGAGTTTCTCCAGCGACGACGACCCCGACCTGATCCGGGACGCCGCTCCCTTCAGCCTGAAAACCATGGAGGCCCTGCTCGCGGAGTCCCCGAGACATGTCGGGCTCCGCACAGCCGCGGCCTCGGGATTCACGCAATATGCGTTCGCTTTTGTGCAATCCGCGGCCGAAGAACGCGAAACCACGGACTCCACCGCCAGCGAGCAACTGCGTCAGCGCGCCCGACGTCTCTATCTCCGCGCGAGGGATCACGCGTTCCGCGGGCTGGAAGTCCGGCATGCGGGATTTGAGCATCGGCTGCGGGAGCGGACCGCGGAGGCCCTTCAGCCGCTCGCCCGCCGCGATGTTCCCCTCCTCTACTGGCTTGGCGCCAGCTGGGCCGCGGCCATCGCTCAGGGGAAGGATCAGCCCGACTTGATCGGAGATCTGCCTTTGGTGGAGGCTCTGATGGAGCGCGCTCTTTCCCTGGATGAATCATGGAACAACGGGAGTCTTCATGGCTTCTTCATCCTCTACGAGCCGCTGAGGCCGGGCGCAGCGACGCTCGCTCCCGCGAAGGCGCAGGAACATTTCGAGCGGGCCCTTGCTCTTTCCAGCCGGCAATCGGCCGGGCCCTACGTCAGCCTCGCGGAGTCCATTTGCGTCAGCGCCCAGGACCGCGGCCGGTTCGAGTCGCTTCTTCAATCAGCCCTGCAAATCAACCCGGACGCGCGTCCGGAGTTCCGACTGGAGAACCTGATCATGCAACGTCGGGCCCGATGGCTGTTGAGCCGGGTCGACGAGTTGTTCATCTCCAAAACCAAACCCGCCCCATGAGATCGTTCGTTTCGATTCTAGCCCTGGCCGCCGCGCTTTCCTTGCCCGCCCTTCCGCTGCCCGCGGCCGAGCTCAAGAAAACCACGATCAAGCTGGGAACACTCGCGCCGACAGGCACCTCGTACCACAAACAGCTGCTGTTGCTCCGCGACCAATGGGCGAAGGCGTCCGGGGGCGCGCTGCAGCTCGTGATTTATCCGGACGGACGGCAGGGCTCGGAGTCGGAGATGGTCAGCGCGATGGCGACCGGCAATCTCCACGCCGGGCTGTTGACCGCGTCGGGGCTCGCGCAGATCGAGCCCTCCGTGACCGCGCTGCAAAGCATGCCCATGACGTTCCGGACCCTGGCGGAGGTCGATTACGTGACCGAGAAGATGCGCCCTCTGCTCGAGGCGAAGCTGGCCGCCAAAGGATTCATGGTGCTGTTCTGGACCGATTCGGGCTGGGTGCGGATCTTTTCGAAGCGCCCTGTCGAGAAGCCCGATGACTTGAAAAAGTTGCGCGTGTTCAGCTGGGCGGGAGGCCAGGGAGAGTTTGAAGCCTGGAAGGCGGGCGGATTCAACCCCGTCTCGTTGGAGCCCTCGGAAATCTTCTCGAGCCTCGGCACCGGCATCATCACAGCCTGCCCGATGCCCCCCTTCTTCGCGCTCGCGGCCCAGATCGACAACGTCGCGCCCCACATGCTCGATCTCAACTGGGCGCCGCTGGTGGGCGCGATTGTGATCTCGAAGGCCACGTGGAACAAGATCCCGCCGCCGCTCCAGGCTGATTGCATGACGATCGCGGAGGCGGTGGGCCGGGAAGTGAAGACTCGCGCGCGTGCCGAGGCCACGGAGTCGGTGCGCGCCATGCAGAAGCGCAAGCTGACGGTGCATCCCGTCTCGGCCGAAGTCCAGGCGCTCTGGGAGTCGGCGGCGGACCAAATCCGCGATCGCGTCCGCGGCCCGATCGTCCCCGCTGAGTTCTTCGATGCCGTGCGAGGCCATCTGACGGAATACCGCGCTTCGAACGCCGCTCGCTAACGACGCAACGAATGAGCGCTGAAATCCCGACCTTTGACATCCGCTCATTCAGCGGATCGAAGCGATGGCGGCTCGAAGCGGAGAACTCGATCGTCGTTCTCGCCCTCGCGGCGATGATGCTCCTGCCTCTCCTGGAGATTCTGCTCCGAAAGTTCGCCGCCCGGGGAATTCCCAACGTGAGCGCCCTCGTCCAGCACCTCACGCTGCTGGTGGGAGTCGTCGGCGGCGCGCTGGCCGCGCGCGACCAACGCCTCCTTGCTTTGTCGCCCCTGAGCGACAGCTTGAAGGGCCGATGGCGACGGGCGGCCGCGGTTCTGAGCCAGGGATGGTCGGCGGCGGTGTGCGTTTGGCTGGTGGTCGCAAGCCTTCGGTTCATCGACGGCGAACGCCGGCTGTCCCAGGAGCTCGCGCTCGGCATCCCCAAGTGGTGGGTGCAATGCGCGCTCCCGATCGGATTCGCCTCGATCGCCGCGCGCCTCGTCTGGCATTCCGGCGCCGCGTTCCTCGAGAAGGGCCTGACGCTGGCGGTGGCGGCCCTGCTGCTGGCGGTGGGTCAGTGGGGAGGCTTGGACGCCGAAAAGTGGTGGCCTGCCGCGTTGGGGGTTCTCGCGCTGGCGACCGTCCTCGGCGCCCCGGTCTTCGTCACGCTGTCGGGCGCGGCGCTGATCCTGTTCTGGGGACACGGGGAGAATGTCGCGATCGTCGCCAACAAGCACTATTCCCTGTCCACAAACTCCACGCTGCCGAGCATTCCACTGTTCACCCTGGCCGGTTACTTCCTGGCGGAAGGCGGCGCGTCCAAGCGGATCATCCGCGTGTTTCAAGCCTTCTTCGGCTCGCTGCGAGGCGGTCCCGCGATCGTCACCGCGCTCGTGTGCGCGTTCTTCACCTCGTTCACGGGCGCCTCCGGCGTCACCATTCTAGCGCTCGGCGGATTACTCATGCCGGTGCTCGTTTCCGCGCGTTACCCCGAGCGGGCCGCGCTGGGGCTTCTGACGAGCGCCGGATCATTAGGACTCCTCTTTCCGCCATGCCTCCCTTTGATCCTCTACGTGATCGTGGCGAACACCAGCGCCCAGGCCAGCTTGACGCTTCGAGAAATGTTTTGGGCGGGGATCGGACCCGGAATCCTCCTGGTGGCCCTGACCGCATGGTGGGGAATTCGCAGCGGAGGCGAGACGAAGGCGCCTGCGCATCGCTTCGACGCGCGTGAAGCATGGGCTTCGCTGGTGGGCGCGCAGTGGGAGCTGCTGGTTCCCGTTGTCGCGCTGGTCTCGATGTTCAGCGGATGGGCGACGCCGGTGGAGGCATCGGCCGTGACCGCTCTTTACGCCCTGATCACCCAAACCGTGCTTCATCGCGACCTTCATATCGTCCGTGATCTGCCCCGGGTCATGACGGAGTGCGGACTGTTGATCGGCGGCGTGCTGCTCATCCTCGGAGTGGCGCTCGGACTCACCCACTGGCTCGTGGACGCGAACATCCCCACCGTCCTCGGAGATTGGGTGACCGCGAAGATCACTTCGCCCTACATCTTTCTGCTGGCCGTGAATGGTTTCCTCCTCATCGTGGGATGTTTGATGGACATCTTCTCGGCGATTGTGGTGGTCGTCCCCCTTCTCGCCCCCATCGCGTCGAAATTCGGGATCAATCCGCTTCACTTCGGAATCATCTTCCTCGCGAACATGGAGCTGGGGTTTCTCACTCCGCCCGTGGGGATGAACCTCTTCCTCTCCTCCTATCGCTTTAAGAAACCGATGAGCGAGGTGATCCGGGCGGTGCTGCCCATGCTCCTCGTGCTCACCGTCGGCGTCCTGCTGATCACCTATTGTCCGCCTCTGACCTTGTGGTTGCCCACATGGATGGGCAAGTAAGTCCTCCTGCCCCAGTTTTCGCCACAAAACCCCGACTGGATTAACGCCTGCCGGTCAGTTCCTTAGCGCAGTCGGGGGGTTGGCATGAAAAAGCTTCAAGACTTGTGACAATCCGGGATCGACTTTGTTAAAAGACTCAGGAATACTCTCCGCGCGCCCAAGTTTTTGGCGTTTGATTTGAATGGTTCACTGTTACTGACACTCTATTGACCAATGGCAAGCACTCCTAAGAAATCAAAGGCACCCGTGGTTTTGGAAGTCGGCCAAGTGTGGCGATTGCCCAAGGGATTCATTGAAATTGTTCGGTTGGGGAAGACTCTCGCTCATTACCGTCGGCCCCGCACAGAAGGCCAGCGAGGAATCGCTGTGGCACTTGCGCCAATTACAGCAGTCACCAAGATGCTCAAGGAGAACGAGGCGGAGTTGATCAAACGCCAAGCTCCCCGCGCTTCCAGCTAGCGGGCCGCGACCGCAAAACCATCGAACCTCGGCCGGGGCCATTCATCCAAGTGGCTTCCGCGGAGTGCGTTGGATATCGCAGAGGCGACAAGGCCCCTTTCATCCAGTCGATCAACGCGCCCACGATGGTTTTCAGATCGCAAGCTCCCGGCCCTCCGGACAGGTATTGCCTTGGCGTCGGAGCGCGGTTCACCGCTCACAGGGCTCCAACCCCCTGGAGTCTCCCCCTCAAGACCGCGGACGACCATCCCGTCCCCGGTGTTCCCGACAAAGGCCAGTCAGGACGGGCCGGCTGACGACAGCCTGGACCTCATCGCATCGCAACCGCGCGACGCGGCGGCTTCACGGCGCCGGCGCCGGCGCCCGAGAGCTGAAGCACTTTTCCCACGACGCTCGCGAGTTCGGGGAGGATGAAATCATGATGCACCGGCCCCACCCAAGGCGACTGAACGAGGAGGGATGTGCATCCCGCGGTGCGGGCGGCCTCGGCGTCCTGCCACTTGTCGCTGATCACAAAGGATCGATCCAGGTCGATATGCCACTTGAAAGCGGCCTCGATGAGCAGCCCAGGCTTGGGTTTGCGGCACGGGCAGCGATCATTCTCATCGTGGGTGCAGAGCATCAGGTCATCGATGGGGAAAACGCGGCGCAGGATGTCATGCATGCGATCGAGCTCGCGACGAGGCAGGGTGCCCCGGCTGACTCCGGGCTGATTGGTGGTGACAATGAGAAGGTGGCCGGCGGCCTTCAGCTGGCCTAAGGGCTCCAAGGCGTCGCGAATCACTCGAAACTCTTCCGTCGACGTGGGGGTGATTTGATGTTTGGGGCCGACGCGCACCTCATTGAGGATGGCGTCGCGTTCAATAAATACAGCGGTTTTCATACGACACTACACTACACGCCGAGGCGCGTGGGAACGGAATGAGGAAACAGCCATGGAAGCGGCTCCCCGCCGGGAATCCTGGCGACGGAACGGGAGCAGGGCACGATACGACTGATGCTCGGCTGCATGGTTGTCTGGGTATTGACTGCTGACAAGTTACCCAGGATTCCTCTTCGCGCCACTCAGAAGTGGCCATGTCGCGAAAAAGTTTCTTCACGACCTGTTTGGCACGGCGGTCCGTGTTTTTGCGTACAAACTCCTCCGAAAATCCCGGCGGTCCGGTCAGTCAGCCCACCGTCGCCACAAGCTCAGCTTGTTACGGCCGTCTTCCCTCCGATACTCAATGCGATCCATGGAGCGACGAATCATATGAACCCCCAACCCGCCCACGGGACGCTCCTCCATCGGACGACCGACGTCGGGCGCGGGATGGCTCGTGGGATCGAAGGCGCGTCCGCCATCCACCGCATCGATGCGGATGTCCGGGCCTGAGAGGGTGAAGCGAAATGCGACCCAATGCTCCTGCCCGTCCTCGAACGCGTGGTGAACCATGTTGGCGAACAGCTCCTCCAGCACGATCTCGAAAGCCAGACGAGCCCGAGGCGACACGGCAAGCGATCCCAAAAACCGGGCGAAAGCCTCATGCACGCGGGGCGCCTCCTCCAAGCGGTTGGGCAGCCGGATCTCGAAGGACCGGGGGCCGCCGCTCGGACTCTCGGGCTCCGGCATGTCGCGGTGTCAGGTTTTCTCTACGATGAGATCGCGAAAGCCGGTCATCTCGAGAATCGAGTCCACCTCAGGCGAAACGCGGGAGATTAGAAGCTTCTTCCCCTGTGTCTTCATCTGTCTGTGATACTGCATCACAACGCGGATGGCGGCCGAACACAGGAAGGAGGCGTTGGCAAAGTTGAGGTAGATCGCTTTTGCGCCGGCGCGCATGGCGCTCAGCACCTCCACCTCGAGAGCGTTCGCAAGCGCTCCATCGACTCGCCCCTGGACCAGAAGTTCGTGGTCATCCCCTGAGATATTCTTTTCGATGCTCATGTGTCGCTTGCTGGATCGCAGCGCGCTCTATCAAGCCGCAAATCCAACCCAGCGGGCAAGCCCGAAGCGACGCCGTCTCCCGCGACGCTCCGGCCGCCCAGCCGCCCGCGGGGCCGCGCAAGACCGCGAAATCGCGCCGGAGAGTTTTCCCCTTGCTCCAAGGGACTTCGTTGTTACAGTCACCGCTCTTTCAGCGGCCCGGTGTTTCCGGGCCTGAGCATCAGCCCAGGATCGAACGAGCGTGAAAATCTTTAGCGGCAATTCCAATCTCCCTCTGGCCGAGGCGATCGCCACATCCATCGACATGCCCTTAGGTCGGTGCGCGGTCACCAAATTCCCGGACGGCGAGACGTTCGTCAAAATCGAAGAGAACGTCCGAGGCGAGGATGTGTTCGTGGTTCAGTCCACGAGCCCTCCCACCAACCATCATCTGATGGAGATGTTCATCATGATCGACGCCCTGCGGCGCGCGAGCGCTTCTCGGATCACGGCGGTGATCCCCTTCTACGGCTACGCGCGACAGGACCGCAAGGATCAGCCCCGCGTCCCGATCACGGCCAAGCTCGTCGCCAACCTCATCGTCGCCGCGGGCGCCAACCGTGTCCTCACCATGGATCTCCATGCCCAGCAGATCCAGGGCTTCTTCGACATCCCGGTCGACCACCTCTACGCGGCGCCCGTCATCTACCAATATCTTCGCCAGCGCAGCGTGAGCGATCTCGTCGTGGTGAGCCCCGACGTCGGCGGCTTGAAGATGGCTTACGCCTACAGCCAGGCCCTTGAAACGGAGCTCGCGATTGTCGCCAAGCGCCGCAAGAACGCAAAGGAAGTGGAATCCACGGCGATCATCGGCGAGGTCAACGGCAAGAACGTTCTGATGGTGGACGACCTCACCGAAACCGCCGGGACGCTGGCCAGCGCGACCGAGCTGCTGCGCAAGAACGGCGCCCGGGAGATCCGGGCCTGCGTCAGCCACGCGCTGCTGAACGACCTGGGCATCGAACGCCTGAAAAAATCAGGCATTGACGAACTCATAACGACTGATACCGTCTCTCGCCCGCCGATAGACGGGGTGAAAATCACCACTCTGTCGGTCGCCGGTTTGTTAGGCGAGGCGATCAAACGAATTCACAGCAATTCGTCTGTGACCTCGCTGTTTGAATTTAAGGGTGGGCGAACCAGTTGAACTGGCGCCCCAACACTGGAAACGAACGATGAAATCAGTTCCGCTCAACGCCTATCCTCGCACGGCCCTGCGCCACGGCGGGGTCAAGAAACTTCGCGACACCGGCCGCGTCCCCGCGGTGATCTACGGCCGCATCGCTCAACCTCAACCCCTTGAGGTTGACAAGAAGGAGATCGATAACCTGATTCATCACTCCCTCTCGGAGAATGTCCTGGTGGACCTCGCGGTCCCTCTGGACACCGCGCGCCCCAAGCGCCTGGCCCTCGTCCAGGAGGTCCAGCATCATCCGCTGAGCGGCAAAGTGCTGCATGTCGATTTCCACGAAGTGGCCGAGAACGAGCTCGTCACCATCACGGTCCCGGTTGAGCCCACAGGCGAGGCGGTCGGCGTCAAGACTGGCGGCGGCACCCTCGAGCATGTGCTTCACAAACTGAAGGTCCGAGCCCTCCCCAAAAACCTTCCTGAGATCATCCAGATCGACGTCTCCGCCCTCGAAGTCGGCAAGTCCGTGCATATCGGAGAGATCACTCCTCCGGCGGGCGTGGAGCTCCTCGGCGACAAGAAACTCCCCGTCTTTGCCGTCGCCGCGCCGATCACCGAAGCCCAGGAAGAGGCGACCGCCGCCGCAGGCAGCACCGCGGGCGATGTCGAGATGATCAAGGAGAAGAAGGAAGACGGGACCACGGCCCCTGCGGACAAGGCCGCGGGCGACAAAGAGAAAGCCGCCCCTGGAGCCGACAAGGCCGGAGAGAAGAAGCCGGCCGAGAAGAAGAAATAATTTTCCCGCCCGAACGGATTTCGGCTGCCGGTGGACGCCATCTATCTCATCGCCGGTCTCGGAAATCCAGGAAGGCAATACGAGAAAACCCGTCACAATGCGGGTTTTCTGGTCCTGGAGCACTGGGCTCGCAAGCGTCGTGCTTCCTGGTCCTTGGAAGATCGGTTCACGGCGAGAATCGCCAAATGGCGCGAAGGCGACCTGACGGTGCTTTTCTGCCAGCCGCAGACGTTCATGAACGCCAGCGGCGAAAGCGTCGGGGCGGTGTCGCGTTACTATCGCGTGCCGCTGCAACGAACGATGATCGTTGTGGACGACGCCGATTTGCCGCTCGGGCATATCAGGATGAGGCCGTCCGGCAGCAGCGGCGGCCATCACGGGCTCGAGTCGGTCGAGGCTCATCTGGGAAGCCGGGAATACGCGCGGCTCCGGGTGGGGATTGGGCGGGTCGATGATCGCCAGCGCGACATCGCCGGCCATGTATTGAGTGATTTTAGCGGCGCCGAAGAGACGCTCTTCGGCCAAGTGGTTCATCGGTGCTGTCAGCAGCTGGATTGCTGGCTGGCCGACGGAATCGGGAAAGCGATGAGTCAATTCAACGGAGCGATCGCTCCGAACAACGAAAAGGCAACTGAGTGAAAAAGTACGAAGGTCTGTTCATCTTGAACACAGCCGGAAAAGAAGAAGGCGTCAAAGAAGCCATCGACAAGATTTCGGCGGAGATCACCGAGGCGGGCGCCAAGGTCGAGACCGTGCAGAAGATGGACAAGCGGAACTTCACCCGGATCGCGTCCAAGAAGCACACCTCGGGCTTCTACGTGAACATGATTTTTGAGTGCCAGCCCGCGGTTGTGGCGCAGCTTCAGACGAAGTTTGCCTTGAACCCGGAGGTTTTCCGCGTCCTGTTTTCGATCCTGCCGCCGCAGCCGCCGGCGCGAACCATTCCCCAGCCCGTCGCCTAAAACTCCACCCTCCCCCCGCCATGGCCAGCTTCAATCGAGTCATTCTTGCTGGGAATCTCACCCGCGACCCCGAGCTCCGTTACACCCCGAAGGGCACGGCTGTCGCGAAGATAGGCATGGCTGTCAACCGCACTTGGAAAACCGAGACCGGCGAATCCCGGGAAGAGGTGACTTTCGTGGACATTGAGGCCTTCGGCAGGCAGGCCGAGGTGATCTCGCAGTACATGCGCAAAGGTCGCCCCCTCCTCGTCGAGGGACGCCTGAAGCTCGACCAGTGGGAGGACAAGAACACGCACCAGAAGCAGAGCAAGCTCAAGGTCGTCCTCGAATCCTTTACCTTCCTCGACAGCGGGCGAAGCGGCGAAGCCTCAGCCGGCGGCGCAGGCCCGCGACCCGCGGCGGCATCCTCCGCGCCGATGGCGGCGACGCCCGGCGGCGCAAGCCCCGAAGCGGAAGCAGCCGTTCCCACTGAGGAGGATGACGTCCCGTTTTGACCTCCACGTCTCGATAATTCCGATCCGATTCAGCTCGCACTCAAACAAAGATTCTTTATGGCAAAAGTTGAAGTCATCCTGATTGAAAACGTGGTGGGTCTTGGCGGGGAATCCGACCAGGTCAAGGTCGCCGCCGGCTACGCCCGAAATTTCCTCCTCCCGAACCGTCTGGCGATTCCGCTCACCGGCTCGAACAAGCGCCGCCTCGAGGTTCTTCGACAGCGCCGCGCGGAGCGCGAAGCTCATGAGTTTAACGCCATGACTGAGCTGTCCAAGAGCATCTCCAAGCTCACCGCCACAATCAGCGTCAAAACCGGCGAGGACGGGAAGATGTTCGGGTCCGTCACCTCCGGCGCAATCGCCGACCAACTCAAGACCCAGTTCGAGATCGCCCTCGACAAAAAGAAGATTCACCTGAGCGAGCCCATCCGCAGCCTCGGGGAACACGAGATCGAGTTGCGACTCCATCCTGAGGTGAAGACGACCCTCAAAATCAAGGTTCAGAGCTCGAACCCACCCCCCGTCGTCGCGGCCCCCACCGATAAGGGCCAGGACGGCGCAGATCTGAGGACTGAAAAACGCGGTCGGCGCTTTAACGACAGCAAGCCCGCGGACTCCAAACCTGAGAAAAACAAGTAAGGTTCCCCGCCCTCTTCAATCTTTTCCAAGCCCCAGAAGCCGACTCTTTCGAGTCGGCTTTTTTTATTTAACATTTTGCTTAAGGATTCAAACCACCCTCCGATCAATGTTCTGTGCAGGAACTGAAGTTGAAACTAAGGCGAGAATTTGGTTCGAAGTGAGGCTGAGTTGGGCTCCCCTCTCCCCCCAAACCTGATTCAGACGCTCGTCGACCCTGCAACCTGTCCCGCTTGCGCCGCATTCCCCCCATAATGCGCCAAGCGGGACAAGTCTTTTCTCTGGCTTGCGCGAAAGGCCCTCTGTCATCTTTGCCTCGCTTGGCCGATAACCGAATCTCTGATGGAGAGTTCCGTTCAGGTCGCCCCGCGCGGCGCCGATGCATCCTGCGGCGCGGCCGTTCGGCGGCTTAGCGGGTCGCGGGGCAGCGGGTGGGCAGCCGTCGATGGTTAAGCGCGCAGTCGAATGTGGAACTTCATAGCTAAACGGGTTCTTTATCTCATCCCGCTCCTCGTTGGCGTCTCGCTGCTGACCTTCCTGTTGATGTCGCTCACGCCGGGGGACTATTTCACCGAGCTTGAGCAGAACCCTCAGATCTCGCCGGAGACGCTCGCGGATCTACGGGCCAAGGCGCACCTCGACAAGGCCTGGTACGTCCGTTACGGCTACTGGCTGGCGCACGCGGCCCAACTCGACTTCGGCTACTCGATCGCAAACAAGCGCCCGGCGTCCGACCTGATCTTCGAGCGGCTTTGGAACACTTTTCTCCTTTCCTTCGCCGCGACGATCCTCGCGTGGGGCATCGCGATCCCGCTGGGCATCGCGGCGGCGGTGCGGCGGGACGGGTTCGCCGACAGGGCGTGCTCGCTGCTGGCGTTCGCCGGGCTGTCCGTTCCCGAGGTCCTTCTCGCGCTCTTCGCCCTCATGTTCGCGGCGTCCACCCATTGGTTTCCCATCGGCGGCAGCCAGAGCAGCGACTACTACCTCATGAACGGCCGTCAACTTTTCTTCGACAAGCTTCACCATCTCATCCTTCCCACCCTGGTGCTGGGCGCCAGCGAGCTTGCGGGGATCATGCGGCAGATGCGATCGAACCTCCTCGACACCCTGCGCGCCGAGTTCGTGACGACGGCGCGCGCCAAGGGCGTCTCCGAAGGCCTGGTGATCTACCGGCACGCCCTGCGCAACGCGATCAATCCTCTGCTCACCCTCTTCGGATACTCCCTGGCGAGCCTTCTGAGCGGCGCGTTCATCGTCGAGAACGTCATGGCGTGGCCGGGGCTGGGTCGCCTGACGATGGAATCGCTGAGCAAGAAAGATCATGAGCTCGTGGTCGCCTCCGTGGTGATGGCCACGGCTTTGCTCGTGGTGGGCAATCTCATCGCGGATCTCCTCCTGGCGTGGAGCGATCCCCGCATCCGGCTGAAATGAGCGCCGCGACGCCTAGTCCGCCGGGTCACGGAAACGTGGACGCCGTCCCGCGATCGCCGGGCCAGATTTTCCGCGAGCGATTGCGTCGGAAGAAGATCGCGATGGTGGGCGCCGCGATTCTCGCGATCCTGTACACCCTCTCGCTCTTCGCGGGTTTTTTTGCCCCCTACCCTTACGATCGCATCGACAAGGAGAGATCCTTCCATCGCCCCACGGGGCTTTGCTTCCAGGGAGGCCGCTTGTCCGTTCGGTTGTACAAGAAAGTTGCCGAGCCCGCGACCTACGAGGCGTCCGCGGATGGCTCGGCGGCGGCCCTGCGGTTCTTCGCGAAGGGGGAGCCCTACACGCTGTTTGGCTTTCTGAAATGCTCCACCCATTTCCTCGGAGTGGATCATCCCGACGCCCCCCTGTTTCTCCTCGGCGCCGACCAGTTCGGACGCGACATCCTTTCGAGGCTGCTCTACGGATCCCAGATCTCGCTGTCGATCGGCCTGATCGGGATCACGCTGTCGCTCAGCCTGGGCATGCTCATCGGCGGCTACGCGGGCTATGTCGGCGGCGGCGTGGATTTCACGGTCATGCGGGTCTGCGAGCTGATCATGTCGATCCCCGGCCTCTACCTGATCATGGCTCTGCGCTCGGTCTTCCCGGCCTCGCTGAGCTCGACCCTTGTTTACATCATCATTGTGGCCATCCTGAGTTTCATCCGCTGGGCCAGCTCCGCGCGCGTTGTTCGAGGGATGGCGCTTTCCTTGCGCGAGCGCCCGTTTGTTCTCGCCGCCCGAGCCCTCGGACAAACCCGAGTCCGGATCGTGCTCAAGCACATCCTGCCCAGCACGTTTTCCTACGTGATCGTCGCCGCGACGTTGAGCGTGCCCTACTACATCCTCGGCGAGGTGGTGATGAGCTATCTGAACGTGGGGATCCAGGAGCCCGAGGCGAGCTGGGGCTTGATGCTGAACGCCGCCCAGAATCATCAGTACGTTCAGGACTACCCGTGGCTGCTGGCGCCGGGAGGGGCGATCTTCCTGACCGTTCTCGCTTTCAACTTTTTGGGCGATGGTCTAAGAGACGCCGCCGACACGAAGAGCGCATGATCACACCCGAAGCCCGCGCAAAGCCTTCGGCGTCGCCTCCCGCCGAGGCGCCGCTGCTGGAAATCCGCGATCTGCGGCTCGACTTCCTCAAAGATGGACACGCTCTCCGCGCGGTGGACGGCGTTTCCTTCTCCCTGAACGCGGGCGAGTCGATCTGCCTCGTCGGAGAAAGCGGCTGCGGCAAGAGCGTCACAGCTCTTTCCATCGCGCGCCTGGTGCCAACGCCCCCGGCTCGCTACGCGGGCGGTGAAATCCGGGTGAACGGGCAGGATGTTCTCAAGATGTCCCCGCGCGAGCTCCGCGCCATCCGGGGCGGCGTCGTCAGCTACATCTTCCAGGAACCCGGAGCCTCCCTGAATCCTGTGTTCCGCGTCGGAAGCCAGATCCTCGAGTCGCTGCAGCTGCATCGCCCCGACGCGGCCACTCCCGACGAGGTGATCCGTTTGCTCAAGCTCGTGGGGATCCCCGCGCCGGAGTCGCGGATGCGCGACTATCCGCACCAGTTATCCGGGGGGATGCAGCAGCGCGTCATGATTGCCATGGCGCTGGCAAGCCACCCGAGGCTGCTCGTCGCCGACGAGCCGACGACCGCGCTGGATGTGACAATCCAGGCCCAGATCATTGATCTGCTTCGCGAGCTTCGGAGACAGATCGGCATGAGCCTGCTGCTCATCACTCACAACCTCGGGATCGTGGGCGATCTCGCGGATCGCGTCGCGGTCATGTACGCCGGACAGATCGTGGAGTACGCCCCGGCGTCGGAGCTGCTCGCCCGTCCCCTTCACCCCTACACGCAGGCATTGATGAACTCGGTGCCCAAGCTCCGCGCGTCCGGTGAAAGGCTTCAGGCGATCCCTGGAAGCGTGCCGAACCTCGGCGCTTTCCCGTCGGGCTGTCGTTTTCATCCCCGTTGCCCCAAAGCCCAGGCCCAGTGTTCCACCACCGCCCCCGACTGGCTGGAAGCGGGCCCCGGTCACTGGGTTCGCTGCCCCTTCTGGCAAACATGAAACTTCTCGAAGTCCAGGATCTGAAGGTGCATTTCCCCGTCCGACACGGGTTGTTCAGCCGCGCGCGCCAGTACGTGAAGGCTGTGGATGGTGTTTCGCTGACCGTGGACGCGGGCGAGACGGTTGGGCTCGTCGGAGAGAGCGGATGCGGCAAGACGACGCTGGGGCGCGCGGTCATCCGCCTTCTCGAACCGACCAGCGGGCGGATCCTGTTCGACGGCGAGGACCTCGCCCAGCTCGACGGCGAGGCGCTTCGGCAAAAGCGCCGTCACTTCCAGATGATCTTCCAGGATCCCTACGGCTCGCTGAACCCTCGGATGACCGTCGGCGAAATCATCGGCGAGGCGATCGACATCCACCGCTTGGCGGCGACGGTGGACGCGCGTCGCGGCCGGATCGAAAGCCTGCTGCGGCAGGTCGGCCTCGACCCCAGCCACATGACCCGGTATCCGCATGAGTTCAGCGGCGGACAGCGCCAGCGTATTGGGATCGCGCGAGCCCTCGCTGTGGAGCCCAAGCTCATTGTCTGCGACGAGCCCGTGAGCGCTCTCGACGTTTCTGTTCAGGCGCAGGTCATCAACCTGCTTCAGGATCTGCAGCGACAGCTCGGCGTCGCCTATCTTTTCGTCGCCCACGACCTGGCCGTGGTGGAGCACATCAGCGCGCGGGTTCTGGTGATGTATCTCGGCCGCGTTGTGGAAAGCGGCCCCTCGAAGGACCTCATCAGCGAGCCACGCCATCCCTACACGCAGGCGCTCATCTCGGCCATCCCCGAGGTGGATCCGGAATCCAAGCGCCAGCGGATCGTTCTGTCCGGGGACGTCCCCTCTCCCATTCAACCGCCGTCCGGCTGCCCCTTCCATCCGCGCTGTCCCGTGGCGGAAGCCCGATGTTCCATCGAGACGCCGCCCCTTCGGGAGCTGTCGCCAGGACACTGGGCGGCGTGCCATCTGGCCCAACCGGCGGCGACGAGCTCCCTGGCTAGTCGAGATAACGCCGGGTGATGCCGCCGTAGGCGTCGATCCGACGGTCGCGCATGAAGGGCCAATGCGTGCGAGTCACGTTCACGTTCGCGAGGTCCACGGGAACGATCATCACTTCCTCGCGGTCCACGGGAGCTTTCGCCAGAATCTGTCCAGAGGTTCCCGCAACGAAACTCTGTCCCCAAAACTCGAGACCATCCCCGCCGATCGGCCGCTCCAACCCGATTCGATTCACGGACGCGACATAACATCCGTTGGCGACGGCGTGGCTTCTCTGGATCACCTCCCAGGCTCCATGCTGGTTCGCGCCATAACGCGCCTTCTCGCCAGGGTGCCAGCCGATCGCCGTTGGATAAAACAGAATCTCCGCGCCCTGCAATGCGGTGAGGCGGGCGCCCTCGGGATACCATTGATCCCAGCAGATGAGCACCCCGATCTTGGCGAAGCGGGTTTTCCAGGTCCGGAAGCCGAGGTCGCCGGGGGTGAAATAGAACTTCTCGTGGAAAAGCGGATCCTCGGGGATGTGCATCTTGCGATAGACCCCAAGCAGGGCGCCGTCGGCGTCGATGATCACCGAGGTATTGTGGTAGAGCCCGGCCGCTCTGCGCTCGAAAAGCGACGCCACCACAACCACTCTCCGCTTCCGGGCCAGGCGTTGAAACCGCTCAGTGGTGGGCCCTGGGATGGTTTCGGCGAGCTTGAAGTAGTCGTGGTTCTCGGACTGACAGAAATAGAGCGAGGAGAACAGCTCCTGGGTGCAGATGATCTGGGCTCCGGAGCGCGCGGCTTGGTCGGCCAGGGCGAGGGCCTTCTCGATGTTCTTCCGGGGATCCGCGACGCACGCGTGTTGAAGAAGCCCCACGCGGACCTCCGATGATTTCTTCCTCATGGATTCTTCTTAGGAGCCGATCGGGCGGTGGCCCCGCCGCGGCGAATAGTGCCTCCCGAACGAGTGGCGCCGGTCGCGGCGCGCTGCGTGGCGCCCTCGGACTTTTTCCCGGCGCGCCCCGTGCGACCCATCACCTGAGTGCCGCCTTTGGCCGACTCGCTCATCGTGCCCTCGGGGCGAACGCCGAACAATCCGCGGATCAGCTTTCCCAGAGTCTCATTCGTCGGGCCATAGCCCGAGTGGTAGATGTAGTGCTCGAGATCGTAAAGCACCTCGTCGGCCTCCGGATAGCGCTGCGTCACGCGGCGCGCCAGGGCGCGCTGAAGAATCTTGTTGAGGCGGTCGTCCACTCGACGATCGAGCGCTCGAAAATCGGGGATGGCCATCGAGATCACCCGCAGGCGGGATTTCTCGGGCGTCGAGTCCTTGAAGATGTTGTAGCCCAGCACCAGTGTCGACAGGACCACGCCGAGGGAAAACAGGTCGGATCGTTTGTCGGTGATCTGAAAGTCGGCCTGCTCCGGGCTCATGAAATCGGCCTTGCCCGCGACGACCTCGCCTTCGTTGTCGGTGAGAAACCCGCGAGCCTTGGCGATGCCGAAGTCGGTGAGCTTCACGTCGCCTTCGAACGCGATCATGATGTTCTTGAAGCTCACATCACGATGAACGATCCCCAGAGGCCGCCCGTTCTTGTCGGTCTTGGCATGCGCGTAAGCCAGCCCACGAGCCACTCGGCTGGCAATGAACACCGCCATCTCTATCGCAAGGACCCGGCGCTTCTCCTTGAGCTGGGCGGAAAACTGCTCAAGGTTCACGCCCCGGATGAGCTCCATGGCGATGAAGAAGCTCCCGTTGTGTTCCCCCAGATGGTAGGTCTGAACGATGTTCGTGTGGATCAAGTCCGCGACGAGCTTGGCTTCGCCGATGAAATTCTCGATGAACTGCTTCTGCGAAGTGAAGTTTTGGCGGACGACCTTGATGGCGACGCGCTTGACAAACTCCTGGGCGCCCTTCTGCTCCGCCTCGTAAACAATACCCATCCCGCCTTCGAAGATCTTTCGGACGATCTCGTAGCGGATCTCGTTCCCAATAGTGAACAGGACTGGCACGCGCGTCATCATCACCCCGTCCGCCAACCCCAAGTCAAGGGCGGAACAGTCCTCCGCCGCAGTTCTCGTTCTCGCCGCTCCCTCCGCCGATTCCGGCCGCCTACGAGGCTCCTGGGAAGGCGCGCTTGTGCTAACGGGAGGTCCGGGGTCTTATCGGGACGTGATTTCGCAGGAATCCTTTCTCGCTGACTATCGAAAAGCTCTGAGCCGTCGGGGGCGTGTGACGGTCGTGGGCAGCTCCAACACAGACTTGGTGCTGACGTCCGCCACGCTCCCAGGACCGGGCCAAACCGTCCTGGCGGGACCGCTGCGGGTCCACGCCGGAGGCAAGGGCGCCAATCAAGCCGTGGCCGCGGTCCGCGCGGGAGCGAGAGTCTCGTTCGTAGCGAGCATCGGACGAGACGCCTACGGCGATCAATCTGTTGAGCGCTTGCGGCGTGAAGGCATCCAGCTCGACGCCATCCACCGACCTTCCAACGCCACCAGTGGAGTGGCGCTGATTCTGGTCGACGCGGTGGGACAAAACATGATCTCGGTCGCCCGCGGCTCCAACGACGCGCTCCCAGCGTCGCTTGTCCGCCGCGCCCTGGGCGCCCTCGTCCCGCCCCATGTCCTGGTCCTGCAGCTGGAGATCCCGATGCCCGCGGTGGCCGCCGCTTTGACGATCGCGGAGCGAGCGGGCATTCCAGCGATATTGAACCCGGCGCCCGCGCGCAGCCTGCCTCCGGCTTTGCTCCGAAAGGTTCACACGCTCATCCCGAACGAGACGGAGCTGGCCTTCTTGACGGGCGCTCGATCGACCTCGAACGCGGCGATTGAGCGGGCCGCGTTGACGTTGGCGCGAAAAGGTGTCGGGCAAGTGATCGTGACTTGCGGCGCCCGTGGCGTGTGTTGGGCGAGGAACGATCTGGTGCTCTGGACGCCCGCTTTGAAATCGCGCGTGGTGGACACCACTGGCGCCGGCGACTGTTTCACCGGATGCTTTGCGGCCGCGATGGCCGCCGGCCTCCCCACTCGCGAGGCAATCGAATTCGCCGTCCGCGCCGCCGGAATCTCCGTCGAACGAAAGGGAGCGCAACCTTCAATGCCGACGCTGAAGGAGATTCTTGCCCGACGCTAACGCGTCTTCTCGATCCTGGTCGAATCGCGCGCCGGACAAAGCTCAGGGTCCGTGAGTCGCGGAATAGACCTGCAGGATTTCGGAGGCGGAGAGCGCGCGCCCGAAGATGGCGACTTCGTCGATCACGGCCTGCAAGCGGTCGCCGACTCTCCCGCCCAGCGCGCCTCGGGGCAGATTGATGCTCACGGGCTGTGTGTCCGTCAGGACGCCGTTCACGTAGAGTTGTGTCGATCCCTTCACAGCGACGAGCGCGAGGTGCGTCCAGACGTCCAAGGGCGCCGTGTATTTGAAATAGTAGTCCGCGGCCCCGAATTGGGTCAGCCCCACCTGATGCGAATTGTCCCATTGCTCCAGTTTCACGGCGGTCGCCGCGTCGAAGAGCAAAGATTCGGAACGATCCACGGCCACGCCGCGCTTCACCCAGATCCCCAGCGTCCAGGGAACAGGGAGGGGAGCAGCCTGGATCGAGACGAGCCGGTCAGGAGTGTCGAAGAGAAACCCCTGGCCTCTTTCTCCCGGGCCGAAGCCTATCCCCCCGATCGGCAAGCCGTGATCCTGTCCGAAACCGTCCTGAAAACTTCCGTCGGCGTCATAGTAGTTCAGCAACCCGGATGGAAACTGGGGGAGCGAACGGAGGCGGTAGAATCGTTGAGCGCTCGAAGCCACGTCGGCGTCCACGAATTCCCATTTTCCATCCGCGCCCGGATGGATGTACCCACGCCAAGTCCAGGCCCTCAAGTCCACGGACGATTCCAGGATCAGGTTCAGTTCAGGCGGCGCGGCGCCCCGTATCACGAGGCCCTTCGGCAACTGTAGCGAAACGGAATCGATGCGCGGAACTCCATTGGTGGGATCAACGCCAATATCAATAGCCAGATCGTCAATCCCATGAGTCTCCCAGAGCCCGCCGGTGCGCGAACCCAATCCGAACCGCGCTCCCCTCAATGGCGTGAACCCTGGAATTGGAAGCCGAGCGAACACGGATTCGCATCCACAAATCAAGTCGAGCAGCCCGTCGGGCGTCACGCGAATCCCCACGTCGAAAAAGCTGTCGCCACGGACGAGGAAGTCGATGGGCACAGGCCGGTGAATCACCAGGGTCCTTTTCCAGAACACGTCGATGGCCGGCGCTTCTCCGCCCCCGTTGTCGAATGTGTCGAACGCGACAGAAAGCCCGGAGCCCTCCCCTTCCTCCGCGACGCTGTACGCGCCGTTCGGCAGGTCAAAAGCCCAGTTGAAGCTGAAGCCGTCGGCGGGAGGAGAGACAACCGAGGAAATCCGCGCCTTGAACAAAGCGACGAAGCCTTGAACAAAGCGACCCGGCGCGGGGTCCGCGGTGAGAAACGCGCCGGCGCGGCCGCCTGCGTTCGGATTCAACTCCAACACGCCTGTCGCGGCGTCGATGTACGCGTCGCCGTAAGTCGCGGTGTTGGCCGGAAGCCCTTTGTCGAAATTGGCGCTCAGAAAGGGGGCCTTCACCGTGATGACGGACAGGAAAGCCTCATCGCTCGTGACGTGGATGGCGTCCGTCGCCACTACCACGCGATAGGCGGTCCCGTCGTCCGTCGCTTTCGCGGACAAAACCGTGAATGTCGGGGAGGACGCGCCCGGGATATTCAGGAAACCGGCGGACCCCGCCAGCCGGCGTTGCCATCGATAGGTCGCGCCAGGCACATTCACCGCGACGACGAACGTCGTGAGTCGCCCGACGCAAAGCACCACGCTCTGCGGCTGCTTGAGGATCGTGATCCCAGTGACAAAAACTCGATCGCCTCCCGCGCTGGTCCCGAAGGCGTTCGTCGCCACGACACGGAAATGGTAGGCCCCTCCAGACAAAAGGCCGGCAAGCGAATCACCCACCGCGACATCCCCCACGCCGCCCGCAATCGGTCCGCCTGGAGTCCGCGATCCGTAGGCCGCGGTGGGACCGAACTCAAAGTAGTATCCTCCGGCGGATCCGCAGCTGTTGACGGATCCGTTCAACGCCGCGCCGTCGCTCGTCACTGAGGTCGCAGCAAGGGTCGCGACGAGCGGGGGTTGCGCGATCGATGTCACCGTGGCGTCGAAGGGAGGAGACGTCCGTGGATCATCGCTCAGAACGGGCGGAGCGCCCGCCATGGAGACCGTCGCCTGATTGGACAAGGCGCAGACGCCCCCCGGCATCGGTTTCGCCACTTGGGCACGGAAGGCGATGGTGAGGCTCTTGCCCGGAGGGAGGGTCCCGACATCCAGCGCGGCTGTCAGATAGTGCGGACCCGCGTCAGAGCGGCCCGCGCCAGAAAGCGCGCGGCCCGCGGAAGGCAATCGCCGCTCGCCGGGCGCCAACACGCCGTACATCACGTCCCCGCTCCGCGAAGGACGGTAGTCGTCGGCCAGCCCGAGCTGATGTCCCATCTCATGCGCGAGCGCGGAGAGCAAATCCATCTGTCCCTGCGGCGCCGCGTTGGACAACGGCGAGGGATCGACAAACCATCCGTATCCGCACGCGGTGCGATCCAGGCGAGCCAGGCCCGGCGTGGACTCGCCCAGCCGCCACCCGCTCAGGTCGGCCACTTCGAACCGCACATGCTCCAGAGCCTCGAGCCTCTGAGGACTGATTCCTGAGCGCGCCCACACCTCGCGCGCCGCGGCCGCCCCAGCTTGCAACTCGGCGTCGCTCAGCGCCCGCGGCGATCGGTTCGCGACCGGTGGGACGCCCCGCGCCGGCTGTGGAAACTCGTCTGAAGACCGTGATGGCGAAAGAGGCGTGGCCGCCGTCGCATCTCGAGGCGTCGGTCGAGCCGCGGCCATCAGGGGGAGAACGCAAGGACCGCCGCCCGAGTAGGCGCTGCTGACAGTGGCGTTCACGGTGCTGCCGTTGTTCTTGCCGGCAACGAACGCGGCGACCGATGCGGTGGAGTTGAACGGACCGGCGAATCCAGGCAGCCGGAAGGTCGAAGCGTCCCGCTGACGGATATTGACGCCGAACAATCCCTGGCCCGCCGTCGTGGAAACGTTCTCGGCGATCTCAGCGCAGAGCGTCGATATCACGCGCGATTGCGCTACTATCCCATGGCTCCCCAAGGCGCCGACGGAAACCTTGTTGCCCTTCACCAAAACGCTGGCGCTCAGCTTGCCCGAGCCCGCTTCGCCCGCCTGAATGAAGACGCCGCTGAACTGGCTGTTGGCGGCCACAATAGAGTTGCTTGTCACCGAAAGCGTGTTGTTCCCGGCGCCGGAGAAAAGCGCGGCGATCAAGTGATTGTCGATGCCCCCGCCGGCAATCGTGTTGTTCCGGATCCGCCCCGAGTAGAGGGCGACGCCTGTCACCGTGGTCGCGTTGACCGCGGCGATCGCCGCGCCGGAGGCCCCCGCGGCGAGCGTGTTGACGAACCGGTTGCTGGCCACGTCGAAGGTCAGCTGAGCGGCGTTCGCGTTCCCGAGCACAACGCCCTCATTGTTATTGGTGAATCCGCAGTCCACAACGCTCACGGTAAGCGTGGACTTATCCAAGGCTGAAGCCTGGATCCCTTGGGTAAAGTTGTTGGAGAAGGACGAATGCGCAAAGGAGAGCGCCGCGACCGCGCTGCCGCGGGTCTCGAACAGGAATCCGTCGGCCCCCAGCGGACGATTGCGGGTGTCGCTGGAGACAAGGTTCACGAGATCCAACTGTTGCAATGTCCCTGCGTTGTTGTAGATCGCAAGATTCATCTCTCCCGAGCCCAGGATCAGGGTGTTCGAGATACGCGTGGGGTTCGAACCGCCAGAGGTGGTTCCGATCAAACCCGTGGCCCCCAAGGGATCCCCGAGCCGAATGCCGGCCTCTCCCACAGCGTCGCCGTTGTTGGCAAGCCGGCACCAGTCCACGACCAAGCCATTGACGCTCTGGCCCCAGACGCCGCTGCCGCCCGCGTTGAGGATTCGCATCCGCGAGAGCGAAACATTGGCGGCCCCATCCAGAATCACCGCGCTGTCCGTGGTCGTCTTGAGAGTGCCTCCGCTGCCGTTTTCCGCGGCGGCGCCATCGCCGATGATGGCAAAACCGCCGGCGCATTTCGCCAGGCGTATCCCCGTGGCGCCCCCGGTCGAATGGACCGCGTCGAGGGTGACGCTGAGGGATCCGTCAGCCAGGTTGACAGCGACGCCGCCGGTGTTCGTGACACCGATCTCCAGCAACGTGAGCGCGCCAACGTGGGCGCCTGCGATCGCCCCGCCGGTTGTGGAGAAATTCAAGCCGCGCGCCTGATTGCCGGATGCAAGAACGATCCCGGCCGTGCCGTTTCCCACCACAGGTCGCGCGCCGCCCGTTGCCGGAAACGCGAGGCTGCCAACGGGTGGCGTCAGGCCTGTGATCGCGGAGAGCGAAGCCCCGGCGCCCTGACCCAGGATTCTCTGATCGTTCAGGAGCGTGAGCGGGCCCGCGTAGGACCCCGAATACAGAAAGAGGCTGTGACCGCTCCGACCGCCTGCCGGACTGTTGTTATTGATCGCGGCGAAAGAGGCGAGCGACTTGAAAGGGGTTTTCAATCGTCCGTCGCCGCCCGCGGGGGCGGCGGCGTTCACAAACCAAACGACGCCCGTCACGGTCAGACTCACCTTCCCTGTGTCCGTGAATCCCTCTCCGTCGTCGATCCGGTAGCTGAAGCTGTCGACGCCCTCGAATCCAACGGGCGGATCATACGTGAATCCGCCGTTCGCGCTCATCACGATCTTGCCGCCCCGCGCGGAAGCGGCGTCGAAACCTGTGACCGACAAGGCAGGCCCCACGCCATCGAGATCCACATCGTTCGCAAGCACTCCGGGAGCGGGGATGCTCAGCGCCACGTTGCCGATCACCGAATAGGCGTCGTCGAACGCCAGGGGCGACGTGTTCACCGACCCTGGAACGAGCGTCGTGTTCGGATCGAGAATATCCGAGAATCTGACCCCCTGAACCGCGTTGGTCCCCTGGTTGGTAATGATCAGGGTGTATGCCAACACGGCGCCCTGTGTCGCGGTGAGCGACGTCGTCAGCGCGACACCCAGATTGGTTTGCGCCAGCGCCTCCGGATTCAGGGCGGCAAGGACGCAGAGCCAGACGAACCCCGCGGCCATCGAGCGAAGACTTGGTCTCATGACCTCGCCTCCACGAGCGCGGCGGGACGATACTCCATCAGGTGGTGCGCCCCGTTGCTCCCCACGCGCTGGAACCCCAAGCGCTCATAGAGATGTTGCGCCGGATTGAAACTCTCCACATGGATGGTGACATGCTTGGCATCCCGCTCCGCTTCTTGAAGGATACCGCGTAGAATCCGACCGCCGATCCCACGACGCCGGTGCTCAGGGAGCAGCGCGATGTCCATGACTCGGATCTCCTGCGCGCGTCGATGCACCGAAAGACGTCCGGCAATCGCCCCACGAACTAGAATGACGTCAAACACAGCGCCGGGGTAGTCGGATCGGTAGCAGCGGGTCTGAGCCTCGAACTGCATGCGGAGGAACGCATCCTTCCTCCCATCGTCCCAGGGAACCTTCGCCAACTCCTCTGTTCGCGTGCTCGCGTAAACTCGGAACAGCGCCTCGGCGTCGGCGTCTTGCGCGGGGCGGAGGGAGAACGCCGCTTCAGAGTGAGGGGTGGGATTCATCATCGTGAGCTCGCCTCAGCCGCGAGCCGGATAGATTCCCTGCAGCGCGATGCAAAAGCTCACCGCCAGATGGGGCATCATGTTGTTGTGAGGTTGATTGCCGCCGATGACGCCGATCGCGGCGGGCGCCATCGCGACGGAAGCGGCCGGAGGGACGGGCGGAGGACCGTAAAGCGGGCCTCCCGTGGATCGCGCAAAAGCTTCGCCCGAAGGCTTCCGGTCCTCGCCGATCTCATTCGACGCCGCGAGCGCGTGAGAGTGTTGCGGCATCTCGGAATTGAGAAGCGTCACCGTCGATTGTCCCCCCGATTGACCCAGATCATAGTTCGAGAGCCCCGGCCCATGGCCCGGATGCATCACGACGGCTCCCTCGAGATTCGGCAGCGCGAAAGTTGACCTTCCATTGCCGCCATACGTGGTGCCGAGCAAAGAAAAGAGCGCTGTGTTCTGACCAATCGGGAGGATCTGTCCGGTGCAGAACGCCCATCCCCTCGGAGCGAAGTTGAACCCGAAAAGTCGAATCTCAGCCAGGAATGGATCAGCCATATCTCAGGAGGCGAGTTGCGTTAGCTCCGGGTCGGGAAGATTCCCTGCAGGCAAATGATGTGATTCATGCATAGAAACGGTTGCAGATTGCTATGGGGTTGGTTTCCGCCAGCCGGACCCATTGAACTCGAAGCCAGGGCCACTGCGGCCGAACCCTGGAAATACGGTGTCGTCGTCGCCGTCTCAGCGAGCGTGCGACCTTCAGGATTCGGAGACGCCGCCGAATCGGCCGACGCAAGGAATGGATGCGTGTGCGGCGGCAGTTGAGCCGTTGTAAGCGTCACGAACTCCACGCCGGCGCTCTGCCCGGCCACAAAACCCGGGCCTTGATGCACGGCCACGCGCCCGCGGAGGTCTGGCAGCGCGAAGGTCGATTGGCCATCTCCGCCATACGTTGTCCCGATCAAGGTGAATAAAACCTCATACTCCGAGATGGGCAGCAGCTGCCCCTCGCAGAACGCCCATCCCAGCGGGGCGAAGTTGCCCGCGAACAGTCGAATCTCACCGGAGAAAGGTTGTCCCATGGCTTGGTCCTCAGTTGCGCGATGGAAATAATCCCTGCAATGCCATGCAGAAGTTCAACACCAGATACGGCTGCAAATTGGAATGAGCCTGACCGGACCCGGCGGGGCCCACGGTGGAAGGGCCCATCGGCGTCAGATCCACGGGATCGTGATAAATCTCGGCGGCGCGACGGCTCAGCATGGAGGTGTTGGTGGGAACATTCGCCGTCCCAACCGCCGGAGAGGCCTGAAGGACGTGAGTGTGCGCCGGCATCTCGGAAAGAGTTAGGGTATGCGCGAGCTCGCCCCCCGTTGCGCCTTGCGGAATGGCCTGGCTGAAGTGCAAAGGAACGCGTCCCTGCAGATTGGGGAGCGAGAAAGTCGTTCGCCCATCGCCGCCATAGGTCGTTCCCAACAGAGCGAACAACGCCTGATTCTGGTTGATCGGCAACAGCTGCCCATTGCACATCGCCCACCCTTTGGGAGCATAGTTGAAGCTGAACGCGCGGATTTCTCCTATAAAGGGTTCAGACATGAGCGGTCTCCTTTGGGCTGAGTCGGGAGGGACGATTGAACACCGCCTCGTAATAACCATGGCGCGGATCTTCGGCGCCAATGGGAACGATGAACAAATCGAACTCGCCGAGATGCGCGTGATGGAATCGATAGGTGTCCTGCGCCCAGCGCGACGCTCCTTCACCGCGAAAGACCAACCGGAACCTCTCGTTGCGGGAATCCGGACCGCGCGCCACGCCCAGGCCCCGCGATGAAGGCGACTCGACGAGCACGAGTTGAAGTTGGCGGGACTCTCCGCCGCGATTCAGCGCAACGAAGGAGGAAAGGGAGTGCCGGGCGAACGCTTCGAATGAAGGCGGTTCAGAAAAGGATGGCGCCGAGAAAGGATCCCTGAGGGAGGTCGCCGAGCGGACTCGAACGCAAGCCATGATCGCGGCGAGGGCGGAACAACCACCAATAAAGCGTCGGCGAGTAGCGATAAACAACTTAAACATCCAGCGACTCCGGTTTTCGGACGGCGAAACGCATGCTAACGAGATCGGAGGCTTGGGTCAAAACATTAGGATGGGACGGCGCGCGTTTGACGCGTTTACGGACATCCGAACAGCAACGCGTCCCGAGATGCGCGGCCCGCCGGGCATTTGGCGCGGGCGCGATGCCGTTCAGCGCAGGAACGCCGGAGGACGGAGGCCTTACGGCAGGGGCGAAGGGGTAACCCTTCTATTGAAGACCGCCTCATACTGCCGACGTCCGCGCTCCGCGCCGACCGGCACAATGAAGATGTCCGCGACTCCCAAGGCGTCATGCTCCAGACGACACAAGCCCTGGGAAAGCGGGGTGTCATCGGCCCCCTCGAAGATCAACGAGAAGCACTCATATCGGGGTCCCGCGGGATCGACCGAGGCGAGGGTCATTCGGGGCGACGTCACCTGGATCAGTCTCAATGCAATCCGATCTCCCGCCGGAGTCCGGGTCTGGAACTGAGAGTGGATCGCCGCCAGGTAACGAGCGGCTGAAATGTCGTCGGAGAACGCGTCAACCATACCCATCCATCGAAGCGTTCGCCTTGTTGCTTCAACTCAATTGAAGCAGCGATCGGGCTTCCGCGATTCCGGGAGCCGGACGGCCATACTCGCTCGCCGTCACTCGCGCCAGGGCAACCGCGTACCGCCAGCGATAGACCGCGCGGCTCCTGCCGAACTCCTCCGACGCGGTGCGATAAAACTTCTCCGCGTGCAATGAGCCGTCCTCGCTCACGGCGTACCGAAGCAGAAGGTCGAACAGGGGGCGCGGCGCGTGCCCCTGCTGGCCATATCGATGTGCGACCGCGGCCGCCTTGGCCTGAAGATTGCCGCGGATCGCTTCCTCGGCTTCGCGGAGGAGCGCCTCGGGCGACGTCGATTTGATCTCGCTGAGGTGTCGCTCTATCGGCAGAGGCTGCCAATGATCGAAATCGCCGCCGCGGGCTGTGCGATCCACCGCGACCTGATAGGCGCCCAGGATCGCGCTCGCGAAGCAATTTCTCGGACGCGCAACCTTCGCCATATTCCGCCAGGCGTTCGCGGAATCCGACGCGTGAACCCCGATCGAATCGCCGTGAACGCTCCCCACCGGCTTTCCCGCGACTTCTTCGCGCGGCAGACGGCCTTGGTCGCGAAGAACCAACTGGTTCGCCGCAAGGGACACCGCCTCGGCGATGACATCCGGGGCGATTCCGTCCGCCAGGGCGGCGGCGGCGGCGGCTGCGGCTTGAGCGCCGGTGGACTTGAAAAGCGTCTCGCTGAATTCCTGCACCCATCCATCTCCCGGGTCTCGCGTTCCCGGGGTTTTCGACATCAAGTGATGCTCCTCGAGCAAGCGTGGAAGCAGCGTCCGGGGTTCGTCGCCCGCGGCGGAGCGCGAATAGGATTCGGCTTTCACGCAATAGCGGACCGACTGCCGAAGCATCGTATTCGCGTGCTCCTTTCCGACAATGCCCAGCATGTCCCAGGCACGATACGGAAGGACCACGCGATGCACCTCGGTGTGATCGTGCATCGCCATCAAAACCGCCTCAAACGCGTCTTCAGCGGACCCGCGCGCGATGGAGGCGAGCGTCCTTTCCGCTTTCTGCGCGTCGGCGCTCCGAACCGCGTCCCGCAGCGCAACCCCGCCCTCCACGCTCGCCGAGCCCGCCCCGCCCTCCACCGCGTGGAGCACCTCGCCCTTGCGTCCGCCATGCTCCTGAATCCTCGCGGTGTTTCGATACAACACCTTGAATACGGGGAGAGCCGCCTGGGATGACGGGAGCTCCTGCGACATGTAGAACGCCGGGGCGAGCGCCATCATCGTGTGGAAGCCCACATAATCCTCGCCTCCGAAGGTGCGCGCGTTGGCCAGAGCGGCCGCGGCTACAAGGTCCTTCAAGCTCACGTCGGAACGCAGTTGGCGAACAAGCGCGGGCAACAACCGATCCACCGGAGTTTCCTGCATCAAGCGCACCAGGGGCTCCCGCGGGCCGAAGTCCAGGGCGCCCTCGCCTTCATCCTGTGGCTTCGCGGTCAGACGCAGGTCAGCGGCTGTTTCCAATCCGACCGTGGCCAGCAACATGCCCTGGCTGACCTGAGTGAGGAAGGTTCGACGAGTGAGGCTGGTGTTCATAGAGGGAGGAGTTTGAAGGCGACGCATCGAGCCCGACGCCGGAGGAGTCCAGCGCGCTGATTCCGAAAACGGAAAAGCTGTGCGGCCATGAGACCGTCCTACGCCGATTCCGTGGAACGTCAAGATGTTTGGCGACGGAAGTTCGGAAGTTCGGCGAGATTCACCTCCCGTGGCTTCGCGTCCGATCTGTTGAGGTTTCAAAGCAGACAGACGCGGTCCACACGGTGGCTTCACCCGACTCCAAGGCTTCTCCACGACGGGGCAGCTCGGCATTGATCTAAGAGAGTTCCCCCAGCGGGTTGAATGACTGAAGAAAAGGAGCAGGCCCCGGAGACGTTGATCAAGATCACGCAACCCCCGGGGCCTGCCTTCGAGTCTTCGACCGGGCTAGGGCACTTTGTTCCAGGCGGCGATAGACACCGGCGTGCTCACGGGCAGAGTCACCGTCACGTTGCCCGTGGCGGGGTTCGCAGAGGCATTATCAATGACAGTGACATAGGTGGCGCTGGGGCCGCTCTGCGGCGTGACCACAACGTAATTGGTAACGTAGCCGAAGAAGTTGCTCGCTTGCAGTTTCACCACCTGCGCGGTAGGCGCGTTGTTTGGCAGTTGGACCGTCACAGGACCGGCGCCGGGTTTGATGGAGGCGCCAGCGGCCTCGATGATGTCGAGAGAGGGCAGCGTCGTGGGGAAGACAACCATGTATTTCCCGTAAGTCACCAAGCCGATGACGCCCAGATTGAGGTTACGAGGGTCGATCGTATCAATCCTCACGCGACCATGGCTGCCCTGAGCCGCGCCGTATGTCCGGCCGGAGCAGTATAGGCCGCCGCCACCCGCGACCGCGGGAGCCACCAGCCGAATCGCGCCGCCACTTCCAGGATTCGGATCCGTGCCGTTGACGTCATCACATCCAGAGCGGAAAATCATTCCACGGCCACCATTCGCGGAAACGCTGCCCGACACTTCGATCCGCGTATTCGAAGCGATGACGATGCCACCGCCGCCGCCACCACCGCCCACCCCTTGCCCGCTCCTACCCACGCCGCCGCCGCCAGACCCTCCTACCATCGGCACAAGAAGCGGGCTCCCGTAGAGCTGGCCCTTGTTCAGCGACCCATAGTGCGGGCTCGGGGAAGTAGCGTAGGCGCCGCAACCCGCCGTCGAGGCGGCTCCGAAGCAGCCGCCGACCGCGTCAGTGCCCGCCTTTCCACCCCCGGGTCCGTAGCCATCCCCTGCGGCAATCCCTCCCAACCCCGGCCATCCGCCATCAAATCCTCCAGGCCCGCCGCGTCCGGGCTCAAAGGGCGCCGAAAGGGTGGCGTCGCCGCCGTCCACGTGAATGACGCCCTGGATTGTGACATCCCCGGTGGCGAGAAGGTAGACTGGCGTGTTCTTCAGGTTTTTTCTGAACCGCAGCACGGCGCCTGGCTGAACGGTCACGGTGCTGAAGTGCAGAATGCCGTCGTCGGGTAAATCGACGATGAGGTTGGTGGCGACCACGAGCGGCCCACGGGCTCCCGTGCTTCCGGAGTTGAATTGAGCCTGAGTGTTGATGCCCGCGGCGAGCAGCCCGAGCGTGATGAGTGTCAGTGTTTTCATGTGAGGTTCTTGTTGTTTGTTTGTTTTGGGATGGATGCTGTTCCAGTCGAATCAAATTGAACTTCAGGTCAGAACGCGGATCGTTTGAGTTGCACAGGCGGTTGGGCGATTGAGGTGTTCCATGCCAGCCCTTCCGGGGTCTCGGATCCCAGGAGAAACACCGATACAGGCGATCCGGCGACCGTCGTGTTGAATGGAAGCGATTCCGGGAAGGGGAGACCCAAGAGAAAGACGTCCACAGGGGGCGAGGCCAGGGTGGTGTTGAACGACAATCCGTCGACGTTGTCTTTCCCCCAACTCATCGTATGGATCTCCTCGGAAGCCAGGGTTGTGTTGAACGAGAAGTCCCGGGCAGGACGAAGCAAGAGAACGAAAACACTAGGCCTGGCCACGAGTGTATTCCATGACGCAGGGGGAAGTTGAGGAGTGAGCAGGAGATAGCCCGGCTTGCTCCAGGCCACCCCGAATCTATTCGTGGCGCGGAGTTCATACACCCCCTCGTCGGATTCACTGCCAGCGACGAGCGTGAGCCGGTCGCTCGTCTGTCCCAGCAGGTTGGTCCCATTGCGAAACCACTGATAGCTCATCGGCCCGAGACCCACGATCTGCGCCTCGAAGGAGACGCTATTGCCACTGCTGACGCCAAACGAGCGCGGCTGTCGGATGAACGCAGGGAGAGGTCCGTTCGTTGTGCCCGTCGGATCACAGGTGAGACGAAAGAACTGCATCGGCAAGCCGTGCGAAGGAACGACCATGGGAGACACCGCTCCCGGAAGATCCCACCAAGTGCTCAGGTTCGTGCTGGTCTGGATGGCATCGGATGGGTCCCCCCAGCCAATCGTCACGGCGCCTCCGTCGGCTGGAGCGCTCACCAGCTCGTTGCACGCGCTCGCGCAACCCACGAACCAGACTGAGGAATCTGATTCCAGCTCGTCCGAGGGCGTCTCCAGGCTATGCACACCGCGAACCGTGAGACGGTAGGCCGTGCGCGGGGCAAGAAGCGACGTCGACAAAACGACTTCAGCGGAGTCCCTTCCATAGGTCCGGCGGATCACGGAGACACCGTTCTCCAGCGTATAGCTGCCCTCTAGGGTGACAGGTTGATTGTAGGAAAGCGTCACCGTGTTCGCGCCGCAATGAGCCTGGGCCTGAACGATTCGCAGAATGGCCGGGGGCTGCTGTTGGATTCGCAAGTAGTCCCAGTCAATGTCGGCGCCGGCCCCAGGCTCCACGCTGCCATCCCCCCAGCAGAACCCGTTCAGAGTCGTTTTCGTCGGGGCGAGCCCCCTAAATCGAAGGAGGCCGTCCACAAAACACAGCACTTCTCCAGTGCCGCTGCGAGACTCCAGCCGGAGGATGTGAGGTTCGGATTCGGAAACTGGAATCACCGGAGAAAACCCGATTTCCTCGGCGGCAACGACAACGCCTCCGGGTGTGAACTCGACTGAGTAGACATTGGCGCCGTCAAACGCCTCAAAGAACGCGCCCCGGGGCCCGCCGACACGATGCACGACGAACCGCGCTTCCAGCCTTAGATCCCAGTCCGCTCTCAAGGTTCCTGAGGTGAGCTGGAGGTTGGGAGAGTGGTAGCGGGCGGATCCTCCCAGATCAAATGTGTGTTGATGGAGGAAGCCGCCCGAGACATCGAAGACGTCTGCCTCGGGCGATCCTGTGCTGTTGAAAAGGGCGATGCCAGGATCCTGGGACGGAAGATGGTTGTCCGCGTCAAACTCCAGGCTCGCCAGGGTGACAGCTTGAGATGTCTCAGACCCGGCGAGCAGGCAACAAACAAAGATGAGTGGGATGGTTTTCATGGCAGCTCCGCGTAATGGGGCAAGTAGTGGTGTTCTCAGGTTTTGCAGGCCGTCTCTGTTCAAAGGCCCGCCCTTTCACGAGATACCACGTAGAGGGCGCGGGATTATGACGGAGGATTTGCAGGAAGAAGGAAAAGGCCGTCCGGTTTGCCTGATCAGGGCTGAGATGCGCTCGTTCGTGGAGGGATCCACGCCCGATGCGAGTAAAGAAGATCACGGCCTTCTCCAGCGCGCAGCGCGGACGAGAACCGGTATCAGATCAGGAAGGAAACAGCCTCAGCAACTCGAGGAACACCGACCACGGGACATGTCCACTCGGCGGAAGGCTCCGATTCCCTGGCGCGCCTGGAAAGGAAGGGCTATGGAGAAAGGACGGCACGAAGAAACAGGTTGCTGGAAACGGCTGGCGCCAGGCCATCCAGCGCCATACGAGTCTCGGATGTCAGGGCCTGTTGAAACACGGGCTTCCAGGAGGCGTTCGAATCCAGGGTCGGGCTGGACTCGATGCGATAGGTGCTCCCACTCGAACCAATGAGCCACAGCTGTCCCTGTGAGAGTTCCAGTTTTCCATGCGCCAGATAGTTCCCAAGATACTCAGCCTGATCACCTCTGGAGAGAACGAACGTCACGTTGGTCGGCTCGGTGTAATGTTCAGCGGGGCCGAAATGAAGTGTGAAGGCGAGGCCCGGTTGCATCAGGAAGTTGGTGCTCTGGCTGAAATGATTCGTATTCTTGTAATCGAGCCACCAAAACTGCGCGCCCGACGCAACGGCTTGCGAAGGTCCTATGCCAACATGAAGGTGTCCGTAGTATGACCCGTTGATCGGGGGTCTAGACCCAGGGGGAGGTATATCCAAGAAGATCGGTTCCAACCACGGGCCAGGGCCCTGAAGCGGACATGTGGCACAGTTCTCGTCCAGGTCCAGCAGGATGGGAACGTCGGCATAGTTCCCCGTGGAAAAGGGGTCGAAACAGCCAGCCGCATAGTTGATCTCGGCTTTGATGTACTGTTGGGTGCGCAGGGCAAGAGGGGAGATCAAGTATCCGGCAACGGCAAATGTCTCCGTCGTGTGTGGCGGAATCGGGCCGGAGTGCAGGGACACAAGACCCAGGTTGTCGGCCCATGCGTTTGGCCCGCTATGGAGACCTATCCCGGTTACGAAACAAACGTCCATGGAAGTCAGTGTCCCGGCGTTGACCACATTCACATCCCATCGCACAAAACTGCCCAGCAACCCCGTCGGAGGAGCTTTCGCAATCGAAAACTGGAGGTCCCAATATCCAGCCTCCAACTGAATCGCGGACTCCGCAAAGTTTCCAGCCTTGTGCGGATCGTCGCATGCCCCGGGGTTATAGTTGATCTCCACCTTCACATACTGCTGGCCGGGTGTCGCACTGCAAGGGATCTGGTAGTTGATGACAGGGAACACGCGACTGCCGCCACGGGGAATGCTGCCAGAGCGGAAGGGCGCGAAAAACGGAACATCCTTCCAATTCCCAGGCCCTGAGAAGGGGCCGATCCCGGAAAAGAAACAAACGTCCTGGGAAGCGGCGTTGCCCGCGTTCGTCACCTCTATCGCCCAGTCGACCGAGGAACAGGTCACGCCGTGAGTTGGCGGGTTCACAAGCCGGAACCTAAGATCCCAGAACGTTTCCTGAATCTGGATGGGCTTCTCATCCCAGTTGCCATTGGTAAGAAAGTCCATGCTACACCCAAAAGTCGGAATCGTAAGAGTCTCGACCTTGGTGTATAGCCTCCCCAAAGGCGCGTTGCAGAGGATGACGTAATCGGTAACCGGAAAAAGCTGGCTCTCCCCCGGGCGGAGCATCTTGGTCTGAAAGTTGAGAATCTGGAACGGCGTGTTCCATTGCTGCGGCCCCGATTGAGGAACGACACCGGTCAGAAAACAAACATTCGGTGAAACAAAACTGCCCTTATTTGTCACTCTGATGACCCAGCCGACATGCTGACACTGGAAGGCGCTGACAGGGGGGTTGAGCACCTCGAAATACAAATCGAATTGCGCAACAGCGCTCCCGACACAACTCAGGAGAAGACACACGAGCCAGAGCCGGCGGAACACAGTGGCGGGGCATGGGGATGGCAGCTGGCGAGGCCAGGGACGCCGACATGACCACGGCGGAGACCTCAAACACCGCTTCAGAAGGCAACTCATACCAGTTGTGTCAGTTCACAGTCTGTTGCATGAAATCTCCCGGTGTTTGACAGAGCAGCGCCGAGGCGTCAAGGGACGCGAATGTCCGGTGACGCGGCCCGCGTCGGGAGCTGAAGAAGAATCGCGACCTCGGACGAGGCGCGGGAGGAGGGCCGGGGCATTCAGAATTTGAACCGCAACCGAGCAACAAAAACACGGGATCTGGGAAACTCCTCGTACGGAGTCAGCGGATTCAACTCATAGCTCCGCCCGGCCAGGTTCATAACACCCAGGAGAAACTCAGCGCGCTGCCGCCGGAAACGATAGCCGAGGGAGGCGTTCACATCGACGAAGGATTCGCCTGGTGTTCTCTCGCCTGTCACGCTGCTGGAACTGCTCTGTAGAAGCCAGGAGAGGTCGGTGTTCGCAAAGAATCCCGATGGATGATTGAAGGCCCCGCGAATCCCAATCCGATGAAGTGTGGATCTCTGGGTAAAGTCGGATGGACCGTCAATGATCAATGACGCTGGCTCGGGAAGGACGGAGCGATACCTTGCGTGTGTCACACTGTAGTCCAGGCCAACCAAGCACTCTGAGCTTATCAGGCAGTTCGCGTAAACCGACCCCATGGTTTCCCGCGTTGTTGCCGTCTGCGTCAAAGACAAGCGCTGCACTGTTCCTCCAGGGCCCTCGTCCACATCCAAGGCGCCGATCCAGTTGCGAGCTGACGAGCTCAAGGCCCTGACTTCGAAGCCCGCATAGAGCCGGTCGGTCATCCTCAGGCTCAAGGCGAGCCCGGCCGTCTCCAGGGCGGGAGCAGACATGGATCCTCCGAGAGACTCGGAGAGGATGGATCGATAAGTCGTGGGAAAACCGGCGAGTTGTGTCGGCTCCAAACGGTACGCTCCATTGGCGGTTACCCCGCCCAAGGACTTTGAGTACGAGCCGCGCAGCGTCATCCAGGCGTTGGGAACCCAGGTGAGCGCTCCCTTGGGCTCCCAGCGACTGCGATGCGTGGGGGTGTTGGTGAGCGGAGGGCTGCGGAAGTTCTCACCGAAGGTCGCTTGATCCCATCCAATGCCAGCGGTGATAATCAGCGGATCCAGAAGCTTGCAGGTGTAGTATCCGTAAGCTGAGGTTTCGCGCAAAGGAGTCTCAAACGAGCCACGAATGATCCGGTCAGGATCGAAGTCCACAGGTTCGATTCTGTCGCTGGTCCTCAGGCGACCCTCCTGCCATCGTCCGCCTACCAGCGCTCCATGATCGGCAGTTTGAAAAATCTGGTTGGCTTCCCAGCTCCAAAAGCGAGTCTGGACGCCATCAATGAACTGAAAGGCCTGCGGTTGGGAAACAGGCGTCCCCCCGCCATTGTGAGCAAGAACGTCGATGGCATAGTTACCCCCTTGCGCCTCCTGGCTTGCATCCACCCAGCCACCCAAAAGCAATGAATCCACCCCGGGAGACCACTCCCGATGGTAGCCGACAAACACGCTGCCCGGTTGACTTTCGTTCAGGCGAAAACGTGTATCGGTGTCGCGCGGGGTATAGGTCTGGTAGATGTCCCCAGCCCGGTAGTCGATGTGCTCCGAAAGCAGCAGCACGGAGTCCTGCGGCGTCAGTTGCTGTTTGACCGTAGTGTACCATTCCGTTCGTTCGAGCTGATTGTTCGGATGGATCCCATCATTCCGCTGATAGTCCAGGTCCAGGGACCATGCCATGTTTCCCACCACGCCAAACTGCGAAGAAAGCTCACGGTATTGTCCATCGCTCCGGTAAGAGCTGTCGGTGGTCAAGCCCACCCGATTGTGCTCGAACAGTCTGGAATACTCCTGCTGGGAGACATGTTGAGAGAGCGGCGTGGCGCCCGGAGGACTGAGCAGATTCGCCAACAACAGCTCGTTGAACCAAACGGTTTCATAACGCAGATTGAATCGGGTGGGGTCTCTCAAGGTGTTGTAGCTCTCGGCCAGAAACTGATGCGCTGAATAGTTCGCATAGTCCGCGCTCACCGCGCTGGCCGCCTCTGCCAAGGCCAGCCGATTCATCCCGGCGTCACGATAAAGACTCGCCAGACTCGAGCTGCGGACCGCTCGATCCTCGTCCAGCAGGAGACGGGAGCGATACACGGCGCGATTGTCATTCCGTTCGATCGACTGCTCCAAGTCATAGACAGCCTCGTTGACGCGGTTCTCCTCACGTCTCAGGAAGGCGGAGTAGAGCCACGGCGTCGGGTCATTCGCGTCGAGGGCCTTGGCGTAAGCCAGCTCCTTTTCCGCCAGTTCAACCTCTCCCACCTCGGCAAATCCCTTGCCCATATAGCTCCGGACCAACGAACGAGTCGGCTCCAGGCTGACCGCAGTGGACAGGTCGGATAGCCAGTCGGGAAGGGGGCG
Organism: Verrucomicrobiota bacterium; assembly: GCA_016199985.1. Taxonomy (GTDB): domain Bacteria; phylum Verrucomicrobiota; class Verrucomicrobiia; order Limisphaerales; family UBA11320; genus UBA11320. The sequence continues at coordinate 113,692 of JACQFQ010000029.1, read as the reverse complement.
AACCCCTCGACCTGCCCCAGGGCCGCGTCGGGGTTCACGCCACGCCAGTCGACGCTTGCACAACCCGCGGCCCAGCCACGCGTTCGCCAGCCTCGCATCGAGCTGAATCGCCCGGTCGAAGGACGCCAGGGCCTGTCGCCATCGGTTCTCGCCAGCGAGCAGGAAGCCCTGAAGCGCGTGGGCTGGGGCGTTGGATGGGCTCAGGACCAGCGCCTTCTCCATGGCGCTCCTCGCCGCTGACAAACGGCCGAAGCTGAATTCCAGCTCCCCAAGTCGCGCCCACCCAAACCCAAACCCTGGCGACCTCTCCACAGCTCGACGCGAGCTCTCCACCGCCGCCTCCAGGTTGTTCGTCGCCTGATGCGAGTACGAAACCGCGATCCACTCGCTGGCCGACAAGCTCGACAGATCAGAATCGGCGCTCGCGCTAAGACGTCGACCGCTCGGAGAAGCTCGTCTTTTTTTGCCGGGGGCGTCGAGCCCCGTCATATCGACGCTCACAGCCTCGACCATCGTTCTCAAAGCGCGCGCCAGCGGAGCGTTCGTATTCACGCGCTGAAGCGCGCTTTCCGCGCGCCGCACCGAACCAACGGATAGGAGCAGCGCGGCATAGTATATCGCCTGCCCGTCGGTATCGATCCTCGCGTCCTGCGGGTACCCAGGGTAGTTTCTGAGAGCCTGAGCGAGCGAGCCGGAACGATAAGCGGCGAGGGACTCCGCAGCGCGCGCCTTCTCCTCCGCGGTGAGCGGAAGCTCCTCAGGGTCCAATACGGCCGGATAATAAATCCACCATTGCACGATATTGGACGCCTGGATGGAGCGCACTTCGATCTGTCGCCCCGGGCTGAGAGTTCCTTGTTCGCCCGCTTTGAGAACGCGGTGATCCCGACCGTTGGAGATGTCGGCTTCACCATCAAACAAGGTGATCTGGGTGCGTCTCTGCAACGGATCGACGCTCACAACATACTCCGTCCCCTGGGGGTTTGCGGTTCCGTACGGCGTGTCCACCCGACACGAGCCCTCGCGAGCGCCACGACTGTTCACATGAATCTCCCCCTCCTCAATGTTGAGTTTTGGCGGGGCGGAATTGCTGGCGGGATGCACGACATACAACCGTGTCATCTCCCACACGCGCAGCGTCGTTTGATCCGCAAGCGTCAGACTAGCCCACGCGGTCAAAAGCGTCTGCAATTGCTGTTGATATTCGAGTGTGGGAGGAGCGTTTGTCCTGGAAAGCTTCATCCTCTGCGGAGGCTCGATCCTCTGCGGAGGCTGGAGTCCGCCTCGATAAAGGAGGACAGCGCCTTCGGTCGCATTGATTGTGGCGGGTTGCGTGTTGGTGCGAAGGTCGAAGGCGCCGACCTCTTCGCCTTGCAATCGAGCAGCCTGCGCCACCAGGGCGAGCCAACCGAGCAAGGCCACGGGCCAACAGCGCCTCGGCCCCAGATTCAAACGAACCCACGACAGGATTCTTGTCCTTCGCGGACTCCACGCCGGAGATGGGCGCGGAAGGCTCATTTCGCCGGAATGTATTCTTCGGCCCATCCGAGTGTTCCCCACGATGGAGACGACGGTCCCAGCCTCTCTTTCTCCCGGCGGATGGCAGCCAATAAGTTCGCGAGATCCTGCGCAGATCTTGAGTCGCTTCCCGCCGCCGATGTGGGGACCTGATCACCGGCCACCAAGTCGGCCATGCTCGCAAGCCACGAATGCCTTTCTCTGGCCCCATCGTACAACGCCCATCGCAATCCCCCTTGCGCCTGAACCTCGAGACCGACAGTGGTGAACCATACCTGGGTCGGCACATAGGCCGAGCGAGCGGGATCTCCCAAAGCCACTCCCGTGTCCGCATCCCAAACGATCACTCTGCGATCGGCGTCTCCGGTGGCGATCCGCAGCCCGTCCGGGCTGAAGCAAAGGGCAATCACGTTGGCTTCGTTCAAGAGCCTGACAGGCGAGGTCTGGCGGGAACGCAGATCCCAAACCAAAACGGGTCCTTCGCCAGAAAGAGTGGCCGCATGACGCCGGTCCGGGCTCACAGCGGTCAGTCTTCGCTGCGTTGTCTGGCGTGCCAACCACTCCGGGATATCCACTGAAGGCACGCGCCCCGCGGCCTCGATGAAACCCGCCGGGCCTCCAAGGGGCGTGGACCAGGCCGAGGATGTCATCCAGCAGTGTCTTCTCTCGCCATTGCTGAGGGTCACCCAGATAGAGGCCAGATTGGTGGTAAACACAGCGTCATTGACAGGCAGCCGGAACCGAGCGGCCTCTGAAAACGCCGCGCCAGCCAGTGTTCCATCGCGCCCGGCGTGCCACACTTGCGCCACCCCGTCGTCGGAAGACGTCACCACGAACCTTCCATCCGGGCTGAAATGGGCATGATTCGCCGCGCCGTTCAATTGGATCTTCGCTCCCATGCTCCGGCCAGTCGACCGATCCCAAAGGCGAACAACACCGGAGCTCGCGGCCGTCACCCAGGAATCGGCTAAAGGGTTCAGCTCCGAGTAGAGCAACGACTCGCCAGAATCAACCTCCTGAACCAGGCCACCCGTCGACACGTCCCAGAGACGCGCCTTGCCATCCGCTGCGGCGGTAACCACCCATCGTCCATCCGGACTCCAACCCCAGGAGCGAATCACTTTTTCATGAGCCCGCCTGGACCAAAGAGGTTTGCCCTGACTGGTCCTGAGCTCGACGACAGTGGGAGCCGTTCGAATCAGCTCCCACTGCCCGTCGGGGCTCAATGCGCGCGTCCCGGACTGCTGAATGGGCGTCGTCAAATCCGCAGAGCCCTCCGGAACAGAAACCCCGCCCGCCCGAGCGTCGACGGAGACGAGGAACACGCGCTGACGCAGCGTGTTGACCAGTCGCTCCGCAGCCACACGGTTTCCTGGATCCTTCCGCAGCACACGCGCCAGCGCCGAAAAGGCGGAGGCATTGTTGTGATTCCTGAAATCCACGCCGGCAACTCGCAGCGATTCGGCCAAATCATGCTGGGCTCGCTGCCGCGCGTTTGCGACAGCGAACCAAGTCGCCGTGATCGAACCCACAACGATAACAAGCGCGAGGGCCGCGGTGAGAGTCGCGACCATGGGTTTGCGTCGGGTCCACTTCGCTGCCCGCCGCCAGAGCGGCAGTGGATGCGCTGTGATCGGCTCTCCTCGCTGCCACCGGCTGAGATCCTCCGCCAGCGCCCGGGCCGACGGATAGCGCTGTCCCGGATCTTTATTCAAGCACTGGAGGCAGATCGTTCCCAGTTCCCGATCCACCGCGGGATTGAGCACTGAGGGCCAAGCCGGCTCGTCCTCAGCGACCTGTCGAAGAAACTGGTTCCAGTGCTGCGTCGAGAATGGGGCGCGACCGGTGATCAAGTGGTACAGAATGGCGCCCAGGCTGAAAACGTCACTGGTGGGATGAGGCTCTTGTTGGCTCCCAGAGGCCTGCTCGGGAGACGCGTAGCCCGGCGAACCCATGCCCTGCCCAGTCTGTGTCAGCTCGCTAGGGTTGTTCAAAAACCGCGCGAGACCGAAGTCACAAACCTTCGGAACCCCGTGTTCATCAAACAATACATTCCTGGGGGTCAAATCGCGGTGCAAGACTCCCCGTTCATGGGCGTGGTGCACCGCCTCGGAGATCATGATCATCCATGAAACCGCGCGCTCGACCGGAATAGGCGAGGCTTTCCAGGAACGCAGGGCATCACGCATGTCGCCTGACGCCATCCATTCCATGCTGAAGTAAGGCTGTCCCTCATGCTCTCCCGTCGCGTAAATACGCACGATGTTGGGATGGCTGAGCGTCGCGCTCGCCTCGACCTCGATGCGAAACCTCTCCCGGTCCGATGATGAGGCCAGGCGGTGAGAGCGAATCATTTTCAACGCCACCGTGCGGTTCAGCCGTTTCTGCTTGGCTCGATAAACAGTTCCCATCCCGCCCTCGCGACCAGAATCCAGTAACTCGTAGTCCCGGAGCTCGGAGGGAATAGCCGAGGGGGCCCGGGTTTTCGGGTCGGAGGAGGCGGGTCGCGCCGGCGGAGTTCCAAAGAGACAGCGAGGGCACAGGCCCAGCGGAGCATCTCCCGGGAGAGGGGTTTGGCAAACAGGACAGAGCCGCTGAGCGCTCATCGGTTCCTCACGCTAGGGCTCATGGATTGCGGGAGACGCTTCCCAGTTCCCTGGCGCCGCGAAGCGCTTCGTAGAGATGCAACCACTCCTCCTCAATCTGGTACGGCTCCACAGTATCGGCGACCTCCGCCCATAGCAGCCCCGTGTAGCGTTCTCGCAAGCGTTTGACCATCACGGCGACGGTGTTCGGTTTCATGCCCAGCGTGGCGCTGATCTCCTCGTACTTAACGGAAGCGTCGCCTCCCGGGAGAAACCGCTTGATCGCATCGAACAAGGCGCTCCTATCCTCGTCGGCGTATTCTCCGGCAAGCTTCGACAACACGCGCCTGAGCAAGGAGATGGCCCACTTGCGATCGTAGGCCTGCTCGGGGGTCAACTGGCTGTCGATCGGTTCCAACTCGCCAATCTCGACATCCACGCCCACTCGCGCATGGATCCTGCCCTCTCCTTTCTTCTTCGCCTGCCCTTTGCGCCAGACATCCGTTGCGAAATTGCTCAGCCCTCTCAGAAGCCAGGATCGGAACTTTCCCTTCTTCTCATATTTACCCAAGCCGTCCGTCTCGAGAAGGTGCTCAAAGAATCCCTGGAGCAACTCCATGGCTTCCTCAGGCGAGTTCCCCTTGTGACGCAGGTAGGCGAGCAGAGCAGGAGCATAGGAAAGATAGAGCTCGCCCACGGCCTCTCGATCCCCCAACAGGGCAGGGCCCACAACTGACCAATGGGTCGAGGAGCCCGAGGCAGAGGAGGTTGCCCCTGCCTGAGGCGCGTCAGAACTGTTGCCCGGAGCGGCCGATTCCATGTCGTGCTTGTGGGTGGAGGAATAGGAGCGGCCAGTGGATATCAAGGTCGAGACCGACTTCAAGCGCAGATTGCGCCGATGATGGCGTTGCGAACAGACTGACAAAGGAAGTGTCGAAGGATGCATCGAAGAGTTCCAACGCGGGAATCTGCCGAACATGACAATCAAATCCGCTGTTGAACGCAGGGGCGCCAGGACGGACATTGCCCCTCCTCCGCTAGAGCTCCAATACATCTGAACGAGGGCTTGAAACAATCACCGGCGTCTGATAAGTGTCATTCACCCAATCAGCCTATGACCGGCAAGCGCTCATGTCCCGTGAGGTCCTTGTACGCTCTGACTTCAAGAGCGATCGGTTTTGTGAGCTTCGATGGGGGACGCAGGCCGAGCTCCCGGATGTTGATGGAGCCGGCCCGCCGCCAACCAACCCAACCCACCCAACCCACCTGCCGGATCTGTCAACCCCCGGCGCAAGCACGGTACCAAAACCCATGAAAACACCCTACTCACCCATCGCCTTACGAGCCTGGCTCTGCGGAGCGGCGCTGCTCTCGCTGGTCGGGACGGCTTCGAGCCAACCCGCTCGTCTTTGGGAGGCGTTCAATGATCATCACCCCAACGCCAACCCAGATCTTACCTCTCCGAACGCCACCGGTTATAGCATGCGAGTGAACAAGGACGGTGGAATCCTAAGGGACATCCAGACCGGGGAACAGCTCGCGGCCGGATTCTTCGTCTCCGTGGAGAGCGATGGCAATGCGGCGCCGGACGATTTTGGCGCCGACGCCGAACCGGACCCGGGAAGCCCGGCCGACCTTCTCTTCAAGGGAAAGGTCGACATTGGCAACGACGGTCTTCCGGGTCTCCACGCGCTCACACACATGAAGCTGATTTTGAACTTCTACGGCCTGGATCCGGATCGGCGCTACGACCTCCGAGGCACGGTCTGTCGAGGCGGCTCCTATGATGACCGTTGGAGCGTGTTCAGCATCACAGGGGCCGAGAACTACGTGGCTGCGCATGTCGACGGTAGCAAGAACAAGAACCTATTCACCAAGGCATCCTTTCCGGCCAGCGATCTTCAACCCAATCAGGTGGCGTTGAACACCGGTCACAACAAGGCGGGATCCCTCGTGGGCTGGGACAATATCGAACCCGTGCCCGTGCTGGACCCCGACGGAAACGACAGCTTTGGATTCCAGATTGTTGGTGAACAATACGGCGGCGTGGCGCCCTTCGGCAACCCGGCCGCCGGGGTGGCTACCAAGTATGGATATGGCCTGAACGCCCTCTATCTGGCCGAGGTCGAGGCTTCCGGCAACCTCCGGATCACGGAGAATCCCGAAAACATCCGCGCCGCAGCCGGCAAGACGGCGAAGTTCAGCGCCGCGGCCACCAGCACCCTGGCCATCACATACCAGTGGCAGAAGTCGGCGGGAGGGGCTGATTACACCGACATTCCCGGCGCGACGTCCCCGGATTACACCACCCCAGCGCTGAACGTGGCGGAGGATGGAACCAAATTCCGGTGCTCCATGAAAAGCGGAGCGGATCACACCACAACAGGCGAAGCCACTCTCACCGTCGATGGCGTCATCCCCACGGTTGTGTCCGCCACGGCCAGCATCCACTTCAACTCGATCTATGTTGCCTTCTCGGAAGCGATGAAGCTCGAGCAACTCCCCGTCGCGGACAGCTACAAGGTCAGCGGGGGCGTGAAGGTTAACTCCGCGGTGGTCCTGGACCCGAGCACCGTCCGCCTGATCACATCGGACTACGGCCCGGGCACCGCGTTGACCGTGACGGTTTCGGGAGTGGAGGACCTCGCCGGAAACTCGTTGCCGGCCGATTCCAAAGCCAGCTTCAAGAGCTTCAGCCTGGCAAAGGGCTTTGTTGGGTTCGATCTCTGGAAGTCCATTGTCGGAGGGCTCGTGAGCGATCTCCGAAACAGCGCGCTCTACCCGGACGGCTACGACGTCGACTATCCCATCACCGGCCTGGATTCCACCCTCATCATCCCCAGCGGTCCGCTCAACGCCTATGGCGCCCGAATGAGGACCTGGATCACCCCCACCGAGAGCGGCGACTACGAGTTCTTCCTGGACGCGGATGAGGCCGGCGAGGTGCGGATCAGCCTCGAGGACGACACGTTCGACAGCATCGACACGGTCGACAACACGCCTATCGCGACGGACGCCACCGTGGCGGACGGCTTCAAGGAATCCGGGGCTCCATCGACCTCAGCGCCCATCACGCTGGAGGCCGGCCACAGCTATCCCCTCCAGGTGATCTACAAGGAAGTGAACGGCGGAGACTTCGCAAGAGTCGCCTGGCGGTTGGTGGGCGACGCCACGCCCGCCGCGGAGCTTCAGCCGATTTCCGGCGACGTCCTCTCCTATTACGGCCCGACCGCCGCGATCCAGATCTCCGCGCAACCCGATGGCAAGCTGCTCCTGGAGTGGGGCGGCAAGATTCTCGAGTCCTCGGACGATCTACTCGCCTGGACTGAGGAGACCGGCCTAACGAGCCCTGCCACATTTGCCGCGGCGGACAAGCACAAGTTCTACCGCACTCGTTGACCGTCGGGACAACCCGCCGGAGACAGACCAACAACCACGCAGGCAACAGGGCGTGGGACCGTCGCAAGTCGGTTCCACGCCCTTCCTCTTTCCGAGAGGACCCAGCGACGCCGCGCTCCAACGATCGCGCCTGCCGGGTTGTTGGGACTGGGCCGCATTCGTCCTTCACAAAGGCTCATGGCGCGATGATGATGCCGATCCGTAATCTATGAAATCCTCCTACGAACTCGCCATGGAACGGCTCGCGAAATCGAGCCCAGCCGTCAAGGTCACCGATGCGCAGAAGAAGGAGCTCGCCGAGCTGGACTCCGTCTACGCGGCCAAGATCGCCGAGCGGGAAATCTTTCTGAAGGGCGAGCTGGAGAAGGCCTACGCCAAGGGCGACTACGACGAGGTCAAGGAGCTGGAGCGCCAGATGGTCAACGCGCGGAAAACCTTCCTAGCCACCCTGGAGGAGAAAAAGGAAGCCGTTCGAGCCCGCGCCGCTTCCCAGTGAATCGCGGCCGCCGGGTCTGCGTCCGACTTCCGGGGTCTCGCGCGCGCCGCGTTGGCCTCGGCGGGGTTAAGTTCGCCTGGGTTGAGCGCGCCTGACACGGATTAAGCCAAATGAAGCATCATCGATCGTTCGAGTGGGAACAGCTGGCCTTCACGCGACGCGAATTCCTCCGTCGCTGCGGAATGGGGATGGGAGCGCTCGGGTTGACAGGGCTTCTCGGCGGCGCTGTCTCGACAACCTCCGCCCAGGCTCAGGAAGGCTACACTTCGCCCCTCGCGGTGAAGAACCCTCACTTCCTTGGCAAGGCGAAGCGGGTCATCCACATCTTCGCCAACGGCGGCCCCTCGCACGTCGACACCTTCGACCCCAAGCCCTCGCTCCAAAAGTACGCCGGCAAGCTCCTCCCCACGGCCAACCTCGCCACCGAGCGCAAAACCGGCGCCGCCTTCCCTTCGCCTTTCAAGTTCCGGAAGTACGGCCAAAGCGGGATCGAGGTCAGCGAGCTGTTCTCCAACGTGGCCGAGAGCATTGACGATATCGCGGTCATCCGCTCCCTGCACGCGGATGTCCCCAACCACGAGCCCAGCCTCCTGCTGATGAACTGCGGCGAGGCGCGGTCGGTGCGACCCAGCATGGGTTCCTGGCTGAGCTACGGGCTCGGGAGCGACAACCAGAATCTCCCGGGCTTCATCGCCATGTGCCCGGGCGGCTACCCGATTCAGGAATCCCAGAACTGGCAATCGGGCTTCCTCCCCGGCGTCTACCAGGGCACCTACATCAACACCGAGCACACCAAGATCGAGAAGCTGATCGAGCATATCCGGAACAATTTCCTCTCCCTCCCCGAGCAACGGCAGCAGCTGGACCTGCTGCAGCGATTGAACCAGCGGCACCAGGAGAAGCGCGCCATGGACGCGCAGCTCGAGGCGCGAATCCAATCGTTCGAGCTGGCGTATCGGATGCAGATGGACGCCAGCGACGCGTTCGACGTTTCACGCGAGCCTGAATCGATTCGCAAGATGTATGGCGAAGGCACGCAAGCGCGGCAGATTCTCGTGGCGCGCAGGCTCATCGAGCGAGGCGTGCGATTTGTTCAAGTGTGGCACGGCGCGGGGCAGCCCTGGGACAACCACGACGATATCGAGACCGGACATCGCAACCTCGCCAAGCAATGCGACCAAGCCATCGGAGCGCTCCTCAAAGACCTGAAGCAGCGGGGCATGCTGGACGAAACGCTGGTGATTTGGGGCGGCGAATTCGGACGCACCCCGACCGTCGAACTCCCTCAGCCCGGAGCGAACTCAGGAAAAATCAACGGCCGCGACCACAACCATCATGGCTTCACCATGTGGATGGCGGGGGGTGGAGTGCGCGGCGGGTATGTTCATGGCGCGACTGACGAGTTCGGGTTCGCGGCCGTGGAGGACAAAGTTCACGTCCACGATTTGCACGCGACGATTTTGAGATTGATGGGCTTCGACCACGAGCGGTTCACCTACCGCCACGCCGGCCGCGATTTCCGCCTCACGGACGTCCACGGGAAAGTGGTGACTGAGCTTCTGGCATAGATTCCAAGTTATGCGTTGCCCCGGCTCGGCGTTGCTCCCTAGAGTCTCTCAACAACGCATCACATGGCTGATTCGATCCAGATCGGGTTTCTCGGGGCGGGCAAGATGGCGAATGCCCTGGCCAAAGGATTCCTCAAAGCGCGCAAGGTGGACGCCGCGGCCCTGATCGCGAGCGACGTTTTCGCCGCCGCGCGCGACAGCTTTGCGGCCGAAACCGGCTGTCGCGTCGTTGCAGGCAACCTGGAGGTGGTCCGCCGCTCGCGCGTGATCTTCCTCGCGGTGAAGCCCGCTCAAACCCAGGATGTCCTCCGCGAAATCAAGCGCGCCTTCAAACCGGGCCATCTGCTGATTTCCATCGCGGCGGGGATTACGCTCGCGCAACTCGAGGCGGGCTTGCCAAAGGGCGCAAGAGTGATTCGGGTGATGCCGAACACCCCGGCCCTTGTCGGCGCATCCGCCACCGGCTACGCGCTGGGCCGGAGCGCGACACCGGCCGATGCCGCCCTCGCCGGATCGCTCTTCGGCGCCGTGGGCGTCGCGTTCGAAGTCAAGGAACCGCTGCTCGACGCGGTCACCGGATTGAGCGGCAGCGGACCCGCCTACGCCTACCTGATCATCGAGGCGCTCAGCGACGGAGGCGTCGCCGCTGGACTGCCGCGCGACGTCGCAACGCGTCTCGCCGCGCAGACTCTGTTGGGAAGCGCCCGAATGGTTTTGGAATCGGGACAACATCCGGGCGCGCTCAAGGACATGGTGACGAGCCCCGGCGGAACAACCATCGAAGGCCTTCACCAACTCGAGAAGGCGGGGCTTCGCGGCGCGTTGATATCCGCCGTGCGCGCGGCCGCGGAGAAGTCGCGCCTGCTCGGACAATCCTAGCGCCTCCCTCCCTTACCCATGGGTCCCACCGAACGACAATCGCGCATCCTGTGGTCGTCCGTCACCGCGCTCGCTGTAGGGGTCCTGCTCGTGCTCCTCGGTCTCTTTCTCTGGAGCCTGGGTTGGCTGGCCAACCGCGTCTCCTCGGTCCTGATCCCCCTCGCCCTGGCGGGCGTGCTCGCGTTCATCCTGGATCCGGTCGTCGACTTCTTCGAAGCTCGGATGCGCTCGCGAGTTCGCTCCATCTTCACCGTGTTCGCCCTCGCGTTGCTGTTGCTGACGGGACTCGCGGCCACCGTGCTGCCGCGCCTTGTGTCGGAGATCCAATCGTTCACGTCGCAGGTCCCCGCCTACGTGTCCAAGGTGCGCGAGCGGGTCGACTCGTTTCTTCAAAACCCGCCCCATTGGCTCCCCAGCAGCCTGCTCAGCCCCCTGCCCCGCGCGCCGCTCGACACAAACACCGTGGCGAGCGCAGGCGGCGCGAACGCGTCGACAAACGCCCCGGCTGCCGCGGCCCCCAACGACTCCGCAAGCCCCGATAAGGCGCAGGCGTCAGCCGCGGATCCCGCATCGAAAGAACCCGGAGGCTTCAAATGGAACGTCGATGTCACCGCGAGCGTTTTTGCATGGATGAGCCGAACGCTGCCCAAGGTGGGATCGTGGGTCCTGGATCAGGTCTCGCTGGCGGCGTCGGTCGTCAGCCTGCTCGCCGGCTTCGCTTTGATCCCGGTCTACCTCTTCTACTTCCTCCTCGAGAAGCGCGGCATCCAGCGGCGATGGCATGAGTTTCTGCCCCTCCGCGAGTCGGAGACAAAAAACGAAATCATCTTCGTTCTCAGCTCCATCAATGATTGCCTCGTGGTGTTCTTCAGGGGCCAGGTTTTGGTGGCGATGTGCGTCGGAGCGATCCTGACGACGGGATTCATGTGCGTCGGGCTTAACTACGCCCTGCTGCTCGGCGTGATGGCGGCGATCCTGGGCGTCATCCCCTACCTTGGGGTGGCGATGAGCCTTGTTCCGGCGGTCGCGATCGCGGTCGCGCAGTTCGGCGACTGGTGGCATCCGCTCGCGGTGCTCGGCGTCTTCGGACTCGCGCAGATGCTGGAAGGCCTGGTGATCTCGCCGCGCATCATCGGCGACCGCGTCGGCCTCCACCCGCTCACGATCATCGTATCGGTGATGATCGGCGGCACGCTCCTCGGAGGCATCCTGGGCGGCGTCCTCGCGATCCCGCTCACCGCGGCGCTGCGAACGCTCATGTTTCGCTACGTCTGGAAACGCCGCCTGGAGGTCGCCCTCGAATCACTGCCTCCGACCCCCTAGGCTTCCCCGGCTTCTGGCGTCCTTGGCGGTTCCTCTTCGTGAGAAAACCTCGCGTGCGGGCCAAACCCTTGGCTCCCCGCGTCGCTATGGACGTCGGAGTCGAAAATAGGCCCCTGCTTGCGATAGCGGGAAGGCTTGCTGCCATTGGTCCACCGCGCGAATGGGGGATCCGGAGGCGATGGTCCACTTCCCCGACACCACATCGGTCGTCGTTTCCAGCTGGAATCCCTCCGCGGCGACCGGCCAGGCCAAAAACAATCCGCCCCCCTTGTCCCATCCCCACGCCAGCGCCGGGGGCTTCTGCATGTCGCGCGTGATCGTCCACTGAACCACCCCCTCCATGAGGTGGTTGGGATCCGTCCTCACAAACGGGGACTCCAGGGTGTATCGCGCGACCAGCTGGCTGGTCGGCCGCGCCAAAGCCGAGCCCGGGAGCAGGAGACGAAACGGATCGTCGGTCGCCATCGCCACATCGTCCAGCGACCAGGACACCGACGCGCCCGCTCCGGCCGGCAGGACGGGCGACAGAACGAATTCGCCGCTCCCGAAGATCGACACAACGACGGGCAGGTTCGTTGCCGGGGTGGAGGAGTCCATCGTGCCGAGCGCCCGATGCAGCGAGAGATCGATCGCCTCGGCGCAAACCTGGCAAAACGGCGATCCCAGCGATCGCATCCTGCAATCGAGCCTCGGACGAAACCACCCCACGCTGTGGTAGTGAGCGCCTTCAAACAGCCCAACCGCGCGGGCGTAGAGAGTGTTGTTGGTAGGCGTCGGCAGCGGTGTGGCGGGATCAATCCAGGTTCTCCACTTGATCCGATCGCGCTGCGTTTCGCGGGTCGTGTTCGGTTCCTCGATGTCGGGGTAGCCCGGAAACGGGTCTGCGTACTCGTCTCCCAGCGCCGCGAATGTATGCCCCTGCTCGTGAACGGCGATTTGCCCCGACAGGGAATGTGTCGACACGACCAGGATTGGGCCGCCGGAGCCTCCGTACGTCGGATCGTTGACCACCACGACCGCGAGATCGTAATCGGGCAGCCACTGCTTCAGCAGATCGATCGCCTTCCCTTGGCCGTCCGCATAGCGCGAGTTGAGATTGTTGGGGGGCAGCGTGAGCAAGCGCTGGATTCCATAGGAGTCGAAGGTGCTGTTGAAATAAGTGCGACGGGCGATCGGAGGGTTCGTGTGGCTCGAGCCAGACTCCTCCGAGGCGACGAAAATGGCAAAAGCGTTGTAGAATCGCGCGTAGCTTCGCAGCGGCTCCGCGGCCAAAAGAGACGTCACGACCGTCCGCGCGTCTGCGTAGAACTTCGCGCTCTCAACGTCCCGATAGCCCTCCGCCAGCAAGGCCACATTGATCCGCGACGCCGTGGGTCCGTTGGAAAGGATGACGCTCATCTCTGAAGCGGCCGCCGCCGCTTCAAGGGGGGACTCCGCTTCCGTCAGGAATACGGCGCAGACGACGAGAAAGGGAACGACGAGACGGATCACGGCGACCTTGGGGTGTCGGGTGGGGACTGAATCGGAAATCGGGCGAGAACAGGGCGCTTTGGCGCCTGGGGCCGCGTTGAGTCCGGCGCGCCCTGGGGAGCCACCGACGTCGCGGGCGCCTCGCCCAGGAGCACCACCTCCCGCGCCGCGGCCTTCATGGGGATGCGGAGAACAGTCTCGACGGTCGGAGAGGAGACGTTCACTCGCGCCAACCGGTTCGATCCGTCGGCTGGAAACTCAAAGGAACGCAGCCGGGGATCCTCGATGGCCCCGTTCCATATCGCCTGGCCTTGCGCGTCCGTCAGCTGAAGTTCAAACGCGCCGCGCCGCGCCGCGCCTTCCTTCAATCGCCCCGGCCTGGCGTCGACTCGCGCGATGGACACCTGGTTGCTCCGGCAACGGAGATGGACAAACAACACTTGCTCGCCCTCGGGCAAGGCGGCCGCGTCGGCCGACGGAACGCCCAATCGCCCCGCAAGGAGCAGCCCGGCTCCAAAGGCGATAACGACAACGATGCGACAACACAGACTCATGACGCCACTGTGCCACGAACGAACGGACAATCAACCCATCGGTTGCGCCAAAAGAGGCCAAGAAACGTTCGGGCATCCAGGGCTCTCATCGGCGGACGGGCTCTGTTTTTCCGCGAACCAGGCGCTCGCAGTGGAGCGCGGACGGTCTCGCCCTGCCTCCCAGCGGCGCAGGCCGCTGCCGTAGCGATCGACCGACGCCGGCCGCGCTTGATGGGCAAAACCACGCGGCGCCATCAGCGCAGGTCTGTCACAGCGCCCAGATGCGCGGAGCTCACAGAGCGCGCGTACTTCGCAAGCACGCCCGAGGTGTAGCGGGGCTTCGGTTGCTTCCAACGGCTCAGGCGCTTCTTGATCTCGGCCGCGGGGATATCCACGTTGATCTCGCGCTTGGATGCGTCGATGGTGATCGAGTCGCCGTTCCGGATGATCGCCAGCGCGCCGCCATCATAGGCCTCGGGGGTCACATGCCCCACGACGAATCCATGGCTGCCCCCGCTAAATCGGCCGTCGGTGATGAGGGCAACGTCCTTGCCCATGCCCTTCCCCATGATGGCGGAGGTCGGCGAGAGCATCTCGCGCATGCCAGGGCCGCCCTTGGGTCCTTCGTACCGGATCACCACCACATGCCCCTTCTTCACCGTCCCGTCGAGGATGGCCTTAAGCGCGGCTTCCTCGCTGTTGAAGGCGATCGCCCTGCCCTGAAACCTCAGGCCTTCCTTCCCGCTGATCTTGGCCACCGCGCCGGTCCGGGCCAGATTCCCGTAAAGCACGACGAGATGGCTCTCGGGTTTCACGGGGTTGTCGAAAGAGCGGATGACATCCTGTCCGGCCGGATACCGGGGCGTGTCCTTCAAGTTCTCCGCGACGGTCCTGCCCGTCACCGTCATGCAGTCGCCATGGAGGAGACCATGGTCGAGGAGCATTCTCATCAGCGGCGTGAGTCCGCCGATCCTCACCAGCTCCGCCATGACGTACTTGCCGCTGGGACGAAGGTCCCCGAGAACCGGAACCCGTTTTCCGATTCGCGTGAAGTCATCGATGCTGAGCTTCACGCCGGCGGCGTGGGCCATGGCGAGCAGGTGCAACACCGCGTTGGTCGATCCACCGAGGGCGATCACGACCGTGATGGCGTTCTCGAAGCCCTTCTTCGTCATAATATCGCGCGGACGAATTCCGCGCTTCACAAGCTCAACCGCGGCCGCGCCCGCCTTTTCGCAGTCGACCTCCTTTTCGCGCGAGATCGCGGCCTGGGCCGAGCTATTGGGCAGGCTCATGCCGAGCGCTTCGATGGCGCAGGCCATGGTGTTGGCGGTGTACATCCCGCCGCAGGATCCCGCCCCCGGGATCGCCTTCGACTCGAGCTCGTCGAGCTGCGCGTCGTCCATCTTGCCGGCGGCGTGCTTGCCCACGGCTTCGAACACGCTCACGACATCCACGGGCTTTCCGTCGTAGGAGCCCGGAAGAATCGTGCCGCCGTAAACGAAAACCCCGGGGCGATTCAGGCGCGCGAGGGCGATCAGGCAGCCAGGCATGTTCTTGTCGCATCCGCCGATGGCGACAACGCCGTCCATCCCCTCGCATCCCACCACGGTTTCAATGGAGTCGGCGATCACCTCGCGGGAGACCAGCGAGTATTTCATTCCTTCGGTGCCCATCGATATGCCGTCGGAGATTGTGATGGTATTGAACGTGACCGCCTTGCCGCCCGCTTCGTTGACGCCGATGCCCACCTGCACCGCGAGGTGGTCGATATGCATGTTGCAGGGCGTCACCATGCCCCAGGTGGAAGCCACGCCGATCTGCGTTTTGCGGAAGTCCTCCTTCTTGAATCCGACGGCGTAGAGCATCGCGCGGCTGGCGGCGCGCTCGGGTCCGTCGAGGACAATGGAGGAGAAGGCGCGAAGAGACTCCGAATTGTTTTTTCCGCTTTTCGCGGCGGATTTGGCAGAAACTTTTTTCATGGATGCGATAGTGCGCGCCAGTGTTCCGAAAGACCGGAGAGAAGGCAAGAGTCCAACGCTCCTTCACCCCGCGTCGGCCGCGGCGCGGGGCCTTCGCTTCAAGCGGGCCCGGCCCCCGAAGCGTCGAAAAATCTTGCCTCTCCCGTTGACACCTCGTCTAGATGGCGCTGTGGATTCCCGCACGGCCGTTTATTTTTCCGTCAGGATGACGATGGATTCGGGTAGCAGCGCATGAAGCATCGCAGGATCACCTTGAGCCAGATGCTCGAAGAGGTCGCCATAGCCGCTTCCCGGAAGACGGCAATGATCTACTTCGGTCACCGGATTCCCTATTCCACTTTCCTCAGCCACGTCCAGCGCGTCGCCGCGGGCCTTCAAGCCCTCGGCCTGCGCAAAGGCGATCGCGTCGCCCTGCTGCTTCCCAACTGCCCCCAGTTTTTCATCGCGTACTTCGGCGTCCTCCGCGCCGGGGGCATCGTGACCGCAACAAGCCCCATCTACACGCCGCGCGAAGCGATCCATCAATGGAACGACGCGGGCGCGACGATCCTTATCGCCGACGCGCTCCTCGCGCCGCTGGTGAACGCGTCCCGTCCGGCGTGCCCCCAGCTGCGACGGGTGATCCTCACCCACGGCGCCCAGTACACTCGAAGCGGCGCCGCCACGCTCGCTCGGGCGCTGCGGTCGCCGAAGCCCCCCGGGATGTCGCATGGCGATCCTCTTCCCTGGGAGAACCTGCTTCGGATCAGCCGTCACCCCCAGCCGGCGGGGACCCGCCCCGACGACGTCGCATGCCTGCAGTACACCGGCGGAACCACCGGCGTCTCGAAAGGCGCCATGCTCACGCATGCCAATCTGGTCGTGAACGCCGAGCAGACCTGCGAATGGCTCACCGGCGGCCAGCTTCATGGGGAAACCTTCGTCGCGGCGCTGCCGTTGTTCCATATCTACGCCACGACCTGCGTGATGATCTCGGCGGTGCACAGCGCCAGCGCGACCATCATCCTTCCGCGGTTTGAGCTCGAGCCCGTCCTGCAAGCGGTGCGGGAGCATCGTCCCAGCCTGTTCCACGGGGTGCCCACCATGTACGTCGCGCTGAACACGGCGCCCGACATCCGTCGCTACGGTTTCGGCGCGCTGCGAGTTTGCATGAGCGGCGGCGCGCCGCTGCCGATCGCCGTGCAGCAGGAATTCGAGACGAAGACGGGCGCCCGGCTCGTGGAAGGCTACGGACTCACCGAGTGCTCGCCCGCCACGCACGTCAATCCCCCCGGCGCGCCGCGGGCCGGGAGCATCGGACAGCTCGTGCCGGGCACTGAGGCGCGAATCGTGGATCTCGACAAGGGAACCACGGAGGTCGCGCTCGGCGAGGAAGGCGAGTTGACCATCCGCGGCCCCCAGGTGATGAAGGGCTATTGGAACAAGCCCGAGGAA
Organism: Verrucomicrobiota bacterium; assembly: GCA_016199985.1. GTDB lineage: Bacteria > Verrucomicrobiota > Verrucomicrobiia > Limisphaerales > UBA11320 > UBA11320. The sequence goes on along the minus strand of JACQFQ010000029.1, from coordinate 96,505 downwards.
ACCGCGGCCGTGCTTCGCGACGGATGGCTCTACACAGGGGACATCGCAAAGAGGGACAGCGAGGGCTTCTACTATATTGTCGATCGCAAGAAGGACCTGATCCTTGTCGGCGGATTCAACGTCTATCCGCGCGAGGTGGAGGAGGTGCTGTTCCAGCATCCCGCCATCCAGGAGGCGGGAGTCGTCGGAGTCGCCGACGCCTATCGCGGCGAGAGCGTGAAGGCCTTTGTGGTCCGGAAACCCGGCGCCTCGCTCGCGGAGGAGGAGGTCATTGAGTATTGCCGAAAGAATCTGGCGGCCTACAAGATTCCAAGGTCCGTCGAGTTTCGCGACACATTGCCTCGATCGGGCGTTGGAAAATACCTGCGACGCGAGCTGAGAAAGACGGGATAGTCATCCTCGCGGCTCGTCGGCTCATCAATACATTCATCGTCATCGCATGCTGAAGATCAACAAAGCCGCCGTCATCGGCGCCGGGACCATGGGCGCCCAGATCGCCGGCCACCTCGCCAACGTGGGCATCCCGGTGCTCCTCATGGACGTGGCCCCCGCGGAGCTCACGCCCGCCGAACAGAGCCAGGGCGCTTCGCTCGACTCGCCCGCGGTTCGCAATCGTCCGACGCGCGAGCTGTTCGAGCGAATGAAGAAGCTTTCCCCGAAGCCGCTGTTCACGCCCGAGGCCGCCGCGCTCATCCGCGTCGGAAACGTCGCGGATCACCTCGGCGAAATCGCTGAGGCCGACTGGGTGGTCGAGGCGGTGCTGGAGCGCATGGATCTCAAGCGCGATCTCCATCGGAAGATCGCCGCGCTGGCGCGACCCGACGCCGTCGTCACCACCAACACCTCCGGCCTCTCCATCAACGGGATGACCGAGGGACTGCCGCTGGATTATCGCCAACGCTTCTTCGCCACCCACTTCTTCAATCCGCCGCGCTACATGCGGCTGCTCGAACTCATCCCCAACCACGACACCGACGCCGCGCGACTCCGGGCATTCGCCGCGTGGAGCGAAGCCGTGCTGGGCAAAGGCATCGTTGTCGGCAAGGACACGCCGGGGTTTGTCGCCAACCGGATCGGTTGCTACGACATGCAGAAGGCGCTCTGGCTCACGATCGAGGAGTCCCTGAGCATCGACGAAGTGGACGCGATCATGGGGCCCGCGATCGGCAGGCCGAAAAGCGCCATGTTCCGTCTCGGCGACATCGTCGGCGTCGACCTCATGGCGCAGATGGGCCGCAATCTCCAGGGCCTGCTGAAAGACCCGGAAGAGCTCGCGCTCTTTCGTCAGCCCGAGTTCATCGAGGACATGGTGAAGCGGGGTTGGTGGGGCGAGAAGAAGGGCCAGGGCTTCTACCTGCGAACGAAAACAGCCCAGGGACGGGAGATTCTGACGCTCGACTACAGGACAATGGAGTACAAGCCGCGCGCCAAGACCTCCATCCCGAGCCTCGACGCCGTCCGCGGCCTGGCCTCGCCCGCCGAAAGAATTCGCGCGCTCTGCGAGGCCGACGACAAGGCGGGGCGCTTCGCCTGGAAGCACCTCAGCTCGATGCTCTGCTACACGGCCCGCCGCGTTCCCGAGATCGCGGACGAGGTTCTCCCCGTCGACAACGCGATGCGCTGGGGCTACAACTGGGAGCTCGGTCCTTTCGAGATGTGGGACGCCCTCGGGGTCGCCGAGACGGCGCGGCGCCTCGAAAAAGAAGGGCGCGAAACACCGCCCCTCGTCAACGCGTTGCTCTCCTCCGGACGCAAGAGCTTCTACGAAACCCGCGCCCAGCGCGTTCATTTCTTTTCCCCCGCCGCGAAGAACATGCGAATCGCCGAAGAGGCGCCTCAGGCGGTCTTTCTCCCCCGCGTTCACGGAGACAACAAGGTCGTGCTGAGCAACCCGGGCGCGAGCCTCTTGGATCTGGGCGACGGCGTCGCGTGTTTCGAGGTTCACGTGAAGATGAATGTGCTGGGCGGCGATCAGCTCCGTCTCCTGCGCGACTCGCTGGAGGAAGTGGGAAAGAATTTCGTCGGGCTGGTCGTGGGAAACCAAGGTCCGCACTTCTCGGCGGGAGCGAACCTGATGTTGATCACCACCCAGATTCAAAATCAGGAGTGGGACGAGATCGATCTCAGCATCCGATCGTTCCAGAAGTCGACGAGCTCTCTCCGCTGGTTCGACAAGCCCGTCGTCGGGGCCTGCCACGGCTACACCTTGGGGGGCGGATGCGAGCTCGCCATGGGCTGCGACCACCTCATGACCGCGGCGGAGACCTACATGGGATTGCCGGAGGTCGGAGTCGGATTGATCCCCGCCGGCCAGGGCACGAAGGAGATGTTGATGCGATGCACCGAGAACATTCCAAAAACCGATGACGCCGACTATCTTTCCGGCGTGAGGTTCGCGTGGGAAACGGCGGGGTTGGCGAAGGTTTCCACGAGCGCCCCGGAAGCGCTGAAGCTGCGCTACCTCCGCGCCTCCGAATCCACCCTCGTGCTCAACAAGGATTGGCTCATCGGAGAGGCCAAGGCGAAGGTGCTCCAGATGGTCGCGGCGGGGTATCGTCCGCAGACGCCCCGGACCGACCTGCCGGCGGTGGGCGAGAGCGGGCTGGCGCTTTTCAAGATGCTCCTCCACCAGATGCGCCAGGCCGGCCAGATCAGCGAGCACGACCAGAAAATCGGGACCAAGCTCGCCTACATCCTTTGCGGGGGCGATCTCAGCTACACGCACTTCGTCTCGGAGCAGTATATTCTCGACCTGGAGCGCGAGGCTTTCCTCAGCCTCTGTGGCGAGCCCAAAACCCTGGAACGAATCAAGCACACGCTCAAAACCGGGAAACCGCTGAGGAACTGATTTTATGAAAGAGGTCTTCATCGTCGCCGCCGCGCGAACCCCTGTTGGCAAAGCCCCCCAGGGCAAGCTGCGCTCCGTCCGCACGGACGATCTGGCCGCGCTCACGTTTCGCGCGCTGCTGGAGCGCGCGCCAAATGTTCCCGCGTCGCGGATCGAGGACGTGATCCTCGGCTGCGCGATGCCGGAGGGCCCTCAGGGCATGAATATCGCGCGCATCGCGACGCAGCGAGCCGGCCTTCCAGACACCGCGCCGGGGGTCACCATCAATCGCTTCTGCGCCTCGGGCCTTGAGGCCATCGCCATCGGCGCGCAACGGATCCTCAGCGGCATGGCGGATGTCATCATCGCGGGCGGGGCGGAGAGCATGAGCCAGGTGCCCATGGGCGGCTTTCGCATGTCGCCCAACCCCTGCCTGGTCGTCGACATGCCCGACGCGTACCTCGCGATGGGCCTGACGGCGGAAAATGTTTCGCGGCAGTTCGAGGTGAGTCGCGCCGACCAGGACGCCTTCGCGTATCAAAGCCATCAGAAGGCGATCGCGGCGCTGGAGGCCGGCCGATTCCGCGAGGAATGCGTCCCCGTTCCCGTCCGCGAAGTCAGCCTCGATGAGCGACAGAAGCGCCAGGTGAAGGAATACGTCTTCAGCGACGACGAAGGACCGCGTCGCGACACATCCCTGGAGAAGCTGGCGGCGTTGAAGCCCGCGTTCAACCCGAAGGGAACGGTCACCGCGGGCAACGCCTCGCAGCGCAGCGACGGCGCCGCCGCTGTGCTCCTGGTCTCCGGCGAGGTGGTGAAGGAGCTCAAGCTCCAACCGCTCGCCCGGTTTATCACTTACGCCGTGGGCGGCGTCGCCCCCGGAATCATGGGCATCGGCCCGGTCGCGGCGATTCCCAAGGCTCTCAAGCAGGCCGGTCTCAGCGCCGACCAACTGGATCTCATTGAGCTCAATGAAGCGTTCGCCGCCCAGGCTCTCGCGGTGATCCGCCAGTGCCATCTCAACCCCGATCGCGTCAATGTGAACGGCGGAGCGATCGCTCTGGGGCATCCTCTCGGCGCGTCGGGAGCAAAGCTGACGGTGTCCATCCTGCACGAGCTCCGACGCCGCAAATCCCGCTACGGGCTCATCACCATGTGCGTGGGAGGCGGCATGGGCGGGGCGGGAATCATTGAGCGCCTCGAAGCGTGAGATGAAAATCCTCGTGACCATCAAGCGGGTCCCCGACCCCGACACGCGCATCCGCGTCAAGCCGGACGGGTCCGGCATCGTGACCGACGGAATCAAGCACTCCGCGAATCCCTTCGACGCCATCGCCGTGGAAGAAGCGCTTCGCATCCGGGAGCGCGGCGTCGATTGCGAGATCGTTGTCGCGAGCGTCGGCGCCGAGGACTGCGTCGAGCAGCTGCGCGTCGGGCTTGCGATGGGCGCCGACCGCGGGATCTGGATCCAATCCGACGGAGATCTCGATTCCCTGGCCGTCGCCCAAGTGCTCGCCGCGCTGTGCGAGCGGGAGAAGCCTTCGCTCATCTTGATGGGCAAGCAGGCCATCGACGACGATTCCAATCAGGCGGGCCAGATGCTCGCGGGGCTTTTGTCGCTGCCTCAGGCGACCTTCGTCTCCAAACTGGAGCTGACAGACGCCAACAGCCGCGCCCGATGCGGACGCGAAACCGACTCCGGAATCGAAACCATCGTCGTAAAACTCCCCGCCGTCATTACCACCGACCTCCGGCTCAACGAGCCGCGCTATGTGTCGCTGCCCGGGATCATGAAGGCGAAGAAGAAGCCGGTGGAAAACCTGAAGGCGTCAGAGGTTGCTCCCCTGGCGAAGTCCCGGACCCATCTGGTTTCCATGGAGGCGCCGCCGAAACGAAAGGCGGGCGTTCGCGTCGCGTCGGTGGACGCGCTCATCGAGAAGCTCAGGAACGAAGCGAAGATCTTGTAGTCATCTATGGCGCGCATTCTAGTGCTTGCGGAACACGAGCGGGGACAGCTGAAGCTCGCCACCCTGGCCGCGCTGGGTTTTGCGGCGAAGCTCGTTGAGATCGCCGGCGGCGGGGAGATCCACGCGCTCGTGATCGGACATCAGGTGGAGGCCGTCGCGAACGGCCTGCGTCGCCACGGAGCGACCAGCGTGATCCTCGCCGATGACTCAACGCTGTCGGAGCCCCTGGCCGATCGATGGGCGTCCGCCGTTGTGGACGCGGCGCGATCCTGCCAGGCGGACTGCGTCGCGGGCGCCGCGTCCACCCTGACCAAGGACATCCTCCCGCGCGCCGCCGCGCTTCTCGACGCCGGGATGATCAGCGATGTCGTGGATGTTCGGCGCGACGACCGCGGCCTTCTCTTCAAGCGCGTCCTCCACGCCGGCAACGCGCTGGCCACCGTGCGGCTCGACGGCCCGCTGCGGGTGATCACGGTTCGCGCCGCGGCCTTCTCCGCTCCCTCCGCGCAATCCGCCGAGTCTCCCATCGTTCCGCTCCAACTCGCGAAGCAACCGTCCGTCGGGGACACCCAGTTCGTGGCGCGCGAGCAGCGAATCTCCGGCCGACCTGACGCCACGGAAGCGCGCATCGTGGTTTCAGGGGGACGAGCCCTGAAGAACGCCGAAGATTTCGAAAGACTGGTCGGAGGCCTCGCCGACGCCCTCGGCGGCGCCGTCGGCTCCAGCCGGGCGCTGGTCGATTCCGGGATCACGCCCAACTCGCTGCAGATCGGACAGACGGGCAAGGTGGTCGCGCCCGATCTGTACATCGCGGTCGGCATCTCCGGAGCGATCCAGCATATGGCGGGCATGAAGGACACGAAGGTGATCGTCGCGATCAACAAGGATCCGGAGGCGCCCATCTTCGAGGTGGCGGACTACGGATTGGTGGCCGACGTTTACCAGGCGATCCCGGAATGGCTGGGCAAGATTGAGAAGCGATGACTCCGACGCGCGAGACCTTCGGGAACATCCCGCCTCTTTCGCAGTGGCTTTTCTACGCGCTCACGGCCGCGGCCTGCGCCTGCTTCGCCTGGGGCGTCTGGAGACGATTCCGACTCTGGCGCGAAGGCCGCTCGATAGGACTACGGGAGCTCTTCAAGACCCGCTTGATCGAGATCGTCAAAGCGGCGCGGCCCGGGCTCCGACGATTGCTCGTTGAAGGGCTGGGCCAGGAGCGCGTGAAGGATCGGGGCCTCGCGGGACGCGCCCATGTCCTCCTCTTCCTCGGCTTTCTGGCGCTGTTCGCCGGCACGACACTGCTCGAGATCGATCACCTCGCGGCGATGGCTTCGAAGCGGCTCCACTTTCATCAAGGCGCCTACTACGTCGCCTACGAATACACCCTGGACGTCGCCGGAGTCCTGTTCCTCGCAGGATGCTCCTACTTCCTATGGCGGCGGCTTCGCCTGCCGGGCAGCGTTGGACATCGCGCCACCGACTGGTGGGTGGTCGACTCCTTCATCGCGATTGGCCTCACGGGCTATCTGGTGGAGGGGTTGCGGATCACATGGCAGAAGCCCGACGGGATCGGCGCGCATTGTTCCCCGGTCGGGCTGTGGGTCGCGTCCGCGTTCGCCGGATGGACGGAATCCAGCGCCCGATCGGCGCATCTCGCCGTGTGGTGGGTCCATTCCATTCTGGTCCTCGGCTTCATCGCGTCGATCCCCTTCACGCGATTGCTCCACACCATCGCCATCCCTTTCAACCTGCTGCTCGTGCGCCCCGCGCTCGGCTCGATGGTTCCCGTGACGATGGAGCAGGTCGAGAAGGAGGAGCGCATCGGCGTGAGCGACGTCCGTCATTTCACGCAGCAGCAGCTCCTCAGCCTCGACGCCTGCATGGAGTGCGGACGCTGCGAGGAGGCCTGCCCGGCCCATGCGACGTCAAAGCCGCTGTCGCCGAAAAAGGTTGTTCAGGACCTGAAGCAGCTGATGACCTCGCGTCGCTGGAACGCGGTGCATGAATCCATCGGCCCTGAAACACTTTGGGCCTGCACGGCGTGCAACGCCTGCGCTTCCGTCTGCCCGGCGCGAGTGGATCCCGTGGGCGCCATCCTGGAGATGCGACGACATCTCGTCGCGGACGGCGGCCTCAGCGGGACGGCGGCGGTGGCGCTCCGACGCATGCAGTCGAGCGGGAACCCGTGGGGGCTGCCGGCGAACGAGCGCTCGGATTGGAACAGCGCCGAGATTTCAGTGGGTTTTGGCGCGCCCACTGTCCAGGAGAATCCGGACTTCGAGCTTCTGTATTGGGTCGGATGCGCCGGAGCGTACGACCGCCGCGCTCAGCGCGTGACGCGGTCGGTGGTCCGCCTGCTCAAGGCCGCAAAGGTCAATTTCGCCATCCTGGGAAAGGAGGAGCGATGCACCGGAGATTCCGCGCGACGCCTCGGCGATGAGTTTCTCTTCCAGGAGCTCGCGCAGATCAACATAGCGACCCTCGCCCGATACAAGGTGAGGAAGATCGTCGCGCATTGTCCTCACTGCCTCAACGCGCTCCTCAAGGATTATCGCGCGTTCGGCGGCGATTACGAGGTTCAGCATCATTCGCAGCTCCTGGCGGAGCTGCTCGAGGCGGGGAGGCTTCGTCCCGCGGAGGGATTGCGCGCGGCCCCGCCGGGACTTGTGACCTACCACGATCCCTGCTACCTGGCCCGGGCCAACGGAATTCACCAGGCGCCCCGCGATATGCTCCAGGCCGCGACGGGCGAGCGGCCGACCGAGATGTCCGCGCGACGCGAGAAAACATCGTGCTGCGGAGCGGGCGGCGGCCGCATGTGGATGGAGGAACCGACGGCGCAGCGCGTCTCGACGCAGCGGGCCGCCCAGGCGCTCGCCACCGGCGCGAAAACAATCGCGGTGGGCTGCCCGTTTTGCCTGACGATGATGAAGGACGGAGTCGCGGCGTCCGGATCCGAGACGCCGGTGAAGGATTTGGCGGAGATTTTGGTGGAACAATTGGGGCTGTGAGCCCAGAGAAAGAGACAACTTATGGCTGACTTGAAACCCTTGGCTCCGCATCTGATCGGCGGGAACTTCCTCCTGCACGAGACAGACACACAGAACGTTTTCACGCCCGAGGAACTGTCCTCGGATCTCCGACAGATGGCGGAGACCGCCGGAAAGTTCATGGAGAAGGAGGTGCTCAGCCAGGTCGAAGCGCTCGAGCATCAGGAACCCGGCCTCGCCGTCCAGGCGTTCAAGAAAGCGGGTCAGATCGGGTTGCTCGGCGGCGAAGTGCCCGAGGAATACGGCGGACTCGGCCTGGGCAAGGTCGCGTCCGTGGGTGTGTCCGAGCAACTCACGCGGCTCGGAGGGTTTGGCGTCACGTGCGGGGCGCACAGCGGCATCGGAACGCAGCCCCTCGTCTACTTCGGCACGCCGGAGCAGAAGAAGAAGTACCTCCCGCGTTTGGCGAGCGGCGAATGGATGGCGGCCTACTGCCTGAGCGAGCCCGCGTCGGGCTCCGACGCTCTCGCGATGCGCGCGAAGGCGACGCTGACTTCGGATGGCAAGAGCTACGTCCTCAACGGAACGAAGATGTGGATCTCCAACGCCGGCTGGGCGGATTTGTTCACTGTGTTCGCGAAGATCGACGGACAACATGTCACCGCTTTTTTGGTCGAGCGGACGACTCCCGGTTTGTCGGTCGGCAAGGAGGAGCACAAGCTGGGTATCAAGACCTCATCCACGCGCCGCGTCGTTCTGGAGGACGCCACAGTGTCGAAGGACCAGCTCCTGGGCGAGGCGGGCAAGGGCGCTTACATCGCTTTCAACATTCTCAACTTCGGCCGCTTCGGGCTCGGGGCCGGAGCCGTGGGGGCGTCGAAGGATCTGTTGCGCGTCGCCGCGCGATACGCCGGGGAGCGATCGCAGTTCGGCAAAACGATCGGCTCGTTTGGATTGATCCAGCAGAAGCTCGGCCACATCGCCGCGAAGATTTACGCCGCCGAGAGCGCGGTCTATCGCACGGCCGCGATGATCGACGCCGTGATGGAGACCGGCGAGCTCATGGATTCGATGAATCCCGCGTTCCCGCGCGGCCTGGACGAGTTCGCGCTCGAGTGCTCGATCATCAAGGTGGCGTGCAGCGAAACCCTGGATCGCGCCGCCGATGAGACGCTGCAGATCCACGGGGGCTATGGCTACACCGAGGAGTTCCCCGCGGCGCGCGCGTATCGGGACTCGCGCATCAACCGGATTTTTGAAGGCACAAACGAGATCAACCGGCTGTTCATTCCCGGGCTGCTGATGCGCCGCTCGCAGCGGGGGCGTTTCCCTCTCATGCCCGCGGTGGCGAAGATCGTGAAGGAGCTGTTTGACCTCGCCGCGCCTGAAGAGTTTCCCGATCCGCTGCGAAGCGGACGCTCGCTTCTCGCGAACGCGAAGAAGGTGGCGCTGTTTCTTTCCGGCGCGGCCTATCAGAAGTTCGGAGAGAAACTCATCGACCAGCAGGAGGTTCTGGCGGGATTGAGCGACCTGATCATCGACATCTATCTGGCCGAAAGCGCGGTGCTCCGGGCGCAAAAGCACGCGGGGAAAGCGGACGCTTCAGGGAGCCACGCGACCCTGGCCGCGATCGCGGTGAACGACGCCGCGACCCGGATGGAGAACACGGCTCGAGCGACGCTCGCAAGCTGGGCGGAAGGCGACGAATTGAAGACGCAGCTGGGCATCGTGAAACGCCTGCTCCGATGGACCCCCCTGAACGCCACCGCGCTGAAGCGGAAAGTCGCGCAGCGCTTGAGCGAAGTCGCCTCCTACCCCGCGCTGCTGCGCGCGTAAGCTCCGCGGCGGGGCATGGCGCGCTTCATAACCTGGCTGAGGCTTGGATGCGGGAAAAGTCGCGAAGGGTCGTCGAGCGCGACGGCCTTGCCCTGGACCCGCGATACAGGAGCGACTCTGGCCGCCGTTTTCCCCTTCGCGTCCGCGGAGTCGCCTGACGGGTTTCGGCTGTTGAGATTCCAATAATGAAACCACACAGCAAAAAAAAGATGACGGTCATGCAGTTGCTGACAGCGACCTACTTCATGGTCGCGGGCGGTCCTTTCGGCCTGGAGGAAGTGATTCACGGGGCCGGCTACCTGGGCGCTGCCCTGATCCTCATCGTCACGCCGATCGTCTGGAGCCTGCCCACCGCGCTCATGGTCGCCGAGCTTTCGGCCGCCATGCCCGAGGACGGCGGCTACTACACCTGGGTCAAGCGGGCGATGGGCCGATTCTGGGGCTTCCAGGAAGCCTGGCTGTCGCTTGCGGCGAGCATCTTCGACATGGCCATCTATCCGACCCTCTTTGTGCTTTATCTGAGTCGACTCTTCCCCTCGCTGGGCGAGGGCGCGGCGGCGATCGCCGTCGGCTTCGCGATGATCGCGGCCTGCGCCGCGCTCAACCTCGGCGGCGCGCGTTCGGTGGGCGGCTCCTCTGTTGTATTGAGCGTCCTGCTCCTCGCCCCGTTTGCCGTCATCGTCCTGCTGGCCGCGCCGAAATCGCTCATGGCGGCTGTGCCGACCGAGCGCCTGCCTCTCACGCAAGGCGGCCTCTTCTCCTGTTTCCTTGTCGCGATGTGGAATTGCATGGGCTGGGACAACGCCTCGACGGTCGCCGGCGAGGTGGAGCGTCCGCACCGCACCTATCCGCTGGCCATGATGGGCGCGGTCGCGCTGCTCGCCGCGACTTACGTCGTGCCCGTGCTCGCGGTGTCGCGTCTTGGCGTTCCACCCTCGTCGTGGACCACGGGTTCCTGGGCGGACGTCGCGGGCGCGGTCGGCGGTCGATGGCTGATGATCACGGTTGTCGTGGCGGGCATGATCAGCGCTTTCGGCATGCTGAACGCGCTGGTCCTCTCCTACACGCGCGTCCCGGTGGCGCTGGCGGAGGACGGCTTCCTCCCCAAGGTCTTCGCCCTGCGCATCGCCAAGAATGACGCGCCCTGGGTGGCGATCCTGGTCTGCGCCGCGTGCTGGGCCCTCTGCCTCGGCATCGGCTTCGAACGACTGGTCGCCCTGGACATCATGCTCTACGGCCTCAGTCTCCTTCTGGAGTTCGTGGCGCTCGTGGTCCTGCGCGTCCGCGAGCCAGATCTGCCGCGTCCTTACCGCGTTCCGGGCGGCCTTCTCGGCGCCGTCGGCCTTGGGGTCTTTCCCGCCTTGATCCTCGGGGTTGCTCTTTGGAGCGCCAGAGGAGATCGGGTGGGTCCCGTGAGCGCCCTCGCATTCGGCGCGGGCGTTGTCCTGCTCGGCGCCGTGGTCTACGCCGTGGGCGGCCTCTTCCGGCGACGGCTGGACGGATGATCCTCCGACAAGCGATTGACTCGTTGCCGTAACCCTGCCAGAACGCTGCGATGAAATCGTCGCTGCTCCTCGCCCTTGGGGTTTGCTTTCTCCCCTTGTCCGCCCCCGCCGCCACCCACACGCTCCATTCCTTCCGAAAGGTTCACCTCGATAAATACTATTGGAGCGAAGGCGCCTGTTTCGGCGACTTGAACCGCGACGGCAAGCCTGACGCCATCTCCGGGCCCTACTGGTGGGAGGGGCCCGATTTCACCCAGCGCCACGAGCTGTATCCCGCCACCACCACCTTCGCGCTCAAGAAAGCGGACGGAACGGAGGAAAGAATTCCCGGATTCGAAGGCGCTTTCGGAAAAAAGAACGCCTACTCGGGCGACAACTTCTTCGCCTTCGTCCACGATTTCAACGGCGACGGATGGAACGATGTTCTCACCTACGGCCTGCCCGGCACTCCCGCGTATTTGTATCTCAACCCAAAAGGCCAGGACCGCCACTGGGAGCGGCACAATGTCTTCGACGCCGTGGACAATGAGTCTCCCACGTTCATGGACGTGACCGGCGACGGAAAGCCCGAGATCATTTGCAACTCAGCGGGCACTTTCGGTTACGCGGCCCCCAACTGGGACAACGTCACCGCGAAGTGGCCCTTTCGCTCCATCTCGTCGAAGGGTCCGTGGGGCAACTTCAACCACGGTCTCGGCCTGGGCGACGTGAATGGGGACGGACGCATGGACATCCTTGAGCGCGGGGGCTGGTGGGAACAGCCCGCGACCGGTTCGACCGAGCTCTGGAAACGACATCCGGCCGCGTTCAGCCCGGGAGGCGGCGCGCAGATGTTCGCCTACGACGTCGACGGCGACGGGCTCAACGACGTGGTCACCAGCATCGCCGCCCACGGATACGGCCTCGGATGGTACCAGCAGCTCCGCGAAAAAGACGCCGAGGGGCACCCGCAGTTCAAAACCCATGTTTTCATGAACAAGGAGCGGTCGGAGAACCGCTACGGCGTGGCGTTCTCGCAACTGCACGCGGTGGAGCTTGTCGACATCAATGGCGATGGGCTCAAGGACATCGTCACCGGCAAATGCTTTTGGGCGCACGGCCCCGGCGGAGATCCGGATCCCACCGCGCCCGCGGTGATCTACTGGTTTGAGCTGGTCCGCAAGACGGGCGGAGCCGTTGATTGGATCCCTCATCTCATCGACAGCGACTCGGGCGTGGGCAGGCAGATCGGGATCGCCGACGTGAACGGCGATGGGAAGCCGGACCTGATCATCGGGAACAAGAAGGGCACCTACCTCTTCCTTCACGAGACGCGGTCCGTCGGCGACGTCGAGTGGGCGCGGTCGCAGCCGAAAGTCGAATTCCCGGACGCGGGCGACAAGCAACTCAGGCCCGACGAGGTGATTCAACGAACCGGCGCCCCCGCGCCTCAGCCGAAATAGCCGCGAGGAGGGCTCGCGGCCGTCAGAGGGCGATGATCTTGACGCGTCCCTTGTCCCGGACGCGATCGCTGGGATACATCACGATCACCTCGCCTTCGCGGAGCCCCTCGAGAATCTGGGCCTCGGGGCCGCTCTGGCGTCCCACCTTCACCGCGCGAAGCTGGGTCGTCCCCGACTCGACGACAAAGACCCACCAACGATCGTCCCTATGAAAGAGAGCGCCCGACGGCGCCTTCAGGACATTCTCGCTTTCCCAGGTGATAACGCGGCCTTCAATGCGGAACTGATCGCCCAGGTTGCCGCGCTCGTCCAGAGGCGTGACCAGGTCCGCGATGATGTTCACGCGCTGCTCCTGCACGCCCAGCGCGGAGACCTTGGTGAACGCGGACGGCTCGACAAGCCGCACGATGGCGCGGATCGGTTGAGGTCCGCCCCAATGGTCCAGCTCCACCTTCATGTTGGGCTGGATCTGCGTGCCGTCGCGGGAGAGCACTTCGATCACGGCCTCCAGGTCTTTGGGATCCCCGATCTCAAGAATCGGGGCGCCGGAGACGACCACGCGGGAACTCTCCTCCAGCACGCGAAGCACGCTGCCGGAGATCGAGGACCGCACCTCCACAGGCGACTCGCCTGGCCCGCCGGACTGACGAAACACCGCCAGCTCCGCCTCCGCCTGCCGCAGCGCGCTCTCCGCGGTGGAGACCTCCCGGGCCGCGGCGGTCTCCTTCCATTGGGCCTGCTCGAGCGCCTGGGCGGAAAGCGCGCTGTCCTTGTGAAGCTTCTCGGATCGCTCCAGATCGCGAGCCGCGAAGTAGCGCAGCGACTTCGCCTTCTCCAACTGCGCCAACGCCGTCTCGCGCCGCGCCTCGGAGAGCGTCCGGCTTCGCGCGTCCAGCAAGGGAGGCGTCAGCGGATCAATCACGGCGAGCACCTGGTTCGTCTCGATCCTCGCGCCCGCCTTGAACGGGACGCGCCGCAGCTGCCCCGCCACGGGCGAAGAGATGGTGAATCGATGGCGAATCCTCGTGCGGCCCTCCTCGCTGACCGTCACGCGAAGCGGACCCGACTTCACGCGCGTGGCTTCGACGGGCGTCGGCTGCGGCCAGAAGCCGAACACGAGGAGACCGATCAAGAGCGCGCCCCCAACCCAAGTGATCCATCGGCCGGCGCGCGGCCGGCCGCGGCCGTTGCGGCCGGGATCTCGCGGCGTCGCGGAGGGCGAGCCCTGGCCGCGATTCGGCGGGAGGGGCGGGGTCGACGCCGGGTTTCCAGCGACGTCATCATGGGCGGTAGGCGTTGGATTCGTCATGGAAGGCTTATTCGGGCGCTCGAAGCGCGCCCACCAGGTTCAATCGGTTCAAGGTTCTCAAGACCAGGAGCGCCGACACCGTCGACGCGATGGTCACTGTAGTCACGGCAAAAGCGTAGTTCCGGAGGGTCAACACCAGGGGCAGGCGGATCGTTTCCGTGCTCACGAGCCCGATGATGCCTGTGGCGAAGCCCGTCCCCAGCAGCAAGCCGCAGGGCACCGCGACGCTCGTCAGGATGACCAGCTCGATCAGCAGAATGCTTCCCACTTCGCGCTGGGAGAACCCAATCACCCGAAGCGTCGCTAGTTCGCGCGACCGCTCGGCCAGCGAGATTCGCGTGTTGTTGTACACCACTCCAAACGCCACCACCGTGGCGAAAAAAAGATAAATGGATTGGATGAGGTTGATGCTCGCCGCGGTGGTTTTCCGGAAGTTATCGCGCAGGGACTCCTTCACGGCCACCCAGCTGACCCGCGGCAGACGCTTGAGGGAGCTGAGAAACTCGCCCCGCCGGGAGCCGTCGACGCTGAACGACGCGCCCGTGATCACGTCGCCTTCGCCCAGCAGGCGGTTGAGGCTCTGCCGATCCATTCTCGCGGTGACTCCCGCGAAATCCTCGGCCAGTCCCACGAGCGTCACGGTCGTGGTCTGGCGCTTGCCTTCGAGGATCTCGACGCCCAGAGAATCGCCCGGCCGCACGCCCAGCGCATCCGCGAGCTTGCTGGACAGCACGAGGCCTTCGCGCGGGATGGGGATCTGGCGATGGCCGACGCCGATGATCCGCTCATGTTCGCCCTCGGGCGACATGCCTTGAATCATGAGCTGCCGTCGGTGATGTCCGAAAAGGATGCGCGCGGGAACCGATCGGAAGGTTTCCATGTGAACCACGCCGGGGATTTGCCGCAAAGGATGCTGCGCGGCCTCGGTGTCCGGCTCCACAAGGCCCAGGCTGACGTCGTGGCGCTGGACGGTGTCCCACTGAAATTCGAGAACCTCGCCCACGCTGTCGCGAAAGCAGTTCGGCACAATCAGGATCGCCGTCGCCAGGGCCAGCCCTGCGACGGTGAATAGGGCCTGGGCCGGCTTGCGTTCCAGATTGCGAACCGCGATGCGGAAACTGTGCGAGAGCCAGGAAGCCAGGCCCATCCACTCCAGGAGCGACGGTCGATAGTTCGCCGGCGGCTCCGGCCGCATCGCGTCCGCGGGAGGCAGCCGGGCCGCGCGTCGAACCGCGCCGATCACTCCCAGAGTAGCCGCCAGAGTCCCCACCCCCAAAGCGATGACCAGGGACGAGCGATCCAGGTGGAAGCCGAGCTCGGGAAAGCGAAAAAAGATCCTGTACATGATCACCAGCTGCCTCCCTTGCACCACGCCTCCGAGAGCCCCCAACAGCGTCCCCCCGATGACAAACACCAGGGAAAACTTCACATAGTGCCAGCCGATCTGCCCGTTGGTGAACCCGAACGCCTTCAGGATCGCGATCTGTTCCCGCTGCAGCGCCAGAAGCCGCGACAGCACCGCGTTGGTCATGAACGCGGCCACGCTCAGGAACACGACCGGAAACCCAATCGACAAAGTCTCCATCACGCGAATCTCGTCGGAAACGCGTATGTGCGACGGGTGGTCCGATCGTCCGTAGGCGCCGCGCCCGCCATAGGGCGCCAGAAGTCGATCGAGATCCGCGATCACCCGCTTCTCGCTGGCGCCGGGATCCAGAAGCAAAGAGACCTGATTGAACGCCCGATCCAGGTCGAACGCGCTGGCCAGCTCCTCGTAACCCATCCAGAACGTGCCGTAGGTGCGATTGTCGGGAAGCGCCGCGCCCGGACGCGACTCGAAGATAAACTCCGGCGAGAGGACCACGCCCGCCACCTGGAAGCGCTGAAGCCGTCCGTTCAAAACCATCGTGATCGAGTCGCCCGGACGCAGCTGATTCGCCTCCGCGAACGCCTCGCCCACCAGCACTTCCTTGCGTCCGCCCCGCCGCAGCCACTGGCCTTGCCGGAGGAACAAGCGGTTGAGCTGGGGATCCTGGTAATCCGGCAGCGACTTCACCAAGCCCGTCGCCGGCTCCTCCAGGCCAGGGATGTCGAGCGTCACCTGCACAGAGATCCCCGGCTCCACCACCGAGACCCCAGGCGTCGCCTGGATCTGCGGAACGAAGGACATCGGCGCCCGTTTCAGCGAGCAGAAGATCTCCGCGAATCGATGCGATTCATAGTAGTTCAGCCGCGTCGTCTCCAGGGACACGATCAGGCTTCGCGCCATGATCAGCATCGCGAGGCCGCACGCCATCACCAGCGAAACCGCGATCGCCTGCCCCTTCAATCGAAGCAGGTCGCGAAGCAGTTTGCGGTCGAGCTGGGAGATCACGATGGAGCGGTGTTCGGAATCACCACCGGAGCGAGGAGACGGGCTCGCGATGGGAGTTGGAGCGGATGCGATCCACGCGTCCGTCGGAAAAATAAATCACGCGATCCGCCATCTCCGCCATGACCGCGTTGTGGGTGATGATCACCGTGATGGCGCCGATCTCGCGATTGGCCCGCTCGATCGCCTCCAGAACCACGATGCCCGTCCGCACGTCCAGGGCCCCGGTGGGCTCGTCGCAGAGCAGCACCTCCGGACGCTTCGCTATGGCGCGGGCGATCGCCACGCGCTGTTGTTCGCCTCCGGACAGCTGCGCCGGAAAGTGATCTAGCCGGGGCGAAAGCCCGACCCTCCCCAACGCCTCCTCCGGCGACATGGGATCGCGCGCGATCTCGGTGATGAGCGCCACGTTCTCCCGCGCGGTCAGGCTCGGAATCAGGTTGTAGAACTGGAACACGAAACCCACCGAGTGCCGCCGATACAGGGTGAGCTGGTCCTCGCTGGCCTCCGTCAGTTCCATGTCGCGATAGCGCAACGTGCCCGAGGTGGGCACGTCCAGGCCGCCCAGCTGATTCAACAAGGTCGTCTTGCCGCTGCCGGAAGGCCCGAGCAGAACGATCAGCTCCCCGGCAAAGAGGTCCAGATCAACGCCCGAAAGCGCCCGCACCTCCGCGGTGCCCATGCCGTACACCTTCGTCAGGCCTCGAGCCCGGAACAAAGGACGCGAGGAGTCCTCAGCGAAGGGAACACCCGCTGAAGCCGCGCTGATGGGTTGATTCATGCGTTTGTCGGGGATCAAGGCCGTTGACCGTCCGCGGTCTCCCGATAGGGAGCAGTATCCCGCACGCGAACCCGGCTGCCAATACGCCCAACGAAGTATTCGTCCCGCTGCTTCTCTGCATTGAAGCCGCCTTGAGAACTCACCGATATC
The DNA here is from genome assembly GCA_016199985.1 of Verrucomicrobiota bacterium. Taxonomy (GTDB): domain Bacteria; phylum Verrucomicrobiota; class Verrucomicrobiia; order Limisphaerales; family UBA11320; genus UBA11320. Next base: position 79,327 of record JACQFQ010000029.1, on the reverse strand, counting down.
CTCTCGCCAGGCTGAGGAAGTTACGCATGATGGCTCGCGACACGTCTGGCGAGCCGCTCATCTCGATGTGGAACTGCGCGGCGTAGATCGGAGCGCCCGTCTTCCGAACGCATTGGATCAACGTTCGGGTTCCCTCCCCGGCGGTGGCCACCAAATCCCATCCCGCGGGCGTCCACTCGAGCTGACCACAGTGGCTTTCCACAACGGAGAACTCAGCGGGGAGCCCGGCGAACACCGGATCCCTTCCCACCTGTAGAGCCCAGTGTGGCCCGCGTTCGAATACGCAGCCCGAGTAGTCCCCACAAGGCCGCTCGGCGGTGTGACCTATGTGGCCGTACAGCGGCGTGCTCCGCGCGCCGGTCCGCGGACAGTGCGGACAGTCCCACTTGTGATCCACACCGTATTCCGATATGAGCCCGAGGGCCTGCGCGCCGCCGCACGACGCCCACATCGGCGTCCGTCCGTCCCGCAGCGCCGATTCCACCCCGCGCCAATGCGATCGGTCCACCTCGCACCAATCCTTGAACGATCCCGAGAGGAACGCGCAAAGCGGCTTCGGTTCGGCCGACAGGAACTCCGGCGTGAACGCGGTCAGCCAAATCTGCTGAGCCGCAAAGCCCGGGGCCACGCCGCGGGCCAGCGGGATGAACTGCTCGCCCTCGCCAGGGAGACGTCGGTCATGCGTCACATTGACCACGACCATCCACTCAGGGAAATCCACGCGATCCTCGGGATCCTCATGGAAGACGACCTCTCGCAAGGTGGGACGGTCGCCGACGACATCGGAAACGGTGAGTCGAACAAACCGGGCGAGCCTCGGTCGGGTGGCGCGGAGGACGCGGTAGATCCGCTCTTCAGGGCTCGTGACAGCGCCAAAGAGCTCGAACCAATGCTGTCCATCCAAGCTGGCCTGCCATGCGTAATGGCGGGGAGCGTTGCGAAGAACGAACGGATGGTCCCCAAGCACCTGCTCGAGGGCGCCGACCCTCCTCGGAGAAGCGAACTCCGTCTGCCACCACCACGACTTCTCCCCCGCCCTACCCTGCCAATACGCTCCAGGGCTCAGGGAGAAGCGATCCCCGCCATTCATCGCGCCCTCCGGCGACGCGCCGGCGGCGGTTGTTGAAGCGCTCGCGCCGCCCAGGGCAATTGACGCTCCGAAGCCGAAGAGGAGAAGGAGTATCGAGGCCTGAAGGATCCCACGGTTCACGCGGGCGAACCTAGAAGAGCGCGACGCGCTTGTCGCGCCTAGAATCAGGAGCTCTCGGGCCTCCTGCGTCGAACTCGCGCTTCATCCCATATTTCAGCTCAGTCCTTCTCAAATCCGTTACTGTCGAACTTCAGCGTGCGGCAATTCTCGGTCACGGTGCGCACGACGTTGTCCGGCACACGCTGGGGAACCTTTGCCTGCACTTCGATGGTGGCTTCTACTTCGGAGCCCAGTTCGCTGAGGAGATGACGGACAACTTCGTTGGAAATCGCCGCGAGAATGACCTCTGGTTCACGGAGCCGCTGGAGGTAAAGGTATCGTCCGTAGTCTTCGACGACTTGCTTGGCATGCGCCGCATTACTGGCATTGGTGTTGTAACAATCGACGATCATTCCTTATTTTCTCGGTAAGACCGCGTGTCAGAAACGAAAGAGACTCCCGACGCGCCGCCGCACCTGCTGTTCTTGACCACTCGCTGGTCGGTAGTGCTAGCGGCGCGGGACAAGTCGTCGCCGGATTCGGCGGCGGCACTGGAGACGCTTTGTCGTGCTTACTGGTATCCCCTCTACGCCTACGTACGCGCATCGGGACGTTCGCCTCATGATGCGCAGGATCTGACGCAGGAGTTTTTTGCGCGGTTGCTCGCGCGGGATTGGCTTCGGGTCGTCCTGCCGGAAAAGGGGCGGTTTCGCACGTTCCTGGTCGTTACTATGAAGCGATTCCTGACGAATGAGTGGCGCCGCGGCATGGCACAAAAGCGGGGATCGGGAATCCTGCCACTGTCGTTAGACACTGGGGCAGCGGAACACCGCTTTGCCGCTGAGCCGCCACTCACGCCCGATGAACTTTACGAACGCCGTTGGGCCATGACCCTGCTGGACGAATCGATGGAGCGACTTCAGGGTCATTTCACGCATGCGGGCCGAGAACTGGAGTTTCATTCTCTCAAGGAATGGCTCACGGCGGAGCGGGGCAGTATTCCCTATGGGCAGATCGCGACGGGGCTGGGCACGACGGAGGGCGCGGCGCGGGTCGCAGTGCATCGGATGCGGAAGCAATTTCGCCAATTGTTCCGTCAAACCATCGCCGAAACAGTCGATGCCGCGGACGACGTGGACGCGGAGATGCGGCATTTGGTTGCCGTGTTGAGCCGGGCGTAGGCGCCGGAGCGATGTAACAACGGACGGCGTTTCCTTATTTACTCGGTGATGAAACCCGCCTTTGTGCCAAACCGGCCGGAACGTGGAGTCAGCACGGCCGGCTCCAGCCACGGGCGCAGCCGGACGTGTCCCGCGGGAATTGATAACGGGCATCGAAGCCTTCTGAGCATGGAAACTAAGCCCTTGCATTGGCTCTTGGCGGCCGCCGCACTGTCGCTGGCGCAAGCCGTTTCCTTCGCCGCGACGCCGCTCGTCAATCACGGTGATGCCTGGAACTACCACAAAGGCGCCAACGCGCCGCAAGCGGGTTGGCTCACCATCGCCGACGCCTTGCTCGACGCGACGTGGATCACCGCCGCGGGTGGCTTTGGTTATGGCGACGTCGGCATCCTCGGTGAAGCGACGACCTTGGGCGACATGCCGAATCTCTATACCACTTTCAACATTCGCCGTTCGTTCACCGTCAGCTCCGCCGTCGATACCCATCTGCATCTTCAACTCACGATTGATTACGACGACGGATTCGTTGCTTACCTCGACGGCGCGGAGCTGATGCGCGCCAACGCGCCTGGTTCGCCTGGCGCGCCCGTGACCAACACCGCCGTGGCCACCGGTCTTCACGAGGCTTCCTGTTGCAATGCACCGGTCAATCCGGCCAGCGTGATCGACCTTGGCCCCGTGGGCGATCGCCTCGGCGTGGGAACGCATGTGTTCGCGCTGATCGGCTTGAACCAAGCGAGCGGGAGTACCGACGCGCATCTGATCGCGGATCTCTCACTCATCACCAACGCGGTTTCTGGCAGCCTTTCCGTCGTCCTGACAACGAACATCGCCCAAAGCGGCTTTGTGGAGGTGGACGGCGTGGAGGCGGGCGCATTCGATCCCGCCCTATGGCAGGCGGGGCGCCTCAACCTGCTCCCGGATAACCGCTCGCCATTCCTCTCGCCTTTCAGCGGTGCCTGGCGCAACATCTACGCTCCCTCAGCCGTGGAAACGCCCACGGGTTATCGCATGTTCTATGGTGGCTGGGATGGCGTTTCGACGGGCAATGACCTCATCTACAGCGGGAATGTTGATTTCGATTTTCAGACGGTATCCAACCGGCATCGGATAATTGTTCCCGGCGGCTACATCCATGTGAACAACGTCAACGCTCTGCGTTTCGACGATGGTTCGTATGCCATGAACGCCACGCTTTACCCAGTCACCAATCTGAACAAGCCCGTCTTTCTCAAGAGCGATACCACGGGCACGAACTGGAGCAATGGAATCGGTGAACCATACACGGCGCGCGCGTCGAACCTCGTGAGCATTACAGGCTACCACTACGCCGCCGCCGACATCAACGGGATGAATGTCATGCTCTACGAGAACGGAGTCTATCGCCTGTATTTTGGCGACTTCCAGAATTTCAACGGCGTCTTTCGGGCCTCAAGCGGGGATGGGAGGAATTACGCGTTTGACGCCAAGACGTTGAATGGAGCCTATGCCGTCAACGACGTGAAGAAATTCCTCGCCGGCAACACGAGTTATTATTTGATGGGCATGCATCTGAATGCGGACCGGTTGTGGTACAGCCTCTCAACCAATGGCCTTGGTTTCACGAACGTCATCACGTTGCTGACGAACACTGCCGCGGCGGATCGTTATATCGTCGCACTGGGTTGGGTGGCGCGCGGATCGCAGGAATCCCCCGGCCGCAAACTACTGGGTGTGCTTTACGGAGCGGGGGCTATGTCGTCGCTCGACAAAAACCACATTTTCGCGCGGTGGCTGCAGAAGCGCGTCGTGTTCGTCGCGTCGGACAGCGCCCGTTACGAAGGGATGCGATCGCTCGGGCCGCAACGGCAGATCATTCCCTTTACTCAGACGAATCCGATTGAGGGTCACTTTGAGATTTACGCCGAGAACGGCGCTAGCCTGCTCGGCGTTTCTCCGACGTTGATGTTGCAAACCCGGCAAACCTATCAGTTGCAATTCACCAACGCTCCCATCCCGCTCAAATTCCAGCGAGTCGGCAAGGATGTCGTGTTGAGCTGGACCAATCCGGTGTTCCGCTTGGAGACTTCACTCATCATCACCGGCGCGTTTACCGTCATCAGCAACTCGACCAACCCCTACACCAACTCCGCGACCGGCGCGGCAAAGTATTTCCGGCTGCGAGCGCTATGACTCCTTTCGGCATTTCCACGGAGTCTTGTTATGGCGTCAAACTCTCGCGGCCACCGTGGGTGTCTGGTTACGGTGCGTCGGACGCGGAAGCAATCGCGTCGGCTTCTTCGTCCATTCGTCGCCGGGACAGTGGAAGCCGTCTTGAGCTTGGCAGCCTCGGGATGGGGTAACAACCCGCGATAAGCCTTTATTCACTTGGCGATGAACACTGTCTCACAGCCAGCGAAACAAGCCGGATGCTCGCTCAACCGATGAACACGCCTCTCCTGCCCACCTGCCCCAAGTGCGGCGTTACCCTTCCCGTTGACGCGCCCAAGGGGCTGTGTCCGCGCTGTCTGGCGGCGATGAATCTCGCCACCGAGACGGTGCTCACTGGAGCGGACGCATTGGCTGCCCAACCCCCGCTCTCGCCCGCGGAACTCGCGCCTCATTTCCCGCAATTGGAAATCATCGAGTGCCTCGGTCGGGGCGGAATGGGCGTCGTGTACAAGGCGCGGCAGAAATCACTGAACCGCGTGGTTGCGCTGAAGTTGCTCGCGCCGGAGCGCGCGGCGGACGCGCAATTTGCGCTGCGATTCGCTCACGAGGCCCAAGCGCTCGCGGCGCTCAATCATCCAAGCATCGTGACCATTTACGACTTTGGCCAGGCTGGCGGCTTCTACTTCTTGCTCATGGAGTTCGTGGATGGCGTGAATCTGCGTCAGGCGATGAAGGCAGGCCGCTTCACGCCCGAGCAGGCGCTGGCCGTGGTGCCACCGGTGTGCGAGGCGCTGCAATACGCGCACGAGCACGGCATCGTGCATCGCGACATCAAGCCGGAGAACCTGCTACTCGACAAAGAGGGTCGGGTGAAGATTGCCGATTTCGGCATTGCTAAATTGCTTCATGCCGACGGCTCGGATGTCGGCGTCGCGGACAGCCAGCCAGCCGGCACGCCGCAATACATGGCCCCGGAGCAGAAGGCGCATCGCAGCACCGATCACCGCGTGGACATCTATTCGCTCGGGGTCGTGCTTTATGAACTGCTCACAGGCGAACTTCCCGCGGACAAACTGCAACCGCCGTCGCGGAAAGTGCTGATCGACGTGCGCCTCAATGAAATTGTCCTCCGCGCGCTGGAGAAGACGCCTGAGCTTCGTTACCAGACGGCTGGGGAGATGCGGACACAGGTGGAGACCGTGGTTTCAACGCCTCGTAGCAGCCAAGGTAACGAGGCTTCACCTCCAGGAAAAGATCAGAGCCTCCTCACGTCGGCTGCAACAGGACAACAGCCGCGCCTCTCGCGCACGGCAATCGTGGGGGCCTGCTGGGTTCCGTTCTTCCTCCTCGCGTTCGTCGGAATGTCCATTTCGAGGGACGTCCCTGCCGCGGAGGACTCCGGGCCGGCGTGGTGGCAAATCGCGCTCATGGTGACGCTCGTCCCGCTGGGCGCCGCCGCACCGTTCGGCACGACGCTTCTCGGATGGATCGCGGTCGCGCAAATCCGCCGCTCGTCGGGGCGGCTTCACGGAATGTGGCTGGCGGTGTTCGACGGGTTGCTGTTTCCGATGGCGGGATTGGTTTGGGTGATCGCATTCTTTTGGTGGTGGTTGTTCCGTGAAGTGCTGGAACCCGCGATCCGTGCGAATCACCAGCCGCTTTCGCTGATGGAACACATCTTTGTGGATCACACTGGGGCCTTCATGGCGCTCGCGACCGGGGTCACCGCCTTGCTCGCCGGCTACTTCATCGTTCGCGGCGCCTGGCGCGCGGTGAATGGGTCTGCCGAGCAACCCGATAAGTTTCACCCCCCCGCCACCCGCCTGCTCGGGGCGGGCGTAATCGTGGCTGGTCTCGTTCTGTGGGGGCTTCTGTTCTTTCAGGAAAGCCGTGCCTACAACGCGCGTGTCATCGCGCTTTCCAGCGAGATTCACAGGTTGCAACAACAGTGGACCGCGGCCAACACCGAGGCATTCCAGGCCCGCACGGCGGTGAGCCGGTTTGAAGCCAACGCCGTCAACGCCCGCACCGACTCGGAACGCGAGAAGAATGAAATCGAGAGGCGTCGGCTCACCGACAAAGTGGCGCAGGCCGGGAAACTCAGCGCCGATCTCCAGCAGCGAATCCCCGCCGCGACCGAGGCCGTCAACCAACTTCGCTTCCCGTCCGCCGGCCTCCTGACGAAGCTGCTCTGGTCCGTGGCGCCGTTCCTCCTGATCGGGCTCGCGTTGCTGTTCTGGCGGAGCGGATCGGCGCCGGGTCCGCCGCCCGGTTCTCGCGCCACGACGGTGGCGCTCGGCATCGTCTGGTGGTTCGCGGCCTTTCCGTTCGTCGCTTACTGCATGGGTGCGATTCACGCGAGCGAATCGTTTTCCATCGTGGCGATGATGATCGCGCTGGCGTTCGTCGCGATGATCGCGCGACGGAAGACGGACCAATGGCACTCGGCTGGCGACGCGGAGCGTGGCTCCCGCTGGCTGCGAGCGTTCTCGTGGCTCGGCTGGTTGCTTGCTGCTGTGGCGGTCGCACTTGCGTTGTTTTGTCTCTATTCCCTGATGAGCGAAACAGGACCGTGGAATCCCGCGCCCTCCGAGGGGGCGTTGGCGACGCTCGATTTCCTGGGTGTCGCGCTGCTGCCCTGGGCCGCCACGCACTTGCGGAAGGTCGCGCGATGGGAGGCCGATCCGAATCACCCGACGCCGATGCCGTCGGTTCGCGCGCCGTTCCAATATGCCGCGTTCATGCTGCTGATACCGCTGCTGACCATCGGGTGTTTCTTCGCGGTGTATTTATTCTCGCGCTCCGCGCAGCCCTCCGGCGTCACGCATTTCATCTGCATCCCCGTGGGCGTGAGCAACAACGTCGTCATCGTGGATGTGACCACCGTGGTCAGGCGGGGCAACGCCGAACTGCGCCCGTTGCTGGAAGGCCCGCGCCTGCCCGCCGCGACCGAGGCATCCTTTCAGGACGCGTTTACTCCCCCCTTCTCAGGCACGTTCATCAAGCCGACGCCATACAGCGGCAACCAGGTTTTCCGCCTTCTGCCGACGCGGCGACAAACTTCACGGCTGGGATTTGTGCTGCCGACCGCCGCGCTCGCCCAGGATGCCTTCGACAACCTTCGCTCCATCGGTCCGCTGCCCGCCGAACCGGGCCGCACCTTCGCCGGCACGCTCTTCGAGGTGAGCCAGCCCAACGGCGCAACCTATCGCGCCTCGATGCAAGTCGCGCCGCCCTTCACCTCCGCCGACCCGAACTGGGTTTCCGTCTCCGGCCAAAACCAGCACGCCGAATCCGCCGTGACCCTGACATGGAAAGTGCTCGCGTCCCGGCCCGGCATGGCGCATCTCGCCCGTGCCGACAGCCTCATCAAAATCCTGCAATCCGATCAGGAGACGAAGCTTTATGGCGTCTCCGTCCAGTTCGAACTCAGCAAGGTCGGCGCGGACCGCGTCCTGTTCGTCAGACGAATCGGCGGTGCGACCGTGAGCGAGGGCTTCGTCGGCAACTTCCGTGACCTCGCCGACGAGCTTCTCCGCACCAAGACCGTGAGCGCGACGACCGTGCGCGGCGCGAACGTCGAGCTGTGCCAGTTCCAAGGGAAATCCATCACTGTGCGGGTGGATGGCGCGCTGCCATCCCCTCCAACCACGCAGCTCAGGGTATGGTCCTTCTCGCTTGCGGCGATTGTCGTTGGCGCCGCGGTCCTGCTCATTGCCGCCGGCGGCATCGCGTTGTTGCTCGTGCTCGCGCGCAAAGGCGGGGCCGCCGGCAAGACCGCGCTCCGGGTTATCGGCGTGATGTTGCTCCTCTTCGGCGTCAGCGTGTTCACCCTAATTGGCCTCCGGGGATCGAACGCACGCCAGGCGCAAGTCAAAGCCGAACTCGCCGAGCGAGCGCTGATGAAAAACGCGTTGGCCGCCGACGACGCCGCGCCGACCCATGCCTCGGTCGCAACGCAAGACCCGACCTTTGGCCCCGTGATCGAGCGGATCATCAATCATCCCGGGGAAAGCACTAACAACTATTTTCTCGATCTCGACTCCGGCAATTTCATGGACGCGCCCGGAAACGTTTTCTCCCTGCTCAGAGTCCGCTTTGATGGGGTCACGAGGTCTGGTCGCACGGATGACCCGATCAAAAGTTGGGCGCAGACGAGTGGGGCGGACTTGACGCTGGGCATGACTTCTCCCGAGATAACGATTGTGTTGTATGGAGGTTTGATTTCATTTCCGACGCTTTCGTTCGCCAAAGCGGACGCCCAGGAAGTGCTGAAGATGTCAACCGAGGCCGCGCAACGGTATAAAACCAACGGCACGCCATTGCCGCCTCTTACGATGTTTAATCGCCCCGGATTTGACGGTGATGGCGCGGTTCTTTTCCAAACCCGCGAAGGCGGCGTCGGCATCCTCCAAATCGTCACATCGCTGAAATCCGTCGGTTCCACGGAAAACCCGCGCAGCGTTAGAATTCGCTATAAGCTGGTGGTCGCTGGACCAGGCGAGAGCACTAGGGGTATCTCTTTAACGAGCATGACCCGCCCATTCCCTCTCCGTCACAAGCTCGGCAGCGACATGGCGGAGCAGCTTCGGGCGATTCTCCTCGGTCGTCGGAACTCTGAAGCCGCTCCTTCGGCCGACAATCAGGAAGTGCTCGTCACGGCGCCACCGGACGTGATGACGCGCGTGCAAACATTCATCATCGCGACTGACTGGCCGGACAAGATCGAACGCGGTCCTAACTACGAGTATCCACGGCAGACTGTCATGCGCGCCGCGCGCTCGTTCTTCTATGCGTGCGCCATCGAAGATGCGGAGGAAGCCATCTCCAAACTCCTCTCGCCGCGGGTGCTGGCGGAATTGAAAGGAGAAGCCAAATCGCGGCCATACAAGGACTATTACACAGGTGGCGTTCCTGACGCCCATTGGGAAGCATTGTTGCGCGCCGACTGGCCGGGCAAGAAAGAGGCTTTGCAACACCTCATCCGCGAATGGAACCGCTACCCGTTGAAGCGCATCACGGAGGACCCCGGCATTGCCCTCGGCTTTGGCGTGAAACATTTCTGCTCAGTTTCGTTTGAGGGAGCGCCGAACGATTTCTACCAGATCACCATCGAACCGGGCCGCACGGAACAAGGTACCAGCCAAGATTCATTTTTCTTCAGCAGCCTGCCGCCGTGGTGGAATGTCAATTCAGCATATCGGGCCGCGCCAACCACCCGGATCGTAACGAAGCCTGGAACCTACGACATCAAGCCCGGCCTCAAGCTGGTGATCGCCGATGGCAACGACGAGAAGAAGTCTGCCACAAAAAGAAGTGTCGCCGCCGAGTTGATCTGGCAGGCCGAGGGTGAGACCCAACCCTCCGCCACCTACGGCGTTCCTCTTTCGAACGGGTTACCCTATGGCGTGGCTTGGCAGGAAGATGGTAAGGCGCTCTGGATCAGTTGCGGCGCGCAACTGGGAAGTGGCGTGCACAAACACATCGATCGATATCTTCGCATTCTGGCCATCCGTAGTCCGGGCGACGTGGAGGAGAGGACTATTCCAACGGGACAACCTGATGCCGACGCCGCGGATCAAGAGACCTATCATGCCGTGCCCGAAGACATTAGGCGGAGCTTCGAGGCACTCGACAAATGAAATGCCAAGAACCCGCGAACCTTGACGCATCCAGCGACAGCCCTGCGACAACCTAGACATGATGAAAGCCACGATTCACACAATCACAACACTACTCCTCTTGACGCTCTCGGCGATGGCCGGCCCGTTTCTAAAGGTTCGCACCGAGCGGCAGAGAGCCATCATTGACGCACAAGTCCCACCGAACATGGAATTGCGGCTCTTTGTCGGCGATGATTCGCTCGGTTGGTCGGCCGCGGTACCGCAAAGGGGAGTAGCAGTCAGCGCCACCGTCGAAGGTTCCCATGAGATTCGGCTCGAAGACGGTTCGCTGGGTAAGGGGTTCATCTTCCGCGCGGGCGGCAGCACGACTTACGTGGCGATTACTCCAGGCGGGCCGGTTCCCTTTGGCGAGTTTATCATTCGCGACGACAGCAAAGTGACCAGGAATGATGGAACCGCCACCTTCGCGGACATTCGCAAACCGGACGGCATGCTCGTGCCCGTTTCGATTGGGGTTCGGACAGTTCAGCCCCACGCAAATCCCGGCGTCGTCACCGCCTCGTCACCCGGAGCGGCGACCAACCAGTCCCATCTGGGCGAGTTCTCTCCGGTGCGGTTCCGTATTCTTGAAATCACGCAACATGGAGACCCCGTCAACGGCCAGCAGACAACCGCGCTGCGAGTCACCCCGCACTACGGAAAGATCGGCACGCAGTCTCACGATTTCCGTTTGCGGCACGAGACGCAGAACCCGACTGTTGTCACGGCGATAGACACTGGCTACGACATACGCACGAATACCATCATCGGTGTTCAGGTCAGCCAGCATCTCAAAATCGGCCCCTAGTCCCACCTTGACTATGATCGCGCCACTTCCACTTCCTACGTCCTTGCTTCGCCTCCACGGCCGTTGGTTTTCCAAACCGCATGATAGCGCAAGGTAAAAACTCGCTTCCCGGATGGGTGCGACTTGGCCGGCTTGTCCTTGCGGCACTCCTGCCCTTCGCCGCTCGCGCCGCAGATTGGCCGCAGTTTTTGGGGCCGACGCGCGATGCAGTGTATTCGGGACCACGGCTCGCGGATGAGTGGCCGCGCCAAGGCCCGCTTGTCGTCTGGCGTTCACTCGTGGGAGAAGGCTATTCCAGCCCGGTTGCCAGCGAAGGCCGGCTGATTCTCGCTCACCGGGCCGGAGATGAATTGCTGGTGAGTTGCTACGAGATGCTGACAGGCAAAACAAACTGGTCTTCTCGATTTCCAATGAAGTTCAGAGATGGCGAAGGCGGTGATAGCGGTCCGCGCCCCACGCCGACGATCAAAGGCGGCAAGGTGTTTGTCTGCAATACCGATGGCTTTCTTGCGTGTCTGGATTTGAAGCAGGGGGCCACGATCTGGTCCCGAAAAGCAAAGGCGGAGTTCGAGAGCGAGGCGACCTGGCACGGATGTGTGTCATCGCCCTTTGTCACGGACAAGGCCGTGATAGTTCCGATGGGCGGAACCAATTCCGCCGGCGTGATCGCTTTCGATGTCGCCACCGGAGAGGTCCTGTGGAAAGTCTTGAATGAAAAAGCCAGCGCCTCATCGCCGCTGTTGGCCACGGTCGGTGGCAAGCCACAACTGTTGGTCATCACTCGACAGGCGTTCCACTCCCTCAATCCCGATACAGGGAATGCGTTCTGGAGTTTGCCGACTCGAAAACAATCGTCAGGAAATCTCTACGCGGCCAGTCCCGTCGTGTTCGGGAATCAGGTCTTCATCGCCGGGGGTTACGGTCTCGGCGCACAGCTTTTACAAATCGAGAGCGGCTCCCCCAAGGAACTTTGGCGCCTGAATGATGCGCTTTCGACGCATTACGCGAACGCGATTTATACTGACGGATTTCTCTACGGATTTCACGGCCATCCAGGATTGCCAGAGGGACACAACTTCCGCTGCATTGAAGCGGCCTCCGGCAAAGTCATTTGGGAACAGCCGCTAGTAGCATCGGGGACGATCACCCGAGCCGGTGAGAATCTTATCATCCTGCACGACACCGGAGAGCTTGTGTTGGCCAAGGCCACGCCGAGCGGGTTCCAGGTAAAGGGCCGCGTTCAAGTTGCCGGAAGGCCCACACGAAGTTATCCGGCCATCGTGGACGGCCACGCCTTCATCAAAGGGCCGAAGGAACTGGTGTGCCTTGATCTGCGTCCTCGCGACTGAGCACAAGCACTCAGACCGGCTACGACAGCATCTCTCCAGCCGGGACGCTGCGCGCCTCGCTTGACAGGGGTCTCCCTGACGCTCATTTTTCCCCCCTTTGCTAATTGTATGAGCGCACCTCACTCTTTGTTTCAATCGCTGCAAACCTTCGACCTCGGCAATGGAAGGACCGGCCGGTTCTATTCGCTCCCCGCCCTCGAGAAGGCCGGCGTCGGCGCAATCTCCCAGCTTCCCGTCTCCATTCGCCTCGTCCTCGAGTCGGTGCTCCGCAACTGCGACGGCAAGAAGGTGAGCGAGCAAAACGTCCGCGAGCTCGCCCAATGGCAGCCCAGGGCCGAGCGGACCGCGGAGATCCCTTTCGTCGTAGCGCGCATCGTCCTCCAGGATTTCACCGGCGTCCCTCTGCTCGTCGATCTGGCGGCGATGCGCTCGGCGGTCTCGCGAATGGGCAAGAATCCCAAGATGATCGAGCCCCTGGTTCCCGTGGACCTCGTGGTCGATCACTCGGTCCAGGTCGACTTCGCGGGCAACGCCGAGGCGCTCCAAAAGAACCTCGACCTCGAGTTCCTTCGCAACCGCGAGCGCTACCAGTTCCTGAAGTGGGGCATGCAGGCGTTTGACACGTTTAAGGTCGTGCCTCCCGGCATCGGCATCGTTCATCAAGTGAACCTGGAGCATCTCGCCCAGGGCGTCCTGCGGCAGGGCGACATCCACTACCCCGACACCCTCGTCGGCACCGACTCGCACACGACCATGATCAACGGGCTCGGCATCGTGGGATGGGGAGTGGGCGGCATCGAGGCGGAGGCGGGAATGCTCGGACAGCCCGTCTATTTCCTCACCCCCGACGTCGTCGGCGTTCACCTCACAGGATCCCTCCGCGAAGGCGTCACGGCGACCGACCTGGCGCTCACCCTCACCCAGCAGCTCCGCAAGGCGAAGGTCGTGGGGAAGTTCGTCGAGTTTTATGGACCCGGCGCGGCGGCGCTCCCCCTCGTGGATCGCGCGACCATCGCCAACATGGCGCCCGAGTACGGCGCCACCATGGGCTTCTTCCCCATCGACGCCGAGTGCGTCAACTATCTCCGCGCCACCGGCCGCAGCGAGGAGCACTGCCGGATGTACGAGAACTACTATCGCGCGCAAGGCCTCTGGGGCATCCCTCAAAAGGGCCAGATCGGCTACTCGCAGGAGCTCGAGCTCGATCTGGCCGCCGTGGCGCCCAGCGTCGCGGGCCCCAAGCGACCCCAGGACCGCATAGAGCTTCCGAAGCTCAAGAACGAGTTCATCGCCTCGTTCTCGAGGCCTGTGAACGAGAACGGATTTGGAAAGAAGGCCGAGGATTTCTCGACCGTTGCCGCCGAAGTCGACGCCCCGGGCCTTGGAAAAGGACGGTTAGGACACGGCTCGGTGCTCATCGCCGCGATCACCAGTTGCACCAACACATCGAATCCCAGCGTGATGCTCGCCGCGGGCCTGCTCGCGAAAAAGGCCGTTGAAAAGGGCCTTCGGCCCAACCCTCTGGTCAAGGCGTCGCTCGCCCCCGGATCCCGGGTCGTCAGCGACTACCTCAACAAAACCGGGCTGCAGCCCTACCTGGATCAGCTCGGATTCAACCTGGTCGGATACGGCTGCACCACATGCATCGGCAATTCGGGCCCGCTGAATCCCGCGGTCGAGGAAGCGATCGCCCAGAAAGATCTGATCGCGGCGTCGGTGCTCTCAGGCAACCGCAATTTCGAGGCCCGGGTTCACCAGAGCATCAAGGCCAACTTCCTGATGTCGCCGCCGCTCGTGGTCGCGTTCGCGCTGGCCGGCCGGGTCGACATCGACCTCTCCAGCGAAGCGATCGGCGCCGGCCGCGACGGAAAGCCGGTCTTCCTGAAAGACATCTGGCCCACGCTCGCCGAAGTGCGCGCCGAGATGCAAAGCGCCCTCAAACCGGAGGTCTTTCGCAGGCTCTACAGCGACTTCGCGGGACAGAATCCGAAGTGGAACGAAATTCCGTCCACGGCCGGGAATGTCTACGCATGGGATCGCCAGAGCACCTATATCCAGGAGCCGCCCTTCTTCACGAGCTTCTCGAGGCAGGCGGGGACCATCCGGGAGATCCGCGGCGCGCGCGCCTTGGGCATCTTCGGCGACTCCGTCACCACCGACCACATCTCCCCCGCGGGTGCGATCAAGAAGTCCTCGCCCGCGGGCCGCTACCTGCTCGACAATCGCGTCGAGTTCTCCGATTTCAACAGCTATGGATCGCGTCGCGGCAACGACCAGATCATGACCCGCGGCACCTTCGCCAATGTCCGCATCAAGAACCTCATGCTCGGCGGAGAGGAGGGCGGCAACACGCTGTTCCAGCCGACGGGCGAGAAGCTCTCGATCTACGACGCCGCGATGAAGCACGCCGAATCCAAAACCCCGCTGATCGTCATTGCGGGCCAGGAATACGGCACCGGCAGCTCGCGCGATTGGGCGGCGAAGGGCACTTGTCTTCTGGGCGTCAAGGTCGTGGTGGCGCAAAGCTTCGAACGCATCCATCGCTCGAACCTCGTGGGGATGGGCGTGCTTCCGCTTCAGTTCAAGGAGGGCGCGACGGCGCAAACCTTGAAGCTCGACGGAAGCGAAACCTTCGACGTGCTGGGCCTGGGTCCGAACCTGAAGCCCCAGCAGGACCTCACCCTGCGCATCACCCGGAAGAACGGCGCGACCGATGAAGCCCAGGTCCGCTGCCGGATCGACACCCCGATCGAGATCGACTACTACCAGCACGGCGGCATCCTGCCCTTCGTGCTCCGTCAGCTCGTCGCGCAGGCATAGCCGTGCATCCTCACGGGCCTGTCCGCGTCTTGTTGGCAAAGCAGGGCGCCTTGCCTGCCACTCCGCGTCCCAGGAGCCGGCAGCGCCAGCGAAACGGTGTTCAGCCAGGACAAATCGAAGCGGGAAAAAGGTTTTCAGTCCATCTTCCGAGCGCGCAACGCTCCGAGGATCCGCGACCATGCCACAGATCGAATTGAACGAGCCCTTTCTGGCGAAGATCGCCGGATGGGAAGTCGTGAAGCTCGCCCGGGCGCTCCTGGCGACCGGCCGCGTGCTCAGCTCAAACTGGACGCCTCCCCGCCTCCAAGGCGTGGTGCAGGAAGGCAGAGCGTCCTATCGCGCGGGGTTGATCATAAAGGACATGATCAATATCGAAAACACCTGCACCTGCCGCGCGTCTCGGGAATGGGGAACCCTCTGCGCGCACTCAGTCGCCGTCGGGCTCCATCATCTCGGTCGCGACAAGCCTCAGGCCGCGCCAGCCGCGGATCCGGCGGACGCTCGGCGATCTCCCCGCTCCGTCGCCCCGGACGCTCCCCTTCGCGCGCTGAGAACGGGTCCTCCTTCCCCGGGAGCGCAGCCGCTGGAACTGTTCGTCATCCTGCCTCCCAACCTCGAAGCGGCGCTGCGGAAGGGACGCGTGATGGTGTGCTTCGAGGTCGCCAGCCCACGGGGACGCACGCCGCTGAACGCTCTCTCCACCGCTCTCGCCTACTCGGCGTCCGACGCCGACCGGTTGCTTCTCGATCGTCTGCAGGATCTGAGCCCGGGAGCGCTGCCAGCGATGTGTCAGCTCGACGCGGAACAGCTCGCGGCGCTTCTGAAGATTCTCGTCGGACATCCCCAGCTGACGCTGGGCCGCAGCGCGACCGTCACCGTGGAATCCACCGCGCCCGCGCTCGATATCGCGGCGACGCTTGAAACGGACGGGCGCATCGCCCTGAAGCGCGCGTCGGGCGCCGCGAGTCCCTGCGTCCTCTCCGGAGGCGGCGACAATCATTGGGTTTATTCCGAACACCGATTTCATCCGCTGAAGCTGCCGCGCCCCCTGCTGTCGGTCTTTGAGTCGGGCTGCGTGATCCCGCGCGGCGACGTCCCTGTCTTTCTCAACCGGGACTGGCCGGCGCTCGTCTCGGCCGGCGCGCGCCCGACAAACTTCACGGTGGATGACTTCGAGGTCGAGGTGCTCTCGCCCGCGTTCTCCCTGCGTCTGGTCGGCGGATTGGCCATCCTGCACGCGACGCTTGAGGCCACCTACGGCGTTCGGGTGATTCCGCTGGGCCGCCCCAACCTGGACCTGGACGCGTGGATTCCTGATCCGGGGAATGTTCGTCGCTACTGGACTCGCGACGCGGCCGGGGAGCGGGAGGCGGTGGCCTGCCTGACGCGGCATGGATTCACGGGCCCCGACGCCGAGGGTCGCTGGCAGCTCAACGGCCAAACCGAGGTCCTCAACTTCTTCGCGCGTCAATATCCGAAGCTCCGCAAGGCGTGGCGCGTGACGCTGGAGGAACGACTCGAGAGGAGTTGCGCCCAGAACCTTCAGTTCGTGGAGCCAAGGCTGGAAGTGATCCCGTCGGGAGTTCAGTGGTTCGACCTCACGGTGAGCTACCAGGCGTCGGGCGGCGATCCGCTCTCCTCCGCGGATATTCAACGTCTCCTCCGGTCGGGACAAAGCCATGCCCGGCTGCCCAACGGCAAGTTCGCGGTGTTCGACACGGAAGCGCTGGATGAATTCCAGGAAGTGCTGCGCGACTGCGATCCCCAGCAGCTCGGCTCGCAATACAGGATGTCGAGCCGCCAGGCCGCGTTCCTCGAAAGCGCCGCGCGCGACAAGGGCTGGACGCTCAACGCGCCGACCCGCTGGCGGGACCATGTCCGACAGCAATCCGGCGACGCCCTGCCCGAGTGTCCGCCGCTTGGCCCGCTGGAGACCGTCCTCCGCCCCTACCAGCGGGCGGGGGTCGCGTGGCTGGCCTTTCTGCGAAGAAACCAATTCGGCGGGATTCTCGCCGACGAGATGGGCCTCGGAAAAACGCTGCAGACGCTCGCCTTCCTCAGCGCGCGCGACCGGGCGGCCGGCGATCGCGGGCCCTCGCTCGTCGTCTGCCCCACGAGCCTGGTCTTCAACTGGGTTCATGAGGCGTCGCGCTTCACGCCCGGGCTGAAAACTCTCGCGTGGCACGGCGGCGACCGTCATCGACGCGCCGACGAGCTGGCGCAATCCGACCTGGTGATCACGAGCTATGCGCTGGCGCGCCGCGACGCCGACACGTTTCGATCGATCGAGTTCGACACGGTCATTCTGGACGAGGCGCAGCACATCAAGAATCGGGCGACGCAGAACGCGCAATCCGTGAAGTCGCTCCGCGCCGCGCACAGAATCGTTCTCACCGGCACGCCGATGGAGAACGCGGTGTCGGATCTTTGGTCGATCTTCGATTTTCTCATGCCCGGCTACCTGGGCAGCGCGCAGGACTTCAGGGATCGCTACGAGCTTCCCATCGGCAAGGCCCGGGACGCCGGGGCGATCTCGAGGCTTTCGCGGCGGCTGCGTCCATTCATCCTCCGCCGCCTCAAACGCGAGGTCGCGCCCGAGCTGCCCGCGCGATTGGAGCAGATCTCCTTCTGCGAGCTGAGCACGCAACAGCGCGCCCTCTACGAGCAGGTCCTCGCGGCGGGACGCCAGGAGATGCTCCGGCAGGCGGATGCGGGCGGGGCGAATCTGGGCCAGAGCCGGATGATTGTGCTCACGACGCTGCTGCGGCTGCGACAGATCTGCTGCGACCCTCGCCTGCTGCGGCGGGAGGCGGACGAGCCGGCGGGAGCGTCCGGCAAGGTGGAGCTCTTTCACGAGCTGCTCGACGAGGCCGAGGATGGCGGACATCGCGTGCTCGTCTTCAGCCAGTTCACGCAAATGCTCGCCCTGCTGCGCGCGGAGCTGGAGTCGCGGGAGATGGAGTACTGCTACCTGGACGGCGGCACGCAGGATCGTCCCGCGGTGGTGGAGCGTTTCCAAAAAGGCGACGCGCCGGTGTTTCTGATCAGCCTGAAGGCGGGAGGAGTGGGGTTGAACCTTACGGGGGCGGACACGGTGGTTCATTTCGATCCGTGGTGGAATCCGGCGGTGGAGGACCAGGCGACGGACCGGGCGCATCGGATAGGGCAAACGCGGGTGGTGACGAGCTACAAGCTGATCGCGCGCGACACCATTGAGGAAAAGATACTCGGACTGCAGCAAAAGAAGCGCGAGCTCATCCGCGCGATGGGCAGCGAAGAATCCTTCGCCGAGACTCTCACCTGGGAGGAGATCCAATCCCTGCTCGCCTGAACGCCCCGACGCCGTTCCACGGGGGACGAGACTCCGCCCTCCCCGGTTCCAACAACTTGAGATTTGCCTCTCACCCTCGGTTGCCCTAGAACTCCCGATCCCGGCGAGGCCGGGCAAAACATGAGACCTGACGTCGAGATCTATGACACGACCCTGCGGGATGGCAGCCAGGGCGAAGGCATCAACTTTTCCGTGACGGACAAGTTGCGCATCGCGGACAGACTCGACGCGTTCGGCATCCACTACATTGAGGGCGGCTGGCCCGGCTCCAACCCCAAGGACATTGAGTTCTTCGCCGAGGCCCGCCGACGCACATTCAAGAAAGCCCGCCTCGCGGCGTTCGGATCCACCCGGCGCAAGGGCGTCGCCGTGGAGAAGGACGACCAGGTGCGCCTCCTCCTCGACGCCGAGACGCCCGTGGTCACCATCTTCGGCAAGAGCTGGCTTCTTCATGTGAGAGAGGTCCTTCGCACAACGCCCGAGGAAAACCTGGCGATGATCGCCGACACCGTCCGATTCCTGAAAGACCAGGGCAAGACCGTGATCTACGATGGCGAGCACTCCTTCGACGGCTACAAGGACAACCCCGACTACGCCCTCGCCACCTGGCGCGCCGCCGAGGACGCCGGCGCCGACATCGTCTGCCTCTGCGACACGAACGGCGGAACCCTCACCACCGAGATCGCGAAGATCACCCAAACGCTGCGGAACAAGCTGAGCGTCCGCCTCGGCATTCACACGCACGACGACATCGGCCTCGGCGTGAGCAACGCCCTCGCCGCGCTCGATCATGGCGCCTCCCACGTGCAGGGCACCATCAACGGCTACGGCGAGCGCACAGGCAACTGCAACCTCATCAGCGTCATCCCCTGCGTGGCGCTCAAGATGAAGCGGCGCTGCGTGCCCGAGTCCTCCCTGCGCAAGTTGAAGGACCTCTCCCAGTTCGTGGACGAGATCGCGAACATCCGCCACAACACCCGGCTTCCCTGGGTGGGCGCGACGGCCTTCGCCCACAAGGGCGGGATGCACGTCAACGCCGTCCAGAAGGTGGCTCAGAGCTTCGAGCACATCGATCCGCAGGCTGTGGGCAACACCCGGCGCGTGCTGGTGAGCGACCTCGCCGGCCGCAGCAACATCCTCATGAAGGCCCAGGAGCTGGGCTTTCAGCTCACGAACGAAACCCCGGAGCTCAAGGCCATCCTCGCGCGAATCAAGGAACTGGAGCACGAGGGCTATGAGTACGAGGCGGCGGAAGGCTCCCTGGCGCTCCTGATCCACAAGGCCCTGTCGCGTCGGGAGGTCCCCTTCCAGCTGAACGGTTACCATGTCTCGATGCGCCGCGACGGCGGCGGTTCCGTCTGCGAGGCGACCGTGAAGGTCCGGGTCGAAGGCCGATCGGCCCACACTGTGGCCGAGGGAGACGGTCCGGTGAACGCGCTCGACGCCGCGCTCCGGACCGCGCTGTCCAAATTCTTCCCGCAGCTCAAGAAGGTGCGCCTGATCGACTACAAGGTGCGCATCCTCGATTCCGGCACGGGCACGGCCGCGAAGACGCGCGTGCTCATCGAGTCCAGCGACGGCAAGGACTCCTGGGGGACCGTCGGCGTCAGCACCAACATCATCGAGGCCAGCCTCCAGGCGTTGATCGACAGCATGGAGTATCGCCTCGCGCGCGCGCCGTCGCGCTAACCCTCATCTCAAACCTCGTCGCTTATGCCTGAAATCTCAAAAGCCTACGAGCCGCAATCCGTGGAGGATCGCTGGTACCAACACTGGCAGTCCCAGGGCTGCTTCCGCGCCGACGCCTCGTCGCCCAAGCCCGCGTTCTCCATTGTCATCCCTCCGCCAAACGTCACCGGGATGCTCACTCTGGGCCATGTTCTCAACAACACCATCCAGGACATCCTGGCGCGCCGCGCCCGGATGCAGGGGTTCGAGGTTCTCTGGCTCCCCGGCACCGACCACGCGGGCATCGCGACGCAGACCGTTGTCGAGAAAACGCTGAAGAAGCAGGGCCTGATCAAGCACCGCAACGATCTCGGCCGCGAAAAGTTTCTCGAGAAGGTGTGGGAGTGGAAGGAGAAGCACGGCGGCATCATCATCCAGCAGCTGAAGAAGCTCGGCGCGTCCTGCGATTGGTCGCGCGAGCGGTTCACGATGGACGACGATTACTCGCGCGCCGTGACGTCGGTGTTCGTGGATCTTTACCGCAAGGGCCTCATCTATCGCGGCAAACGCATGGTGAACTGGTGCCCCGCCTCGCAGACCGCGCTCTCGGACGAGGAAGTGGAGATGAAGGAGCAGCAAGGCCTGCTCTACTACTTCAAGGTCGAGATCGTGGAGGAGCCCGGAACCTTCCTGACCATCGCGACCACGCGGCCGGAGACGATCCCGGGCGACACCGCGGTGGCGGTGAATCCGAAGGACCCGCGTTACGCGAAGCACATCGGGAAGCATGTCCTGCGTCCCCTGCCCTGCGAGTATTCCGCGGAGCAGAAGCGCATCCCCATCGTCGGCGACGACCAGGTGGACTTCGAGTTCGGCACGGGCGTGTTGAAGGTGACGCCGGCGCACGATCGCGCCGACTTCGACATCGGCCAGCGACATGGCCTCGCCGTGGTCGAGGTGATCAACGCGGACGGCGGCATGAACGCGCTGGCCGGCCGGGATCTCGCGACGCTCGACCGCTTCGCCGCGCGCAAAGCGGCCGCCGAGTTGCTCCGCAACCTCGGCGTGATGGAGAAGGAGGAGCCCTACAAGAACAATGTGGGCTTCAGCCAGCGGGCGGACGTTCCCATCGAGCCGCGACTCAGCGAACAGTGGTTCCTCAAGTACCCCAGCCTGCAAAAGGCGAGGGATGTGGTCGCGAAGGGCGAGATGAGGTTTTATCCCGATCGTTGGGCGAAGGTGTACGATCACTGGCTGGAGAACATCCAGGACTGGTGCATCAGCCGCCAGCTGTGGTGGGGACACCAAATTCCGGTGTGGTATCGGAAGGAGGGGGATCGCCAGGAAATCCATTGCGACGTTGCGCCGCCCGCCGGCGGGGGATGGACGCAGGATCCCGACGTGCTCGACACCTGGTTCAGCTCATGGCTCTGGGCCTACGAGACCATGGACGCCGCGACCCGGAGGAAGTTCTATCCGACAACCGTGCTCGTGACCGGCCCCGACATCATTTTCTTCTGGGTGGCGCGAATGATCTTCGCGGGCTTCGAGTACCAGGGCGCGCCGCCCTTCAAGAACGTCTATTTCACGGGGATCATTCGCGACAAGCAGGGGCGGAAGATGTCGAAGAGCCTGGGCAACTCGCCCGATCCTCTCGAGATCATCGCCGAGTACGGCGCCGACGCTCTGAGGTTCGGGGTCATGCGCAGCGCTCCGCTGGGGCAGGACATCCTCTTCGACGAGCAGAATGTCGCGCTGGGGCGCAACTTCGCGAACAAGCTCTGGAACGCCTGTCGCTTCCGACAGATGCAAGGCGGCGAGGTCGAGGGAGAGATCTCGGGCCGGCGGCTGGCCAGCGAGGACAAATGGATTCTGCTCAAGCTGAACAGCGCCCTGATCGAGCTCGACCGCGCCCTGGGCGAATACCACTTCAGCCAGGCCGCGCAAACCCTCTACCGGTTTTTCTGGAGCGAGTACTGCGACTGGTACGTGGAGGCGTCAAAGGCGGTGTTCTTCGGGAGCGATCCCGCGCGGAAGGAGCACACGCTCGCCGTCATCGATTTTGTGCTCAGCCACACGCTGCGCATGTTCCATCCCTTCATGCCCTTCATCACCGAGGAGCTGTGGCACGCGATGGGATACAACCAGGATCTTCCCGAAGGACAGGGCGGCAAGACGATCATGACGGCCCCGTGGCCGAAGCCCTTCGACCAGGATTTCCTCGACCACTACGGGCTCGATGACTGCTACCTGGAAAACGTCGACGCTCAGTTCCATCTCGTGACCGAGGGGCGCAATCTGCGCAGCGCCGCGAACATCCCCGCGAACAAGAAGGCCAAGTTTATCTGCAAGCCCGCGCAGGGCTTCTCGCCCCACGAGGCGGAGGTGCTCAAGATTCTGCTGAACGCCGAGACCTTCGAAATCAATCCGGATTACCAGCCCGCGAAGGGAGTTGTGACGGCGAGCACGCCCATCGCGGAGCTGTTCATGTCGCTGGAAGGCCTGGTGGATCTGGACGCCGAACGCGAGCGACTGACAAAGGAGCGCGAGAAGATACTGGTCGAGATCCAGAAGGTGAAGGACAAGCTGGCGAATCCGTCGTTCACGCAAAAGGCCCCCGCCGCGGTGCTCGCCGAGCACGAGAAGCGCCTCGCGGAATGGCAAACGAAGCTCCAGCAGACCGAGGCGGCGCTCCAGGCGCTCGGCTAGCGGCGTCGCTTAAGGTTGGTCCCGGCTCCCGCCCGCTGACAGATGGCGGGCAGTGGAGGAACGCTCACGCGGAAACGCGGAACGCGCCGAGAAAACCAGATAGGGAGGGCGGGCTGAAGCCCGCCGTTCTTCGTGTCTTTGCGCGCAACTCGCGACGTGTGGAATTCCCAACGGACGAGTCCATGAGAACGCCGCGGGATCGCTCAGTTCGGCAGCACGTGATCGGCCACGGAGCACGTGGGCTTGCTGTCCATGTTGCCGATGGTGTAGGTGCCGTGCGCGGGACAGGAGGGCTCTGACTTGATCGCCTTGTCGTTGCCGTAGAGCTCGGCCGGGGTCGGGCCTTCGCTGCCGCCCTTCTTCGTCTCAAGCGCCCACACTTCCTTGGCGCCTTCGATCGAACGGAGATTCTGGATGCATGCCGCGCGCTGAGCGTCTTTGCGCGCTTTCATCAGGTTGGGGACGGCGATAGCCGCCAGCACGCCAATGATCGCGACCACGATCATGATTTCCACCAACGTAAAGCCGCTCTTCGAATTGATTTTCATAGTGACACTGACTGTCTTGTCGTCTCTGCGCGAAGGTCAAAAGCCCATCCGCCGCTCGGTCTCGCTTGTCCGTCCTGCCGTCAAGCCCCGAAGTCCGTGAGAGCACGGATCAATCGGCCTGAAGCGAGGCGCAATATCGCATCGGAGGGTCGCGCCCGCCACAACTGTTTTGTCGGAGGCGCGATCCGGGGAAAGCCCGGTCGCCCCGAAGGGATTGAACCCGCGGGCCTGGAAAAGTTGCGCCCGGACAAAGAGAGAGGCCTCAACCCGCGTCAGGCCCCCATGCCGTCCTCGAATGAGCCTCCGGCGACGGGGAAGCAGAGATGGTCCCGGACGTACTGGATTCCGTTGGCGCTTGTGGCGTCGAGATCGCGATACGCGCTCTCGGCCTCGACGATCAACGGCGCGGTCTTGCGCTTGTTCACCTCGCAGTAGCGCTTCGGATAGCCGATATCGATGAGCATCTCGACATAGCGAACCATGTTGAGATCCCCGCTCGGAATATCCACGAACTGCATCGCGCGGCCCGGCCAATTCGGCTGCATGCTGCGCAGGGGAACATTCTTGCGGATCACGAAGTTCTTCACATGGCAGGCGTAGACGCGCTCGCCGACCTTGCGGAACCGGGTTTCCCAGTCCTCGCCTTCCCAGCAATGGGAGGGGTCGGCGTTGACCGCGAGACACTTGTCGCCATCGCACGCCTTCACGAGCGTGTTGAAATCGTCGGCGCACATCGCCCCGGTGCCCGGATGAATCTCGTGGGCGAGATACATGCCCAGGCTGTTGGCATGCTTGCGGATCTTGGCGGTCTTTTTCGCAAAGCGCTCATTGCCCTCCTGGATCATGTCGTAGCCGGGTCCGGCCCAGAAGCCCCACGGATACCCAGACACCGCTTCCCATCCGTGAGCGACGCCCCAGAACATCGGGAGAATGCGCAGGCCCAATTCCGCGCACAGATCCATCAAACGCAGAGTGTAGTCCTCGGCCCAGGCCTCGATGGCCTCGGGGCTCTTCTTCGCGACATCCGCGGGGATGAACGGGCGAACGGTCGGCGACCCTGTCCAGGCGGTCGTGTGGACCCAGAACGCGCAATGTCCGGAGACGCCGTCGAGGATCAGCTTCGCCTTGGCGAAAAGATCCTTGATCTCCTTGGCCGTGCGGAAGCCGCCCTTGCTGTTTTGCAGCATATAATTGGACGGCTGGGCGCCGGAGGCGCCGGCCTTTTTGGCGTAGGCCAGGAAGTCGGGCAGGCTCTTGGCGCCATGTTGCGCCCCTTCGACACTCGCGTGAAAAATCGATTGAGACATAGGTCGTCAGCTTGATTGTGCGGCCGAGACGATTACCCGGGGGCCCCCGGGATTGCAACCGGAAACTCCCCTCGCCGAGGGCGGCGTTTTTGCCCCGTTTGCCGCGGCCCGCCGCCTGCTAGAGGCCGACGGACTTGAAGCGGGCTTTGACTTGCTTGAAGTGGAAGTCGAGCGAGCAGAGCTTCCGCAGCTCGCCCTCCCGGAAATGCCTGGCCACATCGGCGTCGGAGAGGAGCTGCGAGAGGAAGTCGGCGTCCGCGGCGCCAGCGTGCTTCGCCTGCCAGGTGAGCATCGCGTTCCGCTGCACCAGTTCGTAGGCCTGCTCGCGGGTGAGGCCCTTTCGGATGAGCGCCAGCAGCGCCGTCTGGGAGTTCCACATCCCCAGCGAGAGGCCCAGGTTCCGCTTCATGTTCTCGGGATACACGATCAGGCCGTCGATCATCCGGGTCATGAGCGAAAACATGTAGTCGAGAAGCGTGCAGGAGTCTGGAAAGATGATCCGCTCGACCGAGCTGTGGCTGATGTCGCGCTCATGCCAGAGAGCGACGTTTTCCATCCCCGCCACCGCGTTGCCGCGGAGGACGCGAGCCAGCCCGGTGAGCCGCTCAAAGGTGATCGGGTTGCGCTTGTGCGGCATCGCGCTCGAGCCCTTCTGGCCTTTCGCGAAGAACTCCTCGGCCTCGAGAACCTCCGTGCGCTGCAGGTGGCGAAACTCCGTCGCCCAGCGTTCCATGCTCGCGCCAATGAGCGCGAGCGTGTTCATGAACTCCGCGTGAATGTCCCGCTGAACCACCTGCGTGGCGATCGGCGCCGGCCGAAGTCCAAGCGACTTGCAGATGAAGGCCTCGACGCGAGGCGACAGATGCGCGCTGGTTCCGACGGCGCCGGAGATCTTTCCCACGGCCACCCGTTCGCGCGCCGACCGAAGCCGCTCCAGGGCCCGGCCAAACTCGTCGTACATCAGCGCCAGCTTGAGGCCGAACGTGGTGGGCTCGGCGTGAATGCCGTGGCTGCGTCCGATGCAGGGGGTGAACTGATGCTCGCGAGCGCGTCGGGCGATGACCTCGCGCAGGCCGAGCGCGTCGGCGATCAGGAGGTCGATGCTCTCGGTCATCTGGACGGCGAACGCGGTGTCGACGATGTCGCTGCTGGTCAGTCCGAAGTGAAACCACCGGCTCGCCGGGTCCTTGATGTGTTCCGCGACGCAGGTCGTGAACGCGATGACGTCGTGGTTCAGCGTTTTCTCGAGCTCCTTGCACCGCTCGAGCTCGAACGCGGCGCGGGATTTCATGATCTTGAAGTCCCGGGCCGGAACGATTTTTTCCCTGACCAGGGCCTCGGAGGCGAGCAGCTCGATCCGCAGCCAGATCTCGAGCTTCCGTTGGTCGGTCCAAATCTCCCGCATCGCGGGCCGCGAATAACGTTGAATCATCGCCACAAGAAAAAGAGAAACGGAGCGCGCGTGAAAGAAGAATCTTGGGGCTGTTCTTTGATCGCGGTTTGCGTTAGCACCCTTCGCCATGCGCAACACCACTATTCTCGTCGGAGCGTTCCTCCTCTGCTTCGCCGGCTGCACATCGCCCTCGACCGCCCCGAAGGAGCAATCGCTCTTCAATGGAAAGGATCTGCAGGGCTGGGTGTCGATGTTCGGCGGCGAATGGACGGCGGCGGACGGCGTTCTGACCGGACGCAACGGCGCGCAATGGACCACGAACCCCGAGAAGAGCGGCTCCTGGCTGCGCACCGAGCGGGAGTACGGCGACTTCACCCTTCAGCTCGAATACGCGATCAACGCCCGGGGAAACAGCGGCGTGTTCATCCACTCCGCGCTCGAGAAGAACCCCGCGTTCAGCGGCCATGAGGTGCAGATCCTCGACGACCACGGCCAGGCGCCCAAGAAGTACACCACAGGCTCTCTCTACGACGTGGTCGCGCCGGCGAAGAACATGTCGAAGCCCGCCGGAGAATGGAACGCCCTCCAGATCTCCTGCGCGGGTCCGCACATTGAGGTCGTCATGAACGGCGAGAAGATCGTCGATTACAACACCGATCGCCGGACGCGCGGCTACATCGGGCTCCAGAACCACGACACCAACGCGGTCGTCCGATTCCGCAACATCCGCGTCACCGAGCGCTGACGGCGAGGGGTCAGAGCGTGGGACCCAGGATCCAGGGCGCGAACTCTTCATCGCCCATCCCGCAGGCCTCGCTGCGGGTTTTCTTGCCGGACGCCACAAGGAGGATCTCCTCAAAGATGGCCGCGCCGACCTCCTCGATCGTCCGCGAGCCATCCAGGATTCCGCCCGCGTTGATGTCCATGTCGTCGCCCTGCCGTTGATAGAGGAGCGTGTTGCTCGCCACCTTGACGCAGGGCGTGGGCTTGCATCCGTAAACGCTCCCCCGCCCCGTGGTGAACACCGCGACGTTGCATCCGCCGGCCATCAATCCGGTCATGCTCACCGGATCATACCCGGGTGTGTCCATGAAGGAGAGGCCCGGCGACCGGATGGCTTCGGCGTATTGATAGACGGCGCTCAAAGGCGCCTGACCGGCCTTCGCGATCGCGCCGAGGCTTTTCTCGTAGATCGTCGTGAGTCCGCCCTGGCGGTTGCCGAAGGAGGGATTGTTGTCGATGGAGGTGTTGTGGCGTCGCGCGTGATCCTCCCACCACGCGATCAGCGCGAGGAGCTTGTCGCGGACCTCCGGCGACACAGCGCGCTGCGCGAGCAAGTGCTCCGCGCCGTAGATCTCGGGGGTCTCGGCGAGAACCGACGCGCCGCCATGCGCCACGAGGAGGTCGGAGGCCACGCCGAGCGCGGGATTCGCGGTGCAGCCGCTATAGCCGTCGGAGCCCCCGCAGTTCAGCCCGAGGGTCAGTCGGCTCGCCGGATGCGGCTCGCGACGGGAGCCGTTGGCTCTTGGAAGAATCTGTTTCACGGCGGCGATCCCGGCGTCGACCGTTTTGCGCGCGCCGCCCGCCTGCTGAATGTTCAACACCACCGGCCCGGGACCGCCGCCGGACGCCGGCGAGAGCCTGGAGTTCTGGGCGAGGGACGCGACCTGGTTCACCTCGCAGCCCAGTCCGATCAGCGCGTATCCGCCCACATTCGGATGGCAGGCAACGCCCGCGAGCACCTGCTGCAGCAGCCTTGTGGGCTCGCCGGGATCCATCGCGCAGCCGCTCTTGTGGGTCATCGCGATGACGCCGTCGACGTTGGGAAAATCCTTCGCGAAGTCAGGCCCGCGGAAAGCCTCGGCGACATAGCGCGACACGGACGCGGAGCAGTTCACGCTGGAGATGACCGCCACATAGTTCCGTGTTCCCACGCTGCCTGTGGGCCGGGAGTAGCCGAGGAACTCTCGCGGCGGTCCGGAGGCGAGGCCGACTTGCGTGGCGGCGGCGAGATGGGCGCGGCGTTCGGCCGCGTTGGGAAGATCGCCGGCGGCGAGGTTATGGCTGTGGACATGGTCCCCGGGACGAATCGGTTGGCTCGCGCGGCCGATGTACTGGCCGTACTTCAGCACGGCGTCGCCAGGGGACAGAACGCAGAGCGCCATCTTGTGGCCGGGGGGAATCGCCTGGGCGAGGATCTCATCGCCGCCAGGCAACCGCAGCCGTGCGCCGGCTGGAAGCGGCCGCTTGACCACCGCCACCGAGTCGCTCGGATGCAACCGCGTCGCAACCGTGGGCCAGTCGATAATCATGACGTCATTCATCGGCTGGAACGCTGTCCTGCGAATGCTCGGTGATTCCCCGCGCCCTCGTGCTGCTAGTCCGCCATGGCGTACACTTCCACCAACTCGCCTTCCTCGCACTCCACAATGACCTCGAAAGGACGGCAGCACACTTCGCAGTCGGTGCAGAAGCGTTGGGAGTTAAGCGAGGTGTCGATGACCATGGTGTTTTCCTGGCCGCAGAAGGGACAGTAGATGTTCTCACTGTCACGCATGTTTGCTTACAAGACTCCATCCCCGCCGCATTTGCAAAAAGGAAATGCGGCGGGGATGGAGGCGACAAAAAAACGGCTTGATTCTGGCCAAAGACCTTGTTGGTTCGACGGCCATAACCTGGGGCGCCCAATAGTCCTCCATCCGCCGCGGGTGGAGCCAAGGCGATAGGCCGGCGTTGGAGAGCCAGGGTCGTCATGCTTGGTTTGTAGCAGTCGTGGCGCCCATGGGAAGCGTGGAGTGACGCCCTATTCCGCGGCCAGCCCATCCAGCCAGACGGTGAACGGGTCGCCGCCCCAGGAATCCAGCGCTATGCCGAGCGCCCGCACATGCTTGAGATCCACTCCGCCCCGCGCTTCGCGGCTCCACGCGGCGTCGCCGGCGAGAGGCACGCGCACAGACATCCAGCTCCATCGGGCTTCGCTGAAAGGCAGATCGATGAACAGATTCCCCTCTTTCGCGGGCGCCAGTTTCACGCTGCCGTCCGCTGTATAAAGCCAGATCACCGGGCCCGCGTTCTGGAAGCCCGGCAGGTTGGGGTTGGCGGTCCGGATCCAAAAACGAAGCGCCGCTTTCGCCGAGAGATCGAAGTCCGCGTCGCGCTTTCCGGGAAACACCGCCGTCGCGTAGAGCCCCGGATAAGGATTCGGCGTGAACCGCAGCGACGTCTTTCCCACGACCGCGTCCGTGTCGTCGCTGAAACGCATGCGTCCGCGCCCGTCGCTGTTGCCCTCGAGTTCAAATCCCCAGAGAGCGGACTGCCCTTCGGTGCCCAGCGATTCGACGACAGGCTCGGTGACAATCAGGTCGCGCCACGCCAGGTCGGCCAAAGCGCCGTCATCGACGGTCACGCCAAGCCTGTAGAAACCGGGCTGCGAGAACACATGCTCGACCGCGGGCTGACGCCATTCGAGGTCGCCGGCGGTCCAGTGGAAGCGGAGAGGGCGCTCGGAAAACGCGAGACTGGCGGAGGCGTCGAACCGAACGGGTTGTCCCACGACCGCGCGGCTGGGCCCGTGGAGGGCCGCCAGGGGGGCCCGATGGGCTTCGGCGACCGGCGCGGGCCGCGTCAGGCGCGTCACGGACTCGAAGAGCGTGTCGCTCGCGTTGCCAGAGAACCGATTGTTCGCCACCCAGATCTCGTCGCCCCACTGGCCCCAAATCCCCCATCGGTTTTCCTCAAGCCGGTTTTGCTGAACGATCCAGTGGCGCGTTTGCCATCGCTTCCCGCGACTCCCGGCGTCGCCGCGAAACACGATCCCGCCTCCATTGTTGTGGTGGCAATAGTTTCCCTCGATCCGGGTGTGGCTCGAGGATCCGCCCACCACCACAATGCCGCCGTGGCCGAACCCGGGCTCGGGCGCGTTGTGATTGCCGTTGGTGAGACCGTTGTGCGCCGCCTCATTGCCGATCAGCGTGGTCTGGTCGCTCCCTCCCAGCCAGAATCCATAGCTGCCGTGGTTCGCCTTGTTGCGCAGGTACGTGTTTCCCGGGCTCCACGACTCGACGCAGTTGTTGTTGGCGAAGGACGTGTCGTTCTCCACGAACACATTCCCCCGGCTCACCCAACCGTTCAGCACGCGGATGAAGAGCCCGTCCCCGCCCTGGGTCATGTCGTTCCGAAACCAGTAATTGTCGTCGGACCCCGTCTCGATGAGCACCGATGTCGAATCGCGCGCATGGACCTCGCCCGCGGCCCGATCGATCCGGATTCCGTAGGAGAAATTGTTCCGAAGAAACCGATTCCGAGAACTGCGCCACAGCTTTCCGCAGGTGTTGGAGCATCGGGAACAGTCGTTGTCCTCGATAAGGTTGTCATCGGAATCCACAAGGTGCAGCGCGTCCCAAACCTGGTTGGCCCGGCACTGGCGAATCACGCTGCCGCGGGTTCGCTCAAGGAGGAACCCGCCTCGCGGAGGCAGCTCCCCCCACCCATGCTTGGGATTGTGATAGTTGTCGGAGGCGTCGCAGGACTCGAAGAGCAGCGCCTGGGAATCCCTGGCGCGAATCCCGACGGCGAATCCCCGCGCCTTGAGATTGCGCACGGTGACATCGACGCAACC
Source organism: Verrucomicrobiota bacterium (assembly GCA_016199985.1). Classification (GTDB taxonomy): domain Bacteria; phylum Verrucomicrobiota; class Verrucomicrobiia; order Limisphaerales; family UBA11320; genus UBA11320. The sequence goes on along the minus strand of JACQFQ010000029.1, from coordinate 48,592 downwards.
GTCCAAGAGGATCCCCACGCCGGCGGCCTCCATGGACTGGATGTCCCCCGGATCGCCCGGGCCTTGGAGCGTGGCCCCGCGACCATCGATCACGATGTGGCTGGCGCGAACGACCAATCGCGAGCGGATAACGGCGCCGGGCGTCCCGTTCCAATCAGAGGATACGAGCGTCGTCTCGACATCCGCGGCGAAGCAGGGTCGGGAGAGCATCGAGAGGAGAAGGAGCGTCGATCGAAGGAGCCAGGGCTGAAGCGAGCGTTTCATGCGCTCGGGCAGCCTAGTTCCTGATCGATGGATCGAAAGGAAAAACCAGCCGCTAACGGAGGTAATCGAGGAGCGTTTGGCTCAGGATCTTGCCGCCGCTTTGCAGAGCGGCCTGGTAGGCGGTCTGCGTCTGGCTGAGCTTCGTGATCGTCTGGGCGAGATCCGCGTCGGCTTCGTTCGAGATCGATGTCTCGAGCGACAGGTGATCGCGCTGCCCCAGGGCCTTGGCGGTTTCCAGCTGTGATTGCGTCGCGCCGCTGATGCCCACGTGGATCAGGAGGTTCTCCTCGTCGGCCGCCAGCTGCGGGGTGTTCGTCGCGGCGATGGCCGGAACATTGCCCGCGAGCAGATTGTCGCGCAGGGAAATCAGGTGATTGAAGAGGTCGGCGCCCGCGCGGGAATCTGTGACGACGCCACGAGGCCCCGAGCCGGTGGTGTTCGCCCCGGGCACCGTGACGCTCATCGTCACCCCGTGACCGATCTCGTTCTGCGCGGCCTGGGCGTTGCCCTGATAGGCGACCGCGGTGACATGCCCCGCGGCGTCCGTCGTGCTGACGAACGGCGGCAGGTTGGACTGGGTGCCGCTGAAAAGATAATCCCCGCGAAACGCCGTGTTCATGATCTGAACGCCGCTCTTGATCAGCTGGTTCACTTCCTCCGCGAAGATCTTGAGCTCGTCCTGCGATCGAAGCCCTCCGGCCCGCGTCGTGAGCTCCTGCGCCCGGTCGAGCACCTTCTTCAGGCTGGTCAGGCTGGCGTAGGATTCGCTGGCCTGGTCGTGCATCTGTCCGATGTTCTTCTCGTACTGGCCCAGGGTCCGAATCTCGTTCTGCATGTCGAGCACGCGGTGAACCGCCGAAGGGTCGTCCTCCGGATTCTGGATGCGCTGCCCCGTCGCGGCCTGCTGGTGCAGGCGCGTCTGGCGAATGTTCAGCTTCGCGAGCTGGTCGTTCAACGAACTGGGAAATGTGTTGGCTGTGACGCGCATAGGTTATCAGGGCTAGCGTTTCATGTTCAGGACGGTGTCCAGCATCTCATCAATCGTGGTGATGATGCGGGCCGACGCCTGATAGGCTTTCTGAAACTTGACGAGATCCGTCATCTCCTCGTCGATCGAGACCCCCATCAGGGAGTCGCGCTGCCGCGTGAGCATGGTTTGCACGACGTCCTCGGTCTCGGTCTGGCCATTGACGCTCGAAAGGGACTGCCCAATATCCGCGACGGTTCGGTTGAAGTACTGCCCAAAGGTCTGGCCGGACAGCGTGGGCTGCTTCTTGTCGCCGAGCTGCGCCAGCTGAACCGCCACCTGATTGTCCCCTTGCAGCGTGGCCGACGCGCTCGCCTGGACGAGCTGCGGGCTTCCGTCCAACGCGCTGTTCAAGGTTATGTTCGACGCGTCCGTTCCAGAGAAGAAGTTGGCGCCCGTGCTTCCTGTCAGGCTGAACCCGGCCGCGTGGGTCGTGTTGACGTCGGTGATGATGAGGGAGGCCAGCGAGTTGATGTCCTGGCGCAGCTTGGCGATGGCGCCGTCGCGGGTGCTGATCGTTCCCTCCATCGAGCCGCCGGTCATCGCAAGCGGCATTCCGCTGGTCACCGTCCTCACCAGCATCTGGCCGCCGCCCGCGTCGTAGCTCTGAAGCGAATCGAGCTGGTTCTTGCCCGTCACGAGGGTCGTTCCCCCGATGGCGACGCTCAGAACGTCCGTCGCGCTGCGCGACACGCTGATCTTGGCCAGCTTGGCCAGTTCCTCGATCTTTCCCTGGCGTTGATCCCGGAGGTCGTTCGCCGACCCGGACGTGCGATTCTCCGCGTCCGTGATCTGGTCGTTCAACTTGGCGATGTCGCCCAGCAGACGATTCGCCGAGGTCACGTCGGAAGCCAGCGAGTCGTCCAGGGTGGTCTTCAACAGCTGAAGCCGCGTGTCCGTCTGCCTGAATTTCGAGGCGAGAGCCTTGGCGTTCTCCAGGAGCACCGTCCGCTCGGTGTTGTCGCGCGGGTTGACGCCCACGCTCTGGAAGCTGTTGAACAAGGTGGTTATGCCCTCGGCAAGCCCGAACTCGCCGGCGAGAGACGTGGCCGTCGCCGCGGCGTCCGGGCCGGACGACTGACGATCGATCCGCTGGCCGAGGTTCGCCTGGGCGTACTGCAGGGCGCGCTGCTGGCTTGCCAACGAGCCGCTGACAGAGAACTCCGAGGTGACCTGATCGTCGAGAATCTGATCGCGGATCTGCTTGATCGCGCTCACGGAGGCGCCCGTTCCCTCCATGCCCAACCCGGTGACCGGAACCGTCAGGGAGGTTTCGATCTCCACGCGCTGCCGGCTGTAGTTTGGGTTGTTGACGTTCGAGAGATTGTGCCCGGACACCTCAACGCCCATCTGCTGCGTTTGCAGAGATCGGGCGCCCATGTTGAGTGTTCCGAATAGTCCGAGCATGAAGTTTGATCCGGGTTTGGCGCGATTCAGCCGACCGCTTCGTAAAGGCCTTGTCGCGCGCCAGGGGCCAGCACACCGCCGCCCTCGTCGTAAACCATCCCGCGCCCCACTCCCGTCAGGGTTTGAATCAGGCGGGACATGTGTTCGATGGAATGAGCCAGGAGCAGATGATTCTGCCGGCCGCGCTGCTGAATCTTCATCAACAGACGATTATTTTCATCCACCAGCGCCTGCACCTGGGGACGGCGCTGCGGGGGCAGGACGGGAAGGAGGGTGCCGACCAGCCCGTCGGGCGGAATGGAAAGGGACAGCGCCAGGTTGAGGAGGCATTCGGCGCGCCGGGCCCGCGCGGCCTGGACGCAAGCGCCCTGCGCATGAATGCGCCCCACCGATGTCAGCACCGCGTCCGCGTCGCGTCGCATCAGGTGCTCCTGCTGCTGGTTAATCAGGGCGAGCAGCTCGCCGTAATGCTGGAGTTCCTGCCTCAGGGCTTCAATGAACTCATCGAACTCGTGATTCATGACTTCGTCTTCCGCGACGCCGCCGGAGTGGTTTCGTCCGGGATCGCCAGGTTTTGCCGTATCAACTGCTCCTTCAAAGCATTCCCCAGGCCGAAAGACCCCGCTTTGCTGAGGCTGTCGGCCAGATTCGAGGTGATCATGTCCTGATACATGTGGTTCGTCTCGCCCTCCGGATTGAACTTCGAGTGCGTGATCGGCTTGCGCGCCTCGCCGAGATACTGGCGAAGCAGATAGGATTCAAACTGCCGCGAGACTTCGCCGATCTTGTCCTGATCCGAGACATTCGGGTTCGCGGCGAGCTGCTCGATCGAGAGCCTGCCGATGTCGGGCGAAGGCGTCGCGGAAATGGGTTTCATGGCTTCATCCTCCTCGAAGGGCTTAGTTCACGCGAAGGTCGGCCTGCAGGGCTCCCGCGCGCTTCATGCTCATGAAGATCGAAATCATGTCGCGCGGCGTCACGCCCAGCGCGTTCAGCGAGGACGCGACTTTCTCCACCGTGGGCATGTCGGGAAGGGTGATCAGAACGGCCTTCGACTCGGCGACTTTGACGTCCGTCTTCGGGGTGACCACCGTCGTGCCCGTTTGGCTGAGGGGATTCGGCTGCGAGACGTCGAGCGTCGACGTGATGTTGATGGTGAGGTTCCCGTGCGAGACGGCGCAGGGCCCGATGCGGATGAGCGAATTGGCGACGATCGTCCCGGTCCGCTCGTTCACGATGATGCGGGGCGTCGAGTCGGGCGTCAGCTCCAAGGCCTCGAGCCTGGCGATGAACTCCACGGGACGGGAGCGGAAGTTCTCAGGGATCTTGACGCGAACCGTTGTCGAGTCGATGGACTCGCAGCTGTTGGTGAACGCCTGGTTGATCGCCTCGGTGAGCCGCGACACGGAAGTGAAGTCCGCCTCCTTCAGGATCAGTTCGAGCGTATCCTCGATCACGACGGTGTTGCCCACTTCGGCGGTGATCTTGGCGCCGTCGGGGATCAGGCCGACGGTGGGATGATTCTTCTGGATCGAGGCGCCGCCTCCGCCCCCTGCGCCCAGGGAGAATCCGCCCAGCACCAGGGGACCCTGCGCCACGGCGAACATCTTTCCGTTCGCGGCCAGCAGCGGGGTCTGCAAAAGGACGCCGCCGTTGAGCGACTTCGCGTCGCCCATGGAGGAAACATGGACATCCACGCGCGATCCGGGCTTCACGAACGAAGGCGCCTCGGCCGTCACCATCACCGACGCGACATTCTTGGCCTGAATGGTGTTCGGCGCGATGGACATGCCGAACTTCTGCAGCATGTTGGCGAACGCCTGGACGGTGTAGGTCGGGTTCTTGTCGCCATCGTTGGCAAGGCCGGTCACGAGTCCGTATCCGACGAGCTGCACCTCGTCCGTGCCCGACACCCTCGCCACGTCCTTGATCCGGAGCGGGCCCGAGCCTTGCGCGTCGGACGCGACGAGCGTCGCCGCCAGGAGCGCCGCGCCCCACAGGGCGCCGAGGCGGAGAACGCGGGACGCTGGCTGCGGGGCTGTGAAGCTCGTGCTCATGAATGTGAATGGCGATCCGGTCAGAACGGCGAAACCTTGTCCCAGACGCGCGTGAACCATCCCTTGCGGGTGCTGTTGGACGCGGCGCCCTTGGAAACGATGTTGATGGTGGCGTCGGCCACCTGATAGCTGAAGACCGTGTTGTTCGCGGTCACGTCGGCCTGACGCACCAGGCCGCGCAGGACGATGTCCTGCGTCTCGCCCGAGAACGCCGTCTGGCGCTTGCCTTCCACCACCAGATTCCCGTTCGGAAGCACGTCCTTAACGACCACCTCGACGCGCGCGACGATCTTCTCGGTGTTGTTGATTTTCCCGCTGCCGTCGAAGTCATTCTTGGAGCTCCATTTCATCGCGGGCAACACGCCTCCCTTCGTGAGGAGCTTGCTCTTCGATGGCGACCATAGGAACGTGTCGATCGAGGCGTCGGTGCTGCTCTTCTTCCCGGTCGTGGTGCTCACATCCTTCGTCGCCGTGCTGTTTTCCTGCACGACGATCGAGAGCAGGTCGCCCGCGGCGAACGCGCGCCGGTCGGCGAACATGCTCCGGCTGTAATTGACGTCCGTGAACACAGGATCCGCGGCGTCCGCGCGCGCCAGAAGGAAGGCCAAGGAGGCGACAGCGATCGCCAGCGCGCGGCCCGCGGGGGAAGCGGGCCGCGTCGGAACGCTTTCTTGCGGAGAGCTAGAGGAGAAGTTGAACGGTTTGTTCATTGATGACTTTGCCGCGGAGCTCGCGGCGTGAGTTGGGGTTTCGAATCCGAATAATCTGCCCGGGCGCTCCGGGATCCAGGACCTCCGCCTTGATGGCGATCGACAGCGCGCCGTCCTTCAGGAGCGCGTCCACCATCTGGCCCTTTTGCACGACAAGCCGCAGCTGAACCGAGCGCTTGGAGAGCATTTGGCCCACATTCACCGGCTCCGCGACCTGCCAGCCGCGCTCCGCGTCGAAATCCTCGCCGAGAAGCTCGCGTTGCGCGCGAAGCACGTCTTTTCTTTCAAGGCCGATGTCTGAGTCTTGCACGACCGCGCCCCGTTTCAGTGGCTGGCGCGCGACCCAGACCTTCCGCCAGAGCCGCGCCTCCACGGGAGTCTGCCATGTGCCGATAATCTCCGCGCCGCTGACGAGCTCGAAGCGCAGGAACACCGAAGGCGAAAGACCTGCGGCCGGCACGTCCAGGCAACGGGCCTGGTAGGGCTCGTCCGCAATCGGCGCGGGAACCCAGGGACGCGCGAATCGCAGCTCCAGCTCGCCCTGATCGTGAATCGCCTCCTTTTGCAGCGACTCCGTGAGCGCTTGGAGAACCTCCGCCGCGGGAAGCATTCGCATGCGACGGGTGATCTGCACCGCAGGCGCGCCCGTCCATGTTTGGGAGCTCCAGGCGGGGGCGACGGCCAGAACCATGGCCTTGACCTGCGCGGCCGTCAGCTGCGTCGCGCGGCCCACGACCGGCGCGTCGCAGAGCCTCACGTGGAGCGCCGCGTTGGTTTCGGCGCCGGCCACCACCTGATCGAGGAACACGCCCGCCGACGCCACCTGCGCCTGGGGAAGAAGGCTCCAAGGCTCGGAGGCGGCCGTCGCCCCGAGAATCGGCGCGAGGTTGACCCATGCGACGAAAAGGGGGATGGCGGCAGAAATCGATCGTGCGGGCATAGGGCTGTCTAGCGTTTGAGATTATTGCTGATCTGAAGCATCTCGTCGGCGGTTTGAACGGCCTTCGAGTTCACTTCGTACGCCCGCTGCGCCACGATCATGTTCACCATTTCCTCGATGACCTTGACGTTCGACATTTCCAGGTAGTTCTGCGCCAGAACGCCAAATCCATCCGTTCCAGGCTGCCCTTGCTGCGCCGCGCCCGAGGCGGGCGTCTCCTTGTAAAGGTTGCGACCGATGCTCTCGAGGCCCGCCGGATTGGTGAACCGCACGAGGTTCATGTTGAATGTTTGAAAGCCGGAGGAGGTCTTGGCGCTGATCTCTCCCGTGGGAGCGATCGAGATCTCCGTCGTTCCGGGGGGAATCGTGATTCCGCCCTGCAAGGCCAGGCCGTCGCCGGTAACCAGGCGTCCGGTGCTGTCGAGCTTGAACGCGCCGTCTCGTGTGTAGGCCGGCGAGCCGTCGGGCATCACCACCTCAAAGAAGCCGTTCCCGTCGATCGCCACGTCGAGTTGCGCGCCGGTGTGGGTGACGTCGCCCGTCGTGAACACTTTCGTCGTGGCCATCACCCTGGATCCGTGCCCGATCTGGATCCCGGTCGGCACCTGGTTGCCGCCGCCGACATCCGAGCCCGCGGCCTTTGTCGACTGGTAGATGAGGTCCTGGAACTCGATCTTCGACTTCTTGAAGCCGGAGGTGTTGACGTTCGCCAGATTGTTCGAGATGACGTCGAGGTTGGTTTGCTGCGATATCATCCCGGTGGCGGAAGAGTACAAGGCGCGGATCATGAAATCTCCAGGTTAGGTTCGTTCTCGTTCAGTTGGCGGCGGTGAGCTCGCTGATGGCTTTGCCGAGCCGCTCATCCTGCGATTGAATGACCCGCTGGTTCATTTCGAACATGCGCAGCGACTCGATCAGATGGGTCATCTCCGCGACCGAGTTCGTGTTGGAAAGCTCAAGGTATCCCTGCCGCACCGAAGGCATCGCCACGTCGGCGGACTTGATCTGCGGGTCGGTGGCGACAAACAGCCCGGCGCCCGTGGGGGTCAGCTTCGAAGGATCGTCGAACTTCACGATCCGAAGCTTGCCGTGGGCTTCGCCGCCCTGGTTGATTTCGCCCGTGGGCGAGATGAAGAGCTTGGGATTGCCCTGGTCCAGCTGGACGGGACCCGAGTCGCCCAGCACGGGAAAGCCCTGCTTGGTGAGCAGCTGTCCGGAGCTGGAGCGGCGGAACTCGCCGTCGCGGGTGTAGCCCACTTCGCCCGAAGGCAGCTGCACCGCGAAGAAGCCGTCGCCGTCGATCGCCACGTCGGTGTCCACCTGCGTGGGTCGCAATCCGGCGGGGCTGAAGTCCGTGGAGACCCGGCCGGCGGGCATCACATAGTTCGTAGCCCCCGTCGAAGGCACAGGGATCACTCCGGCCATCATCGGCTCGAAGGAGATCTCCTGGCGCTTGTATCCCGGGACCTGGCTGGCGGCCATATTCTCGGCGGCGATCTCCTGCCATCGGGCGCTGGCGTTCATCCCGGAGGCAGCCTGAAAAAGACTCAAATTCATCCGCGATCCATTCAGCAGCGGACATGCCACGGCAGGATCCGCCCAATTGCCAATGTTCCCGCAGAATTTGGAAAACGCTGCAGTGTCGAATCCGCATCCCCCGCCCGACCCAAGATGCAGAAGCTGCCTAGACCCAATCAAGGTAGAAGGCCGGGCCGCGCAACGGAACGGTAGAATCGGAAGGGCGTGAAAGCGCTGCCATCTAAGCTCACTGGGGCCAGTCCGTCTGAATCTTGCACCGTGGCGAAGTAGGTCCAGTGGGTCAAATCACTGCTCCACTCCACATCATAGCTTTCGCCCGGCTCTCCAACGACGGTTGCCTTGGCGTCGGCCGATACGCCACCCACGCTGGATGGAATGACAGACCTTTCTTGGTTGGAGTGGCGACCTGAGCGGAGCTCAGAAAGAAGCCAGCCTCCTCATGGATGGAGACAAAACAATCACGGCAAAGTTCACTCAAAATCTACTCTTAAGAATCGACTGGGACTCAGAGGATCCCACGTGGGTGGACTTCCTGGTCCGGGGCGAACTCGGAGCCAAGTATGCCCTGGAGACCCTCGCAAAAACCTGGACTCCATTGATCCATTTCACGAACTCATTCGGAGAGATGCGAATCCGTCAGCCCATCAACTCAAGCGCCTCCTATCAGTGGTATCGCGCCAGGAAGGAATAGAGCACTCGAGGTCGTCAAGAATGTTGCCTTCACAGGGCGCATGATGATCTCTCGTGTCTGAGGAATTGGTTGTCGGAATTGCCTTAACCGCATTATGCCTAGCCGCGGATCGACTCGGGACTTCGTCCCGCGGTCCTGAGCGTTCGTATCGACAGCGAATCGTGGCGCTTGGCTAGTCGCCTGCCTTGATCGTCGAGAACCAGAGGACAGTGATAGAACGCCGGGGGCTCAAGGCCCAACGCGCGGTAGATCAGGAGTTGTCGCGCGGTGGAGAGCAGAAGATCCGCGCCGCGAACGACCTCTGTGATCCCCATCTCCGCGTCATCCACCACCACAGCCAGCTGATACGCCGGATGATCGTCCTTCCGCCACACCACGAAGTCGCCGAAGTCACGGCCGGCCACAAAACTCTGGGGGCCAAACCCTCCATCCACGAACGACACGGCCTGCGCCTCCGGAACACGAAACCTCCAAGCCGGGGCGACGTCCCCGATCTCCTCAATGCGCAGGCCGCGGCAGAAGCCCGGATAGATCGCCTCCTCGTCTCCGGGGTGCGGAGCGGCCACGGCGGCTTGAATGTCCTTGCGCGTGCAGCGACACGGATACACCCATCCGTCCCGCCGCAGTCTCTCGAAGGCGAGTCGATGTCGATGCTCGCGCTGGCTTTGCGCGTACGGACCCGAGGCGCCGACGCAGTCGGGACCTTCATCCCAGCGAATGCCCAGCCATCGAAGATCCTCGATCATGGCCTGCTCGTACTCCGGTCGCGCGCGCGAAGCGTCGAGATCCTCGTTGCGCAACACCAGGCGCCCTCGCGCCGCAAGGCAGCGCTGATAGGCGGTCCAGAAAGTGCGGGCGTGCCCGATGTGCAGCCAACCCGTCGGCGAAGGCGCGAGGCGGCCCCGATACGAGAATGCGGCGGCGGCTTGAGGGAGATCGGGCATCAGGAGGAGCAGCTGATCATCAAATGCCTTCCCCACTCGGGAGGCGGCGCGGCGTACCGCTCGTTCTCGGGCTGCTCATCGAAGGGCCGCAGCAGCACGCGCCGCAGCCGCTCGGTCGGGCCCAGATCGCCCTGAAGCGCCGCATCAATCCCCTCTTGCGCGAGATAGTTCCTGAGAACGAACTTGGGATTCACGCGGTTCATGTGCTGACGTCGCCGCGCGGGGTCGACGGCCTCCGCGCTCAGCCGATGCCGATACGCCTCAAGCCACGGAGCGAAGGCCTTCGGATCCGGAACGATTCCCTCCAGGAAGGAGGCGTCGATGACCCGGCCCTCCCAGGGCTCGTTCGAAAGCCGGCGGAAGAAGCAGGTGTAATCCGCGCCCGGCAACAAGGCCAGCAGTTGCTCGATCAACTGCTCGTCCTCTGAATGACGCTTCAGGAATCCCAGCTTGTCGGCCATCAGCCCCAGATACGCGCCGGCCAACGCAGGCTCGTACTCCGCCAGGGCGGCCTCGGCCTCGGGCTGACGCAGCAGGGGCGACAGAGCGCGCAAGAGGCATTGGAGGTTGAAGAAGCCGACCTCCGGCTGACGACCAAACGCGTAGAGGCCGCCGGGATCGGAATGATTGCTCACGTGCCCGGGATCGAAAGCGTCCAGGAAGCCAAAGGGGCCGTAGTCCAGGGTGAAGCCCAGAATCGAGAAATTGTCGGTGTTCATCACCCCGTGCGTGAACCCGAAAGCCTGCCAATGCGCGATGAGCTCCGCGGTTCGGGCGACGACTTCCTGGAACAGGGCGGCGTAAGGGGCTTCGGCCTCCGCCTGGTCCGGGAAGTATTGATGCAGCGTGAAGTCAGCGAGCTCCTTGAGCTCCGGATACCGTTTTTGAAAGTAGAAGTACTCGAAGGTTCCAAAACGGACATGGCTGGGCGCCATTCGAAGAAGCATGGCGCCCGGCTCCGGCTTCTCGCGAAAGACGGGCGTCGCGCTTCCGACGACCGCGAGCGCGCGCGATGTGGGAATTCCCAGAGCCTCCATGGCCTCGCTCGCGAGGAACTCGCGCAGACACGATCGAAGCACCGCTCGTCCGTCGAACTGACGCGAGAACGCGGTGCGCCCCGCGCCCTTGAGGTGGAGATCCCACTTCCGCGCGGTCAATCCCCGATAGCGATTCCAAACATGCGACTTCTCCCCGCAAGCCTCGCCCATGAGAATCGCGCGTCCGTCGCCGAGCTGCGGCGCGTAGTTGCCAAACTGGTGCCCCGCGTAGACCTGGGCGAGAGGCCAGGTGCTCGGCCAGGGAAGGGCGCCGCAGATCCGGTTCACGAACTCCGGTCGCTGCGCCTCGGAAGGATCGAGGTCGATGAGCGCCGCGGCCTCGGGACTGAACGCCGCCAGATAGGGATCCTGCAGCGGCGTTGGAAACACGAGCTGGTAGAACGCCTCCGGCAACTGCGAGTAGGTGTTGTCGAAGGCAAGCTGGTCGAGCGCGCTGGGCATGAGGTGCGATGAGTGGAAGAGGACGTCGGGGCGGCGCCGGCGCGCTCTACACGCCGAACACCTGACGCACATAGTCGCGGCTGCGACGGTGATTCTCGACGGCGGTGCGCGTGATCTTGGTCCCGGCCTCGATCGCGAGCTCAACGGTGAAGCGCCGCGGGATTCTTTGAGCCTTCACGGTCTTGGCAATCTCGGGATAGTTCACGTCGCCGCCGTCCAGATCCTCCCACCAAACTTGGTCGCGGCTTTGGCGCAAGTGCCAGGACACGACGCGACGTCCGTACAGCTCGAGGGCTTTCGCGGGGGAGACGCCGCCTCGATACACCCAATGGACGTCGTAGCAGAAGTCCACCGTCCCTTCGGCGCCGTGCTGGAAGTTGTAGTGAAACTCCTTTGCCTCGCGCCGCATTTCCGGCGTGTGGTGATGGATGCCAAAGCGAAGGCCGAGCGCGCGCAACTTCTCGCCGAGCTGATTGAGGGCCAGGGACTGGATCTTGAGCTCATCGTCGGTCTTGTCCCGTCCGATCGCGTCGGGATTGCAGACGATGACTTCAAATCCCGCTTTGCGAGCGATCTTCGCGGCGGACAAGACGCTCTCGATCGTCCGCGCGCCGCCTGCGGCGGTGTGGAACGAGCCGCCGGTGTAGAGGCTTACCGGGCGGAGGCCGCGCGAACGCAGACGATCGGCGAAGCGGGCATTGTTGTCGGGCGTGCCTGTGTCGAGGCTGCTCTCGGCGTAGTCGTATCCGGAGTCGCGCAGGGCGCGCAGCACGTCATCGATATGGGCATCGATGTTCTTGCCATCCCGATCGTAGTACTGGCCCCATCCATAAAGCTGGGATCCCACCACCGGCTTGACGGAGACGGCGTCGGCGATCGACGGGAGGACCACGCTGGAGGTGGCCGCGAGAAGAGCGGCGCGGGAAGCAGTGTCTAGAAAACGGCGACGTGAGAGAGTGCGCATGCCGAGTCTCTATCAAACGTAGCGCCGATCCGCAACAGCAGCCCGGAGGGACCGCGACCCTCATTCACCAGATGCGCCAGGAAATGAACCTCAAGCAAGATGTCCGGAAGTGAATTGCACAATATCAAGAAGTGACCCCTGACCTCCTGACCTTCAAGAAGCCTGAGATGCGCACCTCGCTGAAAACTGTATAGTCCTCGGACAGGTTCTAAGGAAACTGCTGGAGCTTGAAGTACCGTCGAGTCGAACCTAACTCAAATTCCTGGGTCAAAGAGTCGTCCACGGCATCGAAGGGGTCACCAACACCAAACCAGTCCACCATGTTGGACGATCCGAGCAGCTGGTAGGTTCCTCCCAGTGCGAGCCGGCTCAACTCGACAGAAACACGGGCGACTCTCATCCGCAGCTCCGCAGGTGTGATCGGTGCGCCAATCAGCACCGTTGGCGCATTGGTGTAGCCCTGGCCTGCATTCTCCAGGGTGATGGCTACGACTCGCCCTCGTTGAATCACAGCGGTCGCCGCCGCTCCTGCCCCGCCGCCCCCCACGATAGCTACCAGAGGAGGATTGGTATAACCGAACCCGCTCTCGGTGATGGTGACGTTGACGATCAAGCCATCGGTGATCTGAGAAACTCCTGTTGCCTTCCGAAAAGGGCCGTCCAAAATCACTCCGGTGTTCCCGTCTCCAGCCGCTATGGCTCTTACGCTGCGCAAACCTGGGGGAATGGCGCTCTGGCCCCGACTATTGTCTCCCCAAGCCACGACCGTACCGTCGCGCTGCAGGGCAACCGTGTGAATATTCGCGGCCGCGATCGCGACCACATTACTCAAGCCTTCGGGCACGGAGGTCTGTTGATAAGCATTGTCTCCCCAAGCGACTACGCGGCCTTCGGAAGTAAGCGCAACGGATGTTGCCCAACCAGCCGCGATGGCTATCGCGTTCGTCAGAGTTGCGGGCACCTGCAATTGTGGTAAGCCCTTTCTGCCCCAGGCAACCACCTTGCCATTCCCAAGGAGGGCGAGACTGTGCTCGAAGCCGCCGGTCACGGCGACCACCCCCGAAAGTCCGACTGGTGGTTCAATCTGGCCGACACTGTCCAAGCCCCAGCCAACAACAGTGCCGTCTTCACGAACAGCCAACGCGTGGTAAGACCCAGCCCCGATGGCTCTAATCTTCCCGATTGATGGAGGGACTTCGGTTTGCTGGAAATCATTGTACCCCCAAGCAACAACTGTCCCATCGCTCTTCAGAGCCAAGCTAAAAAGTGAACCAGCGGCGATCGAAGCAACCCCAGACAAACCCGGAGGCACCTCCGCGAGGAAGGGGTGATTCGACCAGAGTGTCACCGTCCCGTCAGATCGGAGAGCCATGACGTGACGATTACCCATCGCCAGCGCACTGACGCCACGGATGCCGGACGGCGGGTCATTCTCGCCGGTGGCACCGTCTCCCCAAACGACCACTTCGGGAAACGCTGTATCGGCACATCGAACCGGAACCACACCAAAAGCAAAGAGCGCAAGTTCAATGAGAATCGTCAGGAACACCTGCTTGGCTTGAAGTAGGGAGGGATACTCTTGGTGGTTTGCGGTGTGCACAAATACAATTCGTTCCTCTGCGTATTGCGGAGCATGCAGAAAGCCGTCAAGCAGTCGTGTTCTCCATTTTTTCGGCGGCTTCAGACATCTCCCGAAGCTGTAAATCCGCATACTGTAAGCGTCGGTAGGTTTATCGTTGAATGGAGCTCCCCAGTCAACTCGCTTCCTCGGGACGCTCGCGCGAAATGCCTCCATCGTTAGCAAGCGTTGAACCATTTAGGGCTCGCCGGAGTTCCGCCCTACCACGATCCATCGTGTGGCTTCCCCTCCGTGATCTCCGTGCCTCCGTGGTTTCATTCCCTCTCCCCCTCAGCGGGAATCCGCGCCCTCCATGGAGGACCTGCTCCCCTCCCCTGCCACGTTCCGCAACCGATCTCCGAGGTTGACGGGCGTTGCTGTTTCGCGATGGTTTGCGCGTCTTTACGCACACGTTCCGATGTCAGAAAAGGCCAACACTCCGAAGCTGGGCGCCGTCCGCAGTTTGCTGAAAATCCTCAGCTTTCTGCGCGCGTATCCCGGCTGGGTCAGCCTGACCTTGGGCCTGCTGCTCATCAATATCGGGATCGAGCTCAGCCTGCCCCAGGTCCTGGGGGAGGCTCTCAACGCGCTGCAGCGACATCTGCGGAGCCAGGGCGGCTTCGCCCCGATGTTCTTCGTGGGCCTCTATCTGGTCCTCGTCAGCGTGCGGGCCGTGATCGGCTACATCCTGGGGCCCATCCGAAACAAGCTGGTGCACACGACGCTGGGGGACATCCGCGCCGCCATCTACGGCGCGCTCCAACGGATGGCGTTCACCTATCACGACAAAACCAACAGCGGCGAGCTGATCTCCCGCGCCACCACCGACGTCTGGCGCCTGCAGGAGTTCTTCTTCGCCTGCCTGCTTTTGACCGCCGACATCATCGTGACGCTGATCGCCACAAGCGCCCTTGTTTTCCTCATCTCGACGTCGCTGGGATGGGTGGCAATCGGCACGATGGCGCCCACCGTGGCGCTGATCGCCTACTACGCAAGCCAGCTGCAACCCCGATGGCGGCAGGTCCACGATCTCCACAGCGCGATGACCACGGTCATCCAGGAGAACATAGCGGGCGTGCGCGTGGTGAAGGCTTTCGCCAAGGAAGGAACGGAGATCGAGAAATTCCGCGGCAAGAAGGAGATCTACCTCGCGCGACTGCTGGACACCGTCGGGTACTGGGCCGGACGCGTGCCCTTCGCCCAGTTCATCTATGGCTTGAGCCTTCCGCTCGCCCTGTGGATCGGAGGCCGCCAGGTGATTCGGGGAGAGCTGCCCATCGGCGATTTGGCGAAAGTGGTGTTTTATCTGATGGCGATTGGACATCGCGTCGGGCTGGTCGGACAGTTCACGAACATCGTTCAGAACGCCAGCGCGAGCGCCGAGAGAATCTGTGAAATCCTCAACGAGCCGCCTCTCATCCTGGGAGGCGCGGCGCATCTCCCGGCCGGCGACGGCGAGGTGCGGTTCGAGGGCGTGTCGTTTTTCTATGGCGAGGACCGGCCGTCGGTGTCGGACCTGAATCTCGTCGCGCCGGCCGGACGAACGCTGGCGCTGGTGGGCCCGACGGGCTCCGGCAAATCCACGCTCGTCCACCTGATCCCCCGCTTCTACGACCCCAAGGAGGGACGCGTGCTCCTGGACGGACAGGACATCCGGGGGCTCGACCTCACTCACTTGCGCCGATCGGTCAGCATGATCTTCCAGGAGACCTTCCTCTTCAGCACGTCCGTGGCGGAGAACATCGCCTACGGGAAGCCCGGCGCGTCGCGCGAGGAGATCGAGAGGGCCGCCCGGCTGGCGCAGGCGCACGAGTTCATCCTTCAGCTGGCCGACGGCTATGACACGATCATCGGCTAACGCGGCGTCTCGCTGAGCGGCGGACAACGCCAACGCGTCGCGATCGCCCGGGCTTTCCTGATGAATCCCCGCGTCCTGATCCTCGACGACGCCACCGCGAGCGTCGACTCGCAGACGGAGCGGCTGATCCAACAGGCCATGCGCGAGCTCACCCGGGGCCGCACCACATTCATCATCGCGCAGCGATTCTCCACCGTGCAGCACGCCGACCAGATTGTGGTGCTGGACCGCGGCCGGATTGTGGAGCGCGGGACGCATCGCGAGCTGATGCGGCGCAGCGGATTCTACGCGGAGATAGTGACGAAGCAGATGCGCGGCGCGCCGGCGAACAATGTCCATTCAGCCGCGAGCGAAGATGTCGCCAGCGCTTCCCCAACCTGACCCATGGCCCAGCCTCTCGACATCGAATTGGAGGAGGAGTTCGCGCAAAAGCGAATGACGCGGGCCCTGTTCCTGCGCCTGTTCGGCTATGTGAAGCCCTATCGTCGGCTCGTCGCGCTCAACCTGGTTTTCACTGTCCTGGCGACCGTGTCCCAGCTGCTCGGGCCCAAGTTCATCCAGGTGGGGATCGACAACTATCTCACCCGGTTTTCCACAAAGGAGGCGGCGATCCACGGCATCTTCGTCATCAGCGCCATCTACCTGGGCAATCTGCTTCTGGGATGGGGCCTCACCTCCATCCAGGTGAGAACGACGATCCAGGTGGGACAAGGCGCGATGAACGATCTGCGGCTCGCGGTGTTTGAGCATATCCAAAAGCTCTCGTTGAACTACTTCGACCGCACCCAGCAGGGCAGGATCATCAGCCGGGCGGACACCGACATTGATTCCCTGGATCGCGTGGTGACCTGGGGAGGATCCCAACTGCTGTCCAGCCTGCTGACTTTGATCGGGGTGTTCGCGCTCATGCTTCGGTACGACTGGCGGCTGTCGCTGGCGGTTTCACTGGTCCTGCCCGCGCTCCTCTTCGCGACCCGGCTGTTCCATCTCCACGGCCTCAAGGCGTATCGCAAGGTGAGGGCGCATTCGTCGCGTCTGGCGGCGGCGATGGCGGAGAACATCCAGGGCGTCCGGGTGGTGCAGGCGTTCGCTCGCGAGGACGAAAACCTGGAGCGGTTCGAGTCTTTGCACGGCGAATACGCGGGCCACGCCATCGCCGCGGCGCGCGTGTTCCACACCTACATGCCGTTCATCGGTTTCATCTCCGGCGTGGGCACCTGCATCATCCTGGGCTACGGGGGACAGCTGGCGCTGCGGGGCGAGATCACGGTCGGCGAGCTCGCGGCGTTTGTTCTCTACCTCGGAATGTTCTTCGGGCCCATCCAAACCATGGGCGACCTGTACAACGCCGTCCTCTCCACGGCGGCGAGCGCGGAGCGGATCTTCCAACTCCTCGACACGGAGCCCCAGGTGCGCAACCGGCCGGACGCGACGGCGCTTCCCCCGCTGCGGGGCGCGGTGGCCTTCGATCATGTTTGGTTTCGCTACGATTCCACGCCCGCCAACCACTGGGTGCTGAAGGACATCTCGTTTGAGGCCCAACCGGGGGAGACGGTGGCGCTGGTGGGGCATACGGGGTCGGGCAAGACGAGCGTCATCAGCCTTCTCGCGCGGTTCTATGAGCCGCACAAAGGGCAGATCCGCGTCGACGGCGTCGAGCTGCAATCCGCGACGGTGGAAAGCCTCCATCAGCAGATCGGGATTGTGACGCAGGAGAACTTCCTCTTCACGGGAACCGTGATGGAGAACCTGAAATACGGACGCCCCCACGCGAGCGAGGACGAGGTGAAGGAAGCCGCCCGCATTCTGGGCACGGACGGGATGATCCAGCGGTTCGCCGAGGGCTATCAGACCAAAGTGGGGGAAAGGGGCGGAAACCTCAGCGCGGGCGAACGCCAACTGCTCACCATCACCCGGGCGATGGTGGCGCGGCCGCGCATCCTGATCCTGGACGAGGCGACGAGCGCGGTGGATCCTCAAACGGAGGAAGTGCTTCAGCACGCGTTGGAAAAGCTGTTCGAGCAGCGCACGTGTTTCGTGATCGCCCATCGGCTTTCGACGGTCCGCAACGCGCACAGGATTCTGGTGCTGGACAGCGGCGCCGTTGTGGAATCCGGAACGCACGACGAACTCCTGGCGCGCAAAGGCCCCTACGCCCGTCTCCACGACGAATTCCTGGGACAATCCGCCCCGCGCTGAATCCCGGCTTGGAGCTTCGCGAGAGCGGCTGAAGGAGCGGTTGGAACCGTGGCGCGAAGGCCGCGCCGCGTTCCTACTCGAAGGCGATCACGTTCTTGATCCCGAACGCTTTGCCGACGAGGAGCTCCTCGAAATTGTCGAGCGTGTGACGCGCGGTGATCAGCTGTCGCACGGCCTTCGGCCAGCGCTGATGGAAGGTGCCGAGGTCGCTGATCGCGTTGGCGAAAGCGTCGCCATCCGCGTTCACAGTGCCCACGATCGCCTGATTCTTCAGCACCACGTTCCGCATGATCTCGCTCGCCGCGACAGGAATCGGCGGCTTCGGCGCCGGAATGCCCGTCATGACGTAGACGCCGTTGATCCCGAGCGCCCGCATCACGTCAAACGTGATTCCCGGAACGCCGACCGCCTCGTAGATCAAATCGATGCTTCCCACCTTCTTCGCGAGATCCTCGACGTTCACTTCCTCGCTGGAGATGTATTCCACTCCGAACGATTCGACGAGGTCCGCCTTGGGATTGGGCTTCTTCGAACGGGAGTAAACGAAGGTCTTGAATCCATTCACCTTCAGCGCCATGGCGCCGAGGATCCCCACCGGCCCGGCGCCCAACACCACCGCGTTGAGCCCGGCGCCTCGCGGCTCTCCCGGCTTGGCGCCGCCCCAAGGCAAACGCTGCTGGGTCTTCCAAACCTGCGCGAGGCCCTTTTCGGCCACGGTCAGGGGCTCGACCAGGACGGCGATGTCGCGGAGCTCGGGGGGAACGAAAGTCAGGTACTTTTCATCATCCACGAAATACTCGGTCATGTATCCGTGGTACTGATTGATGCCGCGCTCGGTGAAGGTCCAGGTGGAGCAGAAGTCCTGGCGGTCCTGGCGGCAGGGAACGCATCCGGGATCGGGACAGGGGCGTCGGACGCTGGGGACGACGTAGTCGCCGACCTTGAACTTCTTCACGCCGCTCCCGACCTCCACCACGCGGCCCAGCGCCTCATGGCCCAGGACAAGGTAATCGGAGCCTCCCGGCGGAGCCCCGTAGACAAAGGTGCAGATCTCGCGATCGGTGCCGCAGATCCCCACGTCGAGGGTGCGGATCTTCACGTGGTTCGCGTGGGACAGCGACGGCGCGGGATGCTCCAGCATCCGCACCTCTTTCCGGGACGGCACAACGCCAACGGCGCGCATTGATTGAATCATGAGCTCGAAAGGAATCCCGCAGAACTAGAACTGCGGGAGACGCAGGGGCGAGAATAGCCTCGTTTTGACTCGTGGAAATGAAATTCTTCCTGTGGTCTCATGACGAAGAAAAGCAACCGCGAATGGGCGCGAATAGACGCGAATGAATTCCAATACACCAAGCGATGGCTCCTTTCCCCGTTCTCGATTCGCGTTCATTGGCCTCGATTCGCGGTTAGCAACTGGCGTGAGCATCAGCGATTCGTGTCCAGGACGATTCTTTCCCATTCCAGTTTCGTGCGCTTAAAGTTGAGGAGGACGCCAACTTTGTGGCCGGTGATTCTGAGGTAGTTCAGCATCTGCCCGCGTTCATGGTCGGTGATGGCTTCGATGACTTTCGCGTCTACGACCACCGCGTTGAACGCGATCAAGTCCGGCACATATTCACCGACATTGACGTTCTTGTAGAGGATGTCGAAGCGCGGCTGCTGAACGAATGGAATCCCCTGCAAACGGAATTCCACGACCAGCGCGTTCTCGTAAGGCTTCTCATGCAATCCGTGGGCAAGCCCGTTGAGCACATCCATCGAACAGCCCACAATCCGATAGACCTCGTCCTTCAGAAGCAGTTTCTCATTCACGTTCATTCGCGGTTACATTTCCTGACTAAGAAAAGCAACCGCGAATGGACGCGAATAGACGCGAATGAATTCCAAGACACCGAGCGATAGCTCCTTTCCCCGTTCTCGATTCGCGTTCATTGGCGTCTATTCGCGGTTAAAACAACTCCCCCTGGGTTGGGCCGAGGTCCTTCTGTTCATCGGCGAGGCGTTCGTCTTTGGCCGGATTCCAATCTGCGTCCAACTCTCCTTTTTCAGCAAGCGCACCTTGCCGCCTTTAACGCGGTCAGGAAACCGCGACATGACGCCACGCCCGCATCAGTTCCGCGTCATTGGCAATGCCGTGCCACCGATGGTCAGCGAGCAACTTGACTCGTCCGGCAATCACTCCTTCGCTCTGAATTCATGGACGCGCCTGAACAGCAACTTGCAATCTGCAAGCAATGCCGTAAGGAGGAAGTCGATTGAGTCCCGGTTTAAGGGTTCTGCTCGGAAGAATGCGCTGTGAAACATGCCTACGGTCCTGAAGCTTTCGCTGGCGCCTACGAAACAGACGCCGATGTCGTGGACACGAACGACTCCTAAACCGGCATGGCAGAAAACTGGATCGGATCAAGCGAGCAGGTCTTGCGGAGCGAGCCGGGAAGCACAAAGAGCTTTGGTTGCTGGGCAAATCTGAACAGCCGGTAAAGTTGATACTCGGCTTCTCGTGTGTCGGAAACCTCCACTTCATTCTTCGACGCGAAGAACGGCGTCAACGGACCAAAGCGAGTTGTCTTTACCTCGATCAGTCTGTCGCGTCCGTCTGTCTCGAATGATTTGATATCGAAACCCAGATGGTCGCCAGTGGTATCCGCTACGTGCTCAACCCGATTAGCCAAATCCATTTTCCCAGCTTGCCACAGTCGCTTGTGCTCAAATTCCAGAACCAGCTTTTCTCCGGCCAGTCCCAAAGTCTGGTTTCGTGATTCCATCTCAAGATAGTTCCTGCGCACCGGCCCGGGCCTGCGAACCTGTTGGGCAGGATCGTAGAGCTTGGGCCTGTCCTGTTCTCTGCTGGGCCGGCTGACCAAGATGGCGAGCACGTCGCTCACGATGGGCGGTGTTTCGATTCTCTCCTCCACCGCCGCCGCCGCCGCTTGGCTTAAACCAACCGCACCGATGAGGCGTTCTTCAACGACGCCGTAAAGCAGTTCCTGGTAATTTCCGAGCGGCTTGTAGCCGTCAATGTAGGGATAGCCGAGTTCAATGAGCACCGCGCTGATGTTCTGGTGCTTCTTCTCAATCGCTCCCTTGCTTCGATTGGTCAGGAGCTTTTGGAGATTACGGTTGTGTTCAGCCTTGTTGAACGGGTCACCGCGGAGCTCCATCACAAGCATTTCGAAATAATCCGAGACTGTTGCTTCCACTTCTTTGTGTGACCAGTTGTCAGACATGATTGGCAATCCAGGTTGCGCTTCTTCAGCGAAAATTGGCAAGTCAGCGATTTGTGTCAGCGGCGAGATCAAAATGGGGCGTGTGCTCACTCCGCGGAGAGGGGTTGGCGCTTGGGAAGGCAGGCTGGGAGTGCGCATGTCCGGTTGGTATTCAAGTGGAGATGCCGCGCTTGCGTCGCGCGAGCGCAAGATCGCGGCCCAGCTTGCGGAGCGCGTGGACGGCCGCAAACGGAAGGGAGCCAGTTTTCGGCATGCGTTTAACGTCCTGTATGACAGACGTTATGTCGAACAACGTCTTGTTTATCTGACACTGATGTTTTCCATCGCAGAGTCGCAACCATTCCATAGCAAGGCTGCGTTGATTAAACGGACACCAAGAAGGTTAAGACGAGTTTGGTCGAATCCAGTAGGGTTGAGTTGATGACCGAACAGAATCGGCCATTTTCACCCCCGCAAGCACGGCGATAAACGGTCGATTCCGACCTCCGCCTCCATTACTCCTTTATTACATGGTCACTACACCCGCGCTACTCCTCCACAGCACCGTTGACAGGAATGCTTAGTAGCGTGACGTAGGCCATAATCTTGGCTCCTCAGTCTTGGGCAAAGAAAATGCGCAGTTCGGCCGATTGCCCAGGCCGTTGCGGAACCGCTAGGTAAAACTCATTCAATTCGGCGGAGAAAAAAGAGGTTCGTGCTCCGGCGCGGGTCGGAATCCGCTCGCGCAACTGATAGTGGTTGGGGTCATGTTGGCCAATTACATCCACGAAGCCGTCGCCGCAGGAGATGTAGAGGCGCTTACGAGCGGGATCGTAAAACACGTCGTCAGTGTCGCCGGAGATCGCCAAGTCGGCCACAGGTTTGCCGGTGCTCGTGTCGAACACAACCAGCCGCGCCGGTTTGCGACAACCGACGAACAGGCGATGACTCGCTTCATCCAATGCCATCGGAAAGTTGGCTTGAAACTCCTTCATCGGCCAGGTCGCGGTTACCTTTTGCTTCTCGCGGTCAATCACGGCGATCTGTTTCGCGTCCGGCACGTTTACGAAGATGCGGTTTCCGTTCTTCTCCAACTGAAATGATTCGGGATGTGCTGCGAGCTTGATGTCGATGGTCTGTTTCATCGTTACGGAGTCAATGACAGCAAGCGCGCCGTCCCCGTAACCGACGTAGATCAGCGCTGTCTTCGCGTCGAAGCGCATGTTGTCGGCATCGTCGAGCGAACCGATGTTTTTCACCAGCGCGTAGGAAATGCCGTCGAACAGTCGGAACGTGCCGTCGCCGCCGTTGGCAACGCTGATTTGATTTGAGTCGTCCTGGTAAAGCACGCCCTGCGGTTTGTGCAAATTCGCAAGGCTTTTAAGGCTCTTGCCCGCCGCAAGGTCGAGCACTTCCAACGTGTCGTTTCCGAGCGCAGCGATAAAGAGACGGTGATTTTTTGCATCTACGGCAAAATGGTCGAACCGTCCTTTAACACCGGGCAGCGGAATGGTCTTGATGAGTTTGAGCGTGTTGGATTCCTGCGCCTGGGCGCAAAGAGCCACTGAGCAAGCCAGCAATAGAGCGAGTAGCCGCATAGGTGAGAGTTATTTGCTACCGTAAGTGAAATCATCGAACAGCGTCACGCTGTCGGCCTTCGTCCAGACGCCGACCTTGCCAGCTTCCGCGAAGTTGTCATCTGTAGTTTCGATGACTTTCTTCCCGTCGAACGTCACGGTGAATCTGTTTCCCGCAAAATCCACGCGCAACGTGTGCCAAACACCGGGCGCAACTTTGGTGTTCATGCTCTTGAACGAGACGCGGCTGCCCCTGATCGTGTGATAAATGGTCACGTTGTCTTCAAGCGCGTTGGCGCGGGCGATGTAATAATTGTCGGCGTCCTTTGCGCGCCAGACGACGCCGCCCGCCTGATCTTCCTTGCCGCCGACAGGCTTGAACTTCACTTCGACAAAACCGTCCTTGAGGCTCGTGTCGTCTTTGATGCAAACCGGGTAGGTCGCTTCGCCGGATTGTTTGAGGACGTTCGGCTTGCTCGGCGCGGTGTCGTCCCTCTCGATTGTCCACTTCGCACTGCCGCTGCCGGTCTTGGTCGCGATCCAGCCAGCGGGGGTTTCGCCTATTTTGGCATCGTCGAAATTGACGGTCTCGGCGAGCGCGGCGGTGGTCATCAAGCTCGTCATCACGAGGAGTGCGTTGAGCAGCTTATTCATAGTTGTGCGATTCACCGGCAGGCGGTTGTCTCCGCCCTGCCGATGAAGCGTAGTGGTTCACTTTACCGTGGAGACGTAGATGACTTGTGTGCCGCCCTTCTTGACGAGTGTTCCTTCCACCGTGACGGTTTCGGACATTTTCTCAATGAGAACGTCCTTGCCCGGCTGATGGTCTTTGATTCCCATCATCACATAGATTTCGCCTTTCTCGGTGAGCAGGCCGATGGGATTTCCTGCTTTGGCGCACGCAGTCCCGCACTTTTTGTGTTCTGCTCCGTGGTCGCCGCCTTCGAGGTAACACCACAAGTCCACGACCTCGCCCTTGACCGTGACGGTATCGCCCTTCGGTTGAGCAAATACCGCCGCAACTCCCAACAACAACAATGCTGATGCTGCGAACACTATCCGTTTGATTCTGGTTTTCATTTGATTCCTTTCGTTCCTCTTCGGGATCATCCCGAAGAAATTGTTTCGGTTATTTGAGTAACTGTCCGGGAACTACGCGCGAGCGGGTGAGGTCGCCCCTGGAAACCTCACGGACTCGTGGCCCGTCCCCAGCTTCCAACACCACCATTAGCCCCTTCAATCGTTCCCGTGTTAGATTCAGCACTTTGCGGCCTTTCGGCGTCAGGGAATAGTCTCGCTGAACGTGACCGCTACCAAGAGGGCTGTTGTTTTTCAGCCAGCCGTTGCGAACCATTTTGCGGAGCATCCGACTCAAGGCAGGGGCATCAACAGGGCAGTCGCGACTCTCCAACTTTTCACGAATCTGGAGACCTTGCACTGGCTTTGCGGGAGTAACGTGCAGGATTCGGATTCTGCTGAAACTCCGTAGGAGCGCCGTGGTTTCGTTAGCACTGCTGGCAGCGTATTTCCGTGTGGCTGCTTTCATTGCTTGGTCTGTGTTTCGAGCGCCTTCTTGAGGCTTCGCGCCAGCGCGGCAGATTCCCCTCTGCCCCAATAGTGCAGAAAGAGAATGCGCGGGTTCTCCTGCGTCATGTGACTGTGAATCGCCACGATGTTGATCCCGTCCTGGCGGAGCGATTTCAACACCGATTGCAATTCGTTCTCCAACACGGCGAAGTCGCCATCCACGAGCGCATTGTCATCCGCACCGGCAAACGCCGCCCAAGTGTTCACGCCCATGTCTTTGGTCATCTCGCAACCGCATGGCATTTTTGTCGTGCGGCCGATAACAACCTTGAACATGCCGTTGTTGGCCTGGCCTTTGACGCCGAGAAGGTCTTCGATGGTCTTGCCGGTGATGGAATTCATCGCGGGCATGGCCGCGCCGCCGAATGTTTTCCCCGGCTGCGGATTCGCCGCGCGGATTTCCTTCACCTTGTCCCACACCTTGCGAACGGCGGCGGCGAGCTTGTCAGCCTCGCCCATGCCGCTGATGTGCATAAAATAAGCCTTCGGCTCGTCATAGAAGAAATGATTGTGCAGCGCCGTGACGGAAAGGCCGTTGTCCAAGGCGACGCTCATCGCGGGACTCACTTCGTCCTGAAACAGCACCGTGTCGCCCATGACCATTGTGTCGTCGGTCTTTTGTTCAGTGAACGCCGCCCATGAAGCCAGTCCCATGAACGGTGGCATCGTCCAGCCGTCCACGGAGATTTTCACGTCGTTGCGCGGCAAGGTGACTTTGAAGACGCCCTCGTTGGTGTTTAGCGTGCCTTTGACGCCAGTGAGTTGCTCGATTTTCGCGGTGTCGAGTCCTGCGCCATGACAGCACAGATTCACGGCACAGAATGCAAATAGGATAATTTTTTTCATAATGACTCGTTGGTTAAAAGGCTGTTCCGGTAATTCCTTCAAGGCGTGATGCGGATGTTGGCGAACGCAACTGTGCCGGTGTGGACTTGGAGTCCGATGAAGCCGGAGTCGGCGTCTTCGCTCTTTTTTCTGCCGCGAAACTTCTCGTTCGGATCAGCGGGGTCGGCGGTGAAAGTTGTGGCGGGCTTGCTGTTGAGTTTCACGTCGTATTTGCGGTCGGTCACATTAATCTCGTAAGAGTGCCAAACGCCGGGAGCGAGACGCTGATTGTTTGTGTAGTTCTGCTGGCCGGCAGCCGTTCCCTGGGTTTTGACTTTGTAAATCGCTCCCGTGCGGTTGAAGAACAGACCGTCGGCTTCGTTCTTGCGCGTATCGCCGCGCGCCTCCTCGTCAATCTGGATTTCGTAGCCGGTATCCACAGCTACCGTGGCGAGGTTTCCGGGCACGTCTGGTCCGGGAGTTCCAGCCAACACCGGCTTGCGTGGATCGCGGAAGCGCACGAAGACACCGGAGTTGTCGTTGAACCCGCCGCGCGGGTGCGGCAGGCAGAAATCGAGACGCAAGGTGAAGTTATTGAATTGCTTCCCGATGTAATAGAGCAGGCCAATGCCATTGCCGGGTTGAGCGATCAATGAGCGGCCCACGATGACAAAGCGATTGCCTCCTCCCGACATCTCGGCCATCTGCCAGTCCGTGAAAAAAGTGGCTGCCTTCTGCGTCCCATCGAACAAGTAGGTGAATCCTGGTTCGACGCTCGCCGGATTCGGTGGCGGCACTAAGTGGTCGCCGAGCCGTCGCGCAAGCGCGATGCCGGTGAGCATTGGATTGGGCGAGCCGATGGTGGGAAAGAGAGCCGGGCCGACAACGTAAGCATTGGTCACGTCGTGAAAGCGGCAATCCGCATTGGTCACGGATTTGGTCGGGTCAGTCCCCATGCGGAGCGTGCCAGCTTCGTGGTGGGTCGTGCCGAGCGCATCGCGACGACCTTTGTTTTGAGGATTGAGGTCGTTCTTGGGTGTGTAGAGAAGCACAGTCTTGAGATCGGTGCGCGGTGTTGCGCCGGATGCGGGCTTGGCGGTTTTGATGCCTTGCGGCGTGAACACCTCGAAGTCAAAACCGCCGCCGAACGCATGAGCGACATCATCGGATGCTTTATCCATCGCGTTCCAAAGTTCCTGGTCCTTCTGTGTCGGAACGAGATTCACCCATGCTTTCCGCACACCGTAATCTTGCTGGTTCGTGTCAAGATCAAGCGTCACGTTGCTGTTGGGGTTGCCTGGCTGCATCTCACCGATACCGCGAATCGTGATGACGACGTGCGTATCCGTCGCCTTCAAGTGCTGTTCAAGTCCGTCAATGTCCGGCAGCTTTTGGAACAACTCCGCCTCGGAATCCGCGCCCGCGCTTCCCAACCCTGATGCGGTGATTTGCAGATGGAAGTGCCCCTTTGAGCCATCCCCAAACTTGTGCTGGCCCTTCAGGAGCAACGCGGACGATTGCAGCGCGTTGATAGCGGCAGGGAGCGAGGCGAGCGCCGCGCGCGGCACACGGATGTCCATGTTGGAACGAAGGTGCGCCATCAGATTCGCGCCGATGCGCCCGTCACTGCCCAAGGACACCAAAGCCAACCGCGTGCTCTCGATTGTGCCCAGCGCAATGATGACCTTCGTATCCGGCGGAACGGAAATGAAACCGCGCTCAGTGTTGAGCCCGTTCACGCGCCGACTCGACCCATCGTTCGTCACGCTCAAACTGCTGACGTGGCAACGCGGCACGACCATCAGTCGCTTTCTCACGTCGTCGGTAGGCGAGTCGTTAAACGCGCCGCGCGCCGCGCGAATGAGCAGCGGCACGGCACTGAATTTGTTCATTGGAAAAAAGCCCGAGTGCGCCCCCCGGCCTTGCACCGCGAGCGGCGCTTCGAGTTTCACTTTGTTGAGCAAGTCGGTTTGAAGTTGAGCAAGACCTGCCGGCGTGGATGGCAATGGATTGGGAAGCAGCACTCCAAGCAAGTCGGCCAGGTCTGGCAGCGTGGGCGCAGTGCTGCGAATTTCCACCGGGGGCGCATCGGGAAGGTTGCCGAGTGGAACAGCATCAGTGACCGAGTTCGCATTGATGGCTTTGAAAAGCTGTTCGCGAAGCGCGTGATGAAGTTCGCCGAAAACAAAGTCGTTGGTTTCCGTGACGCCGATCTGCTCACCGGATTGCCGGAAATAACCGTTGCCGCCGTTCGGCAAAGTCTTCGCATTCAGATCATCGAGCACCGGTTGCGGCCAGACCGTGTTCAGCAACTCGGAGTCAAGCAACCGTGGCGACCATCCGCCCCAAAACACGGAGCGACCGCCGAGACAATACGCCAGCCCTTGAAACTGGAGGTTCTGTTGATTGGAGTTCCACGGCAACCCCCATACTTCGCCAGTCTTCATCATTGGCAAATTCTGGACGTGTTCGGGCAGCGCGAATGGTCCTCCTTCAAGCACGAGGATGCGCTCACTGCGACTGCCCGTGCGATTCCAGATATGTTCGGCCACGGCAGATCCGAAAGTGCCGCCGCCAATGACAATGTAGTCAAATGGGCGAAGATCACCGCGCCAAGGGAGTGGGTTTCCGTTTGTGTCGGCAGCACCAGCCCGGAACGTGGCGTCCGACGATGCCAGCGCTTCCTCGAACGTATTGCAGATGTAGCGACCAAACACGTCGAGCGTGAAATCAGTTTTTTGAGTGGGCGATCCGATATTCATAAACTATTCAGGGGTTGTCGGCGCGGGAGGGCCGCCGCATTTAAGGCCATGTTCGCGCGCACGGAGGGCCGCGCCAAAAGAGACGAGAGGACGAGAAATCCAAAGCGGACGTTTCATCGCCGATGAAAATAGGAGATTGTGCAGATGTTGCAAGTTGCCATATCTATTACATTTGGTAGCGTGCCGCCCGTGATTGTTCCGAACAAATGGCTTCTCCTGATGTATGGGCTGCCAACCAAAAAGGGCACTGCGAGAGTCAACCTCTGGCGGCAGTTAAAAAAATGCGGGGCGCTACCGCTGAAAACGTCCGCCTACCTCCTTCCTGACAAGCCGGACCACCACGAGCGGTTGCAATGGCTGGCGCAACAGGTGCGCGACGGCGGTGGTGAAGCCACAATTATTCACGTCACCGAAATCGAGGGATTGAGCAATGAGGACATCGTTCGTCAGTTCAATGAAGCACGGGCCGTTGACTATGGCGCGCTGCTCCCCGCGCTTACGCAACTGATTGCTCAAAACAAAAAACGCCTTGGCGATTCATCCACAGCAGACTTGGAAAAGCTGACCCGCCAGTTCGAGGACATCCGCAAGATTGACTTCTTCGACTGCTCACGAGCACAGGACGCACAGATGCTCCTTAAGCGCGCCGCCGGTCTGCGGAGTGCGAAATTGAAAGCTTCGGTGCTGTTGACCACGAAGAATTTCGTCGGCAAAACGTGGCTCACCCGGCCACGGCCGGAAATTGACCGCGTTGGGTCTGCCTGGCTCATCCGCAAGTTCATTGACCCCAAGGCCAAATTTATCTTCGCCACCGACCCGGCGAAACATCGCGACGCCATACCCTACGATATGTTTGAAGTGGAGTTTTCCCACCACGGCGACGACTGCACCTTTGAAACCTTGGTCAAGCGTTTCGGCATTGCGGACAAAGCCGTGTTGAAGATCGCTGAGATGGTGCATGACGCCGACTTGGAAGACGGCAAGTTCCAAACGACCGGCTGCGTTGGCATTGACCAAGTGTTGAAGGGGTGGGCCAAGAGCGGCTTGAGTGATGAGGAACTATTGAAGCGCGGCGGCGAATGTTTCGACGCGCTCCATCAGCAATTACGCAAATGAACCGCAAATCCTCGCAATGAAATGGATCACTCGTGAGAATGTGAAAGTGGACCGCGTGGCCTGCCCGTGGCTCATTACGAAATTCGTTGATCCACAGGCCGAGTTTCTGTTTGTGCCGACGGCTCAGGTCGAGGCCAAGGCGAAGGAGCTTGGCGCGACTCCGTTTGACATTGAGGGCTGTGAATTGGGACATCACGGCGAAGACGTGTCCTTCGATTCCATCGTGAAAAAGTATCGGCTCGATGACCCCGCGCTCCGGCTGCTTGCCGAAATTGTGCGGGCGGCAGACGGGCATCCAGCGAATCCGCATCCAGCGGGCGAAGGCTTGCGCTGGGTGGCGTTTGGTTTTAACGCGCTCGGTTTGAGCGACCACGAAATTCTTGAAAGTGAATCCATGGTTTATGACGCGCTCTACGCCGAGTGCCAACGACGGGTTCAGACAAAATAAGGAGGCCCGCATGAATCAACACGAAATGTTTATGGAATCCGTCCGCCACGTCGCCAAGCTTTGCGCTGTGGCTGCAATGACTGCGCCCAAGAGCGGCGGCCAACTTTTCTTGAAGGGCGGAACGCCGTTTATCGAAACGGTTCTCGTTGAGGACAAGCCCACGTTGAAAAAGCTTGCAGACTGGTTGCGGGCGCAAGGCGACAAACACAAGGAAGCCATCTGGCATCGGGATGCGGACACGGCGGAAAAGCTGGACTTGGTTTTGTTCATCGGACTTTGTGGCTGGTATCCGCCACAATACGATTGCGGGGCGTGTGGATACGCCACTTGCGCGGAATTTCTTCAAGCCAAACCAGCCCACGCAACTCCTGGCTCGACTGACTGGCAATTCAGCGGCCCGGTTTGCCAGCTTCGCGCGCTTGATTTAGGAATCGCCATAGGTTCGGCGGCAAAGACGGCGAGCCTCAACAACATTGACACGCGCTGCCAGACGCGAATCGCCGCCGCCGCAAGACACTTGAAAGTCATCCAAGCCGACCTTGCTGTGGCGTTGTCCATGAGCGTGAGCCATAAAAACATTTTCTTCGACAAGAAGATGCCGGAGATAGAATTCCCCGCGTGAACCGCTGGCGCAGTATCGCCGATTTCCTTGCGCTGCGCCGTAACACGGTGCTGTTGCTCGTGGCGCTGGTTCTCGCGGGAACTGGCGAAAGGCTCTGGCTGGGTTTTGCCCCCAAGTATCTCGAAACTCTTGGCGCGGGAGTGCTCATCATCGGTCTGTTTGACGGCCTCCAAACTTTGCTTGGCGCGGTTTACGCCTATCCGGGCGGCTGGTTGACCGACCATTGGGGGCAACGCCGTTCATTGCTTCTGTTTAGCGCCCTTTCCCTTGCGGGCTACGTCATCGTGCTCGTGTGGCAGCATTGGCTGGCGCTTGTGCTCGGTGTCTTTCTCTTTCTGGCATGGAGCGCACTGTCGTTGCCCGCGACCTTCGCGGTGGTCGCCACGTCGCTCGACAAACGCCAGCACACGATGGGCGTCGGCGTTCAATCCATGATCCGTCGCGTGCCGATGATGGTCGGGCCGTTGGTGGGCGGTTGGCTCATCACGCGCTACGGTTGGGAACACGGCGTGCGCCTGGCTTTGCTCGGTTGCATTACACTGAACGTAGCGACTACGCTTTTCCAATGGTGCATAGCCGATTCGCCAACCGTGGGATCTGCCAGTCCAAATAGAGCTGAGCTAAGCATCTCTTTTCTCGGCATCGTGAAGTTGTTCAACCCGACACTTCGCGAATTGCTGGTGAGTGACATCCTCATCCGCTTCTGCGAGCGGTTGCCTTATGCATTCGTCATCCTCTGGGCGATGGACCAAGGAGGGGTAACCGCCGAACAATTCGGCTGGCTCGTTGCCATCGAAATGATAACGGCGATGCTCTGCTACATCCCCGTTGCACACCTGGCCGACAAGCACGGTCAGCGTCCGTTTGTGTTCGTCACGTTCATCTTCTTCACGTTGTTTCCCGTGACGCTGCTTTTCGCGCACAACTTCACCTGGCTCGCGGTCGCCTTTGCCGTGCGCGGGCTGAAGGAATTCGGCGAACCCGCCCGCAAAGCCCTTATCATCGCCCAAGCCTTGCCCGAACTCCGCGCGCGCACCTATGGCGCTTACTACCTCATCCGCGATACCATCGTGACGACCGGCTCACTCCTCGGTGCGTGGCTGTGGAGCATCAGCCCGCAGGCAAACTTCATCGGCGCAGCAGTGTGCGGCGGACTCGGAGCGCTCTGGTTCTGGTGGTCCAGTTATGGAAGTCCATCGGAGAAAAAAGCGTCGAAATACTAACTCTCCGACCTTAGATTCAAAACTATGACTGGGTTGGGCAGCAAACAGGCGGGTGTCGTCTTTGCGCTCCTGGCTGCCGGGCTTTTTGGCCTCAGCACGCCGCTGGCGAAGAGCGTTTCGCCGCACGTCGAACCGGTGTTGCTGGCAGGGCTGCTTTATCTCGGTTCAGGGATCGGGTTGGGCGCGTATTCCTTGCTGCGCCTCGCTCGCAAGCAATCCGCCTCGCGTGAAGCAGCTTTGAATCACACGGATGCCCCGTGGCTCGCTGGCGCAATCCTTACTGGCGGAGTGATTGGCCCGTTGCTGCTGATGTGGGGATTGGCTCAGACGCCCGCGTCAAGCGCCTCGCTGCTGTTAAATCTGGAAGGCGTCTTCACCGCGCTGCTGGCGTGGTTCGTGTTCAAGGAGAATTTCGACGCGCGCATCGCGTGGGGCATGGCGCTGATCGCGGCTGGCGGCGTGGGCCTGTCGTGGATGGGGCGGCCTGAAATGGGTGTGCCTTGGGTGGCGCTGGCCATCCTCGGCGCTTGTATCTCCTGGGCGGTGGACAACAACCTCACGCGCAAAGTGTCGGCCAGCGACCCGGTGCAAATCGCAATGCTCAAAGGCTTGGTCGCCGGGAGCGTCAACACCACGCTGGGGCTCGGGTTAGGCGCGAAGTTGCCAGGCGTCTCCATGCTTCTGACGGTGGGTGCGATCGGGTTCTTCGGTTACGGATTGAGCCTGACCTTGTTTGTGCTGGCACTGCGACACATCGGCACGGCCCGCACGGGTGCGTATTTCTCAACCGCGCCATTTGTGGGCGCGGCAGTGGCGGTTGCCTTCCTCGGTGATTCGTTGAGTGTGGGATTCTGCCTCGCAGCGCTCTTCATGGGTGCCGGAG
Organism: Verrucomicrobiota bacterium; assembly: GCA_016199985.1. GTDB lineage: Bacteria > Verrucomicrobiota > Verrucomicrobiia > Limisphaerales > UBA11320 > UBA11320. The sequence continues at coordinate 16,623 of JACQFQ010000029.1, read as the reverse complement.
TATGGCTACACCTTACCGAACAACACGAGCATCAGCATAGCCACGAGGCGCTGGAGCACGAACATCTCAATACCCACGACGAACATCACCGGCATGCTCACACCCCGAGTGATCCTCTTGGTGAACCGCATTCACACCCCCACCGACACGAGGAACTGACGCACGCGCACCCGCACTACCCGGACATCCATCACCGACACGGGCACTGACGTGCCACCGTTAACTGCCGCGACGCTTCACCCCTGCAAATTCTGGTCGTAATTCTTACCTTTCACTGTCAGCAAAAACGTCAGCAGAGATGTAGTGAAGGTGCTGGTTCTGGTAGTGAGAGTGTTAGCTTGTTCAGTTTTGTGCCGGATCAACTGTTTCCCACCGGGCAGACCATCCGGACCACGTTTACGACGGGCATTCGCGACGACACCGGGACGGTGTTGCCCGGCACGCCCACTTTTGATGTGGTGATCCGTGGACCGGTGGACAGCAACGCTCCGGCTGTCATTGCGGTTGCCCCGGCCGATGGCGCTGCGGCTGTGGGGGTGGACGCCTCAGTGCAGGTGCGCTTCAACGAATCGGTCAACCCGGTGACGGTGACGCCCTCGGCTGTGCAAATCTTGGGGCCAGTGACGATCGTCCAAGTGGCGTTGGATACCAGCCGGACGATGATGACGATTCGCCCGACGGCATTGCTGGATGCGAACACGCAGTATGGTTTAAGGTTGTCTGGGATCACGGATCTGGCAGGCAATGCAGTGAGCGGCTTCGGTCAGAGTTTCTTCACAACGGGCACGACGAGCGGGGACACCAATCCACCCGTGGTGGTGGGGATAAGTCCGCCCGGCGGGAACACCAACGCGCCGATCAACACCGCGGTGGCGCTGACCTTTAACGAACCGCTGCTCCCGACCACGATCAATGCGAACAACTTCGCCCTCTTTGCCAACGGAGCGAGGCTTTCCACTAAGGTGACCCCCTCGGTGGACAACACCATGGTAACCTTGACCGCAGCTTCAGGGTCGCTGCCTTCCAACAGCGTGGTGACCGTGGTCGCCACCCGCGACGTCAAGGACCTCGCCGGCAACCGCCTCAATGACTTCGCAAGCCTGTTTATTACCGCGGCGCCTTGAGTAACTCTCATGAACGCTGATCTGGGCTGAGGGAGACGACGGTTCAGGCGCGGCGCGACAACTCGGGGATCGGCTGGCCGCGTGTGAGAATCGGATTGGGTCGGCCCGAGAAATCGGGGAGCGAGATTTCGGAGGCCGGGATTCCGAGATGCTGATAGAGCGTCGCGAGGAAATCGCCCGGGCCGGCGATCCGCTCCACAACGTCCTCTCCACGCTTGTCCGTGGCGCCGATCACGCCGCCTGTGGCGATGCCGCCGCCCGCCCAAAGCTGCGAAAACGCGCGAGGCCAGTGATCGCGTCCGGGCTGCACGGTCCCCGCGACGCCGCTCGCCACGCCGCCGCCGCTGCTCGCGACTCGCTCGATGCGGGGCGTGCGTCCAAACTCGCCGGTCACGACCACCAACACCCGCTTGTCCAAGCCGCGGGCGTACACGTCTTCAATGAGCGCCGACACCGCCTGATCGAAATACGGCAGACGAAATTGAAGCGCGTCGAAAACGTGATGGTTGACGGCGTGATCGTCCCAGTTGCCAACGCGGCCGCAAAGCGGTCCGTCAAAGGTCGTCGTGACGATCTCCACGCCCGCCTCCACCAATCGGCGGGCCATCAAGCATTGCTGCCCCCACTGATGGCGTCCGTAGCGGTCGCGGACGCGATCCGGCTCCCGGGCAAGGTCGAAGGCGTTTCTCGCGGCGGGGCCGGTGAGAAGGCTCAGCGCCTGCGCCTCGAATCCATCCATGGCCCGCATGACGCCGGCCTGATCGATCGCCTGATCGATCCGATCCAGCTTCTCGCGAAGGCGAACGCGATCGTTCAATCGCGTCACCTGCCCGGCGTCGCTCAGGCCGATGTTGGGAACCTCGAAATGGGGGTCGTTGGGATCGCCGGTGATGGAGAATGGGCCGTAGGCGGGGTTGACATAGGCGGATCCGGCGATGGTGAAATTGTCGTAGCGAACGACGGGATTCACGCCCACGTAATTGGGAAGCGTTCGTTTGGGATCGGCGCGAAGGAGATTCGCGACGGTCATCCAGTCGGGAAAAATGGGCTTCTCCTTGTCCTGCGCGTCGGTGTCGCCGGTGAGCATCTGCAGCGAGCCGGCGGGATGTCCTCCCCCGGTGTGGCTCATGGAGCGGAGCAGCGTGAATTTGTCCGCGATCCTCGCGTGACGCGGCAGCAACTCGCAGAGACGCATTCCGGGGACGGAAGTGGAGATGGGGCCGAAGACCCCGCGAATCTCGCTCGGCGCGTCGGGCTTGGGATCGTAGGTCTCAAGATGGGAGGCCCCGCCGCGAAGCCAGACGAGAATGATCGCCGTCTTGGGGCCTGAGCCTGCCGTCCCGGCAAGCGCCCGGAGTTGCAGCAGCCCCGGGAGGGACAGCGTCGCGAACCCCGACAACCCAACGCGCAAAAACTCCCGACGCGCCATGGGCCCGGGGCAAGCGGGCAGGGGTCTCAGTGTGGGGTCTCGAAACATTTCAATTGGGGTCGGATCACCGACTCCTGATCGTAGCGCCTGGAAACAGCGTGGGGCAACCTCTAACAAGACTCATTCGGGGATCCCTCCCCAAAAAAACCCTTACCGCTTGGGTTGCGTCCAGTCCAAAGTCCGGCTAATACAGAGGCTGCATACACCACTGTGAAACGCCTATGTTGAACTTCAGCCGCCGGGAGATATTGCGCATCGGCGCAGTCAGCGTGCTCGGCACGGCCGCGGGCGGCGCGTGGAGGGCGTCCGGCGCCGGGACGCAGGCCAACGGCAATCAGGCGATCTTCATCATGCTGCAGGGCGGGCCGAGCCATCTCGACCTCTGGGACCCCAAGCCGCAGGCGGGGCGCGAGATTCGCGGCCCATGGGACCCCATCCCGACGAGGATCCCGGGAGTTCGCTTTGGCGAGCTGCTGAAAAACACGGCGCAAATCGCGGACAAGATCACCGTGATCCGCTCGATGTCGCACCGGTTCACGAATCACATCGCGGGCACCTACGTGACAATGACCGGTTCGAACAACCAGCCGGATCAGGACCGCGAGGCGCATCCCGACGACTTTCCCGGACCGGGCGCGATTCTCGCCCGCCAACAGCCGGCGGTTCACGGAGTGCCGACAAGCGTTTCTCTCCCCAACTGGCTGAGCATCCCGGGCCCGTCGAATCGGATGCCGGGACAGTACGGAGGATTTCTGGGGTCGGTTCACGACCCGTTTGTGATCGAGGGCGATCCAAGCAAGCCGGACTACAATCCGCTTTCGCTCCGGCTGCCCGACGGAATGACGCCGGAGCGCCTCGCGGGCCGGATCTCGCTGGTGGAACAGGTCGACGCGGCGGCGGATCGTCTGGAGAACCAGCTCGGCAAGAAGATGGACTCGCTGCGCCGAAGCGCGTTTGAACTGATCGTGGACGGACGAGTGCGCCGGGCGCTGGACCTGGAACGCGAACCCGCGGCGGTGCGCGACCGCTATGGACGCGACAAGATCGGCCAATCGTTGCTGCTGGCGAGGCGGCTCATCGAAGCGGGCGTTCGGTTCGTGAGCTACAACGACTTCAATCAGCGGTGGGACACTCATTCGGGGATCCTGTACACCTACCGCGTCATCGTTCCCCCGATGGAACGGGCCTATGCCGCGCTGGTGTCGGATCTGGCGGAGCGAGGGCTCCTCGACACAACGATGGTGGTGAACGCGGGAGAATTCGGTCGCACTCCGACCGTGAACAAGGACGGCGGTCGCGATCATTGGCCGAATGTTTACAGCGTGGCCCTCGCCGGCGGGAAGGTGAAGCGCGGTTTCGTCCATGGGGCCAGCGACAACAAAGGCGGGGAAGTCGCGGAGTCGGCGGTGCATCCCGCGGACGTGCTCGCCACCCTCTGGCATCACCTCGGCATATCGCCCCGGACCACGATCGCGGACCGGTTGGGGCGCCCGTACCTGATTTCCGAAGGCAAGGTGATCGAGGCCATTCTCGCTTGAATCGGGTTTTTCGAGAGTTCGGAACACGGCCCTGACCATGGTCCGCGTCGACGAAGCCGATGCCGCGATGACTTCTGTCCGCGCCGTCGCGCGCCGTCGGGGACCAGCGCCTATTGAGCGCCGATCCTGACCCCACCGATTGGGGCCACGAACCTTATCCTCTTGTTTCTCGGAAAGGACGGCTTCTCACTCGTGAAACCGGGCATGATTTTTATCACGCCGCCATTGGCCACCGCAGCGACGGCGGCGCTGATAGTGTTGAACGGACGAAAAAAGTCTCCTTCCTGCGGCCCTGTCCAATCGAAATCCACCCAGACTTCGTGACCGTTCCCGGCCTCCTCCACCTCACCGGTCTCGGAGATCCGCTTCGGATGCCATTGATTCGCCATATCCAAGGTGATTTTCGTCCCGGGGTATGGGACAGGGTTGGTGATCTCCACGACCGCGTCTGCGGGACTATTCAAGATGGTGCCGTTCAAGAATCTGTCGGTGATGTTTCCCGCGTCGCCCATGTTATCCGCTGGATCGGAAGCCCCGTAGTCGATCCCCAAAACTCGGTCGCTGTGGGCGGCTGTTCCGCCGAGGCCGTTTTGAATGATGAAGCGCACGCGATTGCCATTCTGGGTTGTGTAGACCATTTCTACGTTGGTTCGAAGCCGGAAGCCGGGGTTTCTGTTGAGCACGCCGCGTTTAAAGTCGCTGAAGCTCAGGCCGGGGTGCAGCCAAACGTCAAACGCTTCCAAACATCCCAGGTCGCCATCCTTGAAGATGGCCAGGTAGTATCCGGGAAGATCGCCCCTCCCGGGGTAGCTTCGATCTATGAAGAGGAACTCTCGATCATTTGGCGTTGGGACCCAAGGCGGCAGGTACATCTGGATCCCGAAAGCGAAATCTGGCGCTACGCCGTAGTTCTCGACCTCATCCGGGTGAGCGGAGAAATGGGAGAATTGTATAAGATTTCGCGCCTGCCCGCCCCCGCCGGAAAGCCATTCTTGAGATGAAATGGTGGGCATAAAGGAAGTCGTGACGGCGACCCCCAACTGCTGCTCCTGACTGGAAGGCGCGAGCAGAGCGGCGGGTCCTGGATCAATTGCGAAAGTGGCGGGTCTGCCGCCGGCGCTGATCAGGTAGCTGGGCGAGCCGGCGTAGATTTCCACGTTGTCGCAGTTGCGGGACCCTTCCACCTCGTCGGATCGGGGAGTCCGGCGCAGCCTTTGAAAAAAACGGCGATGCAGATCATTCACGAACAAATCGTGAATCGAGGGTGGGAGTCGATAGTCGCTCAGGGCCTCCATGGCGGCGCCGGTCCCATCACTGCCAATGCCCCATGCCCAGGGGCGGTCGGGTGCGCCTGTCTCGAGCGCCCTGAGGTTGCCCGCCTGGATGGCGAAGCGTTCCACCATGGGATCGGCGCCCAGATCCCAATTGATCAGGCCCACATCCATGAAACCAGGATGATCGGCCATCTGATCCGATCGATGGTGATGGTCGCCGCCTCCGCTCTCGTTTCTCCTCCGAAACGGAACCATCCGCCGCAGGTCGCTGCTGGAAACAGCAATGTGCGCCGAGACATAATCCAGGACCATCCGCGCCGCGAGACGGACCTCGTCGTCATAGGCGTAGCTATACAGATTGAGGAGGGCTGATCGGGTTTCCTCCTGGTACGGCTTGGCGTTGTACTCCGAGAAGTCGTCTCTCAGAATATTCCGCAGCAAAGCCAGCATGAGGTCGGTGCAACTCGGCCCGTCAGAAGGGCCGTTTCTGCGATTGTCATGACTCGGATCGTGGTCGCGTTGGTAGAGCAACTGGTTGCTGAGATACCGCGCGGTGTGAATCATCAGGATATGATTCTCCGTCTCGCCAATTCTGCCGCCTCCCAGCGGATCGTAGCGACCGGCGCGAGCCCAGTCATTGGGCGGGCCGCCGCTTGTATAGATGTTGCCTAGATACACGCGATGAATGTGTCCCCCGCCCAACAAGTCCAGGACGAGATGGTCTTGGGCCTCTTGGGAAAGCTCATCGTAGTAGCCATAGGCGATCTGTAACAGGTGCATTTGGGAAATGTCATAGTTGCCCTCGGAAGTTTTGCCCAGGTCTGTGGCCTGTCGAATATCGGGCCCGAAGGTGCCGCACCAGCCGGGCTGCGAGGCGAGGATCGCGGCGGAGACGAGCGGGCGAACATCCTGGCGGGCGCCATGGAAGAAATCGGGATACGCCATGGCGGCCAGGCACTTCGCGGTCGGGATAAAAATCGACTCGAAGCCTGAATAGCTCTTTTGTTCCAGAAGGTCGTTGTTCGGAAATCCCGATGGCCCGAGCGTCACGCTCCCAATGCCCGTGGCGTCACTGATTGCCGCCGCGGCGCGGGCGGTGAACAAACGCCCGGCCTCGCTCACCGAAGTGGACGGCCCAAAAGCGGGCATGTGCGCGGTTGTGAAGTCGATGTGCGCTGTGTCGCCCGCCCAATCCGCATAGGTTTCTGTGGGTAGCGGACGCTGATAGTACGGATGCTTGCTTCCCGCGATGGCGGAAGGGCATGTCCAGAAAAGACTCAAGGCGGCGGCCAGGCAGAGCAGGGCTCGGTGCGAGGAGACGATGTTCACGCGCATTCGCATGGCATGGTTCAGGTGAATTACCGACGGCCGATGATGACCGGGCCACCGATAGCTTGAATTGTCACAGGATCGACCAAGTGGGGCGTTTCCAGGGTCGAACCGGCGTTGATCTTGAGGGTGCCCGCGGGAGCGACCCCGGCGAGCCCTTTGGCAATCGTGCTGAAAGGGAGGTCGCCCGTGCCCACCTCGCGCCCCGTGTAGTTGAACCGAACCCACGCCTCCCGAAGATCTCGGGTGACCAGTTCCCAGGTATCGCTGTAGCGGGTTCCACCGACGCCGCCAAGGAGCACCGTGACGCGCCTCTTTTCGTCGTAGACCATCGCGCACTGAGCGCGGTCGTTAGGCCGCACGAGGATCGATGACTGGTAGAAATCGAACTCAACCTCTCCTACCTCGAGGGGGGGAGAGAAGCAGGGGAAGCCGTCATAGGCGGGCCACAGAATCATCTCTTGTTTAGGACGGGGCTGTTGTGGTTCGAAATCCCTGTTGAAGCCGGACTCGTTGCCCCCAAATCCAAAGTACATGTCGTGGTACCCATCGTACACCATGGCCCCCTCGCTGACGGGTGGCCCGCACCGGAGCCTTTCCACGGAGTTCTCAGTGATCACATAGCCGTCATCGCTTCCGACGATGTTGAGCCCATGCGGTCCTGCCCCACCGAAGACAAGAGCCTGGTGGCGCTGGTAATCGTAGATCATCATTTGGCCCGTCAACCCCGAACCCAGATCCGAGTCGCGGTAGCCCAGATATTCCCCCCGCAGAAACCATTGCGACGTGTCGTTATGCCACTCCCAGATCGCCTGCGTTTGTCTATGATTAGGGACAAATTGATCGGGCGTTCCCCCAGCCACGATTGCTACGGCTCGAAAGGAATCGTATACCATGGTGTGTCCGGCGAGCGGACCAGGGCCAAGGGACAATGAGCGGTGGATCCAACGTCCTCGTTGAGGCCCGGTCGACTCGTAGTTCCAAACGTCGTTGAAATAGGCGCTGTCGTTCTTGCCACCGAAGAGGATCACCTTGCGCAGCGCGCTGTCATAACACATGGCGTGCCTCGACCGGGGATCGGGGACAGGTCCGTCGGTGGTGATCGGTCTCCATGTGGCGCCGTCGTATTCCCAGGTATCGTTGAAATACTCGGGATCGCCGCCGATGACGCTGTATTCGCCGCCGAAAAACACAGTAACGCCCCGATCGCTGTCATAGGCCAGCGCGTGACCGTATCGGGGGCCGGGCGTGCCGACATCGGTGCGTAACTTCCAAAACAACTCGTAGACCAGGTTCGACCGCGTCATCGCCGATGCGGTTGCGCCGAAGCAAGCCAACAGGGCGATTGCGGTCGCGGACCTCAAGAGAACGGCGATGGGAGCGATCATGGCAGGGTTGTTCCTCTCTTTGTTCACTGCAAAGTCACCAGCACAAGCACCAGCCCCCTGCCCTCTTTCAGGCCGCTCATCGCCTTTCCGAGAATGGCGCCTTGGGCTTTCCCGTGATCGGCCACCTTCATGGCGTGGCCTGGCGTATCCGAGGTGGTCAGCAAGTCCCCCGGCTGAATCGGCGCCACGTTCGCGTCCGCGAGAACGTACACGCGTCCACTCAACGCCACGTTTTGACCTCCTCCCAAAACACCCTCCTGACGGAGACTAATGCCGGGATTCACGCCATTGGCGCCGCTCACGACACCCGCCACCCTCTGGTCATAGGCCCCATTGCTCAATTTGAGTTTCCCCGCGTTCTCGGAATCGATAATCACCACCGAACCCCTGGCGATGGACGCATCGGACAATTCGAAAGGCTCCGCGAGGTCGGCGCCGCCAAGGATCGTCAGCGTGGTGACGCTAAGACCGCTTGAGTCGAGCGACATGAGCAACTTTCCCCCGCCGGCGTTATGGTAATGGTCATCATGCGCGCCACCTTTGTACCAGGCGAAACCATCAGCGCCCCCGCCGCCGCAGCGGCTGTAGAGCGTGGACGCCTGCATGCCGAGGCCGAAGTAACGGGTACTGGCTGGATCGGACCATAGCCAGAGCTGCTGGCCGAGCCGGGAGCCAAATTTGAGGCCTGTCGGATCCGCCGTCAGGAGATTGATGCCGCTGTAAGCCCCAGTGCCCTCCAGCGACAACCGTCCCCGGATGACCGACCCGTTCGAATCGACGTAGCCCGCCGTAACGACTGTGCCCGCCGCATCGGGAACACGGTAGTAAAGGGTCCCCAGTGTGCTGGAGATGGTGGCGCTTCTGCCCGAAGTCGAATCATTCCAGGTGATATACGGGCCAGCCCCTTCCAGAGACAGCCTTCCCTTGATGACCGATCCGTTCGAATCGACGTAACCTGCGGTGATCACTGTTCCCGCGGCATTGGGCACGCGGTAATAGAGGGTCCCCGACGCGCTGGAAATCACGGCGCTCCTGCCGCTGAGTGTGTCATGCCATGTCAGATAGGGCCCGGGTCCGGCCATGGTGAGGGCATCCGCCCCGGTGATTTGGAGTTTGCTGCTGCCGCTGGCGACGCCGCCCACGCCCACATTGCCAGCGCCGTAATAGGCGTTGTTGTTCTGTAAGGACCAGATGCCGCCGGCCGCCACACCGGGATCGGTCCAGAAAAGGTTCCCTCCGTTGTAAGAGAGGATCTGCCCAGGCTTGGGCGCCAGGCCGCCTGTGTTCAACTGACTCACGGCCACGCTGCTGTTGGCCACGCTCCCGGCCGTTTGCGCCTGGATCGCATAAGGCGATGCCGTTACTTCCTGTCGGGGCGCCAATCCCGCAAAGCCGCCGCCTCCCACCGGACGCACGGCGATATCCAGCCAGCGCGCTGGGCCTGTGAACACACCGGCGCCGAAGTCGAGGCGCAGAGTGAACAAGCCATTGGCGACGTTCACGGGGCTCATGACGCGGGGGCCGGCGACGACGATTCCGCCCGCCTCTGAATCATAAACCGTGAACTGCATCTCGTAAGATCCGTTCACCGGAGCGCCGCCGTTGTTCAATCGGCCATTGTATGTGAATGCCGTGCTTTGCGCCGAGGCCAGAGCCAGGCTGCAAAGGAAGAGCCAGGCTCCCGCGAATGTTGTTATTGCTGTTTTCATTGTCTTGGTCTTTGAGGGGCGAAGGTCATGATCTATGGAGATAGCCTCACGCGGAAAAACTGCCGCGGCTGGCTGCTGAGAATAGGGACGATGATTTCCGTCGTTCCCCCGGCGTTGACACTCGTCAAATCCTCAAACAGCCGCCATGTGTCCGACCCCAGATCGTCGATGCTTTCGACGACAAAGGTTTGGCCGGCGTACGCCGGGAAACTAAAGCGCAGCGTGTCACCGGAAATCCTCACGGAGCTAATCCGGAATGGAACCGTCGCCGGATCTGCGGGGGCAAACGCGATGAAATAGGGGGCGCCCACACCCTTCGCGAAGACGGAGGCGACGCCGTCCGGGGTAAACTTCTCGATCGTGCCGCTCCCTTGGTTGGAGGCATAGAGATTGCCGGCGCTGTCGAAGGCCAGGCCCCAGGGTGCGTCCAGTCCGGTGTTGGCGAAGAGGGAACCGTCCCCGCTCGGCGTGAATTTCTGGATCGTTGAGGAGTTAAGGTTTGCGGCGTAGAGATTGCCCGCACTGTCGAAAGCCAGGCCGGTTGGGTTGAACAAACCGCTGCTGGCGAAGATCGAGCCGACGCCCTCCGGCGTGAACTTCTGGATCGTGTTGTTGCTGTGGTTGGCCGCATAGAGGTTCCCCGCACGGTCGAAGACAAGGCCGACCGGGTTGAACAAACCGCTGCTGGCGAAGACAGAGGGAACGCCGTCGGGCGTGTACTTCTCAATCGTATTGTTGCGTTGATTCGCCACATAGAGATTGCCCGCTCTGTCGCAGGCCAGGCCGTCTGGAGTAACAACTCCGCTGTTGTCAAAGATCGAGACGGCGCCCTCCGGCGTGAGCTTCTTGATCGAGCCGCTCCCATAGTCGCCCACATAGAGATTGCCCGCGCTGTCGAAGGCCAACCCAACAGGACCGGACAAGCCGTTGCTGGCGAAGAGCGAGGCGACGCCCTCCGGCGTGACCTGATGGATGCTGTGGTTGGCGTAGTCTGCCACGAAGAGCGTGTCCATGCGGGCTGGGGACGGCCGGTCGCCCCAGAATCCGTCGCCCTCCATCGTGTAGCCGCCGCCGGTCAGGATCGCGCTCGCGCTCCATTGGCCGATGGTGGCATTGAGGGCATACCCGCTCCCAAAGCTTGCGCCGCCGCCTTCTCCCGTGGTGTGCCAGTCGATGGAATAGGATTGGGCGACGACCCTGAGAGCGGAGAGGAGCACCGCGCACGTGAAGAGGACCCTCGCGGTTATTGGTTTCATGCAATGGCGAAGTTGTGATGCGGGAGCGTCATGGCGCGACGATCATGAAGCTGGCGGCGGCGGCCTCTGGGTAGTCGACGTCCGTCCTGCGACGTCGATGGCGACTCGGCGCGGAGGAGTCCAAGGAATCTCAGATTCGCGTTCATTCAATGGCGCCGCCAAGGCGGCTGGTCAGGTTCCAGCCTTTCATGCGCCAAAACTCAGCGGAAAGTCTCACGCGATCTGTAGTCATTGCGGTTTCGTCCTGTCTGAGCCGTTTTGCCGTGAAGACGAACTCATTGAGATCTCAACGCATTGGAGGCTCTGGAAGGGATTGGAGCGCGGCGGGGGGTGTTCGGGTCGACTGGGATGCGTCGAAAGCGACCTCAGGGCGCGTCACCGGTTCAGCTAACCAGCGTCTCGAGTCTCCACCCTCTGAGAAGACTCAAATCTCGGGCAAGCCGCCGCTGGAAACGGCGTTCTTTGCGGGAATCGCGCCTGATTCCGAACGGATTTCGAGCAAAAGCCAGGCTCGGGCGTAGCTCCACCATCGTTTGGCGGTGCCCTCCGAAATGCCGAGGACCTCCGCGGCTTCTTCGATTTTCAACCCTGCGAAATAGCGGAGTTTGACGAGTTCGGCCTGCCTTGGCTCCACCGCGGCGAAGCGGTCGAGGGCGTCGTTGAGCGCGAGCAACTCGTCGTTGGGCGCAGGGCTGGCGATTTCGATTTCATCAGCGTCCAAATGCTCGGCGCCGGAGCCGCGGCGCTGCCTGCCTTTCCGTCGGGCGCGGTCGATAAGGATGCGTCGCATCGCCTCGGTGGCGGCGCCAAAAAAGTGCGCGCGGTTCTGCCAGGATTGGGCGGGCGAATCCACCAGCTTCAGCCAGGCTTCGTGCACAAGCGCGGTGGGCTGGAGCGTGTGTCCGGGACGTTCCCCAGCCATCTTGCGCGCCGCGATGCGACGCAATTCCTGATAGACCAGAGGCAGAAGTTCATCGGCTGCCTGGGGGTTGCCTTGCTCAATGGCTGTGAGAATGCGGGTGACGTCGCTCACGCGCACGAAGGTACAGCAGGAGCGCGATCCCACAATGCGAAATGAGGCAAGGCTTCAGGCCGCTGGCCGCGCGATTCTTCGCTGGAACGACCGCTTGGCCCGGTCGCCAACGAGCGGCCATCAGAAGGGGGTCGCCCGTCGTTGCGACGGGTCGGTGAGAAACCATCGGGCAAGGTTTTCATAAAAGCCGTTCGCAGCCCTCGTTTTCAATTCCCGTCCGCACGCGTCCAATTCCTCGCGGGGAACCAGTTCCAGGTTGCCAAGCGGACCCATCCGGATCCCGCCCGCGGCCCCCGCTAAGTGAAGGAACCAGTCGGGAACCGGAGTGGGCGCTGGGGGCGCATCCCACACGCGCGCGCGGCCCTGGTGGCTGGCCGCGGCGACGCGCCGGCCCGTCGGATCGAAACAGGCCTCTGCAAGAAGGCCGTCGCCCTTCAGCCATTCGGTCAAAGGCTGGCCAGTGCTGGCGTCCCACACGCGCGCCGTGCCGTTCCAACCGGCCGTCAGGATGCGTCCTCCATCAGGACTGAAAGCAACCTGTGAAACCGGGCTATCATGCCGGAGCGGTGGCGTCAGAGCTTGACCGGTTTTCGCATCCCAAACTCGCGCGGTCAGATCCATGGATCCGGTCACGACACGACGTCCGTCGGGACTGAAAGCGGCCTTCTCCACGATGCGGGCATGCTGCAACCACGGTGTTATCCGGCGCCCCGAGGGCACCGCCCAAATGGCCGCGCGGTTGTCTCTTGAGGCCGTGGCGACCCTTTCGCCGTCCGGACTGAAGCCAGCCCACTTCACATGATCCACATGCCATAGCGGCTCCGTGATCGGCTCCCCAGTCTTGGCATTCCACACTCGCGCGCTGTTGTCTTCGGATGCGGTCACCACGAATTGGCCATCGGGGCTGAAGCGGGCTGTGAGCACCTGGTCCGTGTGTCGAAGCGGCGGCGCGCTCGGCTGGCCGGAGCGGGAATCCCAGACGCGCGCCGTTCCATCCGCCGACGCGGTGACGAAATGCTCCCCGTCCGGGCTGAACTGCGTGAACCAGATTTCTTTCGCATGACGCGCCGGGCCGGCGACTTGCCGGCCAGTGGCCGCGTCCCACACACGGGCCGTGCCGTTCGTTGAAGCGGTGACCACGCGTCGGCCATCTGGACTGAAGTCGCCGCATTGCACCCCCGCTTCGTGACGCATCGGATCCCCCAACGGCTCCCCATCGCGCGCGCTCCACAACCGAGCCGTTCCATCAAAAGATGTGGTGAGCAAGGCGTCGCCGCGCGCGTTGAAGGCGACCGCGGTGACACTATTGGTGTGATGCATCTCGAACGTCGCTGACGAACGCTGAAGAATATTCCAGACCTGAACCATCCAGTCGAACGACGCGGTCACCAACCGCTGGCCATCAGGACTAAACCCAGCGTGGAGGATGGCTTCCTGCTCGCGCAACGGCTGACTCAAAGGGAGTCCTGTGCCCACGTCCCAAAGGCGCGCCGCGTTGTCGAAGGACGTCGTGACCAGAATCCTCCCGTCAGGGCTGAACTCTCCGTACACAACAGCGCCTTCATGCCGCAAGGGTTCGCCGATGGGAAAGCCATTCGTCGCATTCCACAGCTTGGCCGTGCCGTCCTGGGAGGTGGTGAGCACCAGCCGGCCGTCGGGACTGAACGCGATGTGGTGGACGTTATTCGTGTGATCCAGCGGGGCGCTGATCGGTTGCCCGTTGGCCGCGTTCCAAAGCCGCGCGGTGAAGTAGGCGCCGGCTGAGGCGATGGTCCGCCCGTCCGGGCTGAGCGCCAGCGCATTGATGCGTCCATGACCGCTCTCAATATGGAACAACGTCTTTCCGGAACTCACATCCCAAAGCCGGATCGCCCCCCATTGGGTGCCGGTCGCGATTGCATCGCCGTCGGGGGTGAAACGCGCGACCAACACCTCGGTGTCATGACCACGCAACTCCCGCTCCAACGCGCCGCTCCTCGCGTTCCAAATGCGAGCGGTCTTGTCGGCGGAAGCGGTGACAACGCTTCGTCCGTTCGGACTGAACTCGGCCCAATAGACCTTGCCGTCGTGACGAAGCGGTGGTGTGAGAGCGGCCCCATTGGTCGCGCTCCAGATGCGAGCGGTGCCGTCGGCGGAGGCAGTGACGAATCGAGCGCCGGCGGCGTCATAGCGCGCAAAAAGAATCTGTCCTTCATGGCGCGCCGTGGCGATCGGGCTTCCCGTGGCGGCGTCCCAAATTCGGGCGGTCTTGTCCCAGCTGGCGCTGAGCACGCGTCGCCCGTCGGGACTGAACGAAACGATGTAAACGCGATCGAGATGGCGCATGGGCGTCGTCGCCGGAAGCGCCCAATTGCGGTGCGCCAGGGAGGAAACCAGCCGGCTCGCGGCGATGGAATTGGAAGAGTCGCGCCGTAACATCGCCGTGAGATGCGCCACGCCCGCGGAGGAGTCGTTGCCGCGGAAGAGATCCTCGGCGCGCTCCAGTTCCAGCAGGCTGACGCTGTGGCGCAGATCGCTATTGGCGGTCTCGGCCTGCCGGCGGAGCCGGGCTTGCTCACGCTCCGCGCTCCGCGCGCGAATCGCCTGTGTTGTGCCAACCACCGCGCCGCCCAGCAGCGCGATGGCGAGGGCCGTCGTCGCTACGAAAGCGATCCGGTTTCGTCGGGAAGCTTTTTGCAGGCGATAAAGCCGGCTCGGCGGACGCGCGAGGATCGGTTCGTGATTGAGGTGGCGCTGGACGTCCGCCGCCATGCCGCTGGCCGTTTCGTACCGGCGCGAGCGATCCTTCTCCAGGCACTTCATCACGATCCAATCCAAATCGCCGCGCACGTGTTGAATGAGATTCTTTGTCGGCAACTCACGGGACGCCTGGCCCCGCGCGCTTTTCGGCTCCGAGTCCCGCGCGACCGAAACGCCAGTCCTCGCGCGTTTGAGCTCCAGGGTGAGACGCGTTGATGGACGCAAGGGCTCCTCTTCCCGAATGACGCGTCGCATTTCGTCCAGTCCGGAGCGCAGGAGTTCCTCGCCGTCGAAGGGCGTGCGTCCCGTAAGCAGTTCATAGAGCAGCACGCCGAGCGAATAGATGTCGGTGCGCGTGTCGATGTCGACGCTGCTCATTTCCGCCTGCTCGGGACTCGTGTAGGCGGGCGTGCCGATGAAGGAATGAAACTGGGTGAACAATGTTTTGTCCGTCAGCCGCTGGCCGGCCGCCTTGGCGATTCCGAAGTCGATCACCTTGGGCACCGGAGAGCCGTCGTTGACGGTGACGAGAATGTTCGAGGGCTTGAGGTCGCGGTGGCTGACGCCCTTCTGGTGCGCGTGCTCGACGGCCTGGCACACCTGGATGAAAAGCCGGAGGCGCGACGCGGTCGGAAGCCGCGCTTCATCGCAGAACTGGGTGATGGGAACGCCGCGCACCAGTTCCATCACGAAGTAGGGCCGCCCGGCGCGCGTCGCGCCGCCGTCGAACACCTTGGCGATGTTCGGATGATCCATCATCGCCAGCGCCTGCCGCTCGGCTTCAAACCGCGCAATCACCGACTTCGTGTCCATCCCCAGCTTGATGACCTTGAGCGCGACACGACGCCGCACCGGTTCCTCCTGCTCGGCCATGTACACGACGCCGCAGCCTCCTTCGCCGATTTGCTCCAGCAGCTTGTACCGTCCGATCCGGTCGCCGAGTTTCTCGCTGAGCACGGGCGTGACCAACGGGGAACCGGCGTCAGCCGCCAAGCCCGCCGGCGGTCGTTCAAGAAAATCACCGGCGCTTTCGGCGGCGCCCAGCAATGCCTCAACACGCCGGCGCAGGGCCACGTCCGCTCCGCAGGCGGAATCGAGATAGGCCGCCCGGGCGTCCAACGTGGCGCGCTGGAGCGCTTCGGCGAACACGGCTTGTTCGGAAGCCGTGGGGTTCACGGCGAGATTCGATTCATCGCCCATACATGCGCCATTTCGGACGAAATCGGCTCATGGAGCGAATAGAAAATGTCCGCGAGCCTGTTGTCGGGGCTTGGCGCAGGACGGTTTGAAACCCGATGAGCGAGCTTCCAACGCTCCAACTCAATGAAGCCTATATTCAAGCTTCTCACGCCGGTTCTGCGCTGCTCGCCGATCGACTCGCGGGGGACGCGGTAGGGCGATGTCCCATTGGGGTCGTGGAGAGAGTCTCGCTTGTGGGATGGGCTGCCATCCGTAAGTCGCTGAAGGAGAAAAATGGTGCGCGATACAGGGCTTGAACCTGTGACCCCCGCCGTGTCAAGGCGATGCTCTACCACTGAGCTAACCGCGCGCCAGTTTGGACTGTTGAATACATTCTCGGAAACGGGTGATCCCGCCCCAAGGCCGGGTGAAAATAGGTTCAGTGAACGCCGCAGGCAAGCGCTTTTCTCGGCGTTTTCAGAAGCCGGGCGCATCTCCGAGTTGTGGGTAGATTCAGTTACAGCGGGGGTCGAAATCGCGATTTCGGACGGCTTCCTCGACAGCCAGGAGGTGACGCAAGCCGCGCCGAGACCAAAATTGGCCGGTTCTCTTGAAGCGGTCCTGC
>JACQFQ010000028.1 GCA_016199985.1 Verrucomicrobiota bacterium | reverse complement strand
TGTTGCTATGCAGGTCCAATCCGGCCATGAGGTCTTTCATGCGGTCTCTTTGCGGTTGTTGTTATGTTTGATTTTGAACGACAAACATTCTCCTACCGTGGGGAGACTGCTCTCTCAATGCTCCAGATGGTTATCACATCTCACTATTTGACAAAGGCGCAAATGACAAGCAGCCCGACTGCGCATGGCGAGACCGTTGAGAATTGAGGTTCAGGGTGGCCGTTGCCACGTTACCGCAAGGGGCAACGATCGCGCTCGGAGCTGCCATCGACGCGGGAGTCGCGGAAAGCCGATGACAGGCACTTGGGCCATTGCTAGCTTTCGCGGATGCTTACGCTGTTGAAACTCGCGCTCGCTCTCGGCGGCGGCCTTATCATTCTCGCGCTCCTGTGACCCGGTTCCGATACGCGCTCGACCCGCTCTGCGTCCTGGCCTGCGCCGCCTACTGCGTCAACCGCTTCGTCGTAAAGCCGCATGTCGATTCGATCTTCATGCGCTCCTACTTCAACGACGTTCTCTTGATCCCGGCCGCCCTCCCGTTCTTTCTCTGGACGCAGCGGAAACTCGGACTTCGGACAAATGACAATCCGCCTTCGGCGCGCGAAACGCTCTTCCATTGGGCGGTGTGGTCGGTGCTATTTGAGGTCGCGGGTCCCCATCTCAAGCGAGGCGCGGTCGGCGATCCCTGGGATGTTGTTTGCTACTTTGTCGGCGGGTTCGTCGCGTGGCTCTTTTGGAATCGGCTCGAGGATCGCTGGGTGCCTTCGTTGGGGCTGCCGCGATGAAGGTCGCTTTCACGCCAGGGCGATCGCGCTCATCCGTTTAGGTGGTGATTCTCGCCGGCGGGCTCAGCGAGCGGATGGGGCGGGACAAGTCCCGCCTGCGCCTCGGCGGTCGGTCGTTGTTGTCGATTCTGCGCGGCGTGGCCCGCGAGGCCGGCTTTCCCTGTCGTGTAGTGCGCCGCGACGCCGTGCCCCGATGCGGTCCCTTGGGCGGGATTCTCACCGCGATCGCCTCATCGCGACAGGATGCCTGCCTGTTTCTCTCCTGCGACATGCCATTCGTCGCTCCCTCGCTGCTGCTCCGGATCGTGAAGACGGCCCGTTCGAGACGAGCCGCGTGCTTCACTTCCCGCGCCGGCCTGCGGGGTTTTCCCGCCGTGATCTGGCGTGATCACTTGCCGAGCCTGAGACGCGCCATCGCGGGCGGGGAACTCAGCCTTCAATCCTTGGCCAGGCGGCTGCGCGCGCGAGCTCCGCGGCTCTCAGGCTTCGATGAGGCGCACTTCTTCAACATCAACACTCCGGAGGATTGGAAGACCGCCCAAGGTCTCTGGCTGCAACGCCGCCGCGGGTCTTGACCCGGGCCTTTTGGAAGTCACAGAGTCTCCGACGCATTTCTCATAAAACCCCATGAAACATCGCGACATTCTCATCAGCGCGCTCGCCGCGACGCTGACGACCGGCGGGCTCCTGTCGGCCCCTCTTAACGCCGCCGTTTGGAAGCCGGTGGAGGGAAACGTCATGACGCGATGGGCGCGCGATGTGTCGCCGGAGCAGGCGCATCCGGACTATCCGCGGCCTCAGATGGTTCGTGGCGACTGGCAAAACCTGAACGGTCTCTGGGATTACGCCGTCACAGCCACCAATGCCCCGGCGCCGGCGGCCATGGACGGGAAGATTCTTGTTCCATTTCCCATCGAGTCCGCGTTGTCGGGAGTGAAGCGTCGCGTGGGCGCTGACCAGCGGCTCTGGTATCGAAGGTCGTTCACGCTTTCGCGCTCATGGAAGGGGAAGCGCGTGCTGCTTCACTTTGGCGCGGTGGATTGGGAGGCGATCGTGTCGGTGAACGGGAAGGAAGTCGGGACGCATCGTGGCGGCTACGACGCCTTCACCTTCGATGTGACCGATTCCTTGAAGCCCAGGGGCGAGCAGGAGATCAGCGTGTCCGTGTGGGATCCGCATGATCAGGGGCCGCAGCCTCGGGGCAAGCAGGTCAAGACTCCCGGCGGGATTTGGTATACGCCCACGAGCGGGATCTGGCAGACGGCCTGGCTCGAGCCCGTGCCGGCATCGCACATCGAAGACCTCAAGATCACGCCGGATTTCGACGAATCAGCGGTGAGCGTCACGGCGCGCGGCGTCGGAAGCGGTGGACGAGTTGCCTATCGCGTCGAGGCGCTCTCCTCGGGCGTTGTGATTCAGCAGGGCGTCCTGGATGTGGCGTCTTCCACAAAATCCATCCCTGCCCAGATCACCGGCACAGTGAAGCTGCGGATTCCCGGGGCAAAACCCTGGAGTCCGGATTCCCCGCATCTCTATGATCTGAGAGTGTCGTTGATCGAGCATGGGAAGACGGTGGACACGGTCGCCTCCTATTTTGGAATGCGAAAGATCTCGCTGGCTCGCGACGCCAACGGCGCGCTTCGAATGCAGCTGAACAATCAGGCGCTTTTTCAATGCGGTCCCCTGGACCAGGGATTCTGGCCGGACGGCCTTTACACCGCGCCCACCGACAGCGCGCTCCGCTACGACATCGAGATGACGCGCCGGCTCGGCTTCAACCTCATTCGCAAGCACGTGAAGGTGGAGCCGGAGCGCTGGTACTACTGGTGCGACAAGCTGGGCATGCTGGTCTGGCAGGACATGCCGAGCGGCGACCGCAGCGCCGAGTGGCACGGGCCGAGCGGCGTTGATGGACGTGAGATGACCCGCTCCGCCGAATCGAGCGCCATTTATCAACGCGAGCTCAAGGCGCTCATCGATGGACGCTACAACCATCCGTGCATCGTCACGTGGGTGCCTTTCAATGAAGGGTGGGGACAGTTTGATACCGTTCGCACGCTCCAGTGGGTCGCCAAATACGATCCCAGCCGGCTGGTCGACGGCGCGAGCGGGGGAAACCACTTCGCCGCGGGGCACATCCTCGACCACCACCAATATCCCGGACCGGGCGCCCCGGAACGCGTGACAGATCGAGCGATGGTTCTCGGAGAGTTCGGCGGACTCGGACTGCCTTTGCCGGGGCACACCTGGCAGGAGCAGAAGAACTGGGGCTATCGCAACTTCAAGTCGCAGGAAGAGGTCACTACGGCCTATCTCGACCTCATTGAAAAGTTGCAACCCATGATCCAGGAGAAGGGGCTCTCGGCCGCGATCTACACGCAAACCACGGACGTCGAAGTCGAGGTGAACGGATTGATGACCTACGACCGCGAGGTGCTGAAGGTCGATGAGAAGCGGGTTTCCGAGGCCAATCGCAGGCTCCATCCACAACCCGTCGCGCGTCCCTAGCAACCCGTTTTCACGGGCTGCAAAGCGATCCACTCGCAGATCTGCTCCGCTGACGCGCGCGCCGCGGTCGCCAGGATGGTGTGATCGGAGAGAAGGACGCGCCGGCTTCCTTGCAGGGCGGGGGAGTGGAGTCGCAGCCAACGAGCCACCGGCTTCCAGGGAACGATCGGATCAAAGAAGCCGTAGAGATGATGGAGTGGGGCGCGATTCTCGCTGGCGACGGGACGGGGATCATTCTCCGCGATGAGCTGGAGTCGGCGCTCCATCGCCCGCAGATCCTCGGGTGTGCGCCTCGCGACAAACTCCCGGGCGCCTTGAATCATGGCCGGGTTTCCACGATAGCGGAGGCGCGCGTACAACACATAGACCGGGAGGATGGATCGCAGCAGAGAGTAAGGGATTCTGGGGAACAGCCATTGCGCCGCTTTGAGCAGAGCGGGGCAAGGGTAGGCGACAAAGCCTCCCGCGAGAATCAATCCGTCTATGCGCAGTCGACGGCGAGCCGCCAATTCCCACAGCACCTGGGACCCGAACGATTCCCCCAGAAGCCAGGCGTGATCGATTCCGCGGGTTTGCAGCGCCTCTTCGATCGCGGCGGCGTAGTCGGCGAGCTTCCAGTCGACGTTTCGTGGATACGTCATCTCCACGACGCGGACCCGGGAGCGCAGGATCTCTCGGCAGGCGCCGATCAAGGTCCAATCCCCGTGGATCCCGGGCAGATAAACCAGCGTGGGAGCGTCGGAGCGGGGCGATGGATAGTCTCTGACACTCAGGCGCTCGACGCCGTTGGCGCCAAGGGAATCCTCGGCGGGGCGCGGAGACTCTGGCGCGGTGTCGGATCGGATCATGGCATGGGCGGCGACGATCAGTCCTCCGCGATGCAGTAGAGGAAGCGTTCCCCGCGAAGGTAGATTTCGTGATCCACCAGCGCGGGCGAGGCGCTGAAGACATCGTCGAGGCGGTTGACGGCGAGAAGCGTATTCTCCCGGTCATGCTTCACCACCACAGTCATCCCTTCGCGTCCGGTGATATAGATCCGTCCCGCCGCGGCGACGGGCGACGCGAAAATGTCGCGGAGCTCGGGCAAGCGCACGGGGTCGCCGCGATGCTTTCCCGTTTGAGGATCCACGCGCGAGAGGATGTTCTGGTTATGACGGAGGAAGTAGAGGGTGTCTTCGTACACCAGCGGCGAGGGAACATAGGGGGTGAGCCGGGTGAGCTTCCAGGCGACGCCGGCCGTGTCGGTGACGTCGCCGCGCGCGTCCTTCAACCGGATCGCGAGCATTGCCTGCCAGTCGTAGCTGTTGCCCGCGATGACGACTCCATGACTCTCGACGGGGCTCGCCACGACGTTGCGGGCGAGGCCCCCGCACTCCCAGATCTGCGCGCCGGTCGCGAGGTCGTAGCCGCGGATGCGTTTCGTCGCGCTGACGACGATCTGTCGCTTCCCTGTCTCCTCCATCTCCACGATCAGCGGCGTGGACCAGGAGGTTTCCTCGTCGCGGGGCGCCACCCATCGGATCGATCCGGTGCGTTTGTCGAAGCAGTAGAGCTTGGAGTCGGACTCCTGGTCCCAGTTCAGAACGAGGGAATCGCCATGCAGAGCGGGAGAACTGCCTTCGCCATGGGCGTGCAGCGTGTGCATTTGTCCGAGATCCTTCTTCCACCGGAGCTCGCCGTCCACGGTGAAGCAGTAGAGTCCATGCGATCCGAAGTTCGCCCAGACGTGTTCGCCGTCCGTGATCGGCGAGGCCGAAGTGAGGCTTCCGGTGCGATGGCCGCCCTCGTGAGGGAACTCCTCGCGAACCGTGCGTTGCCAGAGAACGCGTCCGTCCTTGCGCGAAACAGCGAGAAGCACGAAGCGGTTCGTTTGCGTGACGGGGAGATTGTCGTGGCTTCCGGGCGCATTGTCATAGACCGGCGGTCCGGGCTCTCCCACGGGGATGGCTGTGGTGAGAAAGACGCGGTCTCCCCAGACGACGGGGGATGAGTGGGCCTTGCCGGGGATCGCGGCGCGCCAGCGCAAGTGGTTTGTCTCGCTCCACCTCAGTGGCGGTTGAGCCTTTGGGGCGCTTCCGTTCGCCATGGGCCCGCGCCATTGCGGCCAGAAGGAGAGCGACGCGACGTTCGACTCCTTTCCGCCAGCGGATTCAGCCTCGGTGGCGCGCGTCCGCTCTGGCGCCAGAAGAAGCGGCGAGAGAAGGAGCAACCAGATCATCGGTCGTTTCATGGCATTTGCGAGCCCAGCGGAGCGCAATCTAGCGTCGCTGGCTTGGAACGCCATGGGAAACTCCGGGCGCTGGGCTGTTCCTGAAGGCGCGGCCTTTCCTGACCGTGGGTGATGGGGCTTGTCGGCGAGAGTTCGTAATTGAAGATTGCGCGATGTCCGCGGACAGGGTTGGTTTCTTCCGAGCGCCTTGCTAGCTTGTGGAACGCCGATCAATGAAAACCAAGCGCCAGCCTCTCGCCGCGCACGACCCATGGACCGCCCGACGGTTCTGCTGGGGCGGAACGCGCGGCTTGCGAGTCCTTGCCTTGCGCGGTCTGCTGCTTGCGACATTGGCCTTTGGCTCCAGGCTCCCGGCCACAGAGGCGGGTTCTTCAGTCTCAAATGCCTGGTGGGCTCTCCAGCCGCTGCGGTCCGTGCTCCCGCCTCGCTCCCCGGAGACCAGCAACCCCGCGGTCGCGAACCCCATTGATGGTTTCATCAGAGGATCACTCCGGTCCAAGGGATTGATCCCCGCCCCTGAAGCCGATCGACGCGTTCTGCTCCGTCGGCTTTCCTTCGATCTGACCGGGTTGGGGCCGACGCCGGAGGAGATGGACCGTTTCGTGGCCGACGCCGCTCCCGACGCTTACGAGCGCGCTGTCGACCGATTGCTGGCGAGCCCGCGCTACGGTGAGCGATGGGCCCGTCATTGGATGGATGTGGCCCACTTCGCCGAAACCCACGGGCACGATCAGGATCGAATCCGGACCAACGCCTGGCCCTATCGCGATTACCTCATCGCATCCTTCAACTCCGACAAACCCTATTCGCGCTTTGTTCAGGAGCAGGTGGCCGGCGACGTGATGTATCCCGACGACTCGGCCGTCACTGTCGCGCTCGGCTTTCTTGCCGCCGGCCCCTGGGATGAAAGTTCTCTGCGGGATATCCGCGAGGACACGCTGGACCGCCAGATGGGGCGCTACCTGGATCGAGACGACATCCTCACCACCGTGATGCAGACATTTGCCAGCGTCACCGTGCAGTGCGCCCGATGTCACGATCACAAGTTCGATCCCGTGACGCAGCGCGACTACTACGGCTTGCAAGCCGTATTCTCGGGCGTCGATCGCGCGAACCGTCCGTACGACTCCGACCCCGCGGTTCACCGCCAGCGCCGGGAGCTGTTGAGACATCTGGCCCTCCTCAACCAAGGCGATCGATCCGAACTCGCCCACCCCGAGACCCAGGCGGCCATTCAACGTCTGGAGTCAGCCCGGAAGGACGCCGTATCCTCATGGAGCGCGATTGCCCCTGACACATTCCTTTCGGCGTCCGGCGCGCGGATGGAGCGCCAGGCCGACGGATCGTTCTTCGTCAGCGGACGTCACGGCCCCACCGATATCTACACGCTCAGCGTTCGCGAACTGCCCCCGAGGGTCACGGCCGTTCGCTTGGAGGTCATGCCGGACGACCGCCTGCCGCAGAAGGGACCCGGACGCGAGGCGAATGGGAACCTCCACCTGTCCGAGTTTCAAGTGAGGCTCTTCCTTCCCGGAGCGAGCGCTGCCGTGGACGTGCCGATGAAGAAGGCGTCCGCCGACTACAATCAGCCCGGTTGGATCATCGACCATTCCCTCGATGGGGATGAAAAGAGCGCCTGGGGAATCCATCCCCAGGAAGGCGAGCGTCACCATGCGGTGTTCGAGCTCGCGAGCGCGCTTGAAATTCCCAAGGGCGCCCAGCTGGTTTTCGTATTGAAGCAGCTTCACGGCGGCCATTGCATCGGACGGTTCCGTCTCTCGATCTCCTCCTTCTCCCCGTCCGACGCGCTGGCGGCGCTGCCCGGCGCCATCGATCAGATCCTGGCGAAGCCGAAGGCGGAACGATCCTCGGAGGAAGCGGCGACGTTGGCGACGACGGTCATGCGTCATCGCTGGGAGGGCGAGTCGAGCCAATTGCCGGCGCCCGCGTATGTGTACGCCGCGGCGAGCGACTTCATCCCCGATGGGGGCCTGAAGCCCTCCGGCCGCCCGCGACCCGTTCACATCCTCAAGCGCGGAGAAATCACGCAGCCGCTCGGCGTCGCGAGCCCCGGCGCGTTGAGCTGTGTTTCTGTCGCTGGTTTGCCCGCCTTTCCCTCCGCGGACTCGACCGATGAAGGCCTCCGGCGCGCGGCGCTCGCGCGATGGCTCACGCATCCCGAGAACCCCCTCACGTGGCGCTCCATCGTGAATCGCGTGTGGCATCACCACTTCGGCCGCGGACTCGCGGGGACTCCCAACGATTTTGGGCGCATGGGAGACATCCCCACCCATCCGGAACTGCTCGATTGGTTGGCGACGTGGTTCCGCGACGACGCCCACGGATCGATGAAGCAGCTCCATCGCCTGGTTGTGACCAGCCAAACCTACAGGCAGGAGAGTCGAAACCCGTCGACCCCGTCCGACGTGGATCCTGAGAACAGGCTGCTCGCGCGAATGAATCGCGCGCGCCTCGACGCCGAACAGATTCGGGACACCGTGCTCCAGATTTCGGGGCGACTGGATTTGAGGATGGGGGGTCCGAGCGACCATCAGTTCGACCTGCAGCCGGGAATCCACGTCACGCCGAGAGTGGACTACACGAAGTTCAACGTGGATGACGCCGCGGGGCGGCGTCGCGGCGTGTATCGATTTCTGTTTCGCACGCTGCCGGATCCGTTCATGGACGCCCTGGATTGTCCGGCGGGCGATCAGTGGATGCCTGTGCGGAACGCCCAGGTGACCATTCAGCAGGCGTTGGGCTTATGGAACAGCGCCTTCATGACGCGCCAATGCGAACATTTTGCCCATCGATTGGAGCAGTCGGCCGCGGACGTCGACGCTCAGGTGCGGGAGGCTTTTCGCTGGGTCTTCAATCGTCCTCCCGCCCGCGATGAGGCGGCCGATTTCACGGCGTACGCCCGGCGGCATGGACTCGCGAATCTTGCGCGGCTCCTCTTCAACTCGAACGAGTTTGTGTTCCTCGATTAATCCACGCCATGAATCCAGCAGATCAACGCCGCAGCCCGCCCTTGCGCTTGGCGTCCGTCGAAAGCCGGCGCGAGTTCGTCTCCCGGCTCGGCGCGGGCCTCGGGGGGGTGGCGTTGTGGCAGTTGCTCGATCGCGATCTGGCCGTCGCGGGGGAGATCCCAAGCTCCTTGCCGCATCACGCGCCGAAAGCCAGGCGCGTCATCCAGCTGTTCATGAACGGCGGCGCGAGCCAGATGGATTTGTTCGATTACAAGCCGGAGCTGCTCCAGCGGGCGGGGCAGACTTTTGATCCGGGGGCGGGCGTTCGGGTGGAAGCCGCCACAAGCGAGCCGGGCAAGGTCCTTCCGCCTCAGTTTCCGTTTCGGCGTCATGGACAATGCGGTCGATGGGTGAGCGATCTCTTGCCGCATCTGGGGGCCTGCGTCGACGACATGGCTTTCTTCATGGCCATGGCGTCCAGGACCAATGTGCACGGTCCCGGAAGCTATCTGATGAACACCGGCTTCCTGCTCCCCGGATTCCCCTGCTTCGGCTCCTGGATCAGCTATGGCCTGGGCCGGATCGCGGACAATCTGCCCACCTTCGTTGTTCTCCCGGACGCGAAGGGACTGCCCTACAATCAAAAGGGAAACTTCAGCAGCGGGTTTCTCCCGGCGCAGCACCAGGGCACGGTGATCCAGGCCAGCGCGCCGAATCCGATCGCCGACCTTGCCCCGCCCGAACAGGCGCGCTTCATCACGCCGTCCGCCAGCCAGGAGGGACTGACGCTGCTCGACAAATTCAACCGCGCGCATCAAGCCATGCGAGCGGAGGACACGCGTCTGGAATCCCGCGTTCGGGCCTATGAACTGGCCGCCAGGATGCAGCTGAGCGCCCCCGAGGTCTTCGATCTCTCCGGCGAACCGGCGGAGTTGCGACGCGCCTACGGCCTTGAAGAACCGGCGTCCCAGGACTTCGGACGGAGGTGTTTGCTTGCGCGGCGGATGATCGAGCGGGGCGTGCGCTTTGTGCAGGTCTGGAGCGGGGCGGGAGGGCCGTCGAACAACTGGGACAACCACACGAGCATCGCCAAGGAGCTCCCCCCCATGTGCGCCGCCACGGACCTGCCGATCGCGACGCTGCTGCGGGATCTCAAGGCGCGCGGGCTGCTGGAGGACACGCTGGTCCTGTGGAACACCGAGTTTGGCAGAATGCCGTTCAGCCAGGGGGGCGAAGGGCGCGATCACAACGGCGGCGCGTTCGTTGGATGGATGGCGGGCGCCGGAGTTCGCGGCGGCGCGGCGTATGGCGAGACCGACCCCTGGTCCTGGAAGGCGCAGAGCGACGTCACCAGCACCTACGATTTCCACGCCACCGTCCTCCACTTGCTCGGCATCCAGCATGAGAAACTGTCGGTGCGATTCAGCGGCGCCAACCGCCGTTTGACCGATGTTCACGGCCGGGTCGTGACTCAGCTGCTCGCCTGACCGCGGGTTGCAATCCTCCTCTTGCTCACTAGGCTCGCGGCGCATGAAGCTTCTATTGAGGGCGCGGAGGCCGCGATGAACGATCCTGGACCATCCCTCCAGCCCGCGATGGCTTCAACGAACCATCCCTCCTTCCGCGAGGCGTTTCTCCTCTGGCTCAAGCTGGGCTTTATCAGCTTTGGCGGACCCACAGGGCAGATCGCGATCATGCACGCGGAGCTCGTGGAGAAGCGTCGATGGATCAGCGACAGCCGTTTTCTGCACGCCCTCAACTATTGCATGTTGCTCCCCGGTCCCGAGGCGCAGCAATTGGCCACCTACATCGGCTGGCTCCTGCATCGGAGCTGGGGCGGGATCATCGCGGGCTCCCTCTTTGTGCTGCCGTCCGCCGTGATTCTGTGGGCGCTTTCGTACGTCTACGCCGTGTATGGCCAGCTGCCTTGGGTGGCGGCGGTTTTCGAAGGATGGAAGCCGGCGGTGCTCGCGATCGTCGCGGCGGCCGTGTTGCGGATCGCCCGGAAGGCGTTGAAGAATGAAGTCATGTGGTCGGTCGCGGTCCTCGCCTTCATTGCGATCTTCTTTTTCCAACTGCCATTCCCTCTCATCATTCTCGGGGCGGGGATCCTGGGCCTGGCCGGCGGTCATTGGTGGACGGAAAAGTTCGTGGTGCTCGCGGGGCATGGTCCGAAGACCGGCGGGGCGGCATCGGTTCTCGACGACGCGGACGCCTCGCCGGATCACGCGCGGCCTTCCCTGGCCCGCGCGGCGAAAGTGTGCGCGGTCTGCCTTGCGCTGTGGTGGACACCGGTGCTCGCTCTCGGGTGGTGGCTCGGCTTCGGGCATGTCTCGGTTCAGCAGGGCGTTTTTTTCAGCAAGGCCGCGATAGTGACCTTCGGCGGCGCTTACGCGGTTCTGCCCTACGTGTCTCAGCAAGCCGTTGAGAGCTTCCAATGGCTCACCGCGGGCCAGATGCTTGATGGGCTGGGCCTCGCGGAAACGACGCCCGGTCCGCTCATCATGGTGCTCCAGTTCGTCGGGTTTCTGGGGGCGTGGAAGTTCCACGCCCCCTTTTCTCCCTGGGTCGCCGCGACCATCGGGGCGTTCATCACCACCTGGACAACCTTCGTGCCTTGCTTTCTTTGGATCTTTCTTGGCGCGCCTCACATTGAGCAGCTCCGGGGCAACGCCCGACTGACGGCGGCTCTCTCGACCATCACCGCCGCGGTCGTCGGCGTGGTTCTCAATCTGGCCGTCTGGTTCGGCCTTCGAACCCTTGTCCCCCAAGGCGCGCCGATCCATTGGTTCGGCGTCGTGGTGAGCGTCGTGGCGTTTGTCGGCATCGTGAAGCGCAATTGGAACATCATCCCCGTTGTGCTCTGCGCCGGCCTGATCGGGCTGCTCTACAGGCTGCTGGCTTGACCCGCGCGCGCTGGCCCTGTTGGAAATCCGGGCTCGGCATGGCGCTCGACTCCCGGGGACTGGATTTGATACATCCACTCCCCGTGCGTTCGGAATACCTGAAACAAATCCGTCGCGTCGTGGTGAAGCTGGGCACCGGCGTCATCACCGACGCCCAGAAGCTGCCCGACCTCGCCCAGATGCGCCAGCTCGTCGCGCAGGTCGCCGCGCTGCGCCGGCGGGGCCTGGAAGTGGTGCTTGTGACCTCCGGCGCCGTGGGGTCGGGGATGGGAGTTCTGGGCCTCCAGGCGCGCCCCGCCGATCTTCCCGCCCAGCAGGCCTGCGCCGCGGTGGGACAGAGCCGGCTCATGTCGACCTACGAGAAGCTCTTCAAGCCCCACAAGCTCGCGGTGGCCCAGGTGCTTCTCACGCATGAGGACCTCGAGGCGCACGATCGACACTTCAACGCGCGCGAAACGCTCAGCGAGCTCCTGAAGCGGGGAGTGGTGCCGATCGTGAACGAGAACGACGCCGTTTCGGTGACCGAGCTGAAGTTCGGCGACAACGACAAGCTGAGCGCGCTCGTGGCGACGCTCCTCACAGCCGAGCTTCTGGTGATTCTTACGACCGTCGACGGCGTGATTGATCATTTCGGCGAGGCCGACGCCCGTCGGTTGTCCATCATAGAAAACATCACGTCGAACGTGGAGAGCATCGCGGGCGGGACGGCGAGCGCCACCGCGGTGGGCGGCATGCGGACCAAGATTCAGGCCGCGCGCATCGTCGTGCGCGCCGGCATCCCTCTCGCCATCGCGTCCGGCCACAAACGCCGGGTCCTCCGCGATATCCTGGCCGGGAAGGACGAGGGCACGTTGTTCCTGCCCGACGCGAGGAAGCTGAGCTCGCGGCGACGCTGGATCGCCTTCTTCAATCGTCCGCAGGGAAAGCTGCGCGTGGATGAAGGCGCCCAAAAGGCGCTCACCAGCCAGCCCTGCAGCCTCCTGCTTCCCGGGCTTCAGCGATGCGACGGCGACTTCGACAAGGGCGATGTCGTGAGCGTCTGCAACGGTCGAGGCAAGGAGTTCGCCCGCGGCGTGGCGCGGCACGACTCCGCCGCGCTTCGGGCCAGGAATCCATCCAACCCGATCGTCATCCACCGCGACGACCTCATAGTCCTTTAATCCTTCGCGCGAATTCAAATGCCCAGGAAGCAAGAGAAACCGAAGCCGACGCCGCGTCGTCGAAGCCGGAACGGGCGCGCCCTTCCGGATCTCCTCGCGGTCATGGCCCGGCTGAGGTCGCCGACGGGATGTCCGTGGGATCGCGAGCAGGATCATCGCAGCCTGCGCTTTCACGCGGTGGAGGAGGTGTATGAGCTCCTGGACGCCATCGAGGCCGGGGACGACCACGAGATGCTGGAGGAATTGGGGGATCTGCTTCTGCAGGTCGTGTTTCATTGCCAGCTCGCGCGAGAGAGGAAGGCCTTCGATTTCGAGGCGGTCGCGCGGAACCTTGTCGACAAGCTGATCCGCCGGCATCCGCATGTGTTTGGCGACGCGAAGGCCAAGGACGTGGACGCGGTCTGGGCTCAGTGGGAGCAGATCAAGCGCGCGGAGAAGAGCGGCACGCGGCATGATAGGACATCGGCGCTCGACGGAATCCCGCGGCATCTGCCCTCGCTCCTTCGCGCGGAGAAGCTCGTGAAAAAGGCGCGCAAGGCCAAGCTGCTCAAGCCGGGCGGCCGCCGCTCCGGCCGCGCCGCGATAGCGTCCCGGCTTTTCGAGCTTGCGCAAGGGGCGCAGGCGCGCGGCTGGTCCGCGGAGGCCTTGCTGCGCGCGGAGATTCAAAAGCGCGAGCGTTCCCTTCGTCGTTTGGAAAAGTCCCTTTCCCGGCCCTCATGATTTATGGATCCCCGATACACCCAACTCGCCTCGCTGCTGGTGAACTACTCGCTGGCGCTCAAACGCAACGAAACCGTGCTGATCGACACCACGGACATCCCCGATGATTTCTCGATCGCGCTCATCCGCGCGGCGCGGAAGGCGGGGGCGCATCCCTTGATCGAGACCCGGCACACCCGGATCGCCCGCGAGCTGCTCGTGGGCACGAACACGGCTCACGCCGCGAAGATCCGCGACATCGAGATGCACCGGATGCGGAAGGTAAGCGCCTACATCGCGGTCCGGGGCAGCCACAACGCGAACGAGGCGGCCGATGTTCCCGGCGACGTGATCTCGCTCTACTCCCGCACGCTTCGTCCGGTCCACAACCACCGGGTCAACAAAACACGGTGGGTCGTTCTCAGGTGGCCGACCCCCAGCATGGCGCAAGGCGCGGGCATGAGCACGGAGGCGTTCGAGAACATGTTTTTCGAGGTCTGCACCATGAACTACCAGAAGATGGCCAAGGCGATGGTTCCGCTGGAGAAGCGCATGCGCAGGGCGGATCAGGTGAGGATCGAGGGTCCTGGAACCCAGCTGTCATTCAGCATCAAGGGCATTGGCGCGAAGATGTGCCGCGGCGATCGGAACATCCCCGACGGGGAGGTCTTCAGCTGCCCCGTGAAGGACTCGGTCAACGGCCACATTCAGTTCAACGCGCCGACGATCTATGGGGGAACACGGTTCGAGAATGTTCGGCTGGTGTTCCGCGATGGGCGAATCGTTGAGGCCACCGGAAGCCAGCAGAAGAAGCTGAACGAGATTCTGGACACCGACCCCGGCGCTCGGTACATCGGCGAGTTTTCCCTGGGATTCAATCCCTACATCCTGAATCCGATGTGCGACATCCTCTTCGACGAGAAAATCGCGGGCTCCTTCCACTTCACGCCCGGACAGGCCTACGAGGGCATCGCCGACAATGGCAATCGATCAGCCGTGCATTGGGACATGGTGATGATCCAGCGGCCCGAATGGGGCGGGGGGTCCGTGTGGTTTGACGGCGAGCTCATCCGCAAGGATGGCCGATTTCTCCCGAAGGATCTCAGGGGCTTGAACCCCGAGAATCTCAAACGGTAGCCCGGATTCCTGATACCCAGACGGATGATCGCAGCCGTTCGCCTCAGGGTCTTTAGCGCCCATTGGGTATTGCCAGGGCGACGGCTTACGACGGCTTACCGGGCGCCGGTGCGCTCCAGGATCAGCGTGCCCAGGCTGCGGTTGAGCTTCTCCTGGTCCAGAGTCACATCGCCGAGGACGCCGATGGAATCCCCGGCGCGATTCAGCAAGTCGGCGCGCTTGTCGTTCTCCGAGACGATCCTCGCGAGTTGATGTTCGCTTCTTCCGATCCCGGGCCCGGTGACGTCGTTGTTGTCCTCCGCCTCCAACCAATACTCGACGACGCTGCCTTCGGCCAAAGGGGGCTGAAACCCCGAGAACTTCCATTCATAGCGCCGGCGCAGCCGGGGCGCGGGCGTTGGATCCAGGCTCATCTCGATCGCTTTCTCGGCGCCGTTGTCCAGCGTGGAGATCCGATACTTGAGCGACACCTTGCGAATCCCGAAGTCATCGACGACATCGAATCCCACCACAAGCGTCGCCAGGCGGGTGAGAAGCTCCTCCTTCCTTTCCGGCCAAGTGATGCGCGCCTGCGGCGCCTTGTCGGGCAGAATGTCGATCCGATACACGGCGCCCTCGGCCGATCTCATGCCTGTGTCGTCCACGAGCTCGAGCGCGAATCCAGTCAGCGCCTTCGCGGGAATGAAGATGTCGGCCCTCAGGTCGCGCGGAGCCGCGGGGTCGAGCTTCATTGGCGAGCGCGTCTCCGTTCCGAACAGCCGCAGCGTGGCCGATCGGAGGTCCTTCGTGGCGGTGGCGCGGACTTTTAGAGTGCTCCCCGCGAGGATGCTCAGATCCCCCGGCGAGCGCCTGCCCGGCTTCAATCCGGTGTAGGCGGGCGGGATCTGCTCGCACGCCACCTGGTTCGCGGACGGACGCGGGACGACCTTCACCGTGTAGGCCGGGCTGAGAGCGTCGTTCACTCGGATCCGATAGGCGAAGTCCTCCTGAAGATTCTCGACGGACCGCGTGAAGCGCGCTCGTTGCGCGGCCGCGGGCTCCATCTCGAGGCTCTGATCGCGCCGCCCCGCCGCGGACAGCGTCAGCGCGGCCTTTCTGGGGATCACTCCGTTGGCGATGGCTTCCAACGCGATCGTGTCCCCGCGTCCCACCGTGAGATCGCCGCTGATCCAGTCGATGCGCGTCTTGCGCGGCACGGGGACATCGGCGAGGAACGCCCGTTTCACGAGGTCCACGCTGACGGCGCGGCTGGCGAACAGCCCGCCCAGAGTCATGAGGAGCACGCAGCCCGCCGCGACAGCGAGCTTCTGGAGCTGATCGAGCGGCACGATGACGCGGAAGTCCATGGCGGATGTCATCGCCTCGGTTTGCTCGATGGTGGAGAGGGCCAGCGACGCGGAGGCGCCGGGCGACAGGGCGCCGGGCTTCGCGAACTGAACGGAGGAAATGAGGCGGCTGAGGAGCTCCGGATGCGCTCTCTCGACGAGCAACGCCAAGGCCTCGTCGTCGGGCGGACGGAAACACGGATGGAAGACGAATCGGAAGAGGATCCAGTTGAAGATTCCGAACTGGACGAGAAAGAGGATCAGGCGAACCGCCCAGGGAAAATCGAGCCACCAGTCCGCGAACATCATCAGCGCCAGCAGCTCCAGGCAGACGATGATCGTCAGCGCGAGCCCTTTCCCCGCGAGCACGCCCAGATGGCGGGCCCGCAGCGCGGCGAGCTTCGCGCGCAGCGCCGGACTGCCGGGAACCGAATCGGTCCGCGGCGCGGCGAGAGTGGAGGGGCTCTGGGTCATCATTTGAGGTAGCTGAGCTTTCGAAGCACCCATTCCACGCTGGCCAGCGCGATGAGCAGGAGAAACACCAGCGGGGACGACCAGAGATCGATCTCCAGGGGCGAGCGAACCTTCTCGGTCTTCGCGTTCAGCAGGTCGGGAAGCTTGTGGAGATCCTCCTCGTGATAGAACCCGCCCGCGGTGGCCTTCGCCATCTGACGCAGCAACGCCTCGTTCATCGCGGTTTCGCCCAACTCAAACTGCGGCTCAATGACGGAGAACTCCAAAGGGCTCGCGGGATCGACGTCCACCGAGAACTGGTAATCGCCTGGAACGCCCGCGATGAACTCCCCTCGATACAATCCGGGTTGATCCTGAATGGGACGCATCAAAACCTCGGCGCCCATCTGCCGGTCCTGACCCTTGCGTGTGAACCGTCCTTTAACAACGGGCTCCTGGATGGCTTCGAAGGCCAGCGAGTAGAGGCGTCCGAACAAGGTCACCCGGTCGCCCGCGAGATAGTTCTGTCGATCGGCGCTCAGCTGGATGCGCTTGTTTCCGCCGAGCAGGCGGGGCAGCGCGAGCCGCTGGACCAGCTGTCCCCAGAAGGCGCTGTAGTACGCGTCGCCGCTGTTGCGGCGCCACCGCCAAGTGTTGTCTGTGCCGACGAACATCACCTGGCCCAGGCCGTATTGATGCAGCGCGATGACCGGCATCTTGCCGAAGCGCGACTCCCGCGCCGGATCGGGATCGATCATGAGGACCTCCGCCGCGGGCTTTGGCCGCGAGACGCGCGAGACCCAGTAAACGGGCGGCATCTGCTGCCAGATCTCGCGGCTCTTCAGCTCGTTGTCGCCCAGTCGCATCATCGGGCTGCTCCGCCCCGCGCTGGTGAGCTCGAGCCGGATCGGCTTGTCGCTGGCGTTGGCGTCGGTGGCCGCTTCCACGCCGCCGCCCTCGAACTCCACCGGGAGCATGGGGTAGAGCGCGGACCTGCGATAAGCGTGCGGAGTGTAACGTTTGCCCGCGACAACGAGCAACGCGCCTCCAAACTTGGACACGAGCTCGTTGAGATACTCCTGCTGCGTGGGCGTGACGAAGCGCGGGTCCACGTCGCCGAAGATCACAAGGTCGAACTTGAGCAGATCCTCGCGCCGCGTCGGGAACGACGACAGATACGGGGACTTCTCCACGCGCGCGATGCCGGGATCCCCCTCGACCAGGTAGCACTTCAGGTTCACGCGACGGTCCCGCAGCAACATCGCCTGGAGGTAGCGAAACTCCCAGCGTGGGCTTTGATCGACCAGCAGCACGTTGATGCGCGAGTCGATCACCCGGATTCGCTGCTTCTTCATGTTGTTGTCCGTCACGGCCTCGTCCGACCGGGGGTCGATGGACGCCTGGATCTCCATTTCGCCGATCGTCTGGGGCACCACGGGGAACGTGACGACCTGTTCTCCGCCGCCGCTGAAGGCAATGTTCTGCTGGAACTCCTGGGCGCCCAGTTTGAGCTTCACCGTGGCGGTCTGTCCGGCCAGCCCCTGGCCGCGAACCCGGACGATCACGTCCAGCTCCTCGTCGACAAACGTGACCTCCGGCGCAAGCAGGCTGGCCACGATCACGTCGCGCGGAGCGGTCAGCCCGACTCCGTAAATATGGAGAGGCACGCCCTCGCTTCGGAGACGTTCCGCGGCTTCGAGGGGCGCGGAGCCGCTGTTGTTGGCGCCGTCCGTGATCAGCAGAATGCCGGCGAGAGGTTGTCCGCGCTTGCGATTCGCGACCTCGCGAACGGCGTCGCCGAGGGCGGTCGCGGACTGACGGCCGTCCAGGTGGTTCGCCCAGCTCGAGCCCGCCTGCGCGGCGGAGGCGGTGGTGTTGGTCGCGGGGATCGCCCCGTCGAGAGGCAGGTCGGCGACAACGCCGCCAAATTGATAACCCGCGAGGTCGAAGTGCTTTTGCAGCCGGGCGAGCAGATTCATCCGGGGGCTCTCGAGCACGCCTTTGACGAGCTCGATGCGGGGCAGTCGCGACACCGCCTGGGCGTCGGCGGGGCTCAGCGATTGGGCCAATCCGCCGGCGGGATCCGCCAGGTTGCGCGCGATCGCGGCGCGGACCTGGTCCTCCCGCGCGATTCTGGGATCCGGGATGCGTAGGCTCGCGCTGTTGTCGCAGAGGATCACGAGCAGCCGTCGGACGCTTCCCTCCACGGTGAACGCCAGGACGGGCCGCAGGAGCAGGAACAGCAGCGATCCCAGGAAGAGCGAGCGCAGCGTGGTGAGCAGGAATCGACGGCTTCGGGAGAGATGGGGCGGGCTGAAGCGATAGGCCGTGTAGACGGCCGCGGTGAGGAGAAGAGTCCAGAGCAGCCACGCGCCCCATCCCATGCTGCCGCGGAATTCGAGCGCGGCGCCGGCGACGTCCACGCCGGACTCCATCCGCACATCGAGCCATTTAAGCAGCCAGGTTGTCATCGCGATCGGCTGAACCATTGTCCGAGCAGGCTCTCGCACAACGCGAGCAGCAGCGCGGCGGTGATCACCGCGGGCCAGAACTCAACCCCGGACCGCTGTCTTTCGACGATCTGCCGCAACGAGAATCCCGGCCCCCATTGATACACCTCCGCGACGGTTTTGAGAGACTGGTATTGCTCGGCGGAAAGCTCCTCGACCTGGGACTCGTCGGGGTCGGCCTGCGTCGCGAAGGCGATCGAGAAGGCCGGCTCGCTGATCTGCGCGTGATACAGGCCGGTGGCGTCGGTGTGGTCATACTGCAGGGTGGGCGCGTTGTTCACCATTTCAACCCGGCGAAGGTCGCGCGTCGTTTCGCGGCGACGGGGGCTGGTGAACGAGGCGTCCTTGCCGAGCAGCTCGGGGTTGACCCGGCGGGCGAAGCGCGCGCCGACGCGGAGATTCAGGCTCTCGTCCTGTCGGGACACCACCGAGCCCAGGATGCGATGCAGCAGGGGAACGAACGCAGGGCGCACCGGGAGATCGTTCCACTGGGTGTCTGCGGTGGTCGCGCACTGCACCACACGGCCGAGGCCGAAGGATCGTTCTAGGAGGATGGGCGCTCCGTCCGCCAGGCTCAGCACGGTCTGCGTCACGCCAGCGTCCGGCGATTCGGCGGCGGGCGCGTTGGTCGCGCTCGCCGGAACCAGGAGGCGATATTGAAAAACCCGGACGGAGGCGAAGGTCCCCGCGGCGGGATCGTTCCAAAGAGAGGTGATGGGGTGGGAGAAATCCCTCGTTTGAAGAGGGAAGAATTGCTCGCTCTGATCGGCCTTGCCCCGGATCGGTCCGAACTCCGCGGGCAACAACGAGGTTCTCTTGGACAGCTGCTCGTTGTAGAACGCGTCGTCGATGCGGTCGCCGGGAAAGACCACGATGCCTCCGCCGCGACGGACGTAACTGGCGAGATTGGGGACGATGCGCTCGGGGAATCGCGCGACATTGGCGAGGATCAGGACGTCGTAGTCGTCCAGCGACGCGCCGGCCAGGTCGTTGGCGGTGATGGTTTGCAGCTTGATGAAGTAGCCGGGCAGCTGGTCGGCGGACACGGGGTTGAGGGCGTGGCGAAGGAAGAAGGTTTCGCTCGCCCGGGAGCTGTCGCCGGGATCGCCGTCCACGAGAAGGATCCTCAGCTGCTGGATCGCGCGCACGGCGATGGTGCGACGGTTGTCGGCGGGAAGTCGATCCTCGCTGATCTGCGCGTGCGCCGCATGGATGCCTTCGGCGCGGAACTTGGCGAACAGGGCGACGCCCTTGGATTCGCCCGGGCTCAGCTGAGGGAGCGTGAATTCATCGCTCACCGGCTCGTCGTCCACTCCCAGGGTCACCCGAACGTCCCGCACGGCCTGCGCGCCGTGGTTCTGCACCTTCACCTCGAAGCGCGTCGCCTGTCCCACGGGGGCCAAGCCGCTGGCCAGGCGAAGATCGCGGATCCCGAGGTTGCGCGTTTCATGCTCGCTGACGAACACGAAGTGCGCGCGAACCTCGTCCTTCGATCTCTCGAGGCGCGACCGGATATCGAGCAGGTTCCGCCATCCCGTCAGCTGGCCGTCGGTGAACAGGTACACCTCCCGCCGCGCGCCCACCCGCGTTTTCAGCAGCTCAATCGCCCGATCGATCGCGCCTCCCAGATCGGTGCCGCGGTCGGTCAGCGGCGCTTCGCGGATCGTTTTGCGCGCGAGGTTCAAGTCGAAGGTCGGCTCGGGAATCGCGTCCCGCACCGTGTCGGAGACGAGCCACACCGCCACGGAGGATCCGCTCGGCAGGCTGTCGATCGCCTGCTCGGCCGCCTTCTTCGCCTTCTCGAAGCGCGTCGTGGCGCCGTCGCTCATGCCCATACTGAGGCTGTTGTCCAGCAGCAGCACTCCCACGCTCTTGCCCCCGTTCAGGAACGCGCCGACGGCGTCGCGGAGGGTCGGACGCGCGAGCGCCAGGGCGATCAGCGCCACGAGAAGGCAGCGCAGGACGAGGAGGATCATGTCCTCGATTTCCATGCGACGCTGGTTCTTCTCGACGCTGAGCTGGAGAAAGCGCATCGCGGCCCAGACCACCTTCTGAAACTTCCGCCGATTCAGCAGATGAATGAGAATGGGAATCGCGATGGCGGACAGCCCCGCCAGCATGATGGGGTTCAGGAAGGACATGCTGGATGAACGCCGCAGGGTCGCGACGCGGTCCGCCGCGGGGAGCGATGCGGGGCGTTGAAGACTCGGGGCCGGGAGGTCATCGTGTCGTCCTCAGGCGGAAGGCCAGATAACCGCTCAGGGCTTCATGGAGAGGCTGGCTGGTGTTGACTTGCAGATAGTGGCAGTGGTCGCGCTCGCATCCTTCGCGGATGCGTCGAAGAAAGCCCCCCAGCTCCTGTTGGTAGCTCTTGCGCACGTCGGCGGGACGCGTCTGGAGAACGCCGGTGGACTCCAGCCCGTGAAACTCGACGAGGCCTTGGAATGGAAAGTCGAGCTCATGCGGGTCGAGAACCTGGAGCAGAATGACCTCATGGCCGCCGAAGCGCAGGTGCTGAATGCCCTCGAGGATCTTCTGCTCGTCGTCGAAGCAGTCGCTGATGAGAATGACGATTCCCTTGCGCCGGATCTGTCGCGCCATGTCGTGGAGCACGCCGCCGAGGCTGGTGCCCTGTCGCGCCTCGAACGCCGCCAGGCGCGTCATGATGGCGTGGATGCTGGCCTTGTTGTCGCTGCGCGGGGAGTAGTCGCGCATCTCGGAATCGAAGATCCCGAGCGCGACAGCGTCGCCCTGATGGAGGATGACGTAGGCCAGGCACGCCGCGATCATCTTCGCGTAGTGCATCTTCGTGATCGGCCCCGAGCCGTAGTTCATCGATTCGCTGCCATCGAGAAGCAGGTGCGCGACGTAATTGGTCTCCTGCTCGTATTGCTTGACGTAGTGGCGATCGGTGCGGCCGAGGACCTTCCAGTCGAGGTGGCGCAGGTCGTCGCCGGGGGCGTATTCACGATGCTGCGCGAACTCGATGGCGAATCCGCGGTAGGGGGACTTGTGCTCTCCCGCCATGTAGCCTTCGACGATATAGCGCGCCTGGAGCCCCAGCGACTCAGCGCGCGAGATCGCGTCGGGATCCAGAAACTGGGCTTGGGGATTCGCCATGGTCTCGAGGCTCAGGGGTCGGCGGCGCCGGTCGCGCGTCGCGAGCCTAGAGCTTTTGATCCTTCGGAATAGCCTCGAGGATCCGGCGCGTGATGTCGTCGGCGGTCACCCCTTCGCTCTGAGCCGCGAAGTTGGGGACGAGCCGGTGCCGGAAGATGGGCGGAGCGACCGCGGCGACGTCGTCGCAGCTCACATGGGTCTGGCCATTGAGCATCGCGCGCGCCTTCGCTCCCAGAATCAGGTTCAACCCCGCGCGGGGCCCCGCGCCCCAGGTCAGCCATCGGTTGCAGAAATCCAGGGCCTCCGGCGTCTTCGGGCGGGTGACTCGCACCAGCTTCTCCGCGTAGCTGTAGACATGCGGCGCGGGCTCCAGCCGGCGGACCACTTTTTGCAGGGCGATGATCTCGTCGCCCGACAGCACCGCCTCGGGCTTCGCCGTGGAAACGCCGGTGGCCATCCGCATGATTTGCAGCTCCTCCTCGGCGGAGGGATAGTCGACGGTGATCATGAACATGAATCGGTCGAGCTGCGCTTCCGGGAGGGGATAGGTGCCTTCCTGCTCGATGGGATTCTGGGTTGCGAGGACGAAGAAGGGGTCGGGCAGGGAATGGTCGGCGCCGCCCACGGTCACCTTGCGCTCCTGCATCGCCTCTAGCATCGCCGCCTGGGTTTTGGGGGGCGTGCGGTTGATTTCGTCGGCCAGGATCATGTTCGCGAAGATCGGGCCGCGCAGGAAGCGGAACTCGCGCTCGTTGGTCTGGGGATTCTGGTGGATCACCTCGGTGCCCGTGATGTCGCTGGGCATCAGGTCCGGGGTGAACTGCACCCGCTTGAACGAGAGATGCAGCGTTTGCGAAAGCGTGGAGACCAGGAGGGTCTTGGCGAGTCCGGGAACCCCGACGAGCAGCGCGTGGCTGCGGGTCAGGATGGCGATGAGCACCTGCTCCACCACCTGCTCCTGGCCGACAATGACTTTGCCCAGCTCGCTCTTGATGCGACCGCAGGCCTCCCTGAGGTGGGCGACGGATTTCAGGTCGGAGTCGGGCGGAGCGGGGGCGGCGGCTTCTGCTGTGTTCATGCGTTGCTCAACAAAATGCAAAATGGATCATGCCGCCCCCCGGGTTGAACCCTTGTGTTTCGGGGGCGTTCGTATCATTCGACAATAACCAGGCCTGCGAACGCCACCAAATTCTCGGTGAAACCGCGGAGGCCCGAGGTCGCGCTCTAGAGAACAGGTTCCGCAAGGAATGAGGTCGAACAGTTAAGCAAGGAAGCTCATTCATCCCTCTGCCTTGGTTCCTATTCGCAGAGGGAAAAATTTTTCAAAAACGCTGAGAATATTGAGGTTTGCGACATCCAAAACCACTTAAAGACATCCAACAACATGACACAGACCGTGACATTATCCAGAGGTGGGAGATTTTGGCTCGAGTCAGCTCAACGGCCATGCTCAGGCGATGTCACGCGCATCCGCGCAGTGGGCCCGAGTTCCACAACCGCGTGGAGGGCGGAGGATATTCACGAGTTGATACAGGGGCTTGGTGAGGGAGGCTGCTCCGCTGATGAGCAGATGCGGTGAATAGCCTTCCTAATCACCGCACTATGTGCGTAGATAACGGTTGCTCACGCGGCGAATATCGGCTTCAATCTCCTTAAATGATGCGGAGATCGCGATGTACATTCACGAACATAAAGACTGGCCTGAACTGATCTGGAAGCAAGCGGAGCTCGTCGATTTGCTGGCCGAAGTGCGTCATCTGCAAGGTCGATTGTTAGGCCGCATGGAGGCGCTGGGCTTCGAGTTGAGGGAGGAAGCAACCCTGCAAACGCTGACTCAGGATGTCATCAAGACCAGCGAAATCGAGGGCGAGAAGCTCGATGCGCAACAGGTGCGCTCTTCCATCGCGAGGCGGCTGGGTATGGATATCGCAAGCGCGTTACCGATTGACCGCAACGTGGAAGGTATCGTGGAGATCATGCTGAATGCGACGCGCAAGCATACTGCGCCTTTGACGCAGGAAAGGCTGTTCGCCTGGCACGCCGCGTTATTCCCGACGGGCAGGAGCGGAATGCGGCGCATCATGGTGGGGGGATGGCGCACGGAAGCCAGCGGCCCGATGCAGGTGGTGTCGGGAGCCATTGGGCGCGAGCGGGTGCACTATCAAGCGCCATCGCATGACCGGCTTAAAAAAGAGATGGCTCGCTTCCTCAAGTGGTTTAACGCGTCGTCGGAGACCGACCCGGTGATTAAATCCGCGCTCGCGCATTTCTGGTTCGTGACCATTCATCCGTTTGAGGACGGCAACGGAAGAATTGCGCGAGCGATCGCGGACATGGTGTTGGCGCGATCTGAGAAAAGCGCGCAGCGCTTTTACAGTATGTCCGCGCAGATTCAGCGCGAGCGGAAAGATTATTACGATGTTCTGGAAAGCTGCCAGAAAGGCGCGCTCGACATCACGCGCTGGATTGAATGGTTTCTGAATTGCCTGAAGCACGCGATCACGGCTTCGGAAAAACTGCTCGAAGCCGTGCTGGTGAAAGCGAACTTCTGGAAAACCCATGCGGGTGAGTCGTTCAACGACCGTCAGCGAGCGATTATCAATCGCCTGCTGGATGGGTTTGACGGAAAACTTACGTCCTCCAAGTGGGCGAAACTCACAAAGTGTTCGCAGGACACCGCCCTGCGGGATATCAGCGATCTCGTCCATCGCCGGATTCTTGTTAGAGAAGATGCGGGCGGGCGAAGCACGAGTTACGCGTTGCGCTTGTCATCAAATTAGGACGGTTTCCGAAGCGGCTGAAACTGCGATCGAACTCAGCCAGGAGCCGCTGGCGCTGGGCGGAGGTGGTTCGGGAGCGGTAGGCCGTCGGGGACATGAAGCCAATCCTCCTGCCCCCGACGGGAGGTCCGGGGTAGGTTCTTGATATTGGCACATTCGCATTTGATGACGGCGTAGTCGAAGACGGTCGGGGTTACCGATGGGAACATTCGGTCACGAGAGGACCATTCAATGGCGAGTGATGAGTTCCCAGTGATGAGCAGAGTTTTGGGATCGGTCGTACGGCTGGAGTTGGGCTCTTTCCGCTGACTGGAACCTGGGATCTCGTGCTTATGATTCCGAACGGCTTCGCATGAGACGATTCTGTCAGTTCCCCATCCGTGTCATCTGTCATCCGCGGTTACTCTCCGGCCCGGCCCCCTCGACGAGCGAACTCACATGGCGACAAGCAATGGTCGTTCGATTGAGAACCCGGGGAGTGGGAGCGGATTGACCACGGATGGCGGGTGCCACGGATAGGGACCCAGGTTTCTGAGTTCTGGAACGTTCTTGACCGTGGGCTGGCCGGAATGGAACGGGCCTTCAGCCCTCACCGATTG
Organism: Verrucomicrobiota bacterium; assembly: GCA_016199985.1. Taxonomy (GTDB): domain Bacteria; phylum Verrucomicrobiota; class Verrucomicrobiia; order Limisphaerales; family UBA11320; genus UBA11320. Next base: position 65,559 of record JACQFQ010000028.1, on the reverse strand, counting down.
AGGGGCCTGCTTCCTAGGGTTCGGCCTAGGCTTTTATGTTGCCGGGGCTTTGCCCCTCAGGGGCCCGGTTGTTTCTTGTTCCGTTCCCCGGTCCCCTTTCGCGTATTCCGCGTTTTTCGTGGGCTACTCTCCGGGTCCGGTGGTTGGCCGCGGCGGGCTGCGACCCCTTCCGGGGGCTGCGGTGTTCCGTTGGGTGTCCGGGGGTATCGCTCGTTGCTCGCGTTCAAAAGCGCTTCCCTGGGGGAAAAGTTCTGAGCAGTGTTCCGCCCATGCGGAATCCCATCTACGTCGCTTTGGACGTGCCGTCGCCCGAGAAGGCGCTGCAACTGGTCGAATCGTTGTCTTCTTCGGTCGCGGGCTTCAAGGTCGGCAAGGAGCTCTTTGTCAGCGCGGGGCCGGACCTGGTCCGACGCATCCGCGCGGCGGGCGCCTCGGTCTTCCTCGACCTCAAATTCCACGACATTCCCAACACGGTCGCGAAAGCGGTGGCCGCCGCGACGAGGCTGGATGTCCAGATGCTCACGCTCCACGCAAGCGGCGGCGCCGAGATGATGCGGGCCGCCGAGGAGGCCGCCCAGGAAACCGCCCGAGGGCTCAACCGTCCGGCGCCCGTTGTCCTCGGTGTCACGGTGCTGACCAGCATGGCTCGCGAGGATCTTAACCAGGTGGGCGTCGCCGCCGATGTCGGCGCGCAGGTCACCCGCCTCGTGTCGCTGGGAGTTCAGTCGGGATTGCGCGGATTCGTCTGCTCGCCGCTTGAGGTCGCCGGCCTTCGCTCGCTTGCTCCCGAGAGCACCGCCTGGGTCACGCCCGGGATTCGCGGCCCGGGAGACGCCGCGGGGGATCAGAAGCGAACGCTCAGCGCAGCCGAGGCGATCGAGGCCGGCGCGACATGGTTGGTGATCGGCCGCCCCATCTGCGCGGATCCCAACCCGAAGGCCGCTGCCGAGCGCATCCTCGCGACCCTCAGGCCGACAGCCTGAACGTGAACGCTCGACAGAATCTCCGACGAAGTTTCTGGCAAAAGAAAAACGAAGAGGGCGCCAAAACCTCCAAACTCCGAACCTGCTCTTCGGGCTTTCCGTACCGTCGGGGCTTTGTATGTTGCGAGGCATGCAAGACCCCAACTCTCCCTCCCAGCTTACGCGTCGGGAATTCCAGAAGACTCTCGCCCTGGGCGCCGTCGCGCTGGGCGCCAGCGCGTTCGCCATTCGCTCGTCCGCCGCTGGCGCGCCTTCGGAGCGGCTGCGGGTGGCGGTCATCGGACTGGGCCGCGGGGCGGCGCATCTCGATGCGCTGCTGGCGATGCCCGATGTCGAGGTCGCCTATGTGTGCGACGTCGACCAGCGTCGCTGGAGCAACGCGACCGCGTTGCTGAAGAAGCACTCGGAGCGAAGGGAGCCAAAGGCCGTGCAGGACTTGCGGCGCGTTCTCGACGACAAGAGCGTCGACGCGGTGTTCATCGCAACACCCAATCACTGGCACGCCGTCGCGGCGATCCTCGCCTGCCAGGCGGGCAAACATGTTTATGTGGAGAAGCCAGGAAGCCACAACGCTCGCGAGGCGATCTGGCTCGTGGACGCGGCGCGCCGGCATCGTCGCGTGGTGCAAATGGGCAATCAACGCCGGAGCTGGACCGGAAACATCGAAGCCGTCGCCCGGCTTCAGAGCGGCGCGATCGGACGCGTCTACGCCGCCCGGTGTTGGTACAACAGCGCGCGTGTGGGGATCGGCCACGGCGTTGCGAAGCCCCCGCCCGCCGAGCTGGACTACGCCTTGTGGCAGGGACCCGCTCCCGAGAAGGCCTATGTGGACAACGTGGTTCATTACAACTGGCATTGGCGCTGGCATTGGGGCGGAGGCGAGCTGGCGAACAACGGAATCCACGCGCTCGACATCGCGCGATGGGGACTGGGCGTGACGCTTCCTCGCAAGATCACGTTTGGCGGTGGTCGATACCACTACGACGACGACCAGGAGACCCCCGACACCGGAGTGGCCACGTTCGATTATGGCGACAAGATGATCTCGTGGGACAACAGCAGCTGTCACGCGCGCAGCGGTGAGAGCACGGATTTCGTTCATTTTTACGGCGATGGAGGGATCCTGGCGATCGATGGCGGTCCTGGCTATTCGATCCGCGACACCCAGGGCAAAGAGCTCGAGCGTCATGGAGGGAAGGGCGGCGAGGCTGGGCACATCGCGAACTTTCTCGACGCCATTCGTGGCCGCGCCGCGCTCCGCTCCGACATCGCCGAAGGACAAACCAGCACGCTGCTCTGTCATCTCGGCAACATCGCATATCGAACGCAGACGACCGTGCTATTCGATCCCGAGAAGCGCGCGATCCTCCGCAACCCCGAGGCCCAGAAGCTTTGGGGACGGGAGTATCGGCCTCGATGGGAGAAGGAAATCAAGGCCGCTGTCCAAGGATGACGCTCCGGTTGCGCGCAGGCTTCCCATTCCCGCCAGACCTCGCTTACGGTCCCGTCATTGGCATTGTTGCCCATGACGCGACGATCGCGTCGGCTCAAAGCATTCATCCACTCATGTCCACAGCACGCCTCTCTCACGTTCTCCGAATTGGCCTTTCGATCGCTTTCGCGGCCCTGTTCGCGGAGTTCCCCCGCCACTCCGCCATCGCCGCGGAAACGCGGCCAGCGAGCCACGCCATTACGAACGAACCGCTGTTCTTCTCCGGCGACTCCAAAACGGCGGCGACGGCGAACTTGCTGCGCGCGCCTTCCCAAGCGCCCCATTTGACCAGCGCGGATGGCGCCATTGTCTTCGAGGCCGGCCGCGATTTCGTCTGGCAACCCGGGAGCCGCGCGCTGACGTTGACCGTCGATTCGCACATTCCATTCAAGACGACCGCCGAGCTGCATCCGCCCGCGAACTCGCCGAATGCTTATCGGCATCAGCGCGGCAGCGAGGCCTGGATGTTCTTCGGGCCCGGCCGAGTCATGCACGATTTGCAGTGTCTCGCGGACTACTCCAGCGATGAAGAATGGCAGGCGCCCCCGGTCGTCACGGCGCCAGATTCGCAATTGGGAGCGCTGCGCGCCCGGTTGCGGTCGAGGCAGCCCGTCAGGTTTGTCATGCTGGGAGACAGTATCTCCACGGGCGCCGACGCCTCGGCGATCTCGGGCGTGGCGCCCCTCCAACCGGGCTATCCCGATCTCGTCGCTCGCGGGCTTGAGCAGCGCTTCGGTGGCAAGGTGGCTTTGACCAATCTGTCGGTCAGCGGCATGGACTCGAATTGGGGCCTCACGCGGATGGAGGACGTCATCGCTGACAAGCCCGACCTCGTGCTGATCGCCTTTGGCATGAACGACGCGTCGGGCCGGCGTTCGCCGGAGGAGTTCTCCAGGATCACCCGAGAAATGGCCGCGTCCGTGAGAACCGCGTTGCCAGAGTGCGCCGTCCTCCTTGTTTCGTCCATGACGGCGAACAGCGAATGGGTCCACGCCGCTCCCGATTTGTATCCGAAATACGCCGACGCGCTGGCGAAGCTCGCCGGCCCCGGAATCGCTTTCGCGAACGCGACGGAGAGGTGGACGGCGATCGAGGGACGCAAGAAGCACATGGACCTTTCAGGAAACGGACTGAACCATCCGAACGATTATGGCCATCGACTCTACGCCGAGGTGATCCTGAGCGTTATCGGCCGGCCGCTCTGAGCCTCTTCAGGGAACAGAGATTCCGATTCCTTTTGAGGCGGCTCTTGTTAGTTTTCGGGCGTGTCGACTGAAACAAGCGCCAAGTTTGTGGAGGCGAGGCTCGCCGTCGCGACGGTGCAGCACCTGCCCGCTTCCTATGTGCGATGGGTGGGGAAACGGATCATCGACTTTGGGGCGAGTGTCCGCGGCATTCTCGCCTTTGGGTTGATCTCGCTGGGCGTCCTGATCACCAAGCGCCGTGTCGCTTCGCGAGTCATTCATCCGCTCATCTGGGACCAAGTGCTGCGATCCGGGGTGGCCATGCTGCCTATCGCCCTGTTCCTCGCCTTCGCGCTCGGACTTCTTATCATCGGACAAACCGTCTACTTTACGAGCCGCGTCGGCGCTCCCCAATTCCTAGGAGTTGTGATGGTGTCGGTGGTTGTCCGGGAGCTCGGGCCGCTGTTGGCGGCGATCATCGTTCTCACCCGGGCGGGCACCGCCAATGTGATTGAATTGGGCATGGCGCGAGCTTCCCGCGAGGTCGAGGCCCTGGAGCTTCTCGGCATCGATCCCATCCACTATCTGGTCATCCCGCGGATCGCCGGAGTCACGCTAGGCGTATTCTGCCTCACGGTGTATGTGGTGGTCGTGGCCTTGCTGAGCGGGTTTCTTTGGGCCTTCCTGCAGAATGTCCCGATCCTTCCCAGCGCCTATCTCGCCCAGTTCGCGGCCGCGTTGCGTCCGATGGACTTTGTCGCTTTGGGGCTCAAGTCTTCCGCGTTTGGGGTAATCATCGCGCTGGTGGTGTGCTATCACGGCCTTGGCAAGCCGATGTCCGTCGAGGATCTGCCCCGCGCCGGCGCGCGGGCATTGACCCAGGGCGTGATCTTTTGCGTGATCGTGGACGCCCTCTTCTTCCTCGCCTTTCTTTTGCTCTGATGCCCAGCCCCGCTCCCGATTCATCCGAGTTCGCGGTCGAGTTGACCGATGTCGAGTGCTGGGGGGGCGCTTCGGGGCGCGAGCCGTCGCTTACCGGGATTCATTGGAAGGTGGCCGCCGGGGAGTTCTGGGCTGTGGGCGGATTGATGGGCAGCGGGAAGACCAGTCTGTTGTCCAGCATCGCCGGCCTCTTCCCGCCAGCGCGGGGGAGCGTGAAAGTTCTGGGGACCTCGTGGTTGGATGTTTCGCCGGAGCAGTTGCCCGCGCAGCGGCTGAAGGTCGGCCTGGTTCACGGCGGGGGGCTGCTGCTTCGCCACCTCAGCGTGGCGGAGAACATCTCGCTTCCTCTCCGATACCACCACGACGCGCAGCACTCGGATGTGCTGCCGAAGCTTGGCGAGTGGCTGGCGGCGACGGGGCTCGAGTCCGTCGCCGAGCGTCCTGGCGGCGCGGTCAGCCGCAACTGGGCCCAGCGCGCGGGCCTGGCGCGGGCCTGCAGCCTCCAACCCGAGATCCTGCTCGTCGACAATCCTCTCAGCGGATTGGATCCGCAGGATGTCCGCTGGTGGGTTCAGTTTTTGGGGCGGGTTTCCGAAGGCCATCCGCTGCTGGGCTATCGTCGCCTCACCGTCATTGTCACCTGCGACGATCTTCCCGTCTGGCGCGCGCCGGGACGGCGGTATGCGACACTGGCGGGCGGACAATTCCGGGTCCTTGACGACGCGTCCTCGCTCGAAGGCTGGGCGACGACTCACGCCGGGCCGGTTTAAAATTAACGCGGGTCTTGGAGCACACACAGAGATAGATCTAGCGCCAAGACCCGCGATCTGCCCACACGGGCAGACATTTGTTTTCAAATCAGGTCCGGCTTTGTATGGAGTTTTTTGCCATCTGCCGGTTGATTCCGCGAAGTGCCTCATGGCCCTCGCATGAGTTAATACGGAAACCAGGGCCGAATCTTTCAGGAAATCTGTGGAGGTCGCGGATTTCGTCCGCATCTCAACCCGCGGCCTCTTTCTCCAGCTTTTGACGCGTCACATCCCAGCGAACGCGATCCATCCCATGGCCTCGGGCGACCTCGTCGAGGAACGCGGCGACGAGCCTCTGGAGGTCCCGCTTCTCCTGCTCCAGCCACCAGGCGAGCAGCGGAAGGGACAATAGGATAAGCCAGATCCAAGGGTACTCGTCCTGCAGAATGCCGATGATGATCCACTCGAGGCTGAGGAACGCGCCCAGGAGCAGCTTCGCGGGGAGCGACATCAGCGGTCGCAGGCGGCAGCGAACCAATCCCGCGACGACGGACTCCGACACGGTCGTGATCTGGCAGTGGCTCCAGCGATTCCCGTAGATTTCGACGTCGCAGTCGCTCCAGCCGGTGTCGCTCTTGCTCTGCCATCCCTGCTGATCGAGGCATCGGAGAATGCTCTGCACGAACGTGTGCCTGTCCAATCCGACGGAGGACCAGTAGCACACATCGTCGAAGCCTCGGCCCTTCGACATGCGTTCGAGCGCCTCGTGTCGGGCCCAGTTGTCGGGGGGGGCATTGGGGATGCTGATGCGGCCGCGGTATCGGGCGAATCCACGGACCACGGGCTGGAGAAAGAAAAGGAGCGCGACCAGAGGCCGCGACCAGATCCGCGCTTGTCCCGCGCGAAGCTCCGCCTGGGCGCCGGCCATGACGCAGACCGCCACCGAGAGCAGCATCGCGGTGCAGGCGAGGCTCAGCATGCTCGGAAAGGCGACCGAGAGGACGAAGCACGGGATCGTGACGAGGAGATGGTATTCCAGACTGATGAAGAACCCCATCACCGCCACGGGCTTTGGCTCGTACAGCGTTTGAAACAACCCCGCGGCGAAGGGGCCCCGATAGATCATCGCCGGCCTGAGAAGAATGCCCAATCGCACCGGCGCGTAGATGCGTCCGCGCCATATGCTGGCGCCGATGGCGTTGAAATTCTCCGGATGCTTGCGCACAAGCAGGGCCTCCGCGTCGCCGTAGCCGCGCTGTTGTTTCAGGTAAGCGGCCAGGGTGGATCGGCGGTAATGCCACACGAAGCCCGCGGGGCTGAACCCGAGCCGATACCCTCGCTGCTGGAGTCGCCAGCAGACATCGACATCGTCGCCCGCTGTGCGAAACACCGGGTCGAACCCGCCGATCTCCGTCAGCGCCCATTTGTAGAACGCCATGTTGCAGCCGGGAATATGCTCGGCCTCGCGGTCGTTCAGCATCACGTGCGCGGGTCCGCCGGGAGAGGCCATCACCGCGGCCGCCACGGGCGCGTCATCGGGCGGCAGCAGATTGTGGCCGCCGATCCCCGCGAATCCGCCGGACAACAAATCCCCGACGATGTGATAGAGCCAGTCCTCGTCCGCCCGGCAGTCGGCGTCCGTGAACGCGATGATCTCGCCCTCCGCCTCCCGGATGCCGCTGTTCCGCGCGAAAGAGAGCCCCTGGTTGATGTGGCGCAGGTAACGCACGTTTTTGTAGAGCTGCGCGATCAGCGGGGTGCTGTCGGTCGAGCCGTCATCCACGAGGATGACCTCGTAGGCGGGATAGTGGAGCGTGGTCAGCGAATCGAGGCAGGCCTTGAGAGTTTTCGCGCCGTTGTAGCAGGCGACGACGACGGACACCTTGGGATATCGCGGCAGCGGGAAGTAGGGCGCGACGGCGAACTGTCGCTGCGCCGCGTGGAAGGAGGGCTTGGGGTTTCGCTCCCTGTCGGTGAGCCCCATCCCCCAGCCTTCGACTTCGCGTCCGTCCTTGTGCCAGGAGTCCGTGAAGCTGAAGAGGATCGTTCCCGCTAGCCCCGCGCGGAACACGGCCTCGACGTGCCACTGGAGGATGTCGCATTTCAGGGCCTCGCCCTCCCGGATGGAGTCGATCCCAAACTCCCCGATCAGCAGCGGCTGGGCGTCGGCGATCATCTGGAGCCTCGCGAGATAGTTTTCGAAGGGCTGGCGATTGTGCAGGTAGACGTTGAAGCAGAGAAAGTCCAGATGACGCGGACGGAGAAACTCCGTGGGCGGATAGTTTGCGAAGGTGCAGAGGCAGTCGGGGTCGACGGCCTTGGCCTCCGCGATCAGCTCATCGATGAAATCCTCGACCGCTCTTGCGCCGCTCCAGCGCACGATATCGGCGGCGATCTCGTTCACCACGCTCACGCCGAAGATCGCCGGATGTCCCGCGCAGGCCACGACGGCGTCGCGCACCGCCTCGCGGGCCTCCTCGCGCGGCCTGGGATCATCGAGGAAACACAGATGCTTGCTCCAGGGCACGTCCACGAACACCTTCACCTGGAACTCCTCAGCCAGATCGAGCAGCCATCGCGGCGGCACATGGTAGACCCGGATCAGGTTGCAGCCGAGCTGGCGGATCAGCTCGAAATCCCGGCGGGCCGCCGCGGGCTCGGGCAGGGGATCGCCGGCGGCGTTCGGCGCGAACGGCCCATACGTCACGCCCTTGGGATGAAACTTCCTCGCTCCGAGCCGGAAGCACTTTCCATCGAGGCGCACACGATCCGACTTGCTGGCGTTCGCTGCCATGGCCATCGGGATCAGACTGGAAATGAGGGCCGGATCATCAACAAGAAAGAAACAGGACTACCGCGCCCTGTCAGTCCACGTAAAGCATGTTCTGCAGATCCAGAACGGCGACGCTCATGATCGGATAGCGGCGATCGGGATCCTTATCCAGGCACTTCATCACGAGTTTCGACAGGCCCGGCGGCAGCGCGGGGTTGATGTCCTCCGCGGATCGGAGGCTGCCGTCCAGCTGGCGACGCAGGATCTCGTCGGCGTTGTCGCCGGGAAACGGTTTCTGTCCGGTCAGGAGCTCGTACGCCGTCACGCCGAAGGCGAAGATGTCGACGCGATGGTCAATGCCCTCGCGCTTCAGCTGCTCCGGCGCCATATAAGCCGGCGTTCCGGGATTCTTGGATTGCTTTTGCGGGCTGTCAGGTTTGGGCTGCGCGAGATCGAAGTCCACGAGGCGGACATGTCCGCTGCGATTGACCAGGACGTTTTCGGGCTTGAAGTCCAGGTGCATGAATCCGCTGTCGTGCACATGCTCCAGCGCGATGGCCATGTCGATCAGGATGTTTCCCACAGACTCCTGGAGCAGTTCGTCCCTCGTGAACAGCAGCTGCTTCAGGTTCCAGCCCTCCACGTATTCCATTTCGCAATAGTGGATTCCCTCGGCCTTGCCATGGCTGTGGTAGCCGATGACGTAATCGTGGTTGTGAATTTGCGAGAGGATTTCGCAGCCTCGGACGAAACGCGAGCGCGTGGCGAAGTCGAGCAGGGAGGTGGGGCGCAGCAACCGCATCGCACGGATGTTCTTGGCGTCATCGGTCGCGAGAAAGATGTCGGCCATGCCGCCGCTGTTCACGAGCTCCTGGAGGTAGAATCGTCCGAACGCGCCAGGCTTTCGGCATGGCTCAATTCGCTGCGAGCTGGCGTCTTCGAAGGGCATTGTTTCTTCACCACGACTTTCGGCCGATCCCATCTGCTGCGCTGGCGGGGATCCGATTCAGCCCATGGCGCAGGCTACCTAGCATGGCGCCACGACGGGCGCAAGCGGGAGGATTGTCCAGACGGCTGCTCTCGTTCCGACGCCTCAAGGGGAGAGCGTCGCGGTTTTTCTCCCCGTCCCTTTGTTCCGCGGGGGAGAAGCTTGGATGGCGAAGGCGTGTGGCGGACTTCAAACCGGGAATTGCGCCGCCCAGGCCTTGATTCTGGATTGTCACCGAGCCGTCGACTGTTAGCGTCCGCCGGTGCGTTCGCTTCGCGCGTTGATTCTTTATCTCATGGGAGTGTTTTTAGGCGCCGCCCTGCTGGCGCCTTGGCTGTACTGGGGATTCCAGGCTCTGGCGCCTCACGGAAAGTTCTTTCAGTCCATCGCGTCCCAGCCTTTCCATCGCTATGTGTCCCGCGGCCTGTACGTGATCGCGGTTCTCGCCTTGTGGCCGTGGCTGAAGGCCTCCGGCGTGAAAGGCCCGTCATCCATCGGCCTGACATCGCCCTGGGGCAGGGGCGGGGATCTTTGGCGCGGGTTTGGACTGGGGTTTGTTTCCCTGGCTCTGGTCGCGGCGCTGAGCGTGGTTGTGGGCGCGCGCGCGCTGAACGATCAGATGCCGCTGGGGGCGTTCCTGAACGCGTCCATGACGGCGCTGCTCTCGGCGATCGCCATCGCCGCCCTGGAGGAAACCCTTTTTCGCGGCGTGCTCTTCATTCGGTTGAAGCCGGAGCTGGGATTCGTCGGCGCCCTCGCGGTCAGCAGCGCGGTCTACTCCATCGTCCACTTCTTCGCCCGAACGCCGGAGCCCCCGGTCGTGACCTGGAACTCGGGGCTCGCGACGTTGGGGGCGATGCTCGGCGGGTTCACGGATCCCCAGGCTCTGTTCCCCGGATTCCTCACGCTGTTCCTCGTGGGGGCGATTCTCGCGAGCCTGGCGCACTCGACCGGAAGTCTCTACGCCTCGATGGGGCTGCACGCGGGCTGGGTGTTCTGGATCAAGGTTTACGGCGCGATCACTCATCCGCGCGCGGGGGCTTCGACGGCGGTGTGGGGCGGCGCGCGAATCCAGGACGGCTGGGCGGCCTTTGCCGTGGTGTTGATTTGCGGCTGGGCGGTCGCGAGGAAAGGAGCGCGTCGGAGGACATGAATCGGCTGCGGCTGTTGAAGGAGGGGCTTCTCGGACTCGTGTTTCCGGAGGTGTGCCAGATTTGCAAGGAGGCGCACGCGACCCCGGGCGAGGGCTATCTCTGCGCCGGCTGCCGCGGCGCGTTGCGTCCCGTGGAGCGTCCGTTCTGCGAACGATGCGGCCTCCCTTTTCACGGCGACGTGACGGTGGTGTTCCAATGCCCGAACTGCCATGAGATGGAGCTGAATTTCGAATCGGCGCGATCCGTTTTCGCCGCCCAGGGCGTGGGGCGCGAGTTGATCCACAAGTACAAATACAACCGCGCTTTCTGGTTCGAGCCGCTGTTCGCCGAGCTTCTGCGGGCCCGTGTCGTTCCGGTGACGCGGACGGAGCGTTGGGACTGCGTCGTTCCGGTGCCGCTGCATCCGGCGAAGCTGCGCGAGCGCGAGTTCAACCAGGCCGAGCGCCTGGCGCGCTTGGTCTCCCAGAGCACGGGGCTGCCGGTGCGCGGCGATCTGCTGCGTCGAGTGGCCCACACGGACACGCAGACCAAACTCACGCGCGCCGAGCGCGCGGCGAATGTCCGGGCCGCGTTCACAGGGGCGGGGGGATCGAGGATTCCCTCCAAGCGCGTGATTCTGGTCGACGACGTTTTCACCACAGGCGCGACCACCAACGCCTGCGCCGGGGTCTTGCGCGAATCCGGAGCGGCCGCTGTCTGTGTGTGGACGCTGGCGCGGGGGGTTTGACTGTTCGCGTCAGTCGCCGGAAGCCGGGGCCGTCGCGGCGGCGGCCGGCAACACGAGCCCGAAAGTCGTGCCCAGCCCCCGCGCGGTCTGATACTCGAGCACGCCGCCATGGCTTTCCACGATGCGCGCCGCGATCGAAAGGCCGAGCCCCGTGCCTGTTTTCTTTGTGGTGAAGAACGGGTCGAAGAGGCGCTTTTGCACTTCAGGGGAGATTCCTTCCCCTTCGTCCTCCACTTCGAGGATGGCCACGGGGAGATCCTTCGCTTTCAGGAGCCGACGCCCTGAGCGGGCGCGGAGCGTGATGACGCCGCGGGGTTTGCTGGCGTCCGCCGCGTTGCGAACGAGATTGATCAGCACTTGGCGCACCTGTTCCTCGTCGACGAGAATGGGAATGGGCGGTGTTTCCCCCAGAACCAGCCGAAGGTCCGACTTGGCCAGCTCGGGCGCGAGAAGCGCGTGGACCTCCTTGAGCGGGATGTCTGCGGTGGCGCGCGCGAGCTTGGAGTCCACGGGACGGGCGAACCCGAGGAAGTCGTTCAAGATCCGCTCGAGCCGCAGGATTTCCCGGTTGATCAGCTTGGCGCTGGCCTCCTCGCGGGTTCCGGCTTGGATCCGCTTTTGATCGATGAAGAGGGCGGCCTTGAGGGCTGTGAGCGGGTTGCGGATCTCGTGCGCGACGCCGGCCGCGAGGACGCCGAGCGACGCGAGCTTTTCCTGGCGCTCCCGCAGGGATTCGCTCTCCACCAGCTTCACCCGAAGCGGCACGATCATGTCGCGGTAGATCAGCAGGCCCAACGCCGCGCTGAAGACGCAGAGCAGCGCGAGGGAAACGAGGACGAGAACGCGCAGCTCGTTGATGGCGTCGTTCGCGCGCGTCAGCACCTGATCCCTCGAGGCCAGATGCGCTCGGGCGAGTTCCTGGCCCAGGCTGAACAGCCGCTGTGTTTCGGCGCGGAGCTCGGTGTATTCGTCGACGGTGGCGCTCGCGTCTCCAATGGATTGCAGCCGGATGAGCAAGGCCCTGGCGACCTTGAGATAGCGGTCGTAGCTCACGTCGATTCGCTCCATGACGTCGATTTCCCGCTCCGTTCGCAGCCTGGGCTTCTGCTCGTCGATCCACACGTTCAGGGCTTGGCTGGTTTTTTCGAAAGCCTCGAGGTCGGGGGACACGTGGGAGCGTCCATAGTGGTAGAGCGTGTCGTTCAACCCGCGCAGCAATCCGCCGAACTGGTCGGCGATGCGGAAGCTTTCCGAGTCGACCTGGTTCAGCTGTCCGCGCAGCTCGCCCGCCCTCCATTGCGACTTGAGCGTGAGGAGGGCGATGCCAATGGCCGCGGCGACGATCGCGAGGACCAGGGTCACCAATCTTCTCTGCACTCGAGTTTTCATTCGCAAGTTCCGGGACGGGACCTCGCGAAAGCTAGCGCGCGAGTCAGGGGGGAAGCGAGGCTGTTTCGGACGCGGAGCGGCGGGTCGCTCATCGGGGCCAGAGGCCTGGGCCTGCGCGCGTCAGCGGCCCGCAAGCGTTCCCATGTCTCGGAACTCTGGATGAATCACCGCTGGCGAAGGCATGTCAGAATCCTGCTCGCATGGAAAAGGAGAAGCCGCGGTCGCGGCATTGGTGCCAGTGGCGGGACTCGAACCCACACGGCTGTTTAAGGCCCCGGGATTTTAAGTCCCGTGCGTCTGCCATTTCGCCACACTGGCGCACCAATAACACCCACTGCCTGCATTATTCCCTGGCCCCGGATTTCACTTGCGACCAGGTCATCTCGAAGGCGAGAGAGGGCGGAATCCGCGGCGCGGCCTTGCCGCCCTCACAGCGATACCTATCAGAAGGGCTTTCTCCCGCGCAATCGTTGAATCGGGTCCAGTCCGCCTGTTGGGACGGAAAGTTGAACCCCGAAGGACACAAAGGATCGTTCTCAAACCCAGGGAGCAGAGACTGAATGAGAGCAGTTCCATCGCGCGGAGGGTGAATGTCCCTGGGATCGCGAACGCGTGGGCGCCCGGGGTGGCCTCGCGCGATCGCTCCGTCGAACCGCCGGTCTTCTTCTAAGTTGTTCCATCGCGGCTCGAGTTTTCACCTTTTCGAAACAAATTGTTCCTTGCATCGGCACGCCCTAGTCCTCAAAGTTACCGAGTCCTAAATCAGCTGTGTGCGACTCAAGTCTTGATCGCTCAAGAAGACAACCTTGTACTCAATGCGTTTCGGTATGGTCGGGCTACTTTGTGAGGCTAGTCAGGTTCGCTTTCCTGGAGATCTGGATCGCGGTACAGCAAGCGAGGACTCAAGAAAACCTGTGATTTACCGCTCTGCCAGCCGGCTTCCACATGCTGTTTTTCTTCTCCTGACCGCGCTGTCCTTCGGTCTCTCCACCGGTTGCCGTCCGGAGAAAAAGGCTGTCGAGTTGGGGTCTGATGTCGCCGCCACCGTGGCCGGCCATCCCATCGGCCGTAAAGATTTCGAATCCGTTCTCGCGGTCAAGCAAGCCCGGGACCCGAAGCAGCAGCGCCAGATCCTGGAGCAGATGATAGAGGAGGAGTCCCTCTATCAGGCCGCCCGCGCCGCGAAATTCCACGAGGATCCCGCCGTGGCTTCCGCTGTGAGGCAGCTGATCATTTCCCGCTACCGTGAGAGTTCCCTTTCCGCCGCCAACGTATCCGCCACAGACGCGGAGTTGGAGGCCGCTTATGCCGCAAACCTGGAGCGCTTCACGGTCCCCGCCATGGTGAGCGTGTCGCTCATCCATCTCCGCCGCTCTCCCAAGGCCACCCCTGAGAAGAGAGCGGAGGCGGAACGGAAAGCAACGGAGCTCTGGGAGCAGGCCAAGGGCGCGACCGCGGAGCAGTTCGCCGCTCTCGCTCAGAGCCACTCCGAGGATCCGTCCACGCGCTATCAGGGCGGACAGAGCGGATGGATGCCCCAGGCGGGTTCCTCCCGGTTCGACCCGGCCGTGCATGCGGCTATCGCGCGGCTGAAGGAGCCTGGTGAGCTTGCGCCTCTGACGACGACCTCGAACGGCGCCTACATCATCCGCCTCATCGCGCGCAAACCCGCCGCCTCCCGTCCCCTGGCCGAGGTCGCGGAGGGCTTGCGCTACCAGATTGTCCGCAAGAAGACGGACGACCTTCAAAAAGCCCGCTTGGCGCGGCTCGTCGAGGGGGTCGAGGTCCGCGTCAACGAATCCGTTCTGCGCAGCGCGACGCTGCCCGCGGGCGAGCCGACGCGGCCGCCGCCGGGACCTGGACTGCCCACCGTCTCCATTTCTCAACCCAAAGACCCATGACACCTAAGCCACAACTGATCCGGTTGGCACTGCGCCGTTGGGCGTCGTTCCTCGTGTTTGCGTCCCTGCTGCTGGCCTCCCTAGGCGGGGTATCGGCATCGAGCCTCGTGCAGCAAACACTCAGCCTCCACGCGGGATGGAACGCGGTGTGGATTGACGTGACCCCCGTTGACAAATCTCCCGCCGTTGTCTTCGCCGGCGTCCCGCTGGAAAGCGTTTGGACCTACCAGAAGCGCGTGGCGGCCGTGGATTTCATCCAAAACGCGGACGAGCCGATCTGGAACCGCAACCAGTGGCTGAGCTACGCGCCCACGAACCGGCCCGAGTCGGTCGCCAACAGCCTCTTCGCCATCCCGGGGCAGCGCGCCTATCTGATCCGTGTCTCGGCCCCGGCGACGGTGGTCCTGACCGGTTCCCCCGAATTCCGTCCTGCCGACTGGGTCCCCGACTCCTTCAACCTTCGTGGGTTTCCTGTGGACGCCGGGGTGGGAATCAGCTTCCTGGATTTCTTTCGCAACTCCTCCGCCCACTACAACTCGGCCACGTCCCAGCTGCAGCCCATCTATCGCCTCAACGCCTCAGGGGCGTGGCAACTGGTCGCCCCGGGCGACCTGATGCAAGCCGGAGTATGCTACTGGGTTTACTCCAAGGGAGGATCGAAATACATGGCCCCGTTCGAATTCGCCCCCAGCCTGGGCGGTTCGGATCTGGATTATGGGCTGGTGGGCGACGCGTATGATTTGCGGCTCAGGAATCTCCGGAACAACGGAGTCGGCGCCACGATCGGCGAACTCGCCCCTCCTCCAATTACTCCTTTGGCCACGAGCAGGCTGGATCCCATCAAAGGCGTGGTCTGGACCGCGCTTCCCGCGTTGCTTTCCGTTCCTCTCGATCCGCTGGCTGCCACGACTGTGGAACTGGGCGGCCGTCGTCAGGTGATGACCGGCACAAGCTATGACAGCGTGCTTGAGATTCGGGACAACCAGGGCATCCGTTTCCTCATCCCTGTGCATATCCAACGCACGCCCATTGCCTCGGGCGTCGCCACGGCCGGGGTTGGGGAGCTGGGCGACGCGCCCGCCGCGAAGACCAGCTATGCCGGGCTTTGGCTGGGCACGATAACGGTCAACGGCGTGAGCGAGCCGCACTCGGGAAACCTCGTCACGAACCGGTTTGGGCCGGGCCTAAACCCGGGTGATCCTCCGGTCCCGCTGGAGATCACGCGAACCGGAATCAACACGAATCCCACGCCCACGCAGTCGTCGAGCTTCAGCCTGAGGGTGCTGATCCATGTGGACCAGGACGGCACGCCCCGCCTGTTGAAGGAAGTGGTGCAGCTCTGGAAAGTGGGCAAGCGCGGGACGGACGCCAAGGGGAACAGCATCGTCCTCGAGCGGGGCCAACCGGTGCTTGTGACGGACGAGGCCAGGTTCCGCGACTTTCAAGGCGCCTCCTTCAAGAACGACAGTCTCGCCGGAAGACGCTTCAGCGCGATTGGCTTTGATTTTCCGCCGTTGGGCGGCAGCAACAACGTGGATAATTTTCTGCCGCTGAAGGGAGTGTTCAAAGGCGGCACAAACGTCAGCGGGAGCATCACGCTTTCGCCCGACGCCAGGACCAATCCGTACAAGCACAAGTTTCACCCCGACCACGACAACCTCAACGATCGGTTCGACGACTACAAGCAGGAGGCCTTCGAGATCAAACGAGATTTCGTCCTGGAGTTCGCCGCCGTCGACCCGGGAGGAAGTCCCGCCGCCGACTACGGCTACGCGGAGCTGGCGGGGGTTTATCGCGAAGTGGTGACTGGCCTCCATCGGGTTCCCATCACCGCTCAGGGAACCTTCCGCATCCGTCGTGTGAGTGAAATCTCGAAACTGAACCCGTAATGAAGCCCGCCATGAAACGCTTTTTTTCGACTCTCATGCCCCGGCTCGGCCTGTGCCTCGCCGGCGTTCTCGCCGCTTTGGCGCTTGCCGCCCCCTCGATCGCGCGCGGAGGCGTCGCGTCGCTGAACGGCGGCCAGAATCTGTTCTATGCGAACATCGATATTCCGGAGAACAACACCACGATCGAGTTTTGGTTCAGGACCAGCGCCCCCAATTGCGGGATGTTCACAGCCTACGGCGTGGGCGGGGGGTACGACCGCACCATCTACCTTTCCGGTGGCAATGTTTACGCGCGCCTGTGGAGCAATCAGATCATCAATTCATCGCAGCAGAATTTCAGCGACGGGGTGTGGCACCATCTGGCCTATGTCTATGGGACCAGCATTGGCGGGCAGGCCCTTTATGTCGACGGCGTCGTGGTGGCGTCCGGGAACAAGACGACCTCCGATTTTAATGGCCAGAACAGCATCTACTTTGGCTACTCCTTTGATGGAAGCGCGGTGTCGTTTAGCGGACAGATGGATGACCTCCGGATCTGGAATTTTGTAAAGAGCCAGGGCCAGGTTCGAGCGGGGGCCATGGCCCGCCCGAGCGTGAATGATGGAAATCTTCTGGCGTATTGGGATTTCGACAGCCCCAGTCCTTCTCAGCCCGATCTTTCCCCCGCAGGCGGAAGCCCTGGGCTGGGGGCCTATTATGGCGCCTCCAACGCAGGCACGGGGGATCCGTATGGCGATGTGACCGGGACCATCCTGGGCGCGAACGGTCTTCCGGCCGACGGCGTCACGGTCACCCTGAACGCTCCGAACATCGGCACGGTGGATTCCATTCCCGTGGCCACTTCTCCCGCTTTTGAAGCGAACATCTCCAGCATCGCCTTTGGCAACACCGGTGGCGGTGTTTTTAGCAGCGTCTGGGGTGGCTCTCCCGGCGATCGCGTGGCCGCGGTCTTTGAGGGAACTTTCAAGGTGGACGTCACTGGCGCCTACGTTTTTTACCTCACTTCAGACGATGGATCCAGCCTCACGATCGACGGAAACAGGGTTGTTAACAACGACGGCTTGCACGCTTTCAACGAAATCTCGGCGATCGTAAACCTTGGGGCGGGAAACCACTCATTTCGGGTGAAGTTCTTTGAGAACTACGGCGCTGCCGGCGTGGATTTGGATTGGGCGATGATTTCCGGGACCGTCGACCGTGACACTCCCTTCGGCAATCACACATTCGGCTACGGTTTCGGGCGGGGCCCCTTCACGTCGCAGTTCTCCATCAGCCAGTCGTTTTTCTGGGGCTTCGGCACCATTACTGACACGCGTTCCTTTGGGTTGGTTGGTTCGATCAATTCCCGGTTTTACACCATACCCGACACCTACACGACCACTACGGACGCGAACGGGAACTACGTCTTCCGGGGTCTGAACGGGCTTCTGGGGGCGCACACCATCACGCCGGCCCGTTCCACGTATGGCTTCAACCCCGGTTCCCGTTCATTCACGCCCCCGGCAGTCGCGGACTTCACGGTTTCCTCCTCACCGCCTGTCATCTCCGCCGTGGGCAATCAATCCACGCCCGAGGACACATCCATCGATGTTGTGTTTTCAGTCTCCGACTTGCAGACAGATCCGGCGAACCTGAGCGTCACGGCGACATCCTCGGATCAGACCGTTGTTTCCAACGACGGGATCACCATCACCGGAGGCGCGTCCCGGGTGGCCCGGATCGCGCCGATCCCCGAGCGGTATGGCTTTACGACCATCACGCTGACGGTCTCCGACGGTTCCGCAACGGCCACGTCGACGTTCGTGCTTGAGGTGAAGTCGGTGAACGATACCCCCATCGCCGCTTTTACGAAGGCCGCGGCCTTTGACGGAGTGGACGGCTATGCCGTGACGGGGGCGGTGGGACTCGACAACGGAAGCCCCTCCCACACGATTCAGGCGTGGGTTTATCCGATGAGCCTTCCCACGGATCGCGCTTGGATACTTCACGTGGGCTCCACCGGCAACGGACATCACTGGCTGCTCAACAAGGACGGCACCCTTCAGTTCGGCCCGAGCGGCCAGGCTGCGGCCCAGGTCAGCGGGGTGGCTCTGCCCATCGGACGTTGGACCCATCTGGCCGCCACGTGGGACAGCGCGACCACGACCTACACGCTGTATATGAACGCGCAAAAAGTCGGCCAGGTCATCACCGCTTCGGCTCACTTCGATTTCAGCAGCGCCCCCTTGTATTTGGCGAGCTCTCCCAACGGGAAGGAAAGCAAGTTCCAGGGCATGATCGACGATCTTCAAATCTGGGATGGGGCCCTGGACGGCGACACGGTTCTCGCGGGAATGTTCCAGCCGCCTTCGCTTTTCAAATCCCAGACAACCGCCATCAAGCTGGTGGCGTACTTCAACTTTGAAGAGGGGCATGGCCTGACCTACTACGATCAGAGCGCCTATCGTGGGCGGGCGAACGCCGCGATCTTCGGGCATGCCTTCTTTGGGGATCGACCCATTTTCGGACAAACGGGCCTGGCCGCCGAGTACTACAACAACGCGGATCTCACGGCGTTGCGGGTGGCGCATGTGGATTCCACGGTGAATTTCGATGTCGGCTTCTCCCCGATTGATCCTTTGGTCAATGCCGACGGTTTTTCGGCGCGCTGGAGAGGATCGTTCCTCACGCCGCCGATCGCTGGAACTTACGAGATTTCGACGGTGTCTGACGACGGAGTGAGACTCTATCTGGATGGAAGGCTGGCGATCGACAACTGGACCAGTCACGGGGCGACTCCGAACGCGACCACCCTCGACCTGCTCGCGAACCAGAAGGTGGACCTTCGTCTGGAGTGGTACGAGGGCGGGGGTCCCGGCATCATTCAGCTGATGTGGAAGCCTCCCGGCGTCGCTTCGAGCAGCATCATTCCCACAGCCCAGCTCTCGCCCTTTCCGGCTGACGCGAGCACCAACAGCGCGTTTGGCCTCTATCTGGTGAATGAGGAAACTCCGACCCCGATTTTTCTCCCCGGCTTCGACGTCGAGTATGAGCTCGGCCAGGTCGTGGGCTCTCCTCCCACATTTCAAATTGTCACTCCGCCCGCCCACGGCACGCTTAACGCGCTGACCGGTTCCTGGATTGATCCGCTGAAGAATCCGGTGATCTATACGCCGGCCGTGAACTTCAACGGCCCCGACAGCTTCACCTACAGAATCACGGACGCGAGCGTTCCTCCTCTGAGCTCCCTTCTGGCCACAATCCAGTTGCAGGTCCAGGCCTTGAACGATGATCCCACCAACTCTCCTCTTGCCAACCTCGTCATTGAGGAGGGCACCAGCGCGTCGTTCACCATGACAGTGGGCGACGCTGAGACTCCCGCGGGCGCGCTGGATGTGGTCGCCATTTCCTCTGAGCCCAAGTTGATTCCTGTTTCCAACATTGTTTTCGAGGGAGCTGGGACCGCGACCCGCACCGTCACCATTACTCCAGCGCCGGGCCAAGTCGGCACCGCCACCATCGAACTGACGGTGAAGGACGACGCGCGCGGGCAATCCCAGAACACCTTCCGCGTTCGCGTGGATCCCAAACCCGCGTATGCGCTGATCGACCTGGGGGATCTCGGCGATCTCAACAAGAGTTTCGGTTTTGGCGTCAACGACGAGCTTTGGGCGGTGGGCGCGGCGCAGACTCAACCCGGCGACAGCCAGGCCCTTCTCTACCGCGGCCTGACCGGCACGGGATTGGCGGAGGACATTGATCCCGGGAGCAAAAACAGCGTCGCCTATGGCATCAATGCCGGCAACATCGTGGTCGGTTTCATCAGGCCCAGCGCCGCGGGACTCCGCGAGGCGTTCCAGTGGGAGAATGGCACGCTCTCCAGTCTCGCCAGCAAAGTCACAGGCAACGACAGCGTGGCCTTGGGGATCAACAAGTATGGGGACGTCGTGGGGTCCCAAATGCTCCAAGGAAACCGTCGGCCGTTCGTGTTGAGTGGAATCAATTTCACCAACCTGGGCTTGCTCCCGACATTCATCGCGGGAGAGGCGCGCTCGGTCAACGACACGCTGAGCGCGGTGGGCTACCTCACCAATGCGAGCGGGATCAAGGCCGCGGTGCTCTGGAACGCATCCACTCAAAACCTCGGCACGCTGACCGCCTTGGGCCATACCAGCGCGGAAGCCTATTCGATCAACAACGACGGATTGATCGTCGGCGTCTCGGCGCTCTCCTCCAAGCCGCTCAGCCCGACTCGCGCGTTTCGCTATCAGAACGGGGTGATGAGCGATCTCGGCCTGCTTCTTGGCGGAACCTACTCGGCGGGCTATGCGATCAACGACTTCGGCCAGATCGCCGGCGAAGCCGATCGCTCCACTCTCCGGCGCGCCATCCTGCACACCGCGGGGAAGATGCGCGACCTCAATGACCTGATCTACGATTCGCGCTCCCTCGTTTTCGCTTCCAGCGGGTGGAGTCTTGAAACCGCCCGCGCCATCAACCGAGGCGGCACCATTGTGGGCACCGGCAAGCGGAGCGGCCGCGAGCGCGCCTTCATGGCCGTCCCCGCGTGGGTGATCGGGAAGCAGATCGCCCGTCCTGAGGGCGCCGTGGAGCGCAAGCCGGAGATTGAGATCCTGTCCGCGGGCGTGACGGACACCGCGGAGAACGCTTTCCTGTGGAGCGATTTTGAGAAGAAGCTCTATCCCATTCGCCCCGTCAACGCGCGGTTGAAATGGTTCACCTCGTTTCAGGACACATCCGGCACCGGCACGAACATCGTCGTCAACCTGGACCGCATCATCGTGCCGGGCGTCAGCGTGTGGCCGAAGGATCCCATTATCCATGTGGCGGGCGCTCCGGTGGAGGTCGAGCCTCAGGGAGTGTCCGGCTTCTCCTTCGCGTTTCAGAACATCATCTACGAGACGACCGGCGGCTCGGCCCAGGTCGACCTCACCACCAAGACTTTCAACTGCCTCAACGTCGGTTACTCGGTGATCAACTACCTGGAAAACCAGGGCGCGAGCCCCAATCCCATTCTTCAGAGACCCCACCTGGACGTGGTGCGCACAGTGACTTGGGACAACCCCCAGTTCCTGAGGTCGCTCTCCGCCACGATCGGGAGCAAGCTGGCCGATCATCACGCCAATCCGAGCGATTTCGGACTCCTCTTTGGCGGCAGCGACTCCGCCGTGGTGAAAACCATCGCCGGCATGGATCCGGCCGCCGGAGCCTTCTCCGTGGAGGCCTGGGTTCGCATAGACGCGCCCCCTGTCAAACGGCAGGGCATCCTGAGTTTGGGCGACAACGCCACGCTCTCCCAGTTCTGGGTTGCGACCGTTTCCTCCAACCGGCCTGAAACGCATGCCCAACTTCGGCTGGGACGGCTGAACACTTCGCCGTTCATCACCACGGTGGAGATTCCCCTTTACACATGGGTCCACATCGCCACCACGTGGGATCCGTCCGCGGGGACCATGAAAGCGTTCCTCAACGGACTCCCCGCCGGCCTCGCGACCGCTGGAGGTTTCAACCGAGGCAAATCGCGCCTGGTCATGGGGGCGCCCGCCGTCGCGGGGGAATCCGGCTTGATTGGCGCGTTGGACGAGGTCCGCACCTGGAATCGCGCGCTAGCGGAAAGCGAAGTCGCCTTGAACGCCAAGGCGGCTCCCCCGGCGAATTCCCCGGGGTTGATCGGATGGTATCGGTTTGAGGGCCCAGACAACGTTGCGGTCGATTCTGCGCCCGCGGGAGGGCTCAGCGGGCTCGACACCATCACGGGCGCGCGCGTCGGCCTTGACGGGGATCCTGGTCATCAGGACTACAACAAGAAGACCGGTTTCGTTTTCTTCGAGCGGGCGTTTTATGACGGCGCTGGTCCCGACCGCGCCTACAGCCGCGCGACTCGAACGGGCGTGATCATCCCCGTCAACCGCGAACCGAATGGCGACAACACCGTCAGCAACGACTTGGTGGTGGTGTGGTATCGATTGAACCCGATCGGCGTCGCCTGGGCCAGCAAGCCCGCCCGCTACCAGCTGTCATGGCCGGCGGATGACGCGGTTTCGAAAATCGTGATCGCCAGCGGCAAAGGCACCTCCGCGCTGCCGCCAACCTATAAGAGTCCGAGGGTCTACAACCAGCCGGATAGCACTCTGGCCGGTTACAACCCCAACGAAGAGCATGCCCTGATCGCGCCTTCGGCGGACGGAGTGGGCGACGCGATGTTCGCCCTCCGCAACGACCTGAACGCTGTGCTTCCCGTGGAAGCCTCCAAGCCCTACGCCCTCCTGAAGTACAAGGACGCCGCCACGGATGAATGGTCCATTCAGGTTTACAAAGTCCTCGCTGAGGACGCCACGTACAAGTTCCAATACACCGGAACCGCGGGCACGGAGATTCAGCCTCCCTATCCGCTCACGCTGCTCGGCGTCTGCGCCGACTCGACTGGCGTGGCGGGACCCTGGTGGGAGGATTACAAGGGCAGATTGTATGCCCGGGCCGCGGGGGTGAATGGCAATCCCACCGATGTCGTCATCCGTTGGTTCTATCCTCTCCAGCCGGGCTTTTTCTACGACTTTGACTTCAACGGCGACAATAAGGTGGACGCGACCGTGGGAGACTGCGTTGCTTGGCTGGACCACCACCCTGCCGCGGAGTTGGTTGGGCTCAACTCAGGCGCCGGGACCCCGGGCGTGCCGGTGAACGTGACCTACCGCATCGTCTGGCCTGAGGCTCCCATCCTGCAGATCGGCGAGAGCCTGCTGGATCCAAAGCCCGGCGGTTTGCCAGGCGTCCGGAACATGGCCGCGGCCAAAATCATCTATGATGATCTGACCCCCGGCTGGAATCCCTTGATCGACACGAATGCGCCCACCTCCACGCTGGCGCACCTCTACGATCCCCTCAGCACACGGGTGTACAAGCTCACGGGAACAGACAAGATCCCGGACACCATCCGTCGCTCCAACAGGTCCGGCAAAGAGTTCTTCGATGATCTGCCTCCGACGCTGTATCCCCGCCTCACATACGATCCCATCAGCAAGTGGATCCTGTTCAGCGGGCTTCTCGACACCACCTCGTTCGCCGGCGAGCCGCTCCTCATGCCGAATGTGCTGAGCTCCCGTGAGCGCGACGTGATCAAGGGCCTTTCTGACAGCGCCACATGGAAGGGGATGATCGACAAACTTTATGAGATCACGCGCAATCCCAATCGCGTTGACCTGCTCCCTGCCGACCAGAACCCCGACGCCTCCACAGACTCGACTGTCGGCAACCCGACGCCGGGTCTGCGTTTGGGGCTCATCAAGGTCGGGGATAGAATCGTCCCTGAAAGCTTCGGCGGCGGACCGAAGGCATTGACGGCCGGGCTGTCCACGGTGCCTCCGGCGACAGAGCAGCCGCTCTTCGCGCTCTCCCTCGACGGATCGCAGGCTTACGCCGATCTCACCCCGGGCATTGTCATCGGCCCCGTGTTCACGCAGGAAGCCTGGCTCTATCCCAAGCCCACGGCGTCGGCCTCGAACCTGATTTTCGGGGTCGCCGGCAACGTCGCGGCCGCGCTGCGCCCGCCGTCGCTCTACCTCTATCAGGGCAACCGGCTCCTCGGCGGCTTTGGCGACGGGAAAGTGTGGCGCAGCTTCTCGACGCCCGCGGTGATCACTCCCAACGCCTGGAATCACGTGGCGGTCACGTTTGACGGCTCCATCTACAAAGTCTTCGTCAACGCGGTGATGGTTTATTCGACGGCCGCATTTGATGGGCTGACTCCGGCCACGACCCCTCTGACGCGGATCGGCGGCGCGGAGTCGTTCTTCCAGGGCAAGATTGAGGAAGTCCGCTTTTGGAGCATCGCGCGCACCGTTAGCTCGCTGAATCATCTCAAGCGTCTCCGGTTGGACGGCTACGAGGACGGGCTGCTTGCGAACTGGCGATTTGACGAGGGCTCCGGCAGCACGGCCTTTGACAACGCCGCGCACACCAACAAGTACAATCTCACTTTGCGTGGCACGGCCGCCTATGTCGCGTCGGACGCCCCCACCGGGATTCCTCCGCGCTATCTCACCATTGCCGAGAACGATGACAGCCGGTTGGGCTTGAAGATCAATCTGCACATCATCCGGATTGAGGACGGCCCGTTCCGCGGCGATCTCAAGCCGATCTATCCCTCAAGCGTGTTCGACGAGCGGCTCACGATGCGTCACAGCAGCGATTTTGGCGGCGACGCCGGCCAGGTGACCTTTGAGTGGTACTACAAGCCCGACGGCGACACCTTTGACCCCAAGGTGCTGCCAGAGGTCGGCGCCGACGGGTCGATCAACGCTCCGAATGGCTGGATATTCTACTCCAACATGAATCCCAAGAGCGGATTGGGCGTGAACGACATCACGCTGGGGGATGGCGGCGAGAGCGGCTTGCTCACTTTGGGCGACAATTGGTTCCTCTGTCGCTATCGCGGGTACAATGTGCGCGGGGACACCAATTGGTCAGGATGGGTTGGCGGGCCTGACGGCACGCCGGACAGCCCCCGTCCGCTGCTCGCCGAAGGCTTCATCAAGCGCGTGATCCGCGGCCTGAATCCTTTCGACGCGCGCGTGAAGGACTTCCATTCAGCGCCGTCCAGCACGATCGTCAGCATGATCTCCCAGGCGGGCCAGCGGTACGAGGGCGACATCGCGTTCAATCCCGCGGCCGACGCCATCAACAATGTGGGCTTGATCGAGGCCTACACCACGGTGCTGAACGTTGGAAAGAAGCTGAGCATCGAGGGGAGCCCGCCCGTCAACTTCAACCCCGCGAACAACGCGCTTCTGCTGGCCGTCTCGAGAATCGCGGACTTTTACATGTTGCTGGGCAACGAGGCCTACGCCGACGCGCAGGATCCAACCATCGGATTTGGGACCACGGGCGGCGCCTATGGCAGCGCCGCCCCCGCCATCTTCACGTTCCAGAACCAGCTTGATTCCCCCTTGGAGGAGGAACTGGTGCTTCTGCGCGGTCGCGATGACAGCTCGGCAGGAGTGGCCGCTCGACCTGTTTACAACCGTCTCTACTGGAACTTCACTCTCGGCGATGGCGAGGTGGCGTATCAGCAGAACTACAATATCAGCGACATCAACAAGGACGGATTCATCGATGAGAAGGATGCCCGCGTCATGTTCCCCCAGGGCCACGGAGACGCGTGGGGTCACTATCTCACCGCCTTGACCACGTATTACGGCCTGCTGCGCCACCCGAACTTCACCTGGGTGCCGCGGCCGGAGAGCGTCTTGGTGGCGGGCGTTGCTGTGAAGGTGGATTATCTGGATGAACGCAAGTTTGCCCGCGCCGCCTCCGCCCGGGCGAAGGCCGGTCGCGAAATCGTCGATCTGACCTACCGCCTCAACTATGTCGAGGAGCCCGCCGGGCAGTGGCAGGGCTACAAGGACACGGACAGGGACCGCGCCTGGGGTGTGGACGAGTGGGCGCGCCGGGCGGGTCAGGGGGCTTACTTCGACTGGCTCATTGCGAACTCCATCCTTCCCTCGGTCGACCCGAATCCCGCTCACAAAGGCATCCAAAAAATTGACCGCACGACCGTCCGGGAGCTTGCCGAGATCTCCTCGGGGTACGCGGCGATTGAGCAGATCATGGACAAGGCGGACAAGGGGCTCAACCCGCTCGGAATCGCCACGGGCGCGGTGCCCTTTGATATCGACCCGTCGAAGGTGGCCGCGGGCCTGACCCACTTCGACCAGATCTATCAGCGGGCTCTCAAGACGATGGACAACTCTCTCACGCTGTTCAACAACGCCAATGCCCAGTCCCAGGCGCTCCGCAAGAACAACGATTCATTGGAATCCTTTGTGACGGGCGTCAACGAGAAGGAGCGCGATCTGAAGAACCGGATGATCGAAGTCTTCGGCTATCCCTACGCCGGGGATATCGGACCCGGCGGGGCGTATCCCTCGGGCTACGATGGTCCGGATATTGTCCACTACATGTACGTCAACGCCTCCGCGCTCACCGGCACCCTCGGGCTCCCCAAGACCGAGACCGTGGCGTACTACAGAAAGACCCAGGACACCAGCAGGCTGGATGACAACTACTATGTCAATTTCGATCCCGAGGATCATGCCCCGCAGAATCCCGGCACGGATCCGGACGCCGC
Source organism: Verrucomicrobiota bacterium (assembly GCA_016199985.1). Taxonomy (GTDB): domain Bacteria; phylum Verrucomicrobiota; class Verrucomicrobiia; order Limisphaerales; family UBA11320; genus UBA11320. Next base: position 39,262 of record JACQFQ010000028.1, on the reverse strand, counting down.
GTTCACGGTGACCTATCCCACGTCGACCGGGGACTATCTCTTCGAGGCCAAGACGGAGTGGGGCCAGCGCCGCGCCCCGGGCAAGCTGCAGATCAGCCTTCAGGACCTGCTCCGCGCCGAGGCCAAGCTCAAGGGCGCGGTCGCGAAGTACGAAACTCACATCGGGCTTATCAACGACACGGTGGATTTGTTGGAGGCTCAGGACAATCTCAACAGCGACAAGATCGGCATCAAGACGGGCGAATTGGCGGCCCTCACCACGATGACAGCTGTGCAGATCGGCCTCAAGGCGACCTCCGTCACCCTCAAGCGCACCTCCGCGGTGGTTGGGGCTGTTGGGACAACGGCCGTGATGTCGATCCCGACGGTTGTCGGATTGGCGTCGGATGTGGCCTCGGCCGCTCGAGGGATCATCAATGGCACGGTGTCCGGGTTCCGCCAGGCGCTGGAGACGACGGCCGACACTCTCGATGTCGTTGAATACAGCACGAAGGAGTTGAAGGAGACCGTCAAGCTGAGCTTCGCCCTGGCCCTGGAGGTTGAGACCCAGAAATTCGACACTCTGCAGCGCGTCAAGACCCTCGAGCAGCTCATCCGGCAGGAAGTGGCCTTGCGCCTGGAGGCCCTGGAGTTGAAGGAGGCGTTGAACCAGGCCCTCGGAAACTACCTCGCCGCCCTCGCCCAAGGCGTCCGCATCATCGACGAGCGCGTTGGCTACCGGAAGCTGGTTGCCGCGCAGATCACGGATTACCGCTATCAGGACATGGCTTTCCGGATCTTCCAGAACGACGCGCTGCAAAAATACCGCGCCCAGTTTGACCTCACCGCGATGTATGTTTATCTGGCGGCCAAGGCCTACGATTATGAAACCTGTCTCCTCGGCACGGACGCCGGAAGCGGAAACAACTTTCTGACCGACATTGTTCGACACCGCAACCTGGGGCAGGTGATCGGAGGCATCCCTGTTTCAGGAGGCGTGGGCCTGGCAGATCCTCTGGCGCGCCTCGGCCAGAACTTTGAGGTCTACCGAAGCCAGTTGGGCTTTCTTACCCCGGAGACCGAGACCGGCCGCTTCTCCTTGCGAAACGAGCTGTTCCGCATGAAGCCGAGCTCTTCGAACGACCCGGCCTCGACGGTCTCCTGGCATGGCAAGCTCAAGGATCTGATTGTGCCCGATCTCTGGCAGATGCCGGAGTTCAGGAAATACTGTCGTCCCTTCGCCCCCGAGTCCGCCGGAAAGCAACCGGGCATTGTGATCAGGTTTCCGACTTCGATCATGTTCGGCCAGAATTTCTTTCTCTGGCCCTTGAGCGGCGGAGACAGCGCTTATGACCCGAGTCGCTTCGCGACCAAGGTGCGGAGCGCCGGCGTGTGGTTCACGGGCTACGATGGAAATGGCCTGAGCATCACCCCTCGCGTGTATCTGTTCCCCGCGGGGCAGGACATGATGCGCTCGCCGTCGGCCAACAATCTGGAGACCCGGGAGTTCACCATCGTCGACCAGAAGCTGCCGGTGCCTTTCCCCATAGGGACTCGCGAGATGGGGGATCCTTCCTGGATTCCGCTGCAGGACTCGCTCAGCGAGACATTTGCCGACATCCGCCGGTTCTCCATGTTCCGCGCCTACCATGACGCGGGCTCGTTCACCGAGGCGCAAGCCATCACGGACACCCGGCTTATCGGCCGCAGCGTCTGGAACACAGACTGGATTCTTATCATCCCGGGCGGTTCGCTCCTGGCCAACCCCGATCAAGGGTTGGACCAATTCATCAAGAGCGTGAGCGACATCAAGCTGTTCTTCCAAACCTACGCCTACTCCGGCAACTGAGCTCGCCTCACATGAAACTTCACATCGCGATGCCTATGAGAAAGTCAAACCAGTCGCTGCGAGTCCCGGTGCTCTTGTCGCTGACCTGCGCCGCCCTCGCCCTGTTGTCGCCCTTCTCCGCGCGGGCCGGCCTGTCGGAGCCGGACGCGGTGGTCTTCGGGTCCATCGTCCTCAACGGAGTGCCCGTCACCGCCGCCAGCCACGCCGTGGTGGTGGAGGCGCGTCGCTCCATCGCCGGGCCTGTCGTGGCGAGCTACGAGATGGGATCGAGCGCGCAGTTCGGCAACCAATACGTCCTCCGCCTGCCGGTTGAAGACGCGTCCCCGCTGGACAACCCTTCCGCCTCGCTGGTCGGGGACAAGCTCCTCATCGTGGTGAGGGACGCCTCGGGCGACCGGGACAGTTCCCTGATCACTCTCAGCGGTCGCGGCGTATTCGTTCGAGTGGACTTTGGCGACGTCGACACAGACGGGGACGGGATGAGCGACCGGTTTGAGAAGCTCTATTTTGGCAGCATCACCGGTGGCGACCCCAACCTCGATTCCGACGGCGACGGACGGCCCAACCTCCGCGAGTTCCTCCAGGGCACCAACCCTCTCGTCGCCGATGGCCGTCATCCCGCCGACACCGATCCCGCGGACGATCGGCTGACCATCTCCGAAGTCACCGCCTACACGACCGCGTGGCTCACCGACACTCCGTGGTCCATCGAGCCGAAGGATATTCCCACCGCTTATGCCACCCGGGCGGCGGCCCTGTGGAAAGGCGGTGAAGTTTACGTCTTCACAAACACTCCGCCGACGAACGCCCCTATGTGGTGGGCGAACGCTCCCAAAGCCGCCGGCCCTGGTCCGGCCAGCGTCTCCACCCATGGCGGCGCCCAGAGCGTGAGCCTCGCCGACCTTCCGGCCGCCGGGTCCTTCACTCGCGTGATGAAGCTCACCTTCAAGCCGGGCTTCCCTCTCCATGTCGAAGTTCAAGTGACTCCGAGGGCGGGCGTCACCGCCTACGCCATCGAGGAGCATCCGCCGGCGGGCTGGCTGGTTCGCAATGTCAGCGGCGGGGGACGCTTCCGCTCCGACAAGGCGCGCGTGAAGTGGGGCCTCTTCTACGATGACCAGCCGCGGATCGTCTCCTACGACGCGGTGCCTCTTATGGACGCCGGCAGCACCGGTTCGTTCGACGGCCTGATTTCCTTTGACGGAGCCAATGCCAAGCTCGCGGGACCCTCCTTGGTCACATCGGAGACAGCCGCGGTTCCCATCACCATTCTCAACGTCGCCGCGGCTGGCGAGCGTGGATTGGCTTTCGACGTTCAAGGCGCGCCGACCGCCAGCTACAACCTCGAAGGAAGCTCCGATCTGACAAAGTGGACGCCGCTTCAGACATTCACCACGGACGCCAGCGGAAGAGCTCACCTCGCTCCAACCGCGGCCGGGTTGAAGTATTTTTTCCGCATCACCGCGGGGCCCGCAATCTGATCCCGCGCGCTGGCGGGGACTTTGGAGAACTCTCGTTTGAACCCGGCACTCAACGGCAGCGACCTGAGAGCCATAGCGACCTCCGGGTCGCTATGGCTTCGCGCGCTCTGCGTCCTCTGGGGCGCGTTCGCCGGGATCGCTCACGGGAGCGAAGCGCAGCGAGCGATGTCCGTCCTCTACCAGCCCGGCGATTCCATTGATGTTCAAATCAGCGTTCATCCCGACGGCTTGACCCGAGCTTACTCGCTGCAGGATATCCTGCCGCCCGGTTGGGTCGCCTCTCAGATCACGCTAGGCGGGGTTTGGAACGTGGCGGACGGCGTCATTCGGTGGGGACCCTTTCTGGATAACAGCGAACGGGTTCTCGCCTACCGTGCGACCTCGCCAAAGACCGCGGCGCCGTCCGCGATGTTCCAGGGCACGGCTGTTTTCGACAGCGTCGCCACGCCTGTCGTGGGGGTTTCGATGCTCTCGCCTTTCCCCGATACATTGACGCAAGCGCTCCCCGCTGAGTTCGAGCCCGGGGTTGCCCTCCGAGCCACGACGGTGGCCGCCCCGCGTCGCGACGTCGCCGACTTCGCGGTCGAGCAGGGAATTCCCGAAGGGTGGTCCGCCAGCGATATCTCGGACGAGGGCGTCTTTGACGTCCTCAGCAGGAAGGTCAAGTGGGGTCCCTTTCAGGACGCCCGCGAACGTGCGTTGGGGTTCACCCTCATACCTTCGACGGCCTCCGCATCCGAGGTGGAGTCCCGCGCCCTGGGACGTTTCGACCTGCGAACGGTTCCGGCAGCCGGAAACCAGGTTCTGAAGATGAAACGTCGCGCCGTGACCCGGATTCTGCCTGGGGCTTTCGGCCCCGATCAGGCGGTGACTGTGCAGATCAGGCTCGCTCCGCTGTTCCTGGACGACATGTGGGCCGTGGAAGAAACCATCCCCGCGGGATGGAGGTTCATCTCCGGCGCGCCCGCTCCCGTGCTGGACGCCCTCACACGGAAATTGAAGTGGGGGCCTGCCGCGTCCGTGGGTCCCCAAACGTTCACCTACCAGCTTCGCGCTCCTTCCAACTCCATCTCGACGGCCGTTTTCACGGGGATCTCCTCGTTTGATCAAGAGACCTTTTCCGTCGCCGGGGATAGCCGGCTCGAGCCGGCGACCGCATCCGCTTCCCGCTCCTTGCCTGCTCGCTACCAGCCTGGGCGTCCTCTGGAAGTGAGGATTCAGGTCAGCCCTTCGGCAAGCGTCAGCAGCTACGGCTTGCAGGAAACTGTTCCGCCAGGCTGGACGGCCCGCGCGATTGGCGATGACGGCGCGTTTGATCTTGCGTCGCGCACCCTGCGGTGGGGACCTTTTCTCTCTCAAGCCTCCAGGCTTCTGACTTACGAGGCGATGCCTCCCGTCGATGCGTACGGCGAGGCCGTGTTTGAGGGACGGGCCTCATTTGACGGCGCCGACACGCCTGTTTCGGGGAATGTCGCCGCCCTGGCGACGCATCAGATTATTCGTGCGATGTCGGCCGATTTCCGCTCGGGCCTTCCTGGGAAATCGATCGTGCTCCACGTTCTCCCCCTGGAAGGAGTGGAAGGCCAGGCTGTCCAGGAGACCGTTCCCGCGGGGTGGACTCTCGCCTCTGTGTCGCAGGGAGGCGTGTTCAGCGCCAGGGATCGAACCCTCCGCTGGGGTCCCTTCCTCGACGCGATCGCCAGAGACTTGTCCTACACAGTCGTCGCGCCTTTCCTCGCGGAGGATCAGGCGGAGTTCGTTGGCTTTGGGGTGTTCGATCGGCGAGTGATTCGCGCGGAGGGTCCCTCTGTCGCCACTCGGACGCTGAACCTGCCCCCCGTGGCTTTGCCCCTATCTTTTGACGCGGGGATCGGGCAAACGACGCTGTTGCGCATTGAGCAGATCCTGGCCCGGTGCGCGGATCCGGACGGCGGAACGCTCTCAATCGCCCTCCTCTCGGATCGGAGCGACTCGGGCGCCCTACTTTCGATCGCGTCGGGATCGCTCTCGTACACGTCTTTCGCCGGGCAAACCGGAAGGGATCGTCTGACCTGCCTGGTCAGCGACTCTCAAGGCGGGGTGACTGCCGCTGAAATCCAGGTGAACCTCGTGGCCCGCCAGGTCGCGCCGCCACCCAGCGTCCTCGCCATGACCCGCCTTCCCGATGGCTCGTTCAAGATCACTTTCGCGGGGGTTCCAATGACAACCTACGTGATAGAGTCGTCGAATACGCTGTATCCGGCCTCATGGGCCGTCCGTGACTACTCCACCGCCGATGGCTCAGGCTGGTTCGAGGTGATCGATGCTCAGACCCGCTCGGGGAGCAGCCGCTTCTATCGGACCGCTCCCGCGGAATGACCGACGGCCGCAGCCTGTCAAGCGAGCGGGGCGATCGCAGCGGAGAGGGCAGGGGAAGCGACAGGGAGGCGCCACGCGGGAGCGAGGGTGGGTCAATCGCGGGGCTCGGTGGATTCGCCGCCCCAGCTTTCCATGGCCAGCGCCACCTTCGTCTCTATCTCATCCACCAACTCAGTCGCCATGAACTCATGCTCGTCGGGGATGTGCAGCACAACGGCGGGCTTTCCGGCTAACGCTTCGGAAAACCTCTCCGCGGCCCGGTTTTGATGCGAACGTTCCATGAAGAAAACAACATCGGCCCATCCGATCAAACCCGCCGTGAGGGCGACTCGCGCCTCAGGCTGCGTTCCAGCGGAGCGAACATCATATTGGGCCGAGTTCGCGAAGCAGCGCTCCGCGGTCAGGCTGCGGCGCCGGTTGCGGCTGCACACGAAGAGCAACTTGATTCGACGCGACCCGCTCCTTCCCTCCGCGATCAGATCCCTGGTCATTCGCACCACGGGCAGACCCAATCCGTTCGCCAGCGGAATGTCGTAACGCTCCGCTTCCCGGTAGCCAAGGGAGGCGTACAGGGGTTCGCCCGCGAGCGTGGCGACGAGCTCTACGCGCCTGAATCCCGCGGCTTGGATCCCTTGCTCGCAGGCCTCGAGAATCCTTCGGCCGATACCGCGTCGCGCCCATTCCGGATGAACAAAGAATGCCCGCACACGCGCCGCGTCCCGCGTCGGATCCAACACGGGGCACGGCTCGTTGGGGCGACCCGTGTCGCCGCCATAGAGGGATTGACGATAGCTCCAGCCGCCGCATCCGAGCATCCTCTCCTCCAGCGTGACCACGAAGTAAGTGCCATCGCGGATGAGTTGTCGATCGACGCCGAACACTGGGCCCAGAGCCGCGTCACGCTGCGTCTGGGTGTAGAAGGAAGACTGAAGCCCGTGGACCGACAGCGGGATCAACGCCTCGATGGCCGGCGCATCCGATGCCACCGCGAGCCTGAGACATCCTGGATTCTGACGGGAGTTCGACAAGCGCTTCTAGCGATTCGGAATCGCGATGCCCCGGTGCAGCCGCAGGAACACGACGAGGTGCGTGAAAATGATGATCGGGACCGCGAACGTCGGCAGCAGGCTGAGCGGCAATCGGAGCAGCGGGGCCATGGGAACGGGATCCGCGAAGGCGAGCCGCGTCGCCGTGGCCACAACGAAGAGAATGTCCGCGAGGCCGAGCGTGTTCCATATCCAGTAGATCCTCGGCGCGGTCGGCCGCAGAATCAGGAGCATTGCGGACATGGCGGCGACGCAGATGTCCCCCCATCCGCCGGGAACCGCAAAGCCGAACGGGAGTCGCCGATGTTCGTGCAGCCAGAGAAAGTAGATCCCGACGAAGCGGACGAGGTTCACGGCCACCAGGGCGGAGATCGGCACGGACAAAACCCAGCCTCGAAAGCCGGGCGAACGCCGGTAGGCGGCCACCAGGCAACCCACCAGCCCCAGCAACAGGACCTGTGGCCATGGAGGACGAATCGCCGCGACGACGCCCAAGCCGCCCAGCAGCAGCGCGAGAGCTAGCCAGACCGCGAGAACGACAAGGAGTGTCCGGGGTCGAAAGGCGTTTCGTTCCACGCGACGACTCTGCCGGCGCGCTCCGATCATCTCAAGAGCGTTTGCCGCGGGCAGGGCACTGACGGAAATCGGGAGCATTCTATCGCGGACCCCGTCGAATGGCCGCTATGAAACTGTGTTTATCGGCTTTGTTCGTTCTCGCTCTCTCCTCAATGATCGGCTTCTCCGCTGGCTTGATTGTGATTGATGACAGGACGGTGGCTCCGCCCACCCGGCCCATCGTCGCTCCCCCGCATCGGATCCCTCGACCCATCCTCACGCTCGAGACCACCCAAACGCTCGTTGACGCCGCCATCCAGGACCAACACGCGCGCGTGGTGATTGATCAAGAGTTCTACAATCCAAACGATGTTCCCTGCGAAGGCTCATTCCTCTTCCCAGTTCCAAAGGGCGCGCAGCTGGACCGGTTCACACTCACCATCAACGGGAAGCCCGTGGAAGCGGAGCTTCTGGGGGCGGACAAGGCCCGCGCCATCTACGAGGACATCGTCCGACGGGCACAGGACCCCGCGCTGCTGGAGTATCTGGGGCGCGATTTGTTCAAGGTTAGAGTTTTTCCCATCGATCCCCATTCGCGGCGACAGATTCAGATCTCCTACTCCCAGCTTCTGCTTGAGGACTCCGGGCTGATCCACTGGATACTGCCTCTGCACGCGGACGCGGGGGGTAGGGTGACCCAGGTCGCGAGATCCCTCAGCGTGAAGGTGACGTTGGACTCATCGCAGCCTTTGCAAACGATTTACTCCCCGTCGCACAAGGTGGAGATCAACCGCCAAGGGGATCGTAAGGCCGTGGTCGCGCATCAATCGTCCGCGATGGAAAGCTCCGGCGACTTCCAGCTCTACTTCTCCCGCTCGCGATCCGAGGTGGGAATCGACCTGATGACCTACGCCACGGGCGAGGACGAAGGATTCTTTCTCCTCCTGGCGAATCCCAGGATTGATCCGCCGGCGGGCAAGTTGTTTCCCAAGGATGTGGTCTTCGTGCTGGACGCGTCGGGCTCCATGGCCGGGAAGAAGCTCGAGCAAGCCAAGAAGGCTCTTCGCTTCTGCGTGGAGAACTTGAATGACCAGGATGGGTTCGAAGTGCTGCGGTTCTCCACGGAGATTGACGCGGCGTTCGGCGGACTGAGGAGCGCCGGCGCCGACACGCGACGACAGGCCGAGGCGTTTGTTGAGAAGATCCGGCCCACGGGCGGCACCGCGATCTATGACGCGCTCGTGCGCGCCCTGGGCATGCGGCCTGTGTCGTCCGAGCGGCCTTTTGTCGTTGTGTTTCTCACCGACGGCCTCCCCACCGTCGGTGTCACCGATCCGAAGGAGATCCTCAAGGCGGTGACTGGCGGAAAGGCGACGCCCGCCGACCAGTGGACGCGCGTCTTCTGTTTCGGAATCGGCACGGACGTGAACACGCATCTCCTCGACGAGATCGCGGACTTCACCAAGGCCTCGAGCGCGTACGTCCTCCCGGACGAAGACATCGAGGTGAAAGTCTCGTCGTTCTTTTCGCGCATCAAGGACCCGGCGCTGGCGAACGTTCATGCCTCCTTTCCCGACGGCATTCGCGCCACCCGGATTCACCCGAACCCCTTGCCCGATCTTTACCGCGGACAGCAGCTCCTTGTGGTGGGGCGCTATGAGGGCGCGCGCGACGGGAATCTGGTCCTGAGCGGAAACGTGGCGGGCGAGAAGCGGGAATTCACCCAGTTCTGCAAGTTCCCGAAGAGGGACAACGCGCAGGACTGGCTGCCCCGGCTTTGGGCCACACGGCGGATCGGGCATCTGCTCGATGAGATCCGACTGCGCGGCGAGAGCCAGGAGCTGAAGGATGAAGTGGTGGAACTCGCGAAGAAGTACGCCGTGATCACTCCCTACACCGCGTACCTGGTCAGCGAGGATGAAACCCGGCGCGGGATCGCGGTGAATCACCAACTCATCCGGATGAGCGGCGACGCGCCCACGCAGCAGCTCTATCGGGACCAATTTCGCGCGCTGACCCGGGATAAGTCGGGCGATCTCGCGGTTGCGAGTTCGCGCTCCTTCCAATACCTCAAGGACGCGGGCGCGTCGGACGCGAGCATCGCGCTCGGCGTCGGAGAGGTTTCAAGACCTTCGTTGCTTCCCGCTGGATCGCCCGCTTCGATGCCCAAGAGGGCCGCGCGGGACCCTCGCCAGCCGGGGCGCGAATTGGCGGCGGTCGCCCCATCGCCGATCGCTTCGCCCGTCAGGGTCGAAACTGAAGGCGCTTCAACGGAACAGCCGGCGAGGTACGTTTCAGGGAAATCGTTCTTTCAAAGAGGGGAGCAATGGATCGACGCGGAGGCTCAGTCCATGAAGGACTCCGAGGCCCGCTCGCTGGAGTTCGGGTCGGAGCAGTACTTCAAGCTGCTGGCGTCGCATCCTGAGGCCCGCGTTTGGCTCGCGCTCGGACGGAATCTTCAGGTGGTGATCGGCCGCCAGCTCTACGACATCCATTGAGTTTCCCGGGGGCCGCGCCAAACCTATGGCGCGGCTTTCGCGGCCTCGACCAGGGATTTGAGCCGGTTCCCGTACTCGATGAAGTTCTTTTGGATCGCGGCGTCGTTGGACTTCGAATGCGCGTCGTGGAAAACGACGACCATGTGCGGCTCGATGGAAATGCCGGAGTCGTAGCCGCGCGAGAAAGCGTCCCGGAGAATGTCCAGCACTCGTCCGTCGCCTTCGCCGGGCCATCGATAGTCCGCGTCGTTTTTGGAGGGGTTCCAGATCGCGTCCTTGACGTGGATGTGGGCTGTGGCATCGCGCACTTGGGTCCAAAACTCCCAAGGATCCTGCTTCGGCCAGGGCTTGGGGCGCGACCGGTTGGCGTTGAAAATGGGATTCGCCGTGTCGAAAACCCATTTCAATCCCGGGACCTCCCCCAGGAGCTGTCGCGCGTGCCGGGAACTCATCCCGCCATAGTTCATGCAATTCTCGTGCACGGGCTGGATGCCGGCGTCCAGAAACATCCGCGTGACCTCACGCATCCGGCGGAAGACCTCCGCGGGGATCTCGTTGTCGTCCTCGCCAGGCTTGAAGCTCATGATTCGCACCAATCCCGCTCCGGCCTTGCGCATCCTCGGGATGCAGCGTCGGACCTCCGCCAGGGTGACTTCGAACGGCGGCTCATGAATCCGTTTCGCCCAATTCATGATCGTGGATCCGAAGCAGTAGACCCGGATGCCGGCGTCGGTGAGCTTTTCCAGCGCCAAGTCAAACGCCGCGTCGGGGATGTCGTGGAAGTTGGCCTTGTCGTGGCCGGAGACCTGAACCCCTCGCATCTCGATGTGCTTCCACCCAAGCGCTGTGAGCGCTTCGATTTGCGCCTCGATGGTGTTGCCCGCTTCGTCGCTGATGCCTGTTAGAATCATGGCGGCCAGCATGGGGAATCCGCGGCGAGGGCTCAAGCCCCGGATCCGAGAGGAGGCGGGCGCGCAAAACTTCGTCCAGGATGAAAGGAGCCGCGCCGTGTTCGGAATCCCTTGCGGCGACAGGCCGCGGCTCAATGCGGGCGACTCCGACGCGTCGGAACTTGGAAGACCGGTCTTAGACGTGGACGAGCGCCTTGAGCACCCTGTTCTCGGGGTTCAGCCATGCGGGGAACTGCGCGATCATCTCCTCGAACATCGCGTGATGCGTGATCCAGGGACGCGTGTCGATCCGGCCCTCCTCGATGAGCTGGATGATTCGCTTGAAATCCGGAGGCAGGGCGTTGCGGCTGGCGAGGAGCGTCATCTCGCGGCGGTGCATCATCGGATGTCCGAACGACACCTCCGCCGTTGTGATTCCCACAAAAACCAGCCTTCCGGCGAAGCCAACGTAGTTCAGCGCGTTCGACATGGACTTGTTGCTTCCTGTCGCGTCGATGACGAGCGCTGGCAGCTCGCCCCCGGTGAACGACTTGAGCTGCTCCAGCTCCGATCCGTCCTGACACGGGACAAGCGTGTGGTCCACGCGCATGACCTTTCGGCAGAACTCCAGCCTCTGGGGATTCAAGTCCAGAACGATCGTTCGCGCGCCGGCAAGCCGGATGAACTCCATCGTCGACAATCCGATGGGTCCCGCGCCAATCACGAGAACAAACTCCCCGTTCAGGGGATGGCCGCGGTTCACCGCATGACATCCGATCGCCAGCGTTTCGACGAGCGCGAGTTGGTCGAAGGTGAGTTTGGTCGACGTGTGGAGCTTGCGCGCGGGCACGATGAACTGCGGGCGGAGGCCGCCGTCCGTATGAACGCCCAACACCTGAAGATTCTCACAGCAGTTCGTGTGGCCGCGCCCGCAGGCCGGGCATGTCTGGCAGTTCATGTACGGCTCCACCGAGCACCGGTCGCCAGGGCGAACCTCCGTGACTCCCTCGCCGACTGAGAGCACCTCTACGCCGAGTTCATGCCCCGGGATTCTGGGATAGCTGTAGAACGGCATCTTCCCGAGGTAGCCCGAGAAATCTGTGCCGCAGATGCCCACACGATGCACTCGAACCAACGCTTCGCCGCGTCCGGGAGAGGCGGGTTCCGAAATCTGGGCGATGGAGAAATGCTGCGGCTTCTCAAGAAGAATGGCTTTCATGATGTCTATTCGAGTCTGGCGACGAAGGTTCACCTTAAGATCCGACCGCGTCCATCTCAAGCGCCGCGTGAGCCTCGGTTGGACGCCCGTCCCGGACGCTTTCACCCTCGACACCCGGCTGAGCTGTTCCTCATTCTCCTGCATCGCCTGCGTTTCATCCGACATTTGCCTATGACAGCCCGATTGTTTCCTGTCCGCCAGTCGCGCCGCGATTTTCTGAAACAGGGTTCGCTCCTCGCCGCGGCGACGGCCTTCTCGAGCTCCGTTGCCCGCGCTAATCGGATATCGGTTCGCATTGGGGCTGGAGAACACACCTACGAGTGGGCCCAGGGTTGGGGCGTGCTGCCTTCAGGAATGAAGTTTGGCTACGGATGCGGCATTGCGGTGGACGCTCATGATCGCGTCTACGTCCTCACCCGGGCGAATCCCGCCGTCGTGGTGTTCGACCGCGAGGGTCGGATTCTCGAAACCTGGAGCAACTTTCCCGGGAATGTCGGCTACACCTCGGAGCAGGTCGTGGCCACCGCGCATGGATTGTATTGGAGCAAGGAGCGGGGACGGGAATATCTGTACTGGACCGAGAATGTCGCCAAGGACAAGTCGGGCGCGCGGATCGGCTGCCGGGTCTACAAGACCGACCTGCGCGGCAACGTCCTGTTCACGCTGGGAAACGTGGAGAAGGAGGGGCCGACTTCGAAGAAGTTCCAGTTCGACAATCCCACCGATGTCGCCGTGGGCGGCAATGGGGACATCTTCATCGTCGATGGATACGGCAGCCAGTTGGTCCACAAGTTCTCCAACGATTACCGGCACATCAAGACCATCGGCGGACGCGGCAAAGAGGACGGCAAGTTCAACACCTGTCATGGAGTCTGGGTGAGCACGCTCAACAAGACCCCTGAGGTCTATATTGCCGATCGACACAACGACCGGCTCCAGGTCTTCACGCCCGATCTGGAGCTTAAGCGAGTGCTCAAGGGCGATGTTCGCAACCCGTGCTGCTTTTATCAGCACAAAGGCAAGCTTTTCATTCCCGACCTTGCGAGCCGGGTGACGATCCTCGATTCGAAGGATCAGGCGCTCGCGCAGCTCGGAGACGGCCAAGGCATGACGGACAACAAGACCAACCCCGCGGTCTTCGCGGCGCCTCACGCGCTCTGCGTGGACTCGAAGGGCGCATTCTACGTGGTGGAATGGGTCGATTTCGGGCGCGTTCGCAAGTTTTCTCACGCGCCGCAGAAGGCGTGACCCTATTGAAGGGGCGTGGCCGCCGGGGCGGCTCAGAGTTTTCATTCACTCCATTCCATTGAGGCTCGCATGAATCCATCAGAATCCATTCAAAGGGAGGCGGCGGCCTCTCCGCTGTATCAGCGGATTGGCGCGGAGGCCGGGTTGCGGCGTCTGTTGACGGCGTTCTACGCCGACATCCGGCAGCACTCGGTGTTGGGTCCCGTCTTCAACTCCCGCATCGCCGACTGGCCGGCCCACATCAGCAAGGTTTCCGACTTTTGGGCGCGTCAGACCGGCGGCCCCTCCGCCTACGGCGGTGGTTTCGCCCGGGCTCATCTGTCGCTCGGCATCGGACCGGAGCACCTTCAGCATTGGCTCGACCTGTGGGATTTCAACTGTCGTCGTCATCTGGGCCCGCTCGAGGCCGATGAAATGGTCGCTCTCGCGCGTCACGTGGGCCAGCAGCTCACGCGCATCCTCGCAGGCCGTCCCGGAATTCCTCTCGGCCTGATCCTCGCGCTTTTGTTGCCTGCGTTGAGAGGGCTGGCCGAGTCGGATCCGGCGCCGAAGGCCGCCTACGACGGGCCGGGCGTGGCGATCGATCACAGCCCCGCGCGCGGCCAACGGTTCATCGGCTCGCCGAGCCTGGTTTTCATACGCGGCGGCCACTACCTCGCCTCGCATGACTTTTTTGGGCCAGGGTCCACCTACAGCAGGACGGCGGTGTTCGAATCCACGGACCGCGGCGTCTCGTGGGCCAAGGTCGCGGAAGTGGAGGGACAGTTCTGGTCCACTTTGTTCAGCCACTGGGATGGCGTGTACTTGATGGGAACGAGCCGCGAGAACGGCGACGTTGTGATTCGCAGATCCCTGGACCGGGGTCGCACCTGGTCAACGCCGCGCGACGCGGAGAGCGGCCTGCTCACTGAAGGGGGAATGTATCACACCGCCCCCGTGCCGGTGATCGTTCACGAGGGACGGGTCTGGCGCGCCATGGAAGATGTGAAGGGTCCCGGGGGATGGGGTTCCGCGTTCCGCAGTTTCATGATGTCGGCCCCGGTGGAGTCGGATCTCCTCCGACGCGCCAATTGGACCGCCAGCGAGCCGATGGGAAGAAATCCGGAATGGCTGAACGGCCAGTTCGGCGGATGGCTGGAAGGCAACGCGGTGGTCGCGCCGGACGGATCCGTGGTCAATGTGCTGCGCGTGGATTATAGGAAGGACTCCGAGAAGGCGGCGATCATTCGGATCGATTCGGGGGGGTTGAAGCAGCGGTTCGACCCCGCCTCGGACATCGTGGATTTCCCGGGCGGCTGCAAGAAGTTCACAATCCGCCATGACCCGGAAAGCAAGCGCTACTGGTCGCTTGTGAACCATGTGCCGCGTCCTTTTCCGGGGCGGACGCCGGATCGGGTCAGGAACACCCTGGCCTTGGCGAGCTCCTCCGATCTCAAGCGATGGGAGATTAGGGGCGTGCTCCTCCAGCATCCGGATCCGGAGACCCACGGATTCCAGTACTGCGACTGGCTGTTTGAAACCACGGACTTGATCGCGGTTTCACGGACGGCCTATGACGATGGGCTGGGCGGGGCGCATAATCAGCATGACGCGAATTTCCTGACCTTCCATCGGGTGAAGGATTTTCGCGCGATCGGGCTGGAAACGAACGCGGCGCCCGCCGGCGACACGAAGCGCTGAGCGCGTCAGTCCTCGGCCTTCGGGGCGGAGTCCGCGGACGCGTCGTCCCGGCCGGCCGGGATTTTGAATTGGGTGAGCTTCTCGCGCATGGTGAGCCGAGACACGCCCACCCATCGAGAGGCCCGGGCCTGGTTGCCTCCGGCGGCGCGGATGGCCTGGTTGAAGAGCTCGCGCTCGACGGTTTCGAGCAGGCGTTCGCGCGCGTTGTCGATCTCCCCCCGGCGTCCCGCTCCGACGAGCTCGGCCACGATGTCCTCCAGGGAGGCGCGAGCCGTCATGACGGGAGTTGTCTCCTTCCCCGCCAGCACGCTCCGAACGTCCTCCTCGCTGATGGCGAAGCCGCGCGCCCGCAGGCTCGTTTTTCGAATCACGTTCTCCAGCTCTCGCACGTTCCCCGGCCAGCGCTGGTTTTGCAGGAAGTCCATGGCGCGGACCTCGATCGTGGGCTTTTCAAGCCCGGACTCCCGTCCGTGCTTCTGCAGAAAATAGCGAACCAGCGCGGGAATGTCCTCGGCGCGATCGCGCAAAGCGGGGAGGGACACCGTGGCGACGTTCAGCCGGTAGAACAAATCCTCGCGAAACTGCTTTTCGCGCATCGCCGTTTCGAGATCGCGATGAGTGGCGGCGATCACGCGGAAGTCGATGGGGATGGTCTCCCGGCCGCCGACCCGCTGGATCACTTTTTCCTGAAGCACGCGAAGCAGCTTGACCTGGGTGCTGAGCGTCAGATCCCCGATCTCGTCGAGAAAGATGGTGCCTTCGCCCGCCTGTTCGAAGCGTCCGATGCGCCGCTGGTCCGCGCCCGTGAACGCGCCCTTCTCGTGTCCGAAGAGCTCGCTCTCCAGCAGAGCCTCCGGCACCGCGGCGCAGTTCACCGCCACGAACGGTTTCGCCGCCCGGGGGCTGTATTGATAGATCGCGCGGGCGATCAGCTCCTTCCCCGTCCCCGTCTCGCCCCGAATGAGAACGGGAACCGAGCTGGCGGCGATCACCCCGACCTCCTTGTAGATGGTCTGCATGGCCCGGCTCTGGCCGATGATGGCGGTCTCGGTCTCGCTGGCCGGGCTGCCCAGCGACACGTGCTCGGTCATCAGCCGCGACGCGCTCACCGCCTTCGCGAGGGAATTGATCAGCTCGCGCATGTCGGGCGGCTTGATGAGGTAGTCGAACGCGCCCAGCTTCATGGCCTCAATCGCCGTTTCGGCGGTGCCGTGGGCGGTCATGAGCAGGATGGGAAGTCGCGGCTTCACCGAATGCAGCTGACGGACAAGATCGATTCCGGAGAGGCCGGGAAGGCGAAGATCGCAGAGCACCGCGTCGAAATCCTCGCGGGTCCCGATCTCCAGTCCGCGATCCCCGTGGTCCACCTGGCGAACATCGTAGTCCTCTGACTCCAGAACGAGCTTCAAGGCGTCCGCGATCGCGGCGTCGTCCTCAATCATCAATAAACGAGGTTTCATGCGGTTTCGTTGGGCAGCGGCAGCACGATCCCGAAGGTGGTGCCCACGCCGACCTGGGTTTGATACTGCAACAGGCCGCCGTGTTTCTCGATGATTTTAGAGGAAAGCGGAAGTCCCAAACCGGTTCCCGAGGGCTTGGTCGTGAAAAAGGGATCGAAAAGCCGCTTCTTCACCTCGGGGGCGATCCCGGAGCCGTTGTCCTGCACCTCCAGCACAACCACGGCTACGAGGCGGCCATGCAGCCACTCCTCGCCGCGCCGCGCGCGCATTCGGATCCATCCGTTGCTGCCGACGGCTTCGGAGGCGTTCTGGACGAGGTTGATGAGCGCCTGCTTCAGCTGTTGGGCGTCCCCCTGGACAACCGCCTGGGTTTCGAGCTCCAGTTCCAGGCGGTGCCCGTTCTTTTCCATCTGCGCGCGCAAGAGGGAATGGACGTCCGTCAGCAGGGAACCCACCTCAATTCGCGCCATCTCGGGTTCGCCGGGGCGCGCGAACGAAAGCACGTCCTTGACGATGCGCTCCAGCCGGCTGATTTCGCCTTCGATGAGATCGGCCGCCTCGCGGTCCGGGGTTCCCGCCTCATGCCTCCGCTGGAGCATGAAGGCGCGCGCTTTCATCGCCGTGAGCGGACCGCGGATTTCATGCGCCACGCCCGCCGCAAGCACTCCCAGAGACGCCAGCTTCTCGCTGCGCTCCAGGACGGCCTGCGCCTCGACGAGCTGGACTTCGAGGGGCTGAATCATTCGTTGATACACGACCGCCGCGAGCCACATTCCGAAGACGGCCAGAAGCGCGAGCGCGGCGAGCGTCAGTCCGCGCAGCACCAGCAGAGATCGATTGGACGCGCTCAGGAATTGATCGAGCGATTCACGGTGCGCGTCCGCGAGCGCGAAGCCCAGATTCTGAAGCCGCTCCGACTCTCGCTCGAACCTCCCCACATCCTGGAGCGCGGCCTCCCCGGTTTCGCTTTCGCGGAGTCGATGGGTGGCCATGCGCATCGCCGCCGCCTTGTAGTCGTCGTACACGCGGTCGATGTCTCGCAGCACGTCGCGCTCGCGGTCTGTCCGCAGCGCCGGCTTCTGCAAGTCAATCCATCGGTCCAGCTGATCGCCATGATCCCGGAAGTTGACCCAGGCCGACTCATTCTTCTGGATCTCCACCTCCATCATCAGGTTGTTCAGGCTGAGAACTTCCTTTTGAAAATGGTCCGCCAGCCGAAAGCTCTCCAGATTCACCAGGGTCAGGCGTTCGCGCAGCTGGGCGACCCGGTCCCATGACGCCAGCGCAGCCCAAACAAGGAGGCCCAGGAGGAGGAGGAGACTGCCCGCGAAGGCGGCTACGCGGGCTCTTAATCCGATGGTCATCATGTTGTATGCTGTCTTAGCTCATCTGCTAGCTCGCTTACCCTTCGTTTTCACATTTCGGCGCTTTCTTGAGCGGTATATACCTGTAACAGAAAGATTTGCCAGAGAAGAACATCCTGGCATGGTCCTCGCTAAGCCACCCGCCTAGACGCCGCACCTGAGGCTTCTTCCACCTGACATACATGAGAATCAAGCGCTCGATGTCGAGTCCGCTAAGGGATCGCTATCGGTCCGGCCTCATGCTTTGCCTTGAGCGTGCAGGCTCGAGCTTCTTCGCTTCCCTTTGTTCAGGGCGTCAGCGCTGGCGGGCGGGCTTCTTTGTGTCCGTGTGGGTCTGGTCTATGACAGCGCTTGCGTTCCTGGTGTCTTCCAGCGCGCTCCCCGCAGCCGATCCCGCTCCCCAAAACGCGTCCCCCTTGACTCCTGGATCCTCGTTGTCGTTGGCCGAAGCGAAGAAGCTCGCGTTTACGCGCAATTGGGATCTGTTGGCGGCCAGGAGTGACGTTGACATCGCGGCGGCTCAAAAAATCGTGGCCCGCGAGTTTCCGAACCCGACCGTGTCGCTTTCCACGACGAAGATCAACACCGATGGCAGTCCCGCGAGCACGCGCCTCGGAAACAGTTTGTGGCATCGGAGCTACGACACGATCGCGGCGGTGGGTCAGTTGTTCGAAATCGGGGGCAAGCGGTCGAATCGGAAGGCGGCGGCCGTGGCGGGGATTCGCGGCGCGGAGGCGCGCTTCGCGGACGCGCGTCGGTTGCTGGACCTGGCGGTGACCAAGGCCTATGTGGCGGCGCTGCAGTCAACGGCGAACGTGATGATTCTTCACGAATCCGCCGCCTCCCTGCGGAAGGAGGCGCAGATCGCCGAAACGCGGCTCAAGGCCGGGGACATTTCAAAGTCCGATCGCGCGCAGATCGAGGTGACCGCGGAGCGCTTCGAACTGGATGCTCAGGCGGCGGAGGCCGCCGCCCGGAACGCCAAAGTGGAGCTGGAGATTCTTCTGGGCGAGAAAAGCCCCCAAGGCCTTTGGACGGCCGCCGACTCGCAGGAGGGTATTCTCAAGACCGCGTCGGTCGATGGATTGACCGAAATCGCCACCGCCCGCCCCGACCTGCTGGCGGCGCGGGCGGATTTGGAAAAAGCGGACGCCCAGCTCCGACTGCAAAAGTCGCTCCGCATCCCTGATCCCACCGTCACGGTCCAGTACGAACGCGAGCCGCCTGACCAGGCGAACACCGTTGGATTCGGCGTTTCCTTCCCGCTTCCTCTTTGGAATCTGAACCGAGGCAACATTTCGGCGGCGCGGGCGGCGCGCGAGCAGGCCGCGTTGCAGGCTGACAAGGTGAACGCGCAGATCGCGTCCGATATTCTGGAATCGCGCGTCGCCTATCTGGCCGCCATCGCCAAACAGGAGAGATACGCCAAGGAGATCCAGCCCAAGTCCGCCGAGATTAAGAAGACCGTGTCCTTTGCCTATCAGCGCGGCGGCGCGTCCCTGCTGGACCTGCTTTCGGCCGAGCGAAACGACAACGACATCCGGCTCGCGTCCGTGCAAGCGACCAGCGAGGCCATCGTCGCCGGCGCAGGTTTGCGATCCGCCCTGAATCTTCCATCCACCCGATCCCCATGAAAACCACCTATCGCCCAATCAGTCGCCCCGCCTTAGCGCCCGCTTCGAGTGTACTCTTCGGGTTGCTGGGGGCCTTTCTCGTCGGATGCGGTCATCAGGACAGCCCCAAGTCTGAGGCGCTGGCCGCTCAGGCCGGGGCCGCCGGCCCGTCTTCCGCCATCAGCATCGAGAGCCCCAAGCCCTGCTCGGAAACGCGCCTCAAGATGATTGGCCGCCTGGCCTGGGACGACAACGTTACGACGCGGCTTTTCTCCCCCTTCGCTGGGCGGGTGGCGAGGATCCTGGTCGAGCCCGGGACCGCGGTGAAGAAGGGCGACGCGCTCGCCTTGATCGAATCCCCGGATTATGGCCAGGCGCAATCCGACGCCGCGAAGGCGTTCAGCGATCGTGTGCTGGCGGAGGGGAATCTGGCGAGGGTGAAGGACTTGTTCGATCATGGCGCGGCTCCCGCCAAGGATCTGGCGACGGCGGAAGCCGAAGTGGCAAGGACGAAGGCGGAGAGCTCGAGGGCTTCGGCGCGGTTGTCGTTGTATGGCGGGGTGAAGGAGCAGATCGATCAGCACTACACCCTGCGCAGCCCCATCGACGGAATTGTGGTGGAGAAAAGCATCAATCCTGGCCAGGAGGTCAGGCCGGATCAGATGCTCGCGAGCACCCCCCAGCTGGCGGCCCCGCTCTTTGTGGTCACCGATCCCACCCGCCTCTGGGCTCTCATCGACGTTGCGGAACAAGACCTGGCCCATGTCGCGGCGAAGACCTCCCTCGGCGTCCGCGCCGGCGTGTACGGCGAGCGGACTTTTCAGGGGCAGATCGACTATGTTTCCGATTCCCTGGATCCTGGTTCGCGCACCGTGCGGGTCCGCGCGTCCGTTTCGAACGCGGATCGGCTGCTCAAGGCGGAGATGCTCGTCACGGCCGAGTTGTCGGTGGCGCAGCAGGGCGCCGTTGAGATTTCATCCAAGGCCGTGTTCCTTCAGGGAGACCGGCACTATGTGATCCTCCAGGATGGCGCGGGCAAGTACTCCAAGCACGAAGTGGTGGTGGGGCGGGAGGCGGACGGTCGGGCCCTGATATTGAAGGGGCTCACCGGCGCCGAGTTGGTGGTGAGCGAGGGCGCCATGCTGATCGCCCAGGCCATTGAATCGGGGGACCACTCTTAATGTCGCAACGCGTCCCGCTTGAGGCTCGCCCGAGCTCCGCGCCGGCCCTCATCGTTTTCCCTGACGACAGCGCGTTCTTGAACTCGATTCCCAGCTCATCGCTATGATCGGCCGGCTCGTTTCCTTCGCCCTGAACCAGAAGCTGTTTATGGGCCTGATCACGCTCTTCTTCATCATCGGGGGCGTTGTCGCTTTCAAAACACTGCCGGTGGAGGCGTTTCCCGATGTTTCGGACATCCAGGTCAACGTCATCACCCTCTACCCGGGGCGCGCTCCCGAGGAAGTGGAGAAGCAGGTCACCATCCCGCTGGAGACCGTCCTCGCGGGCCTGCCCTACTCGGTGCGGATGTTCTCCCACACGCAGTTCGGCCTCTCCTTCATCGTTCTCACTTTCGACGACAAGGCGAGCGATTATTTCGCGCGGCAACAGGTGCTCGAGCGATTGACGACCGCGGATCTCCCCCAGGGCGTTCAGCCGCAGCTCGCGCCGATGAGCACCGCCATCGGCGAGATCTTTCGATACCGGCTTCGCGGCGACGGATACTCCAGCACGGACCTTCGGACGCTCGAGGATTGGGTCGTGGAGCGGCAGCTCCGGATGACGCCCGGCGTGGCGGACATTGTCGGGTTGGGCGGGATGATCAAGACGTACGAGGTTCAGCCGGATCTGACGAAGCTCAAGTACTATGGAATCACGCTGCAACAGCTCTTCACCGCGGTGGGCCGGGGCAACGCGAACGTCGGCGGCAGCAAAGTGGAACAGGGGCCGCAGCAGTACCTGATTCGCGGCATTGGGCTGCTGCGCAGCGCGGACGATATCGGGATGATCGTCGTGACCTCGCGGAGCGGCACGCCCATTCTTATACGCGATGTGGCCACGGTGGTGGTGGGCCACGTCCCGATCGAGGGGATCGTGGGACAGGATGAGGCGGATGACATCGTCGCCGGCATCGTGCTTATGCGGAAGGGCGAGAATCCGACCGAGGTCTTGAAGCTCGTTCAGGAGCGGATCGACAAGCTCAACGGGTCGGTGCTGCCGAAGGGCGTGCGAATTGTGCCGTATTACGATCGGACCTGGCTGATCGGCACGACGCTCACGACGGTGTTCCACAATCTTGCCGAGGGCGCGATGTTGGTGACCCTCGTCCTGTTCCTCTTTCTTGGCAATGTGAGGGCGGCCCTGATTGTGGCGATCATGATCCCACTCTCGTTGCTGGCCACATTCATCGGCCTCACCTGGCGGGGGATCCCGGCTAATCTTCTGTCGCTCGGCGCGATGGACTTCGGCATCATCGTGGACGGCGCGGTGATCGTGGTGGAGAACATATTCCGCCACCTCGCGGAGCGCGAGCACAGCGGGAAACACTCCAGCCTCAAGGTCGCGATCCTTCGCGCGACGACCGAGGTGGGCAGGCCGACGTTCTTCTCGATGCTGATCATCATCGCCGCGCATCTTCCCATCTTCACGTTGCAGCGCCACGAAGGCCGCATCTTCGCTCCGATGGCTTGGACGGTGACCAGCGCTCTCGTCGGCTCGCTCTTCTTCTCGCTCTCGCTCGTCCCGCTGTTGTGCTATCTGCTCCTGCGAAAGAACATCCCTCACGGGGACAATCGCCTGGTCCTCTGGGCGAAGCGCGGTTATGAGCCGATCCTGACCTGGTCGTTGGCTCGTCCGAAGGCCGTGGTGGGGATCGCGGTGATCGCCCTGCTCGCCAGCTTTTCGGTTGTGCCGAGGCTCGGCACGGAGTTTCTGCCTGAGCTCAACGAGGGCACGATCTGGGTCAACGCCACGTTCCCCGCCGGCATCAGCGTGCCCGAGGCTCGCTCCTACACCACGAAGATGCGCCAGGCGATTCGAACCGTGCCCGAGGTTCGGAGCGTGATCTCGAAGGCGGGGCGTCCCGAGGACGGCACCGATCCCAAGCCCATCAACATGGCCGAATGCTTCGTCGACCTGAAGCCGCAGGCGGAGTGGCGGCCCGGCGTCACCAAGGAGGAGATCCTCGAGCAGATGGACAAGGCCCTCGACGTCCTGCCAGGGGTGGAAACGAGTTTCTCTCAACCCATACGCGACAACGTCCTCGAGAGCATTTCCCAGATCGATGGACAGGTCGTCATCAAGGTCTATGGCGAGGACGCCAAGATCCTCCGGGAGCAGGTGACCAAGGTGCTGCGCGCGGTGTCTCATGTGCGGGGCGTGACCCGCGCCTTCATTGACCGGGCGGGAGAGGTGCCGCAATCCCTGATCGAGATCGATCGCTCGGCCTCCGCGCGCCGCGGCTTGAACATCGGCGACGTGAATGATGTGGTCGAGATGGGCCTCGCCGGAAAGTCGGCCACCGAGATCTGGGAGGGGGAGAAGCATTTTTCCGTGCTGGTGCGGCTGCCGGAGCGGGAGCGAGGGATGGGCAATTTGCGGCACCTTCTTGTCGACACCCCCGACAACCAGCATATCCCGCTGGGGCAGATCGCCGCCTTTCGCAATGTCAGCGGCAGCATGAACATCAGCCGCGAGAATGGCACGCGCGTGACGGCCATCGGCATTTTCATCAAGGGCCGCGACATGGGCAGCGTCGTGGCGGACATGCAGGAAAAAGTGAAGAGCTTCGAGCTGCCCAAAGGCTATCAGATCACCTGGAGCGGCGAGTTCGAGAATCAGCAACGCGCGATGAGCCGGCTTGCCATCGTGGTGCCGGTCAGCGTCCTGATCATCTTCGCGTTGCTCTTCAACGCGTTCCAGTCGGTCAAGAGCTCCACACTGATTCTGCTGAACGTGCCATTTGCCTTGATCGGGGGCATCTTCGCGCTGCTGCTCACGCACATCCCGCTCAGCGTTTCCGCCGCGATCGGGTTCATCGCGCTCTTTGGGCAGGCGGTGCTCAACGGGGTGGTGATGGTCAGCTGCTTCAACCAGCTTGTCGAGGAGGGCCAGACTCCCGCCGAAGCCGTGCGCGACGGCGCGCTGCTGCGATTGCGAACAGTGCTCATGACCGCGCTGCTGGCCATGCTGGGGCTTCTCCCGATGGCGCTGTCGCATGGGATTGGCTCCGAGACGCAAAAGCCCCTGGCGGTTGTGATCATCGGAGGGCTCGTCTCCGCGACGGCGCTCACCTTGATCGTTCTGCCCGTGCTCTACCTGGTTTTCAACCGGACGACCCCGGGAGCCCATTCCAAGGCCGCGAAGCATGAAGATCATGGGGGCGGCGAGCCAGGAACGACGGTGACGCCCCTCCCTGCGCACCCCTGACGCCTCGCTGGACTCCGCGCCGCCAACGGCGCTTCGTCTTCAACTGAACGCAAGCACGGCGCCTTCTTTGGCGGCTGACACACGCATCCCGGAACCGAGCCGGCGCGTCAGGTCGCGCGCGTGCTTCAACATGAGGTCGATCTTGGCGTCGTCGTGTTCGGGATCGTGATGGAACAGACACAGGCGTCTCGCCTCCGCCGCCGTGGCGAGCCTCACCACATCGTCCAGACACCCGTGACCCCAGCCCGCGTGATCGGCGTAGCTCGACCGGTCGTACTGGGTGTCCATGATGAGGAGATCCACGCCGCGAATGAACTCCCGGAGGCGCTCGTCGGTGAGGCGGACCGGCGTTTGTGGCGTGAGGCGCTTGGCCAGCTCGTTGTCCGGAAAATACGCGATGGATCGCTCCGGAGTGAAAAGACGATATCCAACGCAGAATCCGGGGTGGTTCACGCGGATCGCCTCCACGCGGATCTCGCCGATGAAAAACGGCGACGGGGGGAGCGGCCGGATGGAGATGGAGCTGGGGAGATCGCGAAGCCCCACCGGAAAGAAGGGGCTTTCCATCTGGTCGTTCAGCAAATCCCGAATCCCTCGCTTGGTTCCATGTCCTCCCAGGACGGTGATGCGGTTCTTCGCCTTGTACGCCGGCCTGAAGAACGGGAAGCCCTGAATGTGATCCCAGTGCGTGTGCGTGAGGAGCAGCGTCAGGTCGATGGCCCGCCCGCGAAACTCCTCGCCGAGCCTTGAGCCCAGCATCCGAATGCCCGTTCCCGCGTCCAGAGCGATGAGGGTTTTTCTCCAGCGAACCTCGACGCAGGACGTGTTCCCGCCGTGCCGAAGCGTCGAGCGCCCAGGAGTGGGAATGGATCCGCGGACCCCCCAGAAGCGGACCTGCAAAGCGTTTTCGGACGGCGTCCGCGCGGGATTGGACCGTGAGCGTTTCATGGGACGCTGTCTAAGAGACGAGGGCTTCGGATGCCATGACCGCGCGATTTAACGCGAAGATCCACGAATGAGCCATCGGAAAAAATTGGGAAACAGAGGTTGGCGAACGTTCGGCGATTCTGTTAAACGTCCCCGAACGATTTCACAAGCACCCTGATATCGGTCGCGCTTTTCGCGCGACAAGCCTTCGAGAACCAACGTTCGAGACGCGCTCGATTCGAGGTGGGGAAATAGTTGCCGCTGAAACAAACAGGAAACTCGAGATGGGAATGACCTGGTTTAAGGCACTGGCTGTTTTTGGCCAGGAGCTCATGACGAACCCTCGTCCGATTGGCGCCGCCTGTCCAAGCTCACCGGGACTGGCGCGTCGTGTGGCGCGGATGGTGGGCAAGAGCCCCGATCACTATGTCCTGGAGATCGGCGCCGGCACCGGCGCCATTACGGCGGCCTTGCTTCGGGATTGCGTTCCCGCGCACCGTCTCATTGCCGTCGAACGATCTCCTTCCATGGTTCAACTTCTGCGGCAGCGCTTCGATGGCGTTCGTGTCGTGGAGGCCGACGCCTGCGAGTTAACCGCCGCGCTGAGCGCGATCAAGGGCGTCGATCCTCGCCGGATCACGCACATTGTTTCCAGCCTTCCTCTGCGTTCCTTGCTGCCGGAGCAGGTGGAAAAAATCACCCGGGAGTTCTGCAAGCTCATGGCCTACGGCCCGCAGCTTGTGCAGTACACCTACAATCTCAGGCAGGGAAGCGGCGAGGTCCTCGCGAACTTCCGCCGTAGCGTGTCCTCCCTGGTGTGGTTGAATCTTCCCCCCGCCCGGGTTGAGGTGTTTTGCGCCGCGCCGGCCCCCGCGCTCTCGCAGCGCTCCAGCCCCAAGCCGAGGCGCCCAAGTTCCGCGACGCCGTTTCTGCTCGCCAGCGGCGCCAAAGCCGTCAACGCATCGCCGCGGCATTGACGCCCGCCGGCACGCGTCGCCCAGCGCCTGGGTTTCACGCGCGACAGAGTTGTTGCCATTGAAGACCCTTGTGGGAAGGGAAACGTGGATCGCCGCCACTCGCCTGAGCAGGAGCAATCTCCGTCTAATCCCAGCCCGGTTCCACCGTGAAGCTCTGCGCCGGGGTGGAGGGCGGCGGGGCTATGGGCCGGGGCGGCAGCGACGATTTTTTGGAGCCGACTCCGCGGTTCACCTTGGCGGCGCGCGGCTTTTTGAATACGTCGCCGGCCGGCGACGCGGAGAGCGCGTTGCGCAGGGTGTTGCGGGCGCCGAGTTGAAGTCGGTCGGCCAGCCAACGGATGGTCATCATCGTCTCGCGACGGAGCTCGCGCGCAATCGACAGCTTCTCCGGATCCGTTTTGGACCGACGCCCCATCTCCGCCTCATCCCATCCCAATTCGGCCAGACGGCTTTGAATCATTCGCTCGGCCTGGAGCTCCGCGGATTCCTTCCAGACCTTGCCGGACGCCTCCGGGGTGCGAACGCTCTCCAATCGATCCAATAGCTGCTGACGAAAGGGTTCCGACCCAATCTGCCACCCCGATCGGAATTCGTCCCAGCTCTCAAGAGGTCGCGAGGCCATTGACTCCTCGGTGTCGCGGCGAAACGCGATTCGACCTTCGGCGTCATCGCGGCGCCCGGCGTCGGCGAGAACCGCCGCACGCTCCAGCCACCCGACCGACTCCGCCCCGTCGCCCACGTAGGAGGGATAGCTTGTCCATTCGAATGTCGCCAGATCGCCGAGCGTCCGGACCGCGCCGTCGAGCAGCGGGTTGAGATGCAGGTAAGCCGCCGCTCGCGCCTTGACGCCGGGGGTCGCCGCGTCCAGCAACTGGGAGCGGTAACGACCGGTGAAAAGATGCCCCCCGACGCCATGTCGGTGGTTGAATCGCGAAGTGTAGGTGCCGAGGAACCATTTCATCGCGTCGACGAGGTTCGGCCGGGGGGTTTCGACGATCAGGTGGAAGTGGTCCGTGAGGAGAGCGAAGGCGTGGACGCGCCAGCCGGACTTCCGGCAGGTCTCGCCTAGAGTTTCGAGGAATCGTCGACGGTCAATGTCGTTGCGGACAATGGCCTCGTCGCGATGCCCGCGATTCGAGACATGGTACCAGGCCCCCGGATACTGGATTCTCAGCCTTCGTGCCACGCGCGATGCCCTTCGTCCTTAGTTTTCGGCGGGGCCCTCAAGGCGCTCCCCATCCATGTTGTAGATCCCGACGAGGTATCCGTTCTCGCGCATCTCGCCCACGTGAAGCCTGCCGTACAAAGTCACGGCCTGGTCCATGATGGGTTTCACGCCTCCTCCCACCATGCGAACGCTCACCCACTCATTGATTTTCGGCACAGAGCCATAGCAGCACATCGACTGGTCGCGCATGATCAGCATCTCCGTCACCTTTCCTCCCTCCACCTTCAAGGGGAGCATGAATCCCTTCAGCGCAATTCGCTTCTTGTCGTAGTCGCGGACGGTCTGGGGGATCTGCTGCGCTGTGCGCGCGGCGACGTTCGCGGCGTTTGTGGTGCCCGCCTGGAGGATCTCGTCGCTCACTTCGAAGTTGAACGCGGACAATTTGTCGAAGCCGATCGCTTGAGCGACGTCCGATTGTCCTTGTGGCGTCCCTGGCGTCCCTGGCGTCGCGGGGGGCGTTTGGGCGGTCGCGACCGGCGCCGCCACAGCCGTTTTCTCCGACGAGGTCGGCAGGGCCGGTGAGGTTTTTTCGAGAGTGTTGGCAGACTGAGTAGGCGAAGCCGGAGTGGGAGCAGGAGCAGGGGCAGGAGCAGGAGTGGCAGGTGGCGCTACGAGGGCCGCGGGAGCGGTGATGATTTGAGGCGGCGGCGGCGCGGGAGACCTCGGAATCGCTGGCGCCTCCGGGCCCGGGATGGAGGCCGAGGCAACAACCGCGGGGATATTCGTGGATGAATCGCTGGCCGACGCTGGCGGAGCGATCGGTCGGATCAACTCGCCTTGCGCTGGCGGGTTTGTGGAAGCGGTGTCCGCCGATGTGGAGTTCGGGGATGTGACACGAGAGTCGCAGCCGGCGAAAAGGAGGCAGCAGGACAGGACGCAGATCGGACGGCAGACACCGACGAGGCGGTTGAGATACGATGTGCTCATGAGAACTGAAGCGATGCGCGCAAGCTATCGAATCACATTCGTACAGGCAAGGGGAGCTTCAGTGGATCGTTCCCTTCCGGCGCATCCGGGAAGTGTTAGTTTTTGTCCCAGATTTGCTTCCCGTCGTGGTTTCTGCGCGCGAGGGTAAGAGCCGTTGTTTTTTGGTGTCATCGACCTCTTCATTTCAAGGGAATCCAAGGTTTAAAGACTTATTTGCCGCTGTTAAATCGTTCTCCTGGCTCTCAGTGCTCTCTGCTCCCGCTTCCAAACGCACAACATCTTCCCGATGCGCCCGCGGTGTGCCCCGGATGTTGCTGGGATATGCCGAGCCGGGCGCTATCCAGTCCGGGTTGATGGGGGAATACTCCCGCAGCGGGGGCATCGGGGTCGTATCTTGTCATTCAACAATCGCTGGCAGAAGCGACTGGTCGGGGGTGAGGCGCGGGAAGTTGAACCGCGACGACACCGATTGAGGCGACTGTTTCCTAGGGCTTCTCCGTAGGCTTTCATGTTACCGCGACTTTGCCCCTCAGGGGTCCGGTTGCTTCTTGGTCTTGCTCCGTTTCACGGTCCTCTTTCGCGTGTTTAGCGCATTTAGCGGGCTGCCTTCCCGGCCCGTTTTGAGAAATCCAAAATCTCCCGTTGACACGTTCGCGCAGCGCGCCTAGTTCTATCCCCGTTCCGCGTCGGAGAAGAAAAAATCCGCGATTGGAAGAAGGAAGGTGAGAGCGAGAAGACGCGCTTACCGGTTAAAGCACCGAAAGAAAGAGAAGCGCGACATGATCGCCTATTTCTCAGCCGTTCAAAGGAAGAACGACCCACAGGCCGCAGCCCTCAGCCTTTCCCGACCGCCTCGCAGAGGCCGTGCTTTCCGCTTCCACTTTCTCACGCTCCATCGTCCCCACACTTCCCGGAGGATCCCATGTCACTGACTGACGCACTATCCAGGAGGGCAACGCCACATGGTGCCGCGTTGCTCCTATTGCTTTCAATATCCTCTCTCCCGATCCATGGCCAGGAGGCCGCTCTCACCGTGCTCGAGCGCGGCCCTAACCATCGAGTGATCGAGTTGACCCAAGCGCCTACGGCCGACAACCCCCAGGGCAAGGTGATTCGCTACACAGAGTTGGCCACAGGAATGCATTTCTGGGACGGGACCGAATGGAAGGACTCCGACCCCGACTACGATCTCAACGGTCCCACGGCGGTGGCTCAGCGAACCGCTCACAAAGTGACGCTCAAATCCAATCTCGCGGAGGTCGATTCCGTCCAGGTCGTGACGCCCGACGGACTTGAGTTCCGCGCCCGGCCCCTGTTCCTGGCCTATCGGGACGGAACCAATGTGGCTCTTGTCGCGGAAGTAAAAGACTGCGTGGGGGAATGGGTGGCGCCAGGAGTCGTCGTGTACAATGGCGCTTTCGAGGGGATCAACGCCTCGGTCCGATACACGACAACGCAATTCGGCTTTGAACAGGATGTCCTGCTGTTCGATCAGCAGGGGCTGAACCCTGTATCGGACTACGGTATGAACACAAATACCGCGACCCTGGAATGCTGGAGCGAAATCACACGAGCGCCCCAAGCGCGGCAAACCTCCATCCCCATGGCCAACCAGGAACAGGATGTATTGATCCAGTTCGGAACAATGGAAATCAGGCAAGGCTTGGCGTTCACGAGCACTGGGGACGGTCCGCAGGTGCCCGTTTTCAAACGCTACGGCGTGGTGGACGGGAAGACCTTTCTGGTGGAGTCGGTGCGGAGCCGCGACTTCTGGCAACTGCTCGAAACATTGCCTGCGACAAGCGAGCCCAACCCGGATGAGGCGCGGGTGAGGAAGCCAAAGACGCATCATTCTGATCGGGAACTCCTGGCGAGTCTGACCGCGAAGGGGAAGAGGACGGCTGGCCGATTCAAGCAAGGGACATGGGAACGGAAGAAGGCGGTGGTGCTCGACTATCAACTGGTTCAAACCAATCCCACCAACTGGACGTTCACAGCTGGGGAGACGTTTTTGGTGAGCGGTCCGACAACATTTTCGGGCAGCACACGGTTTGAAGGAGGCAGCGTGATCAAGTTCTCAAAGAACGTCAGCGCCTCGTTAAGCTTGAGCGGTGCGATCGTGTGGGACGCCGCTCCATACCGTCCCGTGATCCTCACGGCCAGGGACGATGATTCCGTAGGACAGCCGCTCTCGACGGGAACTCTCTCAGGCACCTACGCAACCGACGCCCTCAATCTGACCGGCACCGGGCAGCCTGCGCTGATGATTCAGCACTTGAGAGTCTCCTACGCCCAGACCGCGGTCCGAGCGCAATACTGGGGCTCGAGCAACCCGCTCACCATCCGGCACGCCCAGTTTGTGAGCTGCAGCGCCGGAGTGAAACCACAGTTCGGAACTTATCGGGTTCAGAACGTCCTCATGACCGGTCTGGCCGCCGCTTTCAGCGGGTACTATAACGCCACGATCCAGGCCGCGCACCTGAGCGTCAACAACACGCCCCTCTTTCACGAGACGACCTACAACCCCTCCGTCTCGACATTCGTCGTCGACAACAGCCTTCTCAATGGAAGCAGCACCGCGGGCCTGAGCTACTCTGGGACGGGGACTACTTATACCTACCCGGCCTCCAGCACGATGTTCACGGCGGTCGGCGGCGGCGGACACTATCTTTCAAAAACCAGCGCGCTGCGCAACACCGGAACAGCCACGATCGACACGCAACTCAAGGCGGATCTTCAGCTGATGACCACGGAGCCGCCCTCCGTTCTAGCCAATGATCTGCTTGTGGACACGGACCTCACGCCTTCGGCGCAGAGAGACACCGATGCCTTGGACGCTGGAGCGCATTACGTCCCGATAGACTGGCTTGTGCCCACTCTCAATGTCGCGGGCTGCGCGCTGAACATGAGAGGAGGGGTCGTCGTGGCCTTTACGGGATCTGCGGGGATCTGGCCAAAACCCGGCAGCACGCTTTCCAGTGAAGGACTGCCGCATCGCATGAACGTGATCGCGCGATACTCGACGGTGCAGGAAAGTCCCGCGTCGGGCGCCGCCGGCGGAGGGGTTGCCGCTACGGCGATCTACACCGGCAACACGGGCGTGACCCTGGCGACTGCCCCAGCCGTCGATTGTCGGTTCACTGCGTTTTTCCCGGGCTACGGATCCTATCACCTCTTCACTTCAGACGGAGTGGGTGGCGCTTCATTTTATCTCACCAAATCCGTCAACCTGCGCGACTGCCAGTTCTACGGAGGCGTGCTGAGCCTGGGCGCCAACACAGCGAGCGCGACGGTGACGTTAAACAACAATCTGGTCTATCGCGGGGGGATTGTTTGCTCAGGCCTCATGGCCTTCAGCATGAACAATCACCTCAACTGGCGGGCTTCGCTCTCGGTGACCGCTCCCGCCGCAAGCGCCTGGGTGTTTAAGGACAATATCTTTGACGCCTGTTCCTCCGTGACGCAAACCGGAGCCGCGCTCACCCACGACTACAACGGCTACGTCAACGGTTCGGTTCGGCTCACCCCTTCGGCGGCCAACGATCGGGTCATCGCCAGTTTCAGTTACTCGGGCCTGAGCGTGGGGCTGGGTCCCTGGTACCACACCGACGCCACCTACGCGAGTGGGCTCGTGGATCGGGGTAGCCAGACGTGGGCGGCAGCGGGATTGGCGCATCACACGGTCAAGACCGGCCAAGTGCCAGAGCGCTTGGACAACTCCTCGGGCAGCAGCGGCCAGGTGGATATCGGATTTCATTTCGCGGCGGTGGACACAACGACGGGGCTTCCGCTCGACACAGATGGCGATGGGATTTTCGATGTGGTTGAAGATCGAAACGGGGATGGGGCATCCACGCCAGGACCCGGAGAGACCAACTATCTGGTTTCAGAGAGCGGCCAGGGCGGCAGCGCCCCGCTGCTCGTGTACACGCTGCTAAAATGATCCAACCATGAGGAGGAACAATCGATGAGAGTGAAAGTGCTCTGCCTGACAGGAACACTGTCCTTCGGGTCGCTCATGACCTCGATGGGAGCGACGCCCGCCCCATGCGGAGCGATCGCCTGGGTGGAGTCGGTCTCCGCCAGCGGGACGAAGATCAAGTGTGGATGGCTCAACACGAGCGGGTGTGAAACGCCCGCGTGCGCGACACGGCTCTATCAGACGCAAAAGACAGTCATCACAGAGCACTACGTGACAACCGATGGCGCCAAGTCCATCGACTATTCGCAGACGCTCCGGGACAAATATCGAACGATCGCACAACCGCCTGGAACAGCTTGCCAATTCGATACAACGAGCACAGGCACGTACTCGGCCCATTTCGTGGATGGTAACAATCTTTCAGACTGCAGCGGCGTCGCGTTTTCGACGCCACCAGCGGTGACTTTTTGTCCGACCTATGTCGCCGCGCAGAGCTATCTCTATCTGGCGCATTTCACGGCGGTAACTCCTGCGCCTCCGCCTTGCCCTGCCAAAACGAGCAGGAACGACTTGGATCCTCAATCCATCTGGAAGGGATCCACGGACCAGACCACGACCACTTACGAGGACCCGATCAGCGACTCTGCGCTCGTGGCGGAAGTGCAAAAAGGGATCGCTACTCCTGCCGATCCGGGCGCCAATGGAACATGGTCAGGGGGCGCGTCATCCTCGAGCGGCCTTGCCGTGATCAACGGTCTGGTCCAAGGCTCCGGCACAAAGTGCCTCTATCGGTTCAAAGTGGCGGGCACAGACGCTGGAACACAATACGAAATCCGGTGGGAGGTTTGGGAAACGAACTCTCGGGGGACGGGGCTGTTCAAAAGCGAGAAGACCAGCTTCACCGGAAATGGGAGGAACTTCCAGTACGTGGATGGACGCGTGCTCGATATGCCGGGTTTGGGAGTGGATGAATGCCAGACAGGCGGAGCGACACGGTTTGTGAAACCCGAATCGATACGCGTTCTGGCTATTAACGATTGAGATTCACGCGACGCGAAATAGGAGGAAAAAAGATGAGAACCTGCATCAATCGTGGCGCACTCCAAAGAGCCCAGGCTCCTGGGCTGCACGTCTTGGCTCGGATTTGTCTGATCTGGGCAGTGATCGCCACGGAGTCGGTGAAGGCCGTTGCGCCAGCGGGCACTGGCCGGGTGGGGTGGCAGCCTTCCGGGGCGCCGGGCTGTAGTTCGTGCGGCGGCGGTTCTGGCGACTTCACGGTCGGAGTGGAT
This sequence comes from Verrucomicrobiota bacterium, assembly GCA_016199985.1. GTDB lineage: Bacteria > Verrucomicrobiota > Verrucomicrobiia > Limisphaerales > UBA11320 > UBA11320. Next base: position 6,324 of record JACQFQ010000028.1, on the reverse strand, counting down.
TTTGAGGTGAGCCTGGGCGCCCGCGCCGAGGGCGCCGCCGCCGGTTCGCTCTATCTCACTCGGGGCGTTCCTGATCTGCACATGTTCCAGACCACTGAACTGTCCACTTCCTACGATCCGCCGATAGGAACGGACGTCGAGGTCATCCGCAGTGGCGCGCGCAACCATGAGGCGATTATCCAGGTGGTCACTCCCAACGTGTTCGTTGCGACAACAACAGGACAGCAGGGAGGGCTCTACAGTTATGAGATTCGATTCTATGACGTGTTGGCGAAGGGAAGCCCGATCCAGGTCGCCGCGCATTTTGACGATCAGACGGGAGAGTCAGTCCCCGCTTATCATTACTATGCCATTAACGATCCTGACGGCTCGAAGCTCATCGCCACTTGGTTGATCGAGGACCCCACCTATGACGGGACAGACAAGAACAGCCTGCGAATTCGGGAAACTCGGGGGGCCCAGGTGCGCGAGTGGATGTACACCCATAGCGGAGACGAGGTGTCTCGCAAGTGGGTCCTGACCCTCCCCGGCGGGTTGGGCAGGCATGAATACACGGTCGACTCCAGCAATGACACAGTCGTTCAAAATGGCGTGAGCATCCAGGTGACCCACAGGCGCATCTCAATCCTGCGGGTGTTCAACAACCTCAACGAACTGGTTCACCAGGAGGAGAAGATTGAGGATCTCTACGGATGGGGATGGGGCACGACTCAGGAGAGCGTTGGCTCAGGCACTGAGAGGCGGGCCACAAACTATTCATTCGGAACTCCTCCGGGTGACGTCACGTCAAACGTCATGCCCCTGTCTCAGGCCACTCGCCCCGATGGAACCTGGTCCCGGTATTTCTACGGCGGGACCGCATCCACTTTTCACCTGATCACCAGAGAAGAAGACGGCTGGGCCGACACGGCCTCCGACAACTACGCTTCGAGCAACTTGCGGGAGGTGGATTACTCCTACGGATCGGAGGATAGTCAGGCCGATCTCCTGACAGTCGCGCCGACCCGTCCACGACGGGTCCGGGAGATTGTCATGGGACAGGCGGTTTCGCAAACGGTTCACGTCTATGTCGGCGCCGCCGCGCCCAACTCAGACCTCATCATGGAACATCGTGAGTATCGACTTCCGACGGACGGGGCCGCTCTCACCGACCCGGCCGCGCTGACCACGGTGACTTATTACTCGACCTCGACGCCCGGCGGCACGGCGTCCGATGCCGGAGAGGTGGATCGGGTCAAGTTTCCGGACGGCACTTGGGCGATCCATACCTACTTGCGAGATCTTCAGGCCCACACTCGCGCCTACACCGTCCGCATCGGCGAAGCGCAAATCAATGGGAACGCCGTCACTCTCCTCAACGGAAATGAAACCGTTGTCCTGCGCGGGTCGCAAGGGGAGGCCTTGTCCCGGACAGAACGTTATATCTCCGGGGGCGCCACAAGCTATCTGGTGTCACAGGTGACCTACAGTCTGATTGACTCATCCCAAAGACCGGGCCGCGCCACCTACCTCAACGGTCGGTATTTCAGCTTTGTCTATGATTGCTGCGGGCTGTCGTCCGTCACGGATTTCGATGGAGTACAGACGGTGTACGGTTATGACTTGCTCAAGCGGCTGACCAGCGTTTCGCGTCTGGGCGTTACCACGCTTTACGGTTTGGATCTCCTGGGCCGTCGCTTAGTTGAGACGCGGGTGGGTTCCCAAGGAGGCGTGATAGTGACCGAACAAAGACAGTACGACACCGCAGGGTTCCTGAGTCGCCAGACCAACGCGATCAATGGAGTAACGACTTTCGCCCGGAACACCACAGCCTACGGCGAAACGATCACAACGACCTACCCGGACCTGAGCACGCGGATTGAGGATCACGATCTGGCCGGGCTCCTTATCCAGGTCTCAGGCACCGCCGCGCACCGGCTGAAATATGAGTATGGCGTCGGCGCCTCTCCTTTCGCCGGGCAGATGTTCACAAAAGAAATCCGGCAAAAACTCGATCCTGCGGTCCCGTCAAACCCGCCCGTTGTCGACACCGAGTGGGTGAAAACCTACACGGATTTCCAAGGCCGAACGTCGGCACGGGTGTTCGCCGACAAAACCCCCGGATCCGAAACCGACAATCCGCTCGAATCCTTCAGCTATAACCTCAAGGGCCAGCTGGCCAAGAAGGTCGACGCCGACGGTGTCACGAAGGTCTTCGCCTACAACGGACGCGGTCAGCTCAAATATGACGCGCTGGTGATGAAGCCTGTCGATGCTGTGCTGGATCCAGGGACTGGAAACTACGCGATTAGCTGGAGTGTCGATCGCATCGCGCGCACCGAACAATTTGTCGATAACAGCACATCGCCGTGGACGGCTGGAACGGTGGCGATCAAGTCACAGGCCTACTTGAGCTACCCCTTGGATTACATCTACGGAAGTGATGGAACCCTCGTCAGTGAAACCTGGACCTCCGCCGACGGTCTTCGCCAGCGCTCGATCGCTTTCGGGCAGGCGACGGACACCGTGACTACCTACGGCGCCAACGGAACGCGAACCCGCGTTCAAACATTACCGGACCTGAGCACCGCGACTGAGTCGTTCGTCAACGGGCGACTCATGACCTTCACCCGCAACAGTTCCGCCGGCGTCACTCTTTCCCAGGTAAACTATGTTTACGATCAGCACGGGCGAGTGAGTTCCTCGGTCGATCTTCGGTCTGGAACCGCAACTTTTGGATACAACACGGCTGATCAACTGACGAGCGTGCTCAGCCCCGCGCCGGGAACAGGAGAAGGGCCGCAACTGACGCAGACAGATTATGACAACCGGTTTCGACCCTGGCGCGTGACTCTGCCCGATGGCGGTCAGATCACCAATATCTACTACCTCGATGGGCTTTTGCAGAAAACCTTCGGAACGCGGACTTATCCCGTGGAGTACACCTATGACTTCCAGGGAAGGATGCTGACCATGAAGACCTGGCAGGACTCGAGCAGCACGACAACGCCCAAGAACGCGATCACGACCTGGACCTACAGCAGCGACCGAGGCTTCTTGGAGACCAAACGCTACGCCGACCCCACGACGGGCAACCCGGGAGGCAATGGGACCGATTACACCTACTCGAAAGGGGGCCGGATCAAGACCAGGACTTGGACTCGAGCCAATGGGCAGGGCGCTCGGCTTAAGACGACCTATGTGTATGGGTTCGACGATGGGCCAGCTCAGAATGATCCCCGGGACAATGAACATGGCGAACTTGTGGGCATTCAGTACAACGATGGAGGGCTGACACCGGACGTTGGGTTCGGCTTGGATCGGTTGGGCCGTCGAGCCACGGTGACCCGGGCAGGGATGACGACATCGCTGGGGTATAGTCTGGCCTGGCATCTGGACGGCGAGACCTACGCCGGAGGCAGCCTCAGTGGTCTCACTGTCGCGATGACATCGGACTCTCTTCTGCGGCCCGGGACATTAGACGTTCATAACGGGGCGCAACTGATCGGCAGCGCGGTGACCTATGGCTACGATGCGGCGTCGAGGATCGCGAGCGTGACTGATGGGGCCTTCAACACGGGCTACGTTTACGAGAATAGCGCTAATCTGGTGCGAACGGTGACGCTGAAGCAGAACACAACGCCCCGAGTGACCAGTGAGCAGCGCTACGACCTGCTGGGACGGCTTCGTAGCGTGAGCTCTTCTCTCAATGGCAGCGGCGGCCCTCCCGCTGTCGCCAGCGGCTACCAGTACAACAGCGCCAATCAGCGCGAGCGCGATCGTGAAGCCGACGGGAGCTACTGGAACTACACCTACGACAAGTTGGGACAGGTGACCTCGGGAAAGAAGTTTTGGTCAGATGGAACCCCGGTTGCTGGGATGCAGTTCGAATACACGTTCGACGATATCGGCAATCGCAAAACGGCGAAATCGGGGGGAGATCAGACCGGGGCGAACCTGCGGATCGGGACTTACACATCGGACCGACTTAATCAGATTAACCAGAGGACGGTGTCGGGCAGCTTTGACGTGATAGGCGCGGTGGCATCCTCCGCGCAGACGGTGACGGTCAACGGAGCGACCCCGTATCGGAAGGACGGCTTTTTCAGGCAGAGCGTCTCGGCGCCCAACAGCACGACCCCGCAATGGACCGCGGTCACGGTGAGCGGCGCGGGATCGACCGCCAGTGGGAATGTATGGACGCCCAAGACACCGGAAGTCTATTCGACCGATGCGGATGGGAACCTCTTGAGCGATGGGCGATGGAGCTACTTGTGGGACTCAGAAAACCGGCTCGTGAGGATGACAGCCCTCACGGCGGTGGGCCCGCAGCAGAGGATCGACTTTGAGTATGACTGGCAGGGGCGAAGGATTGGGAAGAAGGTTTGGAGCAACACAGCGGGCACGGGGAGCCCGATTCTGACGCGGGTGTATGTCTATCGCGGGTGGAACCTGGTGATGGAACTTGACGGAGCGACGCAGGCGATGGTGATGCAGTACGTGTGGGGCAGGGATTTGGCAGGCGGTGTCGATGGGGGCGGAGCGGGTGGTGTCGGAGGCCTCGTGGAAGTGAAGACCGCCACGGCGACGTATGGCGTCGTTTATGATGGGAACGGGAACGTGATGGGATTGGTGGACGCGACCAGCGGGACGGTGGCGACTCGCTACGAATACGGTCCCTTCGGCGAACTGATCCGCGGTTCAGGTCCCATGGCCAGGAGCAACCCGTTCCGGTTCTCCACCAAGTATCAGGATGATGAGACAGAATTCATCTATTATGGATACCGATACTACAATGCATCCACGGGCAGGTGGCCAAACAGGGATCCGATTGGCGAAAGGGGCGGGAACAATCTCTATTGTTTCGTTCGCAATGGGCCTCAGGGCGCAGTTGATACCACGGGGCTTGCTGTCTATACAATTCCTATGTATTGGGGGATGGGTATGCCCTATTATCAAGGGGATACCATTTGGGAGCACCTCCCCTATATTCCTCCCAACATTGCAGGGGCAGCCTTGAACTCTGCGGCAGCGCTTGTCCAGGGGGCCAGCGGGTTTTTCGACTGGGTCTTCCGTGAAGGTGCCGCAGAGTCAACCTTAGGGTTGATTCATCTGCCTATCCCTCGGTTTCCCCCGGCCCTCGCGCGGTCCTAACAGCTAAGTGGCATCACGGGTGTTTGTCGAGCGGTACGGAGGGTAACCAGCGGCAGTGAGGTGACCGAAGCAACTATTCGTGCGGCAATGAAGGATGCTGAGCTAACATCTCAACAAGCTGGGGGTGTTTCGTTGCCCACGGTGCAGAAGTATGTAGACAAACTACTCGCCGAGGAGGTCGCCCCCGCGATTAAGGTGGATGGGGAAATGATTGTGGACGGGAATCACCGGTATATCGCGGGCAGGATCGTCGGAGAGGAGCCTGCGCTTCAGCCATCGCTCGGCGGGCGTCCTGATAGGGCAGTTCCGTGGGATGATCTCAAAATCGACCCCGAGCCATGGGAATAATAATTAAGTGCGAGACAGGAGATGACGTGTGGGTCGAAGAGAACTCTTTGGAGGGGGCACGCCTCCAAGGGCTGAACCTGCATCGAGCCCTGCTGGATCGACTGAGTCTGAGAGGGGCAGACCTTTCTCATTCTGAGTTACGCTCGGCTTGGCTCGAACAAGCTGATCTTTCCAATGCGAATCTCAGAAGCGCCAATCTTGCGGCATGCAATGCCAGCAAGGCCCGCTTCTGTTTCGCGATCCTAGACCAAGCAATGCTGAGGAGTGCTGTTTTCCACGATGCTGACTTTCAGAGCGCTAGCTTCGTGGGTGCAAATATCGGGAGGGCGAGTTTCGTTGGTGCGAATCTGCGTGGTGCAGATCTCCGTTGCGAGGAGCTAGAATCGGCTGAACTGGCCGGTGCAGTCTACGATCGAGCCACGATATGGCCAATTGGTGTCGATCCCGAGAATATTGCCGGCCTGGTACGAGTTTGAGCTGCAACTGGATTGTGGGTGTGCAGGGCTCGGGCGACAGCGCTCGCCCAAAGGTGTATTGGCTGTGGGGCCAAAGTATTCAATCCGCCAACGAGCGAATGAGTCATGCGGCCTTCCGGATCTCTCGCCACACTTTCCGAGAGCGAATTCAACCTGTGATTGGGGGTATCATCCTTAGGGTGGCGGCCCAGATCCCCGGGCTCCTCAGTTAAGCGAACCTTTCAGAAGACAACCAAACCTGTTCGAATCGGATTCGATAATCAACAAGGTAAGCGGTGATTTTTCGACCCCTCCCGGCGTGGCACGAGAATCCCTGGTTCGGTCTGGGAATCTCTACCGACAGAAGAACTACGCCGCTTGAGCGGCG
>JACQFQ010000027.1 GCA_016199985.1 Verrucomicrobiota bacterium | reverse complement strand
CTTCGTCCTGGAAGCTTCAGGCAACAGCTTCCAACTCGCGCGGACATTGCTTTCGATCCAGCGCCAGGCCTTGATTCTCGAAAGCTGTCATCTTGGCAAACTCAAGGAAGCTCACGCCAACAACGACAAAATCAGTGCCGTCCGTGGTTTCATTTCTTGTCTCCGACGTGCCACGTGGCAAGACATGCGTCCACGTTCCCTACTCGCGCTCGCCGTCGAAGGCTCCGACCACTGGGCGGGACCTCCGCCGCCACTGCAAGGCGCGTTTTTCACTTTGCTCCGGGGCCCCAGCTCCTAAGCTGTGCGCGCATGACGAACGCAGAAGCTTTGGATCTTTTCCGCACCACAGGCGCGTTGCTGCAAGGGCACTTCATCCTTCGCAGCGGACGCCACAGCCGCCAGTTCTTTCAATGCGCCCAGGCGCTTCAATCCATGCCGATCGTCGAACAGTTCGGCGCCGCCCTGGCCGAGCGCGTCCGAGCTCTCGCTCCCGCCACGGTGATCTCCCCCGCGATGGGCGGGCTGGTCATCGGACAGGAGGTCGCCCGGCGATTGGGCGTCCGATTCATCTTCGCCGAAAAGGAGGAGGGCAAGCTCGTCCTCCGACGCGGATTCCAGATCGCGCCCGGCGAGAAGATCCTCGTCGTGGAAGACGTGGTCACCGCGGGAGGACGCGTGCGGGAGACGCTGGACATCGTCCGGGCTCGCCAGGGCGATTGCGTCGGCGTCGCCATGCTTGTCGACCGGTCTTCTGAACCCCTCAACCTCGGCGTGCCTCTTTGCAGCCTCATCCAGCTCCAGGTCGAAACCTTCGATGCCGCCCAACTGCCCGCCGACCTCGCCGCCATCCCCGCGGTGAAACCCGGCAGCAAATAAAGAGAGCCAGAGCCAGGGCGCGGCCACCGGAACGAATGACGTGAACAAAAAGGATCTCATTGGGCTGGGCGTTCCAGCGGGCGAGGCGATGACCCTCGGCATGGACTTCATCGCGCGCTACGTCCTGAAAGGACTGGATCGCTCGCTGCTCGAGCGGGAGCTGGCCGAAATTGTCCGCGAGCCCTCGCGCTTTGTCGCGGATGAGCTGCGCGGGCCCTTCGCCCAGGCACTGATGCGCGCGCCGCCGCCGTTGCGACCAGCCAGCGCCCCGTGGCGGCAGTGGGGCGACGGACTCGAGCCCAACGCCGTCGACCAGCTCGCCCGCGCCTGCACGCTGCCGGTGGCCGCGGCCGGAGCGTTGATGCCGGACGCGCATGTCGGATACGGGCTGCCGATCGGCGGCGTCCTCGCGACCGAAGGCGCGGTGATTCCCTACGCCGTTGGCGTGGACATCGCGTGTCGGATGAAGATGACCGTCCTCGATCTTCCCCTCCGCGAGCTGGAACGACAGCGACAGCGATTGATCGAAGCCGTGGAAGCAGAGACCCGCTTCGGAATCGGGGCCGCGTTCCGCGAAAGACGCGAGCACCCTGTCCTGGAGGCGGACTGGAATGTCAGCCCGATCACGCGCCAGAACAAGGACCGGGCCTGGTCGCAGCTCGGCACAAGCGGCAGCGGAAATCATTTCGTGGAGTTCGGCGTGTTCTCCACCGACCACCCCATCAAGGGCCTGCAGGCGGGTGATTACGTCGCGCTGCTCAGCCACAGCGGCAGCCGCGGATCGGGGGCGGCGGTGTGCGACCACTATAGCAAGCTCGCGATGGCGGAGCATCCCGAACTCCCCAAGCAGTTGAAGCATCTCGCCTGGCTCTCCCTGGAGTCCGAGGTCGGACAGGAATACTGGGCCGCGATGGAGTTGATGGGCCGTTACGCGGCAGCGAATCACGCGCTGATCCATCGACACATCGCGGAACATCTCCGGGTGGCGGTGTTGCTCGACGTGGAGAACCATCACAACTTTGCCTGGAAGGAGCGGCATCGGATTGACGGCGTGGAGAGGGAAGTGGTCGTTCACCGCAAGGGCGCGACTCCGGCCGGCGCCGGCGTGCTCGGCATCATCCCCGGATCCATGGCGTCCCCAGGATTCCTCGTTCGAGGCAAAGGCAACCCCGACTCCCTGAACTCCGCCTCGCATGGCGCGGGCCGCGTGATGAGCCGGTCCCGCGCGCTCGATACCTTCGAATGGTCAAAGGTCAATCGCGTGCTCAAGGACCGCGGAGTGCATCTGATCTCCGCGGGCCTTGACGAAGTTCCCATGGTCTACAAGGACATCCATCAGGTCATGGCGGCTCAAGCGGACCTGGTGGAGATTCTCGGTCGCTTTGATCCGAAGCTCGTGAAGATGGCGCCAAGCGGGGAACGGCCCGAAGATTGAGCAAACGGTCAGCGCGCGGTGCGACGGAAAGCGCCGGTGAGGATCCGTCCGTCGACCTTCACCTGGACCCAGACCGCGTATTCGCCGGCCGAGGGAAACACGAAAGGGAATCCCACTTTGCCCCCGCGCCCCAGAGCGAGAACCTGCTCCTCGGGCAGAGCAGACAGATCGCCGCAGGTCGCGTCGGCGTTCTTCGCCGCGACAGCTCCGCCCGACTTCGCGGCGAACCCGCGCGCCGCCGCCATGCTGAGAGTGCCGGCGGGATGCACATGAGAAAACACGCCGCCATCGATCCGCTCAATCACCGCGTGACCGAGCATTCGCAGGTAGGGCTGCAGCGCCACGGGATGGCCCTGGGCGTCCGTCAACGAAGCTTCCAACACATCGGAGATTCCCGACCTCAGCGCGGCTGAACCCGACAGCTTCATCCGCACTCCGCCGGCCAGCTCCACTTCATCGCCCAAGCTGAGGGGACTTGTTGAAAAGGAATCATCAGGATCCGACGGAGGCCCCGAGTCCGCCAAGGCGCGCGCGACATGGATCTCGTTGGTGATCGTCTCGGCGATGCCCTGCTCATGGGTCACGTCGGCGAAAAAGCGATACGTCCCCGCGGGAAGCGCGGGGAGCCGGGCCTGGAACGCGTTCCCTTTCAGGTGGAGCGGGTGCACGTGGGCGAAGACGGAGTTGGAGGCTCCGCCGATGAGAAACGCGTGGACGAGTTTGCCGTGATCCGGGACCAACGCGAAGTTGGGATGGCCCATCCGCGGGTCGGTGAATTGCAGCTCGAGCCGCGCGCCCTCCGAGGACTCCGCGACATCGACGCGATGGGCGATGGGCTTGAAGAGGACCCGCGATGTGTGGAAGGCATCCTCGGAAACGCGCCAGCGATTGCCCCCGACCACCGCGAGGCACACCAGAACGACTCCGGTCACCGCTCCGACGACCCCTCTGCGTCGCTGCTGCGACGAGACCTCCTGGCCCACGGGCCAGTCGCTGTCCCGGCCCCCCGCGAATCCGATTGCGACGATGCCCAGCGCAAGCACCAGCCCAAGGACTCCGGTGATCGTCTTCATCGCGGCGGGCATGGGCTTGCGGTCGTAGGCGACTGAGTTGACGGGAACAATCACGCTGCCGCCACGATCCCCTTCCAACGACACTTCAACGCCGTAAGCGCCCCGGGTCATGAGCCAAAGTTGCGCGGCGTAGAGATGGGTTTCGCCCGGCGTGAGACGAGCGATGTCCGGCGCCGGCGCGCCCTTTCGAGCGGCGTCCCAATGCAGCGGCAAGACAGTGATCCGCTGAGGGGTCCCCTCGAGAACGCGCACCGAAACCTCAGCCAACCCCGGGACCACATCAGGCTGCCGCACCACAACGCGAACGGGAAATCCTCCCGCCCTTCCCTCAAACACGATGTGAGGATTGCCCACATGCGCGCGCAAGCTCGGCGTTCCGCAAAGCCCCAGGAAGCAAAGCCAGACCGTCGCCGATGCGCGAACCAAAACGCTGAAACGCGTTCGAAGCGATGACCGAACGATGGCGGTGGGGAGGAAGGAAGGCATCTGGGAGAGTCGGGGATTGGAGAATGAAGGCGTCATCCCGCGGGACTACCGGAGGATTCTTGTCAAGAAACGTCCGCCGCGCGATCCGACCAAGGCCGAAGCGATCGCGATCAACCCAGCCCAGCCCAGCGTTGAGAACTCGATGGAAGCGTTTCGTCGCTCCCAGAATTGTCCGGCGTATTGCAGGTCTCCCATATAACTGAAGTAGCGCCCATGTCCGGCGAAGAACGCGTTATCGGCCATGGGGCTGATCAGGAACGCCGAAAAATGCCACTGAACGAAAAGGAACAGGACCAGGAAAAGAGTCGCGCTGCCCAGCACACGCCCAGCCTCCCATGCCCAGCCGGATTTGTTCCTGATGCCCATGGCAAGAAGATCCAGGGCCAAGGCTGGAATGAAGAGAAGGTGGGGAAACGCGGGAGGCGCCATGTGGGTGAGGCGATTGAAGATGGGGGCCAGCTTGGGCTCGGCCGGGAATAGCGGAAGAATCCAGACCATCACGCACATCACCGCCATGTAGACGAACGACATCTTTGTCGCCGCCCATCGCGTGGCGCTCTGCCGCGCCGCGGAGACAAGGAAGGTCGGATAAAGAGCGGCGGAGGCCATCGCAAATGTGGCGCTGCGCTGAAGGTTGGGAAAGCTGAGCTCGGTCAGCAGGATCGAGGACAGCGCGAGCTGAACGCCATTGGCGACGAGAGGCAGCCAGGCGACGCCCGCGGAGACCCCGCCCGCGACCGCCCGATTGCGCGCCGCGGCGGCGAGGAGATGCCCGCCGGTGACGACGCCGTACATCCCCGCGGCGAGGAGCGCGTGCGGCGGCGAGAGGATCTTCACGTCAAGCCCGTACGCGTTGTGCCACCAGTCGTCCAGCGGCGCGGAGGTCAGCATCGCCAGCGCCCCCCAGATCGTGACCCAGGCCCCAAGAGGCGCCCAGGCTCCGAGCAGCCGCACGCTCACCCCGCGCAACGCCTCCGATTTGAGGAACGTGGCGCTGAACGCGATCCATCCCGCGAGGCATCCGCTCAGCGTGCCTCCGAGATAAATCATCATGTGCGCCGGCGTCCAGAAAGTGTCGCGGCCGATCGTGGCATGCCAGGAGATGTCCCACAGAATTCCGAAGGTGATGAAGGCGCCTCCGATGATGATGAGCGTCGTCAGCCGATGAAGCGTGGAGAGGCCCGCGTCGCCGCGGCGGACGCTGTCCGCGCCTTCCAGCCCGAGAGAGGGAGAAACAGTTGTGGTGTTCATTTGCGTCGCTGCGCCCGGCGGTCCTTCCACCGCTCGAACGCAACGAGCGCGGGACGAACCACGGGGAACATGCGCCGCAGGATCGGATTCCTCAAATAGATTTGCGCGGGGGGCAACATCCGCGGGGAGCCTCCGAAACCCATCAGAAAGAAGTACCGGGTCGCCATCTGGTCCGGTCGCAACGGCTCGTTGGCGAGAACGCTGCGCGTGATGTCGGGATCCATGGCCGCAAAGTCAAAGAAACGGGCGCCCACCCGCTCGCTCCACTCCATCGCCTCGTGGTTCACGAGATCGTTGGGGTGGTGATTGGGGAGCTTCGAGTTCCAGCCCTTCTTCCACAGCGTGACCCGCTCGCCGAATTTGAGGAGAAGAACCGTGGCGAGAGGCTGCGACTCAAACTCCGCGAAGGAAATGCGAAGCATGCCCCGGTCGTGAAAGGCGGCCCACAGTCGCTCCACCGCGCTCAACGAGGCGGGGCTTGGCGAAGTGTTTTGGCGACGGCAGGTCTCGCTCATCAGGTCGAAAAAGACGGGCAGGTCGGCCGCCGTCGCGACCCGAACCGTCACTCCCTTCTTCACGGCCTTCCTGACCTGGTTCGCCGTCGTCTTGCGCAAATCCTTGCGCCACTCCGGGTCCTTCTTCGCCAGGTCCACCACGAGCGTGCTCTCGATCACCATCGAAAGCCCCAGCGCCGAGAATCCGAGGCGCGATAGCGAGGGCGTCGTCGCGACATCGTCGTCAGGGGGCTGCGCGATCAGCGCCGCGATCCCGTGATCGCGAACGCAGGAGACGACCTGCTCCGTCACAAAAGCTCTCAGCTCCTCCTCCAACGGGCCGGCCGGGATCACCGGCCCTTTGGAAATGTAGGCGACGCCGCCGACGCGGGTCCGCTTCTTCAGGATCTGGAAGCCAGCCCGGATCGCGCCTCCATCCTCCTCCCTCACCAAAACCCGCAAGGTCTCCCACCCGTCCTCTGCCTTCACTCGAGCCCAGGCGCTGGACTGCTGGAAGTGTCCCAAGGGGGTGCTTTCGAGAAAAACATCCCAGGCGCGATGATCGTGGCCGGTCGAAAGCCACGCGCAGAGCCATCGACCATCCACCCGCCGGGAAGCGATCTGGGACTCCTCATCAAATGACACAGCCTCCACAAGGCTGATGGCGTGCTGCTTGGAAGGGTCCAGCTTTTCGGCTGCGTTCATGAGATATCGCGTCGCGACGTCGTGAAATCAGCGACGTCCTCGCAGGAGATATCGGCGCGGCCGGGCAGGAATGGAGACGTATTTCAGAGCCGTGGGACAGGCTCAGGCATCCGCGCGCTTTCGAGTGTGGATGTGCGTGCAATGGCCGAAGAAGGCCTCCGCGGCTTCCATCATGGATTCGGAGAGCGTGGGATGGGGATGAACCATCATTGCCAGATCCTTGACCGTCGCTCCCATCTCGATCAGCGCGACGCCTTCCGAGATCATGTCCCCGGCATGGACGCCGGTGATCCCCATTCCGATCACTCGTTCGGTGGAGGTGTCCACGATCAGCTTTGTCAGGCCTTCCGTCGCGTCGCAGGTCATGGCGCGTCCGGAGGCGGCCCAGGGGAACTTGACGACCTGGACCGCGCGCGCCTGCGCCTTGGCCTCCGCCTCGGTGATCCCGCACCATGCGATCTCCGGATGGGTGAACACCACGGCCGGGATGGTGAGAGGCCTCACGGGAGCGGGCTCGCCGGTGATCGCTTCGACAGCGATCCGCGCCTCTCGCGCGGCCTTGTGGGCAAGCAGGACGCCGCCCGCGACGTCGCCGATGGCGTACACGTTCGGATCGGCGGTGCGCATCTGGGCGTCCACCTTGATGAATCGGCGCTCGTCCTGCTCCGCCTTGGTGTTCTCGAGCCCGAGATCCTCCGTGTTCGGAACGCGTCCCACGGACACAAGCACTCGATCGTAGAGCTCTTCCTTCGTTTGTCCGGCTGATTCCGTGGCCACCTTGATCTGCTTTCCCGCGGTGGACATGCCCGCCACCTTGGTCTTGAGCCGGACTTCATGAAAATGGCTCTCCGCGTAACGGAGGACGGGGCGCACCAGATCCGCGTCCGCGCCCGCCAGGATGGAATCGAGGGCTTCAACGACGGTGACCTGGCTTCCCAGCGAGCTATAAACCGTGCCGAGCTCCATCCCGATGTATCCGCCGCCGATCACGAGCAGGCTGCCGGGAACGTCGGGGACATCCAAAGCCTCGGTGGAGGTCATGATCCGCGGATTGCCGAGATCGAAAGCGCGCGGCAGCGCGGGCCGCGATCCGGCCGCCACGATGGAGTGGTCGAAGCTGATGAACTGCTGCCCCTGGGATGTCTCCAGCCGGAGGCTGTTGGAGGACTCAAAGTGACCACGTCCGTGGATGACCTCGACGCCGCGCTTCTGCGCGAGCCCCGCGATGCCGAGGCTGAGCTTGGTGAGGATGGCGTCCTTCCAAGCCCGGAGCTTGTCCAACTGCACGGAAGGCGGACCAAAGGAGATGCCGCGGCTCGCCGAGGCGCGCGCCTCGTCGATCATGTGAGTGGCATGCAGGAGCGCCTTGGAAGGGATGCACCCGCGATTCAGGCACACGCCGCCCAAGCGAGGGTCCTGCTCGATGAGGATGACCTTCTTGCCAAGGTCCGCGGCATAAAAGGCGGCGGCGTATCCGCCGGGACCGGCGCCGACCACTACGACTTCACATTTGATGGGATCCATATCAACGAACGAAATAGAGCTTTGTGTTGAGTTGCGCGAGCGTGCCCAAGAGCGCCGGGCTAGACAGCCAACTCCTTCTCGGAAAAGTTTTCGATCGCCGCGGCCAGATCGGCAATGAACCGGGCCGCGCTTCCGCCGTCGATCAGCCGGTGATCATACGACAGGGCCAGCGGCATCACTGTGCGCGGAACGATCTGCTTGTCCTTCACCACGGGCTTTAGGGAGGCCTTGCCCATGCCGAGGATGGCGACCTCCGGGCGATTGATGATCGGGGTGAAATACCCGCCTCCGATGCCGCCCTGGTTCGAGACCGTGAACGAGCCGCCGCGGAGCTCCTCCAGCGACACTTTGCGGTCGCGCGCTTTCTCGGCCAATGATTGCAGATCGCGGGAAAGCTGGAGAACGTTTTTCGATTGCGCGTCGCGGATGACCGGCACCAGAAGTCCGGCCTCGGTGTCCACCGCGATCCCCAGATGGATGTATTCCTTGAGGACCACCTGCTGCGCGTGATCGTCGATGCTCGCGTTGAAGAGGGGATGCTTCTGAAGCGTGGCGACCAGGGCGCGCAGGACAATGCCGGTCACCGTCAGGCGGGCGCCCTTCGACTCGAAAGCGGCCACGTGCTTCTTCCGCAGTTCCAGCAGGGTTGAGATGTCGACCTCGTCGAACTGGGTGACCTGCGGAATCTGAGTCCAGCTTTCGAGCATCCGCTGGCTGATCACCTTGCGGAGCGGTGTCAACGGCCGGGTGGTCACCTTGCCGAACTGGGCGAAGTCGATGCGCTCGGGCGCCGGGGCCGAGGCCGCTGCATTCGCGGACGCGGTCTTGGGCAGTCCGGCCTGACGACGAAGGCGAGCGATGTAGCCGCGCGCGTCATCGAACGTGATCCGGCCGCCGTGGCCGCTGCCCCGGACCTTGCGCAGCGGGATTCCGAGCAGCCGGGCGATCCGACGGAGCTCGGGCGAGGCGGCCGCCGGCGTTCCGTCCTCCAGCAAATCGGCGTTCTCCTCGGCCTCGCCGGATTCGGTGGTGTCGGCTTCCTCGACGACGTTCGGCTCCGGCTCCTGCGCTTTCGCCGCCGCGGCCGCCTTTTTGAGAGGGGCGGCTGGCGTGGCTCCGGCGGCAGGGGCGCCCGCGCCTTCGAATTGGAAGATGACCGTGCCCGCCGTGATCTTCTCGCCTTCCTTCACGCGGACGGACGCGACCTTCCCGGCGACGGGGGCCGGGATGGGGGCGACAGCCTTGCCGCTCTCGAGCTCGAGAAGGGTTTGGCCTTTGGCGACAACGTCCCCCACCTTGACATGAATACTCACAACCACGCCGGAATCGGCGCCTTCACCAAGATTGGGCAATCGGACGTCCATAGGCCTGATAATGCAAAATGCGGCGCCTCTGATTCGACGTCGACTCCGGGTGCTGGAGAAGTGCCGGCTGGCCCCGCCGCCAGGGGTGCTCCCCGGCCTGAAGGGGGAAACCAATAGAAGAAGCGGCAGGCCTTGGCAATGGAAGTTTTGAGGCCTGGTCGGGAATTCCGAAAGGAGTCGAGGGTTGATGGAATAGGTTCGGGGCCTATAGTGCGCCCCGTTATGCTCGCAAAACGTGTCATCCCTTGCCTCGACGTCCACGATGGGAACGTCACCCGCGGCGTGCAGTTCGGCCGGGCGGAGGAGGGCGGATTGCGGAATGTGGGCGACCCCGTGGAGCTCGCGATTCGTTACAACGAACAAGGGGCGGACGAAATGGTCTTCTTCGACATCACCGCCAGCGCCCACGGCCGCGCGTCCATGGTCAGCGTCATCGAGCGCGCCGCCGATCAATGCTTCATGCCGTTGACGGTCGGCGGCGGCATCCGAACCGTCGAGGACATGAGCACAATGCTCAAGGCCGGGGCGGACAAAATCAGCATCAACTCGTCCGCCATCCAGACCCCGGACCTCATCCGGGCCGGGGCCGAAAAGTTCGGCAGCCAGTGCGTCGTGGTCTCCATCGACGCCAAGCGCATCGCCCCGGATCGATGGGAGGTTTTTATGCGAGGCGGACGTCAGGCCACCGGCCTTGAGGCCGTCGCGTGGGCGGAGAAGGCGGTCGCCTTGGGCGCCGGAGAGATTGTTCTGAACAGCATCGACGCCGACGGCACGAAGGCCGGCTTCGACCTGGAGATCACGCGACGCGTCAGCGAGGCCGTCGGGGTGCCTGTGGTGGCGAGCGGGGGCGCCGGGAGCCTCGAGCACATGGCGGACGTGCTGATCGCCGGCAGGGCCGACGCCGTTCTTGCCGCAAGCATCTTCCACTACCAGGAGCACACGGTGGGCGACGTGAAACGACACCTGGCGTCGCGCGGCATTCCAGTCCGCCTCGCCTCCACGTGAAGAGCGGCCTCCTCGAACATCAGGTCTCAGACCGAAAATCTCGGATTTCAAATCTCGATCCCCCTCGGCTACCCTCCCTCCCATGCCTAGCTTCGACATTGTTTCCAAAGTGAACCCGATGGAGATCGAGAACGCCGTCAACCAGGCGAAAAAGGAGCTCGCGAGCCGGTTCGATTTTAAGGGCACGCAAGCCGACATCACGCTCGACAAAAACGAGATCAAGCTGACCGCCCAGGATCAGTTCAAGCTGAAATCGCTGGAGGAAATCATGGTGGGGAAGCTGGCCAAACGCCAGATCAGCCTGAAGAGCGTGGAGCGGAAAGACCCGGAGATTTCCTCTGTCGGACACGCCCGCCAGAGCATCGTGATCAAGCAGGGGTTGGAGAGCGTGGTGGCCAAGCAGGTCGCGGCGTTCATCCGCGAAACCAAGATCAAAGTCACCACGCAGATCCAGGGAGACGAGTTGCGGGTCTCGGGCAAGAATCGCGACGACCTCCAGGCCGCCATCGCCGCGGTGCGAGGCCACGATTTTCCCGTCGACGTTCAGTTTGTGAATTTCCGGGACTAGCCCCAGCGCCGAATTGCCCAGGTCCATGTCCTCGTCTCCAGTGATTCGCGTCGCGGCCGGCCTGCTTTTTCGCGCCGGCCGACTGCTCATCGCCCAGCGCCTGCCGGATTCGCACCTGGGAGGGCTGTGGGAATTCCCCGGCGGCAAGCTCGAAACCGGGGAGACCCACGCGGAGTGCCTAGTTCGGGAGCTTCGGGAGGAACTGGATGTGGAGGTGGAGGCGCTCGAGCAAATCGCGGAAGCCCGCCACGCCTATCCGGAGAAGTCCGTCGAGATCGTGTTTCTCAGGTGTCGCTGGTTGAAGAACGAGCCGCGCCCCGTCCAGTGCGCCAATATCGCCTGGGTCGGCCGTGATGAGTTGGACCGCTTCCCATTCCCCCCCGCGGACGCCGGGATTCTGGACGTCCTCACACGCAACGAAAGGTTGTGGAGATCAGGCCCCGCCGGGCGGTGAACATAAAAAAACCGCGCTCCGACATTGGCGCGGAGCGCGGCGGTATTCCCGTTCAGGGAACGAAAGCGAAGCTTACTTGGTTTCTTCGAGCTTGCTCGCGGCCAGCCACTTCTTGCCGTCCTTCTCGGAGACCTTGCCGGTGGCGGTCAGCTTGATGGTCGCGGTGCAGACCTTCTTGTGGAAACCCTTGGAGACGTCGTTGTCCTCGATGTAGTAAACGACCTTCTTGCCGTGTTCCTCGACGCGGATCGCGTTCTGGCACTTGGCGGATTCCTTGAGCTCGCACTTGGCGCAAACTCCCTCTCCCTTGAGGACCTTTTCCTTGTCGGCGGCGGTGGCGGTGGTGACGAGCATGGACGCAACCGCGAGGGCTGCGAATGAGGCGATGATCTTGTTCATGGCTTTGATGTGTATGGTTTTTGTCGGCTGTTCAACAGTTGCAGACGATCCTGGGCGGACTTGTCTTCAACAAGACAAGCCGAGGCATCGGAGTCAGGTCGCGCGAACTCCGGGCTGAAACTGAACCTGAGCCGACTGACGGTCCATAAGACTCAACCATCGTGCCACCTCAGTGGGGGGTCCGCTCGACGGCCAAGTAGTCCCATTCCGGGGGCGCAATGTCAACAGCCCTGTCAGGTCAGCCTGGAGGAGGTTCCTTGACACGAATGCGTCCTCCAGTAGGGTTCATGGAACAATCCAGGAGATGATTCGCGAACCTCGATGCAGAGAGCCATTTCTGCCACGGCAGATGCCGTTCACCGGTTTGTTTCATGACGGCTGGACATGGCTGCTGATGATCAGCTTGTTGATCCCCCGCTGCACATTCGGAGCCGACGGAGACACCACGGGAGTTGTGGTTGCCTTGGGGGGCGATCCAATGGCCGTCGTGCCACAGGGTCTCTACGATGTCGTGTCCATTGCCGCAGCCCCAGACAAGAATATTGCTGTTACCAAGGATGGGAGAGTTATCGAATGGAGCACGGCAACCGACGCAGTGGTGGTGGCGACGAACGCGCTTTCCATCTACCAGCGTGACGGTCGACGCCTCGCGATACTTTCCGACGGTAACACTCTGCTATGGTCCTCCAATCAGGCCGGGATGAATCCGTTCGCCGGGCTGAAGATTGTGAGTGGAGGGGTGGGAACCGCTTGGCAATCTGGTAATGAAAAGCTGGACTGCGTGATGGGGATTACCACGGACGGGGACGTGTATTGTCGGCACGGGAATGGCGTGGGGACGCTGGAGAAGATCCCTGGATTCTCGCACGCGGTGGCTGTTCGTGTCGGCTCTTTCTCCCATCTGGCACTCCTCTCGGATGGAAGCACCCGACGATGGCTGAGCACTCCGACGACGCAGTTCGATCCCTGGCCGGGACTTCCTAACGCCGTTGCTATCGAGGCGAGGGGCGACTCCCCTGAGGACTCCATGATCGGTTATGAAGATGGAACCATTCTCTGGCTGCGGCAATACTATCAGGCAGCGCCCCAGACTACTACGAATCGCATGAAAGGTCGGATCCGGCAACTCTGCGGCGGAGGACCATACGCGCTCGCAGTGCTCGAGGATGGATTCGTGTACACTTTCAACAGTTCATCGGGCCCTTCACCGGAACAGCAGACATTTGCCGGAGCTCCGAGTCACGTCGAGGCTGCCGCAAGCACGTATTATTTGGGTCGCGTTCTTCTTTTATATCAGACCCCCATCCTCCCCAGAATCGTTGCTCAGTCAACGGAGCGATTCCTGGGTAATAGCTCATCCGTCACCTTAGAGACCTACGTGGAAGGGCCAGGAATTCTCCGTTATGAATGGAGAAAGGGCGATGCTCCGATTGCCGGGGCGAACCAGCGGTTTCTAGAGCTTGATGGCAGAAGCGCTGAATCGATCGGAAGCTATCGGCTTGTCGCATGCAACCCCTTTGGATGTGTGACCAGCAATGTGGTTCTGGTGAACCCAGCCGCGTCGCCCCTGCCCATCCAAATCCCGAGCTCAACCGCGGATGTGGGCGTCGGGTCGTTGCGTGAAGCGATCCTGAATGTGAACTCGGCAGGCGGGGGAACAGTTAGCTTATCGAATCTGACGGGACAAATCCGGCTGGAGCATCGGTTGCCTCTGATCTCTGGCGACGTCTCTATCCTTGGGCCGGGAGCGGATCGTTTAGTGATCACCGCGACCATCTCCAACAGTGTCTTCGCGATCTCTCCAGAATCCCGCAGTGTGATCTCAGGAATCGGCTTCTCTGGGATTCGAGGAGACACGTCCACACGCGGGGCCGCCATCTTCAACGCTGGATCACTGCGGATTATCGGCTGCGGATTCGAACGCAACTCCTCCATTCTGGCCGGAGGAGCTGTGTTCAACACGGGGCAATTGGAGATCCGGGATTCGTGGTTCCGGAGCAATTCTGTTTTCAACGCGACGGTCTTCTCGGATGCCTCGCAGGCAGAGGGAGGAGGGGGCCTTTCTTCATTTGGCGGAGTCGTTACTTTGCAGAACTGCGCGTTCTATGGGAACCAATTGACGGGAACACCGACTCGATCCTCCGGGCTCCAGCCGGACGGAACCACCCGTGCCATCCCTGGCCAACCGGCGTATGGAGGCGCGATTTACATCCGCAACACGGAGGCGACGGTTGCGGACTGCTACATCGCGAACAACCAAGGGTTGGGAGGATTGGATCGTGGCACAGGTTTGGGAGGCGGGATTTTTGCCCTGGGTGGCACTCTGACTCTCGAACGATGCACCGTATCGTCCAACAGCGTCATTGGGGCTTACCCAGGGGGTAACGCTCTGGGAGGTGGAATATGCCTCACCGGGACGGTGGCTACGATCAAGTCGTGTTCCGTCTTGGCTAACGTGGCCTCGCCTGGTGGTGGTTACGATACGCAGCGGCAATCGGTCTACGCCGGCACAGCGGACGGGGGAGGAATCGCCGCCCTGAACGGCAGCCTGATCTTGATCAACTCCACAATCTCAGAGAATAGGGCCCAAGGGGCCGAGACGACGGACTCGCGGTATCTAATCTGCAACGAAAAACGTGGGGGCGTGGCGAAAGGGGGAGGGGCAAGCATTTCGAGCGGCGTCGCTTCCTTCCTTAACTGCACTATTACTGCGAACGCGGCTTTAGGCGGCCTCGGGGAGGGTCGCGTTGGTTGCTGGGGCACTGAAACCCGCGGACCAGGTTTGGGCGGTGGCGTGTTCTGCCAACGTGCTGAAATAACGCTACTGAACACGATTGTTGCCAGAAACATAAGCGGTCCTATCACCATTAGTCCTGATCTCGATGGAAGATTCCTGAGCTCTGGATTCAACCTGATCGGCAATACCAACGGCGCCGCGGGATGGGTGCTTTCCGATGTTGTGGGCGCGGATCCAAAACTCGGCCCGCTCCAAAACAACGGCGGACCTACGCTCACATACGCGCCGGGCGCTGCAAGCGTCGTCATTGACCGAGGGCGAAGCGAGGGCGCGCCTGAAATGGATCAAAGAGGGTTTTCAAGGCCCCCGGGGGATGGAATCGACATCGGAGCAGTCGAGGTTTCGCCCCGTATTGATCGACGCGTTCCCCGTATCCTTGGCTACGAGACCGACGTGACCCTCCGTGTGGGCGAGCGCCTCGCGCTTCAGGCCTGGGTGATAGGAACGCCTCCGCTGCGGTGGGAATGGGAGAAGGACGGCGTCCACTTCCCACAGGAATCCGGGGCCAACTGGTCAACCGACCACGCAACGCTACAACAAGGAGGAGTCTACAAGTTCAGGGTCAGGAATGACCTTGGCGGAGTTGAATCCGAGAGCATTCACGTGCGCGTAGTGGCTCCTACCTTCATCCAGACCTGGAGCCCACACCAGGTTACCGAGGATCCTTCCGTTTCGCTGAAGCGCATAGGTTTTGGCTCGGGTCTTTTCGTTGCTGTGGGGGGGACGCCCGGCGTGGTGTTCACTTCTGTCGACGGCGCCCAGTGGACGGAACGATTCCGAGGAACTCCTTCGCTTCGAGACCTGAGGGGCTTGGGGTATTATGGTGGGAGATTCGTGGCCGCTGGGCAGGGAGGTATATTGAGCTCACTGGATGGAACAGCCTGGCAGATACAAAGCAGCAAGCTGACGAATACCGACGCTTCAGTGGCGGGAGGTTCTGCGGGGTTTGTGGTGATCGGCCGGCAATTTGACGCCCAGTTCCAGCAGAACTTCTGGCTTTCGGACGGGGCGTCGGGATGGGCGCTCCTCGAAAACCCTCCTGCTTTTCCTCTCTCGTTGTCGTTTCGCCTCAATACAGTTGCGGCTAACAGCGGATGGTACGTTCAGGGTGGGAGCTACGGAGACATACGTTCGCAGGACCGATCTGTTTGGCAGTCATTGCCACGACCTACCGCTGAGGACGTGGGTGACACGATCGCCATGCTGCCAGTGGGAAGCGGTTTCACAGAGGTGATCAACCAACTCCGGAGCCCTAACAGCACCCTATTTCTGAGCTCACAAGATGGGGCGAACTCGCATCGCTTGGGCATCTTCTCGAATGCCCCAAACTACGTGAGTTCTGCGGCGTACGGTGACGGAGAATACCTGGTGGGTCATCTGACGCCTCCGCGCCTTCGGGACGAGCCTTGGAGAGCGGAGATTGAGGCGTCCGCCGACGCGCTTCATTGGGAGAAGGTACTGTCTGTCGACTTGGCGACAGGTGGCCCATCGTTCGTGGACTCAACGTTCGGAGACGGTCGCTTCGTATTCCTTCATCCCATAGAAGGCATGGCCTACGTGTCCGCCAGCTACGACCATGCTGATAAGCCCACCCTGCGAGTCCAGGGCTCTGGAACGATTCAGACAGAAACAGAGCTGGATCATCTCCCCTACAACTCCCCCCTGACACTCAAGGCTGTCGCCGGACGCTGGCATCGGTTTGATCGCTGGGGAGACTGGGTCATGTCGTCATCGCGCACCGACCTGGTCTCGACCGTGAACGACTTCACCGCGATCTTCTCGCCCACAACACGTGTTGAAACACTTCTCATTGGCGGTGTCTTTCGCACCGCGCCTGTCGGCATGCCTGCCGTGTTGATGGACGGACGGTTGGCCTCTTCTTCGACTCTCACGCATCAACGGGAGGCGCGACTGTCTGTTCAGACTTCCTTCTCCAATGCGGTCCTGAGTTGGACCTTCGATGGGTCGTTTCCCCATCCTCGCAGCCGTCCCCAACCTCACGAGCTGGTTCTTCGTCACTCGGGTCGGTTGCGCGTTGTTGCCTATCCAGAGGATCAAAGCGCCCCGATCGAAGGAGATCCCATCGATGTGATCATCGAGCCTGCCTTCCTGCTGTCCGCGAACACCGCCGGCGGAGGAACCCTCTCCATCGATCCCTCGCTGAGCTTCTATCCTCCGAACACAATGGCGTCCGTGCGTGCGACTCCTAAAGCAGGGTGGAGCTTCCTTGGTTGGGAAGGGGATGTGGCAAGCTCGGTGACGCCATTGAAGCTCGCCATGACTCAGGATGTGAAGCTCGAGGCTGTCTTTGGCACACTGGTTCCACCGCCCAACTCTGCGGGAGGGATCGTGCAGTTTGACCCCAATCTCACCGTATACCCGTTTGGTTCGAGAATTTGGATGACCGCATCGCCGTCGACTGCCTTCGCATTCGCCGGATGGAGCGGACTGCCGTCGGATGCTCCGGATCGTGTCTCGTGGATTGTGGGAAGCTCCGATCCGAAACCGATCGCCCAGTTTGTCCGCCTTAAAGCGGGTGAACTGTCCCTGGTGATTCGGGTGACGGGAGGAGGAACGGTCCTCCAGAATCCTGCCGGGGGCGTATTCAGTAAGGGCCGGGTCGTGACGCTCAACGCAGTCTCCACGCCCGGGCAGGATTTTGTCGCGTGGACTGGAGATGCTGTCGGGAACGATCCTCATCTCACGGTCCCGATGGACCGGAACAAGACGATCACTGCGCAGTTCACGCGCCGTCCTTCGCTCACCGCCGTGGCCTGGCCGCCTGCGGGTCCCACCGAGCGGGTTGATCTGGCTATCGATGGCTACCCCGGCACGCCCTACTCGATCGAGTCTAACTCAGGGCTGGGTTGGGCAGCCTTCGTTGCGGTGACGAATGGTCCACGACCCAGTGTAGTGAAAGTGCCGATCACTCCCGGTACACCACTCAGGTTTTTCAAAGCCTCCGCGGCGAACTGAGCGCGGCAGGCTCTCGCGGAAAGAAGCGACCCTCCAGGATCAGCGCAAATTCGGCGGAGAATTCAGCTCGCCGAACGCGGTCGATGTCTGACCGTCGATCTTCAGCATGTTGGCGCGCGCGCCGACTTAGGATCACGGCTGCGCGCCCTCAAGAGGTCCAAAAGTCCCTTGAACATCCCGAGGTCAACGTCGTCCAAACCCGGAGCGGCTGGGCATGGCGCCCGCCCGCAACTTGTCTCGATTACCCATATGAAGCCGTTTCTGATCGCCTTGCTCCTGATGTGTTGGTCCCCTCTTGCCCCCGCGGCGGAGAGCCAGCTTCCGTGGCTCACCAGCCTCCCGGAGGCCAAGGCCAAAGCGAAGATCAGCGGCAAAATGATCTTTCTCGACTTCACCGGGTCGGATTGGTGCGCCGTGTGTATTCTCCTGAACAAGCAGGTGTTCCAAACGCCGGAGTTCGCGGCTTACGCCCGGGAGAATCTGGAGTTGGTGGAAGTCGACTTTCCTCACGACAAGGAACAAACCGAGTCGCAAAAAAAGGCGAACGACGCGCTGCAAGACAAGTATCGCATTGAGTATTACCCCACGCTTGTGGTGCTGAATAGCAACGGCCGAAAACTGGGAACCCTCAACTATAATGGCGAAGGACCCCAGGCCTTCATTGAGCGGATCCAGAAGCTGGCTCCTCGCAAGAAAAAGCGTTGATCCGGAACCACGGGCAGCCCCCATCCGCCTCCCGTCCGATGGTTAGACTCATCCGACATTTCCGAAAAACCGCGCGGCGACCGCTGAGCGCGCGCGCGATTGACAATCAGGTCGTGCGGGATAGCCTTGCCCCTGAAATGCGGCAGAAGTTCGCCCATATCCTGATCGTTGTCGCGCTGGTGCTCGCCATCGGCGCGCCTTGGGCGGTTCTCCAGACGGTGGCCTGGGTAGGCATGGCGGTCAGCTACTCGCAGGACGCGCCTCTCGCGACCGCGCTCGAGAAGACGTTCGACGGTCGCCATCAGTGCGAGCTGTGCAAGGCGGTGCAGGAGGGCAAGAGGACGGAAAAAGCCAGGGACCTCCTGAAACTCGGCGCCAAGCTCGATTACTCGGTCCCGCCCTTGTCCCGCTTCCTCGTGCCTCACGCTCCCCGACTACGATTCCTCATCGCCGCCCGCCCCGCGACGCGCGACGCGGAGTCCCCGCCCACCCCGCCCCCTCGTCCGGCTTAATCCATCTTCCGTTGCGGCTCGGAGCGTATGCTCCCGAGTTTTCCCCCACATCGCCGAAGCCATTACGGGCTTTGGAGATTTCGATTCCAACTCCAGTTTCTCCGCCGGAACGCCTGCGCGCTCCCGGCGGCACAAAGACAGATGAAAGCAAACTCCGCGCGTGGATTCACGCTCATTGAACTGCTCGTGGTGATCGCGATTATCGCGATCCTGGCCGCGCTGCTGTTTCCCGCTCTCGCGGGAGCGAAAGGGAAGGCGTCGAGCTCCGCCTGCCTCAGCCAGCTCAAGCAGATCGGAA
This sequence comes from Verrucomicrobiota bacterium, assembly GCA_016199985.1. Taxonomy (GTDB): domain Bacteria; phylum Verrucomicrobiota; class Verrucomicrobiia; order Limisphaerales; family UBA11320; genus UBA11320. The sequence goes on along the minus strand of JACQFQ010000027.1, from coordinate 19,391 downwards.
TCGCCAGCGTGCTCTACGCGGACGACAACGAGAACTCGCTGCTCCGGTCCTCCCACACCGGCCAATCGTGGGTCGCCACGCTGCAGCCCTACTGCGCGGGCGCGAGCTTGTGGCGATGTCCAAAAGACCCGAACCAGGGCCGCCTTTACAGCTATGCGATCAACGATTTCTTCCTGCCTGCGGACGCGCCGGGCGCGCGCGATTTTTCGCGAGTGACCTCGGTGCCCGCGCCCAGCGCCTCGATGCTCATGGCCGAGTGCGCCGACGCCTACTCGAACAGCGATCACTTTCACTTTGCCGACCCGGATGACGGCGACTATTCCCCGACGGGATTCATCGCCGAGATCGCGGCGCTGCGGCACCAAAACGCCGCCAACTACCTCTTCGTGGACGGCCACGTCGATCGGCTGAGCTGGTCCGCGGCGAAACAGGCTCTCCTTGAACCCGGCTCGCGCTTCGTCAACCCGGCGGGTCGTCAACCCTAAACCAACAACTCAGTTCCAAGTTCCATGAACCCCTCATTGTTCCCTCCCGTCATGCTCGCCCTCGGTCTGGCTGTTGTCGCTCCAGCGCCGCTTCTGTCGCAATCCCACTCCCACCTCAACGCCGGAGCGCTGGCGGCGCGCCAGAACGCGCCGCTCCTCTTCGCCAACGCCGCCGACTTCGCGCCCGCCTCGTATTACGTAAAAACGCTGATCCAGACGAACGCGGGGAAATACGCCGGATACTACCAGGGCAGCATCACGCTCACAGCGCTGCCGCAAACCGCGGCGCACGCAGGACCCGATCCCCAGGCGTCCGCGCCGGGATCTTTCATCCAAGCCAGCATCGTCAGCGTGAGCGGACCCGCGGGAGGAGAGTTCGCGTTTTGGGAAAACGGCGCCGCCAAGCCCACCTTCTCGCTGCAAACCGGCCAGACCGGCACGAACCTGTGGCGGTTGTCGGAAAACGATGGCTCGAGCGGGAGCGATCCCTACGGCCACATCCATGGGCGACGGTTCACCGCCACGCTCCCGGGCGTCTACACCATCGGCTTCCAGGCGTTCGACACTTCAACGAACGGAGCCGGCGGCGGCCCGATCCACACGCCGTCCGACATCGCGCTGATTCGCTTCCAAGCGGGAGTAAACATGGACTTCATCGAACCGGACTATGAGGAAGGGCATGTGCATGTTCGCTTCGGCGCGATGGAAGGGTTCCTGTGGCAATTGGAGGCGACCCCCGCGATGTCGGCGAATCCCCTCTGGTCGCCCGCTGGCGAGCCCGTCGTGGGGGCGGACGTTTTCATCGAAGTGATCCATGATGTCCCGCCGGGCAACCGACGATTCTATCGCGTTCGCGGGACGCCCATCGACCCCTGACTCCAACCTGTCGGAGCGGAGCAAACAGTCCCACTCCTTTCCCGGAGGACCACCCGCTGAACTCGGGGAATCCGGGCTAGCGCGAGCGAACTCGGGGACGGAAATAAGCGATGGTGTCGCGCAGCCCTTCGCGGAGCGCCACTCGCGGGGCCCAGGCCAGATGCTTCCGCGCGCGGGCGATATCGGGCCGGCGCTGCTTCGGATCGTCCTGAGGCAAGGGTCGAAACACGATCCGGCTCCGCGACCGGGTGGCCCGAATCACGGCCTCGGCGAACTCGAGCATGGTCATCTCGGTCGGGTTGCCGATGTTCACCGGGTCGGCGACCTCGCTCATCATGAGTCGATAGATGCCTTCGATCAGATCGGAGCAGTAGCAGAAGCTCCGCGTCTGGCTGCCGTCGCCGAACACCGTGATGGGAAGCCCCTCGAGCGCCTGGCTGATGAAGGCGGGCACCACACGTCCGTCGCGCAAACGCATCCGAGGCCCATACGTGTTGAAGATCCGTACGATCCGGGTCTCGAGCCGGTGCTGATTCCGATAAGCGATCGTCAGGGCTTCCGCGAATCGCTTCGCTTCGTCGTAGCATCCGCGGGGCCCGATGGGATTCACATTGCCCCAGTACGTTTCGGGCTGCGGGTGAACGAGCGGATCGCCATAAACCTCCGACGTCGAGGTCAGAAGGAACCGGGCGCCCTTTTCCTTCGCCAGCCCAAGCGCCTTGTGCGTTCCCAGCGACCCGACCTTCAATGTTTGGATGGGCAGCTCCAGGTAGTCGACCGGGCTCGCGGGCGAAGCGAAGTGCCATACATAGTCGACGGATCCCTCGAGAAAGAGATACTCCGTGACGTCCTGCTGGATGAAACGAAAGGAGGTGTTGCCCGCGAGGTGGGCGATGTTGTTCACCGAGCCCGTGACAAGGTTGTCGATGGCGATGACCCGATGTCCGCGGGAGAGCAGCAGATCCACAAGATGCGAGCCGAGGAAGCCGGCGCCTCCCGTGACCACCGATGTCTTCACCCGCCGCCCCGAAGTCGATTTCCGTTTCGCCAATGCCATAGAAGTTCCGTTCGATTTCCCCATTCAGCTCCGTGCCCGAGACGGGCGGCTTGCTTGCTTACTTGGCGCCCGAGCCTCGGAGCACGACGGGCACGGTCATGAAGATGATCTTCAAATCCAGCCAGAGCGACCAGTTGTCGATGTATTCCAGATCCAGCCGCACCCATTCCTTGAAATTCGTGACATTGCTCCGGCCCTGGATCTGCCAGAGACAGGTGAGGCCCGGCTTCACGCTCAGCCGGCGTCGATGCGCGACGTCGTCAAAGCGCCTGACCTCGTCCACGGGCAGCGGCCGTGGGCCCACAATGCTCATGTCTCCCTTGAGCACATTGTAGAGCTGAGGCAGCTCGTCGACGCTGAACTTGCGCAGCCATTTTCCGATGGGGGTGATCCGGGGATCATCGGTGATCTTGAAGACGGGGCCGTCCATCTCGTTGAACTTGGCCAGCTCGTCCTTGCGCTGCTCCGCATCGGTCACCATGGAGCGGAACTTGTACATCATGAACGGCTGTCCGTTGAGACCGCATCGCGCCTGTCGGAAGAGCACCGGCCCCTTCGACGTCCGCTTGATCGCGATGGCGACGCTCACCAGCACCGGCGAGAGGACAACGAGCGCGATGCCGGCGCAAACGGTGTCCATGGCCGACTTGACGAGCCTGGGCCAGGAGTCGGCGGGGGCCGAGCGGAACACCAGCACGGGCCGCCCCTGGAGCTCGTCCAGATTGGTCTGCGAAATCTGGGGTTGGAAAAAGTCCGCCAGCAGCCAAACCTCGACGCCTTCCAGCTCGCAGGCCTGAATGGCCGCTTCGATCTCGCCGAAGTAGGTGTGCTTGCCCGCCAGCACCACCCCGTTCGGGGCCTTCTCATGAAGCTCCTGCACCAGCCGCTTGACCCCGCCCTGGTGCAAGTCCATTTCGGCGAGGATTTCCACGCCCTCCAGCTCAGCCCAGTTGAGATCCTTGTTCAGCTGCTGAATGTCGGAGGGCGTGCCCACGAGGATGAATCGACGTTGAATCCGCGCCTTTCCATAGCGGCTTCGATAGATCCCGCGGCTGACCTCCTCGCTGATCATCATCACGAAGAAGCTCACCCATCCGTAGAGTCCGATCACGATGCGCGCGAGCTGCATCTTGAAGAGGAAGATCACCACGATCAGCGCCAGGGTCGCCAGAAAACAGCCCTGGGCGAGCATGTAATAGGTGTCCCTGCGGTTCGCGTGCATCGGACGCTGATAAAAGCGCACCGCCTCCAGCGCAAGCGGCGCGCCGGGGATGATGACAAGAAACAGCCAGGCGAACTCGGAGAAGGGCTGGATCTCGTGAGTATTGAAAAAGACCGGATGCCATGGCGCCCAGAGCGCATGGGTGAGCCACAGCGAGAACGCGAAGAGGAAGGCGTCCCTCCATTGATGCACCTGGGCTCGGAACTGTTGTTTACGTCGCAGCATCTCGTTTCCAGAAGATCATCGGCTGTTCATCGCTTCGCTTCACCGCGCCTCGACCGCCGGCGCCCCCTCTGGCAACGCCGCGGGCGGCCGGCTGGCCATCGCGCGTCCAAGTCCAACCCCGTCTTGGGCCGGTCCCCGCGACGCCCGAGGTCCCTGAATCTCCTGAAAGGTCGGCACGGCCTCGATCAAGAAGTTCTTCATTCGCTCGAACGTGATCTGCTCGAGCCCCGGAGAGCAAGGGGCGAAATAGGTCACGTAGGCCCAGCGCTGGAGAACGCCCTTGGTGAGAAGATCGCGCGCCATCCACCACTGCCGCTCGAGATGATCGGCCGTAAGCTGGTCCCCGCTCACGAACCAATACAGGTAAACGCCGCTGAAGGTCCGCTCCTTCCCATCCGCCATCCGAAACGGCTTGCTCGCGTCGAGCCGCATGATGGGAAGCTCATATCGATACGGCTTCTCCATGGTGATGGACGTGGGGGAGCTCTTCACAATCGTCCACCCCTGGCCCGTCAGGCAAAACTGCGGCTTGTGAATGCTGCTGCGGTCCGTGCCCATGAGCACCACCGTGGATTGCATCCAGAACCCGTCGGGCGCGATGTACCTTCGCTGTCCGAAAACCGTGTCGGGCGGAAGAGCGTCCAGCATCATCCGCGGCAGGGGATCGGACTCGGCGCGGTAGTTGCCGATCCCATCGGGCATCTTCACGCTGTAATTCCCCACAGGCTTGCCCTCGGGATCCTTCAACACGTCGTTCGACAGCTTGAGCCCCGGCTTGCCGACGCGCTGATGGGATTTGAAGGCGTCCAGAAGCCAGGCGGACCCCGCCATCATCGCCAGCACGCAGACGAGCATCGAGATCGAGCGTATGTCCCATCGTGTTTTCATTCATTCAGGAGAAGCGGACGAGCCGGACGAGTCGGGAGATTGCGGCGCGGCCCCGGGGTCCGCGGGGGGCGGGCGATGCTCGTCGAGAAAGCGCATGAGCAAGGCCACGCCTCCAATCGCCGGAATATAGGGGAGCAGGCTGAGCACGCTGTTGTCGTGAACGAATTGTCCCGCGCTCTGCCCGAACGCCTCCGACGCCACAATGATCGTTGTCAGCCGCAGCACATTTCCCAGGACCGCCAGAGGGAAGGCCGAGACGAACATCAACGCCCGCCGCCATGGCGCCTTGAACGAGATGAATCCCCCGATGATCGCGATCGCCACTGTGGCGCTCAGGCTCTTGATTCCGCTGCACGCCGCCGCGATTTCATACTGATACTGGCCCTTCGCGTCGTAGATCATGGTGCCCTGGCGGACGAGGTCGATGCCGAGCACGGTATGGCAGAAGGTCGACGTGATCGATGTCGCCATCAGTCGGAGGGGCAGCGTGATCCGATCCGTCTCGGTCGCCAGCGGCACGCAGAAAACGAAGAGGCAAAACGGGAAGAACGTGGCCAGCAGCCATCGCCAGCCCCAGACCATGCCCATCAATCCATAGACGCCCACAAAAAACCCAACAATGGAAACGCGCGTCTGCTGGATCACATAGCCCGCGATATGGATCGACAGCCCCAGCGCGACCAGCAAAACCGCGGGCCACCAGCGCGATCTCGGAGCGGCCAGGATCTCCTCGCGCTTCCAATAAGCCAGGCCCAGCACGACCCAGGGCATGTAGAGGCCGTGGGAGTCCCCATCAGACATCCGATAGACATACCGGAGCCAGCCGAACAGGGAGGGCGTGTTGACGTATCCCAGGGTTGAATTCCCGTAGAACTGGAACAAGGCCACCCAAGCGACCAGCGCGACGCCGAAGAGCGCCTTGTCGGGCAGCTGGCTGAGGAATCTTCGGGACTCCGCGAGGATGTCCCAGAAGTCCCCCGCCAAGCTCCTCGGCCGGGATTCAGATTTGGTTTCGCTCATCGGGGATCTCGACAGTTCATGTTGCGACAATTGGAGCGCGTTCGGGACGATCGCGTTCAATGAAGGGACGGAGCCCCGGAATGGGACACCGACCGGGACTGGCTCTCAGCACGGTCATGGCTGGAGCGTCCGATGATACGCGAGGAGCAACTGTTGCACAGAACGCTCCCAATTCAATTCGCTCTTGAACCGCTCCAGGCCGCGACGTCCCATCCGCTCCCGCGAGTCCGGATCGTCTAACACCGCGGCGATCGTCTCTCCCAAGGCAATCGGCGAGTTCTCGCCGACATAAACCGCCGCGTCGCCCGCCGAGAATCGTCCCTCCTTCAGGTCGAACAGGACCTGGGGCTTGCCAAACGCCATATACTCGAGAACCTTGTTCATCGTGCAATGATCGTTGTAGGGATTGATTGGATCGCAGGAGATTCCGAGGTCCATGGTTTTCAGGGCGGCGAAGAGAAACTCGTTCGACACCCTGCCTGGCAGATCCACGTGTTCCTGCAGGCCCTTCTCATCGCGCATCGCGATGAGCCTTTGGTACTCCGGCCCGACGCCCATGAGCAGAAACTGGATGTCCGATCGCCCGCGCTTCCTGACAAGATATTCCGCGGCTTCGATGGCGTATCGCACGCCGTCGGCGTCGCCCATCACGCCCACGTAGCCCACCAGATAGCGGCGTCCCTTCTTGAGCGCAGGGTTGGTCGGCGTTTCCTGCGTGGCGATCTTGGGCGCGGTTCGCACGATAAACACCTCGTCCGTCGCCTTGCCGCCGCGCTCCCAGGCGATCGCCCGGGTGGACTGGTTGGTGGCCAGCACGGTGTCCGCGACGGCGTGGGTCAGGCGCTCCGCGACGCGCACCGCCCAGTAGAGCAATCCCCGGCGACGAAACTTGGCCTCGAACATCTCCGGCCACGCGTCATGGATGTCGTAAACCACTTTCACCCCCAGAAGCTTGAAGGGCAGCGCGACGAGGAAGAGGAGATCCGGCGGATTGCAAAGGTGGATGACCCGGAAGCGATGCCGCCACCATGCCTTGCAGGCGAGATGAAATTCCCCCCACAAGGCCGACGCGTATTCCCCCAGAAAGCCGGCCAACCCGCCCGCCTCATCGCTGATCCAGTGCCTGTAGATCTGAATGCCGTCCAGGAACTCCTCCGACTTCACATATCCGCGCATCTTGGGGCAGATGACGATCACCTGATATCCCGCGTCCCTCAGCGCGCAGGATTCCTGCCAGACACGGCGGTCCAACGGGACCGGCAGGTTCTCCACCAAAATCAAGATCGCGCCGCGTTCAGGCATGTGAACAAAAAGGTGAGACGGTGGCGCGACGCGGGTTCACCAGCAGAAGCCCTGGCATTTGACGGGAAGAGCCTGCAGCTCCTTCCACCCGTTCACGTCGATCACTGAGTGGGCCGGGGTCAGGTGACGCTTCAAGTCCTCGATGGAAGCGCACTTCTGAGCGACGACCACCAAGCCGCCCTTTCCCAAGGCGGAGGCCAGATCCCCCCTCAGCAGCGATGCGATGTGGGGCATTTTCGTATCGATCACGCGCTTGTTGCTGCCCACCAACGCGGCCAGGTTCAAGGCCGGATCGAAAACGCGGACCGGATATCCGCGGCCCAAGAGCGTCTGCACGACCTCCACCATGGAGCTTTCCCGAAGATCGTCGGTGTTCGACTTGAAGGACAGGCCCAGGATCACGATTTCCGACGCCCCGGACTCCATGATCAGGCCCAGAAGGCTCTGGAGATGGCGCTCGTTGCTCCCGAGCAGGCTCTCCATGAGGGGCAGCGACACGCCTTCCAAACGGGCTCGATGAGTCAGCGCGCGGACATCCTTGGGCAGGCAGGAGCCGCCGAACGGATTCCCGGGCTTCATGTAGTAAGGAGAGAGATTCAGCTTGGTGTCGCGGCACAACAGATCCATCACGATCCGCGAGTCGATCGACAGCTGCTTGCCCAGGCGGCCGACCTCGTTGGCGAAGGTGATTTTCGTCGCGTGAAAAGCGTTGCAGGCGTACTTGATCATCTCGGCGGTGGGCCAGTTCACCACGGCGGTGTCGACGCCGAAGAGCGATTTCATCAACTCCTCCGCGGGGCGCGCCGCGTCGCGGGAGCCCACCACGGCAAGGGAGGGATGCTCAAAGTCCGCGACCGCCGTGCTCTCGCGAAGGAACTCAGGATAGTAGTAGACGCTCAACATCCCCGACCGCTCGAGATCTCCCAACAGCTCTCCGATCAAGGACTCCGTGCTTCCGGGAAGCATCGTGCTGCGGAGAACCAGCGTATGGCGCTTTGGGGTTCGTCGAAGGCAGTCGCCCATCTCTTGAAGGACGCCGCGGACGAAGGACAAATCGAGCGCGCCGGAGATGGAGGACGGGGTTCCCACGCACACGATGGAGACCTCGGTGTCGCGCAAGGCCTCGTCGCAGCGGGTGGTCGCTCGCAGCCGCCCGTCGTCGCGCGCGCCCTTCAGCAACTCGGGCAGGCCGGGCTCGATGATCGGCGCAAGGCCCAGATTCAGGCTCTCGACCTTGGCGGGGCTCACGTCGACGCCAACGATGCGATGGCCCTTGCCAGCGAGGCATCCCGCGGTCACCGCCCCCACGTATCCGAGGCCGAAGATACTGATGTTCATGAGGGGGGCGACGCTAGAAACGTCGTCGTAAAAACACAAGTTTTGTCCCGGGACGGCCGGGCTTTCAAAATCAGGTACGGCGCGCGCTCCGTCTTTCGAAAACTGGGCGAGACGATTCCGGCGAGCCGCGGTTCGCCTTCGGGCAAAGCGTCGCCCAATTCGACCAACCTGACCTCATCCCAGCTCTCGCTCACGCAAATCGTCAAGGATTCGCCCCTGCGGCAGAGCACGAACTGTCGTTCATCCAGCATTCGCAATGTGGCGCCCGGGGCAAACTGCCATCGAACGGCAAAGGCCGCCGGAGCGCCGCCTTGACCAACACATCGGTCCTCGACGCGCCAACTGGAGCGGGTTTCATCCGGAGTGATCCGACGCGTCAAGGCATGGCCGCGCAGCGACAATCGACCTTCAACCCCCGACCCTTCGGAAACCATGGCGGGAGGCTCATGATGCGACGCCCAGAGGAAAGGCCCCAGGCGTCGCGGCCATTCCGGCGTCCCCTCGGGACAGGGAGCGTTGTGCGCGGCGCGGGAGGCGAGCCAGGTCCGAAGCGACGTGTCCGCGTAGTACGCGCCGGTGCCGGGATCCACCACCATCGCCACCCCGCGATGCCAGATGGAAAGATGCAGAGCGTCCAGATGTCCGTGCGCGGCGGTCGCAAGATACCCCAGCCGAGAAAGATCCCATCGCATCCACCAAAAACCCGAAGCCATCATCGCGATCCCCGACTGCGGATAGAGCCACCAGTCCTTGATTGAAGCCGTGTGCATAGGAGCGTCCCCCGCGCTCACAGGCCGGCCGGTGGTCGGAGGCGCCCCAAGCCAGTACGCGATCGACGCCCCGGGGACCCTATCAGCGATCCAACCCCGCCATTCCTGAACGATTCGCAGCGGATCCGCGAACAGGGGCGTCACGTACGCGCTGTCGCTGTCGCCGTAATCCCAGGGTTCCTGTTCCACCTGCGCTTCCCAAAAGAACCGGGCCGCGTCGGCCAGCCGCGAATGGACGCGGGGAGGAACGACGCGCTTGGAGGCCAAAATGGCCTGATGCGCTTGCCAGGCGAACTCGAAAGAGAACAGCTGATAGTTCAACGCCTGCTCCCGATTGCCGCCGTCAGGCGCGAATTGCGCCAGGGTTTCGCGCTCCCACAAACCCTGCAGCTCCTCCAAAGGCGCGCTCACCGAGGCCAGCTCCGGCCATCGCGCCACCGCCAACACCAATCCCACCAACTCTCCGAGGAGATGATTGTTCGCCGAGGAGCCAAAGGAGCGATGCCTCCACGCATAATAAGCATGCGCCGGAAGCACTCGCCGTCGCAGCGCGGCCAACCGAGCGGAGAGGCCCTCGGACCTTGCGGGGGTCAACAGCGCGTCAATCCAGGTGAACTGAATCAGCCGAATGCCCACTTCCAGCGCGCTGGTCCAGTTCCATCCTCGGTAGGGCGGATTCTTCTCTACCCAATCCTCGAGAAGATCCAGGCAGCGACCCGCGGCGGTCGCGTCCCCCAACACATGCGCCGCCTGCGCCAGACGCACCAGGTGATACCACCGGCTGAGTTCCCAGATCAGCTTCACGTCGGCGCCACGGGGCAAGGACCGATGATTCAACAGGAACGCCGGCTCCATGCGCGCGACCTCCTCTCCGACGAGATAATCCTTGTGCCACAGCGGCGTCAGATCGACCCGCAGCTCCAATCCGCCAAAGGCTCGCCAGCGTCCGCTCAGGATGGCCTCGGTGTCGCGGCGCAACCCCTCGCGCAAAACCTCGGGAGCGCTCGCGGCGTCGGGCGGGATGGGAAAGGCGGAAGGCCGCGGATCGAGGACCCACTCCGAGGGGCCATGGAAGCCCGTGAGATCCCGCCGCTGCCGCCACTTCTTCACAACATGCGACGCCATCTCGGCCGCGCTCATGGCCCGAAGGCGATGCCAATACCACGCGATGTCCTTCATCCGACGTCCACAGTCCGCCCTTGCTGGAGGGACTCCAGCGTCGCGAAAGTCAGAAGCATGCTGAGCCGCGATTGCTCGTAGGGGAGCGGATGCGCCGACTCGCCGCGGAGAAAGGCGGCCCATGCCCGCATCTGCTCCGCATGGCCCTTCGAGTTAAACGAAAGGTTCTTCGTCTTGCGGCCGCGATGAATCGAAAGCTTCTGGAAGTTTTGGATCTGCGCGACGAATCCGGCTCCGAAGACCGTCAGTTCCTCCTTCGGCCAGGTGGGATCGCCCTCGGCGGAGTAAATCAGCTGGCCGCAGGAGCCATCGGCGAACTCCACCTGCGCCGCGACCGTGTCGGGAAACGGGAGGCGTCCCTCGACCGGCCAGACGGCCTGGGCCGACACGCGCGTCGGCTGGGAATCAAAAAGAAAGCAGAAGTAGTCCAGGAAGTGACAGGCCTCCCCAAGCACCCGTCCGCCGCTCTCCGCATAGTTCGCGTACCAATGCGCGGGATCCAGCTTGCCGGCCATCACGCGAAAGCTCGCGCTCTTGGGTCCGGCGGTCGAGGCCAGCAGCGTTCGAAGCTCGACGCTCGCCGGCGCGAACCTCCGGTTGAATCCCACTTGCACAGTGCCCGAGCTCTTCTCGACCGCGGCGTCGATGGCGCGCAGTTCGCCTCGCGTGAGACAAAGGGGCTTCTCAACAAACACATGACGTCCCGCGGCCAGCGCCGCCGTTGTCATTCGCGAGTGCAAGTGATGGCGCGTGGCGATCATCACGGCGGCCGGGGAGGCGGCAGGCTTTTCGAACACCACCGCGGGATCCGTCGCCGCGAGCGCGAAGCCGAACTTGGACTTGACGTGATTCGCGCTCAGAGCCGTCTGGTTCACCACCGCCCCGAATGGAACTTTGCCGTGCAGATGCGGGAGCAACATCGTGCGCGCGAAGTTGCCCGCGCCGATCACGTCCAACCGGTCGACAGGCGACGCCAGTGGGCCGGCGCGCGACGCCGGCGCGGGAGCTGAGGCGGGCCGGGCCTCGGCTGCGGCGGGAGAGGCGCCCGCGCCGGACTCGTACTCCAGAACCACGCCCACGTCCTTCGCGCCCTCGCCCAGCAGGTCGCGATAGGCTTCCAGACAATCGACGAAGCGGACGCGACGCGTGGTCAAGGCCCCCAGGTTGAGCGCGCCTGTCTTCATCAGATGAAGCACGGCGTCAAAATTGCGGCCTTCAGTCCAGCGAACGTAGCCGATCGGATAGTCGACGCCGCCCCACTCGTACGCGGCGTCGTAGCGACCCGGTCCGTAAGACCGCGAGTACCGGACATCGAGCTCCTTTTCGTAAAAAACCTTCCACGCGCAATCGGCCCGCGTGTTGCCGATGATCACGATCCGTCCGCGATCGCGGAGCGCGTCGGCCGCCTGCTCGAGCGGGGCGTTGTTGTTGCCCGCGGTGCACAGGACCACTGAATCCACGCCGAAGCCGCCCGTCCAGGCGCGGGCTTCGTCGGGGAGATGCTGTTGTCCGAGGATGACGACTTTTTCCGCGCCCATCGCTTCCGCGAACGCGCGCTTGGCCGGCGCGACGTCGACCGCCATCACACGGCAGCCCGAGGCCGCGAGAAGGTTGGTGACCAGCAGCCCGACGAGCCCCTGGCCCATGACGAGCACGCGCTCGCCGATCCGGGGCTCGAGCTGACGCACTCCCTGCAAGGCGATGGCGGCGATCGTGGTGTACGCGGCCTGCCAGTTTTCCACTCCCTCGGGCGCCTTGGCGACGAGGAGATCCGGGAGGGCGATCCACTCCGCGTGGAACGCGCACTCGGCGCCGGCGCAAGCGACGCGGTCTCCGATCCGGAATCGGGTGTTCCCCGAATCGACCGCCTCGACCACCCCCGCGGCGCTGTAGCCCAGCGGGGTGGGAGTCTCGAGGCGGTTTCTCACCTTCTCGAGAGCCGCGCGCCAGCCCAGGTTGCGCGCCGTCTCGAGGACCTTCCTCACCTGGTCGGGCCGCGCCCTCGCCTTCTGGAGCAGGTTCATCTTCGCCTGCTCGACCTTCATCTTCTCGGTGCCGACGCTGATGACCGAATGCGTCACTCGAACCAGGACTCCGCCGGGCGGAGCGCTGGGGACGGGCGCTTCCTGAAGCTCCAGGCGTCCATCTTGATATTGGGCGATTTGTTTCACGATCGATTGATATCCGAGCCGCGAGCGACCCCGCTCAGGAGCCCGGTTTGGAAATCCGGCTGACGAGCCATTTGTGTTTGCCGCGAGAGGTCTTCTCGGTTTCGCGCACCTCGCGCATCGCGAGGTTAAAATCGTCCCCCAGCTTGCGTCGCACTCCCGCCTCGATGCGAGGCACGCGTTCGCGGGAGAAACCCGGGCCGGGCACGAAGCGGAGCTCCGCCTTCCCTGGCGCGTCCTGCACAAACTGCACCGCGTACAGGTCGTCGAAAATGGCGTCGTGCATGTTGAGAGCGGTGAGCGAGATCCGGCGGCCGGAACCGCTCACCAGGAACTCTTGCTCGCGCCCCGCTATCTCCGCCACGGCGGGCCAGGGAAACTCGAGCTCTCCGTCCCGGCGCGGATCCGCCAAACGAACGTAGTCGCCCGTGCGATACCGGATGAGCGGCATGGCGAGATTGTGAAACGAGGTGCCGATGACCTCGCAGAATCCTTCCGCGTCCGTCGGCCCGAACTCCACCCATCCATAAGTCGGCCAGAAATAGAACAGCTCCGACCGCCGGCCCTCCGCCGCAAGAACCACGCGTTCCGAATGCCCATACCAACGAAAAACGCGGCATCCAAACACGCGTTCGAGCAACCGCTTTTGAGGAAGGTTCAAGCGCTCCGATCCCGCGAGCACGCACTTCAAGGGCTGCTTCCAGGCCGCGCCGCTCTTCTCCACAAACTCCGCGAGCTGGAGCGCGGCGGAGGGATAGGCATGCAGGGCGTCGGGACGAAACCGCGCGATCTCGGCCAGATAGTCGGGGAGCCGATCCTCGGTGAGATGATAGGAGGACAGCATCAGCCAGTCGCGCGTGGCGTCGTAGGTGGAGATGCGCCCGTGGGACTTCTCGGTCGTGACATGGCCGCGGATGACGGCGAGGCGGTCGCCCTTGCGATAGCCGGCCCGGGCCCACTGCGCCTCCAGAAACGCCTGCTCCTTGGGTCGGCTCACGCCGCGCTGCAGATAGAAGCCCACCGGAACTCCGGTCGACCCGCCCGTGGTGAGGTACAGCCGATCCTTGGCGCGGATCTCTGTGGACGCCATCGTCTCCCGATGCGCGAGCAAGTCCTCCTTGCTCAGCAGCGGACAGGCTTCCATTTCCTCGAGAGAACGCAGTTTTTCGGGTCGGAATCCGGCGAGCGAGAATCGCTCGCGGTACAGCGGGCAGAAGGCGTCGGCGTGAAGCAGCACTTTGCGGAGCTGCTGCAGCTGGTAGTCGCGGATCTGCTCCACCGACCAGCTCTCCACATCCGCGGCGAGCCGCTGAAATTCACGGTAGCGGGCCCCCCATCGCCATCCCGTCGGCAGGCAGCGATACGCGGCGCCAACGACACGCTTGAGGCCGTGGGGCAGGCGCTCGTAGGCCGACAGCAACGGATAGAGTCGATCCTCGAGGCTCATCGACGTCGCCTTTCAGGAGCGAGATCGCCGCTCAGCCGCGCCAAAGAGCGCGGAGGGACTCGCAGCCTTGCGACGAGGCTCCGGATCCCGTGTGTGCGTCCTGCAATGTCGGCCCAACCAGCGCTCATTCCTGTTAATACCAGCTCAACTCGGCGGACCGGCTCGGCCCTCGAAAAACCGGACAATAAGTCCCACTCCCGCGCGCGGCGGGCAAGCAGTTTCGCGCCAAGGGCCGGTCATACCCTTGAAAAGACCTGATCCAGATATCGGCGTTCAACGAAGAAACTGAGCCCCCTGGCCCGGATTCCCGATGCTTCAACGCGTGTTTTCCTTCGTGCGCCACAAGACTTCCGAAAGCCGCAGGGCGGTTGGACGCGAAATCCGGGCCCAATGCGGCGCGCGCTCAAGAACGCGCGGAGAGGGGTTCCTCCCCGCCGAGTTGTCAGAGTCGAGCTCTGACAAGCAGATCAAAGCGCGGGGGCTCGATGTAAGTGTCTTGACTGGCTGGAAGGCGTCGCGCTTCCATGCGGCTGCTCGTTGCAGCGACACAATGGCCGTCCAGGATCTAACACCGCAGTTGCGCACCCGACTCACACGCGTGGAACGGATCGTCGGGGTGTTCATCCTGGCCGCCACCGCGATGATGTTCGGCGGGCTCGCCTTCTACCTTCGACAGACCGCCGTCGAACGAGGCTGGTTCGTCCTGAAGGTTCCCTACGTGACCTACCTCCGGACCGCCGCAGGCATCAAGCCCGGCGACAAAGTGAGGCTCCTGGGACGCGATGTGGGGGAGATCACTGTGGTGGAACTCATGCCGCCCTCGTCGACGTTGGACGTTTACGTCGAGCTTTTCGTGGTCGACACCTACGCCGGCTATGTCTGGAGCGATTCGAAAGTCAACGTGCGCACTCGCACGCTGCTGGGAGACCGGTTCCTCGAGCTCACAAAAGGGGACTTCTCCGGGAAGAACGGGAGGCTCCACGAGTCGTACCACATCACGGCGGATCGACGGATCGTCGACGTCTACGACCCGGTCGGCGGGGGCTACAAACCTTTCCGCCGGGAGGATCAACGCACGTTCTTCACGCTGGCCGCGAACGAGCCGCCCGATGTCTCGAGCCAGCTCGACGAGGTGGTCAAGCAGGCCAAGGACGCCCTCCCGCACATCCTCGCGCTGACGAACTCCGTCGCGCGCGTCATGTCGAACACGGCCGAAGCCACCGAGCGACTCAACGGGCTCTTGAACGACAGCCAGCCCATTGTGAAGAACCTCGCGACGATCACGACGCAGCTGAAGAATCCCAAGGGCGCGCTCGGCGACTGGCTGATCCCCACCAACATGAATGTCCAGCTGTCGCAGGCCATCGAGGCCGCCAATCACACGCTGGAGGCCGCGAATGGCGCGTTGACGAACGCCAACGCCCAGGTGACGCAGGTCGCGACAACCCTCGACGAGGCTCTCGAGAATCTCGCCCAAATCACGGGCAATCTTCGGGCGCAGGTGGACAGAAACACCAACATGGTGAGCGAGGTGTCGCGCCTGATTGTGGACACGGATCGCCTCGTGCAAGGTTTGAAGCGCCACTGGCTCCTGCGATCGGCCTTCAAGAATGATCCCGCAAACCGGGCCCAGCCCGCCAAATCCGCCAAGCCACCGCGACCCCCGGAAGGAAAGCGGTGATCCCTCGCCGCAGAATGGTCTCCGGCGGATGACGAACTTCCCGAAGCGTGCTATATAGGAGCGCCCGTGCGTATCCGTAGTGCCCACATTTGCGACACCCGCTCCGGGGAGTTCCGCCTTCTGGCGAAGGCTCTTCCCGAAGTCGCGCGGCCTGTACGCGTCCCCCGATGGGCCGTTCTCATTCGAATTCTTGCGCTCAGCCTCGCGGGCCTTGCGGGATGGCGGGTTTCGGCGCAGGACGGCGCACCTCAGACGATCGTGTGGACGGCGCCCGCCGATGGACGCTGGCAGGACGCCGCCAACTGGACGCCGCCAGCGATCCCCGGCTCGAACGACTGGGTCTATATCACGAATCGCGGCGCGTTCCGCGTGATCGTGGACGCCGACTCCGCGTGCGCTCGATTGGAGGTGGGCGGCGCGGGCGCCGACGCTCCCACCGTCGAACTGCAAACCAGCGCCGGAACCCTGTGGATCGGGGAGTCCTTTCTCCTGCGAAGCGGCGCGATGTGGAGACACTCGTCCGTGGCGCAGGGTGTCGGCGACATGATGATCCAGGGCGATCTGGATTGGACAGAGGGCGAGATCGGCGGCCCTGGCGTATTGCTCATCGATGTCGGCGGAAAGGCGCTTCTGCGCGGAACGTCGGGTCTGAGGCTGACGCAGCGCGCGATCGACAACGCGGGAACGCTTAAGTTCGAGAAGTTGCCGGGCGGGTTTCCAACGCTCGCTCTGCGCGATGTGCCGGGGTTGACCAACCGATCGGGAGCGAGAACGATTCTCAGCGCGGGCCGGATGAGCTTTGACGACGCGAATCTCGTCGCCACGCGGTTTTGGAACCGGGGCGTTGTTCAGGCGGACGATGGCGCGGATCTCGGCGTGTCTTTCCAGAATGACGGAACGCTCAGCCTGCAGGGAACGGTGACAGCGCGAGGCGGCGTCAACGCGGGAACGCTCGACTTTCGCGGATGCTGCGGAACAGCCCTCAACGTGTACGACAGTCCGGGAACCTCCGATCCGTTCGTGTTCGCGGAGGGCACGCGATTCACCGGCACGCTCACAAACGTCGGACCCCGGCTGAACATTCTGCAGGACGCCACCTGGAGTTGCTCCACGCCCCACCCAGGATGGCTGAGCGTTGGGGACACGAACCTGGCGACCCTCGATCGCCCCGCGACGTTCCGGGTCGAGCAAGGCTACAAGAACACGAACACGCGCACGAACCTGGCCAATGGCCTCCCGCGAGCCAGCGTCAGCGTGGTGTTGGGAACCATTGAAGTCCTGCCAGGGGCTCTCTTCGAATCGCAGTTTCTCTACCTCCTTCCGGCTCCTGACAGCGCGCCAGAGGCCCTGGATATCGGGGGCCGCATGGTCTCGCAGATCGCGGCCCAAAGGGATCGGACTGTTGTGAACTCGGGAGAGTGGCTCGTCGAGCGCGTCCACAACTGGGACGGAGGAACGCTGACGGGATCAGGGGACTTCATTGTCGACGTCGACGCCATCGCGCGATTCGTCGGCACAACCCGGCCGGTGCGAATCCTCGCGCAACAGGTGTTCGTCTTCGGATCCAACTCCGTGAGCGGATCCGTGTTTCTCTCGGACCTGGCGGTCTATACCATCGACGAGGAGGGGGTCTTGAACAGCCTCAATTCCGTCTGGCAGGGGGTGACGGGCACCCTGGTGAATCAGGGCGCTTTTGTGGGCGCCGGGGATTTCGATATTCCGGTCATCAACAACGGATTCGTGCATCCGAACCCGTCCAGCGGGCTCCGATGCTCGAACTTCTCCCAGATCGACGGGGAAACGATCCTGGATGGCGGCGTGCTGGGAGCGGGCGTGAAATCGAAGATCGAAGTCCGCGGAGGAACAATTCTCGGCACCAACCTCATCGCCGGCAATCTGCGGGCCGCCGCCGCGATCATCCCCGGCAATCCGAATGGAGATCTGCGCATTGTCGGAAGCCTGGCCTGCGAGCCCACCTGCGTGATCTACCTTGTCCTGGGGGGCAACGCGCCCATCCTGCAGTTCCCCACCCTGACCGTCGGACAGAGCGCCGCCCTGGGCGGCGTCCTTCAAGTGGTGCTGGCGGACGGATTCTATCCCAAGCCTGGCATGCGCTTTCCCTTCCTCAAAGCGTCCTCCGTTCTGAACCGATTCGGACGCATATCGTCCGAAGGATTCCTCTTCAACGCGACCTACTCCTCGACCGACGTGACGCTGGAGGCCGTCGCGCCCCTCCTGATCGCGCAAGCCTCGGGATGGAACGCCTCTGAAGGATTCCGCCTGTCGTTCATCGGGGATCCAAAAGGCCGCTACCAGATTCAAGGCTCGACCGACCTGCAGCTCTGGACTCCTCTGGGGCTGGGAACTCCGCAACTCGGGCTGATCGAGTATCTGGACGCGGAGGCTGTTTCCGCCCCGCGTCGCTTCTACAGGATCATCCAGCTTGATCCCTGACCGATCCGTCCCGAGAGTCTCATCCACTTCCTTCGAATGCGCGCCGCCCGGCGACGTCACAGGACTGGATCGTTGCATTGCATTGCCTTGATATGAATCGAATTGCCATCGGATGCCTCTCGGCGTTTCTCGTGTTTGCCGCGGATTCAAGCTCACGCGCCGCGGAGAAGCTTTTCGCCCAGGACTTCGAGAAGGCGGACATCGGGAAGGTGCCGGATGGGTTCCTGGTGCTCGATGGCGCCTTCGCGGTCGCGGATGACCAGGGCAATCGTGTCCTCGAATTGCCCGGCGCCCCGCTGGATACCTTCGGCGTTCTGTTCGGGCCGACTCGCAAAGATGGCCTCAGCGTCAGCGCGCGCATACTCGGCACGGCCAAAGGCCGCCGCTTCCCGGTTCTGGGAGTGGGCTTGAATGGAGCGGTTCCCTACCGACTTCAAGTCACGCCATCCAAGAAATCACTCGAGCTTTACAAAGGCGACGACCTGCTCGCATCCACGCCTTACGTCTGGGACTCCGGCTCATGGACGCATTTCCGACTTCAACTCATCGCGAAGAAAGAAGGCGGATGGCAGCTGTCGGGAAAGGCTTGGAAGCAGGGCGCCGTCGAGCCGGCGGAATGGCTGCTGATGAAGCGACTGGAGGAGGAGCCTGTTCCCGGCCAGGCGTCGGTCTGGGGAAAGCCTTACGCAGAAACCGCCATCCACTTCGATGACCTCGTGGTCACCTCGGTGGAGAAGTAGGCGATGCGATGCTGTTGCGCGAAGGCCGGGGCCGACGGGTTGGTCATGTGAGTTAATGTTGTTGGATGTGTTTAGCGACACCCCAACACGGAAACAGCATGGCCAGCCTTCGACCAGATTTTTGCGCAACGCGCTCCGCCCCCCTTCGGGGTCGGCTACGCAGCGGGCTCGCTACGCTCGCCGCCGCTCCGCCTCCCCCGAAGGGGGGCGGAGCGGCGGCAGAACACCAAATTACAGAAAGAAATTTACACTCCCTATGTGGTAGGTGGCTGAAGTCAGGCTGGTCCTATTCCATATTCGAAATTTCACACGAACTTCACCGGTTCCTAACCCGCCTTCCGCTACTCAACCCCTCTCAGAGGATTTTCACTGACTGCCGCGTTGTAAGTGCGTGAAGTTTAGTGATCAAATGTCCGCACCCCCCCGAAATGCGTGTGTAGTGGCGACCTACCCTCTTCACACCCTCCGTCCCGCCGCGGTATTCTGCCGGGCGTGTTCCTGAAATGCAGCACGCGCCGGAAAGACGGCAAAGAACATCG
>JACQFQ010000026.1 GCA_016199985.1 Verrucomicrobiota bacterium | reverse complement strand
GCTCGCCGACTTGATCGAGACCTATTCAGCGGAGCATCCGGATGTGATCCGCATGAAGGGCGTCCTGGGGCGCATCAACGACCAGGTCAATGAGCGGCTGGAGGGCATTATCGAAGGTCTTCGCGTGAAGACGGCCGCCGCGAAGGCGAAATACGACAGCTACGTGGCGGAGGTCGAGAAGACCCGCAAGACCGACATTGAAACAGCCATTCGTCGCGCCCCGTACTTCAACGCCAAGCGAGACCTCGACAAGCTGAAGGAATTCCGCGAGAAGCTGATGACCAAGATCACGAGCGAGAAGGTGGACGCGAAGATCGAGCGGCCAGGCATCGTCGAGGTGATCGACCACGCCCAGAAGGCCCTGGTGGCGAGCCGCCCGAAAAAGCCGCTGAACATCGCCCTCGGCGTCGTGTTCGGCCTGATCCTGGGCGTCGGACTGGCGTTCTTCATCGAGTATCTTGACACCAGCGTGAAGACGATCGACGACGTGGAACGCACGCTTCAAGCCCCCGTGCTCGGCGTCATCCCGCAAAACGTCGGATCCCTGTTGGATGAAGGCCTCGACAGTCCGCATGCGGAGGCCTACCGGGTGTTGCGCACCAACGTTCTGTTCTCGCGCAAGGATCCCAAGCACAGCGCCATCACGGTGCTCAGCGGCGGCGCCGGCGAAGGGAAATCCACGACGCTCTTCAATCTCGCGGTGGTCTTCGCGCAGAACGGCTCGCGCGTGCTCGTGGTCGACTCCGACCTTCGCCGCCCGAGCATCCACAAGATCCTCAACCTCTCGAACTCCATCGGGCTGACGAACTACCTGCTCAAGCAAAACACGCTGGAGGAGGTCATCCAGACCACGGCGCTCGCCACCCTGGACTTCCTGCCCAGCGGCAAGCTGCCCAGCAGCTCAATCGGGATCCTCAACTCCATCCACATGAAGGCGCTGATCCAGGAGTTGAAGAACCGATACGACTTCGTGTTCTTCGACGCGCCTCCGATCATGGGCGTCAGCGACGCGTCGATCCTCGCAAGCGAGGTCGACATGGTCCTGCAGGTCATTCAGTACCGCCGCTATCCGCAGCCCATGACCATCCGGGCCAAGCAGCTCATCGAGAAGGTGGGCGGGAACATGCTCGGCATTGTGCTGAACAATATCAATATGAGTCAGGACGAGAACTACTACTACTACAGCGGCTACTACTCGGACTACTACTCCAAGTCTGACGAGGCGGCCTCCAAGCCCTCGGGCGGAAGTTCCACGGGCAAGGGCGGCGACAGCGGCGAAGGTGGGGGCTCCGTTAAGACCAAATACTGATTCACAAGGATTGTAGGACATGAAAAAACTTCACCATCTCGTCTGGGGCGCCTTGTGCGCGACCGTGTTGTTCCTCCTGGGTTGCGCCTCGGATTCTTCCGGGTCGAAACAAGCTTCGAAGCCCGGAGGCGGCTCTCCGCCGCCCGCCGCCCCCGGAGGCGGGATCTCCGAGCTCATCCGCATCGGCGACGCCCTCACCGTCACGTTCGCGGACCTGCCGCCCCCGGGCTGGTCCGACTTCAAGGATCGCGTCAAGGACGACGGCACCATCGGACTCCCCCTTGGGGTGCGCGTCGAGGCGGCGGGCAAGACCATCGGCCAGGTTCAGCAAACGATCGAGGCCTCCTACGTGCCTCGCTATCTCAAGCGCCTCACCGTCTCGGTAAAGAACGAGGAAAGATTCTTCTTCGTCGGAGGCGAGGTCCGCACGCCGGGCCGCATCATCTACGCGAGCGGGCTCACGGTCCTTCAAGCCATCGACTCCGCGGGCGGCTTCACCGAATTCGCCAAGCGCACCAAGGTCAGCCTGCGCCGCGTGAACGGGCAGCAGTTTGTCATCGATTGCGACAAAGCGCTCCAGGAGCACACCATCGACATGCCCGTCTTTCCGGGTGATTCGATCAACGTGCCCAAGCGCCGTTGGTAGGCGCTCCCTGTGCTGACCCTCAAGATTCTTTCAGGAGCAACGGCTGGCCGGGAATACTCGGCCGGCCGTTTCCCTTTTTCAATCGGCCGACATCCCACCGCGGATCTCATGTCCCAGGAGGCCGGCGTCTGGGAGCATCATGCCGTCATTGAGCTCAAGGACGACGCCAGTTTCCAAGTGTTGTGCAACGCCTCCACCACCGTGCTGGTGAACGGTCAAGCCACGCGCGAATCCGTCCTTCGCAACGGAGACCAGCTCGCGGTGGGCAGCCTGGAGATCGCCTGCTGGCTCAGTCCGGCGCGGCAGAAATCGCTCGCGATAGCGGAATGCCTGACCTGGTCCATGGTGGCGGGCGTGGTTCTGACGGAGTGGATCCTCCTGCTCCGCGCCCTCCCTCATTGAAGTCCCCTGGCCCGCCGCGTTCCCTTCGAACGCGCTCGGATTCGTTCCGTTTTCCGTTCGTTCCGTTCGGGTCGCATCTTGTCATTCAACAATTGACCCTCCATTCTCTTAACACACGATCGGAGAATCCTGTTTACACCCCAAGCTCCCGCAGTAGACTCGCGCAACGCATTCATGAAAAAGATCGAGGCCATCATCAAGCCATTCAAGGTCGACGACGTCAAAGAGGCTCTCTCCAGCTTGGGCGTTGAGGGCATGACCGTCACCGAAGTCAAAGGGTTCGGCCGGCAGAAGGGCCACACCGAGATCTACCGGGGAAGCGAATACACCGTGGACTTCCTCCCCAAGATCAAGCTCGAGCTCGTGGTCGCCGACAGCCGGGTGGACGAAGCCGTCAATGCCATCGTGAAAGCCGCCAAGACCGGAAAGATCGGCGATGGCAAGGTCTTCGTCAGCTCGATCGAGAACGCGATTCGAATCCGAACCGAAGAGACCGGCGAAGCCGCGGTCTGAGTCGATTGTCGGTTCGCGACCCGCTCGGCGTTCATCATCGTCCCGCTTCGCAACCGCGGCGCGAGCGCCTCGACTCAGGATTGCATCGAGCGTCCCCGCATGCTTCGCGCAGGACATCCGCGCCATTCGCAAAGGCTTTCCCTCTGTCTCGGCTGGACGTCCTCGCCGGCTCTTGCGATGAATGACGCATGCAGCCTCCCTCTCTTCAGCGGACAATCGCGCTCCTCGTCGCCTCCGGCCTGGCCCTCGCGCTTGCCGCGTGCCGCACCGAGATTTCCGATCGAGCTCCCGCGACTCCTCCAACGCCTGCCGCGGGCACGAGCAAGGCCGCCCTACAAACGCCTTCGGTTGCGTCCCAGTCCGCCGCCGCTCCCACCCCCGCTCCCGCGACTCCTCCGTCCGTGTTCCCGCCGGGCAGGGAGCTGGCGCTCTTCGACGGCAAGACGCTCAAGGGATGGCGCGTCACGGATTTCGCGGGCGCGGCGCCGGTGCATATCGAAGCCGCGTTCCACGGAAACGATCCCGCGATCGTCCTCGATCAAGGCATCATGACGGGCATTACCTGGAGCAACGATCTGCCGAGGCAAAACTACGAGATCTCGATGGAGGCGATGCGGGTGTCTGGCGGCGATTTCTTCTGCGGCCTGACGTTTCCGGTCGGAAAGGATCCGTGCAGCTTCATCGTGGGAGGCTGGGGTGGCGGCGTGGTGGGACTCTCCAGCGTGGACAGCGAGGACGCCGCGCACAACGAGACCACCAAATACATGAAATTCGAGAATGGACGTTGGTATCGCGTGCGCGTCCGGGTCACCCCCGAAGCGATCCAGGCATGGATTGACGACGAGGCGATGGTGAATTTGAAGCTGCAGGATCGAACCCTCTCTATCCGGGTGGAAGTGGAGCCTTCAAAACCGCTGGGAATCTCAACCTGGAGCACCACCGGCGCGCTGCGAAACCTCCGCCTGCGAACTCTGGCGGCGCCCTAGTGTAGTGTCTCACAAACGACTGGAGTTATTTTTCCTTGGTTTTCCGCATTCGCGGTTGAGTGCAACCGGGCTTGATTGTCTCCAGTGTTTGTTTGCATCTGCTTAGTTTTTCGACGATCGAATCCACTGTTGCCG
>JACQFQ010000023.1 GCA_016199985.1 Verrucomicrobiota bacterium | reverse complement strand
CCTCGCAACCTCCACCGAAGATCACGGCGGCAAGGACAGTGGCTTTGGCGCCGCCCGTGTAGTGGCGACCTTTGAGGTTCAAAACACCTCTATCAACAACTTGCAATATTTCGCATCGCCAGTAGCGGAAGTCGGGTTAGGGAATCCTCGGGTCCCCGGGAATCCGAAACTCCGAACCTTCGAGCGCGCCGGGAGAGCGCCGTCCCAGAAATGGACAGTTGAACATAGGCCGTTTGTGGTGCATGAATGAGGGTGTATCAACCGTTCGTGAAACACCAACTCGACCGAAAGCGCCGTCCGCAGCTAGATGGACCCCCAGGCATGGATTGCCCGAGGTTAGTCGCGTTCTGACGCGGCGCTCTAGATCGCCCTATTCATGCGTCGTTCAGACAGGTTCGCAAGGATTGCCAACTGGCTGCTTAGCTTGTTCAGCTTGGCCGCGGTGTCGCTGCTCGCGACCGCCGGTTCGGCGGCGGAGCCCCTCATCCCTGTGACGCGCGAGCGTCTCCAAAGCCCAGGGGCTTCCCGTTTTGCTCCAGACAGGGGCGCGCCGATCCATCTTGCGGCTCCGACTCCCCTCAGGCGATCCCGCGTTCAGGAGCCCGCCTCCGCGCCCGGGCCGTTGCCCGTTCCTCAAAGCGCCTGGCATCCATCGCCGAAGCCGTCGGACGCGGGCCGCCCGCCTCACGTTGCATCGACCGGACCGAGCCTCGAGGGACCTCAATTGCAGGCCCTGGATCCTTCGCCGCGGCCTTCGGCGCTGTTCGAGTCGGCCAACGATGATGGCGAGTCGGTGGTTCCCGACAGTTCGGGAGCTGTGGGGACCAATCACATTGTCACGGTCTTGAACACAATCGTGCGCGTTCAGGATCGAGGAGGGCAGGTCGTTGCGTCCGAGAGCCTCGATCTCTTCTTCTCCACCCTCGTCGCGGACATTTTTTGCTACCATCCGCGATGCGTCTTTGACCCTTACGCCGGCCGTTGGATCATCGCGGCGGGAGCGAACCCCGACCGGTCCAATCCCGGCATCGTTGTCGCCGTCTCCGCCACCGATGATCCCACGTCGGATTGGTTTCGCTACTATCTCCCCGTGGACTCGGTCTCCGCGCGCCTGGCGTATCGACCGATGATCGGCTTCAACGGAAAGTGGATCGCGATCCAGGCCAATGTCCATGACCAGATCACGGGCGAGTTCGTGGAGTCCCAGGTTCTCGTGTTCAACAAGACCAACCTCTACGCCGGTGGAAGCGGCGATCTGAGCCGGTTCCATCTGAAGGGGACGGACTATGGCGGGGGACATGTTCCCGCGGTCACGCTTGATCCATCGCTCCCTGTTCTCTACTTGGTGAACAACTGGAGCGGCTACGACGTGGACCCTGGGACCAAGCAGGCGCAGGGATTCCTCCGCGTTTTCGCGCTCTCGGGGGATGTCGGGCTCGAGTCCCTGACCGCGGGAGCTTTCGTCGGCACGGCCCAGGAGATGACCAGTCCTTTCTTCACATGGGCCGACTTCGTGCCCGATGGCGCGGATCTCGGACTCCAAAACGCCAACACCAACCGCATCCAGCTTGGCGACTCCAGGGTTCAGTCGCTCATCTACCGCGGACAAACCCTTTGGTGTTCGCAAACAGCTCTCCTCCCGGCGCTGAATCCAACTCGCTCAGGGGTTCAATGGTGGGAGATCTTTCCCGACGGCCGCCTCTTCCAGCGCCAGCTGATTGAGGATCCCACAGGCCAGTGGTCTTACGCGTATCCGTCAATGGCGGTGAATGATCATTTCGATGTTCTGATGGGCTACAATGGCTTCTCGCGCTCGATTTATCCCAGCGCCTACTATCGTTTTTATCCCAGCGCGGGGGTGCTGAATGAATCCCAGGAGGAGCATTTGATGCGCGCGGGCTTGGGGCCTTACGCCGAGCGCTACTTTGACCAGAATCGCTGGGGGGATTGGAGCACGACCTGCGTTGATCCTGTGAATGACGGCGCCATGTGGACTCTGCAGGCGCATTCGCTCGAGCCGACCCCGCTGGAGCCGGGGCGATGGGCCGTGGACTGGGCCCTGGTCGCTCCGCGATACGACCTGCAGGTAGCCGCGAGGATTTCGACAAGTCTCTTGATCGTTGGTCAGCCGTTTACATGGACGTTGACGGTCAGCAATCGGCTCCGATCGTTTGGCTACAACGCGCTCATGACGAATCCGATTCCGGCGGGCGTGCGTGTCGTTGCCGTTTCTCCCTCGGCCGGAGTGGCGGATGTGATCGACGGAGTTCTTTACTGGAGCCCGCCGCGCGTTGGCCTGGATCCGCTTTCCTGCGAGGTCTCCGCCGTCGCCACAGGCGACGCGCTCGTGTTGAACTTCAGCGCGGGCGTCGTCGCGTTCGGCCTTGAGGATGTTGTGAACAACAACTCGGTCATAGGAACCGCCACGGTGGGCCCGGGCACGCCGTTGATTTCTCCGCAACTTCGCCTGGACGTCGTGGACGGGCGGGCGCGCGTGTCCTGGCCGGTCGGTTTTTTCAATTTCATCGTCGAGTCCAAGACCGCTCTAGCCAACGCGAAGTGGGGGCCGGTCAACGAGCCGATTCAATCCAACGACTCACGGCGGTGGATTGACGCGCCCGCCTCAACGGACGCCCGCTACTTTCGCCTGCGGCTTCTTTAGAATCTTCCCTGAAGCCATCCCGTGCCCGACGCGACAGCCACCACCCGACAAGCCTCGCTTCGTGATCTGCCCCTGATCCGCCGCCTGGCTCGGGAGATTTGGCTGGCCCACTATCCGGGGATCCTCTCCATGGACCAGACCGAATACATGCTCGCCAGGATGTACGCGCTGGATGTCCTGCGGGAGGAGATGGCCAGCGGGGGAGTGTGTTTCTTTCTCCGGGAAGGACAGGGCGGCGACGCGCTGGGGTTCGCATCGGTGGGGCCCACGGCGAAACGGGGGGAGAGCAAGCTGCACAAGCTCTATGTCCAGCCTTCCGCTCAAGGGCGGGGACATGGCTACGCGCTGCTCGAGACCGCGGCGGCGCAGGCTCGAAGCCAGGGCTCCGATTCTCTCTCTCTCTGCGTCAACAAGCGGAACGAACAGGCGGTGGCGGCCTATCTCCGATACGGCTTCACGATTCGCGAGTCCATCAAAGTCGATATCGGCGGCGGCTACGTGATGGACGACTACGTGATGGCGAAAACGCTGGATCCCGGATGAGCGTCCTCCGCCAGGCGACCCCTACTTCGAGAGGACCCGGGGAAGCGAGGACTCCGGGGCGTTGGTGACGAGTGGCAGCACTTGGCCGGACTGCGGGGACGCTTTCGGGCTGTAGAGTCCGGGTCCCAGATGCGCGAGTGGATCCGCCTTCCGCGATGCGGGCGCGGGGCGGATGAATGACCAGGAGACCATCAGAACGATCAGGAGCAGCCCCAGTCCGCCCGCCACCCTCCAGTCCATCTTCGAAAACTGGAGCATCATCCAATCCAGGATGCCGCCTGCCGGGGGCGTCAGCGGGGGCGGATCGCTGAACTCACGGCTCCCGGAAAACTCGGCCTCGAGCTGTGTCATCAACGACGGAACATCCAGCTTGAGCAGCCGCGCGTAGGTTCGAATCGATCCGCGAATGTAGATGGGCGCGGGGAACACCGAATAGTCGCCTTGATCCAGCGCTCGCACCTGTTCGGTCTTGAGCTTGGTGGATTCGGCGACCTGTTGAACCGTAAGGGAAGCCGCCTCTCTGGCGGCTCGCAATGTTTCGGGGACTGTGGGCATCGGGGGGATGGAGCGCCGCGGGCGCCCCTGGCAAATCGTGGTTAAGGGGTGACCGCCAGCCGGCCTTCATTGGTCTCCTGGCGAATCAGGATGCCCTGCTGCTTGTAGGGCTTCAGAATGAAATGGGTGGATGTCGAGAGCACCCCCTGGATCGTGGCGAGTTTCTCGGAGACGAACGTGGCGACCTCCTTGAGGTTCCCGCCCTCGAGCAACACAAGCAGATCGTAGGAGCCCGACATGAGGTAGCAGGACTGGACCTCGCTGTATTTTGCGATCCGCTCCGCGAGTCGATCGAAGCCTCCTCCGCGCTCGGGCGTGATCTTCACCTCGATCACCGCCTGCACCTTCTCGGTATCGAGCTTCTCCTCGTTCAGGATCGCGCGGTAGGCGAGAATGACTTGATCATCCTCGTATTGCTTGATGCGGGAGACCACTTCCGCCTCGGAAAGGCCGAGGAGGGCGGCCAGTTGGGCGGGCCTCAGCGACGCGTTATCTTTCAGCTGTTGGAGCAACGGATCCATCCGCGAAGCCTAGGCAGGCGAACTTCCGATGCAAAGCTATTCCTGCCGTTTGGTCCGCGCCGCGCGCCGCGCGCCCGGGGGGCGGGCGTTCCGTCGGCGGGGTTGTTTGATGGCTATGGCTTCTCCCGGCTGACAACCGTCGGAAACGGCGGGGCGAGCGAGCCGGCCTTGACCACGCCTCCCTGCATCACCGCCAGAAACCGTGAGCGGTCGGCGAGAACGGAGATATCCCGCAGAGGATCTCCGTCGACCACGAGGACGTCGCCGAGCTTTCCCGCCTCAAGGGTTCCAAACTCATCGCCGCATCCCATGATCTCCGCTCCCGTTTTCGTGGCGCAGGTGATGACCTCCAGAGGCGTGAGCCCCACATCCCTGACGAAGAACACGAGCTCGCGCGCGTAGTCGCCGTGCGGGTTCCATCCGAAGCCGTAGTCGCCTCCCATCCCCAGCCGCCCGCCCGCCCTGAGAATGCGCTTCGCGCTCTCGGCCCCCGCCTCCAGTGTTTCCTGATGGCCGTCGATCACCACCTGAGGCAGACCAAACTCCGGGCCGCGCTCCACGCTGGCCTTCTCGAAATAGAGCGCGGGAACAACCGGTGTGTTGCGTCGCAGCAGGAGCTCCATCGCCTCGTCGTCCATGAAGGTGCCGTGCTCGATGGTGTCGTAGCCCGCGCGGAGGGCGTTCTTGATGCCTTCGGTCGCCCGGCAGTGTCCCGTGACCTTCAGCTTGTGGTTGTGCGCGGTCGCCACCACGGCATGCATTTCCTCGAAGCTCATGCAGAGGGTGTGGTGGTCGTTGATATCCGGCGACGCGGCGTCGCCCGTGGGATATGTCTTTACCCATTCCACGCCGTCCTTCACAAGAGAGCGGACCGCTTTGCGCGCGTCCTCCTGTCCGTTGATGATGAACACGAGGCCCTCCATCCCGATTTTGCGAAACTCGGGATTCCAATCCATCAGGCCGCCAGCGGAGCAGATTTCGCGTCCGGACGCCGCCAGCCGAGGGCCGGGGATGAGGTCGCCGTCGATCGCCTTCTTCAGCCACACATCGATGTTGAACAAACATCCCCCCGATCGCGCGGCGGTGTAGCCGCACTCCAGCGCGAGTCGGGTGTTCACCGACGAGAGGAGCGAGACGTACTCGACCGGATACTTGATATCCAGGTCCTCGAGGGCCGCGATGTTGAAATACGTGGCGTGGAAATGGGCCTCCACCAGGCCGGGCATGATCGTGCCGCCCTTGACGTCGATGCGTTCGGTGTGGGGCGGCGTCGCGGGCGCTTGCGCCGCCGGCCCCGCGTAAACGATGCG
The DNA here is from genome assembly GCA_016199985.1 of Verrucomicrobiota bacterium. Lineage (GTDB taxonomy): Bacteria > Verrucomicrobiota > Verrucomicrobiia > Limisphaerales > UBA11320 > UBA11320. The sequence goes on along the minus strand of JACQFQ010000023.1, from coordinate 112,673 downwards.
CCCGTTCTGGAGGACGAGGGCCCCGTCCGCGATCGGAGGCGCGCCGGTCCCGAGGATGAGCTGTCCGTTCGCGACGACCAGGGTTCCGGCGGCTGTTTTCATAGAGGATCGGCCGGCGGGGCGTCCGTCGAAACGCGAGGCTCGGTCTTCCCCGTGATGGCGTAGATCTGCATGGGATCGTGTTGCCCGCAGACCCTATGCGAACGAGGGCGCGCGTCAAACCCTCGCGAAAGGCCGTCGGCGATCTCTGGAGCGGGGCGCGGGACTCACATCCTCAGGGCCGCCTGAGTCGATAGAATCTCTGGGCGTTGTGGTGAGGGATGGTGACGCTTCGGATGAACCCGTTGTCCGCGACAGCGCCCGCGGTGTTCCCCCAGGGCGGCGGATCCGAGTCAAATGAGCCAACGTCCTGGAGCAAAAAGCCTGTCGAGGGCGATGGCCACGAAAGGATCACGTCGTCACCGTTGAGGGCGATGCTCAGCTCGGGCAGGGCAATCTCCGGCCCGAGATCCTCCAACGCCCAGAAACCGGGGATGATCCGGTAGTTGGGGCTGCTGAGAGAGGCCGTGCCGACATCCGCCTGGCCCACCGTGAAGTTGACGAGGTAGTTGGCGCTGGATTGCGCGCCGCCGCCGGCGTCGAGCGTGAACCAATCGATCGATGTCTGAGCCTGACCGGTCGCCGCGAGCGCGATGGAGGCGAGAGCCATTGCAAATGTTTTCATGGATGCGGAGGCGTTCAAGGTTTTCCGATCGTCGCGTTGCCGCGAGTGGCCCGCATTGTGAGGGCCTTGGTGATTGTCATCGGCTCGTTGTAGTTGCCGGGGCGGAGCAGGACGATGTCCTGGCCTCCCGACTTCGCGGCCGCGACGCCCAATGCCGCGGTGTGGAATGGGCCGCCAATCACGGCGCAGTCGCTGTTCCCCGTGGCGGCGAGCGCGCTGCAGGCCCTATCGACGAACCATGTGCGTCCGGTCCGAACCCCGGGCCTGTCGCCGTTGGCGGAATCGGTCCAGCGATCCAGCTGATCCGACGTCAGAAAAGGCGTGTCGTGCTGGCGTCCATGATAGGACATCAGGTTGTTCCAAATCCGGTCCACAGCGGCTTGGCGAGTGGCGCTCAGGTTGGCGTAGTTCAGGGAGTAGTTGCCCTGGGCGATGTCGTTTTGATCGGTCCAACAGTCGTGGTCGAGGATGGTGTCGTCGATCTTGTCGTCCCCGCCCCCAACGAACTTCGCGCAGTTGCACCCGTTGGTGCAGGCGGTGTTGTTCGCGTTCAGGTTTTGGCGCCCGTTGAATGTGTGCGAGAGGTTGAAGTAGTGGCCGATCTCGTGAAGCACGGTTCTTGCCGTTGAGTAGCCCGCGGCGCCGTTGATGAGGATGATCTGCGAACCCGGGAAGGAGCAGACATTCCAGTTCGCGCCGCCAAATCGCACGATGTAGATGTTTACAGCCGAGGCGCTCCACCCGTACGTGCCGGGATTGTTGATGGCGTTGGCTTCGAATTGGTCCTTGAGCGCGTCCCCGTTGTCGTCATTCACAAAGTCGACATCATAGTAGCGACTGGGGCCGGTGAGAAACTGACCCAGTCCGCCGACGTTCACCAGTGCGTTGCCGACCCACTGGAGTTGATAGCCTCGTCCGTAGCTCTGGAGCATGTCGTTCATTCCGACGACGGTGTTGGAGAACGTCATCTCGCTCACACCCGCCTGGCGATTGCCGGTGGCCGGGTTCAGCACGGCCTTGACCGAGATGCGGACCGTGATATCGGCGGACGCGGTCGCGGCGCCGAGCCAGATCGCGGCGCTCAGCGAGAGAAGGAATCTTGGGAAATGCATAATTATCCTTCGAGTGGATTTGCTTCTCGCGCCGTCATTGCAGATTCACCAGCACCAGGACGAGGCCCTTGCCCTCCGACAGGCCGGTCATGGCTTTCCCGATGATGGTTCCGAAGGCTCGCTCGCGGTTCGCCGCTTTCATGCCGTGCCCCGGTGTGGACGATGTGGTGATCATGTCGCCGGGCTCGATCGCCCCTTGGCTGGCGTCCACCCAGCAGTAAACGCGACCAGTGAGAGCGACGGGATGCTTTCCATCCGCCTTGGTTCCCGCCTGCCCCATCAACATTCCCGGCTTCACGCCGCCCGCGCCGCTCACAACGCCGGCCACCTTGTTGTCGTAGGGTTCATGGCTGAGAGCCAACTCGCCCGGGCTCTTGGGATCAATGCTGACGATCATGCCCGGCTTGAGTTGGTCCTTCTCCGCGTTGATTTCGAAGTTCTCGGAGAAATCGGAGCCGCCTGTGATGGTGATCACCTGCGTGGTGATCCGGCCGTCGCCGCCGCTGTCCGCGTCGAGAGTGATGGTCTGGGCGCCGGCCGCGTTGCGGAGGCCGACGTAACCCCCCTGGGAATCGCTTCCGTTGGAGGCGCGCGCGTAAAACCGCGTGCTGCCGGCCCGGTTGGCCAGGCCGAGATAACCGTCGTCCTGGCTGGTGTTGGCCACCGTCAGCTGGCCAGCGAACGAGCCATTGTCGCGATAGACAGTGACGCCGCCTCCCCCGGTGCCATTGTTCGCAAGCAAGGCCGCGCCGCTGCTGCCGTCGCCCTGCCTCACGACCAAGGAGCCGTCTCCGGCGGCGTTGGCGGTGAAGGTTTCGGTGCCGTCCTTGTCATACATCTGAAGCAATCCGCTGTTCGGGCCCCCATACGCGCGGAATCGAGGAGATCCATTGGTGTCCCGGAGGCTCAGCGCCCCTGAGCCTTGGCCCTCGTTTCCGTAAAGGACCGCTCCCACATTGCCATCGGCGGTGTTGAGTGTCAGCAGGCCTCCGCTGTTCTCTCCTTCAAGGATGGCGCGGCCTTGCCCATTCGTGTTGTTCAGGCTCAGCCTTCCCCCTGTGGAGCCCTGGGAGGTCAAGACCACGGCCGTCGCGTTGTTTGCGAGACTGTTCTTGAGGAGAATCTCGCCCCAGCTAACGCCCCACAATCGGATCTGCTCCTTCCCGTCCGCGCCGAATGTCGAGAGAGTGCTCGAGGCGCCGTCCAGGGTGATAGCCGGAGTGCCCGCGGTTGTGCGATAGACATCCAACCTGCCCACGGCGCTTGGCGAGCCCAGGTCCAGGTCATCGCTGAGCTGAGCCGAGGTCACTGAGTTGGGAGGAAAGTTCGCGGGACTGAGCACTCCAGGCGCGAGCTTCGACGTCGTGATGGAGCCGTCGGGCACATTGCCCGCCATCAAGGCGTAACCCACCGATACGATGCGTTGGTCCGGGGTGAGCTGCTGAAATCCGGCGCCCCCGTTGAACCAGACCCTGAGGCGGACATCGGGGTTGGCAAAGACGCTTCCCGGGAGGGAGTTCATGTTCGCCAAAGTCGTGTCTCCCAGAACCGTCATCACCAAGCCGTTCGCCACAGAAAGGCTCACAAACGCCAGAGGTTCCGTGTTGCCAGGCGAACCGTCGTTCTTCCAGAGGAGGGCTGGGCCCGCGCCCTGGACCAACGCGAACTTGAACTGACCTGTGCCGTTGAAGTTGTTGTTGTTCATCAGCACACGGCCCTGGTAGCTGATCATGGTTGGCACCTGGGCATGTGTTGACGCGGGGAGCAAGACCAGCATCGCGAGCGCGAGTCGCGCCAGGAAGGACGATCGAACGGAGGGTGTGGAGGTGTTCATGGTAGTTTTATTGAGGTGATTCGGGCGCTGTGAGCCTGGGACCGGATGAGCCTGAGAATTCAGACCAGAATGGAGCGGCGGGCACATCGCTGAAATTGCTGCGGATTCTGACTTGTCCAAGTCTGTCTCTAGTACTTTTAACGTGGAATAGCCTGGGCATATCACAAGTGAGAGACGTCATCAAGGGAATATTTTGCATCGGCGGAGGTGCGAATTGAGCCGCCCGCCTCGCGTCCAGTCGGGGAGGCGCGCTGGCCGAGAGAAGGCCGTCCTCGCGCTTGAACGAGCGGACGGAACCTCAACGTCGTGGACCCTCTGGGAATGTTCTACTCGCCTCGGATCGGAAGCTGGAAGCGCGCGATGACGGGCCGGTGATCCGAGGCGACACCCCAGCCGTCGAACGCGGCCACATAGGTTCCCTCTCGATCGCAGAGTCTCTGCATCGCGCGCGACGCGAGGATGTAATCCACGCGGCTGTAGCTGTCCTCGCGGCCATAGTAATGCGTCCAGGCGACCGACCTGGCGTCGCCCACCCCCGGCCCGCGCGCGGCGGCGCAGTCGAGGCTCCTCTCGAGGGGACGAAGGTCCGCCAACCCCAACGACCCGCGTCCGATCAATCCACGGATGGGCTTGGAGTCCTGGGTGTCGTTGAAATCTCCCAGCACGGCCAGGAGCGAGTCCGGACGCGCGGTCAGGCGTTGGTCAATCTGGCGTCGCAGCAGCCGGGCCTCTTGCTCCCTGAGCTCGGCTTGGTCGGCGTCGAGGATCTCGCGTCGGGACTTCAAGTGCGCCGCGATGACCGTGACGGCCTTGTCGTCGACGCGCAGATCCACCTCCAGGAAGGCGCGGCCTACGAAGAAGCGCCGTCCCATCCAGACGTAGCTCAGATTGGTCTGGGATCGGCGCGCGAGGATCGGCGCGCGGCTGAGCAAAGCCATCTGGATGTAGGGATCGTGCCCTGGCGCGAGCTCAACATAAGGATAGGCGCCGCCCGCCTGGGCGAGACGCGACCGCAGATCCTCGAGAGCCTCCCGGCCTCCCACCTCCTCGAGAGCGACGACGTCGGGCGACAGTCTTCGGAGGGCCTCAACCACCTTCCGCTTCGATTCCTCCGTTTTTGCCGCGCGGCCTCCCGATGGAGCGAGCAGATAGTTCTCAATGTTGTAGGTCGCGATGGTGAGCGGGCGCTGCGCGGCGGACGATGTCAGCGTCCAGAGAACGCAAAGGCTTACGGACACAAAGCGGCCCGCCGTGAGAATGAAACGCTCCATGCGTTTTGGGTAACACGCCGAGGCCGGTGACGCCAGAGTTTTGAGGGAGGGGCAACCGGAGGGCCGCCTACTTCGTCCAGGCGCCGAGGATATCGGAGGGCGCGGCCTCGACCTTTTGATGGAACGCTTCGGGGATGGGGGTGGCTTTGAGAGCTCCGTCCAGGCTTCGGGTGATATACACCGCCGTCACGGCGCCGCGGGCCGCCACAATCTCCTGGCCATTCTCCATCTTGAGGAATTTGAAGAGCAGGCTGATGGAGCGTGTGCGCTTCTCTTTCACGAGCAGGCGGACCTCCACCTCGTCCTCAAACCGCAGCGGGCTGGCGTAGTCGCATTCGGCGTGGACCCGGGGCCATCCGGTGCCTTCCACCTGCTTCACAATCGAGAACCCCAGAGATCGATAGAACGCCGCCTCCGCCGATTCCATGAAGCGGAAAAAGTTCGAAAAGTGCATGATGCCCGCCATGTCCGTTTCGGCGAACTCGACCCGACGTCGCAAGCTGAACTCGTAAGCCATGCCGAAGACTGGATGAGCGAGGCCGCGATGCGCGAGCAGATTTCGCTGGGATGCTCCCCGGGGATGGGAGGCGGGCTGTCCACAAGGGCTCGTCAGACCTTGTCGTCCTCGAACAGGGTGGGGGCGATCTTGCGGGCGTAGGATCGGGAGCGCTCCAGGATCTCGGCGCCGGATTCGCACTCGAGAGCGGCTTCCGCCAACGCCACCGCTTCGCTCATGGTGGTCTGGCGGATGAGGTACTTGATGGTGGGCACTGCCGACGACGCGACGCTGAACTCCGTGATGCCCAACCCGAGCAGCAACGGCGTGAGCTGGGGGTCGCTCCCCATCTCGCCGCAGATGCCGGTCCAGATCCCGCGGCGCTTGCCGGCCTGCACCGTGGTGTGGATCAGGCGCAGGATCGCGGGATGCGTCGGCTCGTACAAGTGCGCGATCTTCTCGTTCAGCCGGTCAACGGCCATCGAGTACTGAATGAGGTCGTTCGTTCCCAGGCTGAAGAAGCACGAGCGCTTGGCGAGAGCGTCCGAGGCCAGCGCCGCGGAGGGGATTTCGATCATCGATCCGACCTCCAGCTTCTCGTCAAACGGAGTTCCTTTGGCGCGCAGCTCCGCCCTCACCTCGTCCACCAGGCCGTTCGCTTGCAGCAGCTCATCGAGGCCCGAGATCATCGGGTACATCATCTTCACGTTGCCCGCCACGCTGGCGCGAAGGATGGCGCGCAGCTGGGCGCGGAAAATCTCCTTCTCCTCAAGGCAAAACCGGATCGCACGCCATCCGAGGAAGGGGTTCATCTCCTGCGGGACATTGAGATGGGACAGGATCTTGTCGCCGCCCAGGTCGAGGGTGCGGATGATCACGGGGCAGGGGTGCAGGGCCACCGCGACCTTGTGGTAGGCGTCGTATTGTTCCTCCTCGGTGGGAGGTTTCTGGCGGTTGATGAAGAGATACTCGGTGCGGAAAAGGCCCACGCCCTCGGCGCCGCTCGACTTGACCGACTCAATGTCATCCGGGCTCTCGATGTTCGCCGAGAGCGCGATGCGAAAACCGTCGCGGGTGGTGGCGGCCTTGTCCTTGCCCTCGCGGAGGCTCTCCTCAAGGCTCGCGTGGCGTCGGACGATCTGGCCGTACTCGAAAAGGGTTTGGTCGGTGGGGTTGAGCACCACCAGTCCGTTGTAGCCGTCAATGAGGACTTCCTGGCCATTCCCCAGCTCTTGGCTGATCGTGCTGAGCCCCACAACGGCCGCGATGCGCAGCGAACGGGCCAGGATCGCCGTGTGGGAGGTGCGGCTTCCGGCGTCGGTCACGAAGCCCAGGACCATCCGCTTGTCCATCATCGCGGTCTGAGAGGGAGTCAGGTCGTGGCTGACGAGGATGCAGGGCTCGGACAGGTCTTTCAGCGACGAGGGACGTCGTTTGCCCATCAGGTTGGCGAGGATCCGCGATGAAACGTCGCGCATGTCTCCCGCCCGCTCCCGGAGGTACTCGTCCTCGCTCTCGCTGAGAGTGCTCGCATATTTCTCGGCAAACTCGTGGAAGGCGGACTCGGCGTTGAGCTTGTCCTGCTGGATGCGGCGGGTGACTTCCTCGATCAAGGTGGGGTCTTCCAGCACAAGAAGGTGCGCGTCGAAGATGCTCGCGTCCTTCACGCCCAAGGTGGACGCGACCTGGCGTTGCACCTCGAGAATCTCCTTTCGCGTCTCGGCGAGTCCCCTGTCGAGCCGCTTGAGCTCCTTCTCCAGATCCTCGTCCGCCACGGCGTAACGGGGAATTGCGTCGTCCTTGGGATCCACGAGGACACGAACCTTCCCCCGGCAGACCCCGGCAGAGACCGGAATCCCCCGGAAGATCCGCTCTGTCTTCTTCCGTGACGCTGGCACGCCCGAGTCTTACGGGGCTGGGCGAAGGTTGGCTAGCTTAGAATCCCCGGGAGCGCTTGTTTCTCCGCGATTGACAGTCGGAGGCGCGCTTCCTTAGGGTCCGCGCGTAAATACCGAGCGCGGGCCCCGAATTTACACTTCGGGGATTTTTTTTGCGCCGAAGGAAGAGAGCTTATGGCGAACATCATTCTGGTCGGCGCCCAGTGGGGCGACGAAGGCAAAGGCAAGATCATCGACGTCCTCACCGAGCAGGCGGACATCGTGGTCCGATCGCAGGGCGGCAACAACGCGGGCCATACCGTCTACCTGGGCAGCAAGAAATATGTCCTCCACCTCGTCCCGTCCGGAATCCTCCGCAAGCGCAAGGTTTGCGTCATCGGCAATGGCGTCGTGATCGACCCGATCAGCCTCGTGGGCGAGATCGAGGGGCTCAGGAAGCTCGGCATTCGTATGGGGTCGAACCTGCTCATCAGCGAGACCGCCCATTTGGTGTTCCCCTATCACCGCGAGCTCGACGCGCAGCGGGAGGTGCTCAAGGGCAAGAACAAGATCGGCACGACAAAGCGCGGCATCGGCCCCGCCTACGGCGACAAGGCCGCGCGCACCGGGCTGCGCATGCTCGACCTCATCAAGCCCGACTCGTTTGCCGAGAAGCTCAAGCTCAAGATCCGGGATAACAACGAGATTCTGAAGGCCTTCGGCGCCAAGCCGCTCCAGTACAAGAAGGTGTTGGAGTCGTACGCCGAGGCGGGAGCGAAGCTGAAGCCGTTCGTCGGAAACACCGTGGTGTTTCTGCACGAGGCCTGCATGGCTCGGAGGAACATTCTGTTCGAGGGAGCGCAGGGCACGTTCCTCGATCTCGATCACGGCACGTACCCGTACGTGACCTCGTCGAACACGACCGCAGGGGGGGCTTGCACCGGATCCGGCGTTCCGCCCCATCATATGGACCGTGTGCTGGGCGTCATGAAGGCCTACACCACCCGCGTCGGCGAAGGGCCTTTTCCCACCGAGAACGCGGAGCTCGGGGATTTTCTGCACGGGCTCGGACGCGAGTTCGGCGCGACCACGGGAAGGGCGCGGCGCTGCGGATGGTTCGACGCCGTCGCCACCGCGCACGCGACCATGGTCAACGGCATTGACGAGTTGGCCGTGACCAACGTGGATGGGCTCGACACCCTGGATGTCGTTCGTGTCTGCGTCGCGTATCGCTGGCGCGGCAACCGATTGGACCGCGTGCCCGCCGATCTTGAGATCCTCAACGAGTGCGAGCCCGTGTTCGTGGAGTTTCCGGGATGGAAAACCGACACGTCCAAGGCCCGACGATGGAAGGATCTTCCCGCCAAGGCGCGAGCGTATCTGAACGCGATCGCCGAGCTCACCGGCTCCAGCCTGTCGATTGTCTCCGTCGGCCCCGCGCGGGAGCAGACGTTGTTTCTGTAGCAAACCTGTCCCGACGCGGCGACGAGCTCGCGGGGAGCGCGCCCGAGGCCGGGCGCTGGGAAGGGTGTTTGACCTCCCGGGAAGTCCCGATAGGGTTGCCGATCGTCATGGGCGATGACTTGTTTCAAACGCAGAGGCCGGAGCCGCTGCCCGAACCTTCCCCGGACGCCTCCCACGGGGACTTCCGTTTGCGTCCCTTGGCGGCCCGGATGCGCCCGTCCAACCTCGCGGAGTATGTCGGTCAAACCCATATTCTCGGACCCGGCTGCCTCCTGCGCCGGGCCATCGAAGCGGATCGGATTCAATCGCTGATTTTCTACGGCCCTCCCGGGACCGGCAAAACCTCGCTCGCCCAGATCATCGCGGGCCACACCAAGAACCGGTTCGAGCGTCTCAGCGGCGTGGAGTCGAATGTGGCCGACATGCGCCGTGTCCTGGCGACAGCCGCGAACCGTCTCGAAAACACGGGTCAACCCACGCTGTTGTTCATCGATGAAATCCACCGGTTCAACAAATCCCAGCAGGATGTGTTGCTGCCGGACGTGGAGAGCGGCGTGATCCGGCTGGTGGGCGCGACCACTCACAATCCGTTTTTCTTCGTCAACTCGCCGCTCGTGTCGCGGTCGCAGATTTTCGAGCTCAGGCCGCTGACGGAGGAGGAGATCCTCGCGCTGTTTGAGCGGGCGTTGAAGGACGAGAAGCGGGGCCTGGGATTCCGTCCCATCGCGGCCGACCCCGAGGCGCTGCGGCATCTCTCGCGGGTGGCCGACGGCGACGCCCGCAAGGCCCTCAACGCCCTCGAGATCGCCGCCCTCACGACGCCGCCCTCCGCCGACGGCGTGGTGCGGATCACCCTGGACGTGGCCGAGCAGAGCATCCAGAAGAAGGCGATCGTCTACGACGGCGACGGCGACGCTCACTACGACACGGCGTCCGCGTTCATCAAGTCGATGCGGGGCAGCGATCCGGACGCCGCGCTGTACTGGCTGGCGAAGATGATTCACGCGGGGGAGGACCCGCGATTCATCACGCGCCGGGTGATGATCTGCGCGGCGGAGGACGTGGGGCTGGCCGATCCGATGGCGCTGGTGCTCGCCAACGCGGCGCACTCCGCGGCGGAGTTCGTCGGATGGCCTGAAGCGCGGATCCCCATCGCCGAGGCCGTGATCTACATCGCCACCGCGAACAAGAGCAACACCGCGATTCTTTCGATCGACGCCGCCCTGGAGGATATCCGGCAGGGGAGAACCCTTCCGGTGCCCGAGTCGCTGCGCGATGGCCACTACGCGGGCGCGAAGCGACTGGGACACGGGCAGGGATACCAGTACGCCCATGATCATCCCGACCACTTTGTCGCCCAGGACTATCTCGGCGCCGCGAAGCGCTACTACAAGCCGACGGACCAGGGGACCGAGAAGAAGATCGCCGAGCGGCTGGAGCGCTGGCGAGCCCTTGCCGCTCAGGAGCTCAAGAATAGTGGCAAGAAGGAATGAACCCGCGCGAGGTTGAGCCGATGAAACCTGCGGTGTTTGGAACCGTGAGCGGCGAATGAAACCTGTGACCGAGCAGAAGCAAATCGCGCGTGAAGCGCTACGAGTCGCCGATCGGCGCCACGGCGCGTTGGAGCGGTTGGAAGCCTCTCACGCGCTTTGCGAACGCATCTTGCGCTCCGGGATATGGAGTTCCGCGAGGGTGATCCTCGCCTTCTCCCCGCTCCCGCGCGAACCGGACATTCGGCCTTTGCTTGCGGCCGCCTTGCGCGAGGGCAAGACGCTCGGTCTGCCTCGACTCGCGTCGGACGCCGAAGTCTATGCGCCGGCCCGGGTGCGCTCCCTTGAAGGCGATCTCGCTCCGGGCGCCCATGGCATTCTTGAACCGCGACCGGAGTGCGAGCCGATGCCCACAAACCCTCTGGACTTGGTTCTCGTGCCCGGCGTAGGGTTCGATCTTGGTTTGGGAAGGCTGGGTCGTGGGCTGGGCCATTATGACCGAATGCTGGCAGGGGCGACGGGAATCCGATGCGGGGTGGCGTTTGATTGGCAGGTGGCGGCCTCCGTGCCGCTTGAGCCTCACGACGTCCGCATGCATTGCCTGGCGACTCCCAGCCAATGGCTCGGGCCTTTTGCCTGATCCGCGGCGATTTGAATGAGTTGGATGTCGAATCATTTTTGGGAAGTCGGCGGGGTGTTTGTGGTCGGCCTCGCATTGGGATATTGGCTTGTGCGCTGGAAGGAGCGCGCCTGGATCGCCGCGATCCGCCGCGAGGCGGAGGGACACCAGCAGGACATCCACCGACAGGCTGAAGGCATTCTGCGCGAGGCGCGCCTGAAGGCCGCCGAGGAGGCTCTCCGCCTGCGACAGGAGATCGAGAATTCCTACAGCAACCGTCAGGGCGAGATCGCCGCGGCGGAGAAGCGTCTTGCGGAACGCGACAGCCTTATCAATCGCCAGCTCGAGAACCTCGTCGCCGAGGAGCGCCTTCTGCAGAAGCACCAGGAGGATGTTCGCGCGAAGGACCAGGCGCTCGACGCGCATCGGGAGCAGATCCGCGAGCTTGAGTCACGACGCGTCCAGGCTCTGGAGGGAGTCAGCGGCCTGACCTCCGAGCAGGCGCGCGCCGCCATCCTTAAGGAGGTCGAGCAGTCCGCTCTCAAGGAAGCCAGCGATCTCAGCCGCCACATCATGGATGACGCCAAGGCGCGCGCCGAGGACAAAGCCCGTCGGATTATCTCTGTCGCTATCCAGCGCTACGCCGGCACTCACGCCTTCGAGTCCTCCAGTTCCACGGTCTCCCTGCCTAGCGAGGATCTGAAGGGCCGCATCATCGGTCGCGAGGGACGAAACATCCGCTCGTTCGAAAACGCCACCGGCGTGACGGTGCTCATCGATGACACGCCCAACGCGGTTGTGCTTTCAGGCTTCGATCCTGTGCGCCGTGAGATCGCGCGCGAGGCGATGTCCAGGTTGTTGCTCGACGGACGCATCCATCCCACCCGCATCGAGGAGGTGGTGCAGAAGGTGAGCGAGGAGATGGAGGAGGCGATTCTTCGCGCGGGCGAGGAGGCGGTCAATCGCGTTGGACTCTCCGCGGTGCATCCGGATATCAGCCGCACCTTGGGCAAGCTGCGGTTCCGCCACAGCTTTTCTCAGAACGTCCTGGAGCACTCCATTGAGGTGGCGCACATCATGGGACTGATGGCGGCTGAGTTGGGAATCGACGCCGCCTTGGCGAAGCGGTGCGGGTTGCTGCACGACATCGGCAAGGCCCTCGACCAGGAATCCGAAGGGCCGCACGCTATCGTTGGCGCGGATTTCATACGCCGGTGCGGCGAGGCCCCTCAGGTGGTCAACGCGGTCGCGTCCCATCATGACGAAGTCGCCCCCGAAGGCCCCTACGGCATCCTCGTGAGCGCCGCCGACGCGATCAGCGCGTCGCGTCCCGGAGCCCGATCCGAGACGCTCACCACGTACATGAAGCGGGTGGAATCCCTGGAGAGAATCGGCCTGTCATTCGAGGGCGTTGAGAAGGCCTTTGCGGTCCAGGCCGGACGCGAACTGCGCGTCATGGTGCAGCCTCAGGAGGTGAGCGACACCGAGGCCTATCAGCTCGCTCGGCAGATTTCCCGACGGATTGAGGAAGAGCTCCAGTATCCCGGCCAGATCCGGGTCACCGTGCTGCGTGAGACCCGCTGCGTGGACTACGCGAAATAAAGGAAAAAAGCTGAGGAGCCTGGGACGCGTCGTCAAGAGCGCGGGCCGGCGGAGGGGGCGGAGAGAGGATCATCGACCGTCGTTGATTCCTGTCGGCAAGCCGTGTTCCCAGGAGCGGGGATTGCTCCACGGACGATCAGACTTCCCGGCGACTTCGGGGCCGTTGCAGCCGGTGGAACTCAGGGCGAGGGTTGCGAGGACAACCACGGACAACCAGAATCGGGCTCGCTGGGTCATAAAGTGATCGCGGTGCGGGTATCCTCGTCGCTGAAATGGATCAATAGAAGACTTGGTCGCCTTCGAGCAACTCCTGGAGTTTCGATCCGGGCATCACGTTGGCGATGGAGCGGTCGGAGTGGACGGCGGTGACCTTGACCTTCCCGATGAACTTGCCGGCTCGGCTCACGACCAGCACCCCGTTGGGCTTCAGCTCGGCGTTTGCTCCGATATCCAGAACGACAAAGTCCCATTTCGGATCCACCACGAGAATCTTGCCCTTGGTTCCCGGCGTCAGCGGAACTTCCACATCATTGGTTCCCGTGTAGCGAGCGATCTCGACCTCCAGGCTCCTGACCCGTCGGATGAGGACCTTCTTCTCAGCCTCGAGGGCGAAGTTGGCGTCCTTTTGAGTCTTGAGCTCCGCAACGGTGCTTTTCACCTGGTCGGGAGTGAGGGATGTGGCGGTCCAGGCGGCGAGCTCCTGGGACTTGGACTTGATGTCATCCTGAGCCTTGACCAGTTGATTATTGAGATCCTTGGCCTGGTTTTCCAGACGCGTGGCGAGTTCCTCAGCCTTGGTGCGGGCGGCCTTGGTCTCGACCAAATCCTTTTCGGTGCCTTCGAGCTTGGTCTTGGTGTCGGCGAGCTCCTTCAAGGCCTTCTTCTTCGCGGCATCCTCTCTCTTGTAGTCGGCCTCGAATTTATTCCGCGCCGTGATGATATTCTCAACGTTCGGCTTCACCTGCACCCACACCAGCGTGGTCGCCGCTGCGGCGGCCAAAATCGCGATCCCTAAAGCTATGCGTAGAAATAACATGTTCGATTACCCAAAGGGTTAAAGCCCGGCGAAAATAATGGGGTCGCCGAGAGGTGTCAATATGTCGTTCAGACTATCCTGGCCCGAAATCCTCACGGGGCGAGCCGGCCTTTTCGACCCTGGCCGCGCCTCCTTCTCACGGTCCTGATCGCCGCCTGGAGGGCGCCGTTGCGGCGGGCCCGGCCTGCTTGCCCGTCGCTTCGAGGAATCGGGGAGGAAGAACCTGGACTTTTCCTCCATGGCTTGGATCTCGGGTGGCCGTGAAGCGGAACGAAAGCGAATGGAGATACTCGGACTTGCGTCGATAGATTCTGATATGCGGTTTGTCGGCCATTATCGATACGTGCTGAGCTTCCTGCTGGTCCTCGTCTTTTGCTCGGTCATGGTGATCCGGGGGCTGCAGGCGCGGCAGTCCAAGCACGTGGATCGACGCGAGGCGATGATCCTCCTTCAGAGCCGCGGCTACACCAACCAGGCAGCCCGCATCTACGATCGCCTGATCACCGAAACAAAGGAGCTCCCCAACAAGGCTCTGCTCGACGACTTCCAGCGGACCGTCCTCCTCGTCGACCCCGCCGCCAAACAGGCGGCGAATCCGATCTGGCGTTACCATTGGGTCGTCAGCAATGAGCTGGAGCGCCGATCCGAGAGCACCCTCGAGCACGCCCTGAAGTTGTCCGAGGAGAACTAGGGGGGCGTCCTCAGCGACTCGATCTCCCCCCTCGCCTGCCTTTTTTCGGATTCGGATAGGTCGAGCCTCCGCGACCTGGGGCGCCCGGCGGCCCAACCGGCGATTGCCCCATGCGACGCTTGAGCTCGTTCACCTGGTCTCGGAGAAGGGCCGCTTTCTCGAACTCCAGGTTTTCGGCGGCCGCGAGCATCTCGGATTCCATCTCTCGCACTGTTTCCGTGATGTCGAAGTCTCCCCCGGACTCCTGGATCACCGACGCGTCCGCCCGCTGGACGCCGTCGCCCTTGTCGCCCAACCCTTCTTCGATGGGCCGGGTGACGCTGCGCGGGGTGATGCCGTTCGCTGTGTTGTAGGCGATCTGCTTCTGCCGACGGTAATGGGTTGTTGCGAGAAACTTCTCGATGCTTCGCGTGCGCGTGTCGGCATAGAGAATCACTTCGCCATTCAGGTGTCGCGCGGCGCGGCCCGCGGTTTGGATCAGGCTTGTGGCGGATCGGAGGTAGCCCTCCTTGTCCGCGTCCAGGATCGCCACAAGCGACACCTCCGGAAGGTCGAGTCCTTCGCGAAGGAGGTTGATCCCGACCAGCACGTCGAACTGGCCTTTGCGAAGCGCCCGGAGGATTTCCACCCGCTCAATCGCGTCGATCTCGCTGTGGAGATAACGCACCTGGATGCCGATCTCCCGCAGATAGTCGGTGAGCTCCTCCGCCGTTCGTTTGGTGAGCGTGGTGACGAGCACCCGCTCCTTGCGGTTCACGCGCTCCCGCGCCTCGTGGATCAGGTCGTCGATCTGCCCTTTGAGCGGCTTGAGGGTGACGATCGGGTCTATCAAGCCCGTGGGGCGGACAACCAGTTCCGCCACGCGGCCTTCCGACCAGCCCACCTCCCGCTCGTTCGGCGTGGCGCTCACATAAACGGTCTGGCCCTGGAGGTCCTGAAACTCCTCGAACTGGAGCGGACGGTTGTCGAGCGCGCTCGGGAGGCGGAATCCATGTTCCACCAGCACGGTCTTCCGCGACCGGTCTCCGGCGTACATGGCCCCGATCTGCGGCACACTGGCGTGGCATTCGTCAACGATCAGGATGTAATCCTTGGGGAAGAACTCGAGGAGAGTGGGGGGGCGCGACCCGGGAGGCCTGCCGCTGATGTGCCGCGAATAGTTCTCGATGCCCGAGCAGAAGCCCATCTCCTCGAGCATCTCGAGATCGTATTCCGTTCGTATCTTGATCCGCTGCGCCTCGAGCAGCTTGCCTTGCTTTTCGAACTCGGCGATCCGGCGCCCGAGCTCCTCGCGGATGGTGACGATGGCGCGGCGGGTTTTCTCGAGAGGCGTCGCGAACTGCTTGGCGGGATAAATGGCGACGGCCTGGAGGATGTCGAGGGCTTCGCCGGTGAGCGGCTCGAATCGCGTGATCCGCTCGACCGTGTCGCCGAAAAACTCGATGCGCAGGCCGTCCTCGGTATAGGCCGGGCACAGCTCGACCGTGTCGCCACGGACGCGGAATTGCCCCCGCGTGAACTCGATGTCATTGCGGGAATACTGCAGGTCGACCATGCGGCTGAGCAGTTGCTCGCGGCTGAGTTCCTGGCTCACGTGAACGGGAATCACCATCGCCTCGTAGTCCTCCCTGCTTCCGATGCCGTAGATGCACGAGACGCTGGCGACCACGACCACGTCGCGTCGGGAGAACAACGAGCTCATTGTCGCTAGCCGCATCCGCTCGATCGCCTCGTTCACGCTGGAGTCCTTCTCGATGAAGGTGTCGCTGCGCGGGATGTAGGCCTCGGGCTGGTAGTAGTCGAAGTAGCTGACAAAGTACTCGACCGCGTTCTGCGGGAAAAACGACTTGAACTCGGAGTAAAGCTGCGCCGCGAGCGTTTTGTTGTGTGAAAGCACCAGGGTCGGCCGATTCAGGTTCGCGATGACATTGGCCATCGTGAAGGTTTTTCCGGACCCGGTCACTCCGAGCAGGGTGGACTGGCGGTGGCCGGATCGGAGCCACGAGGTGAGCTGCTCAATCGCCGCGGGCTGATCGCCGGCGGGGGCGTACGGCGACTGGAGCTTGAACATAGGCGGCTGAACCTAGGAATCGCGGAGTCCGCAGTCAACTGCGGGTCTAGGGTTGCGATCCGCCGCGCTCTTTGCGCAACATCGCCGCCCGGTGCCCCACATGCCTGATTCATTGGCGTCGTTGCTCCGCGCCACATCGAGAAGCTTCCACATCACCCTGTGGTTGCTCCCGGGCCGCGTCCGATTCCAGATCGGACTTGCCTATCTCCTCGCCCGGGCCACCGACACCGTCGCCGATACCGAGTGGTTGGCGTCCGACGTTCGGCTGCGAGCCCTTCAACAGATCCGGGACCGTGTGCTGGGACGCGCCCACGAACCGTTGGACCTGGAGCCCTTTCTCGCCCACAGCGGCCACGCGGCCGCGTCGCCGACCGAACAGGCTGAGCGCGGGTTGCTGCTGCGATTCGAGGAAGCCATGGCCGCGCTCCGACAATTCTCCGTCGAGGATCAACAGCGCATCGCCTCTGTCGTCGACATCATCGTCAGCGGTCAGGAGTTGGATCTGCGACGCTTTCCGCCGACGCCAGGCCGCTCCGTCGCCGCGCTCGAGACCTTCGACGAAACCGAGGACTACACCTACCGCGTCGCCGGATGCGTGGGGACGTTCTGGACCAAAATGTGCGAAGCGCATTTGTTCAGTCATGGCGAGTGGGATCACGCGGCGCAGACGGTGGACGGGGAGCGGTTCGGCAAGGGGCTTCAGTGGGTGAATATTCTGCGCGATCTGCCGAGAGATCTCGCGTTGGGACGATGCTATCTGCCGGCCGCGGAAGTGCGCGGGGTCGGGCTCTCGCAGTCCGACTTGTTGGATCCGGCGAACTGGGAGCGGTTGCGTCCGGTGTACGAACGTTGCGTCGCTCACGCCGCGTCGCATCTCGATGCGGGCTGGCGTTATATGCTGAGGATCCCTCGTGGTTCTATCCGACTGAGGTTGGCCTGCGCGATCCCACTGGTCTTGGGCTTTCGAACCCTCGAGATGTGTCGATCGGGGAACCCGCTGGACCCCGCCTTGAGGATTAAAGTGAGCCGCGGCTTCGTTCGAGCCGCTTTCGTCAGGAGCCTGATGGCGAGCCTGGGCCTACAGCGATGGGAAACGCTCCGCCGTTGGGCGAATCAAGGGTGAGTACAAATGACACCGGCCACTCTCCCGTCCATTCTCCCTTCTTTGTGGTCTTGGTGGTGGTGGCCTTGCGCGAGATTCGCGGCCTAGCGACCGATCACTCTGTAGTAAACCTGGGCTAGCGGCGGGGCGGGGACTGCTTGCGAGACGAAGGGCTCTTTCGCGATGATGTCAGGGCCGGAGACATCGCTCCAGCTGTTCGGCGCCAATGTTTCAGACCACTGAACATGGTAGCTTTCTCCCGTCAGCGCGCGCCACAGAAGCTCGGTCCTGTCTTTCTTCACGTCAAACTTCAGCAGGATGGGTTGCGGTTTCGTGACTGCTCCCAGGGACACCCAATCGATCTGGCACTTCTTGAAATTGACTTCGGGGAGAAGCTTGGTGATCACGTCATCGCCGTACCAAAGCTTGGTGCCATTATCGCTGATGAGTTGGAACGGCGTGGAGGGGTTCCAGGGAGGCGTCGGGAGCTCGACGATCCCTTCGGGATTCAGCCCATCCAGCGCGGCTGTTCGCAGTTCGGGCGCGTCCTGGGGATCCCCTGTCCAGGTGTAGAGCCTGAAATCGCTGGGATAGCGTCCCGAGGCCGGGCCAGGCGGCCCGGCGACGATGAGGTAGTGATTGCCAACTCCTTCGATGCTC
Source organism: Verrucomicrobiota bacterium (assembly GCA_016199985.1). Taxonomy (GTDB): domain Bacteria; phylum Verrucomicrobiota; class Verrucomicrobiia; order Limisphaerales; family UBA11320; genus UBA11320. The sequence goes on along the minus strand of JACQFQ010000023.1, from coordinate 94,624 downwards.
CGGAAGCCACGGCCGAAGAGGTCCATCTCGATCGGATTCCCGATCTTGGATGAGCCCGGCGGTCCTCCGCTCACCGCGAGCGCGGTGAAGTTCAAAACCGGAACGATCAGCGCATGCGTCCGCCGCGCCGCGGGAGCCAACGGCGCCCGAAGTCCGATATAACCGATCTCGACGCTGCCCGGCGCCATGGCCAGGCCCTCGATGTTGAAGCCAGATCCGTCCCTGGCCTTCGGATCCACCCCTTGGGCCGCGCTCTGGGCCAGCCCATAGTAGTTCGCTCCTTTTCCATGCCCATTCGACGTATCCCAGGCCACCAGGTCTTCCTTCAGATGATCATATCGGCCCGCATAGGCCAGGTCGATGCCGTCCGCTTGAAGGGAAAGGTCCGTCGCGAAGATTCGCGAGCGGTTCGGCCTGAGGTCGCCGATCTCGGAGTTGGAGTGAGATCCGATCCAGAAGAGGCGATCGCCCACTCTTGTGGATCCTTCGATGTCGACCTCGCGCGGTATTCCGTTCTCGATGTCCGTGAGCCCCAATGCGGGAGTCATGTTGAATCGCTGCAGCGGCAGCCCCGACAGCGATCGATCATAAACCCGCAGAACCTCGTTCTCGTCATCGCCGATCACCACTCGGTTGCCTGGGAGAGGAATCCCGGTGGACCCGTCGCCCGCGCTCAGGAGATAGCGGGTCGAGGCGAACCCAGCGGCTGACGCCGCATAGCGGAAGGATGTCGTCGACTCGAGCCGCCCATCGCTCACGCGGATCGTGATCAGGGAGTATCCCACGCCCACGGGTTCGAGGTGAAGCCTCCACGCGTCCCCGCCGACATAGACCGGCGTGAGATCGACGTCGCGAATGACGTCCTGGTTCGTGCTCGTCGCTTCGACCACGAGGCTCGCTGACGGGGTTTCCAGGTCTCGAATCCGTAGGAGAACATCAGGATTTGTGGGGTCGCCGATCGCTCCGCTCATCGGATCCAGACGTCCTAGGAGCGGGGGCGAGTTGTTGATGGTTCCCGGCGTCAGCACCGCGCCGGGCGGCGTGTTGGCGGACGAAAGGCTTCGGTCGTATCTCAAATCGGAGCCGTCCGCTGTCTTCATATCTCCGTAAAACCATGCGGCCGGATCGTTGGGCTTGTTGTTGCCGAGGAACCGGGTCGCGGCGTCGGGATGCGCGTCGACGTCGGTGATCAAGAGCCCGCCATAGGAGATGTCGCCTGCGTGGCCGTCGAGCCACGAGACGGAGTCGAGCATCGTCACATTGTGGAGCTCCTCCAGCGTGCCATTGTCGCCATTGTCCAGATCCTCGTTGTCGTGCGGCGTTGAGGTTGCGGTGACAAGGGTCAGGGAAATGGACGCGTTGGGCAGGGCCCCGTCGGGCTGGGTGAAATCGTCGACGGGAATGAATGTCGTCCGGGGATCGATCTCGTAAGGGTGGCCAGGCGACGCCAGCAGGATGAGCCCGTTCGCGCCCACTCGAACACCGTCCAGATCCACGCGCAGCAGCGCCACCCCGGGGTTCGCGCTGGCCTCGGTTTCCAAAGCGAGCAGCCAGACATCGCGCAGCAACGCTCCCGGTTGGCCGCGTATCTCAATAAACTCCCGGTCGAGATCCCCGCCGACGGGATTCGCCAGCACCTCGCTGAGAAGGAGCGAATCGTTGTCCAGAATCTGGGTCGTGATCGTCGGGATCAAGGCGTCCGCGTAGGCCGGATCTTCAATCGACGCGACGCGGTGGCGAATGGAGGCGGTGTGCGGCGATGTCTCGACAACGTCGTTCTCCACCGTTCGCGCCAGCACCGTCCGTGTCTCCGCTCGCGCAAAAAAAATTGTTCGGACCGATCCGAAGCTCGCCCCTTGATCGGTGCTGACTTCGAGGCCGCTTCCCGCGGTGATTTCCACGGCCACGGGCGCGATCGGAGCGGTGGTGATGGTCAACGCGTATTGATTGGTCGCGCCGGACTCGGGCATCGGCAGGCTGTCGGTCCAAGGCAGAACCGCGATTCCGGGAATCGCGTCGGCCCCGAAATTCGGCCCTCCGATGTGGTTGAGGGGAAAACCCGCGAAGCTGGAGGGCGAGGTTCGCGTGATGTCGGACAGCGTGAAGCCTGGCGCCGTCTGGGTGGTGGGAATGTCGGAGGCTATCCAATCGCCCGCCAGCCATCCGGTGCTGTTCCCGATCCGGGCCACATAGCTCGGCGTGAACGACGTTGGGACCACCGTGCCTGACGCCAGAGCGGCGTTGCCGGGCGGGCCTGGGCGACGGAAATTGATTCTCCCGTAGGCGATGTCGCCCGCGCCGTCGCTGTCGAGAATCCCGACCGAGTCGAAGATCGTCCAGCGAGCGAACTGCTTGCTGTCGGGAACCCCGTCGTTGTTGACGTCGATGTCATCGCCGATCGCGGGTCCGTCCGGAGATTGAATCAGGAAGAACGTGCAGGAGCCATTCTCCAGGTCGGTTTGTCCGCCTTCCCCCCTGTGCTTCAGCGTGCTGCCGGCGCCGTGGCCCCAGCCGGGGTCCGGACCCGTCTGGGTGTAAACGCGGGCCAGCGGGTCGCAGCGATAGACATTGGTCTTCTGGAGAAGCACGAGAAACCCGTTGCCGCCGAACTGCCGTCCGGAGAGGTCGAACACATCCTGGATCATTCCGGGATTGTTCGCCGCGTCGCCTTCAACGCCGATCAAGTAGGTTCCCGATGGGAGCGTTGAGTTGGGGACTCCTCGAAGCTCGATGTACTCATTCGGGCTGTCGACGCCGGGGGGGTTGAAAAGGATCTCGCTGATGAACGGCCCGCCGGAGGAACCCGCGAGGCCCGAGACGGCGGAGAGGATCAGCAGGGCGAGGGCGAACTTCGTCCAGGGCTTGCAGGTCCAGGCGTATCGGAGACATCTTCGATAAAACAGCCGCACAACGTTCAGAGCTCTTCTCCCATCGATATAGGATACATCGGGAGGGCCGTAGTCCAATTAACACCGCACCCGACCAGATTTCCACTCCTCTGGCGAGCTTGAAAGGGATTGGCGCCGAAATGTAGCGGGGCGGGACGGCGGGTCGCGATGAGTGTTGAGGCATGGGGTGGGGCCGATGCGGAAGTATTGTTTGGGCGCCTTCCTCCGAGGCCTGAACGATCCGACAAGCATCATCGGCCTGTTGGGGGGGCGAGTTGTTGATCTCCTCGGACGAGGCCGAGCGGGAGGGGTGAGTCCCGAATGGTGTCTATTCCTGCGGGACGCTGCATCAGGGGAGCGAGCTCGTCATTCCTGACGCGATGAACGATTCAGCCGCCAGTTTTGCCACCGTGCTGTTGGACGACTTGCTGGCGGCGATGGAACTCTAAACTCGGAGCTTAAGCGAAACAGTCCAGCGCTTGTCCCTTGCTCTCGCCCGAGGGGGGGCGCATCAGGGCGAGACCCGAGATTCCGCCGCGAGTTCGATAGATGAACCCTTCCGAGGCGGGGCCGTCGCGCGCTGCGCTGTCGGTAGGGGAGGTCGACACGGACATGTCAGCGGAGTGTGCCGCGGGGCGTTCGGAGCTTTTGCGCAAAGCCTCGAGTGCGGCGCTGATGAGATTGGCTCGAAGGACGGGCAACATGGCGAACCCCCGGATCGTATTCTCTGCGGCGGCAAGAGCGACACGATGGGGGACGGCCGACGTGTCGCTCGATTTCGGCGGGAGTCGAGGCAGCCCCGGCTCGCCAACCGTCGAAGCGGTCGGGATCCGAGCGAAGCCGGCGATTCGGGAGGCTCACGAACGCCGTCGTTGAGAAAGCTTAAGCCGGGCCAGAGTCTCCGCGCCCATCGAACGCGATCTTCATTCCCTCCCGCCTTCTCCCGCAGGATTTTGAAATGACGCCTTCGATGTAAAGAATCCGTTGGTACGCGCCGATACTATGGATGCGTTCATGGCCCTGTCTTCGCCGAGTCATCGATGCCCTTAAACAAGGCAGAGAGACAAGGAGGTCGACAGGGTCTTTTTTGTTTTGAGGTAAATCCTTGCCCGGCCCCCCGTCTCCCGATCACGCTTGGCGTCCATGAGCCACGCCAGTATTCCTCCCCCATCAGGCGGCCTTGCGTCGGCGTCCGGCGCTCCCGCTATCACAGGGGCGCAGATACTCGTCCTGATGGCCGCATTTCTAGGATGGCTCTTCGACGGGTACGAAATCGGTTTATTCCCAGTGGTGGCTCGACCCGCTCTCCAGAACCTCCTCGGGGCGGCGGCGAACGATGCTGGGGTGGGAAGCTGGATGGGGACCATCACGGCGAGCTTCCTCATTGGCGCGGCGCTGGGCGGCGTGTTTTTTGGATGGCTGGGCGATCGACTCGGACGTGTGCGGGCCATGGCAGTCAGCATCCTGACGTACTCCCTGGTCACCGGCCTCGGCTACTTCGCCCAATCCCCGGAGCATCTTGCGATCGTGCGCTTCGTGTCCGCTTTGGGGATGGGAGGCCAGTGGTCCCTGGGGGTTGCCCTGGTCATGGAGTGCTGGCCCGAACGCTGGCGACCGATGCTCGCCGGCGCGATGGGCGCCGCGGCGAATGTGGGCTTTCTGCTGGTGGGGATCACGGCGAAGTTGCATCCCGTGACCCAGGAGAAGTGGCGATGGATGATGCTCCTGGCCGCGCTTCCCGCCTTGCTCGTGGTGTTCATCGTTGCCTTCGTGCCCGAGTCCGAGCGCTGGAAAACCGCGGCGAAACAATCAGGCGAACGCGATCCGCTCCTGGTGGTGTTCTCCCCCCAGTTCCGTCGCAGGACGATCCTCGGAATCGTGTTCGCGTCGGTGGCGCTGATTGGCACTTGGGGATCGGTGACGTGGCTGCCGTTGTGGGCGGACCAGATGGCCGGGCCCGCCAATCCCACCGCCAAGGCCGACACACAGATGACTCAAGCCGTGGGCGCGATCCTGGGCGCTTGGGTCGCGCCCTTCATCGGGGCGCTCATGGGCCGTCGCTCCGCCTATTTCCTCCTCTGCCTGGCGTCGCTGCTGGTGTGCGGGACTCTCTTTCGAACTGTGCACGCCTTCGGCGCGGAGTTCCTCATCTTCGCGTTCTTCACCAGCGCCGCCACGGCTTCCTTCTATGGCTGGTTTCCTCTGTACCTGCCCGAGCTGTTCCCGACAAGGGTGCGGGCGACAGGGCAGGGGCTTTGCTATAACTTCGGACGCGTGTTCGCGGCCGTTGGCGCGCTCACTCAAGGCTCCTTGATGGTTCGCTTCGGAGGCAGCTACGCGAAGGCGGGGGCGATCGTAACGCTCGTGTATCTCCTCGGAATGGGGCTCATCTGGCTCGCGCCTGAGACGAAGGGACGTCCTCTCCCCGATTGACCGCGATCGGAATCGCCGCCAGGGCGCCGCTCCTCCAGGGCCAGAGTTGCGGCAATCAATGATTGAGCCATCTCCAGACGCGGAGGGCCTCGGTCGCGCTCCAGGCCTGGGCGTCGCAGCCGCGCTCCTGATGCGGGTGATCGCCGTCGACCACTTCGGGCAGCTGCCCGATGCACCCGCGCTCCAAAAGCGAATGAACGCTTCCCAGGAACGCGCGAGCCGCCTCGATCGCGCGCGGCTGTTTATCCCACGCCAGCGCCAGCGCTTCGCAGAACGTAGGGAAGGTCCACGTCCAGGCCGTGCCGTTGTGGTAGGCGGGCTTGCGGCGTGTGTCCTCGTCGCCTTCGTAACGCCCCCAGTAGGGCTGGCCGGGGTCGTTCAACAATTTGCCGTCCGCTGAGAGGATCGGCAGCGGTGGCGTGACGGGCAGCGGCGCCAGGCTCCGCAGCGCGCCGGGAACCACGAGGTATTCCGAGGCCGCCTGCACGGTCTGTCGGGCTCTCTCGCCCGTGACCAAGCCGAGGCTGATGGCGAACAGCCCGTTGCTCCGGAGCGCCTGATCCTGGATGGCGTCGCGGGCCGACACGCCTTTGGGCGCGATGAGAAGATCGGCGATGTAGCCTCCCGCTTCCACCCAGAAAAGTTCGTGGAAGCTTTTCTCCGCCCGCTCCGCCAGCGCGTTCCACTCTTTGCCGCTTGCGGCGTCCTCGATGCGGCCGAGCTGTCGGATCAGGCGAATCCACATCGCCTGGATTTCCACGGGGTAGCCTTCGCGGGGCGTTCCCGCGGGATAGTTCGTGTCCATCCACGTGAAGTGCGCGGGACTCCAGATGAGCCCCGTCTGGGGATCCATCTGAATCCCGTTGGGGGTTCCATCGCGATAGCCCGCTCCGATGCTTCGCAGCACGGACCCGAGCGTTCGTCCGCCCGCGTCCACAGGGGTGGAGTAGACGCTCTTGCCCGCTTCGGCCGCCAGATCCTCGGCGACGATCCCCAGCCACAGCGGCGCGTCCGACGTGTCCCTGTTCGAGGCGTTCTCGCCGTGGATCGTGTTGGGCAAAGTGCCCTGGGACTCGAATTTCGCGAAGACCCGGACGAGTTGCTTCACATCGTCGGTCCAGCCGGCCGCCAGCAGCCCCCGGGCCGCGATGAGAGAGTCGCGCCCCCAGTCCAGAAACCAGGGGTATCCCGCGATCACAGTCTTTCCGTCGTCGCGACGAACCACGAACGCCTGCGCCGCCTGGGCCAGCTGGCGTCCCAGCTTGTCGTTCTTCGCCAGGCCGGACCGCTGGAAGGCCACGTCATTGCGATGTTGCCGGTCCTTCTGGAATTGTTCGACCGCGACGGGCGCGGGCGGAGTGGGATCGGCGCTGAGGACGAGATGAGTGGATTGACCGTCCTTCAGCGGGAGGCTGAACCAGCCCGGGCTGAAGGCGTCGCCGGCGCCCTCCTGTCCGCGGGTCTGTTCCACCGGGTGCGGGATGTTCAGGCACCACTCCGGATCGGGGTGATAGACGCCCGCGGAGGCGAACACCTGCAGCCCGCGATCCGCCGTGGGGGTGAATTCAAATCCCGGCTTGTTCGCGAGCGCGCGGCTGTTGCTGAGGAAGTGCCGCTCCGCCGCGTCGTTGCGCTTGGTCTCTTGATGGAAATTCCGATCCTCGATGTCGACGCGAACAGTGACGCTCACCTCGCGGTCGGGGGGGAGGGGGTGCGAGTGATCGGACGGAAGCGATTGTCGCGAGAGGCGGAAGACGGTTGTGTTGCGGCCTTCCAGCATGTCGGCCTCCAGCTCAACGCGCACGCGTCGTCCGTCGCCGGCGTTCACCTCGAAATGCCATTTCGCCGGAGGACCCGCCGCGAAGCTCACCAGCGAGTCGCCCGTGAGCGCGCTGATGAATCCGTCGGCCAGCACCCACATCCGAACGCGCTTCACGAGGACATGCCGGTCGGTCGGCACCAGCGCATGGAGATTCGCTCCCAGGGCGCAGTCGTACTTGGATCGCACGTCGCCCAGCGACACCGCCAGGCGCGCCATCCCGCCCCGGCCGTTGGTGAAGAGCACGCCATCGTCCTTGCGCGGGCTGGACGGCTGCGGGAAGTGCGTTGTTTTGGGAAGGAGATGGATTGCGCCTGTGGCCTCCCGATCCAGGGCCCCGTAGCGTTCCACGGAGAGCGTTCGGGTTTCCGCGCGCTCTCCATCGTGGAAAAACGCCGCGATGTGTCCGTGTCGCGTCGGCACCGATTCGACATGAACGGCGGGCGCGCCGGATTCGCCGCCGAAGGTCGCGCGGAAGGGGTGGCTTTCGCGGACGAGCAGCCAGTGTCGATGCGGAACCAGCGTCGTGCGTCGCGCGGATGTCCACGACCAGACCACGACAGGAGGGTAAGAGTGTCCCTGGGCCGCCGCTTGCAACGCGCCCACCAGATCCTGAGTCAGCCGGAGGGGTTCAGCCAGGCTCGCCGCTGTGAGGAATCGGATGGGATCGTTGTCGATTTCGCGCGACAACGACCGCCAGTCGAAGGAACCCAGCGTTTCCGCCGGGTGCAATCGGGCGAGGGATTCGACGCCCCACGCCGCGCGCGCGCGGCTTTGCCGATAGGCATCGCCGTGAATCCCCACCGGCTGGGCGGATCCGGAGAGGCAAAGGCAGGCGCTCGGGAGCAGTGAGAACAGCGCGCTTCCATCCGCGCCCTTCTGCGCCGTGGGCGCGGCCTGGCCCATGAGCTCAAGGCTGGGTTCTCCGAGCCGCGCGTAATCGGCCGTCGTCAGCTGGAAATGGCGGGGATTGATGGGGTCGGTGTTGATCAAGACCAGGATCCGATCTTCCCCCGAAGCGCTGGTTCTGCCGAGCGCGTAAACCGGCGAGTCATGAGCGCTGAGCCGCTCGAGTTTCGCCCCATCGAAAAAGCATGGATGATGGCTCAGAAGCTGGTTCAGGCGCGCAAGCGGCGCGACGAGGTTCTCAGGGGCGTTCCAGTTCAGCCCGCCGCACTGATGCACGTAAATCTTGTCCTCGCAAAGCCACTCGACGCCTCCCGTGATTCCGAATCCGCCGTTGACGCTCGTCAGCGCGCACATCCGGTTGCGCAGGAGCGACCAGTCCTTGCTGGTCGCGGCGAGGCGGTTGTTGTCGTGCGTTTCGCTGTAGTGGACGTACGTTCCGACCCGCTCGCTCTGGCGAATCGAATAGTCCAGGTAATGGCTGACCTCCTTGCTCGAGTAGTTTTGAAACAGCTCAGAGTAGGCCCACTGCATCCCGCCTTCGGTGAGCAGTTGCTCGGTGATCGCCCATGGGCCGCCCAGCCCTTCGAGCAGGAACACGGCGTTGGGAAACTCCTGTCGGACCCGCGAGATGATGTACTGCCAGGCGGGCAGGGGGATTTTATAGCCCGCGTCGCAGCGAAATCCGTCGACTCCGCGCCGGCACCACGTCAGGAACATCTCGGAGAGATGCACCCAGAGCCCGGGATGCTTGTGCTCCAGTTCCGCGAGATCCTCCCAGGTAACGCTCCAGGCCCCGGGAGAAACGAAATCGCCTTTGGCGTCGCGGAGGTACCACTCCGGATGGCTTTCCTGAAGCGTCGCGCCCCATCCGGTGTGGTTGATGACGACGTCGAGAAAGACCCGGCCGCCCCGCTCATGCGCGCCATAGGCGAGCTCTCGGAACTGATCCACGCCGGTGCTCCGGCGATCGAAGTCGACCAGCGCGGGATCGATGGTGGTGAAATCCTGGCAGGCGTAGGGGCTGCCGAAACGTCCGTATCGGGCGTAAGCCGTGGGCGTGGGGTTGATGGGGAGCAGATGCAGGATTCGGAAGCCGAGGTCCCCCATGATATGTGGGAGTTGGGCGGTGAGATCGCGCAGCTTGCCGGAGGGAGGGATGACTGTGAAGCCGCGGGCGTCCCACTTTTTCAGCTCCGCCTCCAACGCGGGGTCCTGCGTGCTCGCGAGGCCGCGGGTCTCCCCAAACTGTCGGGGGAAGGCGCAGTAGATCGTGTTGGCGGTCCTGCACAGATCGGGATGAACGCTGAGGCCAAAATCGGATCCCTCGGGCCAATGCTGACGACCTTGCGCGTCCGTCGCATAGGCCTTGGCCTTGAAGTACCCCACCTCGGCGAGAGTCAGCTCGATCTCCCATCCCTCCGGAGTGGGGCGCATGGGAAGGTCGTGCCACGAGTCCCCCGCCGCGGGCACCTGATGAAAGTGGGCGCGGAGAATCTCGTCGCGAATTCGCCGAGCCCGCCCCAGGTCGCTGCGCAAATGCGCCCGCCACGCGCCGGTTGAGGGCGGAGGGGCGTCCCAGTTGAGTGTGAATCGGATGCGATCTCCAACAAATCGGACCAGGCGTTCGCCCGGCGCCGGCGTCATGCTCAAAGTGGCCATAGGTCGTGATGACGGAGGGTCGGTGAAAGCCCCTCGCTCATAAGTATCACTGTCACTATCTCACTATCGGAGCGGAACGCTCCGCGCTGTATTCCGTCCCGTTTCGGGACAAATCCGGCCGCGCCTGAGTTCAACTCGCGGACGCGAGGGCCGGGGTCATCGGGGCCGGGCGGTCGCCCACGAGCCGATACCAGTTGTCCCTCTGGCGCGCCTCATAGCCGAGTTCCTCGATGAGACGGCGCATGTCCGCCACTCCCATATGAAACACGGCGCCGGCCTGGGAGACGACGTTCTCCTCGATCATGATGCTCCCCAGGTCATTCGCGCCGTATTTCAGGGCCACCTGTCCGATGTCCAGGCCTTGCGTGACCCACGAGCTTTGGATGTTGGGAATGTTGTCGAGGTAGATGCGGCTCAGCGCCTGCATCCGAAGGTATTCGTGCGCGCCGACAGTCGGGGCCTTGAGTTTCGTGTTCTCGGACTGGAACGTCCAGGCGATGAAGGCCGTGAATCCCCCGGTTCGATCCTGCTGCGCGCGGACGCGCTCCAGGTGCTCGATCCGATCCGCAAGCGTTTCCACATGCCCGAACATCATCGTCGCGGTGGAGTTCAGCCCGAGCCGATGCGCGGTGTCCATGACCCCCAGCCACTCGTCGCTCATCGCCTTGAGAGGGGCAATGCGTTTGCGCACCCGATCCACCAGGATCTCCCCACCGCCCCCGGGTATCGAGCCGAGCCCCGCGGCGACGAACTGCTTCAGGATCTCCTCAACAGGTGTCTGGAACACCTCCTGAAAGTGGATGAACTCGCTCGGGCTGAACCCGTGGATGTTCACATCAGGGAACCGGCCCTTGATGTGCGACAGGAGGTCGAGATACCACGAGATCGAAAGCTTGGGATGATGCCCCCCCTGCATCAGGATCTGGGTGCCCCCGAGCGCGACCGTTTCCTCGATCTTCCTGTCGATCTCGTCGTGCGTGATCACATAAGCGTCGTCGTCCTTCTCCGTGCGGTAAAACGCGCAGAACTTGCAGTAGACGTTGCAGACATTGGTGTAGTTGATGTTGCGGTCGACGATGTAGGTGACGATGTCGTTGCCGCGGTCGTCGTACGCTCTGGCTTTGGCGAGGTTCCGGCGTCGGTCGGCGAGCGCGCCCAGCTCCTCGAGCGGGAGGTGGGAGAGGCGCTCGGCCTCTTCGGACCCAATGCGTCCGCCGTCCCAGACTTTTTGCAGCAGCGCATCCGAAGGTATGGATGTGGCATCAATCACGCGCCGCACATTACGGCCCGGCGGAAGGAACCGCCAGCAGTTACTGGCCGCCGTCGCTGAGCTATGGCGTGCCGGACGGAGGGTCGCAGCGCTCCCAGAGGATATTCACCGCGATGCGGCTCGGTAATACGCGGCGGGGAGATCGGCGTTCTGGACCCAATCATTCAGCCCTTGCGCGGACAGCTGCACGGGCCCGTCCACCGCTGTCCAAGGTCCCTCAAGATCAGTCGCCGTTTCCAGCTGCCATCGTGACGCCGGGGTCCCACGCGCCGTGATCGTCACGATGCCGTGGCTCGCCGCCACGCTCAGCTCGGCGGGGAGGGTGAAGGGGCCGTTGATGTGAACCGCGTAGCTGTGCGTTGCCTCAGTGTTGTCCGCATCAACGGCGCGCACGGCGAGGTGGAAGTCGCCGCCTTCGGAGGGTGTTCCTGACAGGACGCCCGTTGTCGGGTCGAGAACAAGTCCCGGCGGCAGGGCGCCCTCGGTGATCGCTATTTGGTAAGGCGTGTTCCCGCCCGCCACGAGGGCGCGATCGACGTAAGGGACGGACACTTCACCCTCCTGGAGATTCTCTATCAAACCCAGCGGCGCAGCCGCGGCAAAACCCGCCATTTGAGCTCCTATGTATTGGCCGACGGAGTCCGGACAATCCTTCGGGAGGCTACATTGGGCTTCCCCGTCCTCCGGGCTTGTGGGGCCCTTGTAGACGTAGAATTCGTATCGCCGAGTGACTGTTTCATTCCCGTTGGGGAGATTGTCGGCCGCGGCGATCTCATCGACTCCTGGATCGCCTGGGTTGTTGGCGGGCCGTTTCTGGAACACGGTCCACTCAATCTCCGTCTCGGGCTTCTCCGCGCCATCCCAGTGCGGGTGCTGGGGATCCAGCTCATCCTCGGAGACAAGGTCATCGAGACGCACCTTTTTGCCGGAGGGTTGGACGGTCTTAAACATCTTCACCCAAACGGGGACTCCGAATTGGGAGGAGTCCGGAATCTCGGGCGGCGGCGGCGCGATGACGGCCTTCACCTGGGCCGGCGCCGCGGGAGGATCCCCCGGGTTCACCGGAGGCGGGACAGGCGGGACATAGGCGAACTGTGGCGTCGCGACATTCACCGCCGCGCCGAGGATCAGCGAGCCCGGGCTCGCCGGGTCCTCGATGAGCCAGTGATACAAGACGCGCGTTGGGGTGACGGTAAATCCGACTCCGAAGTGCTCGCCGCCCTGGTTCACGCCCGGATTGGTGAACGCGTGGCCGGCGGTGGGGCCGAGCGGATGGAGGGGATCCTGGGGATTCGTGAAGGAGGCGAAGGAACCGTCCGGGTTTTTCTTGGCCTCATAACGGACGATGACTTTCGGATGCGCGGGATCGAGGTTGTTCTCCGAGATCTTGGGAGTTCCGTAATGGTTCCAGTCGTACGTGTAGGTGAGGGCGGCGCTGTGGAGATCTTCCAGATCGATTTCGAAGCCGTAGCACTTCTGGCTCGAATCGTTCACAACGTCGAAGTTGTTGAGAGATCCATAGGCCGTTGCCCCATGGACCACGGCGGGCCACGCGAGCGTTGAGAGAATCAGAAGAGTTTTTTTCATGCGCGCTATTTCATGTGGTTGTTTGGGTCGTTCGCGCGGCGCGCCTCCCGGCGCAGCCCGCCTCGTCCTCACAGTGTGGGGCGGCAAAACAGCCGCGCTCCACACCGCTTGTCCCAAGCTCTCCACTCGGCCCATGGCGCGGGATGGACGAGGATGGATCACGGAGGCTCTGGCAACCGGCGCGCCACCGTCCATTCTCGGCGGCGCCCTCCGTTTCTGGGGCGCCCAGTCGCCGATCGAACACGGCGCGGTTCACGCGCTGATGGGCCCTTGGCGCGTTGTTTTCAGGGGCTTGGGCAGTTCGGATGCCTTCGTCCGCTCGGGATCCCCCTGCTCTCTGATACGTGGCGGAGACCCGACGCAGCCTGATGAATGTGGTCCAGACCCGGACCACGTGGTTCGTTATCGGTCACGCAGATCACGGGTTCCGTGCCGCTCCCCAGAGGCATCCCGGCGCTTCATTTTCCTCAAAATGAACCTCGCCATCTGCGGGATGGCTTCCTTACGCTCACGGGCCAGTCACCAACTACGTTTCAGGACGGTTTACGTTCAACTTTGAATCAGGGTATCGCTACTGCGGTGTGGGACGCACCGCGGCGCGTCCGCATGGGGAGACGAGGTCCAGGGCCTCAAGGAGCTGATATGATTTTCTTGATGGATGAGGTGGGCCATTTCTTGGAGTTCCTGGGCAGCAACTCGGGGAACTTGTTTCTCCCACCGGACCAATTACTTCGCAAACCCCTCGTGGACGTGATGCCGATGACCGAGGCAGCCGCGTGGAGCGAAGCCATTCGAGTCGCTTTGGCGACTCAAGAGACCCAAGTGATCAAGGTAAAGGGTTTGCTGGGCGCCGCGGCGGACCTGATGATCGAGGCGAGAATCGCCTCCTGCGGGGCGGATCGCATTCTGGCCAGCCTGTTGCCGCTGCTTCACGATTTTCTCCCTCCGCATCGGCCGCCGGACGCGCCTCGGCCCGTCTCGCCCACTCCGCCCCCAACGAGCTTGGGAGGCACGATGAACACGTCCGCCTCCGCCCGCTGTTAACGGCGCGACGCCGGATTGCGACGGCCTGGGGCCGCAGATCGCGCGCGGTCCGTCAGCGCAGGCCAGACTGGGCCGTCTTGGGAGCGATCACAAACGAAGCGCCCTCCTTTGTGCTTCGCACCAGGACGCGCCCGTTGCTCACAACGGGCGTGGACCAGCACTTTCCTTGAACGGCCTTCATCCTCGCGAGTTCCTTGTAGGCGCTCGGCTCGGGCTTGATGAGGACTAGATCCCCTGAGTCGCTGAGGGCCAGAAGGTGTCCGTCCACCAGCGTGACGTTCCCCGGGCCGAATCCCGGTTGCGCCCACTTCTCGGCGCCTGTCGCGATCTCAACGCACTTTACGGCGCACCTGCCGTATTCCTTGAACCCGAACATGCCGTAAAGGTGGCCATTGAGCGCGACGGGAGTGCTCCAGTGGTTGCAGATCTTGTTCCCTGTCAGCCGCCACATCTCCGTCGCTTCCCACGTGGATCCCGACTTTGTGACGCGCGCCGCGGCGGAGCCCACGCTATAGCCGGCGGAGCAGTAGACGATGTTCCCGAAGACCACGGGCGCGGCCGCCGTTGAGACATTGTAGGGAAACTTGAACCGCCACAGCAGAGCGCCAGACCGGGTGTCGAGAGAAACGAGTCCGCTTTGGGTGAAGAAGATCACCTGCCTTTGTCCGGAAAGGGTCGCGACCACCGGCGTCGCGTGCGTCATCCGATCGTCCTGTCCCTGCCAGACGGGCTCGCCGGTTTTTTTGTGAATCGCAAGCAGAGCCTGGCCTGGGCCTCCGCCCGCCAGAAAAATCGAGTCGCCATCGATCACTGGGGAGGCGGCGTTCTGCCAGCTGATGTTCTTCCCCGCGTGTTGACCGAGGATATCGCGCGTCCACGCGAGGCGTCCCGACTCGGCGTTGAGACACACAAGTTGAAGTCCGCTGGACAGCGCATAGACGCTGCCATCGGAGTAGGCGGGGGTGCTGCGGGGACCGTCGCCGCCCCGATTGTCCTGCGATCCTTCGTTCCCGCCGCCGTCGTATTTGGCGAGGGCGATGGGGTAAGCCCAGAGCTCGCGCCCGTTGTCCGCGTCCAATGCCACCACGGTCTCGCGCGACACGCCGTCGATCGTTCTCGCGACAAGCGTGTAGGCCTTCCCGCCCCCCGTGGAGAAGGAGCTGAAGCCATCGCTGAGCGGCGCCCGCCAAGCCGGGGTCAATCCTCCCGCGGGCCAGACACGGAGGACCGGCTCCTTCGAGGCTCCGTCAAACTTGCCGCCGCGGTATTGAGGCCAGTCGTCGCCCCGGGCGCTGGCCGCGGCGAGCAGGATCAGGGAAACAGCCAGTGTGGAATGGAACGTGTTCATAGTCATTCTCAACATCGAATTCGCGGCGCGGATCTTAGCGGTCGCCCTTCCGAGCGCCAGAACAGATTCTGCTCCGGTGTTGCTTTCGCCCGGGATCTCCCTTATGTAGCTCGCCGCTTATGCCGGGTCTAAAGCTTTGGATGCTATCCGCGGTGTTGGGTCTGGGGTTCGCCGGACTCAACTGCCCCGGAGTTCTCAATCCGGCCCAGTGCGCCCGGACGGCGCGCCGCTTGCCGCGCAACACGCTCCTGGGCTATCCGCTCATGCTCATTGCCACCGTTTGGTTCCTTTACTACGTGAAGCAGGAGAATGTGGCGGATTTCGCGAACTGGAAATCGCTTCTCTACACTCTCTTCACGTTTGTGGGCATTGGCGCCTGCTGCTTCCTCCAGGATTACCTCCCGGTGCGGGGGCTGGCGGTTCTGCTCCTCCTCGGCGCGAAGCTGGTCGTCGACACCGCGCGTCCCGTGGAAAGCGACTGGCGCCTCGTGCTGGTGACTTGGGCTTATGTCTGGGTGGTGATGGGCATTTGGCTGACGATCTCGCCCTGGCGGCTCCGCGACATGATCCAGTGGGCGACCGCCAGCGAGGGACGGTTTCGTTGTGTGAGCGCCCTCCTGGCCGCCTTTGGGGTCGCTGTGGCGGTCATCGGGCTCACAGCCATCCGTTCCGCGGAGCATCGGCCCCTGGCTTTCGCTTCTTCCGCGAGCGCTCCCGGTCCTTTCGTGGTCACCGCTTCATGACGCCCGGCCCCTGAGCCGCTCCGGTCCTTCTCCCTCTTCGAATGAACGACATCTCCCGAACCGAAGCCCTCGACGCCGCGGTCGAGGCAGCGAAAGCCGCCGGACATATCATGCGGAAGAACCTTGTCTCCACGCGAAAGCGGATCAATGAGGCGACCCAGCATGACATCAAGCTCGAGCTGGATGTGCGATGCCAGAAGCTGATCGAGCGGCGGCTTTCGAAGGTCCATCGCGGGGTCGCGATCCTCGGCGAGGAGGGCGTCTCTGGGGATCCGAAAGCGCGGACCCGATGGGTGATTGATCCCATCGATGGCACCGTGAATTTCACCTACGGCATCCCGCATGCCTGCGTCTCCATCGCCCTGGAGGAGCGCATCGATGTCAGCACGCGGTTCGGCCCCGCGTATCAAGCCGTCGTGGGAGTCGTCTACGATCCTTTCTGCGATGAGCTGTGGACCGCGGTCCGGGGGCGGCCCGCGCTGCTCAATGGTCGACGGATCCACGTGAGCGCCCGCAAGCGTTTGGACGAGGCGATCGTGTCGCTGGGCTTTGCCAAGCAGAAATCGACCCTGAACCGCATGCTTCCCAACTTCGTTCACCTGGTCCATCGCGTCCGAAAAATCCGGATCATGGGATCCGCCGCCCTGGCGATGGTCTATGTGGCGAGCGGACGGCTGGACGCCTACCTGGAATATGGCGTTCGGTTGTGGGATGTGGCCGCAGGCGGCCTGATTCTGGAGATGGCCGGAGGCGATTTCCGACGCGAGCAGGTTTCCAGCGACCTGACGCATCGGGTCCTTGCGAACAACGGTCCCATGGGGCACCTTCTCCGACGTTACTATTGACGGGGGGTCGCGGGACTTCTCTCTCAAGTGGAGCGAGCGGCGAACTCTCGTCGCTTTTCGTGGTCTCTGTTGTTTATGCGTCGTTGTTTTGTTGGATTCGTAGCGCTGTGCTGGATGCTCATGGGCGTGATGTCCAGCGGGGCCGGCACGCTGGCCCAGTTTCGCACCATCAAAGGGGACATTGAGGTGGAGTTGCTTGACGCCGAGAAGCCCGGAACGGTCGCGAACTTCCTCTTTTACGCCACTCACGTTTATCCGACGAACAATGTGTTCCTCCATCGGTGCATCCCGGCCTTTGTCGTTCAGGGGGGCGGCTTCGCCGCTCCGCAGAGGGGAAGCGCCTTCCCGTTCACGAACTACGTTCGGGTTCCCAAACTCACGCCGATCACGAACGAGTTCTCCGTCGGCCCCATGCGCAGCAATGTTTATGGAACCATCGCCATGGCGAAGGTGGGCGGGGATCCCGATTCCGCGACGTCGGAATGGTTTTTCAACCTCGCGGACAACAGCTCAAACCTCGACAGCCAGAACGGAGGATTCACGGTCTTCGGGAATGTTGTGGGCGGGACGAATGTGCTGAACTTCTTCAATACGATTTACAAGAAGGTGACCGCGACCACCTGCTCGTTCCGGGGAGTCGTCGACATCGGTTGCTATACGACAAGCTCCGCGGGAACCCTCTTCAGCGATCTTCCCGTGAACTACGCCACGACGCGCTACCCGACATTCAACGATTTGTTTCTGGTGGATATCACGGTCCTGCAAGTGCGCGTCAGCGCGCCGGTCGGCGGCGGACACGAGATCAGCTGGCTGAGCGTGAAAGACCGGGAGAACGTGGTGGAATACACGGATGTCATGCCGCCGACGTGGAAGACGCTGAAGTCGATCACGGGCGACGGCGCCGCGCAGAAGGCGACGGATCCCGCCGCCGCCCCGCCGAGCCGGTTTTATCGAGTCCGAGTGGTCTATCCATGATCCCAGCCCTAGGGGCCTTTCCCCTGGACCGTGATCTGCGCCCATTCTATCTTGCGCTCCGCAGCCTGGGCCGAACAGCGTTCGTGCCCGGCTCTCGATGAAAGCGTCGGACATCCAGAAGATCCAGGAAGCGGGGCTCATCACTTCAGAGCAGGGTCACGCTATTGTTCAGCACTTTCAGTTGGAAACCGAGAGCCGTCGTTTCCTTGTCATCCTTTCTGTGCTGGGAGGGATTCTTGTCAGCGGTGGAGTTATTCTGCTCGTTGCGTCGAACTGGGAAGAGATCCCGCGTTTGATGAAAGTGACCTGCGGGCTTGCGCTGTTGGTCGCGGCGCATTTTGGAGGATGGTGGCTGGGGCGGGAGGGCCGCCACTCGATCCCCGCCGCCGGATTGCGCCTGGTTGGCTCCGGCTTGTTCTTGGCGAACATCGGCTTGATAGGCCAGGTTTACAATCTCAGCTCGCGTCCGCCAAACGCCCTCCTGCTGTGGTGCGCGGGGATCGCCCCATTGCCGTGGATTTTGCGATCCAAGACGCAACTCCTCCTCATGTGGATCGCGTTTGGAACCTGGATTGGGATGGAGCTCGAACAACCTGACAGCCTGATCTACTTCGATGGCGAGGCGCGTCTGTCTCTCTTCTATGCCCTCCTTGGTATTCTGATCTCCGCCCTGGGGGTTCTCCTCGCGCGAACCCGCTTCCCTGAGTTTGGCCCCGCCACTGAGAAGTTCGGGCTGCTGCTCCTGCACATCACTTCCTATCCTCTCACGTTGACCTTCTTCTACGGTTCGAAGGCGACAGCCCCTGGGGCCTGGGTTGTCTGCGGGATCGTTTCTCTGGCGGCGGTCATCGCGCTGTGCGTGAACGCTGGACGTTCTGCTTTCGTGCCGGATCGCCAATGGCGATGGACCTGGACCGCGGCCTTGCTCTTGGTTTTGGCGTTGGTATGGGCGGGGTTTTTCTGGCGGCACGATCCAGTGTGGGACGGCTTTGGGCGCCATCGGCCTGGTCTGCACTGGATCGCGACGCCGCTGCTCTTCGCGCTTTGCGTTCTCCAGGCGCAGGTCGGCGTGATTCGACGCAGCGCATGGCTGGTCAACACGGCCGTCGTCTTTATGGGGTTGCACATCATCACCGCCTATTTTGAGCTTTTTGGAAGCATGCAGACCACGGGGCTTTTCTTCGTGGCCGGCGGTCTTGGCCTGATCGGCTTGGCATTCTGTCTGGAAAAGAAGCGTCGCGCGCTGATCGAGCGTTTCGCGTCCGCTCAAACTTGACCTATGCGCTCCGAACTGAAGTGGCTCATGGTCGTGATCGCTCTCCAGTCCCTCTGGGTTCTCGGGATGGTTGTCACCTGCGAAACGCAAATCCGTCGTGGCGCAGTTGTGCTTTTGGAAACCGCGACGATCGACCCGCGCGACTGGTTGCGCGGAGATTATCTCATTCTCAACTATAGGATAAGCACGGTCCCGACGAACCTGATCTCAGGCTTCGTCACGAACGCCCCCGCTCCGGGCACACCCATCTTTGTTCGGTTGTCGCGTCAGGGACCCTTTCATCGGGTCGAGTCGGCCTCGATGCGGCCCGTGGAAGCGAAGGACGGATCTCCGGTGCTTCGGGGGAGAATCTCCGAACGTTCCGCATGGTGGCCGGGCCGGCGTGGCTCCACGAACGTGAGCGTCATCGTCGACTATGGTCTCGAGCGCTACTACGTCCGGGAAGGCACAGGCAGTCCGACAGGAACCCTGACGGTGGAGGCGACGGTCGCGACCTCCGGGAATGGATTCATCAGACAAGTCTTTCTCGACGGCAAGCCCTATGCGGAGGCGATGCGGGGCCAGGCGCGCTGAGCCGGGAGAGGCCGTGCGTTCGACTTGGGCAACTCTATCGCAGCTGGGACGCGCGCACCACGAGAAGAGGCACGTCCGATCGGTGACGGACGTTCTCGATGGTGCTTCCGTAGATGATATCTCCGATGAGCCGGTGGCCGTGCGTCGTCATGGCAATCAGGTCGCATTGCTCCGCCTTGGCCGTGTTCAAAATCCCGGTGGCCGGATCCCCGAGCGCCAGATGGTAGGAGACGCGCAGGCCCACCGCCCGCAGCCGTCCCGCGGTCTCCTCCAGGTAGCGGCGGTCGTTCTTCATCTCCTCGGACTCGGCGAGCTTCAGTTGCTCGAAGTGTCGCGCCGCCCAGCCATCGGCGACATGAACCAGCAGGAGCTCGGAACGCAAAAGCCCCGCGAGCTTTTCGATGTGCGGCAGCAGGCTCTGGTCGGCAACGCTGTTTTCCAGGGCGACAAGGATTTTGCGATACATGCGGATGTTGGTTATGGCGCTGAGAGCGGCAGGCCCAGATGACTGTAGAATGCCTTGAGCAAAGGCTCCGGAACGAACGTGTCGACCAGCAGCTTCAGGTTCAAAATGATGACGATCGCGGCGGTCGTCCAACCGAGAATCCTGATCCACAGCGGATTCGTGAACTCGCCCATCTTCGCCCGCTCGCCGGTGAAGCGCATCAAGGGCCAGATGGCGAATCCGAGCTGCATGCTGAGCACCACCTGGCTGGCCACGAGCAGTTGCGTCGTCTTGCTTTCGCCAAAGACTCCGATGACACAGACGGCGGGAACGATCGCGATCAGCCGCGTGAGGAGGCGTCGCAGCGACGGACGCAGCCGGATGTTCACAAAGCCCTCCATCACGATCTGTCCGGCCAGCGTTCCTGTGAGGGTGGAGTTTTGGCCTGAGGCCAGCAGCGCGACGGCAAACAGAAAACTGGCGCCTCCGACGCCCAGCAGAGGGGTGAGAAGCGTGTAGGCGTCCTGAATCGCCGCCACGTTCCGATGCCCGGACCAATGAAACGCCGCCGCCGCCAGAATCAGGAGCGCGGCGTTGATGAACAGCGCGATGGTGAGCGCCACCGTGGAATCAATCGTGGCGAACTTGATGGCCTCCCTTTTGCCCTCCGGCGTCTGCTCGATCTTGCGCGTCTGCACGATGGAGGAGTGAAGGTAAAGATTGTGCGGCATGACCGTCGCCCCGAGGATCCCGATGGCCACATAGAGCATCTCATGATTGGCGATGATTTCCCGGCTGGGCACAAAGCCCAGCATCACGCCCGCCAAGCTGGGCTTCGAAAAGAAAAGCTCCGCCGCGAAGCAGGCGCCAATGATCGCGATCAAGGCGATCACGAGGGCTTCGATGTAACGGAAGCCCTTGGTCTGGAGGAAAAGGACCGCGAGCACGTCCGCCGCGGTGATCGCGCAACCCCACACGAGAGGAATGCCAAAAAGAAGCTGCAGCGCGATGGCCGAGCCGACAACCTCCGCCAGATCACAGGCGGCGATGGCGATCTCGCAGAGAATCCAGAGGAACCAAACCGTCGGCGTCGAATAGTGGTCGCGGCAGGCCTGCGCCAGGTCGCGGCCGGTGGCGATTCCCAGCTTGATGCACAGGTGCTGAAGCAGGATGGCCATCAGGTTGGACACCATCACGACCGCCAGGAGGCTGTAGCCAAATTGGGCGCCGCCGGAGAGGTCGGTCGCCCAGTTGCCAGGGTCCATGTACCCGACGGCCACGAGGAACCCGGGGCCCGAAAACGCCAGGAGCTTCCTCCAGAAGGAGGCCGTCTTCGGAACGACGACGCTGCGGTGGACCTCGGGCAGCGATACCTGGCCTGCCGACTTGCGCCAGGCGGGCTCAGCGGCGGCTTCCTTGATGGGAGGTGAATCCATGGGTTGAATCCTGTTCAGGAGCGCCAGGTCGTTCCGACCCACGGACCCCCATCGTCCGCCGAGGCGGCATCCCGGGGCGTATCTTGTAGCGCCATCCATAACATGTAGCTATGGCTACATTTCTAAGCTGGACTGTCAACAGCAATCTGTGCATGAGTTCATCCGGCTATGGCCAGACGCTCAAAGACAGCGCCCGCGGTTCGGAAACCGGCGGCCGCCCGACCCGCCGAAGTGCAGGCCTCCGCCCTGCGCCGCACCCGACGCGAGCACGCGACGGAGACGGCTAAGGATTACGTGGAGGCGATCGCGGACATCACCGCCCTTCACGGAGAGGCGCGCGCCGTGGAGCTGGCCCGTCGTCTGGGAGTGACGCATGTGACGGTTGTCCGGACGGTGGCGCGGCTGCAGCGCGACGGATACGTCTCCGCGAAGCCTTATCGCTCCATTTTTCTGACCGAGAAGGGCTCGCGGCTCGCTGAGGAATCGCGGCAGCGGCATGAGGTGGTTGTGGCCTTCCTTCGGAGCCTGGGCGTGCCGGAGGAGATCGCGCAGACGGACGCCGAAGGCATCGAGCACCATGTCAGCCCCGAAACGCTGGCCGCGTTCAAACGCTGCGCGGCGTCGCGCCGTTGAGCCGGCCTCGGCCCAGCGTCGTCATTGACGCGCCATGATCCGGTAGAACACCACGCGGGCGTTCGCCGGCGGATGGCTGTCGCTGTACGTGTTCAGCGACGGCGTCGCGGGAAGGCCGGAGGCGAGTTGCGTGAAGGGCTGCCCCAGGTCGGCGGAGCGATAGACGTCATACTTTCGGCCCGCGACGCTTTGCCACTGGAGGATCAATCCTCCCTGGGCATTGACGCTCAGGGTCGGCGAGATTTTGAACACGGAGGCGGCGCTGTTCGGATCGGTGCCGGCGATCAGCTCCGCCCAATCCGGAACGCCGTCGCCGTCGGAGTCCAGGCTGTTGGAGGCCGGGGCGCGGCTCACGCCCAGCACGACGCGCTCGACCAGACCGCGATCCGCCGCGCTGAAGAGAAAGTTTGTCAGTTGTCCGCGCGACGAGGAGAGGATGGAGGCGGGGGCGCCGTCGACGGTCGCGAGGCGAACATAGTTCGTCGCCCCGAGCTTCAAGTCGAATGTTCCAGGCGTGCGGGCGAGGCTCAGCCCCGCCGCCGAGCGGGTTTCAAAAGGCACGCGCACGACAAAGAACGTCGACCCGTTCACGCTGACGCAGGTGGCGGGCAATGTCGCGGAGTCCCCCGCGCCGCTGATCTGCCATTGCACGCTCACAGGCTGGATTGGCTGACCATTGGTGGCGATGACAACCGGCCCGTACAGAAAGAGACCGGGCTCGGGCAGTCCGGGCGGCGTCTGCGCCTGGAGGGCGGGCGTGGAGGAGGAAACGAGCGCGGCGACGGCGACCAGCGCGGATTTGAGGAAGCGTGCCATGGATGTTTTCATAGTGAGAAATGGTTTGGATGGAGACGGCTAGAGACCTTTCATCGCGCGGATTTGGTCCACGCTGAACGACCAGGAGCGTTGGATGGTGCCTTCGCCGGAAATGCGGACGGGGAACTGCAGCATATTCGCGGTCGCGGGGATCTTGGCGACGATGGTGAGCTCTCCGTAGCCGTAGCCTTGGATGGCGAAGTGCACCCGGTCGCCCTCCTTCCACGTCGTCAAGCGCGCCGTGCCGTTGAACTTGCCGCCCGCCTCGAAGCTGCCGGCCGACGCGGCGAACTCGCCTCCCGCGATGATCCCCACGCCCATGTCCCATTGAAGCCGACCCTTGGAATCCATCGTCGGCGGCCCGCCGCTGGCCGTGATATCGGCGCCCGCCGTGACCTTCATTCCGTGAACCTTCCCGATGCCGGGATTGATTTCATTTGAGTAGGTTCGATCGTCGTAGCGCGCCTGGCTGTAGCGGCTCTTTGTGTCGAACGAGACGTCCCGCTTGGCCGGGGAACTCATGGAGGGCGGCTTTTGCCCTTCCGACCAAACGTGGCATTCCTTCATGAAGGGAATCGTGACGCGCCCGTCCAGCGCGATGAGCCCGGCCTGGGCGCAGGACTGCATCTTGCCTCCCGAGGAGATCGTTGTCGGAAACTCCGCGTAGAGCGAGGCGATGTCCTTGTCCCCAAACCAGACCCCCGCCATCACCTCGACTTTCGCTTTCGTCGTGGTTCCGCCGTCATCGACGTCGACTTTCAGCTTCTTGATGTCGTCGGCGAACTCGACGACGGCCTTCTTCGCGGCGTCCTCCTTGTGCCCCAGGGACGGAAACAGTTTCGTCGCCGCCTTGTGATAGAGATAGGCTCCCGCGGCCGCCGCGGCGAAGGCCAAGGGGTTGCATCCGTTGGGATCCTTGAAGGCGATCGGATTGTTCAGGCAGTAGCCATAGAAGTTCAAGGCCTGGGGATTGCCGAGATGCGCCTTGGGCTCCAGGGCGAGCAGGTTGTCCACGCTGATGAAACGGGCATACACCGGTGATTGGTACCGTGACGTGAAGTAGTGGAGTCCGGATTCCATATCGCGCTCCTTCTGCGAAAAGCCGTAGGCCTCCTTCCCCCCGTCGACACTGTCGCGGCTGCGAGGCGTCCCATAGGGATAGTAGGTGTTCTCCTCGATCACATTCCCCTGGGCATCGGTGAGAATGGCGGAGGAGCCGAGATGATCCTGATGGTAGTAGAGCAAGGCGCGCGGATCGGAGGGGCGGACAACCGCCTGGGTCGAACTGGAGACCAGGAGAGCCGCTTCGCCAGGCAACAGAATGGACGGCGACGCAAACAAGGCGTCGCCTTGCCCGGGGCCGCTCGGACCGCGCCAGGTTCCCATCGTGCCGTCGAAGATCCAGATCACGCTGTTGGTGGGGCCGTCAGCGAGCGGGTTCCACGCTTTGGCGTCGGCGTTGGCGATCAGCTGTCCGCCATTGGCCAACGCGTAGTGGGTCATGGGAGAGTAGGCGCCGAGCACCGGCATCACCTGGTGTTGGGACGAATGCAGCCAGAGCACTGTGCCTGCGGGCAGCGTTTCCGACGCGCCGACTTTTGAGTAGCCGCCCGTGGAGGGGACGTAGCGGAACAAGAGATCCGGAGCGGAGAGGCCGGGCGCGAGTTGTTGCGCGGCGTTGGTCGCCGTCACGGCCAATCCCACAAGATTCCATCCCGGCGTCAGGCGGACGCGCTGGAGCCGGGGGCGATTGGAGAGCGATCCGGTCACCCGCGCGATCCTTGTGCCGCCCATCCAAACGTATTTCACGGGCTCGTCATTGGGGCGCACTTCGAAATCTTGGAAAGGGTAGGAGGTGGTGAAGGATTCCGCGCCGGCTTTCTTGGCGGTCACGCGACGCAGCAGGCGGCGTTCTCCATAATCGTAGCGATACTCCGCCCGGGAGGCTTCGCTCTCCACCGCCACGAGGCGATCCTTGAAATCCCAGGTGTAGCGCTGTCCGTTCTCCTCGGTGACGTTCCCGTTGGCGTCGTATTTCAAGCCACCGGGATGTCGTCCAACGCCGGTGAGCGCGTGCGGTCCCGGTTCGTCTCCGGGGACGCGCCCCGCTCGGTTGAACCGTCCCGTCGCGCCGCCGTAGGTCATCAAGCCGAGATCGGTGACGCTGAGATTCCCCTCGGATTGCTCGATCGCCGATTCCTGCGCCAAAAGGTTTCCAATCCGATCGTGCCGGTAGCTCATCCGCCCGTCATCGCGATTCGTGGAGCCGACGAGACCGAAGCTGTAGCGCGCTTCGGTCAGGCGATAGAGCGCGTCGTAGTTGAAGACCTGGGTGTTGCGCAAAGGGCTCCCTTCAGGATGCGCGGTCGCGGGCCGCATGTCCTGAATGGCGGTGAGGTTGCAGGCGGCGTCGTAGTTGTAGGAGAAGTCGATCAGCGTTCCCGCGACCCCTCCGCTCGAAGTTTGTGTGGTGATGCGGGTGAGCCGTTGACGAGGGTCGTGTCGGAAAGTCGTCACCACGCCGTCGCCATAATGGAGTTCCTTGGCTCGACCGTGCGCGAAATAGGCGATGTTCGAGATGATATACCCCGATGGCCCGCCGATGACCCGCGACACGAGATTCCTCGAACCAAACTCCTGCCGGATCTCGTCGTTGTCCGGATAGATGAAGCGAACCAGTCGATCGAAGGAGTCGAACTCTTGAACCGAACTGTAGGACACGAGCGGCGCTGATTCGCCTGCGGCGAGGGCCATGTTCAGGTCTGTCAATCGGCGGATAATCTGGGTGGCGCGTCCTCGCCCGTCATAGGAGTAGTGCTCTTCGCCCGCCTCGTCCTCAATCCATGCAACGCGGCCGCGGAGGTTCTGTCCCGTCATGAAGGTTCCATCGCCGACCGGGACCGGTCCCGCCGGAGCGTCATAGTGATATCGGATGTCGGGAGACCGGTGATACGAGAACTCCGGCGAGGCGTCGTCCAGGTAGTCGCACGTGGATAGCCGGTTCCCGCCGTCAAACGTCGCCACGCAGCGTTGCCCTTTGGCGTCGACGCTCTCAATCTGGTTCGAGCCGTCGTCGTACACCAGCGTCAGCGATCCGCGATCAGGATCGTTGACGAAAACCTTGCGACCCAACCCGTCAAACCGGAAGGCCTTCACGTTTCCCTGACTGTCGGTGATTCGGACCGGGAGGTCCTGAAGGTTGTAGGCGAAGCGAGTGGACCATTGCGACAAAGCCTTTATAGGCGTGCCGTCGTCCGCCAGATGAGAGGTTTCAATCGATTCAATCAGGCGTCCCAGGCCGTCGGTTTTGCGAATGATCGGCGTGTTCGCGTGGGGCGACGCGGGGTCGTTGTCGTTTTCGTCAAAGCTCTGCCCCTCAAACGGCAGAAACCGGGTCATTGAAAAGTGCCGCGTCGCGGGATCGTTGAGCTTTGTGTAGTCGGTCGACGCCAGTGCCTTTTTCAGCAAGCGTCCCATGGGATCGTAGAAGGAGTCATGGGAGACAACGGACTCGCCCAGAGTGTCGGTGGGTGGAGGCCGCCCCGCGCTCGTCCACATGTGCGCGAACCCGGGGTAATCCGTGTCGCCGGCGCCGTATCGGATGTCGTAGGGAAGCCATTCGCGCGATGATTCCATACGACGATTGAAAGAGCCCGCATGAAGGACGATCCAGTGTCCCGGCGCGTCGCCTTCTCCCAGCGCTCCGATGCAGCGATGGGCCCCGTCGAAAAACTTCAAGCTCACATACTGGCCGGGCTGGCCCGCTGTTTCGCGCTGACGCGAGATCACGCGGGACGCCGGAGTTGTTTCGATGTCCAGCGTGAGATTGCCCGCCGGATCATAGCGATAGACCCGTCCCCTATGCGTGTCCGCCGGAAGATACTCATACTCGAGCGTGGGAAAGGCTTCGCTGTCGCCTGGAAGCACGGCTTTCACGACGCGAGAGAACGTGTCGTAGAGGTAGCGGCTCGTGAATCCGCTAAAATCGGTCGCGGCGACCACTACTCCGAACCCGTAGTCGTAGTCGCCGCGAAACACCAGATCCTGCTGACCCGCTCCCAGGAGCACTCGATCCTCAACGCAATACAGTTGGAACTTGGAGTCGAAGACGTGGCGGTGTCCGTGTCCAGAGGGAAACGCGGGCGGGGTCGCGAGCGGGTCCGCGGTCGTGAGAACATTCCCGAAGGCGTCGAATTCCACGCGCTCCATGTCGACTTCCTTCCCCGACGGAAGGCGAGGGTCGCCGAGCGTGTCTGAAACCTGGGTCAGAGCCGGGACCGGCGCCGCGCCGTTCACCAGCGCGGTGGTCCGATGGTTGAGTCCGCGGGGGCCGACGCGCCCGAGGGGAAGCCCGACGAATGGAGCGCCGTCGTAATAGTGCCTCTTCGTCGAGACAAACAGGCCATGTTCGTCGGTGGTGGCCTCCTCGGATGGGCGATCGAGAATCCACCGCTTCAACGCTTCGCCTTCTCGCGCGTAACTTGTGGTTACAAATCGTTCATCATCGAAGCTCCCGTTGGAGACAATTCCGTAGTCGCGCGCCGAAATCTTGCTCCCGTAATCGTCCACGTCGAACTCCTGGCGCGTCGTCGCCGGATCGCGCGCCGGGTATCCCAACGCCCCCCGCAGGAGTCCGTTCGCCTCGAAGATCTCCGTCTCGTTGGTGGAGTTAAACGCGAAGGAGACCCCGCGGCCTGATTCAGGCAAGGACGTAATGGGGATCGGGCCGGCGGCGAAGCGGCCGGGCGGGCTGAGCGTCGCCAAGAGGTTCTGGCGTCCTCCAGGCAGCTCTGCGCTGAATTCCTCCGGAAAGGCGGAGCGATACAGCCGCCGAACGGTGTAGCTGGAGCGAAGCCGCGTGTAAACGTTCGCGTCCGGAGTCATCCGCTTGCGCTCGGAGGGGTCGGAGGACGTCGCCGCCAGGAAGCAACCCTTGTCGAAGTCCGAGGCCCCGCTCGGATCGTGCAACACCCACGGATCCGACGTTTCCTGCCAGAGAAGCAATCCCTTCAGCGGCTCTTCCTCGCGTCCTCCACGGGGCGTGAACTCGTCGACATATCGCGGAGCATCCGACCCGGGGGCATACTCGTCGTTGTCCAGGCCATCGGGGGCGCCGGTGTGGTAGCGAAGGCGAGTCACCAGGGACGGCCCGCTGACTTGTCCGGTGGGCGTCTTTCCAGGATCCCATCCTGGGGACCGAATCATCGTCACGAAATTGGTGTCCAGAAGGAAGTCATCCCCGTACTCCACCTTCTGCGCGAAGGCGAAGCCACGGAACTGTCTTTCGAAGGCGTCGTAATAGGCGTCGCGATACTGAAACTCGGAGATGTACTGGTCCGAGGTGAGAGGCCGGCCGGTATCGGGCACGTCGTCCAGGTCGAAGCCGCATGTCACCCTGAGCCGGCGGATGACCTGCGTCGGGAAGGGAGACAGGGTTTGCCAGGGGAAGCCTTTTTCCCGGGCGCGCACCATGTCCTCCGTGGAGTTGGCCCAGGTCACGTCGATCACTTTGCCCAGATTGTTGTCGGTTCTCACAATCAAGTTCGGACGGAGGTGAGGCATCAGCTCGAGCCATTGCCATCCGGGGTTCTGGCCCGGATTCACCCAGATCAAGTCCACGGAGTTGTTCCCGTTCAGGTCGGCGAACCGAAAGGTCGTTGGCGCGAAGGGGTCGCGCGGTTGATACAGCGGCAACCCTTCACGAACGATGGGCTGGGACCAGCGCCAGCCGCCGACGTTTGCCCTCAGCACAATCCGCGACTGGGCCCCGGAGCCGTCGACTTGCAGCAGATCCGCCAGGCCATCGCCCGTAAAATCCTGGACAAACACGTCGCGCAGGTCCGGCGTCTCCGCGTGGAAGGTTTCGGGCGAGAGGACGGAAATGGAGCGCGCGTTGCCGAATTGTCCCAGCGCGCAGTAAGGCCACCATGTCACCCGAAGATCGACGCCAATCCTCTCGACCAGAACGATGTCCTGCAATCGATCGCCGTTCATGTCCGCGAGGAAAACATTGTGATCGTTTGTTCCGTTCCACTCGAAACTCAAAGCCCCGGGCATGTCGTTGGGATAGGGCGTGGTCAGCGTCTGCCAAACGCCATCGGCGTCGCGGTAATACATCGTGAACATCCCGATCAGCCCGGGCGTGGCGACGATGAAGTCGGCGATCTTGTCGAAGTTCACGTCCATCTGCCGCACCGCCGGGTTGGCGAGCGAGACGCCGGGGGGGAAGTTGAACACCACTTCCACTTGATCGCTCATCCCAGGAGGCGTGACGCCGACGCGCCCCAGCTGCGCCGCGTTGCGGAAAACCTGCATCTCGCGTCCTCCAAGGATCGAGTCGGTGTATTGCACGTAGTCCGCAAGGCCGTCTCCATCCTGATCGGTGAGCGTGGATTCCGGGTTGGACAGCTGCATCGCCGTCGCGCGGGGTTGGACGACGGGGTCGCTGAACCGCAGCGGAGAGCCGGGACCGTCCGTTTCTCCGCGGTTCAACATGAAGCGTTGGTCGAACTCGGTGGTTTGGAAAAGGTCCGGGAGGCCGTCTCCGTCGATGTCGACGATCTGCACGCGTCCGTCCGTGTCTCCCAGATTCAGCGCGGGCGCCGGATCGAGCGTGGACAGCCGGCTGCCTTCGGTGTCAAAGCTCGAATAGGAGAATAGAACCGGCGGCAGATAGTTGTCGGGGTTGCCGTCCGCCCCGCGTTGGACGATGCGCTTGAGCAGGGAGAACCCCAGATCGAGGCCCGGGGACGGCGGCATGAAATCCTGGGGGTGGAAGCTGTACTCCAGGTCGTACGCGCGCACCAGATGTCGCGCGCCGTCGTAGTAGGACGCGACTTCGACGCGCTTGAGACGAAGGTCGGTTCGGACTGAGAACGTGGGACGGTAGTCGTCGAATGTGTCCAATCGATTCTCATATTGGAAGGTCACTTCGTGATAGTTGCCGTTCAGATGAGCATAGGTGATTCGGGAGGGGTAAAGGACTCCGTCGCCCGGGAGATACTCGTAGTCAACGTGGTTCCCGTGCAGATCGATGGTGGTGTCCAGCCCCCAGAAGTAGGTGCGATCGAAGAGCGTTCCTTCGGTTCGGGTGGGATGCGTGATGGCGCTCCAGCGTCCGCCTTCGCCGCGGTATTGTCCGTAGAGGGACCGTACGCCGCTCTTGTCAGTGACCTCCCATGCGTTCTGTCCGGGGAGCTGGCGAATGCGATTGAACGCGTGCTCGTTTTCGCACCGCCAGTCGCGCTCGGGGTTGGACAGCGGGACGAGTTCCGCGCCGCCGAGAAGGAATGTGTCGCGCGAGTCGTAGCGCGGGAAACCCTTGTCCGTCTGGCGCGCCAGACCACCGAATCCAATGGTCCAACCGACTCCGGCCAATCCATTGCCGCCTCCCGCGTCGTAGGTGAGCCGCACGACCGGCTGCAAGCCGGCGCGTCCGGGAGGCACGACGATCATTTGCCCGAACGTCGCCGTGCCGGTGTTCAACTGCGGCTCGAACGATTCGCCGAGACCTTCCACCGAGCCAGGCCCGGAGGGCACAGAGATCGCCGTGGCTCCAACTCCTCCCTTCGCCGCCGCGCCTTGGCTGGCGCCGGGGCTGAGAAGCGCAAGCCCCAGCACCAAGGACACGAGAGCCCACCCTCCCCGAGCGCCAAAGGCGCGGCATGACATCAGCCCAGGGCAACGCCCTTGGGACAACTCACGGTCGGCGCTGTCGCAACCTTCCTGAAAGCGGAGCGTCGTCAGATAATATGAGCCCGATGAAATGCGCCGGGTTGCCGCGGGGAGCGAGTGACGCGGAAGACTTGCGGCGCGGTGGTGCATCGGATGGGGTGGGGGACCTGCGCTTCGATGGCGGCGACAACCGATCAGTATTTGATGATGTAGAGAACGCTCGCGTTGATCGGGCGTGTCTCATTGCCGCCGGCGGGCAGCACGGTGATGGTCGAGTAGCCCAACGGGGCGAAGTAGTCGCCCGGATTGTCGAATCCCGGCGCCGGACCGCCGGCTCGCTGCTCAATGATCCCGCCGGTGGTCGAGATCCCGTGAGAGTGATAGCCCAGCTGATGCCACTGGTAGGTGCCCACCGCGTCGCCCGAGTTTCCGCCCAGGGTGCCGACGCGGGACGCTCGGTCAGGATCACGACCGGACCCTCTGTCCGCGCCTCGCACGAACTGTCCCCGCAGATCAGGGAGCTGGAAATCCTGGCCGCTGAAGTCTCCAACACCCCAGGCGGTTCCGATCGCGGCGAACAGACGGGGAAAGGCGCTGCGCGACACGACTCCTCCATCACAAGCGAACCATCCCTGAGGCGGGTAGCTGCCGCCGTAAGCCATGATGCTGCCTGGCGGGATCAGTTGGTTGATGACATCGTACGCGAGTTTGCTGGCGCTGACGGCGGCGTCCTGGATTTTCTCGTTGGAGATCGCGTCCGGCCCTATATGAGATGCCTTCAAACTGTTGGGCTCGATCTTCGCGCCGCGCACGAAGTTGTTCGGATCCGCGGGGTTGTTCCCATTGCTCATCAAGTCGCTACAGTCGGCGCCGGCGAGCTTCAGGCTGTTGCGCGACAGCGTGGATTCCTTGGCATAGAGCGCGGGAAGAATCGCCTGACGAGGAAGCATGGGCGGATCGGCGGCCGTGATCGCGTTGTCGCCGTTGATATCGACCGTGATCTCCAAATAGAGCTGAGAATTGAAATCGACGCCTGTGAACGGGGTCTTCGCGCCGAGCATCACGTTGACCAAACCTCCGTTCACGGTGGTGCGGTGCAGCTCGCCGGCCCAAACCGGCGTTCCGCTGGCGGGATCCGAGTAGACGCGGAAGAGAACGAGTCGCACGCCATTGCTCACCGAATTGCCGTCGGCGTCCGTGAGAACTCCCTGGAAGGGGAGGAGTTTGGGCGCATCCTCCGCGCTCAGGGAACTCGCCGCGAAATGCGTGGCGGCCGCAAGCGACAGGGCTTGGAGCAGGGTTTTGAGAGAGGTCGATCGCATAAGTCGGTAAACGATGGGGTTGTGGTTTATGGATAGGTTCAAAAGCTGAAAGCCGGCGGCACTCCGCTGCGGGCGCGGACGGTGAGTTCGATGTCCTCGATGTTCTGCAAGTTGATCGCCGGATTCGCCGCCCGTTCAATGAGAAGCACGTAGCGGTCGCAGAAGGGCGTTGGCTCCACCTGAGGCACGAAGGTGTTGGATTGCCCCACGTTGCCATTGATGCCCGCGTTGAGAGAGAAGCGATACGCCGAGACGGACGCCTCCTCCGGATCCGGATAGTACAGGGGGAGATTGAAGGTCAGGAAGTTGGGATACACGCTCGCCTGTCGCGGATGATAGGTCGGGATCTCGATCTTGCCGTACTGCGTCAGGTCGAGGCGGATCGTGTTGAAGGCATTCTGCGCGATGTTCTGTCCGATGACCTTCGCGGACAGATCGGTCACCCGGATGTTCCAATCCGACCGCGAGACCGGGAGGAGCGGGGGTTGGGCCACAAGGTTTCCCGTGACGATCCGGGAGAGCTGCCCGTAGGTGATGGGGAATTCCAGCCGCAGCAGATACGGCGACGCGGGGGGCTGTTGGGCTCGGAGCACCAGCGCCCGGAAGCGGCGCTTGTTCAACTCGCGCGCCGAGGCGTCCGGGTTCGTCTCGAACCGCTGGGCCGCGGCGTTGTAGACAACGTCGGTGAATCCGAAGATGTCCTGACGCAAGGAGACGCGCGCCTGGACGTCGGCCTGCCCGCCCTGGCGGGCGTTGCGCAGACGGAGGTCCCACTCTTGAAGCGCGTTGAGGAAGTTGTCGCCTTCGCTGGCGCGATACACGTTGAACACGCTTTCCGCCTGCGTGAAGTCGTCGTACAGGCCGCCGCCCAGCGTCTCCGCCACGCCGTCCAATCGCAGGTAGGGGTTCTCAAACGACTCGCTCCAACGCACCGCGAGCTTTTGCGAGAGCACGTAGAGCTCCCGCACGTACTCGGTGAGCGCCGCCGTGTAATCCAGTTCCGCGCGCTCCTGCTCAAAGATGATCGCGGGATCCGAGTACCACTTCTGGCCGTTCGAGTCCTGGACATAGATGTGATTCTCCATCAGGCGGTCGATCTTCGCCTGGAGGGCGTGAAAGGAGGCGATGGCAAGCTGGCCTTGAACGACAGAAGCCTTGGCGTCGAGGATGAACTGGTTCTGCTGGAGGAGCAGGTTCTTGATCGTGGCGGCGGAGTTTGCGTTGTTGATGCTGAGTTGTTGAATCGCCTGGGCGCGGGTGATGTCCTCCTGAAAGATGTCCGCCAGGAGCGGAGTGGGAGTGAAGCCCGCGCTCATGCTGAATGAGGGGGCGCAAGGAGGGCAGGAGAAGCCCACGCTCGTGCTGATGGGAAACGCCTGCACGAGCGCTATGGAGAGCTGCGCGGACGTGACCTTCCGGGTTGTCGTGTCGATCGCCAGGTTCACGCCGCCGCTGCGCGCCTCCTCAACCGAGATCTGGGCGGGAATGTTTTCAATGCGATGCTGCGCGCCATCGATGTCTGACTTGGCGCGAAGGATCTGCAGCAGGGTGGATCCCAATTCGCTGCCGTCGGTGAGGAGGGAGGAGCTCACGCCCTCGTGGATCATCCGCTCGATCTTGCTGTTGAGCGCAGCCCGATAGTTGCTGCGACCGATGCCTGTGCTCAGCCCAAAGTACGGGGCGACGCCGTCCGGCCCCGGATTGATCCCCGTGGCGCTGGTGAGTTGCTCGGTGAGTCCGAGCCGAAGCGACTGGGCCTCGGCGATCACCTGGTTCTGGGAATCCTTCTTCCGCCAAAGAGCGGCTTCGGCCAGGGCGTATTTCGCCGCGGCGGCGCCTTTGAGCTGGTGCACCAGGCTGATCTCGCCCGCGATGTCCGAGCTGGAGGAGTTCAATCCGAGATTGTCGAGCTTTGGAGCTTCGCCGCGTCGAATCCGATCGATGAAGGCCACCGCGGTCGCTGCCGAGACGCGCACCTGATCCACCCGACATTTCCCATAGCCTTGATCGCCTTCATTCAGGGTCGCCGCCAGGGGGAGCGCCGCCATGAACTGGGCGTGAACCCCGCGCTGCATTTCCGCGACGGCCTTGTCCAACATCTCCTGGCGTTCGGCGGCGCGAGGTTGTCCGGGCGACCGCTCCCGGAGAAAGTAAGCGCCGCGCCACAACCGGTCGCCCATGCCGATCACCGCCTTGCCATATCGGTCCAGAATGTTTCCGAGCAGGTACCCGGTGGTCTGGATGTTCATCTGGTTTGTGAAATTGGGGTCGCGAAACCCCGGGGCGCTGAAGAAGGTGTATTGCTCGAAGGGCGAGTTGAGCGGCTCGAAGTAGCGGATTTCCCCGGTTGCGTCCCTGGCCATGAAGTCGAGGGCGGCTGAGATCCCTTCCTGAAAATAGGACTTCGCATAGCAAAGATCCTTGAGGTTGGCGCCCAGATACTCCTGCCCGCTCGAGTTCACCGGACAGCCGACGGGCGCGGCGTTGTCGCCGCCCGGCTTCTCGCCCTCGCCAACAGCCGTGGGGAACGCGACGCGCAGTCCTTTCAAAAGATTGCCGTTTCCGGTGACCAGCTGGCCTTGCAGCAAGGCCTCGAGGGCCTCCCAGGCGACGGTTCGCGCGAGGAGATTGACGTCCGGGCTGGCGCCAATGCCAGGATCGAGGCGAACGTTCACCGCGCGATCGATGGCTTCGCGCAGATAGTCGATCTTCGGCTTGTAGCCGGGACGCGGATCCCCGTTCTCATCCACGCCGAGATAGTCCTTCCTCAGGCCATTCCGCGTCTTTTGCTCCGGGAAGCCCACGAGGTAGTCGCGGCCGAAGAAGAGCGCGTTCGTCGCGGCCGAGAGTTCCGTCGCGACCTGTGACTGGGCGCGGCCGCTGTTGGCGGAGACCAGGATGGCGAGCGCCAGCAGGGTGGCGACGATACGGAGAGGAGGACGGGTGGGGCTCATGGGATGGAGTGGGTGAGGGCTGTCGTTCGTTGGCGCGCGCAGGGAGTTCTTATGGCTTCCAGAAGGACGCGAGGGGACCCGTGATGAGATGGATTTGTCGCGAGCGAGCCAATCCGTCAGCGCCTGTGGCTTGCGTCGGATCCGGTTCACTCGCGAAAACAGGGGGACTGCCGGGCGCAACGGGATACACCTCCGCGACGGTGCTCGGCATGATGAACATTCCCGACCCGCCCAGGTTGCAGAGCATTTGAAAGCGCGGGAGCGCGCAGTCGCCGGCTTGGCCGGGTCGGGGGTGCGGGCTCCATGTGTCGTCCGCGACCGCGAAGCCACAGTCGGCCGCAAGCGACCATTGGCCGAGCTCGTTGCCCAAGGGCGCCTGGTAGTTGTAGTCCTCGTCACGGAAGTTGCCGAGCCGGTTCGCGGGATTCACGATCGTGTTCAATGGATCGAAACCATCCGAATCGAACCGCTTGCCAGGTCCTGAGACCTTCGGCGCCAGATCGATGTCGAAGCTGGCGCAGTAAGCGTGTTGCACTTGAAGCAGACTGGCCGGCGCGGCGGGCTTCGTGATGTCGTTGATTCCCGTGATGTTCGCCGCCAGGCCCGCGGGATAGCTGCCGCCCCCCGTGTAGTGGACTTGGAAGAAATTCGCCGCATAGGGCGAATGTCCCGGAGACGGCATGGGGAGGATGCGTCGTGAGAGCGTGATGGGCGCGCCTTCCACCGAGTAGGCGAGGGTCGCCACGAATCCGGTTGCGCTCAGGCTCGAGTAGGTGTGGTTCCGGACTTGCGCCGCGGTCGTGTCGGGCGGCGTGCCATCGCCGAAGTTCCATCCGAGCGGACCTCCGAGGGCGCCTCCCGGCGTGAGAGAGAGCTGAACCTCCAGCGGCGCGAATCCAATCTCCGGCGCAGCGGCAAGCGCGAGCGCTTGATTCGGAGCGTCGGTCCGCGGCGCGAGCGTGAGCACATAGGGATTGGCCGCCGTGCCCGAGTTGGCGCCGAACCCGTCGCTGGCCGCGGCGGGGACAGGCGCCACCGGAAGAGCGCGCAGTTGACGGATCGCCGCGAGTTTCGCCGGGCTCGCGCACGTGGCGTCATAATGCGGCGTTGTGAACAAATCGCCTAACCCGGGCAAACCAGGCCTGGCGCTTTCGTAGCCGGCGAGATTCGCGGAAAAGTTCATCGGAATTCCCGGAAGCCGCGCGAAGTCGAAGCGCCCGTTCGCGTCCGCCGAGGCCACTTCCACGATCGGAAGTCCATCGAGGAAAACCTGGCCGGGCAACGGATTTCCCATCGTGTCCACGACGCGGCCCGTGACGCTGAACACCGGCTGGCCGCTGAGACGCAACGACCAGCTCAGGAGATGTCCCGTGACGGGTCCGCTGTTCTCCACCGCGAGAGTCCACAGACCGCGCGTTGATCGCCCCGAGCTGGCGAAAGCGTTCAAGCTTTCCTGAGGGCGACGGTTGTTGGGGAAACTCAGCCCGTGGAGCGAGCTCATGTTCGGATGATCGAGCAGCACAACCGTCTGGCCGCTCGGACCCACCAAGGACACTTTCAATCCCAAGGCCGGGGCGTCGCCGATGTCGAGCGCGACCGTCACCGACTCCAAAGCGAGATCCGTTCCGACGTTGAGCGCCTGGGTTGTTCGGCCCGCCCGCAGGTTGAGGGGCGTGGCGGGCTGGAAGGTCTTGAGAACAACGGGCGAGATTCCAGCGGCCGCCTCCTCGTTCGGCGTCGGCCGTCGCGAGGCGAAGGGCTGAAGGCTGTCGCGGCGCAAATCGAATGTGCCTCGCAGGTGAATGGGTTCGCGAAGCATGCCAAAGATCGTTTCCGAGTACTCGCCCTGAATCCGGTAGCCGTCCACCGATGTCCCCTCGGTCAGCGCGCCCAGCAGGGTCACCGAGCGGTAGATGGAGAAGGGGAAGGGATTCACCGCGTCGAGCTTCCCGTCGCAGTTCCAATCAATGTCCTCGAGCGTTCCATCGAAGGCGCCAAACGGCGCGTTGTTGACATCGCCCGGAGGAAGGACGTAGCCGCCCGAAAGCTCGAATTCGTTGCCGGCGCCCTCGCCAGAATGGCCGATGAGCGAAACATCGACCGGCCAGAGGAGCGCGTTCCGACTATCGATCAGGCCCCGGAGGAGTTGGGGCGTGATGGCGTCCTCGAAGAAAGAGAGATGAAGATCGATATCGGGCAGCGGATTGCGCCGCCCGTTCGCGGTGGCGATCGTCGCCCGCCCTCGCCAATCACCCGCGAGTCCCGGCACGTGCGCGACGACGATGAAGGATCGATCTCCCGCCGTGGTGTGGAGCGTGAGGTTCGCCGCATAGCTGCCGGGCGGGGTGTAACGGCGGTCGAGGTAGAGGTTGATCACGTCGTTCTCGATCGTCGTCACGCCGCGAGTCGCGCTGATCCGAAGCCATGGCGCGTCCGTCGAGGCGATCTCCCAAAGCAGGATGCCGCCGCCCGTGTTCGCGATGGCGATCTGCTGCGTGTCTTCGCCAGGCAGGAACACAATGTGCGTCTGATTGTCCGGGCTCAGCGGCGTGGGAGATGAGCTGAGGCGCAAATCCTCGGGGCCCGGATAATTCCCGATCGGCTCAACGTCCTCGTCAGGGCGAACGGAACACAGAAGTTTGGGCTGAAGGGAGAAGGATCCCGATTTCACGTTCACCCAATAGCCGCGATTGGGATCGAACACGGTGAAGTCGTCGACGTCGCCGTCGCTGGGCGTGAACTTCCCGAACAGCCCCTGCTCCCACTTCAAAATGGCGTCATAATCGAACCCCGCGGCGGCCAGGACGGAAAGCATGTTGAGGGGTTCGTCCAACTGCCCGGCGCCCGTCGGGAGGCCGATCAGGTTCCAGCCTTGGGAGAAATCCACGGCCGGTGTGATCGCGGCGGGCTCGCCCGTCACCTGCCACGCCGGGACCGCCTGGTTCATATAGACCCAGTAGGCCTGTCCGACCGTGATC
This sequence comes from Verrucomicrobiota bacterium, assembly GCA_016199985.1. GTDB lineage: Bacteria > Verrucomicrobiota > Verrucomicrobiia > Limisphaerales > UBA11320 > UBA11320. The sequence goes on along the minus strand of JACQFQ010000023.1, from coordinate 56,997 downwards.
GGGTCCATGGGGACGATGCTGTTGGCCTCGGCGGCCGATGGGCGCTGATAGGATGTCCAGGATTTGGCGGTGTTGTTGTAGGCAAATCCGCGCTCGAAGGCGTTCCCCAGCGATCCGAACACGGATGCGGGGGCGGGATTCGTGGGAACAACCTGGAAGGCGATCATGTTCCACCCCGGGTCGAGCCGGAGGGTTTGGACCTGCGCCCCTTCGCCATGGACGGCGAGAAGGAGCGTGACGGCAATCATCAGTCGGTGGAGTGGCGCGCCGATCGCGTTCAAAACCGCAGGAGGAGACATTCGGGTTTTCATGAGAGCTGTGACGCCGCCTCGGATTTGCGAACCGCCAATGGCGCAAGCCGACGCGCTCTGGCCGCGTTCACAATCCGGGTCTGCGGGAGGTATTCGCTTGGAACTATCGAGCTCTTACAAAATTCCGAAAAAAGTGGGAGGGAACGCCCGGACGTCGGCGGGGTTATTGTCGAGCGGTCATTAGGGCCGCCCCTGAATCCGGGCGTCCGATTCCTTGCCGACGCCTGGGACGCCTTGGTCCGGGACGGCGTGGATGGGATCGGATAGCCCGGCCGTTTCGCGAGCGCTCACTTCGCCCTGCCGACAATGAAGTCGACCACCGGGTTCGGGTCCTTCGGAGCGAGTGGATAGTGTCCTTCGCCTTCCTTGATGATGACTTGAATCTCGCCGCCGAGCTCCTGATAGCGCTTTTCCAGCGCCCGCGTTTGAGGGTTGAGCGCGGGATCGCGGCCGCCGCAAACGCTCAGGAGCGGGACGCCCGCCTTGGCCAGCGGAGCGAGATGGTCGAGGAGCGGGGCTTTCGACATGAAACTGCGCAGCACAGGATTCTCACCGTAGACGCAGGACACTTTGTCTGGATTTGCGATGGCCCAAGCGAACGCATCTCCGGCCTCATGTCCCGCGCCCTCCATCACCGGCTTCTTCGAAAAGCCGTGCGCAATCAGGTGTTGATAAACGGCGTTCCAGTGCGCCAGAACGGGACCGTCGGTGTTGTAGGAAACCGGGCCGGTGACGATGTGAAATCCCTTGGCCAGCAGCGCCAGATCGACGGTTGCTTCAGGACCGACGAAACCCGCCCGGAAGACCCACGGTTTTCCCGGCGCAGCCGTCTGTGGAGTAATGAGGGTGATGGCGCCTTCGACGCCCGCGAGATCGGAGGAATAGCGGTCGTAACACTCCGTGAACCATGGCCCGCGACAGGTGACATACGATCCCTCCTTCGGAAAATCGATGTATGAATTTGCGAGGCTGTAGAAGGAACTTCTCGTCACCCGCGCGCCCAGGCAGTCCGGCGCCACTCGGGCGGACGGCTGAACGCTCCGCGCGATGAAGTCCGCGATGGGCTTGGGATCGCGCAGACTGTGCGGATGATGCGCCGCCCCGTCCTTGATCATCACCGAGACGCGGCCGCCATACTCGTGATAGATGCCCTCGATGACCGTTGAAAACCTTCCCAGGAGGGGATCGATGCTGCCGCAGACGTGCAACAGGGGAACATCATTGGAGGCCAGCGCTCCGAGCCTCGTGAGCGTCTCTGGGTTGCAGCCGGGATTGTCAGCGTAGATCGACGACACCTTGTCGGGATGCGTCGTGGCCCAGGTGTAGGCGTATTCACCACCCCGGCTCATGCCGATGAACGCGGGCTTCACGGACAGGCCATGCCTCTCCGTGAGGAACGCATACCACGCGTCCCACTCCTTGCCCGGCTTCAACGTCGCGTTGGCCGAAATGTAGGCGACGTGAAAGCCGCGGCGGAGCAGTTCCACTTCGGTCTGCGGTTGGTGGTCCCAGTAACATCCGCGCCACGACCAGGGGCGACCGGGCGCGGCTTCCCTCGGGGCCACCACGACGCAGCGCCGCTGGCCCTGCGCCGGATCCACGACGCCGAACTTTTCGCCCTCCCGCGCCTTGAACGGCGTGATGGCCAGAGTGGCTTCGCTCATCACGTAGTCGTAACGATCGAAGCCGTCGCGCCACGCCGACTTCTCGCCTTCGAAGGAAACGGGCCTCTCCGCCGCTTCCGCCGCTCCTGGATGGGACAGGATCGCGGCAACGCAAAGAGCCGCGAAGCCAAAGCGCCCGCGCCAACTTTCAGATAGGGTTCTCATGATTGTTTGGAGCTTGTCCTGCGTCGTTTTGCCACAGGCGGAGGCCATCGCAAGCTTTGCGGGCGCTCAGCGCTGGGTGTCGTCCGGCGCCTTGGCGGGCTTGGGCAGCAGCGTCTCATGGATGGCCGAGAGCAGGGAGCGGTCGCCTTTGACGTCGTTGTCGAGCGACCAGATCATCGCGCCGGCGAGATTCTCTTCCAGGACGTAGCGGCATTTCGCCCGGATGGTGGGAATGCCGTTGTACCAGATCGTGCTGCCCGTCTGATCGGCGTTTTCCGCCCCCGGATGGGTCGCGAGGATGGTGGAGTAAGAGTAGGTCCCCTTGCGGAACGCCTCGCCAAAGCCATAACCGTAGAACGGGACGCCCAGCACCGCCTTCGACCTGGGAAGACCGCGGTGGAGCCAGTAGGCGACGTTGTTTGTGGCGAACGCTAACGAGGAGTGCTGCCCTGGCGAATGCGGATTCCAATAGCCCGCGCCGTCGTAGGCCATGATGTTGACGAAATCGAAATGCTCGAAGACCGAGCTGGGAACTTTGCCGCCGCCGTAGCCTTGGGAGAGCGCCGCCGTGAGCAGTTTGCCATGGGCTTTCAGCGGCTTCGCGAGATCGTGGATGAACGCGCCGTAATCCCCGTTGATGGACGGCCCTTCGATGTCCACGTCCAATCCATCAAAGTCATGCCTCGCCAGGTATTCCGCGAGGCGGGCGACGAAGCGCGCGCGGTTGGAGTCGCTGAGCAGGTCAAAATACCGGGCGAGCAGCGTTTTGTTTTCCGAAGCGGATCCGCCGCCGATGGAAATGAGAACCGGAACGCCTTTCGCCTTGGCCTTCGTCATCAGCGCCTGATTCTTGCTGTTGAAGGAGAGATCGCCCTCCGCGTTGATCGGGTTCTCGAAGGCGATGTTGATGTGCGTGAGCTTGGCGTAATCAATCGTTTCGGAGAACGAGTCCAAATCGATCCAGTTGGGCACGTAGGCCACGATCTTGGGCTGCGCCCGCAGGGAAACGGACAGCAAGAGAATCATGAGCGCCGCGTGGGCGCTTCGCGTCGCGCAGCTTCGCGCGAGGAGCCCGGAGGCGCTCATGCCGGAATCTCCCAGCCCGCGCGATAGGATTCCTTGAGAAACCGATCGGCTTCAGGAGCGTTCGGACACCTCATCGCTTTGGCGTCCCAGGCAATCCTCTTCCCGACGCGCATCGCGACCAAGCCGAGCAGACCGACTTCCGTCAACGCCGCGCCGTATTGAAAATCGGAACTGGGCGACGGGCCGCCCTTGCACGCGTCGAGCCATTCACGGTGATGCCCCTTCGAGCGTGAGAGGGTGGGCGCGGGTCGCTGGTAGGCTTTGTCCCTGGAGGCCGGAAGGAGCTTGGGCCGTCCGCCCCAGCCGGGGCTGGAGAGCGCGCCCTTGTCGCCCAGGAAGAGGACGCCATTGCCATCGAACTGCTCCGTGTCCGCCATGCCCTCAGGACGCTGCGGTTTGAGTCCGCCTTCATACCAGGTGAACTTGACCGCCGGCATCTCGCCGCGCGGACCGAAGCGGTAGGTGTAGAGGCCCGCCGTCGGCGCAATGTAGGAATCCACCGGGCCCACCGCCGAGGCCTCAATGTCCAGGGGCTCCCGCAAGTTCAGCGCCCACATTGCCGGATCGAAATTGTGGCAGAAGAAATCGCCGATGGGCGCGGTGCCAAAGTCCCAGAAGTCGCGCCAGCGAACGGGATTCAGCGCGGCGCTGTAGCCCCGCGGATCACGGGGGCCGAGCCACAGATCCCAGTTCACCCCGTCGGGCGTCCGCTCGTCCTGCGGGCGTCCGGCGAGGCCTTTGTTCCAACGGGTCGCGCTGGTCCAGGCATGGACTTCGCGCACGTCGCCGATGGCGCCGTCCCGGATGATCTCGCAGGTCTCGCGGATGAAATCGCCCGAATGGCCCTGGTTTCCCATTGTTGTGGCGACGCCGGTTTCCTTCGCGACGCGCGCGACCTGCCGCGCTTCCCAGACGTTGTGCGTGAGCGGCTTCTCACAATAGACATGCTTCCCGAGCCGCATCGCGGCGACGCTCACATAGGCGTGCAGATGGTCGGGCGTGGCGCAGAGAACCGCGTCGACGGATTTCTCTTTCGCCAGCAGCGCTCGAAAATCCTGGTAGGCGGCGACTTTGTAGTTCGGCGTCTTCGCGGCGAAATGATTCTCGATCTCGGCCTTCAGCGGCAGCCGGCCCGCCGCGCCTTTGTAGTAAAAGGCGTTGAGATCCTGGGACTCGATGGGATCCGCGACCGCGATGATCTGGGCGTCCGCGTGCTGGAGGAGGGATCGAACATTGGTCCGGCCCTGGCCGCCGCAGCCGACGATGGCGATATTCACCTTCTCGCTGGGCGGAACGAACCCGGCGCCGCCGAGGACGTGTCGAGGAATGATGGTGAAGCCGACGATGGCCGAGGCCGCGCCGCCGATGAATGTCCTGCGGCTCAAGCCGCTCGCTGTTTTGCGGCGAGGCAGGGTCATGGCTTATCCTCCGCGTCCGCGAAGCCGCGAACGTAGCCGACGCATTGCGAGATGTCCGGGACCGTGTTCTCCCAGTCGCGCTCGTACTCGATGGAGATGTTGCCGTCGAACTTCTGCCGGCGCAGTTCGCGCAGAATCCCCTTCACGTTGGTGACTCCCAGGCCGAGCGGAAGATCCGGCGCGTCTGGATTGCCGGACTCGACGATGTCCTTCAAATGCACGCTGATGACACGGCCATCAAAGATCTTCAAGCCGGCGACAGCGTCCACGCCGGAGCGCGTCCAGTGCCCCACGTCGGCGCAAACGCCGAAGCGCGCGTCGCGGTTCTTGACGAGCGAGAAAACATAATTGGGATCCCAGAGCCGGTAATCGGGCTTGTTGGCCCGCTTCGGATGACAGTGAATCCCGGCGGGCAGGTTGTATTCCTTGATGAGCCTCTCAATCAGATCAAGCTGATCGGGCGTCGGCTCGATGGTGATGGCGCGCGCGCCCAGCTTCTTCGCGAACTCAAAGACCCGTCGCGCGCCCGCTTCGTCCTTCGGGATGGCCACCACGCCGAAGTTCACGATCAACAGGCCGTGCCGCCTCGCCTTGGCCTTGAGCTTCTCGATCGTTTCCTCCGTGGCGCTCGCGTCGACCCGGGTCTTCCGGTCGTCCTGACTCAACGACTGACCCGGATAGAACTCGATCGCCTTGCCTCCGGCGGCGGCGGTCTTCTCGATGGCTTCGAACGCGGTGAAGCGGTGAAAGGTGTAAGCCTGGCAGCCCAGAACGAATCCACCGACGCGATACTCAGGCCCAACCGGCGGCAACGCGGCCTCCGCGCAGGCCGCAAGCAGGATCGCCGCGAGGGCCGTGGAACATTTCAAGAGCGGCGATCGTTTCATGATCTTGACGCGTTGGGGTGGTTCATGGGATCGGCTTCGGTTGGGGCGTGGCTTGTCCTGGAATCAAGCCCATCGACCACTGGATCATCTCAAGCCACATCTTTTGGATGTCGGGGCGCTCCCAGACGGCCTGCACATGGCCGAGCCCGTTGTAGAGCACGCGGCCCTTGCCGTAATTCTTCGCCCAGATGACGGCGAAATCCTTGTCGACGCGCTTCACGCCTTTGCGGGCGAGGTCGATCTGGTTCGCGTCGAGGCTCAGCAGCACGCGGACATCCTTGCGGGAAAAATCTTTGATTTGATAAATCTCGTCGAAGATCGTGAAGGTCGCCGGGAAGTTTTTCATGCCAGGGAATTGCGCGTCTTCCACCACCATCGGGGCTTGGAACTGGCCCCAAGGATGTCCGTCGAAATAGCCGCCGAGCATCTGTCCGTATTCCTGCCAACTGGTGAAGGTGATCGCGGCGCTGTGGATGCCGATGAAACCCTTGCCGTCATCGCGAACGAACGAAAGCAAATCCGCCTTTTGCGAGGCGTCCATGTCGAGGTCGCCATCGGTGAAGAACACGATGGCGTCGTAGGCGTCGAGGTTCTTGGCTTCCCACTTGAGCGGCTTCTTTGTGATGGCCCCGCAGTCCGTGCGCAGATGCGTGTTCCAGAGTCCCGAGCTGCGGCCCAGATTGTAGAGCGTCGCCATCGCGGTGGAGATCGCCTCATGCTGGTAGCCCTTGGCCTGTCCGATGAAAAGCAGGTTGCGCTGAGCCTTCCCGGTCGACTGCGCGGGCAGCGTTTCGGGGAGGGCCAAACTGAGCAGCGCGACCATCCAGCAGAGCCTTGTCTTCATCGGTGTTGTTCGTGTGGATGACATGCGGCGTCCGTGTTTCATACGGCGGCCAGCGGTTGAGGGGAAGCGGGCTCCGCGGGCTTCAGCGCGTATTCGGAGCGGATGATCTCCCGCATGAATTCCGCCGCCAGCCTGGCGTTCTTGTGCGCGAATTCGATCCCCACCGTCTCGCCATTCTCCATGGGCAACTGATGGCACAGCTCGTAGCTCGTATAGCCCTGGTAGCCGATGCTGCGCATGGCCCTCGCGAAGTCCCGATAATACTGGTTCGTGCTCTCCGTGAGAACGCCGTCCTCGCGATGCATTCCCAGGACGCCGCCGTCGGGATTCCGCTCAAACTCGCCGCCGAAGTGGGACATCACCTGCATGGCGCCGACATCCTTCGCGGCCCGCATCATGGCGGCGGCGCTTCGGTCGGGCATCAGCGGGGCGTCGAGGCAGATCTGGAGACGCGGTGAATTGACTTCGCGCACCATGCGGATCACGTCGTGGTGATCCTTGATGAGCGGCCTGTGGTTCTGGAGCGCCAGCGTCACCCCCATGTCCCCGGCGTAGCCGGCGCATTCGATCAGGCTTTCCCGGCACCAAGCCCAAATCTCCGGCTCGGAGAACTTCGCGTGAACAATCGGCCAGTATCCCTCGGCGATGTCGTAGGTGGCCAGCTTCGGATGCCGGGTGACGCCCCACCAAGCGAGGAACACGCGCAGATGCTTCGCGCCCATGTCGGCGGTCATGCGGATCAACTCGCGCACGAAGCAGACCTGGGCTTCGCGGACTTCGGGCACGGGATTGCTGAAATCGTTGTTGGCGGCGACGCCCAGGATTTCGATGCCTTCGCCGTTGGCGACGCGCGCCAACTCCTGGCACCGGGCCTTGGGCCAGTCGAGCGGATTGGCGTGCGGGCGCTTGCCGTCAAGCTCGACGCCGTCGTAGCCGAATTCCTTCGCCGTCCGGATGAGTTCGGGCAGCGTGAGGGCCTCGCCGCGATACCAGCAGCCGAGGTAGGTGATGCTATAGAGTCCGATTTTCATAAAGTCCGCGCCCGTTACCGGAGCTTCCCCGACGTCCACAGGATTGAGTTGTGGACAAGCGCGCGATAGGACGGATGGCGGAACGGGGTGTGATCATGGCCGAGTTGAATGAAGACCACTTTCGAGGTCGCGCAGGGGCCGACCCACGCCACGGTGCGGTCGCTGGTGGGATTGTCCGTCAGGAGAAGCGGTTGGATGTTCGTCGAGATGAAGAGCCCCTTGTAGGTTTCATCGGTGATTCGGAACGGAGTGATGCCGTCGGTGATCGGGTGCTTGCCGGCGGCGGTGATCCAATGTTGCTCTCCGAACTTCACCGTCGAGTTCGGGACGCCGTTCTTGCTCTCCAGGCGATAAAGTCCGCCCACCACTTCCTCGTACCACCACGGCCATTTCTGGAAATTCAAGATGCCGTGATGCAACACCACGATGCCTTTGCCGCTCTCGACAAAATCGCGCAAGTTCTTCTTCCCGCCGTCGTCGAGGTCGCGGGTGAAATTGTAGAAAACCAGGACGTCGTATTTGGGGCGGATGTCCTGCTTGAAGGCCAGCGCGCTGTCGGTGACGGCCGGCCAGCCCATGTCCTGATAGCCGTCAAACAGGCCGTAAAAGGCGGCCTCGTGATCGTGACCGCCGGTGATGATCAAGACGCGCAACGCCGCCTGAGGGGCTGCGGGCGCAACGGGCTGCGCGAAGGAGGCGGTCGCGGGCAGCAAGGCCAGGGCGCCCAACAAGAGGCCGAGGGCGCATCGAATCGCGGGTTTCACGCCCCGACCCTAGCAGCGCGCCCGGCGGAAGCTATTGCTTAGGAGCGGCAGTTTTTGTGACAGGAACGCCGCTGGTGGTCCTGTAATGACCGCGATATTCACGCGGCGTGCGCCCGAATTGGCGACGGAACTCGCGCGAGAAATGGCTCTGATCCGCGAAGCCGCTGTTCAGCGCTATCTCCGACAGGGACTCGTTTGTGTAAATCAGCGCGCGGCTGGCGATGCGCAGTCGGAGCTTCCGCAGATACTTTTGCGGCGTGAGGTGAAAATCCGCGAGGAACTGGCGCTCGAAAGCCCGCAGGGACATCTTCGAGATGGAGGCGAGCTGCTGATTGGTGATCGCGCGATGGTAATGGTCGCGCATATGGGCGAGCGTCGGCTCGAATCCCGAGGTCGTTCCGCCGGGAAGGCCCTCCTCGCCCAGCGCGCGCGTGATTCCGGCCGCGCCGACGATCGCCCCTTTCGCGTTCCGCAGGGGAATCTTGTTGGTGATGCTCCACGCCGTGGCGCCTTCAAATTCGCCCACACGCTCGATGCGGTTGATGATGCGGCGGCCCGCGAAGACCTGTTCATCGTCCAGGCGGAATTGATCGGCGATGAACGCCGGAGACAGATCGTAATCGGTCTTTCCCAGAATGTCCTCGGCGCTGATGAGACCGTTTGCGCCCGGATGATCGAGCGCGTACTGGAGGAGGAAGGCCCGATTCACCCAAAGGTAACGCCCCTGCCGATCCTTCACCCACGCCAACACGCCTTCCAGAAAATCCAGAAGCTCGGCCAGAGGAAACGCGTCTTTCGTCGGGTCCGTCATGCGCGCGACATTCGACAATTATTGCTGGTCGACCGGATACTTCTTCAAGCCCATCCGATGCACCCGCGAGGAAAGCGTGGTGGGCTTGAGGCCGAGCAGCGCGGCGGCGCCGTCGGGTCCGTAAATCTTGCCTCGAGTCTTGGCCAGGGCGTCGAGGATGAGGTTGCGACCGTGCTCCTTGAGGCCGCCGAGCGAAGCCGGCGGTCCGTGGAGGGCGGGGTCGGTCCTGCGCGGCGCGCGGGAGGTGGAGCCACGCGCCTGCCCCAGGCCGAGTTCGAGGCGTCCGTCTCGTGAGTGGATGACAGCCCGCTCAATGACGTTCTGCAATTCGCGCACGTTGCCGGGCCAGTCGTAGGATTGAAGCTCCTGCTCCTGCGCCGCCGTGAGACGCGGCGCCGCCACGCCGAGCTTGCGGGCGGCCTGCCGGAGAAAATGACGCGCGAGCCCGGGAATGTCCTCCACGCGCTCGCGGAGCGGCGGCAGTTCGATGGGGAAAACGCTGAGGCGATAGTACAGGTCCTGTCGGAAGCGTCCCGCCTTCACCTCCTCCTCCAAGTCGCGGTTTGTCGCCGCGATGATGCGGACATCCACGGTGCTTGTGCGGTCTTCGCCGACCTTTTCGAACTGGCCTTCCTGCAGGACGCGCAGGAGCTTGCTCTGGAGCTCCAGCGGCACCTCGCCCATTTCGTCGAGGAAGAGCGTGCCGCCGTGCGCGAGTTGAAAGCGTCCGACGCGATCCTTCACGGCGCCGGTGAACGCGCCGCGAACATGGCCGAAGAACTCGCTCTCAAACAACTCGCGCGGCACCGAGGCGCAGTTCACCCGCACGAGCGCGGAGTCCTTGCGCGGGCTGCGGTCGTGAATGGCGCGGGCGACGAGTTCCTTGCCGGAGCCGGACTCTCCGAGGACGAGCACGCTGGCGTTGGTCGGAGCGACCATCTCGATCTGCGCGAGCACCTTTTTAAGCGCGGCGCTGTCGCCGAGGATGGCGGGGTAGTTGCCGCGCAGCTCCTCCTGCAAATACTCGTTCTCGAACTCCAGCGTCTTGCGCTTCTTGATGCACGAAAGCAGGCCGATCGTGCCAACGATGTCGCCGCGCGCGTTGCGATACGGCAGGGCGCGCACGGCAACCCAGTGACGCTCGCCGTCCTTGCGGATGTGCTCGTGCTCGTAACTTTCCTCCTTGCCGGCGAGGCGCTCCTTCAGGCGACGGCGCATCGCGGGCCACTCCTCCTTGGCCGAGAGCAACTCGTAGCTGACCGCGCCGATGAGCTCCGAGCGCGGACGTCCGGTGAGGCATTCGATCCGCGAGTTGACGTAAAGAACGCGACTCTCGCGGTCGGTGATCATGACGGCCTCGCCGAGGCTCTCGAGTATGGAGCGGTAAAACTCCTCGCGCTCATGGAGTCGGCGGTTGAGATCCTGGGGCTTCGCCAGCAACGCGGCGGGATCGCCGCCGCTGGATGCCGCGGTCTTGTCGCTTTGAGGAGCGGTCGCGATGCTCATGCGGCACTCATACCGTCTTCCAGCGAATCACACAACTCCTTTGCGTTGATAGCAACGCATATTCGTTAAATGACGCATTCGCGTTGCGATTTGCCAAGCCTTCAGGGCGGTCGCTTCAGTTAAGAAAACCCCCGTCAATAAAGGGGATTCCGCGCTTCTTCATCCCCCGGTCGCCTCTTGGCACGCTACCAGCGTATGGGTTGTTGCTTGGGACGAGAGCCAATGGGAGCCCGGTCCGACGAGCGAAACGAAACGAACAATTGAAATATTATGAGCGCTAAGAAACTTGCCGGGAAAGTCGCCATCGTTACCGGGGCCTCCAAAGGAATCGGAGCCGCCATCGCCAAACAGCTCGCCGCCGAAGGGGCGGCGGTCGTCGTGAACTACTCGTCCAGCCAGGAGGGCGCGGATCGGGTCGTCTCAGAGATCAGACAGAATGGCGGCAAAGCCATCGCCGTGAAGGCCAATGTGGCGAAGCAGGGGGACATTGACCATCTGTTCGCCGAGTCGAAGAAGGCCTTCGGCCCGCTGGACGTGCTGGTGAACAACGCGGGCATCTACGAGTTCTCGCCTCTGGAGAGCGTCACGGAAGATCATTTTCACAAGCAGTTCAACTTGAATGTGCTGGGCCTCATCCTCACGTCGCAGGCGGCGGCGAAGCATTTCAATCCCGCCGGCGGAAGCATCATCAACCTCAGTTCGGTGGTCGCGACGAAGGGGGTGGCCGGCGCCGCGGTTTACAGCGGCACGAAGGGCGCCGTGGACGCCATCACGCGCTCCCTCGCCGCTGAACTCGGGGCGCGCGGCGTCCGCGTCAACGCCATCAATCCCGGCATGGTGGAAACGGAGGGCGTCCACGCCGCGGGCTTCGCGGAGAGCGATTTCCGCAAGCAGATTGAAGCGCAAACGCCGCTGGGCCGCATTGGCCAACCCTTGGACATCGCGGGCGCCGCGGTCTTTCTCGCCTCCGCGGACGCGTCCTGGGTCAGCGGTGAAACACTGCACATCGCGGGAGGCTACCGCTGATCGGAGACCTGAGCCATGACAACGACCCTCCATCCTGAAGTCCGCATCGGCCACGCGCACCTGACTGTCTCGAACCTTGAGCGCGCGGTGGAGTTTTATCGCGACGCCCTGGGTTTCCAAGTCACGCAGCGATACGGCGGGAGCGCGGTTTTTTTGTCGGCGGGCGGCTACCATCATCACATCGCCCTGAACACATGGGCTGGCGAAGGAGCGCCGCCCCCGCCGCCCGGGCGGACGGGGTTGTATCATTTTGCGATTCTTTATCCGAGCCGCCGGGAGCTGGCCCGCGCCTTCAAGGGCCTGTTCGATCACGGCGTGCCCATCGAGGGCGCGTCCGATCACGGCGTGAGCGAGTCGATTTACCTGCGCGACCCGGACGGCAATGGCATCGAGCTTTGCCGCGACCGCCCTCCGGAGGAATGGCCGCGCGTGAACGGGGAATTGCGCATGACGACGAGCGCGCTCGACCTCGACCGCCTGCTTGTCGAGCTGCACGAGCTCGAACCGAAAACCGAAGCCTCAACACAACACAGCGAGATTATGAAACCAACCATTGAAGTGAACGAAACCAACTTTGACCGTGAAGTGCTGCGATCAACGCGGCCGACTGTCGTGGATTTTTGGGCCGAGTGGTGCGGGCCATGCAAGATGCTGGCGCCCTCCCTCGACGCCATCGCCCGCGAGCAGGAAGGCCAGGTCACCGTCGCGAAGGTGAACATTGACGAGAACCCGGCGCTCGCCGCGCGCTTCAATATCCAGAGCATCCCGACGCTGCTCTACTTCAGCGGCGGGGAACTGCGCGACCGGACCGTCGGCCTGACGAGCAGGAAGGCCATCGTGACACGGCTCGCCGCGTTAAAGCCCGAGCCGGCCGCGGCGCCTTGAGCCCAACGAATCCATCCACCCTCAACTCAAGCTCAAAGAAATATGACGCCCAGACCCGTTTCCACTGACACGCTTTTGACCCAACTGCGCTGGCGCTACGCCACGAAGCAGTTCGACTCGACCCGCAAGATATCCGCCGATGATTGGCGCGCCCTCGAAGAGGCGCTCCTTCTCACGCCCTCGTCATTCGGCTTGCAACCGTGGCGATTCATCGTGGTCACCGACCAGGCCACCAAGGAGAAGCTTGTCCCTGTGTCCTGGGGCCAGCGCCAGGTCGCTGATGCGTCCCATGTCGTCGTTTTCGCCATCTCGAGGAGCCTCGGCGCGACCGACGTGGATCGTTACCTCGGACGCATCGCCGCCGTGCGTGGCGTGACGCCGGAGTCGCTGAAGGGATTCCGCGATATGTTGCTCGGCTTCGTCGCGCAGCCCGCGGATCAGTTCAACCCGCAGAATTGGTCCGCGCGCCAGGTCTACATCGCGCTCGGAAACTTTCTGACAAGCGCCGCCCTGGTCGGCATCGACGCCTGCCCGATGGAGGGCATCGAGCCGGAGCGCTACGACGAGATCCTCGGTCTGCGCGAACAAGGCTATCAGACTGTGGTCGTGGCTCCCGCCGGTTACCGCGCCTCCAATGACAAATACGCCTCGCTCCCCAAGGTGCGCTATGCCGCGGAGGAGGTCATTACCCACGTCGGGTGAGAGCGGGTCCGAAGATTCGGAAAATAATAGTTGACTGTTTAGTATGTTAACTTAAGTTGACCCCGTCATTCGGCCAGAAGCTGAATTGAGACACAAAGAGAGATCAGGTTTATGGGTCGCGTCAGTAACGCAAAACAAAGATTGATGGAAGCCGTCGGCGAGCTGATATGGACTGGCTCGTACGGCAGCACGACCATTGATCAAATCTGCGCGAAGGCCGGCGTCAAGAAGGGAAGCTTCTATTACTTCTTTGATTCCAAGGCGGACCTCGCTGTGACGGCGCTGGACGCTGAGTGGCAGAAGCGCAGACCTGAGCTCGACTCGATCTTTTCGCCGACCATTCCGCCGCTCGAGCGCCTGGAGCGATACTGCGACTTTGGCCTGCGAATCCAAACCGAAATCAAGGCCAAATGCGGGTGCGCGCTGGGTTGTCCGCTTTTCTCCCTCGGCTCCGAAGTGAGCACGCAGGAGGATAAACTGCAGAAGGCAATTCAAGGGATGCTCGATCAAAAGCGGAGGTATCTCGAATCCACCATCCGCGACGCTCATGCGGCCGGCTTGATTCACGCGCCTGACGCGGCCGCCAAGGCGCGGATCCTGTTCGCCTACTATCAGGGCTTGCTCACCCAGGTCCGGATTCAGAACAACGTGGAGGTTTTTCGTGAAGCCATTCAGGGCACCCGCGAGTTGCTGGGGGTGAAGGCGCCTCAGCCCGCGGTGGCGTAAAAAAATTTTGTGGACCATGTTGACTAAACAGACAACTACTTAAAACAATCAATTATGAAAGCAAATCGCAGCACCCAAGAGAACGGACCCTCCCAAGCAACCCTGACAAAGCACGGCCCCACGGCTTGCCTCAAGCGGATGACGCAGATCGAGCAGGCGAGGGCCACCATCTTCGCCGAATCCCGCGGGACGCTCGAAGGGCACGAACGGCTGCTGGGTCTCGCCTTGAATGAAGCCGAGGCGCTCGCCTGGGAGACAGGGTTCCCGCACTTGGTTTTCCCGACGCTGGCGCTGGAGAAAGTTCAAGGCGTCGCCGCGTGGGCGTCTCACCAGCGATCGGTTCGACGACCAAATTCGGCGCTGTTGCGCGCGGCCTGAGGCGGAAGGCCCCCCATTGACGAATCCGCAGACTCAAATCATCAGGCTATGACAACACAACGCATTGATCGCCTCGCTCTGTCCGTTTTCACGCTGGGCGCGACCCTTTTCTTGTTCACCGGATGCGGACCGAGCGTCGCGCAGCCCCAACCGGCTCCGCCCTCCGTAACGGTCGCGATGGTTGAGCAAAAGGACATTGTCGAGTGGGATGAATTCACGGGCCGGACTGAGCCCGTGGAATCCGTCGAGGTCCGCCCGCGCGTTTCCGGTTACATCCAGGAACTGGGTTTTCAGTCGGGGCAACTGGTGAAGAAGGGCGACGTGCTTTTCGTGATTGATCCCCGGTGGCACCAGGCGGAATTCGACCGACGGCAGGCCGAAGCCGCGCGAGCCAAAGTGCAACTGGACAATTCCAGGCGCGAGGCCGACCGCACGGCGCAACTGCTGGCGAACAAGGCCATTTCCACCGAGGAGGCCGATGCGCGTGTGGCGCGCTTCCAGGAGGCGAAAGCCGCGCTGCTCGCGGCGGAGGCGGCCAGGGACTTCGTCAAGCTCGACCTTGAGCACACGCAGGTCCGCGCGCCGATTGGCGGAAGGGTCAGCCGGGCGTTTCAAACAGAAGGCAACTACGTCAGCGGCGTTCCCGGGGCGACGACGCTGCTCACGACCATCGTTTCGGTGGATCCGATCTATGTGCACGCCGACGTGGATGAAGACACGCTCCTGAAGTTTAACGCGTTGACTCGGGCCAGGAAGCTGGAAACGAACGACCACGGCAAGGTTCCCGTCCAACTGGAGCTTGCCGACGAACAAGCGTTCCCGCATCAGGGCTACATTGAATCGTTCGATAACCGGCTCGACGCAAACACGGGCAGCATTCTGTTGCGGGCCGTGTTTCCGAATGGCGACGGGCGCATCGTGCCGGGACTTTTTGCGCGCATCCGAGTCCCTTTGAGCGAGCGCCATTCCGCGTTGCTCGTGGCGGAGAGCGCGGTCGGCACCGATCAGGCGCAAAAATACGTGCTCTCCCTCACGCCGACCAACACGGTGGCCTACCAAGTGGTGACCCTCGGTCCGGTCGTTGATGGCAAGCGCATCGTTCGCTCCGGCATCGAGGCGGGCCAGCAAATCGTGGTCAACGGGCTCCAAAGGGTTCGCCCCGGAATGCCCGTGACACCGCAGGAGGAAGCGCCGCGCCCCGGCAGCCTGAAAGTTGTTAAGCGCTGATCGCGTCGGGGCAGCCGAACATCCGAGCGCGCTTATCGAGACGGAAAAGCAGGGGCCTTGTCGCCTCGACCAACACACCGAAAGAAAACATGAACTTTTCGCACTTCTTCATCCGCCGTCCGATCTTCGCCGGCGTCCTCTCCATCATGATCTTCCTTGTGGGGTTGATCGCGATGTGGCGGCTCCCCATCAGCGAATACCCCGAGGTGGTGCCGCCCACCATTGTCGTGCGCGCCACCTATCCCGGCGCGAATCCCAAGACCATCGCCGAAACGGTCGCGTCGCCTTTGGAGCAGGCCATCAACGGCGTCGAGGACTCGCTCTACATGTTCTCCCAGGCCACAAGCGACGGCGTGATGACGTTGACGGTGACCTTCAAGCTCGGCGCCGACATCGACAAGGCGCAGGTGCAGGTGCAGGTGCAAAACCGCGTTTCGCAGTCGTTGCCGAAGCTGCCGGAGGAAGTCCGGCGTCTCGGCGTCACGACGACAAAGCAATCCCCCGACCTCACCCTGGTTGTCCACCTGTTTTCGCCGACCGGCCGCTACGACGAAGTTTATCTTCGCAATTACGCGACGCTGCAGGTGAAGGATGTGTTGGCGCGAATACCGGGAGCGGGCGACGTGGAGGTTTTTGGCTCGGGCGATTACGCGATGCGCGTTTGGCTCAACCCCGACAAAGTCGCCGCCCGGAACCTCACCGCCAGCGACGTGGTGACCGCCATTCGCGAGCAAAACACGCAAGTGGCCGCCGGCGCGATCGGTCAGCAACCGGTGGGCAAACCCATGGATTTCGAGTTGCAGATCAACGCGAAGGGCCGGCTGGTTTCCACCGAGGAATTCGGCCAGATCATCGTGAAGACAGGCCCGAATGGCGAAAAGACGCTGCTGAAAGACGTGGCGCGCCTCGAGCTCAGCGCGGGCAGCTACTCGCTGCGCTCCCTGCTGAACAACCAGACCGCGGTGGCCCTGCCCATCTTTCAAGCGCCGGGCGCCAATGCCCTCCAACTCTCCGCGAACGTCCGGAGCACAATGGATGAGTTGAAGAGGAATTTTCCCGACGGCGTGGACTATTCCGTCGTGTATGACCCCACTGTGTTTGTGCGGCATTCGATTGAGGCGGTGGTTCACACTCTCCTGGAGGCGACGCTGCTCGTGGTCCTTGTCGTCATCCTCTTTCTCCAGACGTGGCGCGCGTCGATCATCCCTCTGGCGGCGGTGCCGGTGTCCCTCGTCGGCACATTCGCCGTGATGATGGCTTGCGGCTTTTCCATCAACAACCTTTCGCTGTTCGGCTTGGTGCTGGCCATCGGCATCGTGGTGGACGACGCGATCGTGGTCGTCGAAAACGTGGAGCGCAACATCGCCCTGGGGCTGTCGCCGCCGGACGCCGCCAAGCGCGCCATGAGCGAGGTCACAAGCCCGATCGTCGCGACGGCGCTGGTGCTTTGCGCGGTGTTCATACCGACGGCGTTCATCAGCGGCCTCACCGGACAGTTCTACAAGCAATTCGCCATCACCATCGCCATATCAACCGTCATTTCCGCGTTCAACTCCCTGACCCTTTCTCCCGCGCTTTGCGCCGTGTTGCTCCAGGGGCACAGCGCGCCGAAGGATGGGTTTGCTCGCGTGATGGAAAAGGCCCTGGGTTGGTTCTTCGGTCCGTTCAATCGTTTCTTCGCCTGGTCGGGCGACAAGTATTCCGCCGGCGTTGGAACGGTGCTACGCAAGAGCGCGATCGTCCTCATTGCCTATGGCGGACTCGTGTTGCTCACCGGGTGGAGTTTTAACAAAGTGCCCACCGGCTTTGTTCCGACGCAGGACAAGCAGTATCTCGTCGCCTTCGCGCAATTGCCCGACGGCGCCTCGCTGGACCGCACCGAGGCTGTCATCCGCCGGATGTCCGACCTTGGATTGAAGCAACCCGGCGTGCAGGACGCCGTGGCGTTTCCTGGATTGAGCATCAGCGGGTTCAGTGTCGCGCCCAACGCCGGCATTGTCTTTTTCGGGCTGAAGCCCTTTGACGAGCGCAAAGCGCCCAGCCTCAGCGGCCCGGCGATCGCCGCGGCGTTGAACCAACAGTTCGGCGGCATCCAGGAGGCGTTCATTCTCGCGGTGCCGCCGCCGCCAGTGATGGGCCTCGGCGCCATCGGCGGTTTCAAGCTGTTCATCGAAGACCGCGCCGACCTGGGATACGACGCGCTGTATCAAAACGCGCAGGCCATCGTGGGCAAGAGCTATCAGACTCCCGGTCTGGGCGGCGTGTTTTCGACCTTCACCGTCAATGTGCCTCAGCTGGACGCCGACATCGACCGCGTGAAGGCCAAGCAGCAGGGCGTTCCGTTGCAAAACCTCTTCGAGACGATGCAGATCTATCTCGGCTCGCTCTATGTGAACGACTTCAACCGGTTTGGCCGGACCTATCAAGTCATCGCGCAAGCCGACGCGCAGTTTCGCGATCGGGCCGAGGACATCACCCGCCTCAAGACGCGCAACGCGAAAGGGCAGATGGTCCCGCTCGGCGCCTTGGTGAAGGTCACGGACACACACGGCCCGGATCGCGCCATGCGCTACAACGGCTATCCCGCCGCCGAAATCAACGGCGGTCCCGCGCCCGGCTTCAGTTCGGGCCAGGCCGAATCGCTCATGGCGCGGCTCGCCAATGAAAACCTGCCGAAGGGCGCGGCCTTCGAATGGACGGAGCTGACGTATCAACGCATCCTCGCCGGCAATACCGCGATCTATGTTTATCCGCTCTGCCTGCTGCTCGTGTTTCTCGTGCTCGCGGCGCAATACGAAAGTTTTCGCCTGCCGCTCGCGATCATCCTCATTGTGCCCATGTGCCTGCTCTTCGCCATCGGCGGCGTGTGGCTCAAAGGCGGCGACAACAACATCTTCACGCAGATCGGTCTCATCGTGCTTGTCGGTCTCGCGTGCAAGAACGCGATCCTCATCGTCGAATTCGCCAAGCACAAGCAGGACGAGGGCTTGCCGCCCTTCCAGGCTGTCATCGAAGCCAGCCGTCTCCGCCTCCGGCCCATTCTGATGACCTCTATTGCGTTCATCGCGGGAGTCTTTCCGCTCGTGATCGCGCGCGGCGCCGGCGCGGAGATGCGCCAGGCGATGGGCGTCGCCGTGTTCTCCGGCATGATCGGCGTGACGCTGTTTGGTTTGTTCCTGACGCCTGTGTTCTACGTCGCGTTGATGAAGCTGGGCCTGAAGAGAGGCGCTCAGCCCGCGCCGGAGACGCGGGGTCCGACCCTCGGCGGCGCGGGAGCGACGGCAGGAATCGCCGCTTTGACGCTGTTGCTCACTGTTTCCTCCGCCCAGGCGGGTTGGTGGACCGTTGGCCCGGACTACAGGCAGCCCACGAACTCTGTTCCCGCGACTTACAAAGCGGTCGAACTGGGCGCTTGGAAGGAGGGCCGCCCGCTCGACAACGTCCCGAAGGGAGATTGGTGGGGAATCTTTGATGACGCCGGGCTGAATGAGCTCGAATCGCTGGGGCTGCGGGCCAATCAAGAGCTTAAGGCCGCCGTGGCTCGCGTGGATCAGGCCCGCGCCGTGGCTCGCGTGGCGCGAGGCGAGTTGTTGCCCAGCTTGAATCTGGATCCGAGCTTCACCCGTCAACGCTACTCGCCCAATCAAGTGCCCAGCTTCGGAGGCGTCACGGCCAATAGCTTCCGCGCGCCGCTTGACCTGAGCTACGAGATTGATTTGTGGGGACGCGTGCGGCGCGGCTTTGAAGGGGCTCGGGCTGACGCGCAGGCGTCGTTCGCCGCTTTCCAGAACGTGCTGCTGACGCACCAGGCCGATGTGGCGCAAAACTATTTTGCGCTGCGCGCGCTCGACGCCGAGATCGCGACCGTCGCCGGCACGGTCGGTTTGCGGCAGGAGCAGGTGCGACTGGTGCGCAGCCGGTTTGACGGCGGCATCGGCAACGAGCTCGACATCGTTCGCGCCGAAACCGAGTTTGCGGCGACCGAGGCGGAAGCCGCGGCGCTCGCCCGCCGGCGCGCGGAGCTGGAAAACGCAATCGCCATTCTGGTCGGCAGCAACCCGGCTTCGTTTCGCGTTACGGCGACCGGGACCAACAATTGGAATCCCCAGCCGCCTGCCATTCCCGCTGGCCTGCCGGCCGACTTGCTGGAGCGACGGCCCGATGTCGCCGAAGCGGAACGCCAGCTGGCGTCGGCCAACTCCCGCATCGGCGCCGCCAAAGCCGCGTTTTTTCCTGTGCTGACGCTGACGGGCTCGGGCGGCTACGTCAGCGCCGACGTGGATTCGCTATTCAAATGGGACAGCCACGTCTGGTCCATCGGCCCCAGCCTGTCCTTGCCCCTCTTCGCGGGCGGACGCAATCGCGCGAACTACAAACGCTCGCAAGCCGCCTACCAGGAATCCGTCGCGCGCTATCGGCAGCGGATTCTGGTTGCGTTTGGCGAAGTGGAGAACAGCCTTTCAGGCATTCGTCACTTGATGAATCAGGCATCCGCTCAACAGCGGGCGGTCGTCAGCGCCCGCCGCGCCGCCGATCTCGCCACGGATCGTTATCGTTCCGGGATCGTCAGCTACCTTGAAGTCGTGGACGCCAGCCGCGAGGCGCTCTCGGCCGAGCGCGCGAATGCCCAGCTTGCGGGACAGCGTCTCATCGCGTCCGTTCAGCTGATCAAGGCGCTGGGCGGCGGATGGCGCAACGGGGAGCTGTTCGCCGAATCGAGCCCAGATCAGGAGAAGCAACGATGAATCGCCTTTCCGAACGCTCGCTCCTGCTGCTGCTCGCGGCGGTGCAGTTCACCCACATCATGGATTTCATGATCATGATGCCGCTGGGCCCGCAGCTGATGCGCGACCTGAGCCTCGGGCCGGGACGTTTCAGCGCGCTGGTGGCGGCCTACACAATCAGCTCCGGGGTGGTGGGGCTGCTGGCCGCGCCGTTCATTGACCGCTTCGATCGCCGAAAAGTGCTGCTGCTGGCCTACGCTGGATTCGTCATGGGCACGCTGGCTTGCGCGCTCTCCCAAAACGCCGCGGCGCTCCTCGCGGCGCGGGCGTTGAGCGGCGCGTTTGGCGGAATATCCACGGCGATCGTGATGGCGATCATCAGCGACGTCGTCCCGGCGGAGCGCCGGGCGGCGGGGGTTGGGATCGTGATGACGGCTTTTTCCGTGGCCGCGGCGGTGGGCATTCCTTTTGGGCTCAAGCTCGCCCAGCAGCTGCGATGGGAGGCCCCCTTCTTCCTCCTGGCGGCGATTGCTGGCGTTGTGTGGACGATAGCGTTCCAACGCCTGCCGGCGCTCCACGGACATCTGCGCGACGGCAACCGCTCGGCAACGCGGGCGTTCGCCGAACTGCTTCGCGACTCCAACGCGGGACGGGCGCTGCTCTTCATGACGGCGATGGTGGTGGGCCACTTCAGCGTGATTCCATTGCTGTCGCCTTATCTCGTTCACAACGCGGGGCTGCCGGAACGCGACCTATTCCTCGTCTATTTCACGGGAGGTGTGCTGACGGTCTTCACAGCGCCGCTTGTCGGCAGGCTGGCGGATCGGTTCGGACGCTTCCGCGTTTTCTCCGTTTTGGTCGCCGTGGCCTGCGTCGTGACGCTTTTTATCACGCATTCGGGCCGGATTCCGGTTTGGGCGGTGCTGGTCTCGGGCGGCGCGTTTTTTGTGTTCGCAAGCGGGCGCTTCGTGCCGGGACAGGCGATCATGACCCTGGCCGTCCCCGCTTCGCGCCGCGGCGCCTTCATGAGCTTGAGCGGTTGCGCGCGCGACCTTGCGATGGGCATCACCTCGAGCATCGGCGGCTATATCGTGAGCATCGGGCCGTCCGGAGAGCTGGCGCATTTTCACTGGCTCGGCTGGCTCGCCGTGGCCGCCGCTCTCGTCAGCGTCTGGCTGGCGAGCCGGGTGCGCGTCAATGAGTCGGAGTCGCCGATCCGCGATTCCGCGACTTCCCCGGAAAGGCCCAACGCCATCTGTCTCAAGCCTCGCGCGTCGTAAGCCCTCGGGGCGTCGGCTGGAATCAAGATTCATCGGGTGTCTCCCCAGCCCAGCGGCCCCCTGAGAGACACGCGCTGAATTGGCCGTATCCCCCAGGGATGAAGCAAACCCCCTCCGTCCAGGTCCAGCCGCGTTCTGGTGAAAGGCGTCGGCTTCTGCCCCATCGAGGTCGCTATGGTTCCAGGTTTCCTCCGCCCTTGCCGTTTGAGCAATCGCACCCGGTGTCCCGCGTGAATCCACTCGTCTCGTGAGGCTCGATTCCTGCAAATGATCGGGAACGAGGATCAGCGCGCAGGGATTCCTTCGGGTCTACTGCGCGGCTCCGGGCGGAAAACGGGGCATCCCCAACGACGCGCTGCAGACGGGATTCAACCTCAGCGCCGAGGGCGAACGCATTGAGCTCCGCGCTTCCGGCGACAGCGGCCATGCCTTGCTGGATGAGCTGACGTTCGGACTTCAGGTCGAAGGGTATTCTCTGGGGCGTCTTCCCGACGGCAACGGGCCCTGGCGGTTGTGCGAGCCGACGCCTGATGGCTCCAATCGATCGGTTGCGCTTGGGAATCCCGCTCAACTCAAAATCAACGAATGGCTGGCGAGTTCCAAGACGGAGCCTGACTTTCTGGAGCTTCACAACGGCAGTGACTCTCCTGTGGCGCTGGGAAACAAGCGATCAGTTCGAAAGCGGTGACAGGATCGAAATCGAACGAGTGCTGTCCCGCAACGCAATCCACGGCTTCTTCAGGATCGTTCAATCGCCATGACCGAATCGACGCCGCGCTCCAGGGCGTCGTTCCCCAGACCGGCGCCGTCTGGGCGTCGCGTTTCTCGTGTCCTTCCAGCAATGGGGCAACCCTCTTGCGGAACTTGTCTACGGGCTTTGGTCGACGATGCGAAAGAACTCTTGATCCGAGTCGCGACGCACCTGGACGCTGGAATCCGTTGTAGTGGTCACATCGGTCCAACTCGTGTCGGGGATGCGGCCTTTTTTCTGGACGTGAAAGGGGCCAGTTCCGCCGAGCCATCGCAGCACAAGATTCTCGCCTTGGACAGTTGCTGCGGCAATTTGAAGAGGGGCGCTCGGCGCGATGCTGCCAAAGAGCCCGTGATCCTCCACAGCTCCATCCCCGGGAATGCCCGCGGCAAAATACAGTGTCCCGATGGCGCCTCCGTTCCCCCCGTTCCCGAACTTCAAGCCCCATAAGCCTGGAATCGCGATTTCGGATCCCGTGGCATCCGCCAGAGTTCCGAGGGGCGTCCCCAGAGCCCGATCGAACGCGTGAATGCGTCCGTCGCCAAAGTTGCCGATCAATAGAGCTCCGCTGAAGGGTCCAAATCCGTCCGGCGCCACGGCGAGTCCCCAGGGAGAATTGAGCCACCCGTTTGAGGCGAATCTCTTGAGCAGGTGTCCGGCGGGATCAAAGACATTCACGAATCCATTTCCCAGGCCCGAGACATCGTCGTGTCCTTCCGCGTCTTGCTTTGCATAAGTGACGAAAAGATTTCCATCGATGTTCTGCGCGTTGAACGGCGCAAAGCCGTCCGGGATCGATGGATCCACAAATCCACCGGCGGTTGCCACGGGGCCGAAGGTAGAATCAAACACGTCGATTCTGCCGTTGTGGAAATCAGAGGCGTAAAGGAAGGATTTGGCTCCGTCCTTTGCCAAGGCCAAACCCTTGTAAATGGCTTCGGATCCAGAATTGTCGCCCTTGATCACCGCGGTTGTTCCGGCGTTCCAGGCGGCGATGGTTCCGTTCTCAGTGGAGAAGATGAACGCCGCGGGCTTGCCGTTGGAGTCCAAAATGAAGTCCGGGGTGTTGTTGAAAACGATGCCTGTGGGGCCCGAGGGCGGCGATTGCCCGGACGGGGGTGGAATCGTGACCACCAGCGACTGGACGCCGCCGGTTGTATTATAAATCGTAGACGTGCCGGAGTGATTGGCGGTCACCCAGAACGGACCTGTCGGGCTGGTGGCAATGCCCCAGGCGTTCACGAGGTTGGCGTCCGTTTGATCAGCAAGACCTGGGATGTCGGAAACGAGACTGTGCTGCGCGTAGGCCCCTATCGCCGCCACGGTGACTCTGGCGACAAGCGAGGTGGCGCTCATGGCCGCGGAATCGACGGCGATCGCGCTGAATGAATAAACGTCAGCCGGCAGGTTGCTGACCAGTAAACTGAACGGGGCGGTTGTGGCCGTGCCGAGAAGGTGGCCGCTCGAATAGAAGTCCACTCTGGCGATGGCGCCGTTGCTGGAAGAGGCCGTGGCTTGCAGCGCGATCGTGGCGGGAGGGGGATAAACCGTGTTGTCTCCGGGGCTCACGAGTCGGATGGTTGGCGGCGGGAGCGGCGCTGGAAGCACCGTGACCGTTCCTGTCATGCCAAACGCGGTATGGAAGACGCAATGGTAGGGGAATGTTCCGGCGGCCAAGAATGTGTGCGCGCAACTCGTCGCGACGGCGCCATTTCCGCAGAAGGCATCGGCGCCATCGCCGGTCACGGTGTGGAACCCGCCTTGATTGATCCAATTGACGGTGTCGCCCACGTGAATGACGACCTTGTTCGGATTGTACGCATAATTGGAAAAATTCACGTTCGTCGTGAACGCGGATCCGGTGGATCCGCCCATCAGCTGCGCGATAATGAGCCCCAACAGTAACGGGACGCCATGGCGGCAACGGAGCCTTGGGGAGAGCGTGGTCTTCATATTCAGAGCGATGTTTTCGGGACAGTGAGCCTGTGGTTCCTCCGTGAGAGGCGCCACAAGGTTGTTTGTTCCCGGACTATTCGCTCTGATGAGCCTCTACGCTTGTTCGGCGAGCCAACCACTCGAAGTCCTCGTGGCGCGCCGCGCTCACAGCCATTGGAAGCCCTGCTCCGTCGGGCACAGAAGGCCGCCGGGTCTCCGCGTCTTTCCACGGATGAACCTCAATGTGACCATCGGCAAAGGACACAACTCCCGCTCCCTCGTGAGTGGACGCCGGCAGATCAATCCATTCCCCGCTGTCTGGATTGTTGAGGAAGTAGCCGTCATTGATGCTGTCTGGATGCTCCTCAACAAAAACGAAAATCGAACTGGGATCCGGAATGCTGGTGTACGTGACAAACTGCACGTAGTCAGGGTTGTTGACGTTGCGGCCTGACTGCATGCTTTCTCCCGCGTCCCCCACCATTCCATTCATCGAGTAGCTCCGAACCCGCTGTCTCCAGCCAGCGCTCCGTTGAACGTCGCTCAATGCCTTGTCGGAGGGGCATCGATAGAGCGACGCGGAGCCTGACAGATAGGAGGAGAACGGAGATCGAGCCGCGAAGGCCAGATTGGTGTTGTCGGAATCCAACTCCCAGCTCATCACGTTGTTCGCCCAGTTGGACTCGTTTCTGGAAACCAGGGCGAGTTTCGCGCGGTCGCCTCCTCCGTTTCGGACCAATCGATCCTCATGATCGTAGGAATATTGTATCCAGGCGTAGCCGAGCTCGCGCAGGTTATTCACGCAAACGATCCGTTGGGCGCGCTGCTTCCCTTGCCCCACGCTCAGGAGGACCATCGCCGCCAGAATGCCGGTGGCGCCGATCACCACGAGCAGCTCGATAAGGGTGAACCCGGGCTTGAAGCGGAGCGTTGCCTCGCGCGGAGGAGACCCGCGCAGGGACGACGTTCGGCATGCTGGTGGCACGGATGAAACACTCTGATACTTCGGGAGAAAATCAATGAAAGAATCTGGAATCGTGGCTTCCGGCGGCTCCGGGTCATGAATCGAACGGCGGGATCGGAAATTTTACAAAAATTCTCGGGAACCATATGGCGAGTCGCGACTCTGACATCTAACCTTAAGAGTCGAATGTCCGAAGCTCACTTTGAACAACTGGTCGCCGAGAACTATGCGGCCCTGTATCGATTCGCGTTGAGCCTGGCACGATCGGAGACCGAGGCGAGGGATTTGGTCCAGCAGACTTTCTATCGCTGGGCGACCAGGGGATATCAATTGAAGGACACGGCGAAAGCCAAAACATGGCTGTTTACGACCTTGCACAGAGACTTCCTCCGCGGACAACGAAGGCTGAGGCGCTTTCCCCACAACGAATTGGAGGAATCTCAGACGGAGCTGCCCATGACGTTGCCCGAAGTCGGGCGGATCACGGACGCGGACACGGTGGTCGCCGCGATTGCTGAAATCGATGAGATCTTCAGGGCGCCTGTCGTCCTTTTCTACCTGGAGGACCTTTCGTACGCGGGGATCGCCGAGGTGATGGGCATTCCGATGGGAACCGTGAAATCCCGGATCTCACGCGGACTCGCGCAGCTCTTTTGCAAATTGACGGAACCTCATCCGGTGGAACGATCCTCATCAGAACCCAACACATGACTACTGACGAAGCCAAGCGCATCTTGTGTCGTTATCGTCCGAATCATCCTGAGGATCAGGATGAGGAGGTGTTGTTGGCCCTGCGGCTGGCCGCGGGCAACCGCGAATTGCAAGACTGGCTGGCTGAATACCGGACGGTTGACAGGCGAATCCGCGAACAGTTTCAAGCGCTGCCGGTGCCGCGGGGCCTGCTGGCGGAGATTCGTGTCGACCAGAGACGGAGGCGGATCTCTCATTTCGGTAGGCGAGGGGCGCTGGCGTTGTCGGTCGCGGCCGTGTTGCTCGTTTCGTTCTTCGTTCTCAAAATGGGAATTCACCCCGAATCTCAGGCCGGTTTTGCGGCCTATCGGGAGAGAATGGCGCGGTCGGTCTTGAGGGATTATCGGATGAGTTTGTTGAGCGAGAATCTGGGTGAAATCCGGGGCTATTTGAGGAATCTCTCCGGCACAACGGCCTGGCAGTTGACGCCGGGTCTGGAGAAAGCCAAGCCGGTCGGATGCGCCCTGCTGCATTGGCGCAACCACCCGGTTTCGATCGTGTGCTTCGACGGGTCTCAGAATGGGTTCCTGTATCTTTTCATGGTTGCGAGCGTGGATGTCCCGGATGCTCCCGCCTCGGTCACTCCGGTATTCGTTTCGATCGGAAAACTTTCCACCGCCAGCTGGAGCGACAACGGAGTCTCCTACCTGTTGGCCACGCGAGCGGATCCGGACTTCTTGAAACAACAGTTCTAGGTTTGGAAACGGGCCAGGCAAAGCCAGGCGCGGTCCTCCCCAACGGCCTCCACTACATTTCAGCAACGCAGCGGTCATTATGGGACGGGGTACTGGGTTAACAAGAAGCCTCGCTCAAGTTGTCCGAGCGCCGAGTTTTACATCGCTCCGTTTGGTGGGCCGGGAGGTGGCTTGCTACCGACGTGGCTTGCCTGGTGGCCCGTGGTAGCGTCCGCATGAGAAGCTGTCTGAGGCTTGCAGCGAAGAGTGAGGTGATTCGAGCAGCTGACGCCAAGGAGCTGGCCGTGGAGAACGCTGGAATTGGGGAGCGGCGTTCGGGGCGGTCGCGCAGGGAACGGGTATCAGCATGTGGCTGTACGTTTACATTAGTTGGCCGTTGCCAGGGTCGGAGCTTTCCACGAAGCACTGACCACGGGAAGAAGGCCTTGCACTCGGACGTAGATGGCGCTGGAGGAGACGCCTTTGCCATGCCAGCCGGCATCTCTGAAGAAGAGTTGGACGGTCCGTACTTCGCCCGCCGCCAACAGGTTCCCCTTGGCTGCGCAACAATAGTAGAGCAGTTCTGCGTTGCGCCCCTTGTCATCGGCCATTGCAAAGAAGCGTTCGTTCAGATCCAGCATGACGGCCTCACGGCTGACGTTCTTTACTGTCAGATCCACCTGAAACGCTCGGTTGGTTTTATCGGCGATGCCATAGGCTAGCCGGCTGAGAGTCAGGAACTCGTCTAATTTGTCCGCGGGAAAGCGTCCAGGCTCAGTCGAAAACTCCGTGCGTTCGAGCATGTTGGTCCGGTAGATGAATTGTGCGACAAACTCTGGAGGAGGAAGATCGGGCGCCGGTTTGGGCGCCGGTACACGGACGGCGGAGTTTGCGAACATGAGTTCGTAGAGACCCGTCGGTTGCCTGAAGGCGGCCGCAGTGAACAGGCAAGCTCCTGTGACAATAGTCAGAGTTACAAAACCCCACATCAAGGCCCGGGCCGGGCCGAGAAAGTATTTTGGAGCGATACGTGTCAGCTTTGCGAAAACTAGCACGGGCACCATCAGTCCAAGAATCACGATGGCTCCAATGATCGCGACATCATACCTGACTCGCCACAAACTGACGATTGCTACGACGGCCACAAGGCCCATCACGGCAAGCGCGTACTTCATCGAAGGAACAACTCTGATCGCATCCTTTAGAATCGTGAGAGGGTTTAGGCCTCCATTGCTTCTTTTGTCAGGCGGCTGCTGGCTCATATCATGCTCCAAGGGGTTGGGAGTTTCTCGCCGCGGAGAACTACCAGTCTTTCTTGCGGCCGTCACGGCCATATTCGGCGCGTCTCAAATGCTGAGCGCAGGACGGAACTCTTCCAACGATTGTTGGATGGCGGTAGGTCGACTTTGCGAATGCGAGAATTGTCCTAGAACCTCAGAAGACCGGCATGTATCGAGTGTCCTGTTTCAACAAGCGCGGCGAGGTGATCCTGGGCGTCGCTTGGAGCGATTCCGTGGAGCTTGTTGTTCGTCCAAGGATTGCTCGAGTGACGAAAAACGATGGAGGGCTCGTGCTCCAGTGTCAGATGGCGGCGCAAGGTCGGTACTCGATCGAATCGAGCGAGGATCTGGGACGCTGGGAAACAAGCGATCAGTTCGAAAGCGGCGGAACAGAAAACCGATGCTTCCACATCCTCGATCCATTCCCATTTCGCGTTCTTAGCGTGTTTAGCGGGCAACCTCCCCGACCCCGGCTGCTTGTTACGCAGTGCTGACGAAATGGAGGTTGGGACGTCGTCAGGACTATCAACACTCTTAAAAGGAATGCCGACGAGCATGATGACTTTTTGAAGGCTCGTTTTTCACGCTTGCGATGAGGTTTCAGGCTAATTCGTGTCCGTGGTGTCTTCGGCGCCGGTCTCCGCGCGAATGCGTCGCACTTCGCGTTGCATTCGCCAGTTTATTCCGAGGAGGGTCGCCACGAGCACGCTGACCCAAGCGAGCACACCGAATATCATCCACTCTCTCGTGATTGAGTATGATTCACCCGCTTGACTCAACGTCGCCACCAGCAAGGCGCAAAGCGCGAAGCAGTAGAAAATCATCCAGCGACAATGTCGCGTAACGCAAATGCGCTCCCGCTCCGAACGCGCGGTCATTCCGACCGCCTTCGTGCCCAGCCAGCCGACGAGCAATCCGATGCCCGGCCCCAAGATCGCGCCCGGTCCCGCGCCGGAAGCGACTCCTTTGGCGAGGGTGGTCGCTCCTTTTCCCGCGCCCGCTCCGGTCACGATCGCCGCGCCCGCTGTCGGCGGAGAAACGAGGGACAATGCCGCCAACACTCCCATTGTGAAGACCGGTCCGGGACGGGTCCGCGTCAGCGTGGTTTCGACCAACGCCGTGATCTCCTCGCGCAGCAGGGCCCGCCCCCGTGACAAGCGTTGCCTCACCACGTCTTCGGACAGATCGAGCCCCTTCGCAACTTCGTTGACCGACTGCTGCTCGCGATAGAACAGGACCATGGGTTCGCGGTACGACTCGGGCAACCCGGCGAGCGCGCGCCACAGCAAAGCGGCCTCCTCTTGGGTGACCGCCTGGGCGGCGGGATCGTCCTCCGGCGACAGGGGCTCCGCAACAACCTCCAGAGATTCAGGAGCGCCTCGCCGGAAATCGCGGCGCGCGGCGTTCGCGGCGAGGTTTCGGACGATGCCGCAGAGCCAGGAACGCAACTTCGCCGGCTCCCGCAGCTCGCCCAGCTTCCGCCACGCCGCCAGAAAAGTCTCCTGGGAGAGATCCTCGGCGCGAGCGAGATCGCCGCAGGCGGAATAAGCCAGCGCGCAAATCAACGATTGATGGCGCTCGACGATTTGGCCAAAAGCCTCGCGGTCGCCGGCGAGGGACATCTGCCACAGTTGTTCATCCGAAGTCATGAGTGTTGAAAGTGTGTTCATATTCGTCACCACTACGTAGGCGCGAAAGCCAAAAAGGTGACGGACAAAATGACCAGTATGGCCGCGCTGGCGAGCCGGTTTTGATCTCGGAATGCGGATTTATCGAGTGCTTTCGCACAGTCTAGCGCCTCGGCTGTTACGGGTTAAAAAGTGACCCAGCACGTCCCCAATGGAATTCCGAAAGGCATTAGGGTTGACTCAGGAATAGGCCAAGGACAAATCTTCATTATGCGAGCATTCCCATTGATCTGCCGAGGGTTTGTGCTTTTTGCCCTGCTCTCCTTGAGGTGCTTCGCGGGCCGTCTCAACCGAGGTGTTTGGGTTATGGAGACAAAATGATTTGCCGTCGGCCGACGGTGATTGCTGAGAACTTCGCATAGTCGTCAACGATGCTCGACGAGCCGCAGGAACCACAGGTTGACAATGCCTAGAGCGTGACTTGGATGCTGTAGGTAAATGCCATCGTCCGACACTCCGCAGCGCTAGCAGTTAGGGGTATCCTCCCTCCCCAAAAGGTGAGCCGCGCCCTATAACCGAATACGGCTTTGAACTCCCAATCAGAGCCCGTTCGCTTGAGCGGGAAAGACAGCCCGCCCAGGCTTGCAGTCACGCGGGCAGCGGCCGAAGCCAGCCCTCTTGGTGCAGTGAATACTGCGTGTCTCGCTTTGATTGGAAACCGGAAGAACAGCTCGATGTCATCCCCCGACCATTCACGTACGATGTTCCAGCGGTATGCATGAACGGATATCAAACTGCGGAGATAGACTCCGCTACCAGGAGGGATCCCGAGGTCATGGTCGTATGCTGAGGTGTCTTCACCGTTCGCGGTTGTGGTCGAATGCATGAAACTAGCTCCCGCCACTGTCAGAAGGGTTGCGTTGGCACAAGAGCGCAGGAATCGGCGACGAGATTCGGGTATGAATCGGAGATGATTCAGTTGGTCTGTTTTCATAGGCGGCGTGCGTGATTGTGGTTGGAACGTGGGATCCTTCTTCCGACGGAGCGTGAGGAGTTCTATTCAGCGTGGCGAAATGCTCGGACCTTTATCCTTAACAACCTTCCTCGCGAAAGGCGTCGGTGGGTGAAAAGAACAACAGTCAGCTCCGAGCGCCGTCAGAGCCGTCGCGCACCACGATGAAGATGCATGAGCTACATATTGGCTTACCTGGAGACTGTCCCAAACCCCCCTCTCAGGAAAGAGGGGGGTTTGGGACACTACCACATCTTCGCTACGACTGATTTTTGCGATCAGCCAGAAGCCGACATGGAAGATTTGTTAGGTAACCAACTCTATGTGGAGTTGGTCAACAAAGGCTACGGATTCGCTGGCAACGATTTGCTCACCGCAACTACAATTCAGTCGGCTCAGGAATCGTCTCCACGTGTTGTGAAAAAAATGGAATCTATCTTACGGCTAAGGCCAAGTGGTCCTGAATTCGACCACTACGTTCCAGCTCTGTGGTTGGCTCAAAACCCTTCCTGGTATTCCCAAACCGACACGGAACGCGCAGCGGCTCTCGACCGGTTCGAGGCCTTGTTCAAAAAGATTAACGCACTGCTCTGACGAAACCATGAAATGGGTCCAGGTCGATCAGAATAGGGTGCATCATGGTAGCAATTAAATCCGAGTGTTTACGGTAAATCCCTTCGCACAACACCTCTTAGATTTGGACTCCAGTTTCCTGCTGAATTGAAGCTTGCCTGCCTCTGATGAGGTGTGGCTCCTGTTTCTGGGGATGGGGAGTCGCGCAAAAACTGGGGCGCTGTCCGCCTTCGCCCTGGGGGGCTTCGGCGGGACAACTTTTCGCTTTTGCGAAAAGTTGGTGGCTGGGGGCGGAATCGAACCGCCGACACGAGGATTTTCAGTCCTCTGCTCTACCAACTGAGCTACCCAGCCGCCGAAAGAGCGGGTAATTAAATGTTCCCAGGCCGATTTAGCAAGGTTCAATTTCCACTCGCCGAAAGCTCAACTTCAACCCGCCAGGACGGCTTTCACGATCTTTCCAGAGTGCATGGTCTCAAACGCCTCGCGCCATTGCTCGAGCTTCCATTGCCCCCCAATGATGGGATCGAGATCGAGCCGGCCCGTCGCGGTGAGACGGAGGATCCGCTCCCAGATCGGCCAGTTGTGGCTGAAGCTGCCTTGCAGCCGGATGTTTTTCTGCACCAGGGGATCGAGAGAAAACCCCACCGGCTGAGGCCCCCAACCCACTTTTGAAATCCATCCCGCGGGCCGGACGAGTTGAAGCGCCGCTTGCAGCGACGCCGAGGCCCCCGTCGCGTCGATGACCCCGTCGGCCCCGAGTCCGTCCGACTCGCGAGCCCACTCGGTCGCGTCGGCGATGAGCGCGGCGCAGCCATACCGCTGCGCGACCGCCAACCGCGGCGCGTCCCGCTCCAGGCCCACGACAGCCACATCCGCGCCGCGAAGACGCGCGATCGCCCCGCAGAGAATGCCAATGGGGCCCGGGCCCAGCACGACGATCCGGTCCCCCGGGGAGATTTCCGCGTTCACCACCGTCGCGTTGTAGGCCACGGCGCAAGGCTCCGTCAGCGCCGCCTTCGCGAACGACAGCGCGTCCGGCACCCGATGGAGGATCCGCTGCGGCACCTTGACGTATCGCGTCATCGCCCCGTCCACCGCCGCGCCGTAGCCGAGCCGCGTGGGATCCAGGTTGTAGAGCCCTCGCCGGCTCATGGGATTGTTCGGATCAATCACCGCCGCTGTCTCGCTGACCACCCGGTCTCCGACGCTGAAATGACCGACGTTCCGGCCTCGCTCCCGGACGAATCCGGCGAACTCGTGTCCGAGCACGCAGGGATAGTTCACCTTCCACCCATGATCTCCCGTCCACATGTGAAGATCGCTGCCGCAGACGCCGACGGCCGCGACTTCGAGGAGCACGTCGTCGTCGCCAATGGTGGGAATGGGAATCTCGCGAAGCTCCACGCTGAAGGGCTTCGCGTCGTAGGTGACAACAGCGGGTTGCAGTGAAGCGCTCATGGGGGGAGGGGATGGAGGCGTGGAGGGCCCGGCTCAAGCCCTGGGTTTGTAATTGGACTTCACCTGGTCCACGTAGCGCTTCAGCGCGTCGAGGACGTTGGGGCTGTCGAAGAGCGGATGGCCGATCGCCACCAGCTGCGCGCCCTGGCGGACGGCCGCGACGGCGTCGTCCACGCCAAAGGTCCCGATGCCCACCGGGATATTCACGACATCGAGGACGGAGCGCAGCCACTGGGTGCCGTCCTTGGTGGCGTCGGCGCGTCGTTGATCGGCCGCGTAGTGGATGTAGATCATGTCCACGCCCCACCGCGCCACGACGCAGGCCCTCGCCGCCTGGTCCTTCACGCCGATCGTGTCGGTGACCACCTTTATGCCTGTTTCCTTGCCGGCCGCGATCGCCGCCTTCACCGTTTCATCCGCCGCGTTCGCGCAGACGGTCATGTAATGCCCGCCTTGCTTCTGAGTGATCAGCACGTTCTTTCCGCCGGAGTCCATGGTCTTGTAGTCGGCGAGCACCGGGTAATTCGGAAACGCCTGCGCGAGGCGTCCAATGGCCCGCGTTCCCTCGGCGACGATCAGCGGCGTGCCTGCTTCGAGAATGTCCACTCCAGCCTGAACTCCGATCTCGGCGTAGCGCAGGGCTTCGTCAATGGTGGGAAAGTCCAGAGCCAGCTGGACGAGGGGCGGCTTGAGATTCATGGCCCGATTGGACGAGTTCGCGCATCGAACGGCGAGAAAAAACTGAGCTGGGGATTCAGGGGATTCGCAGACGGA
The DNA here is from genome assembly GCA_016199985.1 of Verrucomicrobiota bacterium. GTDB lineage: Bacteria > Verrucomicrobiota > Verrucomicrobiia > Limisphaerales > UBA11320 > UBA11320. The sequence continues at coordinate 23,760 of JACQFQ010000023.1, read as the reverse complement.
ACTGTCGCTGCGGGCCGCCGCCACTCAGGTCGATCGGAATCGAAATGGGTTTGTTGGTCTGCTGCGCGGGAAGATCCATCCAGGAGCTCCAGGCCGCTCCCGGCCTATCGCTGGTTTGCAGGGTGTAGGAGCGGTTGGAGATCGCGGTGAATCGGAGAGTCGCCTGCAGCGCGGCGAGGCTGCGATCCAGGGCGATGGTCAGGCGAAGAAAATCCGAGGGATCCCGAGGGTTGGTTCCGGCGCGATACTCCTGCAGGTTGGTCATTCCATCGAAGTCCGAGTCGACGCCCGCGTCGCTCGGGTCGTTGTATCGCAATTGATATGTCAGTTCCCAGATGTCCGGCATGCCGTCGCCGTCGGTGTCGCCGAGCACGAGCACGTTCGCTTTTTGCGGGAGCGCCACGAATCGCGTGGTCGCGATGTTGCTCACCAGGATCGAGTAGACGCCGGCGTTCGTGAGCTGGGCGTTCGTGATGGTGAGCGCGTCCTGGCTGGGACGCCGCAGATTCAGTCCGTCCTTGCGCCAGAGGTATCCGAAGGGAGGCGTGCCCGCCAGCGCGGCGCGAAGGCGGATGGTCTCGCCGATGTTCACCATCTGGCTTTCCGGCGGCCAAAGCAGCTCGGGCGCGTACACGACCCGGACCGGCGCCGCCGGACTTTCCGTTTCGCCTCGCGCGTCGCTGACGACCACGCTGTAGCTGCCCTCCGTTTCGCCCGTCACGGCGGGGAGGAGGAGCGAGCTGTTGGTTTTATCGGGGAGCCAGGCGCCGTTCTTCTTCCACTGATATCTCAGCGCTCCTTCGCCGATGGCGCCGACGGAGAGAGAATAGTTCGTGCCCGCAACCGCCAGCGGGAGCGATGGGATATCATAGAGGGTCGGAGGCTGCTGGATGACGAGGTTGCCGCGTTCGCTCCATGCGACGCCCCCGCGTCCCATCACGAGCACGTCATAGACGCCCGCGTCGGAAAGCTCCGCCCGGCGCAGGTCGAGGATGAACTCGTTGCCGCCAGGAATGGGAATACCATCATGACGCCATTGGAATCCGAGCTCTTTGTCGGGGCCCGCCAGGACGCCCATGAGGACATCGCTGAACGCGCTGGCGACGCGCGCTCCGGGAGAGATCAGGATTACCGGACTCCCTCGCTCCTCATAGGGCTGACCCGCGCTCGGCGCCGTCGCGGTCCACGCTCCGGCGCGGACTCCGGCGACTCGGTCGTCGCGACGACTCAGGCTCGCTCCCATGCCGTCGGGCTCCGAAGGCCAGGGAGCGCCGCTGGAGTAGGCCACGCGATCCATCTCCACGTATCGAGCCTGGCCGCGATCGAGCGCCGGGGCCTCCAGGATCAGATCTCCTCCAGAGTTGGGCAGCGTTCCCAGCCATGGACCCACGATCGCCACTCTTGCTGGAATGACGAAGCGCGAGCGCATCGCCTGGAGCCTCGCCGAGTCCCGCAGTGGATCGAACGGAACCACGATCATGTGCCCGCCCGGCGGGATCGTTCCTGTTCGCGGGAGCTCGAATTCGACGGACCCACGGATTCGCCAGCCCCAAGCCGGTGTGGAAGGGTTCAGCAACAGGGCTGTCGACGGCGTGGGATTGTGAAGCTCGAGGTACTCGTCCTCGGTGTTGTCGACGCCTGGCGTGTTGGACGGCGGATGATAGTGAATCTCGGTGATCGTGAGCGACTGAAGGGCGATCGCCTCGAGAGCGTTCGTGATCGACGCCGCGTTCTCGCGGAGCCAGAACTCGCGGAGCCCTTCCTCCTGACGCAGGAATCCATTGCCCGGAAGCCCGCTTCCATAATGGGCGCGATGAAAGTATCCGGTGAGCCTGCCCTCCGGGTCCGCGGAGAACAGGAACACGTCGCCTCCGTCGGGATTGAGGCGAAATCCCGGCAAAGCGCCCGAAGCGCGGCCCCAGAGGCGGGATGTCAACACCACGGGCTTGTTCGATCGCACGAGCGCGGGGCTGGGGACGCGGAACTTTTTCGGTTGAAGGATCGAGTCGGAAAGAAACCAGCCCTCGATGTCGGTGTCGACATTCGCGTCGATCGTGACGGCGTCGTCGCCGTCGCTCGCGCTCGTGAGAAGAATCTCGCGGATCCGCGCCGCGCTGGTCGTCATCGGAGCCTGCGCCCATTGCGGCAAAGGACCAGGAAGGCCTTCCCACACGCCCATGCGCCAGCTCAGCGGGTCGCTCCAGGACTCCGGCGGACTTTCCGGATCGTGAATCAGCGGAAAGCCGACGCCGTCGGTCAACGGCAACCATTCCGGGCGGTAGTGGAATTCCTGGATCGCCTGGCCTCGGGAGTCCTCGAGGCGCAGGGCGTCTCCACTGTTGTTGAGATGGCCTTCGTATTCCCCCGCGACGCGAGGATCGACCCCGTAGTGAGCCGTGAAGGCCTTCAGGTTCTTGACGACGATCACCGAGCGTTGCGGGTCCGAGCGATCGACCGGGGCCGGGATTCGATGAACCGCGCCTGTGGCAAATGAAAAGCGGATCCCGCGCGTGAACCGGACCCCGTCCAGGTCCAGCGGCGCCGGGCCCGCATGTCGCAATTCGAGATACTCGAGGTCGGGGCTCGAGGGGAGATCCTCGCCGTGATGGTATTGAATCCGCTGAACCCGGAGGAAGCGTTGCGCGTCGGAGAGACGGTCTTCGAGCTCCAGACGGGCGACGACGAGCGCTCCGCTTGCCAGCTCGATCGCCCCCGCTTCGGATCCGAGGGATCCCTGATAATCACCCAGCACGAACAATCCCATGCGGCCGTGCGGCGGCAGCGCGCGTCGACGGAATGCCCGGGCGTCGCGGCACAGGAACAGCGAGTGCGCTGGAGGAATCACCGTGCCGGGCGGGAAGGCGAGCCCAATGAGTCCGCGGACCGACCATCCGGAGATGTCCCACGCGAATGAAGAGGGATTCAGGATCTCAACAAATTCCTCGAGCGGATTGCCGCTGAGCGGCAGCCGATCCACCTGGGCGAAACGCAGAGGCGGCGCGGTGGGCGGAGGGGGTTCGGGGATCCGGGCGCTGTTGCTCACTCGGGCGGCGTTTGTTTCGTTGTGTCGCACGTAGAGGTGGAAGCGTCGCTTCGACAGATAGTCGGTTTCGAGAAGTCGCAGCGCGGTGGCCATGTCCTGCGGCAGCCCGTAAGCGGGGCTGCCGGAAACCACGCGATCCATCGCCGCGTCGTCCCGCGCGGCGTGGAGTAGGGAGTCCATGCGTTGTTCGTATCGCAGCTCGCCGCGTGGTGTTTCCGGAGGCTGCAGGAGCGCGTCCATCACGGTTCGCAGCCGTCGCAGATACATCTGCCGAGCGGGGTCGAACTGGTAAATCAAGTCGACCAGACGATTCCACTGCCCGTTCTCCTTTTGATGCAGCCGTTCGCCGAACAGCGGATGGCTGGGCGACGCGAGCGGGTGGTCGGCGCCCAGCGAATTGGTGCGGTCGTAGTCGGCCCAGATCTCGTCGGAGAGCCCGCCCTGGCTCTGGTAGTTGTGGCCGAAGGTCAGGTCCTTGTCCCATGGCAGGATGCTCCAGAGACCGGATCGGTTTCGATCGTGATAAAGGAAGTAATTCTTGGCGACGCAGTCGTTGTCATGCATCACCGCGGTGATGGCGAGATAGTTGATCACCGACGGAAGGTCCCACTGATCGAGAAGGTCGGGCACCCGGTTGGGATTCGCGGTCGAGATGGACTGGATCAACGCCTCGAGCTCGGCAAGGTCGCCGTCCCTGGGGATTTTCTTCTGAACGCCGGAGACGCTGTCCATGGCGCTGTTCATCTTGAACAGCGAGCCCGAGGGATCCAGCCCGTTGCGCGTCAGCCAGCGCTCATCGGGCTGCTCCACGAAAACCGCGACGCTGAAAAAACGTCCGTTCTGGCAGACACGCATCGGGAACGATCGGCAATAGGGCGTTCCCCCGTCCCGGTACGATTCCCAGGCAAGCACCGTCCGCGAATAGCTCTTGTCGCTCCAGGTGCTGTTCAGGTTGACCTCCTCCACGCGGGGCGAGGCCGGATCGTATTGAAACAGGCGTCCGGGGTTGAAATCGAACTTGTAGCTCTGCTTGCCCCAGTAGAGCGAGAGTTGGCCTCGAATGCGGACCTCCACGTTGTCGTACAGCTCGCCCTGGCTGTAAACCGCGCACCGCGCGCCGATCAATGTCGACGCCGTCTTCGCGTTCTGTTCATCCACGAACCAATGGAAGCCGGGGAGCGTCGAGCTGTCGTTCGTCCGCGCCATCGTGCCCCAGTAGGCGGGCGATCGTTTTGGGTCCTCAAACGCGGGCCAACGGCTCGTGTTCCCCGCGGCGTCCTCGGCGACGCAGTACCAACGGATCATCTCCCCTGGACTCGCGACGCGGGCCTGGATGATCGCGCCGTAGACCCCGTCGCGGGCGCGTCCGTCCTGCCGTTTGCCGTCGTCGAGCATCGGCAGCGAGACCTCGGCGCCGAACATAACGCGATAGCGCAGCTCCACCCGTGTCACGGGATTGAAGGAAGGGCTCACGCGCGTCGAGACCGCGATGGATTGGTCGGGCGACGGGTCGGCGGGAGGCGGCGAAGGATCCGAGAAGATGGGGCCGAGCTGGCGCGTCCCGAGCCCGTTGGGCTTCCCCGGGGTGGGAACGGTGAAGTACCGGAGGTTGTTCGCGCTCGAGGCGGCCCGCGCGCCCGTGAGCGTGGCGTCGAGGATGAACGCAACGTTGGTGGGGGCGATGGCGAGACCCTGCACGGCAAGCCAGTTGGTTCCGACGCGCAGCGCGGAGAGGACATCCCCGCTGAGCTCGAAGCGCCGCGGCAGCCCGTCCGCCAGCCAGTCGCGCGCCTCGGACGCGGCGCTGTTCCACGCGAGAACGGGAGGGCGATTGTCGCTCACAGCCTCGATGCCGTTCAGGAAGGCCGCGAATCCGTCGGGATAAGACACCGTGAGCGTGAGCGAATCGAACGTCGCCGGATCCTGAACCTGAAACGGAATCCTGAGATAGGCCGTGGCGCTCTTTCCAAACAGGGTTTTGCGGACATCCTGTCTCAGCCCGGACAGCGGAGGCAACGAGCCCGACGCGCGATTGTCGTAGCCCCACGAGCCGGCGCCCTGGCTCCAGCCCGCGGGGAGGAAAAGGGGCGAGGTCCAGTCGTCGTCCCAGCGCCCCGAATCCGGAACCACAAACTGCCCCAGCGCATGGGCCGTGATGAGCGGGATGTCGACCGATTCCCGGCCGCGGCCGTAAGAGACGTCGCTGGCCTGCGGGGGGAAGGGGTGGACGAACGCGCCGTCCGCCAGCGCGCCCTGTGGGTCGCGAAGAATGATCGAGTCGCCGGCGCGATTGAGTTGAAAGCCCGTGTGGAGCGGCGCCCCTGGCTGACGACGATCTTTTCCAGACGCGAACACGACCAGGAATCCGCCCGCCGGGAGGTTCGTGGACGGGAAGGTCCATCGTTTGCCGGGCGGGGTCTGCGGCGAGCCGGCCAGGGTCCATCGATCGAGGTTGATCGCGTCGGCGCCGTTGTTTTGAAGCTCGATCCAGTCGGGGTAGGCATTGTCCTCATCGGCGAGCGTGCGACTGTTCGACGCCATGAACTCGCTGATGACGATTTCAGCGGCGGCCTTGAACGTGGATGTGAAAAGTCCGATTCCCAACACGAGCGAGCCGATTACCCGGCGGATGGAAAATGGGGCGATCCTCATTTTGGGCACGACTGTTAAACAAATGGCTGGCGGTAGTGTTTACCGATTTCGCGTCAGGCGGTAAAGCGGCTTTTTGGGGCGCGTCGCCGGGGATCTTGACTGGCGGGAGCGGGATCGCGAGGGTTGCGGCGCGTTGATCGTGAATCGTGACCGATAGCCTCCTTGCCAATCACGCGGTGCTCGCCCGGATGATCGATACTCCGCCTGCGCGCGCCCTGCTGGCGCGCCTGCGCGCGGAAACCCACATCTCCCTCCCGGCCGTCGATCCCGCGGCTCAACCCTTCCTCGTGGCTGTCCTCCGCCTGCTCGCCCCGGAGCGCCCTTTGCTCGTGGTGACTTCCGGGTTGAAGGTCCAGGAATCCTTCTTCCAGGATTTGCTGACTTGGCTTCAACGACCGGTCCCAACCGGAATCGCGTCCGATGGTCCTTCAGGCGCCGCCCCGCCGCCCAAGTCCGCTCCCGCCGCCACGATTTGCCCCGTGCAGTTCTTCCCCGCCTGGGAGGTTCTCCCTCACGAGTCCAAGCTTCCGCATGCGGACGTTGTGAGCGAACGGCTCGAAACGCTCATGGCTTTGCGACGCCTTCCCGCGTCCCTCGGCGAATCCGCCATCGCGCCGGTGGTTGTCACTCAGGCGGCCGCGGTGCTTCAGAAAACGTGGAATCCTCAGGCGATGTTGGATCGATCCCGTTTGCTTGTCCTCGGCCAAAGCCTCAACCCTTTGGATCTTGTCGAGTGGCTCGAGGACCAGGGCTACGAGCCGGAGGCGCAGGTGAATCACAAGGGCGAGCTGTCGCTGCGCGGCGGCATCCTCGACGTGTTCCCGCTCACCAGCCCCTGGCCGATTCGTCTCGAGTTTTTTGGCAACGAGCTCGAGTCGCTGCGGCAGTTCGATCCGGTCACCCAAATGTCCCGCGCATCGATCGAGTCGATCGAGTTGGGCCCCGCCGGCGAAATCGGATTGCTCAAGCGCCAGATCCAGGCCTCCTCCGACAACCCTTCGACGCTTCCCCTCCCGACCTCCTCGTCGCTCCTGGCGCATTTTCCCCCGAACACCCTGGCCATTCTGTGCGAGCCCGACGACCTGATCGCCCACGTTGCCGATTTTGCGGGACGCGCGACGCCCGGCGATCCTCTGCTTTGCGATTGGGGCGAACTCTGGCTCGAGGCCGCCGAACGGCGAATCACCCGGGTGGATGTGTCCGGCCTGGGCGACTTGGGATCGGGCTTCCAATTTCATGACGGAAGCCTGGAGGCTCGAGACCGCGCCGCGACCCTGGATCTCGCGAGCCTCGAAGCGTTTCGTCCTGTGGTCCCCGCTTCGACCGAGCTGCAGGTCGCGGAGGCGCAGCGACGAGAGTTCTTCGGCCAGCTGCATCGATGGATGCGTCAGGGCTACGCGGTTCACGTGTTTTGCAACACGGACGGAGAACGTCAGCGGTTCCAGGAAATATGGACGGATTTCCAAGTCGCGGTGGAGACGACCGAGGCAACGGAGAGGCTCGCGCCCGCGTTACAGGTGGGGTCCCTGGCGCGGGGATTCTTGAGCCATGATTCGCGGCTGGTGGTGGTGACCGACGCCGAGATTTTCGGTCGTTACAAGGTGCAACGGCCTCGACGCCTGAAGTCGCCTCACGCGGTCGCGGCGAGGTCGGCCCTCGATATCGATTTCACCGACCTGCAGGAGGGCGACTATGTCGTTCATGTGCAGTACGGCATCGGGCGCTTCATCGGATTGAAGCGGCTGGAGGCCGCGCCTGAGAAGGGAAAGGGGCGGGTCGATCCTTCCTCGCCCTTGGCGGCCGGCGAGGAATGCCTGGTCATCGAGTACGCGGCATCGACCGACAGCGTCGCCGCTCCGCGTCTCTATGTCCCGGTCAGCGAGGCTCACCTCGTCAGCAAGTACGTGGGCACGGGGCGGTCTCGTCCTCCGCTGAACGCGCTCAGCGGCACGCGCTGGGCCAAGGCCAAGGCGCAGGCGGAGGCGGCGGTTCGCGATCTTGCCGCCGAGCTGCTCTCCATTCAGGCGGCGCGAGAGACCCAGCCCGGGCACGCGTTCCCGCCCGACAACCCCTGGCAGCGCGAGTTTGAGGGAGCGTTTGTTTACGAGGAGACCCCGGACCAGTGGAAGGCGATCCAGGACACGAAGCGCGATATGGAGGCGGCGCGGCCGATGGATCGCCTGATCTGCGGCGACGTCGGCTATGGGAAGACCGAGGTGGCCATCCGCGCCGCGTTCAAGGTCGTCATGGGAGGGAAGCAGGTCGCCATCCTGGTTCCCACCACCGTCCTGGCGCAACAGCACTTCAATGGCTTTCGCGAACGGATGGCCGATTTTCCCGTCCGCATTGAGCTGCTCTCTCGCTTTCGCAAACCCCGCGAGATTCGGCGCGTCATCGAGGCGCTTGCGACGGGCGCGGTCGACATCGTCATCGGGACGCATCGCCTGATCCAAAAGGACATCGCTTTCAAGGATCTCGGCCTGGTGGTGATCGATGAGGAGCAGCGGTTCGGCGTCATGCACAAGGAGCGATTCAAGCTGCTGCGAACGCTCCTCGACGTGCTGACGCTCAGCGCGACGCCGATCCCGCGAACGCTCCATCTGGCGCTCACCGGCGCGCGCGACATGAGCACCATCGAGACGCCGCCGCAGGACCGCCTGCCGGTCGAGACCGTGGTGTGCCCCTACGACGAACGGATTGTCCGGGACGCCATCCAGCGCGAGCTGAACCGGGAGGGCCAGGTGTTCTATCTGCACAATCGGGTGCTGGATATCGAGTCCGTGGCTCTCAAGCTGAAATCTCTGCTCCCGGAGGCCCGCATTGTGGTGGGTCATGGCCAGATGGACCCCGACGATCTCGAGCGGGTGATGACTCAATTCGTCAACGGGGAGGCCGACGTGCTGCTCTCCACCACCATCATCGAGAGCGGCATCGACATCCCCAACGCGAACACGATCATCATCGATCGCGCGGATCGTTTCGGCCTGAGCGACCTTTATCAGCTGCGCGGCCGTGTAGGGCGATACAAGCACCAGGCCTACGCCTATCTGATGATCCCCCGGCACGCGGGATTGCTGAGCGACGCCCGCAAGCGCATCAGCGCGATCAAGCAGTATTCATCGCTGGGAAGCGGCTTCAAAATCGCGATGCGCGACCTGGAAATCCGAGGCGCGGGGAACCTGCTTGGACCCCAGCAAAGCGGGCATATCACCGCGGTGGGATTCGAGCTGTACTGCCAGCTGTTGAAACAGAGCGTCAGCGCCCTGAAGGGCCAGAAGGTGGCGAGGCGGATCGAGACCCAGGTCCACCTCGACTTTCTGGCGATGAGCCCGTCGGAGGATCAGGCGACCCCGAAGCGGGGTCCGAAAGGCAAGCGAGGAGCGAAGAAGGAGGCGCTGGAGATCCACATCCCGCGTGAGCTGGACTTTTACTACTATGAGGAATCGGACGCGGATCGCGCCGCGGAGAAGGAGCCCGACCCGATCCCGCGGGCATCGGCCTACATTCCGGTCTCCTACATTGTCGACTCGAGGCTGCGGATCGAGATGTACCGCAAGCTGGCCCAAACGACCGACGCCGAGGGGTTGGAAAAACTGCGGGCGGAGGTCAGGGACAGGTTCGGCCCGTTGCCGGACGCGCTTTCGCGTCTCATGCAGGTTCAATTGCTGAAGATCATCGCGGGCGAGAAGGGCATCAGCTCGATCGAGACCAAGGGGGAGAAGCTGATGCTGATGAGACGCGGCGACTACGTGATGGTCGGAGGGCTATTCCCTCGGGTGACTGCGAAGAAGGCCGACGGACGGCTGAAGCAAGTGCGGGAGCTTGTCGAGAAGTCCTGACTTCGGCGCCCGAGCTCAGGCGGCCTGATGATGTTCGTGGAGGTAGGGTTGAGCCCGATGAGCGACAACCCGCTGCCGCAGTTCGATGTGATGCAGCAAGGCCTCGACCCGGTCGATGGCGTCGGCGACCGCGTCGATTTCGACGGTTCCCCAGAGCAAATCCGCCATGGGAGCGCGCAGCATCGCCTCGAGGTCGGGAGCGTAGAGGCTGCGGATGAATGAGCTTTGCGAGGAGGTCGACGTTTCGGTGGAGTTGCGGGGAGCATTCATATTGTGGGTGTTCGGATAGTGGTTTTTGTTTTCGTCAGGCGCTCCGGGATTCAGGCCCCGCGGAGCCCCAAGTCTTCATAGAGGATATACGGGAAATCAGGGGCGATTCTTTCAGGTGAAAGGCGATTTCACGGCCCGCAGGTCGAGTGGGGTCGTCGGGGGGCGAAGGGGGCAGGGTCCCGGCCCGGACTTCGATTCCGACAACCGGTCAAAGGGGGGCGTCCGGGAAGCGGCGCAAAGCGCCGAGAAGCGTTCCTCCGTCGAACTCGAGGCCGTCAGGGCAGACGACGCCAGATCGTTTGGGCGAGGAGGAGTTCGAGCGCGAGGAGTCCGACAGCCGGGAGGAGGAACCATGCCATCCGCTCGTCCACGTTCACATACTTCTTCACGTCCACCTCGCTCTTTTCCAGGCGGTCGATTTCCTCGTAGATCTTTTGCAGCGTCTCGGCGCTGTCCGCGCGGTAGTAGTGGCCCCCGGTCATGTCGGCGATCTTGGTCAGGGTGTTCTCGTCGATGTCCACCTCGACCATCACGGGCGCGTGACGCCTCCCAAACTGGTCCGTGCGCGGCATGGGCGCCATGCCGCGGATCCCCACGCCGATGGTGTAAACCTTGATCCCCAACGCCGCCGCCGCCTCCGCCGCCGTGAGCGGCTGCACCTTGCCGGCGTTGTTTTGTCCGTCGGTCATCAGAATCACGATCTTGCTCTTCGACTTCAGGTCGCGCAGCCGGTTGACGGCCGTGCTGAGCCCCGATCCGATCGCCGTCCCATCCTCAATCATGTGCAGTTCGAGCCGCTCAATGTTCTGGATGAGGAACTCGTGGTCCAGCGTCAGCGGCGAGGCCACATAGGCGCGACCCGCGAACGCGATCAGTCCGATGCGGTCTCCGGGCCGCTTGCGCACGAAGTTTTTCAGCACTTCCTTCGCCATGAACAGCCGGTTCACCGGTTGGCGGTTGAAGCGAAAGTCCTCCGATTCCATGCTCCCCGAAAGGTCCAGCGCCACGGCAATGTCGATGCCGCTCGCCTTGATGGACGTCTCGGTGTGGACCTTCTGCGGACGCGCCATCGCCACGATGAGCAGCGTGAGGGCGGTCCATCGCAGCGCTTGCAGAACGAGGTCCGAGAGCCGCGTCGTCGCGCTGGCGCTGATGCGCGTGAGCTGGAGCGAGGAGTAAAGAAAGGCCGCGGGCTTTCCGCGGCGACGACGCAGCCAGGCAACCGCCGGCAGCGCCAGCAGCAGCAGCAGGAACCATGGATGAGCGAGGGTCATGGCGCGGGCCGCCTGTTGTTCGGCGCCAGGGCGGCGCCCTGCCCGGGGCTCGCGATCTCCGCCAAGGCGGGCGCGGTCTCGTCGATCAGTCGCTCGGCGATCCGATGCAGCGATCGAAGCTCGGTCTCCGTGGGCTCGAAGCGCGCGAATTTCACAAGATCGCACTGTTCCAGGAACTCGCCGAGGGTGAGCTTCTGATCGCTGTTGAGGTGGTGGGTTCGTCGCAGCTCCTGCAGGAACTCCTCGGTGGTGCGCTCCGGCGCGTGAAGGTCGAAGCGCTCCTCGAGGTAGAGGCGGGTGGCGTCGGAGACCGCGATGCAGAACAACCGCGGATCGCTGATCAGGCTCAGCGCCTGTTCCAGCCGCTGGCGCGCCCGGACATGCGGCGGGATCACGATCGCGGGAACAGGCCTCTCCACACGATGGCGTCGCAGCCAGGACCAGAGCGCCGCCATCGCCATCGCCGACAAAAGCCCCGCAGCCCACGGCCACCAGCCGATGGGAATATCGGCCAGCGGCTTCAAGGGGCGCAGATCGTTGGTCCCGGCCGGCGGGGGCGCAACGGTCGACGCGACGTTGGTCGTCTTCATCGGCATTGCCGATCCTCCCTTCCGGGATGCCGCGCGGCGCCGATTGTCATCGTGGCTCGGGTCGCCTTAGCCATGGAAGATCCTCTTCTGGCGGGTTTCGAAGAATTGGGCGAGCGCCGAGCCGTAGGGCTCGTGGGTTCGCAGATGCAGCGAGTCGATGCGCGCGGATCGGAAGAGCCGCTCGAGCTTCGACTGGGCCTCCGTTCGCGCGGATTGAAAGCGCTGGCGGAACGCGGGGTCCCCGGTGTCGATCTCGCGGATCTCCCCGGTCTCGGCGTCCTCGAGCGTCAGGCGGCCCAGGTTCGGCAGCTCCAACTCGTAGCGATCGCTGATCTGCACGGCCACCACGTCGTGGCGTCGATGGGTCTGTCGCAGGGAGCTGATCACGTCCTCGCCCATTTGAGCGGCGCCGCTTTCGCCGCGCCGCGGCGCCGTGGCGCCGCTCGCGTGCTCGCCGAGGAAGTCGGAGATCACGGCGACGATGGCCCGGCGAGGCGTGACGCGATTCAGGAACTCCAGCGCGTGATTGAGCTGGGTGCCGGCGCCCTTGGGCTCATGGAAGAGGATGTCGCGAATCACGCGGAGCACGTGCTTCCGCCCCTTGCGAGGGGCGTAGTAGCGCTCGACGGCGTCTGTGTACAGGATGAGGCCCACCTTGTCGCTGTTGCGGATCGCGGAGAAGGCCAGCACGGACGCGATTTCCGCGGCGAGCTCGCGCTTCGATTGATCGACGGATCCAAACACTCCGGAGGCGCTGAGGTCCACCACGAGCATCAAGGTCAGCTCGCGCTCCTCCACGAACTTCTTGATGAAGGGATGGTTCATCCGGGCGGTGACGTTCCAGTCGATGAAGCGCACCTCGTCGCCCGGCTGATACTCGCGAACCTCCTCAAAGTTCATGCCCTGTCCCTTGAAGACGCTGTGGTACTGGCCGCCCAGCGTTTCCGTGACGAGCCGGTTGGTGCGCAGCTCGATCTGCCGGATCTTCTTGAGGATTTCCTTCGGGATCATGCGGTCAATGAGGTTCGATCCGCCTTCGGCGGGCGGTCCAACCCGGGTCAGGGAACGGGGAGTTCGTCGAAGATCTTCTGGATGATCGTCTCGCTGGTCTTGTCCTCGGCCTCGGCCTCGTAGGTGATCGTGACGCGGTGGCGGAGCACATCCATGCCGATGCTCTTCACGTCCTGAGGCGTGACGTAGCCCCGGCCTTTGAGAAAGGCGTAGGCTTTCGCCGCGAGCGCGAGCGCGATCGTCGCGCGAGGCGACGCGCCGAGCTGGATGAAACCCTTGAGCTCGATCTTGTACTCCTCGGGGTTCCGGGTCGCGTAGACGAGGTCCACGATGTAGTCCTTCACCTTGTCATCCATGTAGATCTCATTGATGACCTTTCGCGCGCCGAGCACGGCCTGGGCGTCGACGACCTGGCTTGTGGCGGGGAGATTTGTCGTGCGCGCCATCAGGTCGAGGATCTGGCGCTCCTCCTGGCGGGAGGGGTAGCCGATCTTGAGCTTCAGCATGAAACGGTCGACTTGCGCCTCGGGCAGCGGGTAGGTGCCTTCCTGCTCGATCGGATTTTGCGTCGCCATCACGAGGAAGGGCTCGTCGAGCTTGTGGGTGTTCTCGCCCAGGGTGACCTGCTTCTCCTGCATCGCCTCCAGCAGCGCGCTTTGAACCTTGGCCGGCGCCCGGTTGATCTCGTCCGCGAGAACCAGGTTGGCGAAGACGGGGCCCTTGCGCGTCGTGAACCCGCCCGTGCGCGCGTCGTAGATCTGCGTGCCGACAACGTCGGCGGGGAGCATGTCCGGCGTGAACTGAATGCGCGAGAACCGGACGTTCAGGCAGGCGGCGAGGGATTTGACGGAAAGCGTCTTGGCCAGGCCCGGCACGCCCTCCAGGAGGACATGTCCGTTGGACAGCATGCCGATGATCAATCGCTCGATCAGGTAGGACTGGCCGATGACGACCTTGCCGATCTCCGTCAGCAGAGGGCGGACGAATCCGCTCGCGCGCTGCACCTCTTCATTGATGGCGGTGATACCCGTGTTCATTGAGGGCGATGTCATAGCGAGAGCCTGGGAAGATTTCCAGTCTCTTCCTTGGATCCGGCGTTTGAAGTCCTGGACCGATGGGATCTGGCTGCTATGGTTCGCCCCGTGAGTTTCGTTTCTCAGTTCAACTCGCTGCCTTGGGCATCCTGGCTGGCCGCCGCCCGATCGACCGCTTGCGCGGACATCGACCGCGTGCTCGCGAAGTCGGAGCCGCTGACGATCGAGGACTTCGCCGCCCTGATCTCGCCCGCCGCTGAACCGGCGCTCGAGAGCATGGCGCGCGGGTCTCAAACCCTGACCCGCCGGCGATTCGGCCGTGTGATCCGATTGTTCGCGCCGTTGTATCTTTCGAACGAGTGCGTCAACAACTGCCAGTACTGCGGTTTTTCGCGGGACAATCCCATCCGGCGCGTGACGCTCGACCAGAGCGAGGTCCGTCGCGAAGGCGAGGCGCTGGCCGCCCAAGGCTTCCGCAACGTGCTGCTCGTCGCGGGGGAGCACCCCAAGTTTGTTTCCAACGGTTATCTCGAGGACTCGGTGCAAACCCTGCGGGAGCTGATTCCGAGCGTGTCGCTCGAAGTGGGGCCGATGGACCGCGAGGCCTATGAGCGGTTGGTCGCCCGCGGCGCCGAGGGCCTGGTGGTTTATCAGGAAACCTATGATCGGACGGTTTACGCCGAGATGCACACCGTGGGTCCCAAGCGCGATTTCGATTGGAGATTGGAAACGCCCGAGCGCGCCTACGCCGCGGGATTTCGACGATTGGGAATTGGCGCGTTGTTCGGCCTGAGCGACTGGCGCGGCGAGGCCCTGGCGCTCGCGTCGCACGCGCTCTATCTGCTTCGACATTGCTGGAAGGCCCAGATCACCATCTCGCTTCCGCGGCTGCGCCCGTGCGCCGGCGAGTTTCAGCCGCGCTTCTCCTTGTCCGACCGCGAGCTGACGCAGTTGGTGTGCGCGATGCGCCTGCTGCTGCCGGACGCGGGCATCGTGCTTTCAACGCGCGAGAGTGAACCGCTGAGAGATGGATTGATTCCGCTGGGGGTGACGATGATCAGCGCCGGCAGCCATACCGAGCCCGGCGGCTACACCGGGGCGGGACAGAATCGGATTCACTACACCCAACGCGGCCGGATCATCTCCCTGGCCGATGGCGCGAGCGAATGGGCCGAGCGGAACGACGGTACGTCGGGCGCGACGGGCCAGTTCGACATTGCCGATCATCGCTCGCCCGCCGAGATGGCCGAACGCCTGCGTCGCATAGGCTACGAGCCCGTGTGGAAGGACTGGGAGTGGGCGCTCGCGCCCAGCGCGACGGCGACGGAATAGAGGGCCTGTTGCGAGGGGTTCCCCAGAATGCGCTCGTGGATCCACAGGTTGTGGGTTCACCGCTGCAACGCAGCCTGGGCGGCTGACGGATGAGGTTGCCCGCTAGACACGCTAAGGACGCGAAAGAGGCGGGACAGAAAACCGGTGCTTCCACCTCCTTGATCCATTCCCATTTCGCGTTTTTGGCGTATTTCGCGGGCAACCTCCCCGACCCCGATGGTCCTCATTACGCAGTGCTGACGAAATGGAAGCTGGGACATCGTGGGAGTGAGATGTTTTGGATTTGCCTACGGTCCCACTTCGCCGCCGCGCGAGACGCGCTTCTGGAAAGGGATCTCGGAACTCTTCGCCTCTTTCCTCGTCCTGCCTCTGGGCGGCTGACGGATGAGGTTGCCCGCGAAATACGCTAAAGACGCTAAAGAGGCGGCACAGAAAACCGGTGCTTCCACATCCTCGATCCATCCCCATTTAGCGTTCTTAGCGTATTTCGCGGGCAACCTCCCCGACCCCGATGGTCCTCATTACGCAGCGCCGACGAAATGGAACCGGGGACATCGTTAGGACCGGAAACATCACTTCGGTCATCCCGCGCTCTTTGCGGAGCCCTTTGTCGATCCACAACGTTCTGGCGGCGCCTGACATGCCGCACGGGGCGCGCCCGTTAGAATCTCAGTTGACTCAGATTTCTTCTCTCCAGAGACTGCGCGGCCATTGATATCGCCCGATGGGAAGCCCCCGCGGGTGTTTCCCGGCATTGGCCGGTTGGCTGTTTTGGTCTTTGCATGCGCCCATGAAGAAACCCTCGTTGCTCATCATCTTCCTCACTGTCTTCATCGACTTGATCGGCTTCGGCATCGTCATGCCCCTATTGCCCCGCTACTCGGAGCGGTTCGGCGCGGAAGGCTTCTGGATCGGCGCTGTCATCAGCTCGTTCTCCCTGATGCAGTTTTTCTTCTCGCCCATGTGGGGAGCGCTCTCGGATCGCATCGGCCGTCGCCCCGTGCTGCTCGTCAGCAACGCTGGGTCCGCTGTGTCCTACGCGCTCTTCGCCTTCGCGGCTTCCATGCAGGGTTCCACGGGACTGATCATGCTCCTCGTCTCGCGGGTCTTCGCCGGCATCTGCGGGGCGAATATCTCCGTGGCGTCGGCCTATATCGCGGATATCACGACCCCCGAGAACCGGTCCAAGGGCATGGGCATGATCGGAATGGCTTTCGGGCTCGGCTTCATCCTCGGCCCCGCGATCGGGTCGGTCGCCGCCTGGTGGGGCCTGGCGGGACCGGGTTGGGTGGCCGCGACCTTCTGCGCGCTGAACTTTGTCCTGGGCTGCTTCATTCTCGTGGAAAGCCGCCGGCCGGGCGCCGCGTCGACTCCTCCGCGGGCGAAGTTCGCCCAATGGGGCCACACGTTCAGCCAGCCCGCGCTCGCTTTGCTCATCCTTCTCTTCTTCCTCGCGACGTTTTGCTTCACGTGTTTTGAAACCACGCTCCCGCTCCTCCTCGGGTCGTCGAAGATCCATGAGCATAACCTGAGGGATCCCGCGGGTTTGGTCGCGTCGATCGGGCAGGGGACGGATCCACTGGCTCAGCACCTCAAACGCGTTCTCGCGGCGCAGAATCTCGCGCTGCCCGCGGATTCATCGGATCGCGGCGCCGTGGCGGGCGTGCTCAACCAGCTCATTCAACAGACCAACTTCTACAGCGCCGCGGCCTTCCAGGGTCTTTCGATGGCGCCTGCGCTGCGGCAACGCATGGAGGCTTCGGGGGCGGGCGCCGGCGCGGCGCAGATCGCGCTGAATCGCGACCTTCTGCAATCCGCCTACCCGCAGGCCCTGGCGGCGCCGCGATTCTTCTTCGATGAGAAGAAGATCGGATTCATATTCGCCTACTGCGGCATTGTGGCGGCGTTCATTCAGGGCGGGGCGATCGGACGGCTGGTGAAGCGGTTTGGCGAGCCTCGGCTGATCTGGATGAGCCTCGCGGCGGTCGCGATCAGCCTGGTGCTGATTCCCATCGCCAGCGGCGTCGGAGCGCTGCTTTTCGGGCTGGGCTTGTTCGCGGCGGGCTCGGGCATCAATCGCGCCCCGACCATGGGCTTGATCTCCAGTAATTCCTCGCCGGATGAGCAGGGCGCCAACCTGGGCGTCGCGCAGAGCGCCGGCGCCGTGGCGCGCATCGTGGGGCCGATCTGCGCCACCACTCTGTACGCACACGCGGTCACGCTCCCCTACTTCCTCTGCGCCGGAATCGCGCTGGCGGCGTCGGCGATCGCCTGGATGAAGCTGCGCGCGGCGGTCGGACGATGAGCGCCGGCGATCCTTCCAACGGTCTCGCAAATGTTCCCGGTCGGGCCACGGGAAGGTCCACTGCGTGAGCGTCGCTCTCTCCATGGAATCCGCCGCCCTTCTCGGCGCCGGGCTTCTCGCGGGCTTCGTCGACTCCATCGCGGGAGGCGGCGGGCTCATCACATTGCCCGCGTTATTGTGGGCCGGCATGCCTCCCAGCCTCGCGCTGGGAACCAACAAGCTTCAGGCCTCCTTCGGCGCAACCGTCGCGTGCTTTCGGTATATGCGCGGCGGATTGATTCAAAGGCCGGGCCTGATCCTCGGCCTCGCCCTGAGCTTCGCCTTCGCCGCGCTCGGCGGCTATTGGGTCACGCGCGTCGACGCCCGGCGCCTTGGCCCTTTCATCCCCTTGGTCCTCCTCGCGGTTGGGATTTACACGTGGCTGAAGCCCGAGCTCGGCCGGGAGACAAGGCCTCCTCGAATGCCGATGGCCGCGTTCGCGGGGCTCTTCGGCGTGGCGTTGGGGTTCTACGACGGGAGTTTCGGGCCAGGCACGGGCTCGTTTTGGATGACGGCCTGCGTGCTGTGCCGCGGAATGGATTTCGCCGCCGCGGCCGGGTTCACCAAGGTCATGAACCTCGCGAGCAACCTCGGCGCGTTGGCGATCTTCGCCTGGGCTGGGGAGGTCGACTACGCCAACGGTTTGCTCATGGCCGCCGGGCAGTTGGTGGGCGCGAGCCTGGGGTCGGGCGTCGTGCTCCGGCGAGGGGCCGCGTTTGTGCGTCCCATGTTCCTGACCATCGTCTTCGCCCTGGTGCTGCGGCTCATCTTGAGCCACTGGATTCGCCGCTGAATCGCGCGTGGACTCCTCCGAGGCGGCGCTGTTAGGTTTTCGCGCAGCGCATGTCCACACTCCTTGGCGTTCTTCGGTTCTATCGCGCGGATGCCCCCCGCGTCCTCGGCGTGATCGCGCTCATGCTTCTGGGCATCGTCGCCGATCTGCTGAAGCCCTGGCCCCTGGCCGCGCTGGTCGACTCCTGGTCCCGCAACCCAGGCCACCCCGTTCCTTTCTTTCTCGGCGGCGCCGCGAGCGATCCTGCGGCGCAGGTCGCCATCGCCGCTCTGCTCACCGGCGGTCTTCATATCCTGCGAGCGGCGCTCTGCGCGGCGGCCGGATACGGCAGCATCCGCCTGGGCTTGGAGGCGCTCGCCCGGGTTCGGGGCGAGATCGTCCAACGGCTCCAGGGATGGTCCTGGCGCTCGCAGCAGCGGTCCAATGTTTCGGACCTTGTCTATCGCGCCTCCTGGGACGCGTACTCGGTGCAAACCTTGTTTCAACAGGGGATCATGGTGTTTGGCGCGTCGATCGTCTCGCTGCTGCTGATGGCGGGCGTGATGCTCACCCTTGACCGAGGGCTGACGCTCGTGGCTCTCGGCGTCGCGCCGCTCTTGTTCCTCGTCATTCGATTTCTTGGAGGACGCATGAACGCCCGGGGCGAGGCCGCGCGGGAGGCCGACGCGCAGGTGACGTCGCTGGTCCAGCAGATCATTCAATCGCTCCCCCTGATCCAGAGCTATCTGCGATCGCGACTGACCTCCGCGCGATTCGAGGCCAGCGCGGTCAAGGCGCGCGACGCCCGGCTCTCCCAACATGGATGCGAGCTGCTCTACAGCTTCTGTGTGGCGACCGTGTTTGCGATCGGAGTCGCGGGATTGATCTGGGTGGGCGGAGGACGCGCGTTGGCCGGCGCCCTGACCATCGGGCAGCTCCTCATCTTCCTCAGCTATCTGGGGCAGCTCTACGAACCGCTCAACCAGCTCTCCCATGTGGGATCCACGGTCGCGACGGCCGGGGCGGGCGCGCGGCGGGTGCTCGAGCTTCTCCGAGCGCCGCTGGAAACGCCCGATGTCGCGACGCCCAAGGACTTCCCCAATCTGTCCGCGGCGCCGGCGTCGGTCGGGCCGCCGGCGATCGAATTCGAGAATGTCGTGTTTGGGTATGACCCGCTGAAGCCGGTTCTTCGCGGCGTTTCATTCAGCGCTGGGGCAGGGGAGGCGGTGGCGATCGTCGGGCCCAGCGGCGCGGGCAAGACGACGTTGCTTCACTTGTTGCCGCGATTCTTCGATCCCGATTCGGGATCGATCCGGGTGGGCGGCGTGGATGTGGCTCAGCTGCGTCGCGACGAGCTGAGGTCGCGCGTGGCCGTGTTGTTCCAGGAGTCAGCGCTCCTCACGGGGACGATCGCCGAGAACATCGGATTCGCGAAGGAGGGCGCCACGCGGGGGGAGATCGTGGCCGCGGCGAAGGATGCGCAGGCGCATGAGTTCATCGAGGGTCTGCCGCAGGGCTATGACACGGTCGTCGGCGACGGCGCCGCGCGATTGAGCGTGGGTGAAAGGCAGCGCGTGAGTCTCGCCCGCGCTTTCCTCAAGGACGCGCCGATCCTTCTTCTCGACGAGCCCACGAGCGCCCTGGACGCGGACAACGAGCGCCTGGTGATCGAGGGGCTCAAGCGCTTGGCCCGAGGCAGAACGGTGCTGGTTGTCACCCATCGTCCCGCGCTCCTCGCCATCGCGTCCCGGGTGCTCCGATGCGAAGGCGGCCTGCTTCGCGAGTCGCTGGAAGGCGGGCGATCGCGAGCTTGAGGAATCCCGCGGGTATCGGCGCCAGGTGGGCGTTGATCGCAGGCGGAGGATCGGGCAGCCTCGGCGCAATGCAAACGATCACGCGCAACATCATCGAGCCGGACTCCGGCGGCATGGACGCGGCTCTTCGTTCGACAATCGATTCCGAGCTGCAGTCGGGGGAGCGGATTGTCTGGATGGACCAGCCGATACCCAAGCGTTACGCGCGCGGAACGATGGGGCTGGTTTTGTTCGGAATTCCGTGGACCGCGTTCTCATTGTTCTGGGTCTGCGCCGCGGGTGGAATGATTTTTTTCACGGGGAAGAAGCCGCCTGCAGGGTTCGCCTTTTTTCCCCTGTTCGGACTGCCTTTTGTGCTCATTGGGTTTGGGATGCTGTCCAGCCCGTTTTGGTCGCGTCGCCGGGCGCGCAAGGTCGCGTATGTCATCACGGACCGCAGGGCCATTCTGGTGACGGGCGGGCTTCTGCGCAGCTTCACGATCCGCTCCTTTCTTCCCGCGCAGCTCGGCGATCTGCGGCGACATCAGTATCCCGACGGGTCCGGCGATCTGGCGTTTGCCCAGGACCTGTGGCGGGACAACGACGGCGACCGCCGGTCGCGGGACGTGGGTTTCATGGGCGTGCGCGACGTGAAGGCGGTGGAGGAAAAGGTGGCGGCGCTCGCCCGCTCCCAGCCTGGGAAGTGAGAAAAGAAAGACGGGACGTCGGCGTCGGTCCGGACATCCCAGGGAACGGGATCGATTCCGCTGGAGAGCCCGCGATCTTCGACGCGGGCCATCCCCGGTTTTCCGGCTAGACTTGGGGCCGCTGTTCGGATATCGATCCTGTGCGCTCGCGCAAGAGGGCGAGTGAACGGACGCAGGCGGGTGGATGCGGAGTCAATGTCAGGAAGTGAGGCGGCCTGGAGACAATCGCCAACAGCAAACGGCGACCTGCTTATGCGGGTCACGGACTGGCGGCAGCTTTTAAAGATTTCCCAGCCGTAAAAACCCCCCTGAAGAGCACACCTCGTGGCACATTCCCTCCTGCGAGACCGAGACTGTTTGATCCACAGCAGGTGGGCCTCCTCGGTGCGAAGAGTGAAGTGGTGGAAGCGAAGGACCTGTCTGCGCTGCTCCATGAAACGAAGTTGAGGATTGGGCACAAAGCGCTCCAAGGCGCGATTTGTCCTTTGTGGATGAGATTCTGAAGGCTTCATTGCGAAACATCTCCTTTGATTTCAAAGAGTTGATCCGATGAAAGTGCTCCCTGTGACGGACTCAATAGGACAACAAATCCCTGAACTAGGACAAACAGTCCAGAATCAGACTTTGTCCGAATACTAGTTCGACATAACATGCGCTCGATCCGACCAGACCGTGCAGAGTGCCCAAAGATTAGGAAGGCGTTCCGTGCTGCCACGTTCATGAAGTGGGGTGCGGTGCCGTTGTTAGGAGTCGCTGTGATTGTTGCACTGCTGATTGGCTCGGCCTTAGGCCGGTATTTCGGGGTCGGTTTCCTTCTCCTCTCTTGGGCTGGACTACTTATTTTCGGTTACTCGGCAGCTCGTTGTCCTCGATGTGGGCAGGTCTGGTGGTCCAAGACTGTTATGTTTGTCGTATCCCCGTGGTTGATACTTTTCGGCGGCGACGACGAGACGGATTCATTTGTTTGCCGGAGATGCGGGTTGGATATTGGTCTTGGATTGCGAGAGTGAGTATGTCGAACAAACCGGTTGCACCGAACCCCGCGACAACGTCTCTGTTTCCAAGCGGGAGTCACTGGCGCGGGGTCGGTGAGCCGGAGCGTTAGGCCACATGAGAGCACCTACCGTCAGTACGCTTCACTGGCTTCGCTTCACGGCGGCGCTGGGCGCTGCCATTGCGTGCTGTTACTTGGTGTGGCTCGGTCTTTGGATTCGCAGCCCGTGGGCCTTGCGCTCGCTGAGCTTGGGTCTAGGCGCCCGAGCCATTGTGGCATGAAAACGCATCTCCGCCGACCACTCGAACTCATCACGGTCATCGTGGTTTGTTCGTTCGTCACCTTCACTCTCGCTTGCTGGGTTATCGACATTGCTGTTCTGGAGACAAAAAGCGCGCACCAGCTGTTTCCAAGAAGCGTGTTTGATCGTGGCATGATCGCCTTTGGTCTCACGCTCACTTGCTGCGTAATCAGTTGGCGTCCGCGCAGGCGCCTTGCGATCGTAGGCATTGCGGCCTGTGTGCTCTGGCTGGTCTGGCTTGCTTTGCCGCGGCTTTAGCGTCGTAGAGCGCCTAACCCGCCAGCTCGAGCGAACGGCCGTGACGCCATCCTCCGTCGCTGGGAGCTATGGCGGACAGGCGCTTCGACAGGGGTTGGTGTCGTCAGGCAGTCAGATGGTTTGCTCGACGGCCTCAGCGATCTGCATGGCCGTCGCTCAGCTCGGATACGTTCTAGGCCTCTGCACTCCGCGATATGGTAGATCATCACTCACGTCGGTGTTTGGGCGAAAGACTGCGCCATCTCATCGCAGGCACGATCACGAATCTCGAATTCGACGATACGATGATCGACGAGTGGGAGGGTTCTGCGGATCGGGGAGTGTTCGAAGTGAGTTATCAGGCTTGGAGGCTTTACGACGATTTCGTCGTGCATCCGATACAGATTAGCCCTCATGGTCGCAGAGAAATCGCTCGATGGATCATCTCCACTCAGGTCTCGAGTACGAATGGCCTTGTTCAGCCATGAAGCTCATCTCCTGGCCTATGCGGGTATGGCATCGCATCATTCGAGGTCCCGCTGCGACCGCGGTACCGCCCGCCTCACCGCAGGATGGGGATCGCAGGTATTGGCCCTTCTTCCGAGAATCCGACTACTTGGCAGCCTTGCGAGCTCCGCGGCTGCTGGCGGGAGGCTTAACAAGTGCTCGAGTGAACGACCTTCCTTCTTCGCACAAGGCTTCGCAGGACCGGTGAGCCCCCGGTTTCGTCATCGGTTGATTTAGTCACTGAGCACCGTGGCCTCCTCGTCATCCCATTCGTTCGCAGGCCGTCACTCAGCTCATTGACGTTGGGCCGCCTATGCGCACATCACTTCTCATCACTTTCGCCATCCTTCTCACGGCATCACAGTCGTTCGCAAAGGTCGCGTCCATTCAGTTCGGTAATCTGGTCGCGAACTGCGACTTGATTGTCATTGCCAACGTAGAGTCAGTTAGTTCTCCGCTCATCGGCAAGCGATACGCGAAGGCGCGAGTCACTGAGGTTTGGAAAGGCACGAAGATAGAGACAGTCGAGTTCCTGGCGTCACCTACCTGGACCTGCGACATCTCGACAGCCAAGAAGGGAGAGACGGTCTTGCTGTTCCTCAACAAGGGCGGCAAGTCGCGCTCCTACGCAATTGCACATTCAGGCCGAGGCCGCTTGCCCATTCGCATGGTCACCGGCAAGAGTTGCGCGACGTTTTGGCCAGACGTGATACTTCCGAAAGATGTTCCGACGATTGACGCCCCTGAGCCGAAGTGGGATTACGTCAGGTCGGTCGAGGTCAGGCTACTTCGAGACCTTGTGAAGAAAACGCCACAGAAATGAGACGACGGCCTAACATGCGCTGCATCTAACCCGGCGGGAGCGTCGCGGCTGCAAGCGTTGCGTCCCGTGCGCCGGGTCGCTGAGCTTGGGTCTAGGCCCAATGCCGTTAAGGCAATTCTGCCTTGATCGGAAGAGTTTGGTATTCCGGCCCCCCGTTCTTGTAGGTGTTTTTTGTGATCCGAGGCCAACTGCTCACGGGTTGGCGCAGTCCTCGCGGGCATGATCTCTTACGTCGCT
>JACQFQ010000024.1 GCA_016199985.1 Verrucomicrobiota bacterium | reverse complement strand
TCCGCCAATAGAATCTGTCCTCACAGCGAGCCAATAGTCGATTCTTACAGGATCCAGAAGCAGGGCGTCGAGCAGTGACATAGTCGTGGCCTATTGGGTTTGTTCAAGTTCAGCCGGGGTGACGACGCGCGCTTTGGGCGAAGGAACGCCGGGTTGAGGGCTGTTCCAATAGAGACGAAAGAAGCGCCGGCGGTTGAGGCTGTTGTCTGGAAGAAAAACGGTGTAACCCTTCAATCCAAGGTTCTTGATATCACCACCCCCATCCTGCCAACCGGAAGGGTCCTCCAGATTCTCAGTGGCTTGGAACTTGAACACGTTGGGTGTGTTGAATGGCCAATTGACAACGACAGTATTGGTAGCGTGAGTGACGCGTATTTCGGGGGTCGGCACTACTAAGAACTCAACGATCAAACCTTCAGTGCTGACTACGTCCGCCGCAGCCCGGTCTAGTGACAGTGCGGCTATGGACGAAACAGAATCATCTGCCTGGGCTACAGAATCACGCTTTCGAGGATCCCCTCCAGGAACCCGAGGTCCGGTAGAAGTAAATGTAAGATCAAGCAGAAGGTTGCCCTTCGCAGGATCGTAGAAGAACGGAGTCATGATGTCATATGAGCTCGGGCCGCCGGGCCTGGTGAAGCAATCCAACCCGTATCCCATTACAAATAAGCTTTTAGTTGAGCTCACAGTAATCTGGTCGAACCCGACATTCTCAACATAATTGGAACTCATCTGATCCGGCTTTGCCTGAGATGTGGATAAGCGGATTATGGCATTGGTTGCAAAGAAACCGTTTACACTTCTACACGCTGCTCGGTCTGCCATGGAGATGATGAATCCGCCTCCCTGGGGCAATTCTTTGAACTGCGATGCATCGAATACCTGCTGGTAGTGCATAGGCAGGGGGCCCGCATGGTCGTAAGGAAGGAGTGATGTCTGAGGTCCGTGTTTCTCGTTATAACCATTTGGCACGGTGAACTCAAACGAACCGTACTTATTCGTCAAGCCAACCGCGCGAGGCTGCCAGATCGAGACCAGCAGCACCACGATAGGGCGCAATAGCCTGAAGAAGCTATAGGAATGAGAGTGCGAGCGCATCGCTGACAATGGTTGAGTGTTCGTCCTGGAGTGCCCATTGGTTGTTCGCGCTGAGAGCACCCCGTACCAAGGCTCCAGCGGATGTGCGGTTCTCGAAGTACTTCACGATGGCACAAGTATCCGTATGAAATATCGGATAGGGGACAGTGATATCGACGATGTTCTGTTCCACCAAAGCATACTCACAAGACAGGAGCTGGATGCCATTGTCTCTTGGATCTCCTGCGATTGGTGTGCCATCCGGATAACTGAGGTAGCGAATAATGTTGCTCCGGATGATCACACGGCGGAAAACGTGAACCGTCTTGGGCTCGTATTTAGGAGGCACGTTTCCGTCAAAGTTCATTGCGCTTGACTGAACCCCATCGCTACCCGTAGGCAGCAACTCGTAGGTGTTTCCTTCGATGATGCAATTCTGGACTTGAGCCATCGGCACGACGAAAGGGGTGAACCCACCAATGTCGGCACCAACCCCCGGATCACTTGAAATACGATACTGAAACGTGTATTCCGCGGGGACAGCAGAAACCTGTGCGAATCCTGAATAAGCGTTATTCGAGCTGCCCGCGACGCGGGCTTCCACCTCGACGCCTTGTCCGACAGCCAACCCATGTGGCTCTGAGGTGAGGCAGTCGAACTGGGCGATGTAGTCCTTGGTTGCAGGATCCTGCCCAACCACACTGAGGCTTCCTCCATAAAACTGGGGCAATATTCTGCCCGTCATATTTTGGAAACACCCGACACGGATGGCGCGAAAATGGTTGTTCCTTACCGTAAGGTCTCGTGTGGAATAAGTGTCATGATATGGCCCGCCGACACCGCAGTTGGAAATGAAGTTGCCTTCCATCACAGCCGCGGCGCCACCGTCGATGCTCACTGCTTGAAACGGCACGCCGATCCGAGCAGATCCGGTTAGTACCGTGGCCAGCGGATCTGCAGAAGAAGTGAACTTCCGCTGACACTTAAACTCGACGGAGCTGACCAGAAACGTCACCACCCATGCTCCCACGAGGTTCGAAGTGATTGATGGATCAGAGAGCCATACAATCGCATCCAGCACCACCACGCTTCCCACGGCTAGATAGTGTGGGGACTTGGTGTCCACGGTGACCTCATAGGTAAGCGGGTCTGACGGGAGGTTCGGCTGATTCAAATGGCTGAGGTCCGTAATCGGATTGTACTGACTGGGATATCGCCCCAGCCACATCTCGCTCTCCGCTTTGGGCAATGTGGCGACGGATGACGGCGTACAGCTGAAGGTGTAGGCATCCGAGGCGGTGGCGAGGTACGATCCATTGAACCCGTTGTTGTAACCGTTTGTAAGATCGAAAGCCCCGCTGATCCGCACCGACTTCTGGACGCCGATGGACAGCCCGTGTGGAGTTCTTGTCTTGAGAGTGGCTGAGGCGCCCACGATTACGATCTGGGAGACGTCGATGGAGACCGGATTGATCTGGAACTCGCAGTTCACATTGCTGTTCCGGACCACACAGGACTGATGATACCCCACAAATTCGCTGTTGAGATCGCCTGGCACTCCGCCTTTGTTGTGAATACATGCGAGGATCGTCGACTCTCGCACTGGGTTCAGCCCAGGACTTTCGACGATGCACCCCTCCATCACGCAGTCGGTCGGAGTCTGAATTCCGGGGACGGATGGGCTTCCCCCTGCGAATGAAATCACGAAGCACTCCAACTCCAGAGTCTGAGGCCCGAAATTGATCGCTCGAATCTGGCGGAAGCGCGTGTGGTTTCCCTGAATGAAAATGGCCTGGACGGTCAGGAGCTGGGAGACTTGGCCTCCCACGTTGCAGTCGAGCGAGAGGTTTTCGGCGGAGAAATCATCAATAACTCGGTCCAATGAACAACCCACAACGAAATACTTTTGATGATCGAGGGTCGCTTCCACCAATTTGATGGTGGTCTGGGCGACGCCTGAACCGATCAGCTTCATTGCATATCTGGGCTGCCAACTCACCGCGTCCGCAAACGGACTATACCCTCGGGTGAGAAATGTCCCCGGTCCCAGCCGGACTGTGACAGGAGGCGAGGCAGGCAGGCTGCGCATGATGGAGTCGAAAAGGTAAGGATCCAATTGACAGGTAACCCCCACCGCCGGGCTTGCAATTGAACCCGGGATCGGCGGCGAAGTGGATGTGTAAGCGTAACCGAGATCGCTGACATCGGGGTAAGCGGGCAAAGTATACAAAAATGTCCTGGCCCCTGTGACAGTCACAATGAACGTGCCGTTCAGAAACTTCCCATTGGAAAGGTAGTCGTAGGTGTGGGCGCCACAGGGGACGCCTCGGATGATGACGAGATCGCCATTCTTGTACCCATGATCTTGGGTCGTGGCAACGGTGGCGAGATAGCTGCCGATTGCCCCCGAGACCGTGATGGAATCGATTGAGAGAATCGGGGTGTTGCGGACGCCGGCGTGGAGGGGATCGTCTTCACGACCCGAGCCGGCTATGCCGTCTGTGCGAAGTGCCAGCCAGATCTCGGTCTGGATGGGCTCCAATAATAGTGCGTCCTCTAAAGACATGAGCACCGACCCTTATTTCGCTTCCGCGCTCTTACCTTTGATTTCGTTTTCTCTGATCGAGAGGGTTTCCTTACGACCCTTACACTCCCTCGGCCTGAGTAGCAAGCTAGCCCCCCCCCCCCCGTGAGTTGTCAAAACAATTCCCTAGATTTCTTTCGCGAGACGACAATATGCCTT
Organism: Verrucomicrobiota bacterium; assembly: GCA_016199985.1. GTDB lineage: Bacteria > Verrucomicrobiota > Verrucomicrobiia > Limisphaerales > UBA11320 > UBA11320. Next base: position 163,240 of record JACQFQ010000024.1, on the reverse strand, counting down.
TCGAGCGAACTTCTCCACGCTCCCCATCGGCACGAATCCTCGGTGTCTTCATCCCGGCACACCTGATGACTCGGTGGAGGATCCGCCTCGTCCCCAGCCTCTCTCGTGTAGCTGCCTTCTTCGTGTGCGAACCCTTCCCCTTCTTCGTCTGCGAACGTCTGCTCAACCTGTGGATCACCGGCCCGGCCTTCCCCACGCCTCCGCGCCTCCGCGCCTCTGTGCCCTCGCGTCAAGCCCCGCATATCCTTGGACGCCCGGAGTCGGACGAGCCCGGCTCGGGCTCAGCGCAAACGGATCAGCCCGCACCTCTCGCCAAAGGAGACCCATTTGCATGTCATGGGTTTTCTTCACAAATGACTCTCGGCTTGGCGAAGTGTCTGCTAGGGTTCGCATCCATGAAGAACAAGACACGAGAGAAGCGCGCCCCGGCCAAGCCCCTTCAGTCGGGCCAGGTGTGGCAGATGGAGGATTCCAGCCTCCGCGTCGGTTTGGTCGGAAAGACCCTGGTTCACTACAAACATTTCAACAACCAGGTCAAACGCTCTCCTGTTTCCCTCTCCAGCAAGGACGCCTTGCAGCGCTTCCTCCTGGAGAACGACGCCGTTCTCATCCAGGAAGGCGAAGCCCCGCGTCCACTGCCTTGAGCCAGGTTCAGTTCCCGAAATCCCGACGTTACGGAACCCATGCGCGTTCCGTGTCGAGCCGCGGACTGCGCGCGCTCGACGCTGGACTTCGAGAAAGAACAACCCAGGAGCCAAGGAGCGCAATCCTCGTGTAGCCCACCCGGAGGGTCTGAAGCACACTGCGCGTGGAATGAGCGACGAGACCGATCGATCGACCCAACTCCTCGAACGGGATATCCCCGCTGCCGCGAAGAAAGGAAACCCTCTGTCTGCTTGTCCGCGCCTTGTGCCGGCTGCTAGGGTGCGACCACGTGTCCACGGATGTCCGAACAAAAATGCCGCCAGCGCGACAGGAAGCGCGTTCTCGTCGTCGGAGCGAGGCCGCTGGGTCGTCGGCAACCGCCGCCGGCGCCCCGGGGCCGGGGGAGACAACTGAGCGTCCGTCGCTCGCCGCCAGCGAGGATCAACTGTTTGTCGCGCTGAAAGAGTTGAAGGATATCAAGGCCGCGCTCGACGAACATTCGATCGTGGCCGTCACCGACGCGTCCGGAAAAATCACCCACGTCAACGACAAGTTCTGCGCCATATCGCAGTACTCGCGAGCAGAGCTGCTGGGCCAGGATCATCGAATCATCAATTCCGGACAGCACACGAAGGATTTTTTCCAAGGGCTCTGGTCCACCATCGCCCGAGGCGGGGTGTGGCGGGGGGAGATCAGGAACCGGGCCAAGGACGGGAGCTTCTACTGGGTGGACACCACGATCGTGCCTTTCCTGAACGCCGCCGGCAAACCGAAGCAGTACATCGCGATCCGCACAGACATCACGCAGCGCAAGGAGCTCGAGCAGGAGATTCTCAGCATCGCCGAGCGCGAGCAGCGGCGTTTTGGCCGCGATTTGCATGACGGAATCGGGCAGCGCCTGATCGCGATGGAGCTTTTTTGTCACACGCTGCTGAAGCGCCTGAATCAGGAAGCGCCCGGATTGGCGAAGGCGTTCCTGCAGCTGGGCGATGAGCTTCGGGAGACCGCGAGGCAAACGCGCGCGCTTTCCCACGGACTGTCCCCCGTTCCCCTCGAGGCGGAAGGCTTGTCCCATGCGCTCCGCGAGTTGGCGGAGAGCACGCGCGAGCTGGCGAAGGTGGATTGCCGTTTCTCGGGAGCCTCGATTGCCGTGGGCTGCGACTCCGCCGCCGCCGCGCATCTCTATCGCATCGCGCAGGAGGCCATCGCCAACGCGCTCAAGCACAGCCGCGCGCGGCGCATCGACATCAGCCTCTCGCAGCGTCCAGGCCGGCTGGAGCTGAGGATCCGGGACAATGGGCGCGGCCTTCCCGCCACCGTTGACGCCGATCAGGGCATGGGGCTCCGGGTCATGAAACACCGTGCGAGCCTCATTGGCGCGACGCTCGAGATCTCCTCCTCCCCGCGCAAGGGTGTTGCCCTCCTCTGCTCGCTCCCAAGACCCTCATGAAATCAGCGAAACACCCGGCGCAACGCAAGGGGCCTGGTCCCCTCCGGTCCGCTCCGCCGGCTGGGGCGCGCAAGCGCGTGCTGTTGGTGGACGACCATCCCATGATGCGCGCGGGGCTCGCCGCTCTCATCCGGCAGCAGCCCGACCTCGAGGTCTGCGCCGAAGCGGGGTCCGTCGCCGAGGCGCTCGCGGAAATCCCAAAACGAAACCCCGACCTGGTCGTGACCGACATCACGCTCCCCGGGCGCGGCGGCCTCGAGCTCATCAAGGACATCAAGGCCCTCTACCCCGACCTGCCCGCCCTCGTGATCTCCATGCACGACGAGATGCTCCACGCCGAGCGGTCGCTTCGCGCGGGCGCGCGGGGCTATTTGATGAAGGAGGCGGGCGCCGAGAAGATGTTGGAGGCGATCCGGCGAGTTCTCAGCGGGCATGTGTACGTGAGCGAGCGCATGTCGACCCGCATCTTCGACAATCTGTCCGGACAGAGGGAGCGTCGGTCGCCGATCGAGCGGCTCACCGACCGCGAGTTCGAGGTCTTCCAGCTGATCGGCGAAGGCAAGACCACGCGCGCGATCGCGCAGCAGCTCAACCTGAGCTCGAAAACCGTCGACGTCCACCGCGGACACATCAAGGAGAAGCTAGCCCTTCCCGACAGCACCAGCCTCGTCGGCCACGCCGTCCGCTGGGTGGAGTCGCAGAACAGCGGCAACTCGGGGTAGCGCGCCGTCTGGGTAGGAGAATTCCCTAGCCGCTTTCGGACAGACCTCCCATTACACGGGGGCCGCGACGCGTCCATGCTGACGTCCGCTATGAACACTCCACCAGATGTCCTCACCGCCTCCCGCGCGCCCGCGCTCGACGTCGTCGTTGGGCATCCCCTTCCACAGGCGTTGCGCGATCCCATCCAGACTGTGGAAGGCTTGATCCAGCGACCGCTCACCCTGGCCGCGATCGCGACCGATATCCACGAGCGGACGCATCGATCCTCCTCCGTCCTGAAGGAGATCCAGCGCCGATGCCAGCCCGCGCCGCGCTGGGGGCTCAACGAATAACGACGACCTCACTTGAGCGTCTTCAGGTAGGCGAAAAGGTCCGTCACTTCCTGCGGCTTCAACCCCTCGAGCAGGCCCTCGGGCATCATGCTGCTTCGGGTGAACGCCGCCCGTCTCACGTTCCTCAGCGGGATCCGGAGGTCCTCGGCGTTCGGCTGACGCAGCACGATCGCCTCGCCGTCTTCCTTCACGCGGATCCCATCCAGCACATCGCCCTCCTTGAGCTCCACCCGGAACACGCGGTAGCCGGCCTCCATCGCGGCGTTCGGCGTCAGAATGTTTCGCAGGAGAGCCTCGATCCCCTGCGCGCCGGCGCCGCTCAGGACCGGCCCGACCTGACCTCCCTGCCCTCCGACGTTGTGACACACCATGCAAATCGCCTTGAACGTGGCCTGCCCGCGCGCCGCGTCGCCGGACTTCTCGGCCAAGGCGTGGAACCTGGAAAACTTCTCGCCCAGGGTTTTCGCCTCGGCGGGAGTGAGCAGCGATGGGTAGTCCGGAGTTCTCACGATTTGCGCGCCAGCGCGGAGCCTGCCCCAGGGTCCGCCGCCCGGAGAATAGTAAGCCAGTTCCGGGGGCCGTGGCTCCCCTTCGAAGCTGCGATCAAAATCGGCTCGAATCTCCTCCGCGCGGCGCGCGACGCTCCAAACCCGATACTCGCTCAGCCAACCCGAGGCGCCCTTGTTGGCGGTTGTCCACGCCACGCGCAGATGCTCGAAATCCAGCTTCACCGGCGAGCTGGGATCGCTGTCGAGCTCCCCGTTCTGATAAATGCGAACGCGCCCCTCCGCGTCGCGACTGACCGCGACGTGGGTCCAGACGTCGGGCTGGAAAGGCTTCTTCGCGATCGCCACATCGCCCAATCCGTTTGTCGGGATATACACGCGAAGCAGCCCCCCGAAGAAGTTCATGTCCAGCGCGCCCGGGGCTCCGAGGATGCCATCGTTGTTGTCGACTCCAGGATCCAGCTTCACCCAGGTCTCCACCGTGAACGGCCCTCGCAGCGCGATATCGCTATCCACCCACGCCTCGTCGTCGCCGTTCAACCGGAGCGCCGGACGGAGCAGCGAAGCCATTTCCCCCATCAGCGCGGCCAGCTCGGCGTCGTCGCCCAAGACGACACGAAGCTTGTCCAACGTCGCTCCGTCCATCTCATCCTTCGGAATGACGCCGCCTCGGATGCTCTTCACGAGGGCCCGGGCCCCCGAGGGGACCGAGGCCAGCGAGGCGAGCGCAACGCGGCGCGAAGGCGCGGACAAGGCGGGGAAGAGACTCGCGAGCCTCGATGCCCCTTCGGGATTCCGTGATGACGCCAACGCGGCCACCGCGGCCTGCTGCTCCGCGAGCGCCCCCTTCTCGGCGATTGGCGCGAACAAGTCCACGCGCTCCGACTTCAGGTCGCGGAGCGCCCGCAGCGCCGCGAGCGATTCCGGCCGCAACACCCCCTGCGCGCCCGCCGCGGCCCACCCTCGCTCCAAGGCTTGGGCGAGCTCTGGTTCAATGGCCGTCAATTGGAACGCGCTGGCGAGCCTCGCGCCCAGCTCAACCAGGGCGGCGGTGTCGCTTTTCGCGAATTGCTTCGCGGAGTCGTTCAGGAGCGGAGTGATCCTCGCCCCATCCAGCCGGGTCCTCGCTTGAAGCAGAAGCTCGATCGAGGCGGCGCTGGTCGCGGGCTGCTGGAGCACAGCCTTCAAGGCGGCGCCGACTCCGGGCTCGTCGGGAAACTGCGCCAGCCGCAGCAACTCCTCCTGACCGGGCGCCCGTTTCAACGATGGCAGCAACTCGGCGACCCTCGACGCGCTGGCCTTCGGCTCAAGGCAAAGCGCCAGCAAGAGGCGGCTCTCCAAGGCCAGCGAATGAGAGGCCTCGGACCCCAGGAACCCCGCAACCTCAGGCGAATGCCGCTCCAGGAAATATCGGACGAGGTACCGCTCAAACTCCCGCTCATAGGCGTCGCCCGCCTTGATGAGCCTTCCCGACTGGGTGCTCTTCGTCATGGGCGCAGCCAGGGGGGACAAAGCGAATCGGGCGCACAAGGCGATGGCGGATTGCGCGAAAGAGGACGACGCGGAGTTCGTGAAAGCGCTCGACCCGTCGATCATTCTTCCCAGGACTCGAATGCTTTCAGCCCGAACCTCCGGGTCAGAATCTTCCGCGAAGGGCTCCATCAAGGCGAGGGTGGCTTCGAGGGGAAACACATTCTCTCCGAGCGCGCGCAGCGCTTCCCGGCGGATGTTTCGACTCGGATCTCTCAGCAAGGGCATCACGGTCGAAACGTCCGCTGCATGCAAGCCAAGCAAGGACCACAGAGCCGCGATGCGGCGGCCCGCGGGAGCGGCGGAATCGACGATGAGCCCTTTCAGCCGTGGCGCGAGCTCCTTGAGTCCCCGGTCGCCGATGGCTTGCCAGGCCAGATGCGATTGCGTTGTGTTCTCGCCGCCGAGCCGCGAGATCAGCTCATCCCCGGAGAGCTTTGTGAAATCGGGAACGGCGAGAAGCGGCGTCCCGGAATGCCTGACTCTCCAGATCCTGCCATGCTTCTTGTCGCGGTCAGGATGGTTTCGCGCCACCTCGTTGTGAGAAATGATCTTGTTGTACCAGTCCACAAAGTAGAGGCATCCGTCGGGCCCGAGCCGAAGGGCCACGGGGCGAAACATCTCATCGCTGGATTGGATAAAGTCGGGAAGCTTGGTCAGGGCGTGGCGAGTTCCGTCGGGTCGGATCTTGATCGCCTGGATTTTGCGCGTGATGGGATTGGCGACGTACAGCACGTCGCAGTAAGCCTCGGGCCAGCCGGAACGGTCGCTCATGGCCAGGCCGCTCAGCCCGGTCCCGCCCATCGCAAAGTGCGGGGCGATGCTGGGAAACTCCGGCGCGTAGCTTTTCCAAACTCCCTGCGAGCATCCCGGATAGTTCGCGTACTCGTGAAAGCGCATCGCGGGATAGCCAAAATCATTGGCCTCCTGAATCCATGTTTCGCCCTCCATCGTCATGAAGAGCCCCCAGATGTTGCACGGTCCCTGCGAGGTGATGTCGAAATCGCTTCCATCGTATCGGAATCGCGCCATGCGCGTTTCATCGAACTTCACTTCGGCGCCCTTCGCGGTTTTCACCTTGCCGTAGTTGAACGCGCCCTGCGCCATCCAGATCCAGCCTCCCGGCGCCCGCGTGAACTGATGCGGGAACAGGTGCGAGTCCTGGACGCCGAATCCGCTGAGGATCACCTCGCGCTTGTCCGCCTTGCCGTCGCCGTCGGTGTCGCTCAGATAGACGATCTCAGTCCCATGCTGCGCGTAGACGCCGTTCTTATAGGGCAGAATGCCCAGAGGGATCGCCAACCCATCGGCAAAGACCCGGGCTTTGCGCGAGTAGCCCGTGGGCGAGCGGGGATCGCGATCATAGACAAGGATCTTGTCCCGCGCCCGGCTCGCATACAAAGCCTTCGCGACCGCAGGGCTCTCATTGGCGTCCACGGGATACTCCAGCGCGGTCATCGTCCAAAGGTTCCCGCGAGCGTCCCAATCCACAGCGACGAACTTCCCGATCCCCGCGTCCAGTTCCTCGCTTGCGACAAGCTCGATTTCGAATCCTGGCGCCACCGTGAATCGACTCCGCTCTTCCTCGGGGGAGACAGCCACGGCGGCAACGGCTGCCTGTCCTTTCGGCGGAGTCGCCGCCGCCTTGGGCTCAGGCGCGCCGCGAAAGATTCTTCCGGGCGGCGTGGGCGGCAACTCCTGGATCAGCACGTTGCGCGCCTGGGCGACGGTCTTTCCGCCGCCATGCACCTGAATGCCGAGTTTCCCCCAATCCGGGATGGAGGGATCGGCCTCGATGTAATCTGTTCCCAGCACGCCGTTGATCCACGTGGTGATGCGCGGGCCGTCCGCGCGAATGACGTAAACGTTCCAATCGTTCACCTTCAGGACGGGGCGAAGCGTCGTCATGTCGGACCAGGACATCACCCGATTGCGACGCGATTCGTCATAAACGGCCCCATACCAGTTGGGCTCGCCGTAGTCGCACTGGTAGCCGGCCATCTCCGAGCTGTTGGGGACGCGCTGCGAGCGCATCTGAAACCCGGAGTTGATGAAGCCGTTCGATCCCGTCAGCCGGATCTCGAATCGGATGATGAAGTTGGTGAAGTCCCGCCTGGTCGCAAGGAATTCGTTCCGCGGGACGGTGACCTCGTAGGAGCCTCCGGTGAGCGCGCCGTCCTGGACGCGCCAGAGCCCGGGATTGCCTTCCCAGCCCGCGAGGGTCTTTCCGTCGAAGAGGGGCCTCGGATTTCGAAGCGTCGGAGGCGGCTCGGCCGAGGTCGCGTTGAGGATGGCGAGCGCGGACGCGACGAGGAATGGGATCAGGCGATGGGATGCGATCATAAGCGAAGCAAGGAACGGACTCTGTTGCGCGAACCCGGACGCGCGGCCGGCGATCAGGCGGCTACACCTCGTGATCGCAGACGATGACCGATTCGACATGGGGCACGACCCGGCCCACGGCTTCCTGATGGATGGGGTGCGGCAGATAGGCGTCCCGCGCCGCCACGCTTTCGAAGAGCATCACGAAGCTGTGGGTGTAGCCCTGCGAAAGTCCCTCAGGGCTCGTGTTCGACCCCCAGGTGAGGTCGAGGATGCCCGGGATTCGCTTGGGGAGATCCTCCATGACGCGCCACACTTCAGCGATCTGCGCGGGCGTGCGGTCGGCTTTGAACTTGAAAAAGGCGATGTGTTTAACGCGAGGCATGAGTCTTTGTTATAGATTATTCTGTGTGTGCGAATCGCCCGCAAAAGCGAGGCGACGCTACCCGCCGTTCGAGGCCGGTCGGCGGGGACGCGTATGAACTAAACTTCCACGGCACTCGGGTCAAGGACAGCCCTGCCCCTTGTCCCTTGCGCCTCATGGGCCGCTTCCCGGTGTTGTGGACGCGTCATGCCCGATGGGCCTTGCCGCGGAGCGCTCCCGCCGCTCCAACTTCTTCTATCGCTTCGCCGCCCCGCTTCTGCGACCGTCCCGCCGCGGGTCCGAACTCTCGTTCAGGAACCGCGCAGATTAATGAATCCATTGGACCAAAAACTGGCCGATCTTATCGGACACAAAGATTATCTTCCGCTGAACATCCCCGAGATGCTGCGAGCGCTCCGGCTTTCAGCCAACCGACAACAAGAGCTGCAAGCCGTCCTTCGGGATTTCGAAGCCGCGGGCCGGATCGCCCGGACGAAGGGCAACCGCTACATCCCCTCGGTCGAAGCGGACCTCATCCCGGGGCGCATTCGGATGAATCGAGCGGGAAAGGGCTTCCTGCAGCCCGACGATTCCGCTCTCAAGGAGATCGCGATCCCTGAGAGCGCCACAGGCACGGCGCTGCACGAGGACCGTGTGCTGGTGCGCCGCGACGTGCGCCGCGCCGGAAACCGGCCCGGGGGGGCCGCCCCGCCCGAGACGGGGTCCGTGGTGCGCATCCTCGAGCGCCGCCGCACCCGCATCGTCGGCACGCTGCGCAGCAGCCGACAGTTCCTCTACGTCATCCCCGACGACCCGTTCATCTCCCACGATATCTCCGTCCCCCAGCCCCGCGACGTGGGACGTCCCGCCCGCGTCGGGGACAAGGTCGTCGTCGAGCTTGGCGAGTGGGAGTCGCGCCACACGAACCCCGAAGGCGAGATCATCGAAGTCCTCGGAGCGCCCGACGCCGAAGGAGTCGACATGCTGTCCGTGCTCCGGCAGTACGACCTGCCGCTGCATTTTCCCTCGAACGTCCTCCAGGAAGCGCGCTCATTCGGAACCGCCGTGCAGCCCGAGGATATCAAGGGGCGCGTCGACTGCCGATCCCACCGCGTCGTCACCATCGACCCAGACGACGCCAAGGACTTCGACGACGCGATCTGCCTCGAGCGAGCCGGCCAGGATCAGTGGAAGCTATGGGTGCACATCGCCGACGTGTCCCACTACGTGAAGCCCGGCGGCGCGCTCGACGCCGAAGCGCGCAAGCGGGGCAACTCCACCTATCTGGTGGATCGCGTGATCCCCATGTTGCCCGAGGCTTTGAGCAACGAGCTCTGCTCCCTCAAGCCCGCGGTGGATCGCCTCACCAAGTGCGTCGAGTTCCAGCTGAACAACGACGGACGCGTCCTGAGCTCCAAGTTCTACCCCGCTGTCATCCACTCGCAGCGGCGGTTCAGCTATCAGGAGGTTTTCGCTCTCCTGCAGCGGAAGGCCGCCAACCCTATCGAGGAGATGCTCCACCAGGCGCACGAAATGGCCCAGCGCATCCGGCGCGCGCGGTTCAAGGCGGGCTCGCTCGAGCTGGACTTCCCCGAGATGAAGATCCGGCTCGATGAGGCGGGGCGGGTCTCGCGCATCGAGAAGGTGATCAACGACGAGTCGCACCAGCTGATCGAGGAATACATGCTTCTCGCCAACGAAGCGGTCGCCTCGCGCCTGATGCAGCTGAATCGGCCCGCGATCTATCGCGTTCATGAGGCCCCGGACGAAGGCCGGCTCCAGGAGTACCGCGAGGACGTGCTCGGCCATCGGATTCCCTGCGGCAATCTGCGGGATCGGGGAGAGGTGCAGCGGCTGCTCCGACGGCTCTCGGAGATCCCCATCGGCCCCGCGCTCAAGATCGCGTTCCTCCGCTCTCTGATGCGAGCGCGATACGCTGTCGAGCCGCTCGGCCACTACGGCCTAGCGAAAAAGAAATACGCGCACTTCACGTCCCCGATCCGCCGGTACGCCGACCTCATCGTTCATCGCGCTCTGTTCGAAACCCGGGCCGCCGCGCCCGCGGCCCTGAAACAAACCGCCGAACACATCTCCGTCACCGAGCGCAACTCGGCCGACGCCGAGCGCGACAGCAAGGACGTGAAGCTCTACGCGTTCCTCAACGCCCAGCTCGCCTCCGGCCAACCCCTGCCCTACCCCGCGCTCGTGACCGATGTTCGCAACTTCGGGTTCTTCGTGGATGTGCCGGGCCTCGCGATGAGCGGCGTGGTGCCGCTGTCGACGGTGGAGGACGATTTTTACGTCTTCGACCCCGCGCGCAACAATCTCGTCGGACGCCGCAGCCGGCGCGTGATCCGTCTCGGCGACCGCGTCACGGTCCAGGTCGCGAAGGTGGACACGTTCAAGAAGCAGGTCGACTTCCGGCTGGTCCAAACCGCGGAGGACCGCGCCCGCGCCGCGGCAAATCCGCGAAACCTCCAACGGCGCGACGATCGCCCCCGCGGCGGGCCAAGACCCCGCCCACGCCGCGGCGCCGGAGCCCCCCCGCGAGACGGGAACAAGCGACCCCCTCCAAGACGCGGCGGAAGGTGAGCGATCCGCGCGTCGTGTGAGATCGGAAAGCTGTCGCCAACCGGCGGCGCGCCTTGTTCAACCTCTGTGGAATCTTCGCCGGAAGCATTGTCCAGCGTCTCAGGGCACGGCGCGTCACATTGCGCGGAATTCAGGATGGCCAATCGCCGCGTCTTGTGATGATCTACCTTCACGCCCGCATGACGCCCGCTCGCGGAATCCGAGCCGATGTGAGCCAAGGCTGGCGGCGGACAATCCGAATGACACGCGTCATCATAGCGCTTCTGGCGGCTCTTTCCGCGCTCCTGGGCACGGAACCCGGCGGTGTCATCGCCGCGTCCACGGAGGTCTCCGCCGACACCGACGGGCGTACGCACTGGTCCTTCAGTCCTCGCGCGCGGCCCCCAGTCCCCGCTGTGCGGCGCCTCCGCTGGGTTCGCAACCCCATCGACGCCTTCATTGCCCAGCAACAGGAGAGTCGCGGCTTGACGCCGCAGCCGGAAGCCCGCCGAGAGACGCTTTATCGTCGGCTCTACTTCGACCTTCTTGGCGTTCCGCCGTCTCTGGAAGATCTCGCGCGGCTCGAGGCGGATCGCTCGCCGGGGTGGTATGAGCGAGCCGTGGAGCGTCTGTTGGAGGACTCCCGATACGGCGAGCGATGGGGCCGGCATTGGATGGACATCTGGCGATACAGCGATTGGTGGGGACTGGGCGATCAGCTGCGGAACAGCCAGAAGCACATCTGGCATTGGCGCGACTGGATCGTGGAGTCCGTGAACAATGACCTCCCCTACGATGAGATGATCCGAGAGATGCTCGCGGCCGATGAGCTCTATCCTGAGGATCTCAAGAAGCTCCGAGCCACGGGATTCCTCGCCAGGGATTACTTCCTCTTCAATCGCCACCAGTGGATGGAGGAAGTGGTGGAGCATGTCGGCAAAGGTTTTCTGGGCCTCACTTTCAATTGCGCGAAGTGCCATGACCACAAATACGACCCGATCCTCCAAACGGACTTCTATCGCATGCGCGCCTTCTTCGAGCCCTATCATGTTCGGCTCGACGCCGTCCCCGGCGAGCAGGACCTCGCCCGCGATGGGATTCCGCGCGTCTACGATGGCTTGCTCGAGACTCCCACCTATCGCTTCGTTCGGGGCAATGAAAACAACCCCGACAAGTCGACCCTCATCGTCCCGGCCGTTCCGGACTTCCTCGGCCTCCGGATGTCGGAGGTCCAATCCATAGAGCTGCCCCGTTCGGCATGGCAGCCAGAGCGTCGTCCCTGGGCGCTGGAGAGTTATCGTTCCAACGCCCGGCGAAGCGCGGACAAGGCAGCGTCGAAGCTCGCGCAAGCGCGCGCGCGGATCACCCTCGGCGCAACGAACCAACAGGAGCGAGCCGAGTTGGCGGCGATCGAGGCGGCGTCCCGCCTGGCCAACGCCGATTTGGAAAGCGTGGAGCGAAGGATCGAGGCGATGCGCGCAGCCTGGGCGAGGACGGACGCCGGGCCGGCCTGCTCCGATTGTGAACGGAAGGAAAGGGACGCCTCCCGCGTCGCGGCGCAGGCCGAACGGCAGGCGGCCGTCGCCAAGGCGGCGCACGCCGTATGCGAGATCGAACTCACCCAGACGCGAGCGGCGGCCGACAAGAAGGACGGGATCGGAAAGGAGCTGAAGTCGGCGCTGGAGGCGCTCGAGAAGGCGAAGGCGGCGGCGGCGGCTCCTCCGTCCCCCAAGGATTCCTACGTCAAGCTCACGGGCGCGCAGTGGACGCCGACGCGGTTCCTGTCGTCCACGGCGGACGACCCGGTTGTCGCTTTCCCCCCGCGCAGCAGCGGGCGCCGAAAAGCGCTCGCCGAGTGGATCGCGGACGCGCGCAATCCCCTCACGGCCCGCGTTGCGGCCAATCATGTCTGGGCGCGGCACATGGGAGTCCCGCTCGTGCCGACGGTCTTTGAATTCGGACGCAAGGGAACGCCGCCCACACATCCTGAGCTTCTCGATTGGCTGGCTTGCGAGTTGGTGGACAGCGGGTGGAGCATGAAGCATCTCCAGCGGCTGATCGTGACTTCATCGGTGTACCGCATGTCGTCGTCGACCCTCGGCGCCGAGGCTGATATGGCGAAGGATCCCGACAATCGCTGGTGGTGGCGGCGCTCTCCGATTCGCCTCGAGGCTCAATCCGTGCGGGACGCCCTGCTCGCCCACGCTGGAGAGCTGGATCTCACGATGGGCGGGCCGCCGATCCCGCAGAATCAGCAGGCCGATTCCAAGCGCCGAAGCCTTTACTTCTTTCACTCGAACAATGACCAGAACCTCTTTCTGAGCCTCTTCGACAACGCGAGCGTGAAGGAGTGTTATCGACGCAATGAGAGCATCGTGCCGCAGCAGGCGCTGGCGCTCACAAACAGCCGTCTCGTGCAGGATTCCTCCATCGCGATCGCAAAGCGCCTGGCCGCGGAAGGGCGCGTCGGCGCCTCGCGAACATCCGACGCGGCGTTTCTTCGCCAGGCGTTCTCCGTGTTGCTGGGAATGAATCCGAGCCCGGCTGAGTTGGCGGCAAGCGACAACGCCCTCCAGGCTTGGAGAGCGTCCGAGAAGGATCCCGCGGGCCAGGACGCGCCGACAGCGGCCCGCGCGCGATTGGTGTGGGCCTTGATCAATCATAACGACTTTCTGACGCTGCGATGAACCCCTCCCCACATCAACCGCTCGCCGCATGAGTCGACGCGCATCCTCATTGCTGGTTCGCCCGCGACCCCGGCGCGCCTTTCTCGCCGACCTCGGGATGGGGTTCACGGGATTGGCGCTGGGGGCCATGCTGCATCGCGATGGCTACGCGCTCGACGCCGAGGCCTGGACGCCGCCGACCGGCGTTCCTCACTTCGCGCCCAGGGCGAAGAGCGTGATCTGGCTCTTCATGAACGGCGGCGTGAGCCACGTTGAGAGCTTCGATCCAAAGCCGATGCTGACGAAATACGCGGGCAAGACCATCGCCGAGACCCCGTTCGCCGGCGCACAGGATCCCAAGAAGCTCGCGATCGAGCGGCTGGTGGTGCCGGACGCGAACGGGAATCAGCGCAACACGCTCTACCCGCTCCAGGTGGGATACAAGCAGCATGGGCAAAGCGGCATCGAGATCAGCGACTGGTTCCCGCGCCTGGCCCGCAACGCGGACAAGCTGGCGGTGGTGCGATCGATGTGGACGACCGACAGCAACCACGGCGCTCAAACGCAGTTCCACAGCGGCCGCAACATGCTGGACGGCGAGTTCCCCACCCTCGGCGCCTGGGTTCACTACGGGTTGGGCAGCCTGAATGACAATCTCCCGCAGTTCATTTCCCTCGGAACACGCGAGTATTGGAACCTCCGGGACGGTCACTATCTTGGCCCCGCCCACGACGCGGTGCCGTTGCGAATCGATCCGGAGAACCCGCTCGACTTTGGCAAATCGGAGCGGCCGATCGCCCCTGAGGCGCAACATGTCGGCGTCGATCTCATCCGTCGGCTCAACGAGCTTCGGGGGATCGAGTATCCGAAAGATCCCGCCCTCGCGGCGCGCCTAGCCTCCTATGAGCTTGCGTTCCGGATGCAGCGATCCGTCCCTGAGGTCCTGGATTTCTCAAGGGAGAGCGCCGCGACCCAGGCTCTCTACGGCATCGATCAATCGCACTCGCGCGATTTCGGAACGCAGCTGCTCGCGGCGCGGCGCTTCGTGGAGAGAGGCGTCAGGTTCATCCAGATCCAGCATGGCGGCGGCGGCGCTGGCGCTTGGGACGCGCACGGCGGGCTCAAAGCGAACCACTCAGGGCTGGCGCGCGCGGTGGACCAGCCGATCGGGGGACTGCTGGAGGACCTGGATCAGCGGGGCCTCCTGGATGAAACCCTGGTGATCTTCGCCACCGAGTTTGGCCGCACGCCGGGGTCGCAAGGCGCTGACGGACGCGATCATCACATTTTTGGATTCAGCGTGTGGATGGCGGGAGGCGGCCTGAAGCGCGGGGTCGTTCATGGCGCGACGGATGAGATCGGATTCCACGCCGTCGAGGACCGCCACTACGTGACGGATATTCACGCGACGATCCTGCGGCAGCTCGGCCTCGATTCGAGACGACTGGAGGTGCCCGGCCGAAAGCGCCTCGAACTGGACCACGGCAAACCGATCACCGAGATCATCGCCTAGCTTTTTGGACCACCGCAAGGCGCCCCGCGCGCTCCATGGTTAGTCCGCCGCGATAAAGCTGGAGCCCCGCGCAGCGCCTTGTTAGATCTCCCGCCGCTATGCCGATCCACCGAATCCACCGAATCCATCGAGCCTCCCGAATCCTCCCCGCTCTCGCGCTGTTGCTGTCGGGCATGCTTCGGATCACGGTCGACGCCCAGATTCCCGGAGGACAAACCGGGTTCAATCCCGCGCTCCTGCAGCTGTTCGGCAATCACAAGGCCTTCACGACAAAAGTGGAGCTGCGCATGACGGACGCCGCGGGCAAGGATGTGGTGAAAACACCGATGGGAATGGCGCTGCTCGACCGTCGAGTGCGCGTGGAAGTGAACATCAACCAGATCACGTCGAGCACGCTCGACGCCGAAGGCCTGAACATGTTCAAGCGCGCGGGCATGGATCAGGTGGTCAGCATTCTTCGCCCGGACGACAGCCGAACAATGGTGATTTTTCCCACGGCAAAGGTCTATGCCGAAGAGCCGATGACGGAATCCGACGCCAGTGGGTTCTCCGAAGCCCACAAGGTGGAAGCGTCCGACATCGGCAAGGAGTCGTTCGATGGGCATCCCTGCGTCAAACGTCGCGTCACCGTCACGAGCAGCAGCGGAAAGAAGGTGCAGGGCACGATCTGGAATGCGACCGATCTGAAAGACTTTCCGGTGAAGATCCAATTGCCCGAGGGGTCCTCCATGGTGGAAATGACTTTCAAGGACGTCAAGTTGCAGCGGCCCGACGTCAGCTTGTTCCAGCCCACCGCCGGCTTCACGCGTTACGAGAGCATGGAGAAGCTGATCCAGGACCGCGTGTTCAAGGCTTTCGCCAAATAGAGGGGAGGATCGGGAGATCGACCGCAAGCACGGTCCCGCCCATGGTCGCCATCCAAATTGGCGGCGGTTCCGCAAGCGCTCGGCGGCCGACGGCCCGTGACATCGCCCTCCCCTTCCGGTCTAAAACCTGAGGCCCATGTTCCGCCAAGCCACCAGAATCGCCGTCCGGATCGCGGTTGCGCACGTTATCATCATCAGCTTCGGCGTTCTGGGAACAGGAGCCACTCAAGACTGGTGGACGCTGGTGAAGCGCCATCCTCCATTCCTCACTCAATGGGTGCTGAATTGGGGCGTGACGCTGATGCTCGTGCCGATCGCGTGGACCTGCTGGTTTCTCCGCGTCCATCGCGATGAACATGCCTCCCCGGATCTGAAGCGCACGGCCACGCAAGTGGGATTGATCCTGGGCGCCATGCTGCTCGCCCTGATGCTCTGGGCCTCGCTGAGCGTGTTGGGATGCTTCGACGGCTACGATCCCGACAAGCGGGTGGAAGAGATGGCGGCCGCTCGGGTGGGCGTCGGCCAGGCTCATGAGTTTTTTCAACGCTCCCGAGCATTTTAACTTTCCCGAGAAGAGGCGGCCCCGTAGGTTCTGCGCGTGTCGGAGTTGACCCCCAACGCGAATGGCGCCTCATCGGGCCCAAGCCCGTGCGAGGCATGGTTCTGTTTGCGAACGCATCCGAAGCACGAGCATCTTGCGGCGACGCATCTGCGGAAGTATGAGTCGCTCGAGGTCCTCAACCCGCTCGTTCGGGTCCGGCGCAACATGCCCCAGGGCATGGGCTGGGTTGTGGAATCGATGTTTCCGAACTACCTGTTCGCGCGCTTCAACTGGTCGACCTCGCTGAACCGGATTCACTACTCGCCGGGGATCAGCGGCGTGGTGCATTTCGGAAACAAATGGCCGACGATTCCGGTCGATGTGATCGAAGGTCTGCGGGCGCTCTGCGGGGAGGGAGAGATCATAGAGATCGACAGCACTCCGAAGCCGGGCGACGTCGCGCGCGTGATCTCCGGGACATTCATGGGATTGGAAGCAGTGGTGACCCGGGTGATGCCTGGCCGGGATCGGGTGACGCTGTTGATTGATTTTCTGGGGCGGCAAACCGCGGTGGAGATGAGTTTGAGTCAAGTGGTGAGGGACGGGATTCCTCGTTGACCGCCGGGAGGAAAACTCTGCAATGTGTCGCTCGCGCCCGCGACGCGGCCCGACGGAGGGCGAGCGTAGGTGGAGTGTTCGGCGAGGCGAGGGCATCCGTAGCTCAACTGGATAGAGCTTCTGACTTCGGATCAGAAGGTTACAGGTTCAAATCCTGTCGGATGCACCAGCCTTCGCTCGCAGCAACGCAAGAGCGAAGGCTGTCACGCCATAGCTGAGTCCGTCGAAGCGGAGGCGGACGTGGGACGAACGACGTGCTGCGAGCTACGGCTGGGCAAGCCAGCTTGGGAAAGGGGAGCGTGTTTCACTATGTATACATTCTGGAGAGCACAACTGCGCTGGGTCGGCATTACGTTGGCCTCACCCAGGACCTAAAGGAGCGGCTGGCCCAACATAACGCGGGCACCGTGAGTCATACCCGAAAACACAAACCGCGGGTCATTCAGATCGCAGTTGCATTCCGGGATCGAGAACGCGCGGCAATGTTCGAACGGTATCTCAAAAGTGGTTCTGGACGCGCGTTCTCAGCGAGGCACTTCTAACGCTCTCGCAGCAACCTGTCCTCCATAGCGTTCAACGCGACAGAGGACGCAAGAGCGAAGGTTGTCACGCCGTCTCGTCTCGCCGACCTGTCCCCCATAGCCTTGGCGACGGGGGAAGCACCTTGTTCGAAGGCGGACGTGGCACGAACGATGCGCTGCGCGCTACGGCGGCGCAAGCCAGCATCCGAACCACTGTGCCTTCGATGTGTTCTGGTTACTCGACATCCACTGGATTGTACCTAGGCTATTGAAGTGCTTCGCGCCACCCCTAGTTCAGTCGACCTGAGCGAACGGAAGATCCTCCGTTGGGCTCGGAGGCTTGCTCAACGTGTGGAGGCGATAGTGACCAAACATCCGAGCGCTGACCCAGATACCGTTCGCCTCACCTTGATCGCGCTCGAACAAACCCCGGAAGAACGTCTTCAAAGGAGCCTACGCCGTGGCCGAGGTTTTGCCGCTCTCAGAAGCTGAGGTCGCCCTTCTGCGATCGCTCGTCAAATCCCGGGTCCGCTTCATGGTCGTCGGACTCTCCGCAGCCGCGATGCAAGGAGCACCCGTTGTTACCCAGGACGTAGACCTTTGGTTCGAAGACCTCTCTGACCCTCGACTCATGGTGGCGCTCCGTTCGGTGGGCGCGGCCTACGTGCCACCGATGAGTCTTAATCCTCCGATGCTGGCAGGCCCCGGGAGCCAACCATTTGATATCGTCCTCCGAATGGACGGTCTCGGAAAGTTCAGGGAGGAATATCGTCGGGTCAAAACCATCAGGGTTGCCGGCTTGAACCTGGGAGTGCTCCCTCTCGAGCGGATCTTGGTGAGCAAGATGGCCGCACGCCGATCCAAATACCTCGCCGTAATCCCGGTACTCCGCGACGCGCTGCTTGTAGCCTTGAAGACAAGTAAGGCTCCGGCTGCCAGGAGGAGAACAACTCCCACTGTGCGTCGTCCCCGTCGCTGAGTCTGTCGAGGCGAAGGCGGACGTTGGACGACCCATGTGCTGCGAGCTACGGCTCGGCGAGCGAGCTGGTTTAGCAATTCGCCACCCACGGGATGTCCCTTGGAATGTGTCGGAAGTTTCTTGGAGCTGTTTCAGCCGAGGCCTCTCTTTCGCCGACCTTTGTCGGACCGCTCGTTCCCAAAAAAGCGTCGGTTGGAGCGAGGGAGATCGGACACATACAGGACAGTCTCGGCCCACCTCGCCTCCACCCACACAGGTGGAGGAAGATTCCATTGCACGTCTGCTTCCACTCGGTTCCTTGGCTTTTCCACCGAAAAGGTGATGCGATTTTTCAGGAATTGTTCGCATAGGAATCCCTCCCCCTCCGCAAGCGACGTGAGCCTCGTACCTCCGTCTGAGGAACCGGGGACCCCTCCGTAAATGGCAAGGACCGGGAGCTGAGGCTCCCGGTCCTTCTTTGTATCCCTTCCAGCTTTTCTATCTGCCTTCCGCTCAGCGGCCTGTTAGCGGCAGATCAGACGGAACAGGCGCTCTCCCATATCCGTCACGAGGACGTAGGGCGAACTCGCCCCGGGCATGTCGACCCAGGGTTGCCCGACACCCGCTGAGTACTGGAGCCGGTAGCCCAAACCATTCCAGGTCAGGGTCGACTCGCCCGCGACTCGGCTGAGGGTGAGCACGGACGGCGGGCATTCGGTTTGGCCCATCGGATTGTCATCCATTTCGTCGGGGATGCCATCGTTGTCATCATCGTCATCATCGATGTCCGGCACGCCATCAAGGTCGGTGTCGGTCTCGTAGGTGCGCGTGATTACCGCATAGCTCACTCCACCCACGGTTTCCCCGTCGATCCTTTCCTGGAGATGGGCATGGTAGGTGTGGCTGGATCCCATCACAGGCATGGGCTGATCGGCACGCAAGGTAAGATTGAAGATGCGTTCTTCATTCTGACCAAACGGGATGTCCTCCAATACTGCGGGGCTTCCCGTGAAACGAATCTCGTTTCCGTTGATGACTTCAACATGGGTTCCTTTTCCTCCTGCGGCCATCCAACGCTGGAAGAGCGTCGTGCCGGGAGAGAGGATCGCTGTGCCCCCGTTGAGAAGGAAGTCCTGGTCCGCAGTGAAGACGAGCGTGAGCTTCTTGGGAGCAGGCTCGAAGTTGGTTACCCGGACCTCGACCTTGTCGCCGGGCGTATGGAGACAATCGGTCACGTTCACATTGCGCCAACCGAGATTGTTGTTCTTTCTCACATTCGTCCAGACGGACGAAGTCTCAGGGTAGGTCATCGGGTCCACGACGGAAACGATGCGTGCCAGCAGGCAGTAGTGGCCGGTGCCCGCAGGATACCAGGGTGCTGTGGCGATGTAGACGTCGCCTGGATTGATAGTGGGCAATGAGGCTGTGCCCATGAAGGTCCAACTGATGGGCCATGTAAGCCCGAGCCCCGCATTGGCCCAGTAGAACTCCACATGAGCACCGGCCACAGGGAGATTGCCGCGGTTCTTGATTTCTGCGAACGCACAGTTTTGTTGACCGTAGCGCGGGTTCTGATGGCTGAGATGCGTGCCTGCGGGCGCCAGGCAATTGTTGTGCACCCAGATGCCGCGGCTGAGATAGACCTCCTCCAGGACCATGTCCGGGTCGGGCTCCCGACCTTGGTCCGGTGTGCTGCCCGTGTAGTCGTAGGGCGTGTCGGTGATCCAAAGATCTCCGCGTCCTTGAGCGACGGTGACAAGGAAGCTGCATCGCTGTGTGTGTCCACAGGCATCCGTAGCGACACAGTGAACAGGGGTGATCCCGATGGGGAACGAGGAGCCTGACGGCGGAGTGCAGACCAGCGTCACCGGCGATTCACTCTGGCCTCCTGTTTGAACCGTGTAGTGGACGACGGCTTTGGACTCTCCCGAAGCCGTGATCGCCACGATGTTGGACGGGCAGGTGAGCTGCGGGGGGGTGAATGCCACCTCGACGCAATGGGTGGCGATGCAGCACTGCTCCAGATCTGGTGTATGTGCCATGATTTGGAAGCAGAGCTCAGTCTGTGTGTTGAGACCGCCGACCGCGACGGACATGCAGCCCGTCTGCCCCGGGTTCACAGGGGTTATGAGATCGAGGAAGTAGGGATGCGCTACGACGCCGTCCGGAAGGTTGATCAGCGTGAGATGCCCAAGCGGACGGTCGCTGTTGTTGACGAAACAGAAGCGATAGGTGTCCTGCCCGTCCAGGCCGGTGCAGGTGAACTCTTCCTTGATGATTTCCACGCACACGCCGCGCACTGTGACGGTGAATGTGTTGGTGGTACTGTTTCCACAGGCGTCTGTCGCGATGCAGTAGACAGGGGTTTGGCCGGTGCGAAAGAAGGATCCTGAGGGCGGGTTGCAACTCAGTGTCACGGGGCCTTCGCAGAGGTCCGTCGCCACCGGCAAGGGATAGCTCACGATGTTCCCATTGGTGCCTGCGAGCGAGTGGGTGAGGATGTCCTGCAAGCCGGTGATGACGGGCGGGGTGGTGTCCTGTGTCCAGCGGATCACCTGGGAACAGGTGGCCTTGTTGCCGCATCCATCGACGGCTGTGTAGGTGAGGGTGCGCGTGTGAACACATCCCTGGACCGTGTCCACTGTGGCGCAGCTCACTTGCGGAGGTTGCGCCACCGTTTCAGGTTTGCTGAAGGTGAGGAAGAAGGAGCTCGCCCCTGAGACGGGATTGTCTATGAAGACTCCCGTTGTGCCATCGAATCGCTTCACCTCACCGCTGTAGTAGCTGATCACATAGAGATCGCCGTAGGGTCCAAAGCCCAGTCCGACTCCTCCACGTATGCCCCCGCCCGAGGTGAAGGTATCGATGAAGGCCCCGGTCGTGCCGTTGAAGCGCTTCACGGAGTTGTCACCAAAACTGACAACATAGAGATTTCGGTCGGGCCCGAAGGTCAGCCCTTGCGGTTGGTTGAGCCCTCCGCCGGATGCGAACGTGTCGATAAAGAGGCCGGTGGTTCCGTCGTAGCGTTTGACATCGGAGGTTCCAACGCTGGAGACGTAGAGATTTCCATCCGGGCCGAACACCAGATCAAACAGATAGGTGTCGGGCGAGGCCGTTGCGAAGGTGTCGATGAACGCTCCGGTTGTGCCATGGTAGCGTTTGACCTGAGAGTTGCCATGGCTGACGACGTAGAGATGACCGTCCGGCCCGAAAGCCAAGCCTGAGGGATGGTCAAGGCCTCCGCCGGAAGCGAACGTGTCGATGAAAACCCCCGTCGTTCCGTTGAAGCGTTGCACCTTCGCGTCGTCATAGCTGCTGATGTAGAGATTGCCATCCGGGCCGAACACCATCCCGTTGGGAGTTTTTAGTTCAGCACCGGAGGTGACGGTGTTTTCAAAGGCTCCGGTTGGAAGGGCGTAACGCACCACAGCGTTTGAGCCAAAGTTGCCCAGAAGCAGATGAGTGGGTGCGTTGATGAGGCCGCAGGTATCCGTCGCTTGGATCGACGCGTCGCGTTCAGGGATGGTTTTTGGATTGCAACCCAGATCGAGGGTTGGAATGGGTGTATGGGTGAACACCGGTGGTGTGGTGTCGGTAGTTCGGACGGTCTGACTGCAGAGGTTGCTATTTCCGCCCGTATCGGTGACCTGCCACGTGCGGGTGATCACCTGAGGGCAGAGGCCATTCGTCACGGTGCTGAGAACCGTCAGGGTCACAGGTTTGAGCGAGCAACCATCTGTCGCGGTGGGCGGGTCGAAGGCCCATGTGCTGCCGCATTCCACGGTCTTGTCGGGAGCGCAGGTGATCCGGGGAGGGGTGCTGTCTTTCACGGTCACGGTGAAGGAGCAGGCGCTGGTGTTTCCTCTCTCGTCGATGGCGAGACAGGAGACGGTCGTTGTCCCCGGCGGGAATGCGCTTCCGGACAGGGGTGAGCAAATCACGGTCACAAGGCCGCCAGCTGGGCTGGATGCTGTGGGAAGGAACTCGACAGGAGTGCCGGGTGCCTGCGTGCATTCAATCACAAGGTCCGCCGGGCAGCGGAGGATGGGAGGTGTCCGGTCCGGTCCCTTCTCGCAGAAGTTCATTTCCAGACCGGAATCCCCGCCTCGCAGCTTGATCGTTCCGAGAACATTGTCCAAGGGGTCGAGGTTGATACCACTGAGCGTGCCGTTGATTTTTCCCAGGCTGTCTCCGGTGGAGGTCCAGCCCACGGGCTGTGTTTCGGTGAGAACATAGTCACCAGGATCGAGTCCGATGAAGCTGTAGGCGCCGTTCTTGTCAGTGACGGTCGTGAAGGTCACGGGGATGCCGCAAGGCACACTGCCCGTAAGCGTCAGGGTGACTCCCGCAATTCCGCGCTCGCCCGATTCGCGCACACAGTCGCCGTCCAGATCTTCATAGACGTAGCCGGCAATGCGGGCGTAGTGAGGGGTGATGCAGCCAAGCCGTGTGTCCGTTCTGTTGTCGGTGATGTCTACCTCCTCGCTGCTGGTGCGAAGCGTTGCGATGTGGATCGGGGTTTGGCCGACGAGGCTACAGGCCTCGCTGAGCTGAGCGACGAGGGTAATCACACCCGTCTCGCCGGGGGCAAGCGTGCCCGGGGTGCTGCCCAGATTGTTCCAGGTACCCGGGCTTGTTTGTGCGGGAAGGGCTCTGACAAAGGTCAGCTCGGGCGGTAGAAGATCCTCAAGCACGACATCCACAGCGGCGGCGTTCCCATTGTTGCCATAGGTCAGCAGGAAACTGACCTCTTCGCCCGGGTGCAGACAGCCCGGGTCGATGGTCTTCAAATAGACGTTCGCCCGGGTACCAACGAATGCGCAGCTGGAGCAGGAGTTATTGTCGCAGTTCCGGTCGAGGCGAGCGTTGAACGCTGAGACCGTGGTGCAGAGGGTCTGTCCGGCTGTTCGGGGATTCAGCCGGGTGGAGTACTGGAGCGTTCCAGAGCTGCCGGGCGCGCGGTCGTTCAGCAGGAACGCTATGTGGTTGGCGCGCTGCGACCCGGTCGTCCAGGGTGATTGGGGGTTACCCAGGGGGTGCATTGCATCGAAGGAGGGAGAGCTGAACGTCGGGCTGCTGCTGTAGTAGACAGTCACTCCGGGTTCTGGAGTCGTGGAGTCGAGCGTGACGTCGGCCAGGCCGTCCCCATCGACATCCGGGAGATGCACGATGAGATAGGCCCCGATCGCTGACTGCGGCCCAGCGACCTTCCAGGCGATGGTCTGGGTGAGAATCTCATTCTCCAGGATCGCCGCTGCGCTCGCGCTGCATTGCACCTGCAGATCGGTCTGGCGGATGTGCATCTCATACTCGGCGCTGTTGTTGTCCGCCGACTTCTCGGGTGTGGAGGTAACAATGTTGACTGTGTTCGGAATGAGATCGTTGTCTCCGCAGGGATCCTGATCCACACGCACCTTGAAGGTAAACGACGGGGAGCGCATGGAATGGTAGGTCATCTGGAATCCATCTATACAGGGGATGTTCGTCGGATTTTCAGCGGTGACCTCCGCCCGGAGCACCAGATTGCTGTAGACGGAGGGAATCCCGGAGAGATCCAATCCATTCGGGCCCACCGAAACCGATGTGTAGCGGCTCCCCAGATCGAAGAGAGCGGTGCCGACTTCAACACGCCCCACTGTGTAGTGGATGGCTCCTCCTTCCGGGATGGTATGGTTGACGTAGAGTTTGCTCCAACCCAGGAAACCCTCCGTCAGGGTGGATGGCAGGAGATCCACGGTGCCTGGCTGGCACCCTCCTTCAAACCTGAGTTGGTAGAAGGAGGCCAGCTTGTTCATGGGAACCATGACCCCTTGCTTCCCTCCAGCAAACTGCGTGACGGTGATTTGTACCGTCTGCCAGACCATGGGGACTGTGATCACGCCGGCGGATTCGAGCACGTAGCCGACGGCCGACGCGGGCCAAGTGATGAGCGCGTTGTTGCCGGTCGCACGTTCGATACTCAGGCGTGGTCGCTCGCCCGACGAAGACGGGGTGTGAGTGAGGGTGATGCCTACGGAATTCGCCGGGCCAGCAAGTCGGTCAAAGTCCACAGTGAAACTGGTCGCATGGTCCCTGTCTGGTGTGTAGCTGACGGTCCCGCCGGCGGGCGGGTTTACGCTGATCAGTTGCGTGTGAGTAGGCACAATCTCATTGATGCGGACTTTCTCGGCAGTGATATCGGCCAGATTGTTGTAGTCGATGGTATAGGTGATCTCTTCCCCTCGTTCGACGAACACCGGGTCCCCGCTCGCGCTCACCCCTTTCTTGTTCACAAAGACATCAGCACGCCGCACTACGACACAGCTCTGGTTGGTGTTGTTGCTGAGCACGAGCTCTTGTCCCAGTGCGACCACCGATCCGGGATTGCAGAGCTCGGTGCCGTCCGCCACAGAGTTCGATACCTTTGCGAAGAATTGGAATGAGCCCTCGCTTCCGGGAGGCAACCCAACAGAACCGTAATAGTGGGGGTCGGCCGTCAACGCGCTGCCGAGTTTCCAGACGATGGATCCGTCCTTGATGTCCCGAGTCACGGGGATGGGATCGGTGATCGGGTTGCCGCTCAGGTCGACCGGGTAAACTCGACTGCCTGTGTTGTCGGTCAGCACGACGAGGTTGAAGTCGTCGAGAGGGGAGCCGTGAAGCAAGCCCGCAGGCGGGGTGTCGATCACCTGCACGCCAAAGGCATTGACCGTGCCGCTGTTTTTATAGGTGAGCGTGTAGGTGATCGGTTGGCCAGGGGTGATGCCCGGGATGCCGCCCTGGATCGATCCGATCTTTTTGAGCGTCATGTCGAGTGCGGGGGTACAGACCACAGCAGTCGCGGTGTTGTCCTCGAGGTTCTCGCATCGGGGAAGCGGCTGGTAGATCGTGACTGTGTTGGTAAAACAGGTTCCGGCCTGGGGCAGGACAGGAGAGCCACTCCCGCCATCCGGATCGATCAGCTCAAACTTCAGCTCTGCCGAAAATGGACCTGAGTTTCCAGGCATGGCTCCCACGGTCAGGGCGATCCGGTTCACGTGGATCCCCGGCGCGGCGGTCCAGCCATTGGCAGGATCCAGCGGTGAGAGAGGATCGAAGGCAGGTGTGGCTTGAAGCGATCCCGAGTGGAAGTAGGCTTTAGCCGATCCCGGCGGCGTGATGCTGATGAAGCGAACATCGCTGTTTGGATCCGCATCCAGGTTGGGGAGTGTGGTGATCAGGTAAACATCGGAGGCGGCTTGGGGACTATGGTTCACCCAGGTGATTTGCGAAGAGACCCGCTGTCCCGGCAGGGCCAGAGGAGGGGAGGAGAGCGCGACAGCCAGTTCGGGTGGAGGCACGGTGACGATGGCGATGGCGCTGTTTGGATAGGCCTTTTCCTCAATCGAGGGGGTTTGGATTGTCACAGTGTTTGTCAGTTCGGTGCAGGGCGCGACGTTCTGAGAGACCCGCCCTTTGAACTGGATGAGGATATCGCCAGAGAGGGCCGGGATGTCGCCGACAGGAAGTCGAGGTGAGCCGGTGTAGGTGAGTGCATTCGCGGTGGCCAGGCTCCAGGTAAGCGTTTGGCCAGTGATGGAGGGCTCTGCAAGGGAATAGCCACCTGTCGCCAGGCTGGTTGATCCGGGGATGTAACTGACACCTGCAGGCAGACGGTCTGTGAGCCCAACATCCCGGGCGGCAATAAGTCCTCGGTTGGCCGCGATCAACTGGTAGGTGACGGTGTCACCGGGGAGCACCCGTTCGGGGGAGGCATACTTCTGTGTGTAGAGGTCCGGTCGCAGGATTCTCACCTCGTGGCGTGCGCAACTGGTGAAGGTGTCCTCGCCATGGATCACGGTGGCGCAGACATTGTTTTCTTCAGTGGTGCCTGATGGGATGCCAGAAAAGGCTCGCACCCGCAGGACAATTATTCCGCCTTCCAGAGGGTTAAGGGTGCCGATGCGAATTCCACCCGGCCCGGCGATCTTGAAGGCGAGTTGAGTGACACCGTTCCCTGGGCTGCTCGGGACCGGAATCACGGTTTGGGGGATGACACCACCGGGGGCTCCGTTCGCCGCTGCTTGGGAATTCCAGGTGTGTGTGGCGCCGATGAACGTGATGCCGGGTGGGATCAGGTCTGTCACGGTGACTTCGTCCCCCGCCACAAGCTGAGTGTTGTTGTGATAGTTCACCACCCACTCGAAGTCCACGCCTGCCTCCACCTCAGAGGGACCGGTTTTATCCACCTCAATCGAGGGGTGGTTATCGATTCGGGTGATGAGCTGATTGCCGATCGCCTGCTGCAGCTCACTGGAGAGGATCGCTGCCGTATTGTAAAGGAGCGAGCCCTCGGGGGATCCGGCGTTGCCCGGAAGCCGACCATTGTGATCGTTGCGCAGTCGCAAGCCCACGGCTTCCGATGAGTTGATGGGGAGCTCTGATGGCAGCTTCCACGCAACCCAAAGAGTGTTCTCGCGATAAGGACTGGTCCAGACATCGTCCACCGTAGCGACGGTGCCCTTCGTGTCGAGCGTGCCTGGACTGAAGCCAGCCAGAGTGCCTCCTGTGAGTGGAATGGAAGCCGTGAGCTCCCGTGGTGGAAGAGAGTCGTCTGCAGAGAACATCATCCCTTCGAGGGTCGGATTGCCTGTGGCGCTCACGAAGACGGTTCCTTCCGGAACCCGTTCGACAACCCAGGATTCGAAGCTGGGGCCTGTGCCGATATTCTCGTAGCGCAGTTGGTGCTCGTATTCACCACCGCTCAGGATGAGATCGGCCGCCTGATCCGCTCGCACTCGCAGGACTGGGCTGGAGGTGAGCAGCCCACGTGTGGTGGAAGTCACGATTGAAGATCCGCACAGGTCATCGGTTCCTTTGCTTGTCATGGACACGGTGTATTCCGCAGCGTTGCGGGCACCTATCGGGAACGCCAGTTTGACAGTGATATTGCGTAAGTCGCCTTTGCCCATCAACCCCAGTGCGATCTTGATATGGCCCTGACCGTCATAGGTCCCAGCGGGTGTGATGGCTTGAACAGACGGCCACTCAAGCTTTCCGTTCACTTTGATCTGACTTAAGTACAAGTCCGTTTCCACGTTGGCCAGGGCGTCGGAGGTGGGGGAAGCGTCGTTGCGAAGGACGAGTGAGTAGGTGACAACGCCGGGGAGCGGGAGGCTATTGGGTGAGAGCGATGACTCGGCGGAAAGTGTCCCCTTGTAGCCTCTGGTCGTAACCAAAGCCCGCTTTGTCAGGCTCACTGTGCCCGCAGAATTCACGTTCTTCTGACCGCTGAAATCGGTGAGTTCGTAGGCGCGAATATGGGCATTGTTGTCGACGGTTCCGTCCATGCAACCGTCCGCGGGCGTCAGCGCTTCCACATCAAACAGAACGGCCATTTCGGTGATAGGGGTTCCGGCCAGTGCTGGAGTCCCGTGGTTGGGCAATAAAGAGGAGTCTAGCTGTGGAGCATACGCCACCAGCCATGTCACAGCGGAGGGATTGGATGGCGGGTTCGCGGTGTAGCTCTCCCAGTAGGAATCCGTTGCAGCGTCAAGATCCCCGCTGGCCGCCTGCGTGTAGACGATCGGAGGGGGAGTATCCCGGTCTGGAAAAAGAGTCGAGGTGGAGTAGAAAAGCTGCGCTCCGCTGGCGGCGAGTTGAGGGCTATTGAACCAAGCGGATCGGAATGCGGTGTTCTTTGGGATTTTGTCGATGATGAGTAGTTCGTTGAGTTTGATTGCGAATTTATTCTTGGCATAGAGGGTGTAGGTGATGAGTCCTCCGTAGGGAGCTATCTCCGGACTCGCCGATTTTCTGAACTTGAGTCCCGGGATACCCAAGGTTCCCTCGCTCAGTGGGAGGGTTACATCGATCCCGTGGCACACCGGGCTGCTTTGGTCTGAGGTCAGACAGGCCGACAGATCGTAGTGAAGTTTTGAGGGGGTGGTTTGCAACTGGACGGAGAACTCGCCTCGAAAGCCCTCTCCAGGGGCAAGCTGAGCCAGATTCCACAAGATCACGGGCATGGGCTGCAGAGGCCCCCCACTGCCATCCGGGTCGTAGCTCGGATTGAAGCTCCCCCCTGCTGAGATCGCGAAAAAGTCGTCAGGATTCCCCGGGACCCCGAGGTCCTGGATCATTGGCATCAGGTCGGAAACCGGGCAGTAGACTGCCACGTTGTAGAGGGTCTCCCGTCCTTCGCCGTGAAGGTTTCCGGCGTTGACACTAAAAGCGTTCAGGGTGCCCGGGACGGTTTGCAGAACGCCTTCAATATCAAAAATTCCCCCTTCCGACTTCACTTCCAGAAACGGCGAGGGTGTGCTCTGGACGGTGGTGACCACCATCTTGGAGTCTGCTGGAGCGGCGTTGTCGGCATGAATGTGAACGGTGCTTGCGACGGTGGTTCCGTTGAGCGTGCCATTCTTGCTTCGCTCAGCGAAATCCAGCAAAGCCGTGGTGCCTGCAGCGACATTGGGGCGGTACCAATAGATGCTGTTGGCTGGGACAACGATGCTGCCCACATGGGCAGGGATCGCGGTGTACACGCCTCCCTGGCCCGCTGAGACAAAGGCTAGGCTGTCGTCCTGGCTGGGGTAAGGCGGAGTGGGAGGTGTTAGGGTGCCCGCCGCCTGCGCTGGCACAGTTTGCCAGAAGACTAGATTGCGGGCGCCGACATGGTTCACTGAGACGCGAAAGGTGTATCCAATGCTCTCCCCTGCCCGCACCGTTGAGGGCCCCTCGTGCTGGATCAGCAGTTGCGTCTCGGGCTTCCAGATCGCTTGGAGGCTGTTCACTGTCGGGGCCGCCCCCGTCGACTTTGTTAAGGACACGCGCACCCGAATGCCTGGCACTTTGGGCGTGTTAAGAACGGTGCCGTTGAGTGTGATCGGGCCTAGAACAGAAAGCGGGCCGAGCAATCGGGCTCCCGTCAGGTCGAACACCTCCACCTGCAGGTCTCCGGCCTCGGCTGCGGACCCGGACACCACGAGCCGTTCCCACTCCTTGAAGCTGGGCGGCTTGATCTCGACCGTTGTGAAACTCCCGCTGCTCTTGAGTGCAGCGAGGCTTACCTGTCCTGATGGAGCGATCTGCACATCGGTGGTCTGGAAGATGCCTTGGCCGTCCTCGTAGCCATCGAAGAAACTCCCGGCCTCGTTGTCGGTGACAGGCTTGGCGTCGAGTGGTCCGGTAGCCAAGAAACCCAGGAGGGTGAGGAGCGCGAGGATCCCGAGTCGAGGGACTTCGAGCCATCGCCATGACAGAAGAGTTGGCCGGAGTGTTTTTAGGAGGGGTGGTGGAAGGAGGGGGGTGGGCGTGTTCATAGAGATTTCCAGGGTGGGGTGGGGTCGTGTGGCGTTGTGGGATGCTGACTGTTCTCGAGTCCTCTCCCTGCTGGGGCCATCCAGGAGCCAACCCACTGCACGCGTCTGCGGCGGGATGACACCTGAGCCGTGGTGAGGAGGAATCGATCGCATTGTATCTCTTCCTTGGCGGGATTTGTCAGAAGGTGACGCGAAAGATCGAAACAATCGCATGGTCTATGAAACCTCGGATCAGAGGTTACAGGTTCCCCGCGTTTTGGAGTCCGCCGAAGCGAAGGCGGACGTTCGACAACCAAGAGCGAAGCTTGTCTCACCCCCATCTCCTCATGCCAATGGCACGTACGGTGAAAGGGTGAAGGCCAGGAAAGAACTCCTCCTTGCTTTGCCCGGTCCCGATGACAGGTTGGCGCGCGTGAACGCTGACACAGAAACTCGTCTCGATGCGCCCGGGGCAGGCCTGCCCCCATTCGAATTGTTCATCGCCCGAATCTTCTCAGCCATCAGACGAAACGCCGGAAGTCGGGACTCGTTCAACGCCGAGTTCGCCCGTGAGAGGAAAGAGATTCAGCGTCTCGTCAAAGCGTGCGATCGGGATCTCTTGGGAAAAAGGGTGCTCATTGCCCGTGCGCGCGGGATGGAAGACAGCAGTCGACATTGGTCTGTTCTGATGACTTTGGATCATCTCAGAATCGTGCACGGCTCCATGAGCCGCATCATCGGCGAACTCACAAACGGAAGGCAGCCTGCGGGGACCGCCAGCACAGCGAATGTGAAGCCCAGTCCTGATGTGACCCTCGAGGTCATCGAAGCTTACGAGGCATCCTGCGATGCGCTGCTGGCGACCGTTGCGACCGCCCCCGATCTGAAAACAAAACTCCGCTTTGCCCATCCGTGGTTCGGGGGTCTTGATGCCAAAGGATGGCATGCCCTCGCGGCCGGACATCTCGGAATTCATCGTGTCCAAATCCAGCGTATCATCCCTGGACTGAAGTAGGACCGAGGCTCACACTTGAACGAGAAGACCCGGATCACTCGATGTGACCCGGGTCTTTTTGGCTGAACGGGGCTCAAGACCACCGAAAGCTCCCAAGAATCTTCCGACTACTTCCTGTCTTCGCCACGGTCGTCGTCATTGTCACCGCGCCCGATAACCCGGTAGACATTGTTCTCACCATGCTGCTGGGTGAAGAAGAGCATCGCTTCGTTGCAGCGAAGCTCCCGGGCGCCGAGCAGGCCCTTGATGGTGGAATCGCCATCGGAGTAGTGGAGGCCGGTGGGCTCGTTGTCTTCAACGCCCGCCGCAAAACGGTCGCGTCCGAG
This sequence comes from Verrucomicrobiota bacterium, assembly GCA_016199985.1. GTDB lineage: Bacteria > Verrucomicrobiota > Verrucomicrobiia > Limisphaerales > UBA11320 > UBA11320. The sequence continues at coordinate 132,512 of JACQFQ010000024.1, read as the reverse complement.
CGCAACGAGACGCGCCGGCGCCGAGGTCGGCCGCTTGCTGACATCAATGGCCCAGATGGAATCGAGTTTGTTGAGTTGATCATGAAGACCATCGCCACGGTCTTCTGTTAGCAAGAGAACATCGTGGCTCGCAAAGGCCACATTGTCGAAGGAGGCATGGTCGGCGTCGGAGAGAAAGACAGTCGACAACGTTCCAGCATCACGGGTTTTGTCCAGATCCAGACGCATGATGCTTCCCCAGGTTCCTCGGGAAACCAAGGAAGCGTCCTTCCCAGGATTGGCATCAGTGTCGCCCGTGTTGCAGAAGAAGAAGCTCTGGAATTTGGATCCAGGCTGGAACTGGCCGTTCTCAGGACGTTTGAACGGCGTCGCTCCGGCCTTTTTGGCCAAAGCGTTCGCGTTGAATGGGGCTGTGCCATCCACAGCTGTGTCATGCACAGTCACCCACTTCACAGGCCAGGAGGTCCCGAGGGTGTGAAGCAGCAGCTGGTTGTCTGAGTAGATGTCCCCGGTGGGATGCGTTGAGTCGATGGGCACGAAGGTCAGGGGAGTCCCTTTGATCGAGACCTGGAGTGCCTGAAGCTTGCCCTGTGACAGATCGCTGGCAACAGTCGGAACAAACCGGTAGACGAACGAGTTCGGGTTGGCCGCCCCATTGACACGGGCGCCACCGGCGTCCTCGACGATGTAGACATTGCCCCGGTCATCCGGATGGATTCCTTCGTACCCGCCCTGCCCGAAACTTCCATACAGGTCTCGAATTCCCGCCGCCGCGCCGGTGGCTGCGTCCCACTCCGTGCTCAGTTCAAAAACACCACCGGCGGCGCCATTCTCCTGGGAAAACAGGAGTGTCTTGCTGAAGGGATTGTACGTCGAGCCGTCAACGCGTGTGTAGTGAGTGAGACCGTCCTTTCCCACCGGCGTGAGGAGGGTGATCCGGTGATCCGGGTTGACGACATCGAGGTTTATGCGCGTCACGAATGCAAGGTTTCCGCCGTTCTCATGGCCCTGGAACAGGAAGTGACGGCCATAGTCATAACCGGCCGAGGGCCCGCCGGGATTATGATCTAGCACCAGGTAGGTATTCTCGTCGGGTTCGGTCTTGGTCTGGGCTTTGTCATTCAGGAATCCAAAGGAAACGATGGGGCCGGAGGGATTCTCCAGAAGGTCGGTCCCCTGAGCCAGCAGCTCGAGCCGGAAACCGGGAGCCACCAGGGTTTCCGGAGTGCCTTCATGGAGGTTCGCATCGGGAACTCCGGCACGAATGCGCGTGCAGTCTGCTATCAGCTCTGAGCCAGACGAGTTGAGGCAGAGAGCGGCAAGGGTGGCGAGTCCGATCGCGCAACCACGCAGGGCGGTGCGCATGATCGAGGATTTGGGCGAGTGATTGTAGAGACCCATAAGGTGATCGAGTGTTGCCGGGGTGAACCGGCGTTGTTTGTTGTGTCATTTCCCCAAGACGTCGCTGACACGTTCGTCAGCTGTCTTGCGAGACGCATCAAACCCTCCAGGGACGATGTGACGTCCCGTTGTCAGTTCTCAGAACAACCTGCGAACAATCCCTCCTCAAAACTCCCATCATGCCCGAAATCTTACAGTCATCATCCCCGTGACAGAATCACGGAGGGGAGGATGACGTTGGAATGGGATCGAACCCGGATGATCACGGGGAGGGCGAGGCCGGGTTCACGAGCGCGTGAGATCGGGATGCGGGGTATCCGACCGGGGCTGGCAGGCTTCTAATGAGCGCTGGGACCCTCGAGGCCGCTTTTCCTCGACCGCGCCAGGCAGGCCTTCGAGGTTGCCCGGTGGGATGAATTCAAGCCGTTTTTAAGGAGCGACCTGCCTCTCAAATAGCGCTGAGCGTGACGTGAGATCAAGCAGGCACGGTTTTCCCTGCCTCGACGCTTGCGGCGAGTTCCTGGGCTACGCTCTTTTGCGCAGCCTTATCAGATGGCCACCCGATGAGATTCGCATGATTCGGGTCGCCGTCGGTCGGAGCCAATGCCACTTTGAGTTTTTGGCCAAAACAGACTTCGGCCTTTATGTCCGCGCGACCGTACAAGGTCTTTTCAACCTGTCTGGCCACACTCTTTCCAGTTTCCCAAAGCTGGCCCTCAGACAAGTTTAGGTGTCGCGTAACCGACAGTCTTAGATTTGGCGGCGGAATAAACAGGTCAGGCCGGGGAGTTTTGTCCGCCCGTAGATGAGATTTCTGAACGGCAAATCGGGCGAATAATTCTTCGGCTGCTACCATTGGAAAGCTCTGTGCTGGTATCAGACGGCGTTAACCCGAGCGATGAGATCCAGTATCGTTTTCGGAACCTCTCCAAAAAATGGCTCCGTTCCGTAAACCTTGCTCGACCCAATAAGAGCCGCGTAATGAAGATCTCCCTCCTGGCTCACGCTCACCGAAAGCGTTCTTCTGGCAGATCGGTGCCACTCGAACGTCAATTGTCCGTCTGCTTCTGCCCCAAAAGAGGGCGTCGGCGCTCCCAACGGCAAAGCTTCTAGCAGCCGATACGCTAGTTGGTACGTCTCATTCGTAACAGCGAGCGCACCGTACCCATCCCAGCTGGGCTTCTGACACTCCTCGAACACCTGAACCAGTTTCTCCCGCGTAACCTTCGCACTCGTCCCAAATGCATTCGATTGCTGGAGGTGCTCACGCCCCTCCAGGCGCCTTTCCGCAATGTATCGCGCTGTATCGCTGTTACCTCGCGATGCGGGCATTCCAAAACAGATCAATGCTGTCGCCGTTGCTTCCATGATCATGAGTAGATGCTTTTGGTCTTTTCAGTGATACTTCCGAAAAATACTTTGTTCTTCAGCCAGCGCATTTCAGCCAAAGAGGTTGAAAGATTTCTATCCTCAAGTTGCGCATCGTCCACAGTAAATACGTCGATGTCGAGAATGATCCCCGGGCCAGTCCCAGGTGTCGCTGGCTGAATCGCTCTCACAACATTCATGGCGTAAGGATGACCGGGCACTCCGAGAACATCGTGTTGGAAAAAGCCACGGAACGGCAAATCAAAACCACACGGAGCGGCCGGAGCTGGATTGAGATAATCATCGATTTTAACTTCGCCCTCCGTGAGCTGTATCCGATTGATAAACCGAAGCCCGATTCGATGGATTGCTGCAGGTTGTCCTACCGTCTTGAACAGGTTCCACATCAGTAGCCATTCACCTAAAAAATGTGCCCAATCCGTGTATGGGGCCAATCGGCTAAATACGAGCCCATTCTTGCTGACCTGCACGATATGCTTTGCGTCTCTGGACTGGAACCTCACTGCTTGCCAACCAAGATCCTTCACCGTCTGACCTTGCGGCTTTCCGGCTGTGAATGTGGATTCAAGCTGTAATTCTCGTTGCGAATCTAGGAACGTATACTCCGCTAACTGCGATTCCAACTGTTCCCTCACAGGAGCCTCTTCGAGCTCCACCGTTGCCCGAGCACGAATGTCAATTGCCGCTTCGACAATCGGAGCACGGCTTAAATGCTGGAACGTTTCTTCGGTCCTGATCTCGATCATCGCATCATTCCTGTAGGCACACCGCTTCAAAAACTACACTAACCCAAGCATAACGCACTGGCGGCATCGAAACACCCCTCAGGTCACGCTGCCTCGCCTCAAGCTTGCATATGGGCAAAAACTACAACGAAGCACAACCTCACGCCAACCACCGAAATAACGAATTCGCTATTTCGTTTCTCGTTTCCCCCCTGCTCCGCTGGTTTCCACGGCCGGAACGCCAAACTGCGCACCGAACTGTTCCAGCATCACTCATTCGATTCCGTTTCCCCGCGCAGCCCTTCTCTTCAGAAACACCTTGCAGTTCAGGGTCTACGCGGGTAACAAGCTTTCCACACCCCTGATGATCTCGACGTGCCAGCTATGCCGCGCTTCTCTTCTGAATCGGCTCGTTCTCGGGATCCTCGTACCCGCTCTCGCACTTTCAGCGTATGGACAGTCTCTTCCGTCCCGAATCGGCGACCTTGACGGCGATGGACAGGCGACCGTTCTAGACCTTGTCCAGCTCATCAATTATCTCGGTGGAAACGCTGACGTGCTGCCAAATCGGCCGGGCGTCACTTTAAAGGAACGCGAAGCCTTCGCAGATGTGGATCAGAATGGTGTCGTAGACCAGCGCGATGAGGATGCGCTCACTGATGCGATCTTGGAAATTCGTTCACTGCCTCCGTTTCCTCCCGCAACCATCACCGAGACATCTCCGGCGAATAGTGAGGAATCGGTTTCGCCAACGCGCACAGTAATCCTGCGTTTCAGCCGCCGCATCGATCCGACGACCATCAATTCGAACAACTTTTACTTGATCGCAAATGGTGAACGCCTTGCTGGTCGCATCGAAGTCTCCAGCACGGAAAAGTTCGCGACTTTCTTCCCAACCGACCCGTTCCCGGCATCCACAGAAATCCGGATTCTAGTCGACGGCAGCCTGATCCTCGACCGATGGGGTCTCTCGGTTGATGTGGGTGCGGCAAGAACTCTGCCCGCCGCTTCCCAAACCTTGCCAGCGGTGTCACCCAGTGTCGGCTACTTCGATTTCCGAACTCTCCCGCTCTTCCGCATTCCCGGTACCGCGGTCTCCGGCTACGTATACGATTCCTACCGAACCAACGCCGACGGCAGCAACGTCCCCATCATCGGAGCCACCATCCGCGTGGATGCGTTCCCCGAGGCCAATGCCGTCACCGACAGCCGCGGCCACTTCACCCTCACCAACGTGCCCGCGCCGGAGTTTTTTGTTCATATCGACGGCAGCACCGCCGTCAATGCGCCCGTGGGCGCTGTGTATCCTTCGGGTGGCAAGCTCTTCCATAGCGTTCCTGGTCTGAGCACGCAGATGCCTCAGGCGTTCAGCGTTTACCTTCCCCCCATGGCCCAGAGCGATGTCGTCCTGCTTTCCCCCAATCGCGCCATCGATGTCTTTTTCGGCCCTGCCGGTCTGGCAGAATTGGCTCGAATGTTTCCTACGAATGACCAGGCCGCCTTCCGCCGCGTCTGCGTCACCTTCCCGCCCGGATCGGCTGTGGACGATGTCGGCCATCCTGCGACTCAAGCCACCATCGTTCCGGTGCCGCCCGGTCGCCTCCCATCACCGTTGCCCTCGAACCTCACACCCAAGCTCGTTATCTCCGTGCAAGCCCCTGGTGCGACTCGATTTGATGTGCCGGCCCCAGTGATTTTCCCGAACTTGGACGGCTTGAATCCTGGCGAAAAGGCACTGTTCTTTTCCTATAACCACGCTGCAGGTCGATGGGATATCGTTGGCACGGGGACCGCGACCACGAACGGAACGATCGCTACCGACCCTGGTGTCGGCATCCGTGCGCCAGGATGGCATCTCGTTCAGGTGGGAACGGCGACGGCTGGCCAACCGTGTGAGATTGGAAAGGCCTGTGCTCGCTTCCTCGGCAAACACGGCGACATCATCGAAATCGACCTCCGGCCAACCGCGCCTAACAGATTCCAGGGATTTGCGATTCAACCGACTGGCGGTGGGACATTCTTCAAGGAGGACGATGGCCTATTCTACTTCGCGCCACTAATCTCTCACCCTTCATCCTCACCTGCGATGCCTGCCGGCGGGAACCCGAAGCAGGTGAACACTACGTTCACCGTGACGTTGTTCGGAAATTCGAGTGATCCGGACCCTGATCCGAAGAGTGGGTGCGTGCGAACGAGTCCGACGACTGTTCGATGCACAGGAGAACTTCAAATACAAATCGACGACGGCTATTCGCCTAACGTTCCGACGACGAGCAACCCGCTGCCTGCAATGTCGAGACTCGATGTGCTTCGCGTCGAGCAACGGCTTCGCTACCTAGGTTTCGCGGGCGCTGGAGGGCAAGTGTTGGGAGTCAGTGGAAGCGCTGACTCGAACGCCAGGTGGGCTACGGGCCTATTCAACGCCGCTATTCTAGGCTTCGGGCCGCTAAACTCCCAGCCAACGTTCGTGAACAATGCTATTAACAGTCCAGACGCACCACGCTGGATTATCGACGGCAACCTGTCAGGCACTCATTGGGCGAAACAACTAGTCGCTGTAGCACAAAGCAGGTTCGCAATCGGCACGGTTACGAGTATAAGCGACCCGCCGGGTGGCCAGCGTGCCATTGACCGACAGAACGGCACCGCGCTGGCTAACTCCGAACACCAGCAAGGCATGGATGTGGACATCGATGTACCGGAGGTGTTCGAACCAGGGCCCTATTTCTTCTGCACCGATGGTTTAACAGGGACCGTTCTTGCGAGAACTCTCAATATGCCGAACAAGAAAGATGCGGGTGAGCTTCTTTTGCGGATTGGGAGCCACTACGAACTTCTCGTGCAGCCATTGCGCGCGCCGCCGCCCCAAACGTGGAAGGTTCTTAATGGTTCAGAATTGATTGGAGAGGAGGGGTTGCTCACGGCTGCGTACTTAAGTGGACTACTTCTGGATAATCCTCGATACAACCGGACTCGTCTGAAAGACGAATTGTTGACAGTTCAGAACATAACGACCCCTTCAAGGGCGGGCGTGGGCGAGATTTATTGGAATGACCCTTACTTCTACAACGAGCTGGGACTTACTCGTTTCGTAAAGGGGCATAACGGCCATTACCACGTCAACGTGATTCCGCCCTCACTGGCTCCTGCCCCTGTGCCTGCACCTCCGCCGATGCTTCCACCCACCGCCTCCGTTCCCATCCCCACGAATCCTGGCTTCGGCAGCGACACGCGACTTTACTACCGCTTCAAGTTGGCTAACGGCTTCGAACTGGCTGGCCATTCCAGCATGGATGGGACTTTCACCGAAATCCTCTCTCCCAATACCGACTACACTCTCACGCTTTATCGCCCCGCGGACAACCGATGGGCCGTCTATAATGGGCGATCCAACTCAAGCGGCCAAGCGACCGATCTCGGCACACTCATTCTCGACCATTTCGGCGGAGTGGACAGCGATGGCGACGGTATTCCGGACCAGGGAGAATTCGCCCTCGGCACGCGCGCTGATCTGGTCGATTCCGATGGGGACGGCATTACAGACGACGCCGAATTGGCGGAGGGGCTGGATCCTAACAGCGGTCGTAGCTTTCCCACCGGCATCATCGCCAGCCTCCCTCTGCGAGGCGAGGCGAAGGAGGTAGTTGTGGAGGGGAATCTGGCTTACGTTGCAACCGGAAGCTACGGTTTGGCCATCGTCGATGTGGGCCGATTCGACCAGCCCATCATCATCGGCCAACTCAAACTGAAGGGCGACGCCACAGACGTAGTAGTGGTGCCCGCGCTGAAGATTGCTGTTGTCACGACTGGCAGCGGCGGCTTGCAGTTGGTGGACGTATCGAATCCCATGCAGGCCGTTGTCGCTCGCTCGTTAGGAGTGAATGGCACTCGAGTGGAGGTTTTCGCCACGGTGGCTTACGTTACCACCGGTGCTTCGCTCACTGCTGTGGATCTGTTGACCGGCCACATCTTGCAAACGCTCCCTCTAGGCGTCGGCTTGACAGACGTGGCGCTCGAGGGAAGTTTTCTTTACACAATGGACCTAGCGGGCCGCTTGCAAGCCCTGGAATTGATCAACTTTGCCATGGCCAATCGCGGAAGTCTCAACCTCGCCGAGGGAGGCGGTCGGTTGTTCGTTGGGAACCACATCGCTTATGTGGCGGCGGCAAGCACGGCAGCAGTAGGGGGCGGGTTTTCGACCGTGAGCGTGTCCAGTCCCACGAACCTGGTGCTCATCAGCAACCCTGACCGCCAGGATGGCCGGCCCAGTGCGGCCATCGTCGCCAACGGATCGGGGCTGGGGGCATTAGTGGGAACCATATTCCCGACGAGCCCCTCCACTCGACAACCGCGTTTCTACGTCATGGATCTCCGCGATCCTTCCAACACCGACAATGCTCTGACCTACTACGTCCTGCCATCGGGCCCACAAAGCGTGACCCTGGCTTCAGGCATTGGATTCGTGGCCAACGGCACCAACGGTTTGACGGTGGTAAACTATAGGCCTTTCGACAACGCCCATGTTCCTCCCTTGATCTCGCTTGAGGCGAGTTTCTCGCTCGATCCGCCTCAAGCTGAGGAGGGGAAAGCGGCGCGCCTGTCGGCTGTGGCTGCAGATGACGTCCAGGTACGGGATGTAGAATTCTACATCAATGGGGTACAGGTGACCCGGGATGTGAGCTTCCCATTTGAGCATCGCTTTGTGACCCCAGCGCGAACGGGCAAAACAAACTCGTTTCGTATACGCGCCAAGGCCACCGACACCGGTGGCAATACCGCCTGGAGCGATGAGTACGAGGTGGCACTTTTCGCTGACTTGACACCACCGGAGGTCATTCGAGTTTCGCCTTCGCCCTCCAGCGTAGTCTCTGGCGTGAACCAAATCACTGCTTACTTCGATGAACCATTGAAGCTATCCACGCTAAGCGAAGCCAGCTTCCACATAGACGCCGTGGGCGCCGACGGTCGGCCGGGCACATCGGATGATGTGACCGTCCCTAATGGGGCGTTCAGCTACTACGAGCAAGCGTCTGCCGTCGCATTGCGCTTCCCCACCAACCTGGCGCGTGGTGTTTACCACGCGAGACTTTCTGCCCCCCTTTCGGACCGAGCTGACAACATAATCTCCACCTTCGATTGGTTGTTTCTGGTCCTGGCTGATGAGACCGTCTGTAGCATTCCTTCGCCGACCTGCCCAGACAGTGATGGCGACGGTTTGAGTGATGCGGTCGAAACCCTACTCGGCACCAGCGCAACCAGCCGTGACACCGATGGGGACGGTCTATCCGATTTCGATGAGGTGTTCAAATACGGCACAAATCCCCGCGAGATCGACACCGATGGAGATGGATGGCCCGACGGCTTGGAAATAAGGCACGGAACCAGCCCACTTGATTCGAACAACAAGCCAGCGCTGAGGGTCAGCGCTTCTTCCCTGCCGGTGAGTGAATTCAATATCACTCCGGAGCCGGGGCCGACGTACTTGTTTCTTTCTTCCCCAGTTGTGACCTATGAGAACAAATAAGCACAGGAGCGAGGTACAAATCTCCCGTGAAACGGGATTGAATCCCCCTGGAGACCCAGTGGAAGGACAATCACTATGAGTACGAAGAATCTGCTGCTTACGCTAGTAAGCGCTTTTGGCGGTGGTCGGGTCGTCACTACTCCTGCGTTGCGTGTTGTCCTGTGGCTATTGGCTAATGGAACGTTGATGGGCCAGGACCTGCCGTTCGACAGCGGTTCGACTGGAGTGGATGGAGCGTTCCGGGCACGCGTCCCATTCACCCCGGCGCGTTATGCATACGCTGTCGCAAGTGATCCTGACAGGAACCAGTTGGTCTTGTTTGGAGGTTATGGAGCAGGGCGACAATTGGATGATACCTGGATTTGGGACGGCACTGACTGGATATTGCAGAAACCTGGGGTTAGGCCACCGGCACGCAACGGAAGCGCGATGGCTTATGAGGCCGCTCGACAACAGGTAGTTCTCTTTGGTGGGGCTAATAGCAGTGGACGCCTTAGTGACACCTGGATTTGGAATGGAACAAACTGGAATTCGAGGACTCCTTCCAAGTCGCCGACCGGACGCAGTGCCTTCGGATTAGTGTATGACTCGGCTCGAAGGGAAGTCGTTCTCTTCGGAGGATTTACTTTCCCGCCTCGTATCTATTTCAACGACACCTGGGTTTGGGACGGCACAAGTTGGCTGCCCAGGACTCCGGCGCACAGTCCGAGCAAACGCCAGGAGTTCGCCATGGCTTATGATGCGGCTCGAGGAGAAGTCGTTCTCTTCGGTGGCCGAGACGATGGCGAGATCCAACTCGCCGATACTTGGGTTTGGAACGGAGTGGACTGGACCGAAAGAACGCCACCCGACAAGAGCCCAACGCCCCGGACTGGCCACGGGATGACTTACGACGCGGCAAGGCAAGTAGTGGTGCTCTTTGGAGGAAACTCGGGACTGCAAGCCGTCAACGACACGTGGTTGTGGGACGGAACCAGTTGGGCGATCGCCACGAACGCGTCACCTCCGACTGCCCGCTATTTTGGTTCTCTGGCCTTTGACAAACTGCGGAATCAAGTGGTGTTGGCTGGAGGAACGTACGGGATTGAGTTGGGGGATACTTGGCTTTGGAGTGGCTCGGCTTGGACGAACTGGAATGGGGTTCAGTACTTTGATCTTGGCGCAAGGTCCGATGGCGCGTGGAATTTTACGACCGTCGATGTAGCCAACGGCGCTCATGTGGTTTTCAGAAAGAGCCGCAGCAATCGACCAGTGCGATGGCTGGCGAGTGGAAAAGTGACTATCGATGGAATCGTGGACGTGAGTGGTGAAGATGGCACCGTTGGCGGATTTGCAGTTCCGCCGCCAGCAGGAGGTCCAGGCGGTTTTGATGGTGGCTTGGGAGGGTTACCCTATTTCCCCGGAGGCTCCTATGCTGGCGCTCCTGGGCAAGGCCAAGGCGGTGGAAGACCAGGGATGAACGGCGGTGAAGCAGGAGAGCCGGGGACTTACGCTTCGACCTATGGCAACCCGTTCATCGTGCCGCTCGTCGGCGGATCCGGCGGGGGTGGCAGGGGTTCAGCCGTCGGCACGTACGGGAACAATGGCGGGGGCGGAGGGGGTGCAATCTTGATCGCGTCATCACGCGACATCGTCATAAGCGGAACGATAGTCGCGAACGGTGGCAAGCCCAGCGAGCTTTCAGGAGCCGGTTCAGGGGGTGCGATTCGTTTGCGCGCGGACCGAATTATCCTGACCAATAGCGCAGTCTTACAAGCAGCCAGTGATGGGCGCATTCGTCTGGAGTCTTACGAGCGCCGGCTGCTTGGCACGATCAGTCCGAACAGCATCTCCAATCTTGTCGTTAGCTCGCCTGTTGCTGAGCCGACCGTGAACATCGACGACAATGCCCTGCAGATCATAGCGGTCGCCGGAAACAACGTCGTCCAGCCACCGGGTGGGAACATCCTGGCGCCTGATGTCACTTTCAGTCAACCCGGCGACATCACCGTGACCGTGCAAGCTCAGAACATTCCCGATGGTACGCCGGTGCGCTTACGCGTAACGATGGTGGGCAACGAGATCAATAAACCGGGTCCAGGTGAGCCGAGTGTGTTGCTGAGTGGAGGAAAGGCGACATTCTCCATCACGGTGCCACCGGGGCGCGGGACTCTCCAAGCCTTCGCGGAGTTTGCCTTGCAATAGCCAGTACAGATGACGCCGAAGGACGACATACATCCATGACGCCTCGCTTCCAGCTTTTCAGCGAGCGATCGGGCAGACGCAAGTGGCTGGTGATTGGATCACTGGCTTTGCACGCCTCGGTTCTCCTTTCACATGCGGCTGTAGTGGAGTCCAAAGCCCCAAGCCTTGCGATTACAAGTGCGCGCGGATTCCCCGACCAGGATACCGAGTTATCGGTGATCGTCAGCCGACTTACCAATGCTGTGGCGGCGCAATTTGACCTGAGCTTTAATGCCACCAGGGCGCTGGGTTCATTCCCTCAGCTCAGTGAACGGTTTTCGGGTCACGTCATGAGGAGCTACGAACTGGCCCCGGGCAGATGGAGAACAGTAGTCTATTCCTCGACCAATGCGGCGTTTGGCACCAACGGATTCCTTGCTCGCTTGCCTTTCCATACACCGGCTACAGAACGAGTGGGATCCGGACCTATCACTCCCTCCGGAGTCATCATGGCTCGCAGCGATGCCACCGCGATCCAGCCTCTGACGATGAGATCTGGTCGCATCTTCGTCTCTCAAGTCGCGCCACCTGACGACGAGGGTGTAGCAAGCGTCTTTTATCCCATTACCGACCAGGGGGATTACGTCCTCTTCGCGAGCGCAGATCTTGTTCAATGGACGGCCATCGCCACTAACACTGCTTTAGCCGATTTTGTGGACTTCATAGATCGTGACGCTGGCGTCCATTCTCACCGGTTCTATCTTCTCTCGGCCCTTGGGGCGCGACTCCCATCGAGCGTTTATCCTCCGATTGGATTGGTGGACGGGCGAGTGGTTGTCCCGGTTGCATCGGAAGCCAATAGAACCTATATCTTAGAAACCTCCGTGGATCTCAAAAAGTGGACGCCGTGGCTCACCAACACCGCTGCAGGCCGTTCGCTCGAGTTTAGTCTGCCCAAACCGAGTGGTGAAACGGCACGATTCTTCAGAGTCACACAGGCCGAGTGAGAAGAAGCCGGGCAAGCACGTGATCTTCTTGAGAGCAGGCGCCTCGGGTGGACCCGACTATCCCTTGGCTCCGGCGCGTCTTGAGCGGCCGGAATGATCACCAAATTCTTTTCCTACTGCGCCCCGCATTGCCTTCGCTATTTGCGCAGCGCGAACTTTCTTGGCAGGAGAACCGTCACGCGGCCCCGCGCCGCTGACGCTCTGACGTCGGGCGGTTGAGGCCGTGTCGCGCTGCCCCAGCGCACCCATCACGCCTTGGCCATTGCGGGATCGGTGATCCCGGCGCGGCCTGTTTCGACTCGACCCGCGTAGCGATGCTCGAATCCGATTTCCGGACGACCGCGCACAACGAAGTCATACCAACCCGACGAGTTCGCAAGATTCAAAATGACCTTACGGCTCTCTCCCGGTGGAATGCGGCTCTCTTGCCGATCTCCCCCATAGGCCAGGTCCTCGATCGCCAACTCCAAGTGTTGATCGACGCTGTGGTTGAGCAATTGAAGTTCGATGTTGCCCGTCATCGCGCCCTCCCGTTGCTCATACCCGCAGCGAACTTCGACCCGGTTGCAGGCAGAGGTCCCGCGAAACTCCCGAAAGAATCCGTTGGGGCCGCGTAGCGTGAGGTGATACTGACCATTCTCGAAATCCTGCAAAGGCCACATGGTTGACAACCCCGACCCGGGCCGAAGGGCGAAGGACCAGTGATTCGACTCCACCCATTGCTCCGCCTGACCGTCCCGGGAACCTCTGACACGGTGCCTGCCCGGGGCACAGACATCAAACGGCGCCCCGGCGGCCCTCTCGCCAAACGAGCGGGACTCAGCCTTCAGCACAATCCAGAACACTCGCGTTTCGCGTGACAAATGGCCATCGGCGTAGATCTCGTAGGGCAAGGCGCAGGAGGGACGAACGCCGGGCTCCTGCCTGGGGAGAAACAGCGCGTGCTGTCCATCCTTCCGCGCGCTGGCCGCCTGCTCTTCGGTCAGTGGACGAAACCCGTGGGGCGCCTCCCTGAACTGCGCGCGATGGATGCTTTCCAGGAAGGGGAGCTTAGCGACCGGGCGCGGGGCGGGAATCTTCCCCCCGTCATAAGGCCTGAATGAGGAGGTGAGGTCGCCGCAGATGGCGCGGCGCCAATCGCTGATGTTGGTTTCCCCGATCGGTCGGCCCATTTTCTCGCTGAAGAGCCTCTCCAGGAATTGCAGCACTGAGGTGTGGTCGAAAACCTGCGAACAGACGTAGCCCCCGCGGCTCCAGGGAGAGGCGATCACCAGGGGGACCCGAAAGCCGAGGCCAATGGAACTTTCCCGCGCATCCTCAGGCTTCTTCCCGCCGCGCAGTTCTTCCTCCATCGTGACGAAATCCTCCTCGACGCTCATCCCCTCCGAGACCGACCCGGTGTCCGGCCTCCCAGGATGGGGGGCAACGAAGGGCGGAACATGGTCGAAGTAGCCGTCATTCTCGTCGTAGGTCAGGATCAAGACCGTCTTCCTCCAAACCGCAGGGTTGCTCGTGAGGATGTCCATCACCTCGGACACATACCATGCGCCGAACCATGCGGCGCCGGGGTGATCTGAAAAGTTCTCGGGGGCCACGATCCAGGAGACCGCCGGCAACTGGCCGCTCGCGACATCGTTCCTGAACTGATGGAGAACATCCCCCTTGGGAAACTTGAGCCGACGCTCGACTCCACCATCCTTGTACCGGAGCTCCGCGAGCTCGCGCTGAAATGGATCGGCTGAGTTGGTCGAGAAGGCCCGTTCGTGGAGCCTTCGTTCCTTCTCCGGCAAAGCGGCAAAACTCTCCGGAGTCCATCTGGCGCGGTCAGCGCTGGCGGAGTGGAGCGCCCTCCGGGCCTTCTCCAGCCGCTGGCGAAGGGCCGCGTGCCTCGGATAGACGGCGGGAACACGCTGCAAGCGTTCTTGCAGGCGCGCGATCTCCTCCGGAAGCGATCGGAGCAATCGATCCAGATGAGCGCCGTAGGCAGGGGAAAACTTGACGTGGTACTGACTGAACCACTCCAGCGGATTGTCCCCAAAATTGGCGAGCCAGCGAGCCTCCTCCGCCTTCAATCCCACATCGAGGGAAAGCTCGTTCTGGTAGACCTTCCAAGAGATCCCGTTGGCCTCGAGTCTCTCAGGGAAAGTCGTCCAGCTGGCGGAGGATTCATACTCGACATTCTCGTTGAGCACCTTGGCCGGAGCACTGGCATCGCGCGTGCCCCGGATGCTGCCCGTCCATAGATAGAGCCTGTTGGGCATGGTGCCGGTGAGCGAGGAGCAGAAATGCTGGTCGCAGACGGTGAACGCGTCGGCGAGGGCGTAGTAGAACGGAATATCCTCCCGCGTGTAGTAGCCCATCGTCATGGGGATATCGGCGCTCTCCCGGTGTCCGGATCTCTTGGCATCCAGCCATCCGTCGTGCCGGCCCTGATTCCTCGCGTCCACCTGGTTGGGCCATGAATGGGGAAGCGAACCCATCCACGTTGCCTTTGTTTTGCGGATGTCGAGGTGGAACGGGGAATAGGTCTGTTCGCGTGCGTTTGATTGCAGCCAAACGGGATTCCCGTTCGGGAGGCGGACCGCGCGAGGATCGTTAAACCCGCGCACTCCCTGCAGCGTGCCATAGCAATGATCGAAGGAGCGGTTTTCCTGCATGAGGATCACCACGTGCTCGGCGTCCATCCAGGTGGTGCCTGTCTTCGGATTGATCGCGAAAGCGCGCTGGATGGATTCAGGAAGGCCCCCGGAGAGTCCGGCCGCCAGGAGCCCAGCCTTTTTGAGAAAGCTTCGTCGCGAATTCATGAAAACGCCGGAGTTGATGCCAGTTTGCGGGACCTCTGTCGACACCGCATGTCCCCTCTCCGGAGGCCCCTTGGTATTCAGCGAAACGGGGCTGATCGCACGCCACGACCCACAGGACCACTCCGGATTCGCAAAGGATTGTTCCCTTGTTACGTGTCTCCGTCACCGCACCCTTCCTGTAATGATCTGGCCGGACGACTCCCTGCCCCAGCCCGCCTTCAAGCCGACGCGCGGCCGTTTGCTCAGTTCCGCTTCGAGCCTAGCGGCTGCCGGACTCACCTCCTCGTTGCTGCCGCCGAACGAAGAAGAATTTCCCCGCCCGAGCGACAGCGATGGCGGGCCACAATTGGTTCGACGCTGGCGGGAGCGTAGGTAATGTCGCCCGCCACGAACCGATGATGCCGGACGACGCCTCCATCACGATACTGGTGCCAGGAGTCCTGCGCCGCGAAAGCGGGGGGGCTGCGGCGCTGCGGCTCCGCGGAGTCGCCACCCTGGGCGAAGCGCTGGCTGAGTTGGAACGGCGGCGCCCTGCGCTCTATCGCAGCGTTTGCGATGAAACGGGCGCGGTGCGCCGGCACGTCAACCTGTTCGTCAACACTGAACACATGCGCGACCGAAACGGCCTCGACACCCCGCTCGCCCCAGGCGACGAGGTGATCATCATGCCGGCGGTCTCGGGAGGATAACACACCATGGCAAACAAAGTAGTTCTCTGCATTGGCACCAAGAAAGGACTGTTCGTCGCCGAAGCCGCTAAAGCCCGGGGACGCTTCTCTCTCCGCGGCCCCTTCGGTCAGGGCGTCTCGGTCTACTCCGCCCTGCTCGACACCCGGGGCACACCCCGTCTGTACGCCTCAAGCTGCAACGCCTTTTTCGGGATGAAGGTCCTCTGCTCGACGGATCTCGGAAAGAGCTTCAAAGAAACCCCGTCCGCGCCCGCTTTCCCGAAGGAGGATGGCCGCGCTCTGGCGAATATCTGGTCACTCGAGACAGGGGCCGACAAGAACGAGCTGCTCTGCGGCGTTGAGCCGGCGGCGCTCTTCCGCAGCGGCGACCGTGGGAAGACCTGGGAACTGGTCCCCGGCATCAGCAACCATCCCCACGCGCGCCAATGGAATCCAGGCAACGGCGGGCTCTGCATGCACACCATCGTCCGCTACGGCAACCGGGTCCATCTTGGGATCTCCACGGGCGGGCACTATCTCTCGGAGGACGGCGGAAACACGTTCCAGGCCTCGAACCGCGGGGTCGGAGCGGGGTTTGCGCCGGATCCATTCCCCGAATTCGGCCAGTGCGTCCACAAGATCGCGGCCCACAAGGATGCCCCCGGGCGGCTGTACATGCAGAACCATGGCGGATGGGGCGAGTGGGATGGGCCGGGCGGCCGTCGCCCCGATATCGGGGTCCTGCGGAGCGACGACTATGGGCACACTTGGCGCTCTATCGCGAGAGGCCTTCCCTCCGATTTCGGGTTCCCGATTGTGGTTCACCCCCACAACCCCGATGTGGTCTACGTCATGCCCCTGCACCCGATGACCCGCACCAGTCCGGGCGCTTCCCCTGCGGTCTGGCGCAGCGAGAATGGCGGCGACTCCTGGCGGCGGCTGGCCAAGGGACTGCCGAAGAAGGAGAGTTACTTCACGGTTCTGCGCGACGCCATGGACATCGACGAGCTGGGATCTCCGGCGCTCTACTTCGGCACCACCACCGGCCAGCTCTGGATGGGGCGTGACGGTGGCGAGACGTGGGAACGGGTCTTCGATTCACTCCCGCCGATCCACTGCGTGAAGGTGGCCGTGGTGTGACCGGATGTTGAGGATCACCCAACCGGTCAGCGGATGAAATCGCAGTCGAAATCCATCGCGACTCGACCCCCGGAGAACACGGACACCGAACAAGACCTCGGACGCGTCCCAACAAGATCACTCCATTCACCGTTCCCCTGATGCTTGTTGGTTCAATCGTTGTTCCAATCGTTGTTCCAATCGTTCCAGGCGCCGCCTTAATTCGGCGTTCTCAACGTCTCGGCGGTCCAGTTCATCACGCAGCTTTTGGTTCAGCCCTTGAATCGCGGCCAGCGCAACGCCGTCGGCGTCGACGGTTCCAATGCTGGTATCATCGACGCCGAGGCCAAACGCGCTTTGGAAATCCTGCGCGACTGGGCCGAGGTGTTTCACGCCGGCGGTCTCGTTCGTGTAGCGCCACTGCCGGACGGGCAGGGCTACCAGTTTTTCCAGCACCGATCGCGCGTCGACATCCTTGAAGCCCGTCTTCCGGTTCCTGTCGGAGGCATTGCTCCACACGCCGCCGTCCGTGAGGCGTGCGCCATTCCAAACGCTGATGGTGAGGCCGGCGTTGAAAGGGCCGATGTAGACGTACCGGGCGCCGCGGGGCTGCCCTGCGCTCTGCGGTCCATAATCCATGCTCACTCCATTTGAGGAGTACACGTTGAACGAGTTCGGAAAAATCGACGCATAAGGCAGCGTGTTGCCGCCGGCCCAGGCGAAAGTGCCGGGATGGTTTGCCTGCGCTCGATTGCCGGCGGCGAAGCTGAAGTTGCCGAGGACCTGATTCAGGTAACCGCCGGCGATGGTCGAGGAAAAGCTGTTCGCGCCCACTCGATTTCCCCCGCCGCCGGCGATGGCGGCGTAGGTCGTGTCGGCCTCAATCACGTTGAGCGTGCCGCCGCCAATGGCAGGCGCCTCGCCCGCCGCGATATTGCCGTCTCCTCCGGCGATGGTCGCGTGGGCCGACTTCGGGCCGATGGTGTGGAGCTTGCCGCCTCCGATGAACCCGTAAGAGGCATCGTGGTCGATCGTGTTGTTGGAGCCCCCGCTGATGGTCGCGTGATAGGCGTTGCTTCCGCCCTTGTTGCGCGTCCCGCCTCCGATGAAGGAATAGGAGGCGTCGTTGAGAACCTCGTGAAACACGCCCCCGGCGATGGTGGATCGGTTCGCGTTGGTGTGAATGATGTTCCCAAAGCCGCCGCCAATCACGGACTCGCTGGCGTTGGTTTCGATCGTGTTGCTCGTGCCGCCCCCAATGGTCCCGGAGTCGGCGTGGATGGAGTTGGCGCCGCCGCCCGCTATTGTGACGTGGTCGCCATTCTTGATCTGATTGCGCTCCCCGCCGCCGATGCGTGAATAGGCCGCGCCGACATCGACTGTGTTGTCTCTGCCGCCGCCGATGGCGGAGTATTCGGCGTTGCTCCGGATCAGGTTGTTCCGGCCCGCGGCTATGGTCGCGTAGTGAGCGAGGAATTGAACGGTGTTGTCCCCGCCTCCGCCGATCGTGGCCGTGTCCACCGAGGCCTGTATGGAGTTGCTCCGTCCGCCCGAGATGGTCGAGTTGACGGCATGAAAGCCCATGTGGTTCTGGAGCCCCCCAGCGATGGTGGAATAGTAGTCATTGGGCTCGAGCGCATTTTGAAAGCCGCCGCCGATGACCCCATTGAAGCTGAAGTAGCCGATCTGGTTGGAAGAGCCGCCGCCGATCGCCGCAAAATCACTTCCTGCGGCGGCGAAAGATTCGATGAAGTTCTTCTCGCCTCCGGCGATGGTCGCTCCGGCGGTGCCCGGCGAGATCGTGTTGGAACCTGGGCCCGCGATGAGGCTGGGCTGAGAGTTGTTGGTGTTCGGCTGCAAGCGAAGCGCCCGCAGGCCATTGACCCGCAATTCGAGAGCCTGGTTATCCGTGGTTCCGAGAAACTGGGCGTTCGGCGTTGTGCCGGCGTTCCCCGCTGTTTTCCAGAATTGATTCGCGTTCAACCCACCCAGAGTCGCGGCGTTCACGCCGGTCAATCCGGCGCCGATGCCGCTGAAACTGTTGCCTGCGTTGTTGAACGTCACCGCGCTGGAGTAGACGCCCGCCAGGCTCGCGTTGGAAACCACTCCTGTGAGATTGCGCGCGGTCAGGGCGTAGGGCGTGGCGGTGATGGGCTGTCGCGGGACAAGCGGGACAAACGCGCCGACGCCATTGGTGCGCGCCGCGATCTCCAGCCAGCGATCAGATCCCGGAAAGCTCGCGCCGAAGTCCACCAGAACGCTGAAGAGGCCCTGGTTGACCGCGACAGCGGAGTTCGTGAGCGGCCCGGCGATCTTCGCGGCGGCCGGGCTCGAGCCATTGAACAGGGTCAATGTCAGATCGTAGCTGCCGCTGGCCGGACTCCCGTTCTCGGTCAGCAGGCCTTGGTAGGTGAACGCTGTGCTCTGGGCGCGGGCCGCGACAGCAAGGCCGCAGAGCGGGATGAGCAGGATGGGGTGGAGCTTCATGGTTGCGGTTGATTTCGGAGGTTGGTGAAAAACCGTTCACGGCGGACTCGAAGCTTGGGAAACGACATTCCCATCGCGCGTATCCGGTCACGGGGATGGGATCGGGTGCACGCAAGCATCAGTGGTCGGCGGGCGCACGGCATAGGTCGAGGGTCTTGGGAACGTTATGCAGATTTCGGGCAAACCGCAATGAGGGATTGGGCTGAGGATTCCCTCGCTTTCCCGGACGCCCTCGTCTGAGAAGACCTGGCAACGAGAACCTGCCGGCGCATCGCTGTGAGCCCTCCGGGTTCGGGCTTCCGGATCGTGGGAGGATGCTTCTTATTCGACGAGGCGGCTTGCGCCCGTCATGAGGAATCACGAGACTCATTCCACCTCCACCATGCAATCGAGCCACGACCCGAAGGTTCTTGACCTAGCCATCCGCAGGGCAAAATGGCGGCTCATCCCCTTCCTGCTGCTGATGTATCTGCTCTGCTACCTCGACAGGGCCAACATCGCTTACGCCAAGCAGGCCTACCAAGCCGCCACCGGCATTGACGACTCCGCCTTCGCCTACGGCGCGGGCATCTTCTTCCTGGCTTACGCGCTCTGCGAACTGCCCAGCAACCTCATCCTCCATCGTGTCGGCGCCCGCAGATGGATGGCGCGGATCATGGTAACCTGGGGGCTGATTTCCGCAGGCATGATGTTCGCCAACACCCACGCTTCCTTCTCCATCGTGCGGTTCTTCCTGGGCGCGGCCGAGGCCGGCTTTTTCCCAGGATCGATTCTCTATCTCACCTATTGGTTCCCAGCGCAGGTTCGCGGCCAGATCATGGCCGTTTTCTATTTCGGCTCGCCGCTCGGCATGATGCTCGGCGGCCCGCTGTCGGGCTTTCTCCTGGATCTGGACGGAACATTGGGGCTGCAAGGATGGCAGCTGATGTTCGTCGTCGAAGGAATCATGGCCAGCCTGGTGGGCGTCTGGGCTTACTTCTATCTGACCGATCGCCCTTCCAACGCGTCCTGGATGCCGCCGGCCGAGCGCGAGGCCTTGACCCGGGTGATCGCCGCGGAGGAGGCGGCGAAAGAATCTCGCGGCGCCGTGACACTGGGCGCGGTATTCCGCAACCCGCGCCTGCTTCACTTCGCGGCGATCTACTTTCTCATCCAGGTCAGCGGCTACGGCGTGGCGTTCTATCTGCCAACGCAGGTGAGCGCGCTGATGGGGGTCAAGGTCGGGCTGCTCGTGGGATTCGTCTCGGCGATCCCCTGGGCCTGCGCGATCGCGGCCGGCTCCTTCTGGCCGGACCTGGCGATGCGGACCGGGTATCGCCGAACCTTCGCCATCATCTCCCTGGCCTCCATCGCCATCGGGCTGGCGCTCTCCGCCCATCTTCCGCCGGCTTGGGCTGTCGCGGCGCTGTGCCTGACCACGGCGGGAATCATCACGGCGCAGCCGATCTTCTGGACCTTCGTGACCGACTATTTCGGCGGCGTCGCCGCGGCGGCTGGCATCGCCATGATCAACGCGCTGGGGAATCTGGGCGGCATCGCGGCGCCTAATGTAAAAACATGGCTGGAACAGAGCCGGGGGTCGAATGCGGTCGGCCTCTACTTTCTCGGCTCAACGGCGCTGGTGGCGGCGTTGTTGGTCGCGGGCCTGCGGAGTCCCTCCGGGCAACGCGCCGCGCAACCCATTTCGAGAGGCGGAAATCGGCTCGAAGTTGACAGCGCCGGCTGAAAATGGTGTATCGGCCGCGATGCGCGCGTCGCTGTTTTCATGAAAGTCTCGGTTCTTTTCACGCCCGCGGATTTCTCCGCTCTAGCCGCTCAATCCCTCGACGACTCGGTCTGCGTGGTGTTCGACATCCTTCGCGCCACCACCTCCATCGTCTCGGCGCTGGATCAGGGCGCGGAGGCGATCCTGCCCGTGCGCGAGATCGATGAGGCGCTCGCCGTCCGCGCCGCGGACCCCTCGGTTCTCCTCGCCGGGGAACGCGACGGACTCCGCATCGGACGTTCGATCACCGGCGGCGTCGAGTTCGACCTGGGCAATTCACCCCGCGAGTTCACCGCGAGCCGCGTTCGAGGCCGTCACATCGCGATCACCACCACCAACGGAACCAGGGCCCTGCAGGCCTGCCGCCACGCGCGTTGCGTTCTGGCGTCGAGCTTCCTCAACCTCTCCGCCACGGCCCGCCGCATCCCCACCCTGGGAGCTTCGCGCGTTCTGCTGGTGTGCAGCGGGACTCACGAGAACGCCGCCTACGAGGACGCCCTCGCGGCCGGCGCGCTTTCCTCCCTGCTCGCCCGGCATCACGGCGCACTGGACCACGATGACTCCGCCCCCATGGCGCGAGGGCTCTTCGACGCCGCCTCCACGAACCTGGCCGAGGCGCTCGCCGCGTCCCAAAACGGACGCCGTCTCCTGAGGATTCCCGAGCTCGCGGCGGATGTGGCCTACTGTTCCCAAGTGGACTCCATTGGGTCCGTGGTGATGGCCGATGGCGACGGTTGGCTTCGCAACCTGCCGGTCTCTGTCTCATAATGGGACGGGTTCGGCGATCCCCCCTTTTTTGGGCGAGGCTTCTTCTTGTCTTCCTTCGCTCGACCTCCTAAATTCGCCGAAGCCTTAATCACCCTTGATTCTGCACGAGTCCACGTCTCGCAGGATTGTCTCACTTGCCCCGGGATGCGGGAGAAACGGGCATGACAGTCAGTTTGTTATGAACCATCGTTATCCGTTCCCCCAAGAGGAGCGTGGGGAATCCGCAACCGAAACCTGGGCTTGGTTCCTTAAGAGGAGAGTCCTCTCCGCAAGCTTCCTGATCGCGCAGTGCCTCCTCCTTTCTCTCAGCCTCTCCGCCGCGCTCGCCCCTCACACCGAGGATCAGATTTGGGCGCTGGGGCAGGAGAAACTGCGGCGGACCCCCGCGCAGCGAAAGCTGGATTCGCAGCTGCTCTACCTGGGCCGAGAACATCGCGGCGAGCCGTCCGCCCCCGGGGCGCCGCATGTCCGGGCGCGCATCGCCCAGGTACGCGGCCTGTCGGTGCTCATCGACGTCCGTGGAGACGTGACGCCCGCCCTGATGCAGGCGATCTCGGACCACGGGGGACGGGTCGTCGGAAGTTGGCCCAGACACCGCGCGATCCGTGCGCTGGTCCCCATCGCGGCGCTCGAAGCTCTCGCGGCGCACGCGGGGGTTGAGCGGATCAGGCCCGCAGACGAGGCCACCACGAACACCGGCCCCATCGACTCCGAGGGCGACATCACCCACAAGGCCGACGTCGCCCGCGCCGCCTACGGGATTGGCGGCTTGGGCGTGAAGGTTGGCGTTCTGTCGGACAGCGTCGATCATCTCGCGGAATCCCAGGCGCGCGGCGAGCTGCCGCCCGACGTCAACGTGATCCTCGGGCAGGCCGGCGCCGGCGTTGGGGAGGGCACGGCGATGTTGGAGATCGTCCACGATCTCGCGCCGGACGCGACCTTGTATTTCGCGAGCGCTTTCAATGGCGTCGCCTCCTTCGCCGACAACATCCGCGCGCTCCGCGCCGCGGGATGCCAGATCATCGTCGACGACGTGAGCTACTTCAGCGAGTCGCCGTTCCAGGACGGACCCATCGCCCAGGCCGTGAGCGACGTGTCCGCGTCGGGCGCGCTTTATTTCTCAGCCGCCGGGAATGGCGGGCACAAGAGCGACGGAACCTCGAGCGTGTGGGAAGGCGACTTCAAGGACGGGGGCGCGACGAGCCTCGGGCGTGGCGGGCGGTTGCACGATTTTGGAGGCTCCGCAACGAACACCGTTGTCCCTGGAGGCACGAGCAAGCGCCTCGATTTCTTCTGGAACGACCCGCTGGGAAAATCGGCAAACGACTACGATGTGTTCGTCCTCGACGGCGCGGGCAATGTGATCGCGAGCTCCACGAACATCCAGAACGGCAACGACGATCCCTACGAAAGCCTGCCCTCGATTTCAGAAGGCAACCAGATCGTGATCGTGAAAGTGTCGGGCGCCTCCCGGTTTCTCTGGCTCAGCGTAGGGCGGGGCCGATTGGCTTTCTCCACCTCCGGCGCCGTTCGCGGCCACAACGCCTCCGGCGCCGCCAACGCGTTTTCGGTCGCCGCCACTTGGGTCCGTTCCCCAGTCCTGCCCTTTGTGGGCGGCGCGGCGAACACGGCCGAATTGTTCAGCTCTGACGGCCCTCGACGCATCTTCTACAACCCGGACGGCACGGCCATCACCCCTGGCAATCTGACCTCGACTGGAGGCAAGGTGCTCCAGAAGCCCGATCTCACCGCGGCCGACGGCGTGTCGACGTCCATCCCCGGCTTTGAACATTTCTTCGGCACCTCGGCGGCCGCGCCGCACGCCGCCGCGATCGCGGCCCTGCTCCTGTCCTACAATCCCGCGCTCACCGCGACCCAGGCGCGCGGCTTGATCAGCGCGGCCGCGCTCGACGTGGATCCCCCGGGCTTCGACGCGACCACGGGCGCCGGGATTCTGATGGCGCCAACGTTGGTCGAGGCCGCTCCCACCCCTGCGCCAAGGCTCGCCTTCGCCGCAGCCACGGTGAACGGCGGGAACGGAAACGGCACGATCGACGCGAACGAGTGCAACCAGCTCCACCTTGAAATCCGTAACCGCATTGGCGCGGCCGGCCCGTCGGCCAAGGGCGTGACCGGCGCTCTGCGCAGCCTTTCGCCGAGTGTGACGACCGATCCTGCGCCCATCGCTTTCCCGGATGTTCCCGCCGGCGGGGCCGCCACGAACCTGCTTCCGTTCATGGTCAGCACCTCTCCCGATTTTGTCTGCAATGAGATCGTCACGCTCGAGCTGATTCTCACAAGCGTCAACGCCTCCTCCGTCACGCAGCAATTCGTCGTCGCCACAACGCCGGTCGGCGTCGCCCCGGCCGTTGTGTTCGAATCCTCGGGCGCGCCGGTCCCCGTGCCTGACCTCGGCACGGGGGAATCCACCATCGCGGTGTCGGGCATCGGCCTCCCGCTCGCCAGCGTATCGGTGTCGGCGCACGTCGCGCACACCTACGTTTCCGACCTCATCCTCACGCTGGTCGGTCCCGACGGCACGGAGGTGCTGCTGTCCTCCCGCAACGGGAACGCGGGGCAGAACTATGGAGCTTCCTGCGGCGCTCAAACCGTATTCGATGACGCCGCCACCCAGGAGCTCGCGCTGGGCCTGGCGCCTTTTGTTGGCGTCTACAAACCGCAGCAGCCTTTGTCCGTGTTCGCGGGCGCGATTGGGCCCCAGGTCAACGGCGTTTGGAAGCTGCGGGCCAGCGACGTCGCGGAGCCGGACTCCGGATCCATCGTTTGCTGGGCGCTGAACCTATCGACGATCCAGTGCCTGGACGGCGGAGGCGGATGCTTCGAGCCGGCGAGGATTGTTTCACAACCTCAGAGCATCGCGGTCACCAACGGGAATGCCGCCTCGTTCTCCGTTGCCGCGGGAGGAACCGCGCCAATTTCCTACGCGTGGTTCTTCCAGGAGACGAACGCGATCGCCAACGCGACCAGCCCCCTGCTCACGCTGCCTCATGCCGGTGTGTCGAACGCGGGCCCTTACTCGGCGCGCGTCTCCAACCGTTACGGCAGTGTCACGAGCGCGCCCGCCCAGCTGTCCATTCTCGTGCCTCCCGAGATCGTGACGCCGCCTCTCTCGCAGACCGCCACCAACGGCAACCCGGCGACATTCTCCGTGGTGGCCTTGGGCAGCAGCCCGCTGACCTATCAATGGTTCTTCAACACGAACACGCCCATTCCGAACGCGACCGACAGCGCCCTTCGCCTGACGGCCGTGACGCCGGCGGATGAAGGAACTTACCGTGTCCAGGTCTCCAACCCGTTCGGAACCACCTCGAGCCCGTCCGCGACGCTGACCGTGGCCGTTCCTCCGGCAATCACCCAGCAACCGGCGAACGCGACCGTCAACCAAGGCGCAGACGTGACGTTCCAGTCCGCCGCGACGGGCTCCCAGCCCCTGAGCTATCAGTGGTATTTCAATGAAAGCGCGCCGGTGCCCGGCGGGACGGGTCCCATCCTCTCGCTGAAGGCCGTGACCGGCGCGCAGAATGGCAGCTACCAGCTTGTGGCGAGCAACCGATACGGACGAGCGACCAGCCTTCCCGCCACGCTCACCGTGATCGTTCCGAACAACCCACCCTCGATCGGCTGGATCTCGCCGGCCAACGGAAAAGCCTACGCCGCGTCCAATCTTCCGGTCGTCGTGGAGGTCTCGGCCGCGGATTCGGACGGACAAGTGAAGCGGGTGGACCTGTACTCGGACGGTGTCCTCCTCGCGTCGCCGACGGCCGCGCCCTATCGCTTCGCCTGGGTGGATCCGACCGCGGGGACGCATAAGTTGACGGCGATCGCGACGGACAACCTCGGCGCCCAGGGGACCTCCTCCGTGGTGTCGATCACCGTGACGCTGCCGACCGCGAACACGTCCTTCCTCGTCAGCACCGGCGCTGTTTGGAAGTATCTCGATACCGGCGCCTTTCCGGGAGCGACATGGACGCAGCTCGGATTCGATGACTCGGCATGGCATGAGGGTCCGGCGGAGCTGGGCTACGGCGACACAGCCGATGGACGTCCGGAGGCGACCCTCATCGGCTTTGGTCCGAACCCGAACAACCGCTACATCAGCTACTATTTCCGCCACGCGTTTTTCCTCAGCGATCCCGGGAGCTATACCAACCTCCTCATCCGTTTGCTTCGGGATGACGGCGCGGTGGTGTACTTGAACGGAACGGAGGTGTTCCGGAGCAATATGCCCGACGGAGCCATCACTCCCTCCACCCTCGCTTCCACTTCGGTCGGAGGCGCGGCGGAGACGACTTACTTCACCACCAACCCGAGCCCGGCGGTCCTGATTGCGGGGACGAACATCATTGCCGTGGAAGTTCACCAGGTCGCCACGAACAGCTCCGATATCAGCTTCGATCTGGAGCTTCGCGGAACGCGGGGACTCCGTCCCCGGATCGTGGATCAGCCCGACAGCCTCACGGTTGACGCCGGCCAGTCCGCGCAGTTCATCAGTCAGGCTCTGGGGATCCCGCCTCTCTCCTACCAGTGGTTCTTCAACGCCACCAACCGGCTCGCGGGCGCCGTCGCGGATCAGCTCAGTCTCCCGGCCGTGACCCTCGCGCAGGGCGGGGCTTACTCGCTGGTGGTGACAAATCCATTTGGGGCCGCCACGAGTTCGCCGGCGATCCTCACCGTTGTGGGCCGGGTCGCCAACCAACCGCCCTCCATCGCCTGGGTGACGCCGACCAACGGAAGCACGGTCAGCGCCTCGGACCTGCCGCTTCTGCTTCAAGTGAACGCCAACGATCCCGAGAGCGGGCCCCTCCGCGTGGATCTGTTCGCCGACGAAACCCTTTTGACCACGATCCTCGCCCCTCCCTTCTCCTATGCGTGGGCGACGGCGAGCATGGGGAAGCATTCGTTGCTTGCCGTGGCTACCGATGACAAAGGCCTTGCCGCCACATCCGCCGTTGTGAACGTGAAGATCGACGCCCCTGTGGCCACGGCGGTGCCCCTGATCGCCTGGGGCTCGGTTTGGAAATACAACGACGCGGGGGTCGATCTGGGAACGGGGTGGATCGCGCCGGATTATGTCGATGCCGCGTGGAAGTCAGGACCGGCGGAACTGGGCTATGGCGACACGGCGGACGGACGGCCCGAAGCCACGGTGATTGGCTTTGGCCCCGATCCCAACAACAAGTATCCCGCGGCCTATTTCCGTAAGTCGTTCAATGTCGACCAGGCGGCGCTCCTGCCCGTGATCCGGTTCAAGCTGCTGCGCGACGACGGCGCCGTGGTTTACCTCAACGGCGTCGAACAGTTCCGCGACAACATGGGCGCCGGGCTCATCCATTTCACGAACTACGCCCTCACCGCGATCAATGGCGCCGCGGAGACGAACCTTGTCCTGCGTTCCATCACCAACGCCCCGTTGCGCAACGGCGCGAACACGCTCGCGGTCGAGATCCACCAGTCGGGGCCGCGAAGCAGCGATCTCAGCTTCGACCTGGACCTGGAAGGGCTGAAACCGCCCGTGCCGGAGATCACGCTCCAGCCGACCAGCCGGAGCGTCACCAATGGCGCGAAGGTTCAATTCTCCATCGTGGCCATCGGCGGCGTGCCGCTGTCGTATCAGTGGCTTTTCAACAACACGAACCGCCTCTTGAACGCCACCAACCCGACGCTCTCGCTCTCGAACGTCGGCGCCGCGCAGGCGGGCGACTATCGCTGCCACGTCACCAACGAGTTTGGATCGGCGACGAGCTCCAACGCCACGCTCGCGGTGATGAAGCCCTCGCAGAACCTCCCGCCGACGGTCGCGATCACCACGCCGCTGGACGGCGCCCGCGCCGATCTCGGAACGCCAGTGCAACTGGCGGCGAACGCCTCGGATCAGGACGGCCAGGTCGTCAGCGTCGCGTTTTACGCCGATGGCGCGCTTTTGGGCGCTGACGCGGCGCCGCCTTACCAGTGGGATTGGCCGGACGCGGCGTCGGGCATCCATCAACTCATCGCAGTGGCCACCGACAACCTCGGTTTGGCGAGCACATCAGCGCCCGTTCGCCTCACGGTGGTTCCTCCCACCCGGATCACGCAGACGCTCATCGCCACGGGCTCGGTCTGGAAATACAACGACGCGGGCGTCGATCTTGGCACAACCTGGCGCCGGACGGACTTCAACGACTCCAAATGGTCGTCGGGGCGCGCCCTGCTGGGCTTCGGCAACGCGGCGAAAGGCCGTCCGGAGGCCACGCTCCTGAACGCGGGTCCGGACGCCAGCCATCGCGTTCAGACCCACTACTTCCGGCAGTCCTTCGTGGCGAGCAACCTCAGCGCCATCACTCGGCTCGAGCTCCGCCTGCTCAGGGACGACGGCGCCGCGATCTATTTCAACGGCGTCCGAGTCGTGCGCGACAACCTGCCTTCGGGGGGGCTGAACTACAGCACCGCGGCCGTCGCGCCGGTCGCCGGCGACGACGAAACGCGCTTCTTCACCAATCAGCTGAACGTCGCGAACCTCGTCGTGGGAACCAACTGGATCGCCGTCGAGCTGCATCAGGCGAATCCCACGGGAGACGACGCCGCTTTCGACCTCGGGCTCACGGCGGTCGTCAACACGCCGCCTATCCTGCTCACGGAACCCGCCGATCTCACCGTCACCAATGGTTCTCCCGCGTCCTTTAGTGTTGTGGCGATTGGGACCGGCGCGCTCTCGTATCAATGGTTCTTCAACACCAATAAACTCATCACCGGCGTCACGGGATCGGTGCTGCGCCTCCCGGCGGTCGCCGCCAATCAAGCCGGCGCCTACTCTGTGGTCGTTCAGAACGCCGTGGGAAGCACACGGAGCCGCGAGGCGCTCCTCAAGGTGGTCACGCCGATTCCCAACGTCCCGCCCCAAGTAACGCTGCTGAGCCCGACCAACAACGCCATCTTCGCGCTGGGGGCTGTCGTCAGCCTCTCGGCTTCGGCTTCGGACTCGGACGGATCGGTCTCCTTCGTCGATTTCTTTGACGGGGCACAATCGCTGGCGCGCGCGTCGAACAGCCCGTATCTCTTCGACTGGAATGGCGCGTCGGCGGGCGCGCATACGCTTCGCGCCGTGGCGGTGGACAATCGCGGCGCGTCGACGGCCACTGCGACCGTCGCGATCACGGTCCTGCCGCCGCCGCCGCCGCCCAGTCCTGTGATCAGCCTCGTCAGCACGGGCGCTGTGTGGCGCTATCTCGACACAGGGACCGATCAGGGCACGGCATGGCGGGGGCTCCTGTTCGACGACGATGCGTGGGCGGAGGGACCCGCGGAGCTGGGCTACGGCGACGCCGTGGAAGGCCGCCCCGAGGCCACCGTGATCCAGTCAGGCCCGACCAACAACTTCTTCATCACCTCCTATTTCAGGCGGAGATTCCAGCTCGACGTTCCGTCCGCCGTCACAAACCTCACCGTAAGCCTGATGCGTGACGATGGCGGCGTGGTGTATCTGAACGGTGTGGAAGTGTTCCGCAGCAACATGCCGACGGGGACCATTGGCTTCCTCACGCTGGCGAGCTCCACCGTGAGCAAGCAAGCGGAGACCCAGTTCTTCAGCACGAACGTCCCTCCTGCGCTCCTGCGCCAGGGCACAAACCTCGTCGCGGTGGAGATCCATCAAGTGTCGAAGACCAGCAGCGATGTGAGCTTCGATCTGGCGCTGGATGGGATCCGCGCGGACGCTCCCGTGATTGTGTCTTCGCCCGCGCCGCAGTCGGTCCCGTTGGGCGGCGTCGCCCGTTTCAGCGTCGCCGCGGCGGGGGAAGCGCCTTTGAGCTACCAGTGGTTTCTGAACACCCTGAACTTGATCGCCGGCGCGACGAACAGCGAACTGGTTCTCTCGAATGTTCAGCCCGTGGACGAGGGAAACTACTCCGTGACGGTGGCGAACGCCCTGGGCTCGGCCACGAGCGCGTCGGCGTTGCTGACGGTGATCCTGCCCCCGACCATAACCGCGGAACCGCAGAGCCTCGCGGTCGCGGCGGGGAGCGCCGCCGACTTCCAAGTCGCGAACTCCGGGACGCCTCCCTTCGTGTATCAATGGTTCTTCAACCAAACTCCGATCGCCAACGCCACCGCGAGCGCGCTGCATCTCAGCTCGGTCCAAGGCCCCGACGCGGGCGGCTATTCCGTCAGGATTGCGAACTCAGCGGGGTCCGTGACCAGCTCAGTGGCCAAGCTGACGATCAGCGCAGGCCAGCCTCCGGCCTCCATCGCGACGCCCCCGTCGGACCTGACGATCCAGAGCGGGGATCCGGCGAGCTTCAGCGTGGTGGCGGGAGGAACTCCGCCGTTCACCTATCAGTGGTTCTTCAACAGCGCGACGCCGATCGCCCTGGCGACAAACGACACCCTCCATCTCCCGTCGCCGACAGTCGATGACATGGGATTCTACTCAGTGCGCGTGGCCAACCTCTTCAGCGCGGCCACCAGCGGTGTCGCGGAGCTGCGGATCCTCTTCCGGCCCGTGATCACGTCCATCCAATCCGAGTCCAACAAAGTTTCGCTGGTGTTCTCCAGCCTCAGCCGCCTGCGCTACACGGTGGAATTCATCGACACGATCACGAACGGCAACTGGGCCCCTGTCCCTGGCGCCGTCCAGCTCAAAGGCACCGGCCTGGGCGTCACTGTCGCCGACCCGCAAGTCAGCCCCAACAAACGCTTCTACCGGGTGAGAGTGGAGTAGCGCGGACCTTCGCTTCGGGACGGGACCGGACGTCGCGAGCCTCGACCGCGGCGGATAGCGCTCGTGCCCTTGGCGCTCTCCGCCGCGGGGTTTCGTTCGGCTCTGGCCTCCCTACTCGCTCGCGTCGCGCAAACCTCGCCGCACGCAGAACATCGCCCCGGCGAATCCGAGGGCGATGGCGAACAGCATGCCAAACCGCATTCCCCAAGAGGCCGCGCGCACCGGCGCGGCGCGAAGCTCCAGCCGAAGATCGGTCGCGGGATCCACCTGGACCGCGCGCCGAAAGGTCAGCATGCGGCCCTGCTCAGGAAGAGTCGCGCGGATCGCCATCGGGTTGGGCAGGACCGCGTCCTGTTGCTGAATCAATCGCTCCGCGAGACGCGTCAGCGCCGCGTTCTCCTCCGCCCCCTTCGATTCCAGGATCTGCTTGGCCTGCTTCTGCGTGTATTCCGCGTTCTTGCCCAACCGCAGCTCATCGGCCGGTTTCGCGGGACCGTCGTTGTTCAACGCGCTCTGCCGCACGTTCAATCCCAGCAAAGCCTGCTGAACCTTGAGGTTGTGCAGCTGCACTCGCGCGTCCTCGTTAAAAGCGTCGTCGTGCGTGCTCAGGCTGTACGCTGATTGGAACGCGCGACGCGCCTGCCTCGGGTCCCCCTGGTTGAGCAGCGAGTTGCCGAAGTTGAGCATCTGCTCGGCCTGTTTCGTTTGCTCCTGCTTCAGGTTCACCTCGTTGGTCAGGTAGCTCTGCAAGTCCAGGCCGCCGGCGTATCCCACCGTGCGATCCTCCTGGAGCTGCAGCGACCCCGACCAGTCGACCATCCGCCACTTCTCGTTCAGGAACACCCGCCAGCTGATGTTCTCCAGCGGCAGATCGAGCTTGGGCCCGAGCAGCCGCAGATCCAACGACCTGGACTGCGCGTCTCCGATGCGGCTGGAGTAAAAGAAATCGACGACGGAGGCCTTGTCCTTCTCAGTGGACGGCTCCATGGGGATCAGCACGTCGTCCCCTTCCTTCCACGGCCACGCGCCCTGCTGATTCACGAACGCGAACCAGAAGCGGGCGTCGCGCGGGAGCGTAAGACGCAAGAGGCGCTTGTCGCCCGGCAGCAGCTCCAGCTTCACCTCGGTCAGCATCACCGCGGCGTCGGAGATCACGGAAGTGAGGGTCATCCCCTTGACTTGCGCGGCCTGGAGCCGGGTGGGTTCATGCCTCTCCACCTCGACGGACAGGTCAAAAACAGGATCCACGAGCCGGAAAGTGTAATTCGCCGAAGAGCTGGCCAGATCTTGGAGCAGAGGCCTCGGGATGCTCTGCCATTCCGCCGGCTGCATGGCCGCGGGCGGGCTGGGAACGCGAACGCGCAGCCGGCCGACGGACTCGACCGTGACGAAGCCCCGCTGGAGGTTGACGTCCATGGCCTGAACGCCGGAAACGACGACGCGCGAAACCGCGCCCGTGATCGGAATCTGGTAGGCGGCCTGCAGAAGATATTTTCCAACCACGCGTCGATGCAGCTTCACCTCCCAGGTCTGCATGCCGTTCTGGACCACGCCCGCGAGAGGCAGGAAGTCCGCCACCTGTTCGCCGCGGATCCGGAGGCTCTCGGCGTTCGTCGGCAGGCGAAGTCGGAAGGATTTCAACCCCGCGTTCTCAATCTGATACTGGAGATTCGCGGCCACTTTCAACTGAGCCTCTCCCACCAACGCGTGCTGCAGGCCTGTCACCTGCACCCAGGCGTCCACCTGCTCCAGATCCAGCGCGAGGCTCCATGTCGACTGGAGCAGCCGAAATCCGAGAACGCCCCGTTGTCGCACGCCCGCCTTTTCAGGATCGATCTGGGTCACGCCATCCCGACGCGCCACCTGCAAACGAAGGCCATGCTCAGGAACGATCCAAAGTTGGCCGCGCTGTTTTGAAGCCTCGCGGACGAGCAGCTTTGGAACCGCCCATCCCGCGCCCGCTTTCGATCCTGGGCCGATCAGAGTCAGGTTGAACGGCGCGTCGCCCTCCGTCTTGGCCTTCAGGTGCAGAGTGACGACGCGGTTCGTGTCGATCTTCAGCTCCGTCCAGTGGCTGAGCATGGGCCCGCTCACGGATTCCATCTCAAAACCCGGGGGCAGCGCGAAGCTCAGGCGGAAAATCCCGGCGCGACTCACCGACGCCTTCATCTGAGTCGCGAGCAGCGTGCGATCCTCGCCCAAGGAGAGAGTCTCCTCTGTTTCCACGCGCACGTCCGGTTCCACCGCCGACGCCTTCACCACGACGCCTCCGTTGGTCTCCGCGTAACGGAAGGCTCGACGCACGGTCAAGCCCGGGATTTGCCCCCCGAGGACTTGAACGGGCGTGGATGAAAAGTCCTCGATGTTGATCGGCGAAAGGCCGTCGCCCTGCGCCTGGTCCAACTGGACCTCCGCGCCTGTCGCAAAGCCCACCGAGCCCACCTGCCCCGAGCCGCCCGCCACATGGAGCCATCCGACTTTCTGGCTATACGGCAACGGCCCCGCGGACACCTGCGATCTCACAACCAGAGTGAACGGCCGGGCGGGCGCGGGGCTGAGCTTCACACGAAGCTGGCGACGATCGGGGTCGAATCGCCAGAGCGACACGATCGATCGTCGCTCGACGGCTTTCTTGTCCGCGCCCGCGGGCGTCACGACGACGGGCTCGCGAACATCGGTGATCGTCGCGCCTTCGGGAACATCAATGCTGAGCTCCGAGACCTCTCCCTGCGCCGGCTTGATCTGAAGGATGTGCGCGCCCTCGATGACACCCGCCACCGGAGCGTAGAGCTGGGTCGCGTCGACGTAGAACACCGCTGTCTCGTGGCGGGCGTCCCGGCTTCTCGGCCTCCACGTGATCGCCGCGTCCGGAACGGGCCGCAGAACCCAGTTCACCAGGGTGTTGGTTCCCTCCGCCCTTCGATCCAGCGAAGCCGCCGCCGGACACAGGACGTCCACGTCCAGTCCGCTCAAGACCAACTCTCCGACGTTCACCAACCCCGGGCGCACCGGAATCACGAACCCCATGTCGCTCCCGCTGCGAATCGCCGGGAGCTGGAAGTCGAAGCTCACCTCGAAGAGTCCAGTGGTTTCCGCAATCAAGTGCTGCGATCGCGCCCCGCGTGTCTCGACCTGAACGACTCGCAGCCCACGGGCGGGAAGCTGGATCCGCGTCAGCACCGCGGGCTCGTCCAAAATCCGCAGGACTTGGTGGCTGGTCGCGTTCCAGCGCAGTGTCGCCGAGCCGAAGACCTGTCCGCCTTCGACGCGGATGCGCTGGGAGATGGCTTCCGCCGAAACAGCCTCCGCTCGCGGAGCGATGACACCGCTTGCGGCGTCGGTCTGCGCCGATGGGGTGATCGCCGCCGCGCCGCCGCGCTGAAGGCCGAGCAGCAGTCCGCAGCCCAGGAGAATGGTCACGGCGGCCGAGGGCGCGGCGGATGGAGGTTCAGGGGATCGGGGCGATCGCGGCACTCTTGAGAGACTCCGAATGAGGAAGGGGACGACCTGGACCACCACGAACAGGATCACCAGGCAGAAGAACGGCGCCGCTCCGCGCGGCCAGAGCAAGGCCGCCCAGGCCAGGCTGGTCCATGCGAGCGTGTTGAAGGCGGCTCTCGAAGCGCCCCGCCCCGCTCGCAAAGCCGCGATCCACAGCGCCAACGCGAGGAAGGAAGGCCAGGTTTCGCGGGCCGCGCGTCCGATGGTCATTTTCAGGGGAAGATTGCCGACCTCGAGGCGCAAGGCGTTTCCCGGCTCCTGAATCGGCGCGACAAACAGGAGCGGAGTCCCCTCGGCGGGCGTCGTTGAGCCTCCGCGTGACGCGAGATCCGCGAGCGCGCTCAGGCTGAGTCCCAGCGCGGCGATGCTCACGACCGCTCCCGCGACATGTCGGAAGCTCCCCCGTGTGGCCGTGCCGCGGGCCGCCCAGCGACACGCGCCCACGGAGACGATCAGCCCGCCTAGAATCGTGAGGCACTGAACGATCAAGCTATTCCCCGCCGGGCTTCGCAGCCACCGCAGGAGCGTCGCGAAGCCGGTGGGGTCCACCACGCCAGCGGCGGGGAGCAAAGATCCGCCACGGTAGTGCAAAGCCTGCCCGGCGTCCGCATCCAGCCGCCAATCCGCAAGCAGCACTGGGATCCCGAGAACCGGCGCGTCAATGCTCAGGCGGGACGCGTCCGAGGAGCGCAGAGCCATTTTCACTTCGATGATCTGGGGCGTGTTGGGGTCGGGTTGGGGAGGCAGCGGAATGAGCTGAGCGGCGCCGTCGCGAACCGGCGCCGCGGGGTTCCCGTTCACCCGGACCGACCACAGCGTGGCGCCTTCCGGGACCGTGAGACGCAGGTGCGTGTTCCCGCGATTCTTGACCACATACCGCGCGTCCGTCACCACTTCGCCGTCCTTGGAAATCCGGGTCGCCAGCGACGCGCGGTCGACAACGAGGCTCAACGTCTCGGCCTGGTTGAGCGGCGACAATCCCAGCTGAAGCTCGAAGGGTCGGGCGGTGTAGCGGTAGGCGGCAAGAATCGGCGCGTCGAAGAACAGTCGATGCTCGGGCGGCACCTCGGCCGTCTCCAGCGACACCAACCCCGGGGACACCGCCACAGGCTTCACGCGAAACTGATACGCGCTGATGACCAGCGTGTCGCCCTGCTCCGAGCTCACATCCAACGGCCGCGCGCCCGAGAAGCTGAGCGTGTCGCCCTGCGATTTGAACGGGCGTTCATACGTCGCGAGCAGCGCGTAGCTTCCCGAAACCGGCGTGTGCAGCTGGACGACGAAGCCATTGGTCGTCTTCTGCCAATTCCTCACGTCCTTCCCCAAGAACTCCACGTTGGCGTACTCGGCCGCCAGCTCGACGCGAAAGCTCGAGACCGGCGCGCCCGCGATGGAGTAGCTCATCGTGCTGCTCCCGTAGGCCATCCCCTCGCCCAGCGAGAAGAGATGGAACACATCGGCTTGAATGGACTGCGGAAGGCGTTCGACCTTGAGGGTCGCCTGCCAGGAAGCGTCGCTCAACCGGAAGGCCGCCTGGATGCCCGGCGCTTTCTTGGGGTAAAACGCGGTGGCGATGTCGGTGAGCCCCTGTGTTTTCTCGGGAGTGAGACGAAAGCCCGCGTCGGCGGAAACGCCCACGTGCCCGCGGGTCGATTTGGATTTCGCCACCTCGACTCGAGGCAGCGCCCACGAGGCGTCGCCCAGCGCCGCGTTGCGCTCCCAGCGGAGCTGCAGAAGCTGCCGGCCCGTGACAGGCTGCGCGTAGACCAGACGAAGCTGCGTGTCCGTTTCATTGGGCAGGTCGGAGGCAAAATAGTCCGAGACCCCCGGCGCCTGCATCCGGGCCAGGGCATAGCCTCGAGGGGCTCGCAAGGTGAGCTCGCGAATGGGGGCTTCCCGGATATCCAACTCCAGCTCGGCGTCGAGGCTCAGCTCGGTTTCGCCGAGATGGAAGGTCAGAATCTCCGACACCGTGATCTCGGGAAGAACATTGTCCGCCTGCATTCGGAGCGAGTAATCAGCCCCGGCGAACCGGAAGGCGAACCGTTGCGAGGCGCGCGAAGGCAGCGAGGCCTGCGTGCCCTCGCTCTCCGGAAACTGCTCAGGCGAGATCTGGGAAATGCCGCGCGAGGGAAGGATCTCGAGCCGGACGGCGCCATCGTTCACGACCCGAATGTGGCCAGCGAAGCGCGTCGCGTTCTCCGGGCTGATCGCCACCATTTCGATGGGCTGCGGGAAGGCGGCGAGCTCGACTTGAAATTGGGCCTGGATGACGAACGCGTCGCGCTGCGGCTGATTGAATCGCACCACCGCCCGCCGCTCGCCCGCCGCGGCCCCGTTCTCAACGCGCCATGCGAGCACATCGGTTCCTGATATCCGCGTCACGTTTCCGGCGCCTCGCAGCAGCAGGACGCACTCGGTCATCTCGCCCTGCATCACCTTGCCCTGCACCCAACACGTCTCTCGCAGCAAACCCGGGCTCACGATCAGTTGCGACAACATCTCGGCGGAGTAGAACAGCTTGCCCTCGACCTCCGGACGAGTCTGCTTCCACGCCAGCCGGACCGCGCCATCCGAAGGCAGATAACTGACAAACTCCTGGCCGACTCGCTGGGCTTTCGCCATTTCCGCGGATTGAAACTGGGTCTCGGCGGACAGGCCCTGAATCTTCAGCGACTGAAGCGAGCCGGGAGCGACACGGAAATCGACGCTGTTCCATCCCTCCTTCACGGCCACCTGCGCGTTGAAGCGCAGCTCGATCGGGAAGTCGCCCGCCCGAGTGAACTCCGCAAGGAACTGGCCGTTCTCGAACCGCAACCGCCAGTCGCGTTGCTCCTCCAAGGTCGAGAGCGCGACGGCGCCGCCGAGCAATGCCAGGGTTCCTCCCTGAGCCCTCGCAACGTGAGCGGTGGCGGTCCACACGAATTCCGCGCGATTCCCGATGATCTGTCCTTTCAACTCTCCACTACGGGCCACAACAACCCGACTCTCAGGATCCTCGAAGCTCAGACGAAGGGGCAGCGAGTAGACGGCCCCTTGAAAGCGAAACGCCAGAGGCTCGGCGTCCTCCGGGACGCGGTCCCGCCGCAGCGACGGAGGGAGGAAGCGCTCCTCCATCGGAACCACGCCTGTCGGCTCCATCGCGTCGGCTCGAAGTCCGCCTGAAGCGTCGATCCGAGCGTATCCCTGGAGCAACGAAGCCGACGGGGGCGAGAGCGTCAGCGGCCTGATCTGCGCGGGCGCGGACTTCCATTCCTGCGCCGCGTTGATCATCACCTCCAGGCGAGTCAGGGGCTTCGTCGATTTGCGCGGGCGCAGCACGAGCGTTCGAACGCCGTTGGTCTCCACCCGCACACCCCAGTCCTGCAAAGCGTCGCCCGTCACGGACGTGACGTCCCCGTCGCCGGACAGGGTCAGCGTGAGCTCGCGCGCATCGCCCTGAAGAATCTCCATCGAGGCGCGGAGGGACTGTGTCGCCCGGTCGGGCGACACACGGATCCATTGTTCAATGGCTGTGGAATAAAGGAGGGGCGCCTCGGCGCCGGTCAGCCCGTTCAGCTGCGCCTCAATCACCAATCGCGCCTTGCCGTCCTGAATGCCTCCCGCCACGGACACATCCTTGACCTCCGCCGTGGCGGCCAAGGCGGACCCCGCATGGAGAAAAAGCGCGCAGCAGGCGACCGCGGCGGGGAGAACGGAGAAGCGCCGGCTGCAGACTGGCGCTGTCAGACTGTGGAGAATGCGATGAGGTGTCATAGAGGAGCAGGGATCATTTTCCTGAAATCGAATGCGCGGATCGGAGCATCCACTCGAGTCGCTGAACGCGGGGGTCCGAGCCGAACGACGCGGAGACGTCTCCGAGCAGCCCCAGCAAGGTTTCCGTCTTCACTCCGTTGGCGATGGGGCTCTCGGCCAGAAGCTCGGCGAAGAAGCCCGCGGACGCCGCGAGACGGAGCGAAGGCGAGGATTGCTCAAGCGGGGCCGCCGCGCCGGTGTAAGGCAGGGTCCAGCTTTGCTCGTGATAGTCGGAAGTCCCAGGCGTCTTGAATCGCACGCGCGCGACGCCCAGGGGCCCTTCGCCCTCCGCGCGAACCTCGATCAAATAGAGCGCGTTGCCAGCCTCCGCGGCGCCGAGCTCCGCGGCGTCCACAGCGTTGTTGCGGAAGTCCTGCTGGGCGAGCTGGTGCTTCGAATAGCCCAACTGCCGCCAGGCGCCGACGCGGCGCGGATTGAACTCGATCTGCACCTTCACATCGGCGGCAGCGACGCGCAGCGCGCCGGCCAGCTGACCGGCGAACTCTGCGCCGGCGGCCTCGACGGTGTTCACGAACCCGTAGCGGCCATCGCCGTGACGCGACAACTCTTCCAGCAAGTGATCGTTGTAGCCTTCCCACCCAATGCCGAAACAGTCGAAGGCCACGCCCTGTTTGCGCTGGGCTTCCACATGCTCCTTCAGGACCGAGCCGTCGACGTTGCCCAGGTTCGCCGCGCCGTCGGTGAGAAGCACCACGCGGTTGACGCCGTTGGCGAGCATGTGGCGTCTGGCGGTCTGATAGCCCAGAGCCATGGCTTCCTCCAGGTTTGTGCCGCCCTCCGGCGTCAGCTCCGAGAGGCGGGTCACGATCTGCGCGGCTTGATCGCCGGGCAGCGAATCGATCCAAAGCCGCGCCGAGCGCGCGAAAGTGATCACGCTGATCCGATCCTGGGCGGTGACCTGAGTGGCGAGAACTCCGAGACAAGCTCGCAAGATACTCACCCGGTCGGCGCGTTCCATCGAGCCGGAGTTGTCGATGAGGAGGACGAGCTGCAAGGGGCGTCCGGCCTGGCGTCCCTGCGCGCCTGTTTTGATCGAGATCCGCGCGAGATCGCGGTTGTGCGCGAGGGAGCAACGCGCCCGTTCGAAGGCAAAGGCCAGCGGGCCGCTCGCCGGCTCGGGATCGTGATAGTTGAGCGCGTTGATGAACTCTTCCGTTCGGATGCTGGAAGCGGCGGGCATCGCGCCGCCCTCCAAGGAAGCGCCGGCGAGTTGGAAGGAGACGTCGGTGACGTTGAGGGAGAAAGTGGAGAACGCGTTCTCCGCGGCGGTCACCTCGGGCGTGGGAACAGGAGCAGGGAGCTTCGCCGGCCGCGACGCCGCGGGTTCGGCGAGAGCCTTGTCTTTCTCAGCGAGCAGCTGAACCATGTGATTTGTCGCGATGGCGGAAGCGCGTCCATCCACGGCTTTTCCTTTGCCTGCGCTGTAGTAGTAGTGATCACGCGGATCCTCCCCTTCACCTTGGACTCCCGGGACAGCAAGTCCTTGCGCGTCGCCGAGCGACGCCAACGCCCCGTCGGTGACCCGCAGCCCCAGCCCAGCGTCGAATCCATCCCCCTCCCCCCGGCTCAAGTCGCCGAAGCGGTTCAGAGCGTCCTTGCCCTCTATCGAGTCCGCCACACCTCCGCGGGACACAATGCGTCCCAAGGAAGTGGATTCGCGCATAAAGAGTTTTCCTCCGCCCCCCAGACCTGCGGACTTCTGAGAAAGCACGGTTCCGAACTGAGAGTTGCCACCGTTCCTGTCGAGAACCGACTTATCAAGGTCTGACAGTTCCTCGACAGTTGCTTCGCCAGACTCCTGGCGCCGACCACTGGCCAACTCATCCATCCGATTCCCGGCGGATCGCCGCTGGTCTTGGGCGAAATCCAGGTTCTCCAGCTGCACGATTGCCGGGATCGCCGGCGTGAGCGTCGTGGCCTTGCGATCCGCCTTGTCCTCCAAAGATCGCGCAAGGCGCGGAGAGGCCACCTCCTGCTTCATGAGACCTTCTGGTCGGAGCGCCTCCGCAGGTCCGTTCACGCTCAAATTGCCGGCATCCAGTCCGAATGCGCGCGGCGCTTTGTAGAACGGAAGAGGGGCGCTCTCCTCCAGCTTGGAGCCGAGGACAGGGGCCGCCCCTGGCGCGGGCTCTGTGGGGACAACCATCAGCGGGGTGGATGCTGGGCGCAGGCCGGCCGTTAGATTGCCAGGATCGGCGGCTGAGGCCTGCCTCTTACTCTCCTTTGCGTCGTCGAACGCCTGCAGAGTCGGAACTGGAGCAGGCTGCCTCTCAGGTTTAGCCACGTCGCGGCTGTTTGGATCCTTCCCTTCGCGAGAAACGCCGGCGAAGCCCGCGCCCGCCCGATTCTCGAGTTCCCCCAAACGTTCCTTAGGGAGCTGCTCTGGGATCGCGTCTGCGGCAATGTTCTTCCTGACGGCTTTCTGGGGCTCGGCCGCGACAGGGGCGTCGGGCTTCCCGAAAGCGGCCTTGCCAGGGGGCATAGCATTCGGCGCGGTCAGCGTTGGGCGGTCTGGGTTCGCATCGGGTGAGTGGACGTAGCGCATCTCCCTTTGCAACAACTCGCCGCCAGCGTTTATTCCCCGGTTGAATTCCCGAAGCGACCGGGAGGTGGAGGCAGGGGGCGGTGGAAGAGGCGGAGTCCCCTCGGGCGCCACACTCAAATTGCTGAACGCTAAAACCACGGGGGCCTCTTCCCGGTCGGTCGGAGGGGTCGAAGCTGTGTAGCTCAAGGGCGCGGAGTCGCTGGCAAAGAAACTCAGCGAAGACGATGCGCTGGACCTCGGGCGCATGAACAGCCCGGGCAAGCCGGCGAAGGACAGAAGCAGCAGCGCCGAGGCCCAACCGAGCGCGCCGGTCCAATCGCTTGAGAGCGACCCCAACCAGGACCGAATCGAGAGCCGAGGCTTCCTCGCGGCCTTGCGTTTCGCGCTGCGGAACGCGGCAAAGAGCCGGGCACGACGCTCCGTCGACAGCTGAAGAGGCTCCGCGCTCGCCGCCTCCGTGGGCAATGGAGTCTTCGCCGCCTCCTGCACAATCTCCAGGGTCTGCGCGAGGCGCCGATACATCGCGCGCAGCTCGGCGTCCTGATCCAAACGCGCGCGCAGCTCCGTCGCTTGGGGCTCAGGCAGCGCGTTCAGGATGAGCGCGGTGAGAGCGGACTCGATATCGTCCGGGGGCCACTGCGGAGTCGCGTCGCTCATGGGATCACCCCGGTTTTTGTCAGCTCATCGCCCATGGCTTTCAACGCGTGATGCAGCAGGTATCCCACATGACCCACAGTCAGCCCGGTCTTTTCGCTGATCGCCTTGTAGGACAACTCCTCGACGAACTTGAGCCGCACGATCTCCCGGCTGCGCGCGTCGAGCGTCTCGAGCGTGAGGCGCACGAGGCCGATTCCTTCCCATCGCACGATCTGCTCATCGGGGAGCGGTTGAGGATCCGCGGTGTCGTGCGGCGCATCGCTCGCGGACGACCCCTCCAAGGCGTTCACCGAACTCATCGCCGAGACCCGGCGGTCGGATCGACGCTGGTTCAGCGCGAGATTGTGAACGGCGCGATACAGCCACCGCCGGGGCTCGCGGACCTCCGCAAATTGGGACAGTAGTTTCATGAATGCTTCCTGGACGACATCCTCGGCCGCGCCGCGATCGCCGATCAATCGAATGGCGTAGCTCAATAGGGGCGACTCCAGAGCCGCGAACAGCTCTTCGATCGACTCGCTCTTTGATGGACCAGAGGTCACAATGTCGGTTCAGCGGGAGGTCCAGGGGGGCTCGACGCCCCTGCCCTGACACAGGACGCTTGCTCTTCGCGTCCTCGAAAACCTGCGCGTCCGCCGCGTCGTCACACAGGTAAGACACCCCAGTAGCGCGTTTCTTAGACGAAAGGAATGAGAAGTTGCTCCGGAAGCGCCTGAGGCCGCTTCAGGCGTTGACAACGCCGGGAGGCCGAGAAAGTTGCTCTTAAGATTTGTCAACGCGTCCCGCGATCGCTATGGACGGGCCATGTTGACTTATCTGAGGCGACTCGCCCGGTGTTCCCGATTCCGGATCCCGGCATGCCTAGCGACGTTGGGGCCGCTTGCTATTTCCCTGAGCGCCGCCGTGAATCCACCCGCGCGACTCGACGACGCCGGCGAGGCGTTGGAGGCCCACATTTCGTTTCTGGCCGACGATCTCCTCGAAGGCCGCGGCGCGGGAACCCCGGGGCACGACATCGCCGCGCGATACGTGGCCTCGCAGTTCCGGCAGAGCGGGCTCCGACCGGTTGGCGAGTCGAGCGCCTGGTACCAGCCCGTGCCTCTCTTGGAAGCCAAGTTGAAACCCGATGCCACGCGACTGGAAGTCGTGGCCGGAGGCAAGTCGCAGACGCTCGACTACAACCTGGATTACGTCGCCCGCCCGCACTTCGCGGAAACACAGACGGCGCTCGAGGCGCCGCTCGTCTTTGTCGGGTTCGGAGTTCATGCCCCCGAACTGGGCTACGATGACTTCCCCGGACTGGATTTGAAGGGACGCGTCGCCGTGATGTTGGCCAAAGCGCCGGGACGGTTTCCCGCGACCGCCCTGGCTCATTACTCCGACCGACGCGAGAAAGCCGTGCAGCTCATTTCCCGCGGCGCCGTCGGGATGGTGATCGTTCCGACGCCCAAGGATCTCGAGGAAACGCCCTGGCCGCGGCACGTCACGCAAGCCCAGTTCTCGTCCATGCGTTGGCTGGATACGAATGGAACCCCAATGGACGGCTTTCCCGCATCGAAGATGTCGGTCACCCTAAGCCCGAGAGGCATGTCGGCCGTTTTCGCTCATTCGCCGAAGCCGCTCAGCGCGGTTCTTGAGACCGCCGCCTCCAGCAAACCCCAGGGATTCCCTCTCGAGGCTTCGATTCGGTTCGGTTCGCAATCCGAGCTGCGGCGCGTCCAGAGCCCCAATGTGCTCGGCTTGCTCCCGGGTTCGGACGCGAAGCTCAGAGACGAGTGCATTGTGCTCACGGCCCATCTGGACCATCAGGGCCGTGGCCCGGCGGTGAACGGCGACGCGATCTACAACGGCGCCTACGACAACGCGATCGGCACGGCGATGATTCTCGAAGTGGCGCGGGCGCTGACCAGGGAAGGTTCGCTGGCCTTACGCCGCAGCGTCCTGTTCGCCGCCGTCACGGCGGAGGAGAAGGGACTGATCGGTTCGGATTATCTGGCTCAGCATGTGCCGTCGTCCGCGGGAAGGGCCGTCGCCAACATCAACCTCGACATGGTGCTGGTCACGATGCCCACAAGCTCTTACGTGGTCCTCGGAACCGTTCACTCCTCTCTGAACAAGCCAGTCGAGCGCGCGGCGTCCCG
Organism: Verrucomicrobiota bacterium; assembly: GCA_016199985.1. Taxonomy (GTDB): domain Bacteria; phylum Verrucomicrobiota; class Verrucomicrobiia; order Limisphaerales; family UBA11320; genus UBA11320. The sequence continues at coordinate 89,316 of JACQFQ010000024.1, read as the reverse complement.
CCTTGGGTTGACCCTGATGCCCGATCCCAATCCCGAGAGCGTTGGATTCATTCGCAGCGATCAGTACTCCTTCATCCGCCAGGGAGTGCCGGCCATTGCGCCCAAGGTGTTCAGCCCTCCCGGGAAGGTTCTCGCGCCGGCGGGGATGATGAGCCCCTCCACCTTTCTGAAGGAGCACTACCATCGGCCGTCGGACGACCTCACTCTCCCGCGAGACACCGCGTCCGCTGTCCGCTGCGTGCGCTTCATCACCGAAATCATCCGCCAGATCGCGAACAACCCGGAGCCTCCTCGCTGGAACCGAGGGGATTTCTTTGGCGAGAAGTTCGGAAGCCGATAGCACCGAAGCGAAGGATAGGAAGGAGCGCCGCCAGCGCCCAGAAGGAGGGCTCGGGGACCAAGGTCGCGTTGGCCACCCATCCGACAGAGCGGTCGTCATCCTGATTGTCCAGCAGCTGAACGAGCAGGCTCAGCGCCGTCGCCTGAAACGCCGGGGGAAGCCGCACGCTGATGTGATGAGATTGGGAGCTGCGCGCGACAAAGCCCGGATCCGACTCGAGGGGGGGCCCCGGGATGACGTCGATCGATTGCGCATCCAGGACTTGGTATCCCACGACCCAAGGCCCCAGGGCCAGTGTCATGGGGCTCAGGTACGCCACCACCGCGCGCTTGCCGCTGTCGGGATGGATCAACACCACGCTCATGCTATCGGGCTCGTCAGTGACTCCAGAATCCGCTTCGCTCTCGAATCCCACGTCGAAGTCCAGGATCACGGGGCGGCCGGCGCCCGCGCTGAAGATGGGGACTGTTCGCTCAACGAACGCCGAGCCGGCGCCGGTTGTGAGCAGCGCATCGATCCGCCCCTGCGCTTCCATCCGCGATTCGAATAGCAAAAAGCCCAGCACAAACATCGCGACGCGACGCGGGTTTGGAATGCGGGTTGAAAACAGAAGTGGATCGTGCGGCGTCATACTCATTGTCCTCTGCGCTGAAGCGTCGAGGCCCTAAAACTTCTTGAGCCGCCGACCCTCCCTGTGCGGACCACACCCTGCCCAAAACCGGCGCTCCCAGGCGAGGAAAAACTCCTCCCATTGCCGGCTGCGGTCACGGCTACCGACAAAGTCGACGCCATGGTGATTCTGGAACGAGAAACGCCGTGCGGCGTGTCAGGCGCCGCCATAGCTTTGTGAATCTGCAAAGGGCTCCGCAAAGAGCACGGGATGACCGAAGTGATGTTTCCAGTCCTGACGACGTCCCTGGTGCATCCTTCCGACGCCAGGCGCTGCGCTAAAGGTGATCTGCTCGATGCGGATCTGATCTGCCTCGTGGTTGTGGCGCGCGCCAAGAGGCGCGGCGACCCTCGGACGCCCAGCACGCGACGAGGAGGGCCCGCAACCGGCCTTCGCCCGATCCGGGCGGGTCATCGCACGGCGCTGGGTTTGCAGGCGGCCCTCAGGCTGACGCATGAGGCCAGGATCGACGCGATCGCGAGGCCGTATAGCCCGCCCTTTGTGCTGCCCGTGTTTTTCTCGAGCCAGCCGAAGACAGTCGGGGCGACGAAGCCTCCGAGGTTGCCGAGGGAGTTGATCAACGCGAGCGCGGGCGCGGCGATTCTCGCGTCCAGGTAGCTTTGTGGAATCGGCCAGAAAAGCGACGAAGCCGACTTGAAACCGAGCGCCGCAAAACAGAGGGCGACGAAGGCGAAAATCGGCCCGCCGATCGTGGACATGTAGATGCCGAACGCGGCGACCAGCAAAGCGCCAGCGACCCAGGCCTGCGGCCGACGACTGCGGGACGATCCCGCCGCGGCAAGATACATGCCGAGAATCGAGATCGACCAGGGAATGGAATTGAAAAAGCCCACCTGCAGATCGCTAAGATCTCCCATTTGACGAATGATGCTCGGAAGCCAGAAGGTCGCGGCGTAAATCGTGAGTTGAATGACGAAGTAGACGCAGCAGAAGAGAAGGATCTGCGGGTCGCGCAGCAGGGCGAGCATTCCGGGTTTCTCGCGTCGTAGGGCTTCGCGTTCGAGCTGTTCTTTCGCGAGAGTGGATTCGAGCGCGTGGGTCTCCTCGAGAGACAGCCACTTCGCGTCGCGCGGCAGGGAGTCCAGCCAGAAGCAGGCAAAGACGCCGATCGCAATGGAGAAGAGCCCTTCGATGAACAGCATGGTCTGCCAGCCCTTCAGTCCAAACCAACTGAGCTTCATGAGCGCGCCCGAGAGCGGGCCCGACAGGATCGAGGCGATCGCGGATCCGCTCAGGAAAAGCGCGATGGTCTTGCCGCGCTCGGAGGCCGGGAGCCATCGGGTGAAGTAGTAAATCACGCCCGGGAAGAAACCCGCTTCCGCGGCGCCCAGCGCGAATCGGAGCCAATAGAACTGGGTCTCCGTCTGGACGAAAGCCATCAGAGAGGCCACGACGCCCCAGGAGAGAGCGATGCGCGAGAGCCAGGCGCGCGCTCCGAGCCTTTGCAGGAGGATGTTCGAGGGCATCTCGAAGATCGCGTAGCCCACGAAGAACAATCCCGCCCCGAATCCATAGGCCGCGCTGTCCACGCCGAGATCGGCCTTCAGGTGCTTTTGAATGAAGCCCACATTGACCCGATCGAGATAGTTCACGATGAACATCGCGATGAAGACTGGAAGAGTCCGAGCCTTCACCTTCGCTACGGCCAAATGGAGGGGTGTGGGTGGAATGGTTAGCGAGTCGCTGGAATGAGCATCATCGTGGTTACGGAGTGGATCGTTACCCGCTCGGCACGCCGATCGCAACGCCCATTCCAAGGCGGGACAGAGCCAGACCCGGAGATAGCCCGAGTTGTGATCCACAGGCACGCGGGTTATCGACTCCAACGGCAAAGCCTGGTCCGTCTACGTACAGAAAAAAGGCCGCTCATGGAAAATGAGCGGCCGAGATTTTGAAAAGGCGACGCCTAGGTTAGGCGGTCACATTTCGGCGATAGAGGCCAAGAAGAGTCAGGCCAATCAGAGCCAAGCCGGCAGAGGAGCCGGCGTCGGGCACACCATTGACATCGACCCTGAATTCTCCTGTGTTATTCGCCCAGCCGTAACCATCCATCGTTCCCATGTATAATTCCACAGCCCCGGCCGGCGCGACGGCGGAGCCGCTGCTCCCCATCAAGAATGAAGTGCCGCCGCCGCCCGAAAGAGCCCAAACGCCGATCAGAGCGTTAATCGGGGTGCTCGGCAGATCAGAAATCCCGTTCGCCGCTCCAACGATCCGTGAAGCCAACGGCCCTCCGTCAGGTCCGGAATTGTCACCGGGATGCCCCACGATTCCGGCGGCAGACCAGGTTATGGTCGATCCAGGGGTAACCGAACCGGCGAGCACCGGGGATTGGAAAGGCGCAACGTCGGGAGCTTCTGGAGTTCCCAAATTGTCAATCGCCGCTCTCGCGAGCCAGGGATCTGAGGTTCCCGGGACGACATAAGAGTTGGCGCTTGCTGAGATCGCCAACGCGGAACAAGAGGCGAGGGTGAGGATCGGATTCAGTAGTTTGATTGATCGCATATAAGGCACAGTAGTTTTGATTAGACCCGAGCTGATTTCCTACAAATCATGGCTTGCAAACGGCCGGATTTATCGACTCAGGGATCGGGTTAATGCTGATGCCGCAAGAGAAGTGCCATTTTTGTGGTGATTGGGGGTTTTCCACAGAAAACAGCCTGTTCGGCACTATCCGATAGGTTGATAGGACCCCGGGGCCCATGCTCTATCTGCAAAGTGTATGAAAACTTGCCAGAACGCTGGCGCAGCTGCAACCCGACATCCACCCCGATCGCATTCCGGCGACACGTTTCATCGCTTCCAAGTCGTGACGGTCGGGCGGTCAGCCCCGGCGGTCGCTGCGCTCTCTCCTCGTCCTGCTTCGGGGCGGATCGCGGATGAGGCTGCCCGCGAAACCCTCACTAAAGACGCGAAAGAGGCGGGACAGAAAACCGGTGCTTCCACATCCTCGATCCATTCCCATTTCGCGTTTTTAGCGTGTTTCGCGGGCAACCTCATCCCCGACCCCGATGGTCCCCATGACGCAGTGCTGACGAAATGGAAGCTGGGACATCGTCAGGACTGGAAACATCACATCGGTCATCCCGTGCTCTTTGCGGAGAGCTTTGTCGATCCACAACGCTATCGCGGCGCCTGACACGCCGCACGGCGTTTCTCCTCCCAGAATCACCACGGCGCCGGCTTTGTCGGTAGCCGTGAACCGAGGACTTTGTTGAGGCAAACGATGATAGCCAGGCTGTCGCCTGTCGCATAAGGTCTCGGCCAGCGCGTCGCACATTCTTTTTACAAACGATTGACGGCTGACTGACAACTTCCATCCCGCAGAGGGCTACAGTGTCGGCGTATGAAAAAAATACTGCTCACCGCAACCGCAACCGCAACACTGGTCCACGCGTCGCAACTCTTCGCCGCCGCCGCGCCAGCGCCAGGCTACATCGCCCACGAGTGGGGCACCTTCACGTCGGTCCAGGCCGCCGATGGCAAACAAATGGAGTGGAACCCCCTCACCGTCTCCGAACTTCCCACGTTCGTTTACGACGTGACGGGCTCGGCCCCCAAGGATCGCAACGCCAACCTCCGCACCTTCTCCATCAAGTCCACTTTTCGCACTCTCCAACGGATGGAGACGCCTGTCATCTACTTCTACGCCGACACACCGCAAACCGTGGACGTCTCGGTGAAATTTCCCCAGGGCATCGTCACGGAGTGGTATCCCCAGGCCCGAGCCCTGCCCAAGCCGAAGCTGAACGTCATGGCGCCCCTCAGGCGGGAACTCCAATGGGATCGCGTGCAAATCCTCCCCAACGCGGAGAACATCACGTTCCCCGGCGACACGTCCGGGAGCCACTATTACTCGGCGCGGGAAACCGCGGCCAATCCTGTGCGGATTGCCAACGTCGACGGCGCTCTCGAAACGGAGAAGTTTTTGTTCTACCGCGGCATTGGGAACTTCCGAGCGCCGCTCACGGTCACGGTATCCCAGGACGGACGCCAGCTCACAGTGAAGAATGAGGGCGGCGAGCCCGTGCGCCACGCTGTCCTGTATCAATTGCAGGAGGGCGCGGCCTCGTTCCAACAGATCGAGGCTCTCAGTCCGGGAGAGACCAAGACATTTTCACTTTCTCCGGGCGCAAAGCCTGAATCCCTCGGCGGCCTCAGAGATCAGGTCAAGCAGTCGCTAAGGACAGCGCTTGTCCAAGCGGGTCTCTACGAGCGCGAGGCCGCCGCCATGGTGAAAACCTGGGACGATTCGTGGCTCAACGAGCCGGGTGTGCGCGTGCTCTACACGCTCTCTCGCGACTGGACCGACCGCACTCTGCCTCTCCAGCTTTCACCCGCGCCCCGAGGGATCGCCCGAGTGATGGTGGGACGAGCCGAGGTGATCACGCCTGGGATGGAACTGTCCCTCCTCCACCAAACCGAGCGATACGTCCAAGGCGACGCGGCCACAAAGGCGGAGGTCGTTGGCAATGTGCGCCGCCTCGGCTTTGGGCGCTTTCTGGAGCCCGCGATGCGACGTCTTGTCGACAACGGCCCCAAGAACCGCGAATTCAGCAGCCGCTCATTTGAGCTGCTCAATGCCGCGTCCAAGACGGAAGACACCAACAAGCCCCTGGCCTTCGAATAGCCATTCCCCATCCCTCATGCGCAAAGTCGCGTTTGTGTTCATCATCGCCATCGTCGCGCCCAGTCTCTTGCTGGGTTGGCTGGCGATTCGATCGATTCGCGATCAACAGTTCGTCTTCGAACATCAGGAGACTTTGCTGGGACAAGGAGCGGCGGACGCGATCGCAAACGACCTGCTGGGCGAACTGGCGGCCTGGCAGCGTGGATTCGGGCGCCAGGTGGAGGAGGCTCTGGGCAAGGGAGAGCCCGCCGACCTGGCGCCCCGATTCGACGGGGTGCTGCGGGAACGATGGACCAACGCCGTGGTGGGGTTCGTTGTGGCGCTCGATGGAGACGTCCTCAGCCCCTCCCTCTTTGGCTCGGCCGACGCACGACGCTTCCGCCTGGAGAACGACCGCTTCCTTTGCAGCCGGCAATCCATGGAGGTCGTCTGGAACAGCCCGAAAGGAAAAATCAACCTGACCGAGCTGGACTCCAAGCTCAAGGACTCGGACAGCAAGAGCGTGTTCGCCACCAAGAACGCGTCCGCCTCGGACGCAGCCGTGGCGCCCTCGTCGGCCCAGTTTCGAGAAATAGTGGGCGACGCCGCGGAAGGCACCCTTGCCCGGTTCCTGCAAAACCAATTGCGGCTTCTGCTGTGGCATCGCTCGCCTCGCGACACCAACTTCGTTTTCGGGGCGGAGATTCACCTGGGCCATCTCGCGCAATCGCTGCGTCCTCTCGTCCGCGTGGATGTCTCCCTCAACGATCATCTGGTGGCGCTGCTGCGCGACGATCGGGGCCGCACCGTCGCCGCGTCCCGGAGCGATGTCGTGCTGAGCGGCCAACGCCCGTTGGCTTCCGCCGCGCTGTGGGACGCCCTGCCCCACTGGGAAGTAGCCGTGTTCCTGCGCGGGCCCAGCCAGGCGATTCGCTCCGCCGCGACCGCGCGCGCCACGATCGGACTGCTCGTCACGGTGCTGATTCTTGCGATCGGCGTCGGTAGTTATCTCATCGTCGCCGACCTGCGCCGCCAGCTCCTGCTGGCGCGACAGAAAACGGATTTTGTGAGCAATGTTTCCCACGAACTCAAAACACCGCTCACGAGCATCCGCATGTTCGCGGAGATGCTCGCCGAAGGCCGCGTGGCCGAACCCGAGAAGCAGCGCCGCTTCCTGGACATCATCTCCACCGAGGCCGCCCGGCTCACGCGCCTCATCAACAACGTTCTCGATTTCGCCCGACGCGAACGCGGCGAGCAAAGGCGTCTGTTTGTCCCGTGCGACCTCGCTGAAATCGCCCAGGAGGCCGTCAACGGCTACCGGCTCCACCTCGAGTCCGCGGGCTTTGCGCTCGCCTGCGAGCTGCCCGATGGTCCGGTGATGGTGAACGGCGACCGCGACGCCCTCGCGCAGGTCCTCGTCAATCTGATCGCGAACGCCGAGAAATACTGCGGCCTTCAGAAGCAGATCACCACGCGTCTCGTCCTCCAGGACCGGTTTGCGGAGCTGCAGGTTCTCGACCGAGGCCTCGGAGTCCCGAGCGGCTGCGAAGAGAAAATTTTCGAACAATTCTTCCGCGCCCACGACGCGCTCGCCAGCGGCATTCCCGGCTCGGGCCTGGGGCTGACCCTGGCGCGCCAGATCGCCCGCGCGCACGGCGGAGAGGTGACGCACGCCCCGCGCGACGGCGGCGGCAGCGTCTTCACCCTGCGGATGCCGCTATCCTCGTCAACCGCTCCCGCCCCCACGCAACCGCCGCCGCCCGCCGGATGAAAACGCTGATTCTCATCATCGAAGACGACGCGCACATAGCGCTGGGATTGGAAGAAATCCTGAAGACGGAGGGGTTTCAAACGGCCACCTGCCGTCGGGGCGATGAAGCGCCCTCCGCGGTCAAGAAGCATCAGCCAGAGCTCATCATCCTCGACGTGATGCTGCCGGGGTTGAGCGGCTTCGATGTCTGCAAGCAACTACGCGCCAAACAGCTCACGACGCCGATCCTCATGCTCACCGCGAAGGGGCAGGAAATGGACAAAGTGATCGGACTCGAAATCGGGGCGGACGACTATGTCACCAAGCCCTTCGGCGTGCGCGAGCTGCTGGCGCGAATTCATGCGCTCCTGCGAAGAACGCCCGGGGCGCCTCAGGCCGCCGCGACATCCGAACCCTTCCGCATCGGCGATGCGACGATCGATCCCCAGCGGTTCCAGCTCAAGCGCGGCCGGGCGATCTCCGATCTCACCGCCCGCGAGCTGAAGCTGCTCCAGATCTTCCACGCGCATCGGGGCGAAGTGCTCTCTCGGGACCGCCTGCTGAACGAAGTCTGGGGCGTGAAGTATTACGGCACCACGCGCACGCTGGACCAGGTGATCGTGCAACTGCGAAGGAAGCTGGGAGACACCGCCGCTTCGCCTCGCCACCTCGTGACAGTGCATGCGGTCGGATACAAGCTGACCGGGTGAAGTCGCGGATTCTTCTCGGTATCGGCCGTCAATGCTCCCATCCATTCCAGAGACAGCCGAGCGGGAGCGGAGGATGGGAATGGGTGGCGTGAGGAATACCTGCGTCAAGGGATTGAAGATCCAGGAGTTTTCGGTTACCGATATAGGCATGCTCTGGAAAGGCAAAAGCGTAATCACCCCGCGCTGTTCGCAAGACCAGAGTTCTTCTTTGTCCCCCTCCCCCCAGAGTTTACTGCAAGCTCGGGGTTTAGTTTTGTCCGGGGAGGGTTATGTTTCGGGCGTGATCACCCGACTCCGACCCGAGCCCTCAAGTTCGTTTTCGCTGCCATGATCACCCCCACTTCGACATTCCTCCCAGGATCCCCATGTCGCTGATGGATGCATTGTTGTTGGAAGAATACTTCGAAAAATCCCAGCTCTGGATCACCCAGCGCGCGGATGGGATGTCATACAACTATCCGTTACGAAAGGCGCCGGGCTCCGCTTCTATCGTGCCCGCGAATCGAGCCCCTGATAGATTTCGACGCTTCCTCCCCGTGGTCTTCGCCCTGCCTCTGGGCGGCTGACGGATGAGGTTGCCCGCAAAATGCGCTAAAGACGCGAAAGAGGCGGGACAGAAAACCAGCGCTTCCACGTCCTCGATCCATTCCCATTTCGCGTTTTTAGCGTATTTCGCGGGCAACCTCCCCTACCCCGATGGTCCTCATGACGCAGTGCTGACGCAATGGAAACTGGGACATCCTCAGGACTGGAAACATCACTTCGGTCATCCCGCCCTCTTTGTGGAGCCCTTTGTCGATCTACAACCCTATCGCGGCGCCTGACACGCCGCACGGCGGTTCTCGTCCCAAGATCGCACAAAAAGTGCGGCTTTTTCTCCCGGGATCATTCAGGGTCAGATTCGCATGAACGAAGTAACCATGCTTCTCCGCAATGCGGCCGGGGGAGACACCACCGCCTTGAACCGGCTGTATGACGTCGTTTACGCGGAACTGCGCTCGATGGCGGTTCGGAAAATGGCGTTCGAGCGTCCCGGACACACATTGCAAGCGACAGCGCTGGTCAGCGAAGCCTACCTTCGACTGGGAGGCCCCGAGTCGTTCAAGTTTGAGAACCGGGCCCATTTCTTCACTGCGGCGGCGGAAGCCATGCGCCGGATTCTCGTGGACAGCGCCCGGCGGAACGGCCAGCTAAAGCGCGGCGGCGATCAGGAAAGAGTGGAGCTATGCGAGAACCAGATCGCGGCGCCGGTCGAGGACGAGAAGATCCTCCTGGTCCACGACGCCTTGGATGAGCTGTCGCGGGAGGATCCCATGAAGGCGGATGTGGCAAAGATGCGCTATTTCATCGGGCTCACGCATCAGGAGATCGCCGACGCCCTCGGCGTCAGCGAGCCCACCATTCGCCGGCACTGGGCGGTGGCCAGGATCAGGCTCTTCGAACTGATCGCCCAAAAGCCCACCACTCCCTCCCCAGCCCCTTCCAAAAGCCAGCCTTCGACCCCTGGACGCAGCGCGCCAGGAACCGCCCGCCCAGGGGGAGAGCAAGCCGGAGGCCGTCAATACCCCTCCCCCGCGTGATCGTTCTCGACCGCCAACAACGCATGTAGCGACGAGAACCTCACTTGAAAGATCTCGACTCCATCTACTTCACCGCGCGGGAACTCCCTGCGGAAGGACGATCTGCGTACCTGAAGGACGCCTGCCAAGGCGACGACGCGCTTCGGTTGCGGGTGGAGCGGATGCTGTCGGTGTCCGCGGAGGCGGAGGCCTTCATCACCGACCCGCCCGAGGCCCGTGTCGTCGGGAAGGCGCGCCAACTCGACCTAGGAGAGGCGGGCTCCGTGGAGGGGGAAGGCAGCCAGGTCGGGCCCTATATCCTCCGCCAGCAGATTGGCGAGGGCGGATTTGGAACGGTGTGGATGGCGGAGCAGAGCGAGCCGATCCGGCGCATGGTGGCCCTGAAGGTGGTAAAGGCCGGCATGGACACTCGGGAGGTCCTCGCCCGCTTTGGGGCCGAGCGCCAGGCGCTGGCCATGATGGATCACCCGAACATCGCCAAGGTCCTCGACGCGGGAGCGACCGCGAGCGGCCGGCCCTACTTCGCGATGGAACTGGTGCGAGGCATCCCGATCACCCAATTTTGCGACGACCAGAAGTTCGGAGTGCGCCAGCGCCTGGAGCTGTTTCGCGACGTCTGCGCCGCCGTCAATCACGCCCACCAGAAGGGAGTCATCCACCGGGACATCAAGCCATCGAATGTGATGGTGACCCTGCATGGGGACAAGCCGGTGGCGAAGGTGATCGACTTCGGCATTGCCAAAGCCACACAGGGCAGACTGACGGACCAGACCCTCTTCACACGGTTCGAGCAATTCCTGGGCACTCCGGCGTACATGAGCCCGGAGCAGGCGGCGATGAGCGGGCTCGACGTCGACACGCGTTCCGACATCTACAGCCTCGGCGTTCTGCTCTACACCCTGCTGGTCGGGCAGCCTCCCTTCGACGTCCAGACCCTGCTTTCCGCCGGCTACGACGAGATGCGACGCATCATCAAGGAGGATGAGCCGCCGAGGCCGAGCACTCGGCTGACCCAAACGCGGGCAAAAGCGGGGACCGCGCACTCCAACATCGCCCCTTCCGCGCTGAAAGGGGAGCTGGACTGGATCGTGATGAAGGCCATCGAGAAGGATCGCGCGCGGCGCTATGAAACCGCCAGCGACCTCGCCGCCGACATTGGGCGCTATCTGTCCGATGAGCCCGTCCATGCGGTGGCGGCAGGCGCCGCCTATGCCTTCCGCAAGTTCGCCCGCCGGCATCGCGCCGCGCTCGGCGCAGCCATCGGGATCCTGGCGATGCTGATCACCGCAACCTCAGTGAGCCTCTGGCAGGCGGTGCGCGCCACGCGCGCTGAACAGCGAGCCCGGGAGAGCGCGTCCATCGCTCAAAGAGAGGCGACGCGCGCAAGCGAGCAGAAAGGTCTGGCCGAGAGAAACCTCATTCAGGCTCAGGCCGCGCAACGCGAGGCGACCGAGCAACGGATCCGCGCCGACCGCCAAACCGAAGTCGCGGAGGAGAATCTCTATGACGCGCAGATGCATCTGGCGGTGCAGACCTGGCGGGAACATCGCGGCCTGCCGCGAATGCGGGAACTTCTCGCCAAATGGATTCCGCGGAAGTCCTCGAAAGACCGCCGAGGCTGGGAATGGTACTACCTCAACTCCCTGCCATATCAAGACCTGCGAACCTTCACGGAAAGCGGCAGCGGCTTGAACCCCTCCACCGTGGCCTGGCATGTCGGCACGAAACGACTCGCCGAAGGGCTGCCCGACGGCGTGATTCGAATTTGGGACGCCGATCGTGAACAGGCCACCCTGGTTATCCGCGGCCCCGCAGCCTGGGTTCCCTACTGGGGCAGCAGCTGGCTTGACTGGAACACGGATGGCAGTCAACTCGCCGCGGGCGCCAGGGACGGAACGGTTCATGTCTGGGCGACGCCCTCCGGCCAGGAATTGAGAGTGCTTCGCGGGCTCCCATCGGCGGTCGTATCGATCGCCTATAGCGCGGATGGCTCACGCATCGCCGCCTGGGGGGAGGACGGGCAGATCAAGATCTGGGACTCCCGGACGGGCGTGCTGGCCGCGGAGACGACCCATCCGGGCGCGGTCTCCTCAGGGGCCTGGAGCCCCGACGACAAACTCCTCGCGACGGGACATTTCGACGGAACAGTATCGATCTCCGGCGCCCGGGCCGGAGCCAGAATCACCGCGCTGCGGGCGCACGTCGACACGATCTACCATCTGGCGTGGAGCCCCGACAGCAGTCGGCTTGCGTCGACGAGCGCGAATGATTTCTTTGTGAGCGTCTGGGACGTCGCTTCAGAGAAGGTCGTCCTCGGCCCGCTGCGACACTCCCATGGGATCACGTCCATCGCATGGGAACCCAACGGAAACCGGCTGGCCACGGGAAGCATGGACGAAACCGTAAAGATCTGGGACACGGACACGGGCCGAGAAGCCGCCACGCTCCGCGGGAATACTCAAGCGGTGACTTCGCTCTCCTGGGGACCGGATGGGCGTCTCGCCTCCGGGTGCGCCGATGGAAGCATGCGGGTCTGGGACTTCCTACGGGATCAGGAGTCGTGCTTGCTGCCGGGACATGCCTTACGCGCGATGGCGGTGGCCTGGAGCCCGAACGGCAAGCGCCTGGCGTCGGGTGGTGACGATGGCAAAGTTCGGATTTGGAATCCGGCAACCCGCGAGGAGGTCCTCTCCATTAAAACCCACGACAGGGGAGAAAGCATCGACCAGATCGGACTCATCCGCTCCGTCGCCTGGAGCCCCGATGGAACGCGGATCGCCTCGTCCGGCCAGAACGGCGCGATCAAAGTTTGCGAGGTCGCCAGCGGTCGCGAGCTCCTTGCGCTGCCTGCCGAACACGGATGCGTTTGGTGCGTTGCGTGGAGCCCTGACGGCGAGCGCCTCGCCGCGGGCGCCGAGGATGGAACCATCCGTGTGATTGAAGGAATCAAGCCGGGCGCGGCGATCCACGCTTATCAAGGCCACAAGACCCGGGTGCGCTCGCTCGCCTGGAGTCCGAACGGAGATCGACTGGCCTCCGGCGCCTGGCAGGACTCGCGAGTGAAGATCTGGGATCCTGTGCGTCGCGCGGAACTGGCCAGCCTCAACGGCCACAGAGGCAGCGTCCTGAAAGTCGCATGGAACCTCGACGGCAAGCGGCTGGCGTCCGCCTCCAGCGACTTTCAAGTGATCGCGTGGGATGTTGCGACAGGCCAGAAACTCTCGACCCTGCGCGGCCACAACGATTTTGTGGACTCGGTGGCGTGGAGCCCCGACGGAACGCGACTGGCATCGGCGAGTCTTGACAACTCCGTGCGAATTTGGGACCCGCGCAGGGGGGAGGAAACCTTTGTGCTCCGGGGCAAGTCCGGAATGTTCCACGACGTCGCCTGGAGCCCTGAAGGCGCGCGACTCGCCGCGGCGAGCAGCGACGGCCATGTCTGGATCTGGGACGCCACGCGCGGCTTCGAACGAGACGCGGGGATTCGGTGAACGCTTCCTGATCGTGTCCCTCAATCCGCCCCGCGCCCGCCTGAAAGTGGGAAGGCCCATCCAGGGGAGCGTTCCGTCCGTTGCTATTCTCCAAAAGCGTACAGCGCCGTGGCGGTTCGCATGTAGATCCTATTCTCCACAAGCGCCGGCGTGGCGGCGATCCGCTCCTTGAAGTCGGCTTGATGAAGAACCTTGGGCGCATCCCCGCCGGCGGCAAAAACCGTCACCTTCCCGTCCAGCGACGCGACGATGATCCGGCCGTCCGCCGCAACGGGCGACGCGTAGTAGCTGCCCTGGGCGTTTAGCCGTTCCTGCTGATAACCGATGCTTCCGGTCTTGGCGTCGTAGCTCGAAACCATCCCGCCGTCCTTCACCAGGTAGACCCGACCTCGGTAATAGAGCGGCGAAGGCACATAGGGGAGTCCGCGTGTTTGCTTCCAAGCGACCTGGTTCTCGCCGAGCTCGCCCTTGCCTCCGGGACGAACAGCCACGAGCAGGTTCTCGCCTTTCGACATCATCGCCTTCATGCCCGCGACGTCCTCGGCCGTGATCTTTCCGTCGCCGTTGAGATCCTGCGCGCGAAAGAAGGTCTCGAGCGGCGTGCCTTTCACCTCGTCGGGCGTGATCGCTCCGTCCTTGTTCTTGTCGAAGGCGGCCGCGGTCTGCTCGAAGGTGGGCATGGGTTGGTCCGACTTGCCCGGGGACCACCCCGCGAAGAACAGCAGTCCGTCGCCGGCGACCGGCGTCGTGCAGGTGAAGGAAGGCATGCCCGCCAGCGACCACTTCTCTTTCCCTGTCTTGGGATCGTAGGCCTTCAGCTTCAAGGATCCGGACATCACGATCTCCTCCACGCCGCTGTTATTCCACAGAATCGTCGATCCGTAGCTTTGGGTGACATCGGGACGCGAGGTCTGCCAGGCCAGTCGGCCGGTTTTGAGATTCACCGCCACCAGCGAGCATCCATGCATCATGTCGCGATTGAGGAGGACGAGATCCTTTGTCAGCGTCGGAGAGCTGCCCGTGCCGAAACCGCCCGTGGTCTCGGCGAGAGGCAAGGGATGGCGCCAGAGCTCCTTCCCCTCAAAGTCATGGCAGATCAACCCATAGCTGCCGAAGTAACTCACCACGCGGCGACCCTCCGTCGCGCAGCTCGACGCCGCGGGGCTGCCCTCCGCTGAATGAAACTCCTCGAGCTTCACCACCGGCACAGCGCGCTTCCAGAGGGGCCGTCCGTCCTTGGCCGCGTAACAATGGACCTCCAGCCTGCCCCCGTCGAAGGCGCTCAGAAAAACGCGATCGCCCCACGAAACCGGAGACGACGCGCCGGGAGGGACCGGTACTCTCCACAGTTCATGGTCGCCCGGGCCGAAGGCGGCGGGCGGCCGCGCGGTCTCCGAAACACCGGAGCAATTGGGCCCGCGGAACTGAGGCCACCAGGATTCGGCGGCCGAGGCGCTTGCGGCAACAAGGAGAACGATGGAGGAAAAAATGCGCTTCATGCGGGAGCAGTATGGCGTCGACGCCATTTCACGCAAGAGTCGCGCCGCGATCTTTCGCTCGGTTGTTGAACCCCTGTCTTCGTCGCGTCCGTTGCGTCGTTGCGGTTCAACTTCCCGGCCCGTTTCTATTTCAGCGGCGGGGCGGAGGCGGCGGCCACGGCGCCGAGGTCGATGAGGCCTTTCTCGAACTGCGGTCCCACCATCTTGTCGCAATCCATGAACACGCTCACCACTTTCCCCAGGAAGCTGTTCCTGCCGTACATCGCCCACGTCACGAGCGTCTTGTCGCCAACCGGCTTGAAGGTGAATTCCACGGTGCTCGTGCCTTCCATGGGCCGCTTCCAGTCCATCTTGCAACGGACCAGCTCTCCCGGCTTGCTCTCAATGATGGTGGAGCTTCCCGCCCCGATATCGCTGTTCCCGTCCCAGCTGCAAACCGAGCCGACGCCCGAATCCGGGCCGCTGTATGTGTTTTTCACATGCGGGTCGATTTTCATGAATGGATTCCACACGGTGAATTTGTGATGGTCGTTCACCTGGGCAAACAACGCGGCCGGGGAAGCCGACAGTGTCGCGCTGCGCTCAACGCGGAAATCAGCGGGACGGGTGGCCGCAAAGAGAAGGAAGACGACGACGAGCGCGATGAAGCCGAGGAGCAGTTTCTTGATCATGGTTTTCTCTAGAGTGGATGATGGTAGAGGCGTCGGGACGGGAGGATCCGCCTTGGTCCTAGGATGAGGTTCGCGCCGGATCGGACGGTTTATTGATAAGGAAGCGGGCAAAAGCGCAGCGCTCAACCCAAGTCAGGAACAACGCCATGGCGCACAGCACAAGCAGGGGAGGCGAAAGCAAATCCTTGCCGCCGGCGACGAACGCGTGAAACGCCAGGATGTTGATGAGAATCGGGCCGAGCACGAGCAGGCCGGCGCGACGGGTCTTGGGGATCGCCACAAGCAATCCGCCCATCACCTCGCACACCTTCACAAAGGACATGTAGCCGGTCGTCATGAACGCGGCCATGAAATGAGCGGCGGCGCTCCCTTCGGGCGGTGGCGGCGGCTGCGGACCGAGCTTCAGCAGCACAAGCAGACCCGAGGCGATGAAGGCGAACCCGAGCAACGCGCCGACGATGGTGGAGGCGATCTTCATTTCAGCGAGGGGAGGAAACGGGTTTTGCCGCGGCGGTGTTCATGAATTGGCTCCCGGCACGCTGACCATCCAACAGACGCCGAAGGGGTCCATGACCATCCCAAACCGTGGGGACCAGAAAGTTTTCGCCATCGGCATTCGCACATGACCGCCCTCGGCCAGGGCGGCGAACACGCGGTCGGCCTCCGCCGCGCTTCCCAGCGAAATCGAAAG
This sequence comes from Verrucomicrobiota bacterium, assembly GCA_016199985.1. Classification (GTDB taxonomy): domain Bacteria; phylum Verrucomicrobiota; class Verrucomicrobiia; order Limisphaerales; family UBA11320; genus UBA11320. Next base: position 73,281 of record JACQFQ010000024.1, on the reverse strand, counting down.
GGAGAACCCGCCGAAATTCGCCTTTTCAGTGGAGCAGCCATCCGAAGCCATCAGGGTGGTCGTGCCCACGCGAAAACTGGTGTGCATGATCTTGTTCTCAAACCCCGGCGGAACCATTCCAGGCGGATGGGGCTCCGGGCTGTCTTTGAACCGCATCGTGAAGAGCACCTCCGCGCCAATCGCCTTGCGGTAAAACTCGACGGCTTGCTCGCAACAGCCGTTGAAAAACAAATAGGGTTGAACGAGTCGGTGCTCAGGGCCGGTGCTTGTGGCGCTCATATGAGTGGTTTGTTGTGTTTCAGAACTTCGACGAACGAATCCCGTCGCCGAGGACATGCTCAGCGAAAGTTTTCGGACGTCAAGCCTCCTCGGAGCCCGCCACTAAGGTTGGACAACCCGGTAGAACACCGAGCCGGCGCCCTGAACCAGGTCGCTGACGGTCATGATGCGGTCGACCTGCGTCTTGCGTGTCCACTCCTTCCAGGCCGGGTTCTCCGTCAGTTCTGTGGTGTATTGGATGATGTAGGTCTGCCCGGGGCGTCCATAGATCACGAGCTGCGGCTGCGGATCCATCGAGAGCACCGGCTCATCGCCCACCACAATCACGGCGCCGTCCTTCCGGCCGCCCGTCGTGATCGCCGCCCCGTCCGAACGAGTGCCCACCAGGTTCTGCATCTGCAACGTCGCCACCGTGGAATGCGCATTGGAAACGGCGTGGAACTTGAGAGAGGCGATGGGATGGAGCCCGGAGCCTATCTGGGAAGGATCCAGCGTGAAGCGCAGCGCCGACGAGTTGCCGCCCGCCGGCGAGAGCACCGACGACAACACCTCGCCCGCCGCGGCGTCCTGAATCGCGAGGCCCGCGAGCCGGTCGGCGGGAACATCCAGAACGAAATCCACGGTCTTCAGCGCCAGGTCCAGGCTTGAGCTGAAGAGCAGCGGCACGCTGTTGGTCTCGCCCGCGAAAACATTCGTCGATCCCACCGCGAAGCTAAACGGGCTGGTGTCCCTGACGATCACCGTGAGCGTCTGCGTGGCCGACATCGACGGAACGCCGTCGTCGCTCACCCTCACCTCGATGCGGTTGGTGCTGGGGCCTTGCGAGCTGTTGGGCCTCCAGGAGAACACTCCGGTGGTCGGGCTGATCTTCGCGCCCGCCGGAGCGTTCACCCCCAGCGAGAAGGACAGCGCCTGCGGGGGCAGATCGGCGTCAGCGGCCTTGAACACCACCGTGAGCGTCTGCTCCTCCCGGATCGTCCGCGTGGCCGCGGCCCCCAGGGACGGCGGCGTGTTCACCTCGTTCACCACGATCGCAACGATGCCTGTCGAGGACAGGGACGGCTGGCCATTGTCGGCCACCACCACGCGAACGCGATTGGTTCCGGGGCCGTCGGACTCTCCCGTCGGCCAAGTCAGCCGGCCGGTCGCCGGATTCAACACCATCCCGGAGGGAGCGGGTCCCTCAAGGCGATACGTAAGCGAGTCCTCAGGATCCGCGTCCGCCGCCGTAAGCGTCAGCACCAGCGTCTGCCCTTCATTGATCACCACGTTGGTCACGGCCGCGATCACGGGCGGAGCGTTCAGGCGATCGACCGTCGTCTGCGCCTGGGGCTGGGAGGGGGCCTTCTCCTGATTGCCCTGCGCGTCGGTCGCCAGGCTGTAGAACGCGTAGGTTCGACCCGGCTGTCCCTGGTAAACCGCGCCGCTCAGCGTCGTCCCCGCGAGCCAGGGGGCGAAAGGCGCCCCATCGGCGCTCACGTAAATGGTGTAGGAGGCGAGCCCGCTTCCGCCCGCGTTGTCCTGGCCGCTCCATCGCACGCTGAACTGAGGATAGCTGTGAGCCGCCAACGCCGCGACGCGGCTCGTGGGGGCCTCGCGATCCGGCGCAGGCGCAGGCTCGTAGTAGAGGGTGTATTTTCCAGTGCTGTTGAAGTCGAGGAGATGGAGGACATGCTCCAGTCTCGGCCGTCGCCCGCCTCCGATGAACGTGCGATCGGTCGTCCAGACGTTTGTGTTCATCGCGATCTCGACCCCATCCGAGCGCACCACCTGCCGGAGGATGAAATCCCCGTCGCCCGGGTCGTCGACCAGGAGATAGCACCAGCCCGAGGGCATCGGGGCGGTCATCTGAACGGCCAGCCGTCCGCTGTTCACCGGGCCATCCCAGGAGGCGTCGCGCGCCACCTGCACGGGCTGCGTCGTGCGATCGCTGAAATACAGGGTGTCGGGGAGATTCTCAGGATCGCCGATGTCGTTCACCAGGAAGTCCGGAAGCCCATCCTCGAACGGCCCGGGCGCCTGAACCAGGTGGATCATCTCGTGGATGGTCACCTCATCGATCAGCGAGAGATTCGTTTTCCCGAGGGAGTCCAAATGCTCGAACGTCGCCTTGTAGTCTTCGAACTGCCCCTGAAGCGTGGACGTCAGATACCAGAGCCCGACGCCGCGCTGCCCCGGGGCGATCTCCCCGAAGTTCGCCGTCAGCGACGGGGTTTGCGGCTGATGATTCACCTGGCTGCCGATGATCTTGAAGTCGATCAGGAGGCCTTTCTGGTTTTCCACGATGCGAGGCTGGCCGGAAATGATCCGGACGTTCTTGGCCGTTCCCTTCCCGTGGTTGTCCACCACGACGCCCAGAACAAACGGAACGGAAGGCTCCACTTCAGGCGTGAAGGGATCATCGCTGAACACATCGCGCTGATGGAAATACTGAACGCTCAGGGCGGGATCCGGGTAGACGGTGATCGGCGCGCTGAAGAGCGGGATGGTGATCTCATGGCCATCCTGCTGATAGATCAGAACGCCGCCCACGCCGTAGTCCACGGGTCCATCGGGAGCGGCGGCGCGGGTGGGGACCAGGATCCATGTGGCGCTGCCGCTGCTCGCGGCCCCGAGGGCGCCCGTGCCGTCCACGGCGGTGAGGCCCGCGACCACCGGGTCGCGGATCCCAAAAACCTCGTTCGCGGGCTGGCCGTTCTTGTCGGTGATGTTGATGAGCACTTGAACGTTCTCAAGCCCGGAGGCCGCGGAAAGATTATCGAGCTCGAGCGTCGCGTTGAAGGCGTTCCGCGTCAGGATCAGGTCCTGGTCGAGGCGGAGCTTCACCTTCGCGCAGATGCCGCTCTCCTCGGTGGTGTCGGCCAGGCCCAGCTTCGACTTCGGCGTCGGCGCCGTCACAAGAAGCGGAGTGGCGGGAACGTAAGTTTGCGCGAAATTCATCTGCGGCAACGTGCGGCTCAGCTTGTCCGCCGCGGCGAGAATCTCGGCGTCGGCGCGGAGCGCGATCTCATCCCACTCCGCTTTCTTGGGCGACGATGGATAACAGAACGAGGGGGTCAGGTCCTGCTTCAGGACGATGTCGTATCCGAAATTCCCGAACTTCACCTTCGCTCCGCCCTCGAGGGTGACGGACTTCGCGCAGATCTGCCCGGTCAGTCCCTGGCCGATGCAGTACTTGACGCTTCCGCTCACGCCGCTCTTGATCGTCACGTAAAGCTCCGCTCCCTGCTTGCCCATCTCGACGCCGTCCTGCTCGAAGCTCACGGTTCCCCCCACGCGGCAGACCACCGCGAGGTCCGCGTTCACCGACGCCTCGGCGCAAGCCTGCGGGTTCTTGAAATGGCAGTCGGTCTTGCCCTGGATCGTTCCCGACGCGGAGAAGCTGGGCTCAAAGAAGCAGCCCAGGGCGAAATCATACTTCACCTCGTATCCGTTCTCGCTGTAGGAGCCGGTGACCTTGTTCCCGACGAGCGGAATGGAGAATCCCGCGTTGATCTTCATCCCGGCGGAAGCGTCGACCTTCATCCCCAGGCCATCCTTGTCGCAACAAGTGCACAGCTTCGCCGAGGCCTCGACTTTCGCGCTGGCCTTGAAGTTGGGAATCGTGGAGATCGCGGCGGTGACGGCCTTCGCCGCCGCTCCGAGCACGGTTTCCGCCGCCGACATGTTCAAGCAGAAGGGAACGTAGCTGCCCGGATCGCACTGGCAGGTGATCGGCTGGGAATACGCCGGCTTGTTGACGAAGGTGTCTCCGCGCACCGGAGGCCCAGGGATATATGGCCATCCCCCGCCGCCCCCGCCGCCCCCGCCCCCTCCTCCACCCCCGCCGAATCCGCCGCCCCCGCCCCCGCCTCCACCTCCGCCGCCCCCACCGTTTCCGCCGAAAGAGGGGCAATACCCCGCGTTAATGATGGGCATCGTCACGCAGTATTCGTTCGTCTTGCCGCCGCAGATGAGCGTCCAGCAAGCGCCCATTGAAAACGCGCAAGGCCCCGTGCCTGATCCCGCGAGCCCAAAGCCTCTGGGCGCCCCGCCCGCGGAACCCACCGACGCCAATCCCGGCGCCCCGCCGGCGCTCAAGCGACGGATGGTCACAGGAACGGTGAGCGAACTGCGGGCCGGGAGCTTGCCAAAGTCCGTGACGAGCGGGGTGACCGACCAATCGGGATGCGAGCCGACAGACAGCTTGAAATCATTCGCCGCAATGAGCCCATGGTTGGTGACGGTCACGGTCACCTGGCTCAGGTCGCCCTGGATATCGCTGAGATCGAGCACCGGGGGATCCATGGTGACAACGGGCACAGGCACCACAGTTTCGAATGTGCTTTCCAGCGTGATCCGCGTGCGATCCTCGATAGTGGTGGGCACGACGGTCCAGCGATACTGCACCATCTGCCGCGAGAGGAAGGCCTGCAGCTCATTCGTCACGCCGCCTCGAACCAGGACCGTGCCTTTGTAGCTGGTGTGCTGGTCCGCGGTGACCTCGAGGTTGTAGTAGGCCTCGCGAAGCCGCGGAATGTAGAACGCGCCCAGGACGTCGGTGAAGCCATTCGTCACGATGGTTTGGGTGACGGGATCGGAGAGCACAACCAGCGCGTTGGCGATCTTGGGCGCGCCAACGCCATAGTAAGTCAGCTCATCCAGCGCCTCCACCTTCAGGTCGCCCAAGGCCTCGCTCATCGCGAGGAAAGTGAACGGAATCGTCACGTTGCTGTCGTCGGACGCCGCGACGAGGCTCCCGGGGTACTGCCCCAAGGTCACCTGGCTGTCGGGCGTGAGGAGGAGCGTCACCAGATTCGACTGCCCCGGAGCGAGTGGAGGCAGGGGGTTCGTGCTCGCGATGGTCAGCCAGGGAAGGCTGGGAACGGAAAGAGTGATCGGACTCGAAGGCACGCCGCCGTCGTTCACGATCGAGAACTGCACGCGCTGCTGCCCTCCGATCGCCATGGAGGAATCGAGGGTCGTCGGATTCACGACCAGCCGGGATCGCAGCGGCTTCACGCCCACGAAGAGCGTGGCCTCCGCCGTCAGCCCGCCATCGGACCGCACACGCGCCTTCACGATCGCCTGTTGCACCGATGTGTTCTGGGCCCGGACAATGAATCGAAGGGCGGCGCTGCCCAGTGAGTCGACCGAACTGGCGTCCAGCTGGACGCTCGCCTCCAGGTTCTCCGACTTTTCGATCACGGTCGCCGTCAACCCCTGCAGCGGCAATTCGCCGAGGTTCACCACGTCGACGCGGCCCGTGACGCTCGTTCCTTCCAGGACGAGAACGGCAAGCCCGGCGGGAGACACTCGCATTCCCATCAGGTCGAAGGTCGCCTGAATCGGCGCCTCGGCCTCGCCCGGATGCGCGGCGCCCGCCTGATAGTGTCCTGCCTCGTTGGCGAACGAGGTGAACACGGTGGAGAAACGTCCGGCGCCATCGGTGATCGCCTGCTGAACGCGGTGGGTTTCGCGGAGGTAGACATGCACGTTGACCGGAACCGACGCCGCGGGCCCGCCCCCCCGCGATGTCGCGACGCCGCTCAAGACCACGTTCGTCGGCGAGACGCCAGTCTGGATGCTGGCCTGCAACGTGGCGCCGTAGGCCGCTTGCACATTCACCGGCGCGGGCGCGACCGCGGTGTTGTTGTCCTCGCGTATCTCGGTGACACGATTCTCCGGATCCACCGTCGCGATGATCCAGTACGGCCCCGACGAGGAAGGCGTGTGAAACTGGAGGGTCTGCTCGAAAAAGTCTCCGGGGCTCAGCGGTGTCGCGAAGACGTTCTCCGCGATGACAGCGTCGTTGCCCAGCACCGCGTCGCTGCTGAGATAAAAGCGGACGAGAATATTCGATCCCGTCTTGGCGACGCCCTGGTTCTCAACACGGCATCCCACGGAGACAAAAGTGTCGGTAAGGGCGGTTGCGGGAACGCGCACGGAAGTGATCACAAGATCGGGAAGCTGGATGTCCGAGATCACCAGGCTCCCGTACGCCGGCCCATGCCCCGCCGCCTGAGCCGTGAGGAGAACGCGACGGTTGCCGCTGGGCACTCCGTCATCCACGGACGCGATCGGGAAGCTCACTGCCCGCTGTCCGGCGGGAATGGTCGCCTGGGAGGGAACGGTGGCGGCGCCGGGGTTGTCGCTGGACAAGTTCACAACGAGGGCGCTCGCCGTGCTGCTGTTGCGCGACACGGTGGCGGTCGTGGCGGGGTTGAGCCCTTCCCGCACGACATCCTTGGCCACGGTCATGGAAAGGACCGGCCCGTCGTCGTCTCGCACCCGCAGGAGGGCCCCCGTGCCTTCGGCCAGATCGATCGTGGACCCCGAGGCCCTCAGAAACACGCGAAGCGAAACGAGAGCGTCGCCGTCCACCACAGTGTTGTCGATCGCGGCCACGGCAAAGTCGACGGAGGCCTGGTTCGCCGGGATGACCAGCGTGGGCGGCAGCTGCGCGCGCGAGGGGTCGCTGCTCACCAGATCCACAACCAGCGGCACGCCGGTCACCGGGGCGCGCGTCAGCGTGGCCCGGGTGGCCAGAGGCCCGTCGCCTTCGCTAACGTTGGTCGACACGAGGGTCAACACAACGGAAGGGATGTCATTGTCCAGGATCGCCAGCGACGCTCCCGCCGGGGAGAACCCGATCGCGGACGCCACGAGCTCGTTCGTCACCGAGCCTTCCACCAGGGAGTTCTCAATGGAGGCGATCGTGAAGACGACGCCCAGCGAGTTTGAAGGGATGATGAGGGAGAGAGGCGCGTCCAGGCGGGACGGATCGGATCGCTGGAGGACGACAGCAAGGTCCCGATCCAAGCCCGCGACGCGCGAGACGACTCCAGTGACGCTGTTGCCTTCAAGCACGGACGGAGCGCCCAGGGCCAGCGCGAGCCGGGGCAGATCGATGTTGCGAAGTCGCACCGCGGCTGTCGCGCCCAGTTGCCCGGGAGCCGAAGCTTGGATGACTACTAGAACATCCTCCTCAATCACGCCGTTGTGGATAGGCGTGGCGACCAGGAGGGCGCTTCGAGCGCCGGCGGGGATGGTCACGTGATTCGTCATGACCAGGCGATCGGCCGCGTTTTGCTCGATCGTCACCTCAAGCGGGGCCGCCAGGGATCCGTTTCGCGTCAGCGTGAGATGGAACGGGGGCTCGCCCTCGATCACCTCGTCCCGCTCGCTGATCAATGAGAGCTGGGCCGCCACCGATGTCGCCCCGTCCGCGAATCGCGAGTTGTTCGCCTCGTTCACCTCGACGATCTCCGAAAGAGAGTCCGCGGTTACAAAAAACAGATAATCTCCGGCCGCAAGATCCGCAGGCATCGCGACAGCCTGCGTCCGGCTGAGGAACCCGTGGACGGGAAGATCATTGGTGTAGCGGTACTCGGCCAGCGCCAGAACAGCGCCGCTGCTGTTCGACGCGCCGACGCGCTCCGTCCACGCGGAGGAGGCGAGGTCGAGGCCGCCGCGGTTGGTGACGCTCCAGCTGACGAGAACGCCGAGCCCCGCCTGGGCGGCTGATGGCGGCGACACCGATGTGATTGCGAGATCGGGCAGCGGCGGGAAGGCGACAGCCCAGGGCGCGGACGCCGCGTTGTTGGATTCAGACGCCTCGATCTGCGCGTTGTCCGCGTCCGCGACGACCACGAGGTTGTAATCTCCGGGCACGGAGGAGGCGCTCAAAGGCAAGGTCGCGTTGAAAACACGGGTGTAGCTCGCGCCCGGGGCAAGGGGAGATCCGGCCATCGAGGAGAGCAGCTGGGCGCCGAGGACCGACGAGGGCGACGCGCTGAGGTAGACCCGGTCGGTCCACGACGCGGTGGTGGCGGCGGGTCCCGCGTTGGAAACCGTGAAGCTCAACGCCACAGAATCGCCGAACCGCGCGCTCGCGGGTCCGGACACCGCGGCCACGACGAGATCCGGCCCCGCGATGTGAATCGGTTTCTGAGCCCAGCCCGTGTTGTTGTTCTCGATCGATTCAGCCACCTTGTTGCCCAGGTCAGCGACAACGCCCAGATAGCGATCGCCAATCACGGACAGCGGCAGGATGACCGATTGAGTGATCACCACGGACGCGCCCGCTCCCAGCGGCGAAGGGAAAGGGATATCCGCCACGCCGATCGCGCCGCTCCCCGCTCCGTCTGCCGCGATCCTGATCTGCTGGTTCCAAGGAGGCGTCGCAACCGTGTTGCCCGCGTTGCGCAGAGTGAACACAACGGGAATACCCTGGCCTAGCAACGCGCTGTCGGGTCCGCGAACGTCGGTGATCTGGAGATCCGGAGCAAGAATGTCGGTGGGCTGGGACGAGAAGCCGACGTTGTTCGTCTCAACGCCTTCCGCAACGCTGCCGCCGGAGTCCGTCCGAACGCCGAAGTAATACGTCCCCGACAATCCGATGGGCAACTGCACGTCCTGGGTCACGGTGACCGAGTTCGAGGCGCCGAGGAGCCCGACGAACGAGAATGAGCCCAGCGCCAGCGCGTTGGATTCAGAGGCGGTTGTGGAAACAAGGATCTGATTGGCCCATGGGCCCACCGCGGCCGAGGCGGCTGGGTTCGTGATCGTGAAGACGAGGCTCACCGACTGCCCCATCGCCACGCTGACCGGCGCGCTGACCTGGGCGATCCGCAAATCAGGCAGGCTGCTCCTCGGAGGAAGATTCGTGGAGCCTGGCCGGCAGAATCCCGAGCTCCCGGAGTCGAACAAAGCCGCGACCTCGCCTGCGGTCAGCGCCTTGTTAAACAGCGCAAGTTCGTCCACGAGTCCCTTGAAGAAACCGGTGGGCTGGGGATCCCGGCCGATCAGGGCCGGAAGCGCGGCGTAGCCAGGCGTGAAACCCGCGGCGTAACCCGCTTGATCGAAGCTCGAAGCCTGGGGGACGCCGTCGATGTAGAGCGTCGCGTCGCTCTGCTGGCCCTGCTTGCCCTCCCAAGTCGCGGCGACATGGTACCAATGATAGGGCTCCAGACCGCGCGACGATATCCAGGTGGCGCGCGCGGGCTGGGCGGGATTCTCGAGCTGCAACCGGATCTGCCCGCCGGTCTCCAGCCGCAGAGAGTAGGACATGGCGTTTCCGGTCCCAGTGGCTTTGCCAAAGATTGGCTGAGGAGGACGCTGCGTGTCCTCTGCCATGATCCAGGCGGAAAAGCTGAGCGACGCCGGGCGGAGTCGGACGTCATCCTGTATCGTCACCGCGTCATCAACGCCATCGAAGCGGAACGCTTGTCCCACATAGCCGGCGTCGAAGCCCGCGCCGCCCGAGAGCGATCCCGCGTTGACGCCCGCTCCATCGCTCGGATTGCCATCTCCGGGCCACCAAGCGGCCAGGGAGGGCGTCGGCGGCAGGCAGGGCGCGTTCGATCGGCAGATGCCCGCCTCCCCTGCCCCGACGATGCCGGCGATCTCGCCGGCGCTGAGCGCTCGCGAGAATAACATGACCTCGTCGATATCGCCGGGGAACTTGTACTGGGAGTCGCGCAGCACGCCCCACTCGCCGATCCGAGCGGGATAGGCGGAATGCCACTTCATCGTCGCGCCGAGGCCGCCTTGCGCCGAACTCTCCAACACGCCATTCTTGTAGAACCCGATAAATCCGTCCGATGAGCGCCAGACCCCGGCCACATGCACCCACTCGCCCGCGGGAATGGAGTTCACGCCGCCCGCGGAAGCGCAGTTGTTGTTCGAAAAATCCACGGAGAACGCGCCGTTTCCCGAGGCCGCGCCTTCCCCCATGTAGAGAAGGAAACTGTTGTCGCGCGTGCAGGGCGAGACGTCCCATTTGCCCACGATCCCCGCTATGGAGGCGCCGGCATTGTACCGACGCACCCAGGCCATCACGGTGAATTCCTTCGCGCCTTGAAGCTCCGGCAGCAGGCCGATGTCGATGCTTCCCGTGGATCGATCGAGGTGGAACGCGCGTCCGACCTTGCCCAGGCCGTATCCCACACCGCCCGAGATCCGGCCCACGCGCCGGCCGACGAGGTCGGTGGTGGTGTCCTCGCCGTTGAACCACGCGAACAAGTCGGGAACCGGGGAAGCGCACGAATGGCTGGCGCTCAGGCGCAGCGTCAGCGTGGATTGATAGTCATCGAGCGACCAGGCAAGACCGTCAGCGACCGGGGGCAGCTGCAACTGAGTGAAGCCGCCTGTGAGCGCGCTTCCGGAAAGGAAGCTGAAGGATTGTCCGGGCGAAGGCGTGAAGCTATTGGCCAGGGTCGCCTGAAGAGCGCCCCCCAGCGCGATCGGCGAGGAGGAGGTGTAGTGGCCAAATCCTGTGACAGCGTCGACATCCGCGAGCGCCAGCTGCATGACCCCTGGCGGCGCTTGCTGAAAGCGCCATCCGTTCACGGTTGTCAACCCGGAGGGCGTGCCCAGCTGCAGCAGGCCTTCATTCAAGAAGAGGTTCTCGAAGCTCGCGCCGTTCCGCGTGAGCTGGCAGGTCCGCGAGGCGATCGTGAAGACCCCCGAGGCGTGATTCTCAATCGTCGCGGCGCCCGAAACGGAATACGCGAAGACGGGGCCATCCTCCCAGGACACATGGCCGCGATTGTGCAGGGCGGCGAAGTCCGCGAGCTGCTTGTTTTGGCCGGTGGTCCATCGCGTGAGCATTCCCTCGCCGAGGGCGAGCGACCCGGAAATCCACCCGGTCTGCCATTCCAGCAACCCGTTGTTGATCCCCTGCAAAGCGCCCGACGTCCCGGCCGCCAGGACTCCTCCGAGGAGCTGGAAAACGCCGCCATCGACGGTGACGGCGCCGCCCATCGAGATCGTCCCGCCCACGAGCTGCACCGCGCCGGGTCCCCGGATGACGCCTCCCTCTTGAAAAGTTGCTCCGACATTCACCGCGACGGCGCCCGTCAGGACTTCGATCACGCCGGAATGAACGATCGGCATGGAGAAGTAGGTGGACCCGCCAGGCGCGCTGCTGCGGAACGTCCCCGAATTGTAGAACACCATCCCGTTGCCGCCGTAGTCCTGATTGAAGCCCGACGCCGAGATCGCCTCCCACAGCCCCCGATTGTAGATCGCGCTCCCGCCGCCGCCGCCTCGAATGCGCCCCCCGCTCCAGATCACCCTGCCCTTGTTCTCGAGGGTGTGACTCGCGAGATCGTGTTCGGCGCCCGACGAGATTCTGAGAACGCATTGGTCGCCAATCGTTGTGTCGTAGTCGCTGTTCCAGTTGCCCCCGGACCATGTGTAGGCGCCCTGAAGGACATGGTTGCCCACCAGCACGCCTCCGGTTTGAACGACGTTCGAAACCAAAATACCTCCTCGAAGATCGTGCGCCCCGGCCGCGAGGTAGACCGTGCCGGCGCCTGTGGATTGCGAACCATCCGTCATCAGAATGCCCGCCACGATGGAGAGCGATCCGACCTGGATGTCGAGAATCCCAGGGCTTTGAAGCGGCACTGAAAAGTAGGTGTCGCCCGGGCCCGTCGATTTCCTCAGAACGCCGATGTTTTGAAACAGGACGCCGTTGCCGCCATAATCGGCATTGAGGGCGCTGTCGGCCTGAATATCCCAGAGGCCCTTGTTGACGATGAGCGTGCCGCCTCCGCCTCCGCGAATGCGCCCTTGCTTCCAAACGACCGTTCCCTTGTTTGTGAGAGTGTGGGACGCCATGTCGTGTTCAGCGCCGGAGTCGATGACGAGCGTGGTCGTCGGAGCGAGCGTGGTGTCGCCCACGGAGTTCCACGTCCCGCTGGACCAGGTGAGATGTCCGGTGAACCGGTGCGAACCTCCCAACGCCCCGCCGACCTGATGCCAGTCGGCGATCTGGAACGCGCCATCAAAAACGCACAAGCCTCCGCCCACGACCAATGCGCCGGCGCCCGGGAAAAGGCTCCCGTCCTGGAAGGTGTAGCCGCCATTGATGGCGAGAGTCGCTCCCGCGTCGGAGTAGAAGTTTCCGTTGCCCACTCCGCCGGCGTTCAGGTTCAAAACGCCCACGAGGACCTCTATCGCGCCCCGGTTGTTCAGAACGCCGCTGATCACGGAGTTCCCGATGCCGAACGATTTTCGCAACGTCCCGAGATTGTGAACTGTCACTCCGTTGCCCCCATAGTCGGAGTTGATCACGAGGTCGCCCTGGATATCCCAAAGCCCTTCGTTGGTGATTGTGGTTCCGCCCCCGCCGCCACGGATGCGACCTTGACTCCACGCCACGGCGCCCTGGTTGATGACCGTGTGGCCCGCCATGTCGTGGTCGGCGCCTCCGAGCATTCGGAGCGCGGAGTTCCTGGCCAGCGTTGTTGTGGATGAGCTGTTCCAGTTTCCGCCGATCCAATCATACGATCCCACAAAGGTGTGAACGCCCACAAGAACGCCGCCGCGCTGCACGAGGTTGGAAGTGACGATCTGGCCTGAAAAATCCAGCGAGCCGCCCAGCAGCGAGTTCTCTCCAGCGCCGATGAACCTCGATCCATCGAAAGCCTGGATGCCCGCTAAGAAATCGAGGCGGCCCACCGCGGCGTCGACGGTTCCGTAGTTTTGGATGGGCATCAAAAAGTAGCTCTCTCCAGTCCCCTTCGATTTACGGAGCGTTCCTCGATTCACATAGGCCACGCCGTTGCCGCCGTAGTCGCTGTTGATGCCCGTGTCCGATTGAAAATCCCAGAGCCCAAGGTTCTCGATGCGCGAACTCCCGCCCCGAATGCGTCCGCCGGCAAGAATGACCGTTCCGTAGTTGAGGAGAGCGTGATTCGGCATGTCGTGGTCGGCCCCAGTCGACAAGGTCAAGACCGCGTTGGACCTCACGACAAGCGTCCCTGCGCTATTCCAGTTGCCCGCATTCCAGTTGAAGGCAGCCCGCACCACGTTGCTGCCGGAAACAGTGCCGCCGTTCTGGGTGAAGGAATCCACCTGAAGCCCGTTCATCGTCAACGACCCGCCATTCAAGACGATCTCGGCAATGCCCGAATCGGCCAGCGATGAAGCGTCCACGGCGCCCCCGTTGATCGTCGCCTTGGCGTCCCCGAGCGGCACGCCCCCCGGAGACCAGTTCGCCGCGTTCGACCAAAGCCCATTGCCCCCGGCGCCCGTCCAGGTGTAGCTCGGCCTGGGTTGCGCAAAAGCCAAGCCCGGCAGCAACAAGACGACAAGCAGGGTGAAAAGTTTACCTAGGAGGGAGACGCAATCATGCGAAGTTGGAGGACGCATAGGACAATCTCGAACCCTTGTCTCGCTTATCGCCGCACGTGGCGCGGCTTGGCTCTGGTGGCGAGAAAAGCCGCGGATCCAAAGCGAAGACCCGGATTGTGAGATAATTAAGGTGTTACCAGAACGGATGGGGAAGTCAACGCTCGGGACCGACCGTTTCTTTGAATGGAATCTCATTTCAGCGCTGGCGCATGGGGAGGCCAATAGCCCAGAGGCCATGCCTCAGGGAACGAAGCGGAAAGCACACGAAGGGCCAACTCAGCTTCATGGGTCAACAATGCAAGGCTGGAAGGCCATGCGATCTGTTGGAAGGCGTCCGTCGCGGACAGCGCTCAGGGCTGGTTCCGCTCCCAGGCACAAAATGCCCGCAGGCTCGGCGCACGGGCAAGACGTCGTTTGAGACCCGGTATCAGTTGTCGAGTCGGGATCAGAGCGAACGAACTCCTATCCTGACGGGCGTCCGTCGATGGAAGTCGAGGGTCATCGAGTGTTCGCCGCCCTTGTCGGAGCGGCCGGCTCACGGCGCCATGGGTCGCGCCGGCCCCGCGTAACGCAGGGCCCCGCCGGGCAACACCTCGCCAGGCTGCGCGGCGGTGACCGAATCGGGCAACCCGGCGGGCGCGGCGATGATCCCGTGGTAGCGGGCCTGCCAGTACGCCAGCAGCCATCCTCCGGGCTCGATCACCGCCTGCCCTCCCTCGCCGCCCTTGAGGGCCATGGTCCATCCATCCCAACGGAGCGGCTCGCGTTCGCGCGGCGAAAACGCCTTCTTGCCGCCGAGGAAAACCTGGTAGCCGGGCGGGGTGTGAACATCGCCGCGATGCGCGTTATCAAAAGACCACAGCCGGAGATCCAAAGGCCATTCGCGCAGATGCGCCAAGGCCGCCTCCCTTTCCCGATCCTCGCCGCTCAATCCTTCATGAAGGAACGCGTACCACGGATTGTGCTCAACCCGCACCGTCTCAAAGCTTCGTTCATATCCGCGCCGGTACAAGGCGTGCAGATCCGGATCCGATTCAAAACGCAAAAGCGTCCACCAGCACCAGAACGCCAGCTGATCCTCGAAGTGCGCGAGGTCATCGGGCGGGAAGGTGCTTCGTTGTCGCAAAGTGTAGTCCGCGTAGCCCATCCCGAGGAGCTTCTGATAGGCGTCCTCAAACCGCTTCTCTCTCGTGAAATGCGCGGCGGTCTTCATGAAAGAGAGGAGCTCCAAAGCCTGCAAACCCCGATCGAACCGGCCTTCATCCGTCCGAAAATAATCCGGGTCCCAACGGCCCCAGCGGGTCGGCTGTCCGTCGAGATCCACGAGCTTCCATTCGTGCTCGATGAGGTGGTCGGCGATGCGGGAAAGGTGTCGTTTCGCCTGCTCCGCCTCGGCGCCCTCGGCCGCCAGCTCGAGGAAAAGGCTGATGGAATAGAAATGTCCGCAAATCTCGTCGCTGGATGTGTCGCCCTTCCATTCAAAAACCCCGCCGGCCACATCATGCCACTCGGCGGGATATCCACCCGAGCCCCCCATGGATTTGTGGCCCTCCTCGCCCTTCACCCAGACGGCGCGGGCTGGAAAACCCGGGATCCCGGTCATCGATTCCAGCCAGCGCAGCGCATGGAAGGTGTTCGTGGCTTCGCGACGCGCCTGGGGATCGTGCGTCGTCGCCCAGCGATAGGACTGCGCGGCGAGGTAGTCGCCCGAATAGCCGCCATCGTTGTCGCTCACCTCGCGAACGAAGCGGCCCGCCTTCTCATCCCACTCCAGCTTGTGGGTGAAGCCCAGGCGCTTTTGTCCCCACGACTCGAGCTGCGCCTCATACAACGCCGCCTTTTTCGCGAGCGTGTAGGGCTGATATCGGATGACGCCCAATCCCCCGCCTGTCGCGAGATACACCGTATGCTCCGAGACCGCGATGCCGTTCACCTGAGGATGGGGCAACCATCGTTGCGCTCCAAAGAAGTGGAACTTCCCGCCAACAGAGCGGATCGCGCCCCGCGTCGTCCCGATCCACAGATCGCGTTCGAATCCGGGCGTCAGACATCGGACATCCTCCACCGGCAGTCCTTCCGCCCCGCCGATCGGCGTCACAGACATGCCTCGCCATTGAGCGAGGCCGCGATCGGTGGCTATCCAGAGAGTCCCATTGACGCTCGCGAGGTCACGAGTGTTTGGCGAAGGCAGATCGCCCCAGTCCCACCCCTGATCCGCTGGAAACCCGTAGGCGTCCCACCCGCCAAAAACGCCGCGATTCAGAAAAGTCATCCGGCCTTCGGCGCCGAGCAGCGCGAGCGATTCCTGGTGTTCCGCCAAGCGAATGACGGGAAACGGGCTGCGGTTTGTTGTCAGCGCGACAAGGCGGTTGCCCTCGATTCGCCAGAGTCGTTGATCCTTGACCGCCAGTGGACGTCCGCGAAAGGAAACTACGTCCACAAGGTCGTCCTCCCCGCCACGACTCCATCCCGAGGCGCCGTGAACGAACCACCCGCGCGTCGAAAGCGCCCAGACACCGTCAGGGGTTGAGACGAGCCGTCGGACGGACACGCGCACATCGGCCACAGGTTGCAGGCGATCGCCGGCGAGAACTTCCAACCCTTGCTCGCTACCGACCCAAACCCGCGCCCCTTCCGCCGCCACGCAGGTCAGCGGATGATCGGAGACAATCCGCGCGCCGATCTCCTGCAGGTAAACGCTATCGGGCATCGACGGGCTTCCCGAGGACTGAGTTCCGCTCAAGCCGGCGGCAGCGCAGAAGTCGGCCAGCGTTGCGAGCCAGACGGAGACAATGACAGGCCAGAATCCCTGGCGCGAAACCGCGCCTCTCGTGAATGGATAGGTGATCATGTGAGAGATAGCGCGGGTAGCGATACATCAAGCGCTCAGCGCTGTCACGGACACGATCAAGGATCCTCAGGCGCAAGCCGCGACAACCGATGAAGTCGGCGGTGTGTTGAGAATCCGGGCGCGTTTATCGTTGATTGCGGTCGATGAACAGCGCACGCCGGTTCTGGGCCTTGCTCCTCTCTATCATCAACCTCTCATTTGTCGCGCGCGGCTGGTTGGCTGGGGCCGTTCGCTCCGAGGCGAGCCTCAAGGGAGTCAGGATGGATCCCACTCAACAGGGCTTTCAGCTTCTCCATGTCCACGGGCTTCGTGATGTAATCGTCCATGCCGGCGCTCAGACAGGCTTGGCGGTCCCCTTGCATGGCATTCGCGGTCATGGCGATGATGCGGATGGGGGCGAGCGACTTCTCCTTTTCCTCGGCGCGAATGATCCGAGTGGCGGCGAATCCATCCATCTCAGGCATCTGGCAGTCCATGAAGATCAGGTCGTGCCTGCCGCAACGCCAAATGGCAAGAGCCTCGACGCCGTTGTTGACCGCCTCAACCTCGCAGCCCAGTTTCCGCAACTGATGACTGGCCACCTTTTGGTTCACCCGGTTGTCCTCGACAAGGAGCACCCGCAAGGGGCGGCGGGAAAAGGCTTCGACTTTTACCGCCTCGCGGTTTGCCGCGGTCGGAGCGGCGGTGTCGGAGGCGGGCGGCTCCTGGAGCTGGACGTGAAACCAGAATGTGGAACCTTGGCCCTCCACGCTGGTCACGCCAATCTCGCCGCCCATCAACTCGACCAGCTTTCGACAGATGGCGAGTCCCAGTCCCGTGCCGCCGAATCTGCGCGTAGTGGAGCAATCGGCCTGCTTGAATGGCTGGAACAGGCTTTGCCGCGCCTCTTCGGACAATCCGATGCCCGTGTCCCGGATGGCGCAACGAATCCCGGTCGATCCGCGCGCTTCGCCCACGCTTGCAAGCTCCACCGTCACCGAGCCCTTTTCAGTGAACTTGATCGCGTTGCTGAGGAGGTTCAAGAGCACCTGGCGCAGACGGTGCGGATCGCCGCGCAACATCGTCGGCAACTCCGGCGCGAAGGAGTGCGTCAGGCTCAGCCCCTTGAGCCGCGCGCGCTCCGCCAAGAGCGCCAGGGTGCTCTCCACGAGGTGGCGCGGATTGAAGTCCGTCATCTCCAACTCGACCTTGTTGGCCTCGATCTTCGAGAAGTCGAGGATGTCGTTGAGAATCCCCAGCAAGGATTCCGCGCTTTCCTTGACCGTCGTGGCGTGCTCGCGCTGTTCGGGCGTTAGATCGGCGTCGATCATCACCCCGATCATGCCAATGATCCCGTTCATGGGCGTGCGAATCTCATGGCTCATCATGGCGAGAAATTCACTCTTGGCCTTGTTGGCGACGAGCGCCGCGGCGGCCAGTTGTTTGGCGCGCTGCGATTCCTCGAGCAGGCATTTGTTCGCCGCGGCCAGTTCCGTGTTGACCGATTGCACGGCGGCCGTGCGCTCGCGCACCCTGCGCTCGAAGTCGTCGAGTTTCCCCCTGGCCTGCTGGGAGAGACGCCACTTTTCCGTGAGCGTTTTCGCCAGTTGCAACACTTCGATGTTGCCGAACGGCTTCTTCAAGATCAGCAGCCGGTCGGAATGGCCGAGCCTGGCCAGCATCTCCCCCCACGAGTAATCCGAATAAGCGGTGCAGAGCACCACCTGCAAGTCCGGATAATCCGTCCAGACGTTGGCGACCGTTTCGATCCCGTCCCAGCCGGGAGGCATGCGCACATCGACGAAGGCCATCGAGTAGGGACGCCCCTCCTGTAGCGCGCGTCGGATCAATTCCAACCCATCACGGCCCTGGAAAGCGGAGTCGATCTCGAAGGTTGCCTCAACGACGGGCGCGGGAGGGGTCCCAAACAAAAGCGCCTCGGCGGCGGCCAACGCGGCGCCGCCGGCGGCGTCCGGTGCGAGGATCTTGTGGAAATCCTCATGAATGGCGCGATTGTCGTCGATCACAAGGATGCGGCGCCGGAATGTGGGGAGCGAGTCAGGCATGAGAGTGGTCCGAGCGTGGCGACGGAGATTCGAGCGTGAACACGGCGCCGCGCCCGGTTCCCGCGTCGTGGACGCCGATCACCACCGTGAGCCCAAGGAGAGGGTTCCGCTTGCCGCTTCCTCGCCTGTTCGCGGCTCCGGATGGGCCGTTCGAGGGGTTGATGCTTGCCTTCATGGCTTTGTCATGGCTTTACGCGGCAAGCTGACCCGGTGAACTGACGGGCGCCCTGCCGCGTTCGTAGGGTTGCAGCGGCAAATCAAGCGTGAAAGTGGCGCCTCGGCCGGGGCCATCGCTCCGCACGGCGAGACTGCCGCCCATCTCCCGCGCGGCGTTGGCGCCGCTATGCAGGCCAAAACCGTGGCCCTCCTTCTTCGTCGTGAAGCCGTGATTGAAAACGCGGTCCAGGTTCTCAGGGAGGATGCCCACGCCGTTGTCCGACACGGATATCCTCACGCGCTCGCCTTCGCGCACGATCCGCAGCGTCACTTCTTTGTCCTCCCGGCCCGATTCGTGGCAGGCTTGCTTGGCGTTCCGCACCAGGTTGACGAGGATTTGCAGCAACTTGTGCTTGTCCACGTCGATGGGGGGCGTCTCGCCAAAGTCGCGGATCACGCGCACGTCGTGCCGCGTGAACGAGGTGGCGTTCATCCTCAGGGTGTCCTCAAGCAACTCGTCGAGCTTGACCGTCTCGGTCGCGGCCGAAACTTTGGCGTAGCCTTGCTGCATGGACACGATGTCCTTGATGTGATTGATGTTCCTCTGAAGGCCGGTCATCTCCTTAAGGAGTTCGGCCCGCTCGGCGGAGACGCCTTCGGCGAGGGTATCGAGAAAGGCCGGCAGCTGTTTGCCTTTGGCGTCGGTGGTGAGGAACGTCCCGAGGTCGCTTGCGTGCTCGCGCAGCATTCCCGCGACTTTGTCAAGAAGCGCGGCCTTGGACTTCTTGAGCTTCTCGGAGATGAGCATGGAGGAAATGTTGACGCTGTTGAGCACATTGCCGACGTTGTGCAACACTCCTGTCGCCACTTCCGCCATCCCCGCCATACGGGATGTCTCGACGAGCTGCTTCTGGGCTTTGGTCAGTTTCTCCTCGGCGTTCTTGCGGGCGGTGATGTCCAAGGTGACGGCGAGTTGGGCGAAAATCTTGCCTTCCACGTCGCGCATCGGACAGGCATGGGTTTCCATCCAGCGCCGGGTTCCCTTGAGTCCGATGATCTCAAACTCCGCCGTTCGTGATTCGCCGCGCAGAACCGCCTCGTGGAGCGACCGGAACATCGCCGCGTACTCCGGCGCGATGATGGAGAACACGGACTTGCCCACCGCCTCCTCGCGCGAGCCGGCCTCCACCATCTTCAACCCCGCCGGGTTCATCTCCAACAACCGACCGTCGGCGGCGACCAGCTTCACGCACTCCGGTTCCGATTCGAGAATCATGCGCATTTGGTATTCGCTGGCCTTCAGTTCCTTGTGCGCCACCGCGAGTTTGCTGGTGTTGGCCTGCTGTTCGAGCATGAGCTGGCGCATTGCCGACCGGCCTTGCTCAGCTTCGGCGCGGGCCTGCTCAAGGGCGTTGACCTGCGCATTGATGCCGCGCGAGATCATCCACGCCAGCCAAAGGAACAGGACGGAGCAGGCGCCTCCAAAGACAACCATTTGCCGGCAGCCCGCGGCCAGGCTGCGCTCCATCTCCTCGGCCAGCGCAGTGGTGCGGGCCTGCGTGGACTGCGCAAAGCTGGCGTTCGCGCTCTCGATGCTCTGGAACACGGCCGCCAACTCATTCTTGAGCGTCTCCCTCTCGCGCCGGAAGCTCAGCGCGTCGCGCCGAAGCGTAAACAACCCGCCGTGGCCCACCTGGACGTTCTGGTGCGCGTCGTCGCTGACGTAGCCCTCGCCGAAAAGCGCGACCTTGAAATCCTCGATCGTCTGCGGTTTGAGGGACTCCTCTCCGGGTTGCTGCGCGCCGAACGCGGCGATGGAGCGGCTCAGGCGGTCGAGCACCGGCTTGAGCTTGTTGTCCTTCAGATCGGTCAAATTGTCGAATTGCTCCTCGCCGCCGAGCAGTTCCACCAGTCGCGTGAACTCGGCCAGTTGATTCTTGAAGTCGGCGGAGTCGCGGCTCTGGCGCCATGCCTGTTCGAGAAGCATTTCTCCCGCCTGCCTCGCCGCCTCCTCGCCGGTGGCCCTGCGCCAACGCCGGTATTTGATCGCTTCGTTGAGTCGCTGGCGGCCTTCGAACGCCTCCACCGCCGAGCGCAACCGCGTGACGAGATCGCGGACCTTCCCCATGGTTCTCTGTTGCCTCAGATCCTCCCAGACGAAGCTGTAGCCCGCGCGCCAGGCAACCGTGCGTCCGGAGAATTCGGCAAGGCGCAGGGCTAGCGCGCTGAGCTGTTGAAGGGACGGCACCATGGCGGGGTCGGGCCGGGAATCCAACTGCCGCCGAATCAGCTGCTCCAGGTCCGCGACCGCGGACTGCGGGCTCGTCCCGGCCGCGCTTTCGTCGAGCATCGTCTGGATTTCGATCCGGCTCTGGACGGCGCGTTCATGCAACGCCTGTGACGCCTCGTCCAACTTGTCCAACTCGGCGATCGCCTGAGCGCGCTCGCTCCTTACCCGGGCCAGCGTCCAGCCGACCAAACCGGTTGTGGTGACGACGATGGCCAGGCCGACGGCGACCAACACGCGCACCAGCCGGACGATGCGTTCGCCTTGGAGCGGGTTCGTCATGGCGCGGATCCCTTTTCCACCAGAGTGTTGATGTCACTCCACGGGAACGGGAGGAACGAGCCGTCTCGCAAGGCGGTCAGCCATACGCGATGAGAGGCCTGATGCTCCTTCGGGCCGAGCCTCAGTTTCTCGCCCAGGCCTGGATCAAACTCCCCGAGCCCCTCGAGAGCGTCCACGATGCTCTCCCGCGTGGGCGCGCCCGGAATCCTTTCGAGCGCCTCCAGCAGGATGCGCGTTGCGATGTAACCCTCCAGCGCGCCGAAGCCCGGCGTCGCCGCAGGTTCGAGCGCCCGCAAGTCGGCCCGGTATTCGCGGACGATGGACGCGTCCCCGCTTGCCGGATGCGGCACGACCTGGGTGACGACGACTTGGGCGGGCAGGTTGCCCAACTCCGCGGCGAGCGGCGTGCTGCCGACGAAGGAAACGTTGTGAAACACGACCCTCAGTCCGGCCCCGTGGGCCAGCTTGATGAACTTCGCGCAGGGCGCGTAAGCGCCGACCATCACCACCGCGCGCGGCTCATGCTCCGCGTACAGGAGCGTGGCCAGGGCGTCTTCCACCGCCAGCGTGTTCCGCTCATAGCGGACATGGAGCACCTCGCTCTCGTTTTTCAGCCCATGCCGCTTCAAAGCCGCGATGCTGCCCGCGTAACCCGCGTCGCCGTAGGCGTCGCGCTGCGTGAAGAGCGCAACGTCCTTGATCTGGAGTCCTCCCTTGTCGAGCAAGGCGTCGATGATCGCGCCGGTCTCCTCAGCGTAGCTCGCGCGGTAATTGAACACATAGCGATCGGGAGGGTTCTTCCGAAACGCGCCAGCCCCGGTGAATGGGGCGAAAAACAGCGTCCGCCTTTCGTTGGCGATCGGGACCACCGCCACGCCAGTGGGCGTGCCCACGTTCCCGATGACGGCGAGGACATTGTCCTTCTCCAGCAGCTGCCGCATGTTCGGCGCGGCGCGCGCCGGCTCGTAGCCGTCGTCGAGCGTGATGAGCCGCAACCGCGCGCCGTGAATTCCGCCGGCGCGATTGGCGCGCTCGATGCCGGCCAGCACACCCAGCCGCATGTTCTTGCCCAGATCGGCCGCCGGACCGCTCAGCACGGTGGACATGCCCAGCACGATTTCATCGACACGGTTGGAGCTGGTTCCAGCCACGAGGCTTCCCGGCGCGCCGAAGGCGAGAAGCCCGGCCAGCAACCAGACGCGTCGAGTGGATCGTCCGACCGGCTCGCGGACCTGACCGGGCGGGCTCACTTCGTTTCTCATGACGATTCTTATTCCTTATGATGAACGGCGCGAGGATCGCCCCCGCCATGATTGCTGTGGCGCAGCCAAGGCGCCCAAACAAGGCCGGTGCGGCGTCCACGAGGCCCCCTGTTTGACCTCAGGGGATTCATCGGTGCCTTCCTTAAAGCCTTGAGTCATGAGTGGCTCAAGATCCGCGTCGAACATCCCCAGTCGAGACGCGGCGCCTCGAAGCGTCGCTCCGCCTCGGACTGCCAGCGGCCGGTTTCGCTAACGAGGGCTGAATTGTGTTGGATTGAGGAGCAGCAACTCGGTCAAAGCGCCCGCGGATCGAACAGCCCGGCGGATTTCACCTCCGGGTCGTTGAGGAGGAACTTTCGTCGCTTCTGTAGATGTTCTCGCAAGGTCTGGACATGGTCCTTCAACCGTTTCGCGGCATCCGCAGGATCTTCCCCCAACAGCTGCGCCCGATAGCGAACCTCAGGTCGGAGCTTCGCCTCGAGTTCCTGAAATGTGGTCTCCCATTTCTCGGGGGTGTACTCCGTCTCGAGGATCTGCTTGATCCTGGCCAGATAATGCTTTCTGAAAATCGGGTTCGAGAGCAGCGGCTTGGAGAACCATCCGCCCGGGCGCCACCACGCGTGTCCCACTCCAAACGCGCCGCGCGGCATGAACATCCCCATAAGGCCAGGCGGCCGATCGCCCTCCGTCCCGAACGTGAGGGGCATGTCGTAGAACACATCATTGCCCTGGATGCCGTCATGGAACCCCCAGGTCTTGTCCTGATCCCACGGATACATCGTCCACTTTCCGGTCCCCTCGGTGTCGTGATAGGTGAAGTAGTTGTTGAAGAAACCATCCCAGTAGGAGAGCACCATGTTCGCCGCGAAGTAGTTGATGACCTGCTCCACGTTGAAGTTCTTTCGAATCGCCTCCCACTGCGCCTTGGGATCGGCGCTCTGCCCGATGGACGCCAGGAGCTTCTCCAGATCCTCGTGGCCTTCTCTCAGATGCGTCTTCTTTTCGTGCTGGCCTCTCACCCCCTGGCCATACCAGAGGAGCTTGTAGAGATTCCCGCCGTCGTTGATCGAACGGTGGCGGAAGAACGCTTTGTTGGGTTGTTCGATCAGCAGTTGGTATCCCATGGGATCGCCGTCGATCGTGAGCCTGACAAAGTCGGTGCGGCACGCCGCGCTCCCGATGCGTCGGTAAAACTCGAACGCCATCGGCTCCGCGATGACGAACCGCTCGTTCATCTCGAATATCACGTTCAGCGTGGTCATCCCTTCGAAGGCCTGGTCTTTCTGCAAATGCACCTTCCAGCCCGCGGCGCGCGGGTTGATCTGGATGAAGTCGAAGACGCGCGCCTTGCGCGAAGCGGGATCGTAGTAGACCATCGCCGCGCTGCCTTGAACCGGGGTGCCCGCGACGCGACTGGCGTCGGGACGTCCGGTCGTCTCCAGGGCGGATAGGGCATCGGCCCCGAAGCGTTTCTCCAACTCCTGCTCGAAAGGCTGCCGCAGCGGGTCCAATCGCTCCATCAGCCGAGGGAGCGGGTTCTCCTCCTTGAGCAGGGATTCCGCCGCTGGTCGCAGCGCGTCGCGCTGGGCGAGACGCGATTGGAAAAAGTCGCGAAGCTCCGACATGCGGTCCACAGCAACGCCGTCGCGCTGGCTGAGATTGGCGAAGACGCGCTCCAGATCCCAAAGCCTCTTCAGCGCGCTCGTCGCGGACATCGAACGCGGTCCTATCCCCTGGCTTGCCCCTTCCTTCCGCCACCATTCGGCGAACGGAGTGGCGGAATCGCCACGCAGGGCGCCGTTGAGCTTGCCGTAGAACTCCGCGCGCTGCCTGCGAATCTCCGCGCGAACCGCCTCGATGCCCTGCCCGCCCACCGTTCTCGACAATGTCGGGACACTCTCATCGCGCGTCCGCGACTGCTCGGCAAACATCGGTCGCAGCGACACCAACTCGTCGGCCTTCAGCTTCAAGTCGAAGGCCAGCCTCGCCCAGACATAGCTCATGTCCAGACCGCTGCGCAGCGCCCACTCCATCCGCTGACGCATGAGGTCAGGATTCGCCGCCGGCCTGCCCCAGCCCGGACGAAGATGCGAGTCCTGCCCCACTTCGCCAGGCTGGGTATGGATGAGATAAATCTGCGGAAGGGCGCTGTCGGCGAAATTCGTCTGCACCAAAACAGACACGGCAGGCCGCGGCTCGTTCTCGCCCGGATAGAAACGACGTCCCCCGAGCTTGTCCTCCGCCTGGATCCGCAGCCGCAGAATCCGTCCCCCAGGCTGCGCTGCCAGGGTAGCTGAGTAGCGCCCATCCCCGGACGGCTCCATCGCCAATGCCTGCTCGGCGCCGACCGATCCGGGCGCGACGAGCTGATAGAGCAGCTGAACGCGCGCCACCCCATCGAGGTCCTGGACCCGCGCCTGAACCTTCAAGGGCTGGTCCGGCGTCAGGGTGGAGGGACTCCACTCCACCTGCGAAATGGTGGGCGGGAGGTTGGTGAGATGAATCCCGTTGGGCCTGCCCGGGGTTCCCGCCGG
Organism: Verrucomicrobiota bacterium; assembly: GCA_016199985.1. Lineage (GTDB taxonomy): Bacteria > Verrucomicrobiota > Verrucomicrobiia > Limisphaerales > UBA11320 > UBA11320. The sequence continues at coordinate 48,460 of JACQFQ010000024.1, read as the reverse complement.
CTTGACGGAATCCGGGGAGAGGCGCGATGACAGCCAGTTCTCCGGGAGGTCTCCGGAGGACCCGCTGGAAATGCGTTCCAGAGAGGAGGAGAAGCCGTCGGGAGAAGCCGGCCACGGCGCCGCGCTGCCATACTTCACTGTGTCGACGACCTTGCCCTGGGCGTCGCTCAGCTCGATCCTCTCGCCCTTTTTCTTCAACACACCCCTGAACACTCCCGCGGCCGGAGTCTTGTAGAATTCGCCAAAGAGCTTGGCGTCCGCGCACACGACGACGAATCCGCGCGGCGAGATCTTCGAACCCGCGGGAAACTGGAACGCGACGCCCTTGGTGAACGACCAGCCCCCGAGATCCACCGCCTGATCCGAGTCGTTAAGGAGCTCGATGAACTGCAGCTTCTCGAGATCCGCCGGCGCGTGATACATGATCTCGTTGATCACAACGCGGGCGTCCGCCGCCACAATCGATCCCATCAATCCGAAGGCGACCGCCCATCCGACGCCTTTCTTCATTTCCACCGCTCTCTTCATCATGTCATCCCTTTCATCACGCCGTTTCAACGCTGCCCCGAGCCGATCTCCATTGCGCGCTTGCGCCTCGAACCCGCCCGAACGTCGGCATGTCATCACGACCCCGCCGACTGGGCCAAAGCTCGCTTCAAGGCCGGTGGACGAAATAAGGAGCCAAGAAGTAACAGATCAAGTGTCCGAATTCTTAAACTCACTTCTTGCCTTGCGGGGTCCCGCCCCTAACGTCGCATCACGTCTAGTGCACATGAAGCTCACTCCAGTCTCCCCAACAGGCATGAACGCCGTTCCCAACCCCTTCGCTTGGTCTGATCGTTTTGTTCGCCGTCATATTGGGCCACAGCCCGACGCGGTGCGAGCGATGCTGGAAGCCTGCGGCCTGCCTTCCCTCGCGGCGCTGTCGGAGGCCGCCGTGCCGCAGGACATCCGTATCAACAAGCCTCTCAACCTTCCCGCCTCGCGCAGCGAGCAGGGCCTGTTGGCCGAACTCAGAACGCTTGCCGAACGGAACCAGGTGTATCGGTCTTTCATCGGCATGGGCTATCACGGCTGCGTCACGCCCGGCGTGATTCAAAGGAACATTCTAGAGAACCCTGGCTGGTACACGCAATACACGCCGTATCAGGCGGAGATCGCGCAGGGCCGGCTGGAGGCCTTGCTGAATTTCCAAACCCTGGTCGCCGATTTGACGGGCCTGGAAATCGCCAACGCCTCGCTGCTGGACGAGGGAACCGCGGCGGCGGAGGCCATCGCCATGTGCCAGGGGATGCGCGGGGCCGATGACAACCAGGCCGTGTTCCTCTCCGACACCTGCCATCCCCAGACCGTCGAGGTCGTCCGCACCAGGGCCGAGGCGCTCGGCGTGAAGGTGATCGTCGGGTCGCATCACTCGTTCGATTTCGCGCAGAAGGTTTTCGCGGCGTTGATTCAGTATCCCGCGACCGATGGAACGGTCCACTCCTACGCCGGCTTCGTCGAGAAGGCGCACGCCGCCGGGGCCCTGGTCATCGTCGCCGCGGACCTGCTCGCGCTGACGCTGCTCAAGCCCCCGGGGGAGTTCGGCGCGGATGTCGCGGTGGGCAGCGCCCAGCGGTTCGGGGTCCCGATGGGCTACGGCGGTCCGCACGCGGGCTTTCTAGCGACCCGCGACGCCTTCAAGCGCCACCTTCCCGGACGCTTGGTCGGAGTGTCCAAGGACGCCCGCGGCCGAGCCGCGCTGAGGCTCACCCTCCAAACGCGCGAGCAACATATCCGCCGGGAAAAGGCGACCAGCAACATCTGCACCGCCCAGGTTCTTCTGGCGGTGATGGCGTCGATGTACGCCGTCTACCACGGCCCGGAGGGATTGAAGAGCATCGCTTCCAGGGTGCATCGGTTGGCGAACGCCTTCGCGCTGGGGGCGCAGCGACTCGGCCACGAGGTGTTGAACGAAACGTTCTTCGACTCCGTGCGGGTGCGGGCCCGCGGAGGATCCACAAAAGAGCTGCTTCACCACGCCGACGCCGCGCGGATCAATCTGCGAGTGTTCGACGCGTCCAGCGTGGGGGTGGCGTTCGACGAGGCCATGTCCTCCGAGGATCTCGAATCGTTGCTGCGGGTCTTCAACGCCGGCGCGCCGCTTCCGTTCTCGATCGGCGAGCTGGCCGTTCCCGAAACCGAGTCCTGGGAACCGACCCTCACAAGGCGGTCGGCTTACCTGACGCACCCCGTGTTTCATCGCTATCACTCCGAGACCGAGATGCTCCGCTACATCCGCCGGCTCGAGTCGCGCGATCTCTCCCTCACCACGTCGATGATCCCGCTCGGCTCCTGCACCATGAAGCTCAACGCGACCGCCGAGATGCTTCCGGTCACCTGGCCCGAGTTCGGGGGAATGCACCCCTTCGCGCCGGTTCACCAGGCGGAGGGCTACCGCGTCCTGTTCCAGCAGCTCGAAGGGTGGCTGTCGGAGATCACCGGATTCGCGGCCACGTCGCTGCAGCCCAACGCCGGATCCCAGGGCGAGTACGCCGGGCTTCTCGTCATTGGTCGCTACCATCAAAAGCGGGGCGACGCGCGACGCACGGTGTGCCTCATCCCCACCTCGGCCCACGGGACCAATCCGGCGAGCGCGGTGATGGCCGGCATGCGGGTGGTTCCCGTGAACTGCGACGCTCAGGGCAACATCGACGTCGCCGACCTGCGCGCGAAAGCCGCGACGCACGCCCAGGAGCTCGCCGCCCTCATGATCACGTACCCCTCCACCCACGGCGTGTTCGAGGGAACCATCCGCGAGATCTGCGCGATCATCCATGAGAACGGAGGACAGGTTTACATGGACGGCGCGAACATGAACGCGCAAGTGGGGCTGTGCCGCCCTGGAGACATTGGGGCGGACGTGTGCCATCTCAATCTGCACAAGACGTTCTGCATTCCCCACGGCGGGGGCGGCCCTGGAGTGGGGCCCATCTGCGTCGCAAGCCATCTCGCCCCGTATCTGCCCAGGCATCCCCTCGCCAACACAGGAGGCGTCGATGGCATCGGGCCGATCACCTCCGCTCCCTGGGGCAGCGCGAGCATTCTGGTCATCCCGTGGATCTATATCCGCCTGATGGGCCCCGACGGCCTCATGGAAGCCACCCAGGTGGCGATTCTCAACGCAAACTACATCGCGCGACGGCTCGCGCCTCATTTCCCCATCCTCTACAAGGGACAGGGCGGCTGGGTGGCGCATGAGTGCATCCTCGACCTCCGGCACTTCAAGATCGTGACCGTTGAGGATGTCGCGAAACGGCTCATGGATTTTGGATTTCACGCGCCCACCGTGTCATGGCCTGTGGCGGGAACCATCATGGTCGAGCCCACCGAAAGCGAATCGAAGGAGGAGCTCGACCGCTTCTGCGAAGCGATGATCGCCATCCGCAAGGAGATCGAGGAGGTGGAATCAGGCGCGACGCACCCGAAGAACAACACGCTTAAGAACGCGCCGCACACCGCGGACGTCGTCGTGGCCGAAACCTGGGACCGCCCGTACACCCGCGAGCAGGCGGCCTATCCCGCGCCCTGGCTGAAGGAGCACAAGTTTTGGCCGTACGTCGCCCGCATCGACAACGTCTTCGGCGACCGCAACCCGGTCTGCTCCTGCGCCGGCATGGAAGACTACAGCAGATAGCTCGACGTGGTTCGCCGAGCCTCTTGGAGTACACAACGCTTCGCGAAACCGCCTGCGTCCCCTCCTCCCCTCGATGGGAGTCTGACGAGCCTGGCTTAACGCCCCAGCACATCGCGGATGGGCCCGGCGGAGCGTGGCGAGGCTCTTGTGAAATCCTCTCCCACCAGAGCCGCCAGGGTCGCCGCGACCTGGCCCTGGGTGAGTTCAGGAATCGACGCCCGTTCGCCCAGCCCCGGGGTGTCCGGTCCGATCACCCCCACCCAAACCGCGCCCGATTCCTCCGTCTTGGCTCCATGATCCCGCCAGGAGGTCAGCCCGGCGCCCCGGCCATGGTCGGTCGTGATCACCAGCGCGGTCCTGTCCCGATACTCGGCCAGACTTTGCAGCAAGTCCCACAGCTGTCCGAGAAAACGGTCCACATTGAAAGCCGACGCGAGATAGAGATCGTACCGGCCCTCGTGCGCCCACTCATCCGTCTCGCCAAACGCGAAATAGGCCGCCCTCGGCCGCGCGTTGCGGACGTGCTGGAGAGCCGCGTGCGAAGTGAATGTGTCCAGAATCAGATCGCCCCAAATGGGCGTCACTCCCGCCTGCGCCGTCTCGATCCACGCCGGGATCGCCGGAGGAAACGGGGCGTCCTTGGGCAGCAGCAGCCCGGTCCACACCGGGATCCGGCTGCGCCCGGCGTTCAGGATCCAGGCGATCGTGTCCCAGTTCACAATGGCCGAAACGCGCCCCTGAAACCGCGAACGCGTGTTCAGCCACTCGAAGACATTCGTGTTCGGATTCGGGATCTTGGCGTTGCTGATAATGTTCGAGTCCGCCGCGCCGGTGAGAAACTCGCTGTAGCCGGGATAGGAGAAGTTCCGGCCGTTGGTGACTCGCACGACGCTTCCTCGGTTCGAGTTCCCAAAGATCTGGCCCTGCTTGGCCACCGTTCCCCAAAGAAACGGGAACAGGGCGGCGCGGCGCTCCTCCGGCGTGTTTCGCCAGAACCGCGCGCGCAGGCCGTCCACGTCCTTCACCCCGCCATTGGTCTTGTTCATCAGCCGCTCCTCCGCTCCTTGAAACACCTCCTGCCAACGGAGTCCGTCGGTCGTCACAAGAAACACATGAGTCGCCTTGAGCTCGGCGGCTCTCGAGATCGGAGGAATCACAAGGAAGCCTGAGATCCAAAGCGCTAGGATGGCGAGAGCGGGGCGGGTGCGCGGGGAGGTCATGGCCCCGATGAAAGCCCAAGACGCCCGCGGGTCAAAGACCAAAAAGAAGGGCGGGAAGGCGCGCGACAGGCTCGCTCCTCAACCCGCGAGGGCCGCGTTCTCTCCGAAGAAACGATCCGCCCAGGCCTCGAAGGCCACCACGGCGTAAAGCTTGCGCGCGAAGTTGCGGCGTCCAGACAGATGCGCGGCAACGGTTCCCCGGGTGTAATCCGCGTCGAGCAATCCCCGGCGCTTCAGCCGCGCTCGATCGGTGTATTTCTCGAGGCACCCGCGCAACCCGCCCCGAAACCATTGTTCCACCGGCATTCCGAACCCCTGCTTGGGCCGCTCAAACCACTCGGTCGGAAATCGCCTGGCGAGCATCCGCTTCAGAACGCGCTTGCCGCCCGCGTCGAGGTCCGCGTGCAACGGCCACCGCAGCGCCTCGCGGATCCACTCCTGGTCCAGCAACGGGCTGCGGCCTTCCAATCCCACGGCCATGTTCGCGCGATCCACCTTCGCTAGGATGTCGCCCTCCAAATACGTCTCCATGTCCGTCAGCATCCAGCGCTCAATGTCATGAAACTCGCCGCGTCGACGCCACGTCGCGTCGAACACATCCTCGGCGGGCGCGGCCGCCGGGCGGCCCCCCAGCAGCGCGCGAGAGAGGTCGGCGCGTTTCCACAGCGTCGAAAGCCACCGGGCCAGGCCCCGGGCGTCGCCCGTCCCGATCGCGGCGCAGCTCTTGTGCAATCGATCGTTCCAAGCGCGCTCTGCCAGCCAACCCCAGGGCAATGGGGCCTTTTGCCATCCCGCCGCCTTCCGAAACTGGCGATACTTTTCGTAGCCGGCGAACAGCTCGTCTCCGCCGTCGCCGGAGAGAACCACCGTGACGAACTTTCGGGTCTCCCGCGAGATCAGGTAGGTCGGCACGTAGGAATCATCGCCCAGCGGCTCCGCCGCTCCGCGCAGGATCGCCTCAAACTCGCCGAGGATCGACCCCGGGCTCACGGTCAGCTCATGATGATCCGTTCCCAATCGCTCGGCCACCTGGCGGGCCTGAGCCGCTTCGCTCAGCGGGGATTGGTCGAATCCCACGGTGTAGGTCCGAAGGCGCGTCCCCAGATTCTCCTGCGCCACCGCCGAGACCAGGCTGGAGTCCACGCCGCCGCTGAGAAAGCATCCGAGCGGGACGTCGCTCTCCAGCCTGCAGACCACCGCTTCGCGCACGATGGCCTCCAAACGCTCGGCCATCTCCGTCGCCGATCCGCTGGCCAGCCCGTCCCCGGACACCGCGGGAAGGGACGCGTAGCGATCGATCTTCAGTCCCTGGGCGTCGAAGGTCGCGCAGTGTCCCGGGGGCAGGCGCATGACGCCTTCAAGAATGCTCTCCGCGCCTGGCACATAGCCGAACTCCATGTAGCTGAGAAAGCCCGGCAATGAGAGGCGCGGGCTGAATCCGGGAAGCGCCTTGAAGACGTCCAGCTCCGACCCGAAGGCCAGCGATTGCTGATCGACGCGATAGTAGAGCGGCTTCTTTCCGATGCGGTCGCGCGCGAGCAGAAGCCGCCGCTCGGCCTCGTCCCAGATCGCGAACGCAAACATTCCGCGGAGTCGCGCGATCAAAGAGACGCCCCATTCCTCATATCCGTGGACCAGCGCCTCGGTGTCGCTCTTGCTGCGGAATTGATGCCCGAGAGCCATGAGCTCGGCGCGGAGCGGCTTGAAGTTATAGATCTCGCCGTTGAAGACGATCTGGACGCGGCCGTCCTCGTTCGACATCGGCTGCGCGGCCGCCGGGGAGAGATCGATAATGCGCAGTCGCCGATGAACGAGCCCGCATGGGCCCGAAAGCCAGACGCTCCCCTCGTCGGGGCCCCGGTGAACAATGGACCGCTCCATGTCCCGCAGCGCCCTCTCCTGAGGGTTCGCCCGAAAATCAACCCAGCCCGCTATGCCACACATGATCTGATGCCCGCGCCGCGAGTCCAACCTCGGACCACGACGATCGCGGTATTGGAGTAGATGTCGGCCGGAGACGTTCGATCTAAAGAGAAACGAACGCGTCGCGGGAAGCCCTGGGCGCGTCGGGGGGTCGGCGGTGGATCAGCAATCGTCATCGGATGGCGATCCTGGAAGCAACCCCCGGTCCCCGGCAATCCGGATTGTTGCGCGCTCTCGTGGCCGCCTCACCGCTCACTATCCCCTTGCCGCCCGGAGAGCGATGTCTATGGTCCAACCATGTCTCACATCGCGAACTCTCCTTCGGATTGCGGCTGTTCCCTCCCCTCGCCCCTCACCCGCCGCGCTTTTCTCAAAACCGCTGCCGCCGGCTTGGCCGTTGGCGCGGGCAGCCGGATCTGGACGCCCGATTCGGCCTCGGCTCATCCCTCGCCCAAGGACACCTCCGAGACGCTGGCCGCCCAGCTCTACAACTCGCTCGGCGAGGACCAGCGCGCTTCGCTCTGCTTCGCTTTCGATCATCCGCTCCGCGACAAAGTGGACAACAACTGGCTCATCACCAAGAAGCCCATCAGCGAGACGCTCAAGCCGGATCAACAGGATCTCGTCCAACAGATCTTCCGCCACCTGCACACGACGGAGTTTGTCGACCGGGCAATGGAGCAGATTGTCCACGACTCCGAAGGCAAAGGCTTCAACGCGGGCTCCTCCGTGGCGCTGTTCGGCAAGCCCGGGACGGGGAAGTTTGAGTTTGTTCTCACCGGCCGTCACTGCACACGACGCTGCGATGGCGACACCGTCGCGGGAGCGGCCTTCGGCGGCCCGATTTTCTACGGGCATCAGGCGGGCGACAAGGACGCGGAGCCCGCGGAGCATCCCGGAAATGTTTTCTGGTATCAGGCCAAGCGCGTGAACGAGGTTTTTCAGGCGCTGGACGGACGTCAGCGCGCGATCGCGCTCATCGACGGCAAAGGCCCCAAGGAGAAGGCCGCCGAGACCGTGAAGCTCACCGGGCGGAAATCGGGCCACGCGGGAATCCGCGTCGGCGATCTCGCGAAGGACCAGCAAGCCCTGGTTCACTCGGTCATGAAGGATCTGCTCGCGCCCTTCCGAAAGCCGGACGCCGATGAGGCCATGAAGTTGGTGAAGTCGCAGGGCCTCGAGAATTTGAGCCTCGCTTACTTCAAGCAACAGGATGTCGGCGGCGACGGGGTGTGGGATGTCTGGCAGATCGAAGGACCGAGCATGCTCTGGTATTTCCGCGGCGATCCGCACGTCCACTGCTGGGTTCACATCCGCGACCACGCGGTCTGAGCGAAGACGCGAGGAGCATTTCCGCTCCGCGACTCCTTCGGGGAGGGACGGCCGCGCCATGTCGGATCGCCATTCAAGCGCGCGCCCCATCAGCCGAATCATCTCATATCCGCCAAGCCATCCGGCTTGGACAGGCGCGGTGAAGCCGCGCCGCAACCGCGCCCTGTTTTGACCGATGGCTTTGCCGGCGGACTCGAGAATGCCTGAAACTGACTCATCGCCTCCCGAAAGCGGCGACGCGCAAACCCGCGAGGGTCGATACCCGGGGCGAAGCCCCGCTTTTGCCACCACGCACTGGAGCGCGATCGCCTCCGCCGGCAACGAGGACTCGCCGAAATGGCGCGAAGCCCTGGCCGAGCTCTGCCAGACCTATTGGTATCCGCTGTACGCCTACGTCCGACGCCAGGGGCACGACGAGCATGAGGCGAAGGATCTCACCCAGGAGTTCTTCAGCCGACTTCTCGCGAAGAACTACTTTCGAGCCCTCGACCGCAAACGCGGGAAGTTCCGCAGCTGGCTGTTGTCCGCAATGGAGCATTTTCTCGCGAAGGAATGGCGCGACGCCAGACGACTCAAGCGCGGCGGCGGACAACCCCTGATTTCGCTCGACGACGACACCGCGGAGAACCGTTACCGGCTGGAGCCCGCGGAGTCGATGACCGCCGAGCGCATTTACGAGCGTCGATGGGCGATGACCCTTCTGGACCGAACCCTCGCCTCGCTGAGGGAGGAGTTCGTCTCGAATGGCAAGACAGCTCTTTTCGAGAACCTCCAGGGGGCCCTCACCGGGGCCGCCGACGCCCCTGCTTACGCCGAACTCGCCGGGCGACTCGACATGACGGAAGGCGCGATCAAAGTGGCGGTCCACCGGCTTCGTCAGCGCTACGCGCAGCTGCTGCGGGCCGAGATCAGCCGCACCGTCGCTGATCCGGCGGAGGTCGACGGCGAACTGCGGCACCTGCTCACCGTTCTGAGCGCGTAACCTTTTCACTCCAGCGGGTCTGAATGAATCGCCGCTGAATAGCAATGAGCCCAAGCCACTGCCCCATTTGCGATCGACCGATCGGCGCGGACGCGCCCGGCGGGCAGTGCGCATTGTGCCTGATGGGGCTTGCGGCCGTCGCTGAAGGAGCGTCGCCGGGCGACGATTCTCGCGCTCCTGGCCCGGCCCCGACGGACGACGCCGAGACGCCTCCCGTGAGTTTCTTCGGCGACTACGAGATCCTCGGCGAGATCGCTCGGGGGGGCATGGGAGTGGTTTACCGCGCGCGGCAGGTGAGCCTCAATAGGCCGGTCGCCTTGAAAATGATCGCGGCCGGCCCGCTTGCGCCCAAGGATTTCATCGAACGTTTCCACATGGAGGCCCAGGCGTCGGCGCGGCTGCATCATCCGAGCATTCTCCCGATTCATGAAATCGGGGAGCACCGGGGCCAGCATTACCTCGCGCTCAAGCTCGTCGAAGGCGGAAGCCTCTCCGACAAAATCGATCGCGGCGAGTGGCCCTACCACCCCGCGAGCGACGCTCCGTCCGCTCACCCTCCCGCGCCGCCCAGGCGAGACCAGTCGGTGGCGCGGTTCGTCTCGCGCATCGCGGAGGCCGTGCATCACGCGCATCAGCGAGGCATCCTGCATCGCGATCTCAAGCCGGGGAACATCCTCTTCGATTCCGACGGCGTCCCTTACGTCGCCGACTTCGGGTTGGCCAAGCTCGTGGAGCACGATAGCGGCCTCACCCAAACAGGAACGTTCCTCGGCACGCCTTCCTACATGGCCCCGGAGCAGGCGCGGGACGGCGCGCAGGTCACGACGGCCGCGGACGTGTACGGCCTGGGGGCGATCCTGTATCATCTGCTCGCGGGCCAGCCGCCGTTTAAGGGCGCCAGCGTGATGGAAACGCTCCGGCAGGTCGCGGATCGCGAGCCTGTCGCGCCGCATGAGTTGCGGGCGGACACCGACCGAGACCTCGAAACCATTTGCCTGAAGTGCCTCGCCAAGGAGCCAGCGTCGAGATATCCGTCGGCGCGCGCGCTCGCGGAGGACCTGGACCGGTGGCTTGCGGGCGAGAGCATTCTCGCGAGGCCGGCCACATTGCCCGAGCGACTCTGGCGCTGGAGCCGACGGCAGCCTGTCCTCGCGGCCCTGAGCCTGACGGTGCTCGGGCTGCTCATCGCCGTCGCGATCATCTCCACTTTCGCCGCCGTCCGGCTGCGCCAGGCGCGGGACGAAATCCGTCGCGCGGGACAGGCGACCGAACGGGAGTTGGTGTACGCCAATCTCGCCCAGGCGCAGACCGAGCGCCGTCTCGGAACCCCGGGCTATCGCTCCCAGGCCCTGGCCGCCCTCCGTCGCGCGGCCCTGATCCAACTCCCGCCGCCCACGCCCACGGTCGCCCTTCGCAACGAAGCCATCGCCTGTCTGGCCTCGAGCGATCTCAAAGCCCTGCCGGGCTGGCCGGAGACGTTGGGCGCCTCGGGAAAGACGCTCCTGGATCCGGCGCGCGATCGTTACGCGCAAGCCGCGCCGGACGGCGCGTACGTCTTTCGCTCCATCACGGATCACCACGAGCTGATGCGGCTCGAGAAAAACTCATGGGATGATCCGGAGGGCAACCGCGCGGCAATCGACCGCGTCTGGGCCATCAGTCCCGATGGACGCTGGATCGCGGGCCGCTTTGAGGATGGCAGCCTCCGCTTTCGACAGCTCGTCGCCACGCGCCACATCTGGCAGCTCAACGACTCGGGCCGGTTCGCCTATGGACGCACGACCTTCAGCCCGGACAGCCAACGGGTGGCGTTTCCGCGATCGCCGCAACACATTCGCATCGCCTGGCTGACGAATGGATTGAAGGAGTCGTCGGAGATTCACGCGCCCGGGCCGGTGGATCGATTTGCCTGGGCGCCCCAGGGCGAGCGCCTTGCGCTCTACACCGAGCGGAGCGCCGCCCTGCTTCTCGCCGACACGATGAGCGGGGCCATCGCGAAATCCGCGCAGTTCCCCGCCCCGATCCGTTACTTCGCGTGGCATCCGAACGGCCGGGAGATCGCCGTGGCCGCGGGACGCGAGGTGTTCGCGTGGCGCGCCGATGCCGATGAGGCGCCGCGCCCCCTGGCGGAATGCGCCGCGCCGCTGCGGGCACTGGCGTTCAGTGACGATGGACTCGCGCTTGCGATCCTGGCGCGGGACGGGGAGGTCAGGATTCTGGGGTTCCCTTCGCTGCAGGAGCTCTCGTCGACGCATGTGATCGGGGAGACAGAGCGCGTGCTCTTCATGAGCCGTGATCGCGAGCTCGCCGTGATCCATGACTCGCCCCTCCGGCTATCGCGCTGGGAGTTTTCCCCGGGCGACCGTGTCGCCGCGCGGCTGAACGCCTGGCCAGAACCCTCAACGCGGCGCGAAAGGGACGTCACGACGAAGGGATCCGGCTGGCGCGCCCGCATTGATTCCACAGGCCGGGTCCTCCTGACTCAACCCAGCGATCAGGACGAGCCCAGCGCCCTCGAAGCGCCGGGAGCGTTCGTTCCCGCGCAGAGCCTCGCCTGGAGCGCCGAGGGCCGGGAGCTCCTCGTTCAGCAAACCAACGGCGTCGTCTGGAAATGGCGGATGCCGGAATTGCGAGACTCGCTCCGCGCCCTCAAGCTCGACTGGCGTTAGGCTTAGTGCATCTCGATATCGCAGGCGCCGATGCCGGGGCGATAGAAGTGGAATTCGACGTTGGGATGATCCCCGAGAACGGACATCGGAACCGACGTGTCGACCATTCGCTCGGCGATCATCAGCGTTGTGAGCCGCTGCCCAAAAGCGTTGTCGTGATTCCCCGCGTGCCAGATCGAGACCTTCTCGGCTTTCCATGTCTCCGCCGGGCCGACCGTGACCGCCCGTGTAGGGACGAGCGAGATGTTCCCGCCGCCGGAAGTGCGCGCGTTCTGAGCCACCGTCAACGGATGTAGATCGACCACCCTTGTCGTGAGCGCCCGGAAGGCGGACGCGGACGGAGGCGCGTTTCGATAGGCGCCCTCGCGGCGAAACGGGTCGTTGAAGGCCCAATGCTTCACGTCCCCCTGCCCTCCCTGCATCACGGCGCAGCGAACGCCCGCGTCCCAGCTCTTGCGATACGCCCGCGTGTCCGCCTTGGGAAAGTGCAGCTGGCTGTCCGGCATCACGCGCCGTCGCTGAATCCGGCTGAAGCAAAGCTCCCGATCCGCCCGTTCGAAGGACAAAGGATGCGCGACCGAGACTTCCCTCCCGTCCACAACCCACTCATCCATGCCCCAGAAGTGAGCGGATCGCACATCAAGACCCAGTGAGTTCACGAGACGCGCCACAAGAGGAAGCTGCTCGGTCGGTCCGATCGGACCGCAGACGCCGACCGGATTGTCCGGCGTGGATTGCTTCCAGGCGGTGATGTACTCCAACGCCTCGGCCAGATAGAAGTCCTCCAGCGTGTCATGAAACAGAACCTGAAAACCAGGCCGGGACAGACGCGACATTTTCCGCGGCGTCAGAGCGGCGGCGTCGCGGATCAACTGCGCGTCGAGAGTGGTGTAGTCCCACCAGTCGGGCGCTATGGAGCTTCGTTTGCGCATAGGTCGTCAATGAATCGGGTGGGACTTTTCTGCCTGGGTCTTTTCGAAATCAAACCACGCATCGATCGTAGGCTTTGTTTCGAAAGCACCTTCGTCCGAGAAGCCGCCGGAGCGGGTCGGAGTCCTCGGGGCCGAAGCCCGCGGGAAGATGACGACGCCAGCCTTCCGCGTAACGAAACTTCCTTGAGGCGCGGCCGACGGCGCGCGAAAGAGACTCGACGGTTTCAAGATAGGAGTCCATGCCCTGCGAGACATCCAGCCATTCTTTCTGGCTCCGATGCGCCGCGGCCGCGACGCGCTTCGACGCCAGGACGCCGCCCACATCCACGAACAGCTCGGCGATGACACGACGCCCCAGCGGATCCCGGAGCATGTGGGGCATCGCGTGATAGACCGTCACATCTCCCGTCACGGGAGGCCGGCGGGGCGAGGTCGCGAAGTTGGGCATTCCTCGGGAAAACGCCGCGGTCACCGCCAGGCGGCAGGTGTTCGTGTGGTCCTCCATGTAATCCACGGGCGAATGGGTGAGAACGATGCCCGGGTTCACTTCGCGGATGACCGCGGCGAGGCGTCGGAGCGTCTTGAGGTCGTAAAAGATCTCCAGATCATCCGCAAGCGGAGGGCGCCACCCCGCCCCGAGCAATCGCGCGCCCTCCCGGGACTCGGCGCGCCGCAGCTTGCGGGTCTTCGTCGCCGGGAAGATCGAGCTGCCCAATGAGCCGCTCGACAAGGTCATGTAGTGAAGCTCGCAGCCCGCCTGCCCCAGAAGAAGCAGCGTGCCGCCCATCATGAACTCGATATCGTCGGGATGGGCCGCGATGGCGAAGACGATCGGAGGTTTCGGCTTCACGCGCTTCAACAGATCACCAGGGAATCTCCCGCAGCCGGACCGGACGTCCGCCGGCGGCGGCGGATTTGTCGGCGGCGAAGATCACGCGATGCGACTTCAACGCCTCCTGAAAGTTCGTCAGCGGCATCTCGCGGCCCGCGCGCAGCGCGGTGAAGAACGCCTCAAACTGGGTTTGATAAGGATGGTCGGCGACGTCGCCGGAATCGATGGGGTGGATGCTCAGTTGGCTCCAATGCTTCTTGTTCAGCCCCGACACCGCGTTCGTGTGGATTTTTCCGTCGAGCAGGCTGCCCTCGCTCCCCACCAGGTGAACATGGAAGTAATAGGGCTGGAAGCAGTCGATCACCGACGCGCACTTGCCCACGCGTCCATCCTTGAACTTGAGGAGCGTGGTGGTCGTGGTCGGATACTCGTACGCCTTGAAATGCTTGTGCGAAGACGCCGCATTGAGGCTGGTCACCGATTCCACATCGCCTTCCATGCACAGCAGCAGCGCGTCCATCGCGTGGCATCCCGCCGAGAGCAGGCTGCTGCCGCCCCCCCGCCGGGTGACATTCCATCGATACTGTCCGTACCAGGGCCCGATGCCGTGGTAGTAGTCCACCTCGCCGTAATGGATCCGGCCCAGCAAGCCTCGGTCGATGACGGACTTGGTGGTGATGAACTGCCCCGAGTAACGCACCTCGAAGCAGACGCAGGTCCGGACGCGGTTCTTCTTCACCGCCGCCTCGATGGCGAGGCAGTCCTTCCACGAAAGAGCGATCGGCTTCTCGAGGATGAAGTGCTTGCCGGCATTGGCCGCGGCGAGGGCGCTCTTCGTGTGCTGCCAGGGATAGCCCGTGATGTCCACAACGTCCAGGTCCGGCTGCGCCAGAAAATCGCGCAGGCGCGTGAACGAGCGAACAGGGTTCCCGTGCTTTGCGGACAGCTCCGAGTCGTTCAAGGGGCGCGAGGAAAGGATGGAGGCGACGCGCGCCTGCCCGGTGGCGTTGATCGCGGCGATGTGAGCGGTGGCGGCCCACCCGTATCCGATGACTCCGACATTGTATGGCTTCATGATGCGCTCTGGGACGCGGCACAGCCTACGAAGACCCGGCCCGAATCGACAATGAGATTGTCGATTCATGAATCTTCTGGGCTTCGCCCAGGAAAACCGTTACGAGGTTCCCACCAATCAAGTGGCCGAAGCAAACCGACAACCGGTTGTTCTCCTCACCGGCGCAAGCTCCGGGATCGGGCTGGCGTTGAGCCGAAGGCTCCTCAAGGAGCCGTGCCGACTGATCCTCACCGCGCGGGAGTCCTCCCTGCCCCGGTTTGCGGCCGCGGGGATCCACGAGTCCGACCGGATCGCGATCCTGCCGCTCGACGTCACGCGGCTGGAGGAGCGGAAGGCCACCATCGAGGAGGCCAACCGGCGTTGGGACGGAGTCGACGTTCTCATCAACAACGCGGGCGTGGCCTTCCGCGCGGTTTGCGAGCATGTCACGGAGGCGGACCGCGTTGAACAGCTCAACGTGAATTACCACGGGCCGATGGGGCTGATCCGATTGACTCTTCCCCGAATGCGCGAGCGCCGGTCGGGCCGCATCATCAATATCTCGTCCGTCGGCGGAATGATGGCGATGCCCACCATGGCGTTGTACTCCGCCTCCAAGTTCGCCCTGGAGGGCGCCACCGAGTCGCTGTGGTACGAGGTCCGGCCCTTCGGAATCCAGGTGACCCTGGTGCAGCCGGGATTCATCCGCTCCGACTCGTTCAAGAACACGCGCTACAGCGCGCTGAGCCGGAGCGCGGCGGAGAACCCGGGCGATCCTTACCGGGCGCACTACCTTCACATGTCCCGTTTCATCGAGCGATACATGGGGCGGGCGAGGACGACGCCGGACGATGTCGCGCGCCACGTGATCAAAATCATGCGCTCCCGCCGCCCGCCGCTGCGATCCGGCGCGACGTCCGACGCTCACCTCTTCGCGTGGCTTCGCCGCCTCCTGCCGCGCGGACTGTACCACGAAGCGCTCTATCGCTGCCTGCCCGGAATTCGGGAGTGGGGCCCACCGCGCGATTGACTTCCCGCCTCAAACCAAGCACCTAGTGCGGACCTCGGGGCGCAAAACGGGCCGCGGGCAGAACGCGACAACATGAATCACAAGATCGGCATCATCGGAGGCAGCGGCCTCTACCACATCGAAGGCTTCACCCGACAGAAATGGACCGCCGTGCGCACCCCCTTCGGCGCGACTTCCGACATGTTTCTCACCGGCCGCCTTGCGGACCGGGAGGTCGTCTTCCTTCCCCGCCACGGGCGGGGGCACCGCATTCTGCCCTCCGAGTTGAATCACAGCGCCAATATCTGGGCGATGAAGCGGATGGGTGTCGCCTGGATTCTCAGCGTCAGCGCGGTGGGATCGCTGCAGAAAAAGCATCGTCCCTGCGACATCGTCCTGATCGACCAGTTTGTCGACAAGACGAAGCGCTCCCTGGAGCACACCTTCTTCGGCTCGGGCATCGTCGCGCACATCGCCTTCGCCGATCCGATTTGCGAGGAACTGCGGTCGCTCGCCCTCAAGGCGGCGCGCGCCTGCAAAGCCCGCGTCCATGACGGAGGAACTTACGTCAACATGGAGGGCCCGGCCTTCAGCACGCGGGCCGAATCGCTGACGAACCATCGCGCCGGCTACGACGTGATCGGGATGACGAACCTGGGCGAGGCGCGATGCGCCCGCGAAGCCGAGATCGCCTACGCGACCCTGGCCATGGTCACCGACTACGATTGTTGGAAGGAGGACGAGGCGCATGTCACCGTGGAGATGGTGCTCGCGAATCTGCGCCGGAACGCCGAGCAGGCGAAGGCCATTGTGGCGCGCGTGATCGCCGGGATCCCGGCAAAGCCCGGGTGGCCCTGCCACAGCGCGCTCCGGAACGCCATCATGACCGAACGCTCCGCCTGGCCCGCCGCAACAGTGCGGAAGCTCAAACCGATCCTCGCTCCCTACCTCTAGCGCGCCGGCCTCCGCATCCGGCGCGTCAGGGCGTCAGGGCTTCGGGTCCGGCGCGTATTCGATGCGAGTCAGCTGCGTGTCCTTGTTGCCCGACCATGCCGTCCCGTTCTCGAGGACGTAGAGGCATCCGTCGGGCCCGATGTCCAAGTCCATCGGACGCTTGAACGTCATGCGCTCGCAGAAGCGATCCATCCACAGCGAGCCGTCGGGGCGCTTCGCGATCCGGTTGTCCGGATCCAGATGCACGGCGATGATCCAGTTCCTCGACCACTCGTAGATGAAGAGCGTGTGATCGAATTCGCGCGGCAGTTTCGTGGACGAGGCGAGCTTCTCGTCAAAATAGTAGACCGGCCCCGCGCATGCCGTCCTTCCCCCGCCGGCGTTGACCGCCGGGAACTTCGTGGAGGGACCGTACGGATACCAGATGAACGCGGGCTGCGCGGGAGGCAATTCCCGCGGCCCGGTGTTGTGAACGGAGAGATTCATCGGCTTCAGGGGATCAAACGCCTCGCCGGATTTCCGAGTGGCGAAGTCGTAGGCGCGATAGGGCTTGTTGTCGCCGGCGAAATAAGGCCAGCCGAAGTTCCCCGCCTGGCGCGCCTGATTGATTTCGTCGAATCCAGCCGGCCCGCGCTCGGGGTTGCCGCCGCCCGCGTCAGGGCCCACCTCGCCCCAATAAACATAGCCCGTTCTGCGATCCACGGAGATGCGGAACGGATTTCGATTGCCCATCACGTAGATCTCCGGACGGGTCTTCGGCGTGCCCCGCGGAAACAGGTTTCCTTTGGGGATCGTCGCCGTTCCGTCGGCCTCGGGATGAACGCGAAGAATCTTCCCCCGAAGGTCATTGGCGTTCGACGCCGATTTCTGCGAGTTCCAAGGGCCGCGATCCGGACGCTCATCCAACGGCGAGTAGCCATCGGATTCGCCAGGATGCGTGTTGTCGCCCACGCCCGCGTAAAGATTTCCGTCGGCGTCGAACGCGAGCGATCCGGCCGAGTGGCAACACTGCTCCCGCTGCGTCGGTATCCGGATCAGGACCTTCTCGGACGAAACGTCCAGGCCCGTGGTCGTCAGCGTGAATCGGGAAACGCGGTTCGTTCCCACCTTCTTGCCGGCGGCGTCCTGGTGCGTTTCCGGCTCGGAATGGAACAGGTAGATCCAATGGTTCCTCTCGAAACGGGGATCGAGCGCGATGCCCAGCAAACCATCCTCCATTCCCGTGAACACGGGCAGTTTGCCGACGACCTCCGACCGCTTTGTGTCCGGCCGCCATACTTTGAGAACGCCCGCGCGCTCGATGAAGAACACGCGCCCGTCCCCGGCGACAGCGATCTCCATGACATCGACCAGCGCGTCATCCACGACGCCGTCGCCATCCAGATCGCGGTCGGCGTCCAGGATCACCTTGCGAAACGGTCCATCGGATTGGGGCCCCGTCGGCGTCGGCACGGTTTGCTTCTCCGCCGCGGACACGGAATGGATCAGCAACGCGAAAGCGGAGAGACAAAGGGCGACAAGCGTTCGAACCTGCGGAGGAATCATGTAGCCAAAAAAATAATCGGAACGACCCGGTGGAAGCACTGAAAATCTGTCGCAATGCGAGATCTTCATTTCGCTCGATCATCGCGCGGGGCGGGGGCGCGTCACGGCAGCGCCACGAGCGGTTGAGTCCAGGCTTTTTCCACTTCCTTGGAGGACGCGCCGTCCTCCTTCTTTTTGGAGGAGATCACGACCGCCCTCACGTAGAGCTCGTGTCCCTCGAAGGTGTAGGTGGCGTTGAGCCCATGGTCCTCGCGGAACACCATGCCGACCTCGGGGCTGTATCGCCGCGTGGTCGGATAGGGCCGTCCATCCTTCGCGATGATGGGCTCGCTGGCGCGGTTATAGTTCCTGGGCGTGCCGACAAAACGGATCGTGAACGTGGTGTCGCCATCCGGCTTCACCCTCACCGTCAGGCTGCGACGCTCCCGCCGCACGTCCAGCAGCTCCACTCCCGTGCTGGAATAAAAATCGCCGCGCTCCATCGCGTTGATCAGGTCCGCCGCCTCGAGCCGCAGCGCGCGCACCATCACCCAGCCCCGTCCGGGGTTGCTCTCATTCGGCGCGAAATGGTGATAGCGATGGGAGTCATCCGTCGCGAGCCCGTAAATCGGAAAGGGAGGCTGCCGCGACAGCCGGATGGCCAGCACGATGTCCCAGATCTGCTCCACGCTCACGCGCGTTCCATCGCCCATGCTGTGGGTTTCGGGATGGCCGTTGTAGACTTCAAAAAACTTTTCGCCGCGGACCTCCGCGAGATCCTCCGCCGTGATCGCCCATCCGAAATTGGGGTGGTTCACATGCGGGAACATGGGCTGGCCCGTCGCGTTGCGCTGATACAGCACCGCGTCCACCGATCGCTGCATCGTGTCCAGGACGCTCGAGCCGGCCACCGGAGCGATCGGGTGGCGAACGTTCGGCGCGTTGACGTGGATCGGCCAGATCTTGTAGTTGGAGGTGATCTCGGTGGACGGGATGAGGATGAACCGTCCGGCGTCCTGAAGCCGCGCCTGCACCTCCCCCAAGGTCCGGAGCCGAACCTGGCTTCGGTTTCCCACCGTGCGCTGTTCCACGCCGTCCCATCCAAAGCGCGCGATGTATCGGGTGAGGGTCTCCTCTTTCGCCTGGAGACCCGCGACGTCCACCCACTTGTCTCCGTATTGGATCAAGTTGTGATCGCTCAGCGCCAGGAACTGGTAGCCGTGATTCTTGTACCAATCGGCGATCATCTCCGGAAAATCATCGCCATCGCTCCACAGCGTGTGGGTGTGGAGATTTCCCTTCCAGTACCGGGCCTGGACCTGGGCCGAACCCGGCAAGGAAGCCGCCCAACCACGGAGCAGCAATACGCTGGCGAGCGTCACGAGGAGGACGCGGCGAAGGCTGCTGGAGGGTTGAAGCATGCAGACTCAGACACAATACCGTCGCGGAAATTCACCCAAATCCCGGGCGCATCCGCTCACGACACAGCCCATCCGATCGAGCGAACGCTCATCGACGCCTTGGTTCCGGAGAACGATCGGGCGGCAGCTTCTCGCTCGCTTTGGGAGCGATGACGGCCTGGCTTCTCCACGCGATCTCCTTCCGATCAACGACAAGAACGCGCGGCGCGAGTTCGACCTCATGACCGAACAGACTGAGGGTCTCGACGCCCGGCAGAGCCGTAAGATCCTCTGAAATGCGCCGCCCCCAGGGCAGCGGTTGCATCGGACGATTCAGTATCACTGAGCCATTGGTCGCGCCCGATTGGCGCTCGTCGACAAACCGAACCTCGACGCCGGCGGGGACGATCGTCGGATGCAGCACTCGCAGAGCAGGGACGCCCGAGGCGTCCGTCGAGAAATCGAGAACCCAAGGACCCTGGCGCGTTCTCCAATGCTCCACGCCCCAAAAAACAGCGAGGTAACAGGGGATGAGAGCGAGGAAGAACAGGAACACCGGACGGATGGGAAACCCCATGTCCACGGGCGGCCTCGGCGGCCTCGGTTCGGCGGACGAGCCGCCCGCGTGGGCGTCATCCATTGGTGGGAATCATTCCGCTTTTGCGGGCGAAGTTGAACAGTCCGCCCGCGTCGACCACCGGACGGGCGTCGCCGAGCGGCTTGAACCGATAAACCTTCCCGGTGGATTGAGCGGTGACGGTCGAGGCGTCCAGGTCCACCGTGACCACATCGCCGGTCTTCAGAATGTCGCACAGGCGTTCGAGGCATTCGCAGGGATAAAGCTCGCCGGTCGACACGCAGTTGCGGAAGAAAATGCGGGCGAAGCTCTCCGCCAGGACGATCTTGCACTTCGCCGAGCCCATGGCGATCGGAGCGTGCTCCCGAGAGCTGCCGCAGCCGAAGTTGCGCCCGCCGACAACGATCGGGTAGTCCGCGTCCAATTGGCTCGGCTTCACGAAACGCGTTGGATAGAGCGCGTCAGGCAGGCCGCAGAGCGCGTAGCTGCCGAGCCTTTCATACTCCTCGGCGATGGTGGGAACCAGGTTGAGATACTGGGCGGGGATGATCTGGTCGGTGTCGATGTTATCGCCCACGACATACACGGGACCTGTAAAGACTGACTTCATATCTCAACCAATGTGCGCAACACAACGCGCCCTCCTCAAGGTTTTTCTCAAGCAAGCCGCCCGAACCCAGCGCATCCCCCAGTTGTGAGGAGCGCGCGCCTGGCGGCCTTGGCGGCGGCAAAGCGCCCACAACATCGGAAGGCGGCGATTTACGCCGTCCCTACGATTAGGGAATTGCGAACTCGAAACCTGCCTGAAACCGCTAGTGTCAGGGATTGTTCCTCAACGATCTCTTGCTAAGAAGGGCGCGACGCTTCGTCCGCGACCGGAAACACGGGAAGGTTGCGGGGGGCGCCACGAGCCTCCCGGGCTCTCGGGATTTCGGTGGGAGGAAACAATCTACCCTCGGTATCAGCGCTCGGGCTGTCTGCCCGTCGCCTCTCCGTGTGGAGCAGGCGTCTCGCAGGAACGGGTGAAACATCGGGGGAGGCAAGGAAAACAAGGAGACAAGAAATGGACACGATCAAACGCATCATCGGAAAAACCACGTTCGCGGCCCTGTCGTCGATTCTGCTTTCGGGGACGATCGCGCTGGCGCAGAGCGCTGGGAGCGGAGGCACATGCGCGGTGCTGAAGAACACATGCTACAGCGGAGCGGCCAGCGGGAAGTGCCAATCCGAACGCTGCCCTGGAGAATGCGCGTTCTGCAGGGTCTGTGGGACGAACCTGTCAGGAAGCGGAAGCCTGATCAGCATCAACGGCAAGCGGTACTACTGCATCGTCTGGTCGGGGCCCTGCCAGTATCAACCCCAATGGTCAAGCAGGGGCTGCCTCTGACGTCGCCGGGCCCCCACCCCATCCAGCCAACCGACGCGTCCGCCGAAACCGGTGGACGCGTCCTCAACTCAATCCACATGTTACGCAAATTATTCCTTCCCTTCGCCTGCGCCGCGTTGAGCGTCGCGGTGCTCTGGATGATCACGGCGTCCGCGGAAAAATCCGCCCGCCAACGCTACGGGGAGAGCGCCAAGGCGTTTAAGAACAGCCTCCAGGGCGAGCGATTCGAAACGATCGCTGACCTCCCCCCGGGCGCGATCTGGGAGAGGATCCATCGGAATCAGGACCCCTTGGGAAACACGGCCCTGACGCGATTCCAGGAGACGGCGCTGGCCAGCCGGGTCCATGCGTTCCTGAACGCGTACTCCTCGGCGGATTTCGACGCCTTCGCGAGATTTCGCTACGGATCGATCACCAACGAGTCCTCCCTGGGAGATCTGTTCCTGGAGGAACTGCGGTCCCCGTACTCTTCATTCGCGCTGCCTGTTGATCTGGCTCTGCGGTCGGCGCAAAGGACCACCGGGCTCACGAACATCGCAAGCATGTCCCTGCCTCAGCTCCTCCAGCTTAACTACGAACTGAAGATGGAGGTCGCCACGCGATCGGGAACGCTGACGTGCTCGAACTGCGTGGAAGCCGTCAGTCTGGCGTCCATCCGTGTCAGGGCCGTGCGACAGACCAACGCCTTCCTGTCCTGCGAACCGATGATGGCCCACTCCAAATCATTCGGCTCCCGGAAAATCCAGCATCAGCCGTATGTGCTGAAGCCCTCGGTGGAGGATCTTCTCCAGGACCAGAAGGAGGTCTTCTCCGCGTGGGTCTATCTGATGGCCAGGTCGCGCGAAGGACAGAACCCGATTCCGTTGATCGTGAACTTCTATTGGGTTCCCGATCTCGGCGCCTGGTATCCGATCGAAATCGCGCGATCCAATTCCAGCTACCCCGTCTCGTTTGCGTTTTAGCCACTCGAGTCGCCTTGACACCCATGACAACACACAATCGCCCAGAACAGGCGGGCCAGGCGGCGCTCTGGATCCTGGCGGCGACCGCGACAGGAAAGGCCATGCTGCTCCTGAGCCACGAGGCGCCGGCGGGATCGGACCCGGTGTTCATCTGGCTGCGCCAAACCCACACCCTCGCGATGGCGACGCTCCTGGAGTTGCTCCTGATAGTACTCCTCGCGAAGCCGAACGTCGCGCCGCGACGAAAGGGCCAGGCGCTCGCGGCGCTCTGCTGCCTGTTCACCGCCTACCGGCTCAACCTGTACTGGCAGAGCTTGAAAGTTTGCTCGTGCCTCGGGCAGCTACCGCGCTGGTTTCCCGCGATCGACAATCGATACCTGGAGACGCTCACGCTCGCCCTGCTCGCCGCGCTCTGGTTCGCCTCGTGGATTCTCCTCGCCCCGCCAAAAGCTCGCCACGACAACAACACCACCCTCCGCCCGCATGACTCTGCCTAGGCTGTTCCTCATAGGAGTTCCCGCGCGGGTGGGCGGCGCGGCGACGAAGATTCGACATCTGCTCCCGCTGCTTCGCGCCGCCTTCCACATCACTCTTGTGTTCCTGGAGCGCTGTTGGTTTCGCGAGCCCGATGTCATGGGCTTCATCAAGTCGCTGGGCATGCAGGCGATCTTCATCACGGACGTCCCCGCTTCTCCGGGCGCGGTCGCCTTGGTCATCTGCGAACCGAAGATATTCGTGAGCGGCGCGATCAGAAAGCTGAAGGCGAAGGGGCTGCGCGTGGTTTTCTCGAACGAGATGATGTTCCCCTTCGAGGGAGAGGCGGAGGCGGCGAAGGAGGGACTGATCGACAAGGCCCTCTTCGTCTCGGATTTTCAGCGGCGCGCGTTTTCGAGGATCTACGAAGGCGTGAGCCAGGCGATCACCGGCAACTTCATCGACCCTGGGGAGTTCCCCTTCAAACCGCGCCGCAACCCTGTGTTCACCATCGGAAGGCTCTCGAGGCCCGACGCTGAAAAGTTTCCCCATGACTTCCCGGTGTTCTACGAGGAGCTGGGGTTGAAGTCCGTTCGATATCGGGTCATGGCCTGGGACGGCTCACTGGACAAGGCGTTTTGCTGGCACAGGTTCGGGCCCGAATGGGACCTGATTCCGGCGCGCAAGGAAACCGCCGCCGCGTTCCTCCACTCCCTGGACCTTTTCGTCTATCCCATCGGCCATCGCGTCCAGGAATCCTGGGGGCGCTCCACGGTGGAGTCCATGTTGACAGGGGCCGTGCCCGTCGTGCCCTCCGGCCACCAATTCCACAATCTTATGGTGCACGGGGAAAGCGGCTTCATCTGCGAAACGTTTCAGGATTTTCAAGGCGCGGTGATGCGCCTCCATGATGATTACGCCCACCGCTCAAGGATGGCGCGGATCGCCGCGGAGCACGCCCGGGAGAACCTGTGCAATCCCCGAACGCATCGCGAGATCTGGGAAAGGGCTCTGCTCGCTTAGGATCGCTGTGAGAGCCCCTCTCTTCTATTGGTCCGTCGCCAGGCCTCATCAAATGGCGTCCATGGAACAATGCGCGCTTTCCGCCCGCGACGCCGGGGTCTTCGCCGATTTCCATGTCGTCGCCGACGCTCCGATCTCCCATTGCCAATGCTATCGGGCCCAGGAGAACCCCGCCGCCGACGGCCTTGAAGCCCTGGTTTATCTCAAGGGGGGATTCTCCCGGCTTCATCAGGACTACGCCGTTTGGATCGCTCCCGAGACGCGATTCCTTCGACCGCCACACGACTTGCTCAGCCTCCTCAGGGCGTCGCCGATTCACGTCCCGCTGCGCGCGGCCAGCAGGCGCCCCTCCGACGAACGCGGGGACGATGACGGCCCTCGCTTCGAGGCGGCGATGAGAAAGGGCGGCGTGCGCAACGCTATCCATCAAGCCGCGCCAGCGATCTGCATCATCAGGATGTCCGCGATGGACGCGGTGTTCCGACTGGCTTGCGAGTTTGCCGCCGTCGCGCGGGCGTCGGGATTGACGCCGAGCCTTTCGAACACGCTTGCGTACGTCATGCAGATGCTCTGCGCGAACCCCGACAAGCACCGCGTCCAGGCGAGCCCGAACATATGGCTCCCCGTTCGCGACGCCTGGAATCTCACGCCCGCGCGGCGGGTGGGGCGTCGCGATCTCATCCTCGGCTTCGACCCATCGGGATATATGGAGGGAGACCCCGCGCTTGTATCGACTCTATGTTACGAAACCACGCCCTGAGCACGCCGCAAGGAGACGTCCCGGCCGCGAACCCAGCCCTCCTTCCCGGAGCGCCGGACCGCGCCGGACTCGGCTTCACCCTCATCGAGCTGCTGCTTGTCATTTCAATCCTGGCGTTGTTGGCAGGCCTCCTCCTGTCCGCTCTGGGGGGAGCGCGCCAGAAAGCGAGACGAGCGCAATGCGCCAACAACCTGCGCCAGCTCGCCATGGGAAGCCTCTCCTACGCCAACGACCACGACCACGAGGGCGGCTACCTGACACCTCAGCGCACGCCGCAGGATCAGGACCTCAACTGGCTTCAACAACAACTCGGCGCGAGCGGCGCACTTTTTGTATGCCCGTCGACAAGGAATCAGGTGCGCGCCTTGCAAGGATCCTCGCCAACGGGGGAATGGGGAGCGCAGGATCTTTTCGCGCCGGCCGGAACCTCGGGTCCCGGATACGGGCACAGCTATTGGCAGATCGGCTTCATGGCCATGAACGGCCCTTTCAGCAGCCGGGTTGGCTTCCCTGGCGGCGCGGTCACGGTTCCGTTTCTGCGCAAGACCGCCGACACCGTCGCGAGCCATCGCCACTATCATGACGCGTTCGGCCTGCGAGGAACGGTCGCGGGGCCCTCGCGCAGCTGGCTGATCATGGATTGGACGATGGGGGAGAACGCCCACTACCCGGACGCCCCCGACAACCACGGCGCGGAAGGAGCGAACATCGCCATGTGCGACGGCCACGTGGAGTGGACGCCCGCTCGCGATTTCGTTTTCCAATACGAGCTCTCCCAGGACGACAACCGCACAGGAATCACGTTCCCTCCGTGAGTCGCGCGAAGGGGACGAACCAATAGCCGCATCCGCCCGCGGAACGGCTCGTGGCTGGCGGCGTTTCGGCAACGACCCAAACCATCGGCCGAGCAAACTTTCTCTTCACCCGCGCGGCGAATCGCCCTAGCTTCGGGTATCGCTCAACCCAATCACCCATGAAGCCATCACTCTCGCGTCGCTCTTTCTGCCGATCCACTTTGCTCGGCGGCGCCTTCGCCTCCGCGTTCGCCACGGCGCTGCCCACGGCCCTTCCGGCGGTGGAGCCCTTCCCCCACTCGCCCTTGGCGCGCCTGCGCCTCGGGCTCGCGGCCTACTCCTTCCGCGATTTCTTCAAGGAGGGGAAACGCAAGGCGGGCGCGAAACTTCCCGGCGACAACGCGATTGATATGTTCGGGTTCATCGATTTCTGCGCGGAGCACCGATGCGAAGGCGCCGAGCTGACGAGCTATTACTTTCCGCCGGACGCCGACGACGCCTACTTTCTGAAGGTGAAGCGCCACGCCTTCCTGCGCGGCGTCACCATCAGCGGCTCCGCCGTGGGCAACACCTTCACTCATCCTCCCGGCCCCAAGCGGGACCAGGAGGTCGCGTCTGTGAAGAAATGGATCGATCGCGCCGCGCTGATGGGCGCTCCCCATATCCGCGTCTTCGCCGGGGGCATGCAGGCGGGAACAACTCCCGCGGAGGCGCGAGGCCATTGTGTCAGCGCGATGGAGGAAGTCGGCGACTACGCGGCGAAGAAGGGCGTCTTCCTTGGCATTGAAAACCACGGCGGCATCGTGGAGGACGCCGAAGGCCTTCTCGCGATCGTCAAGGCCGTGAAGAACCCCTGGGTCGGCATCAATCTGGACACTGGAAATTTCCACACCATCAACCCGTTCGACGACCTGGAGCGCTGCGCTCCCTACGCGGTCAATGTCCAGTACAAGGCGGAGATGAAGTCCAAGGGCGAATCCCCGAAGCCTTCCGACATGCCGCGAGTCATGAATCTTCTGCGCAAGTCGGGATACCAGGGATTCGTTACCCTCGAATACGAGTCAGCCGAGGACCCGTGGCAGGCGGTGCCGAGAATCCTGGACAGCATGCGGGCCGAGCTCGCTCGTCCCGTCTGAAGAAGAGCGGAAAACCTGTCACTGGCGGGCGATATTGGGGCGGCCCCCGCGCAGCACGTACTTCTGCACCTTCCCCGTGGCGGTCTTGGGCAGCTCCGGGACGAACGTGAACCCTTGGGGCACTTTGAAGTGAGCCAGCCGATCGCGCATGAATTGCCGGAGGTCGGCTCCGGTGGCCGCCGCCCCCGCCTTGAGAACGATAAAAGCCTGCGGCGCCTCGCCCCACTTCTCATGCGGCGCGCCCACCACCGCGGCCTCCTGCACCGCGGGATGACGCAGCAGCGCTCCCTCGAGCTCCACGGATGAAATATTCTCGCCCCCACTGATGATCACGTCCTTGATGCGATCCCGGATCTCAAGATATCCATCCGGATGCACCACCGCCGCGTCCCCGCTATGGAACCATCCGTTGCGGATGGCGTGGGCTGTTCCTTCCGCGTCGCGATAGTATCCGGCCATCACCGCGTTGCCTCTGACAACGATCTCACCCAATGCCTGGCCGTCCCTCGGGACTTCGTCGCCCTTTTCGTCCACCACCCTAAGATCCCCGGAGGTCAGAAGCTCCACCCCCTGCCGCGCCTTGATCTCGGCGCGAGCTCGCGCGTCGAGCCCGGCGTGCTCCGGCCGCGGCTCGCAGAAGGAGATGAACGGCGACACCTCGGTCAGCCCGTAGACCTGCAGGATGTCCCATCCCAGATCGCCTTCCATGCGCTCGATCGTCGCGGCGGCCGGCGGCGCGCCCGCGGTGAGGACTCGAACGCCGCGCCGCGCGCGACGACGCAATTCCTCCGGGGCGTTGGCGATTCCGATCAGAACCGTCGGCGCCGCGCACAACACCGAGATGCGCTCCCGCTCGGCTTGCTCGAAAACCGCGCGCGGATCCATCTTCCGCAGGCAGACATGAGCGCCCCCCACCGCGGTGACAATCCAAACAAAGGTCCAGCCGTTTGCGTGGAACATCGGGAGCGTCCACAGAAAACGGTCCGCGGCGGTCATATGAAAATGAACCAGCGTGCCGACGACATTCAGGAACGCGTTGCGATGCGTGATCATCACCCCCTTGGGACGCGCTGTGGTTCCGCTCGTGTAGTTGAGCGCGAGAAGATCCGTTTCCCGGATCTCGGGACGCTCGAACTCGGGCGGCGTCGCGGCCAGCGTCTCCTCATAATCCAGCCATCCGGCCTTGCGACCTTCGAGCGCCACGAAGTGTTCCACGCCTGGGATCAACCCGCGGATGCCATCGACGCAGTCCAAATAGTCCGGGTGGACGCAAACGACACGGGCGCCGCTATGGCCGATGATATACGCAAAGTCCTCTCCGCTCAGCCGATAGTTGATGGGAACCACGACGGCGCCGATCTGGGGGACCGCGTAAAAGGATTCCAGGTGAGCGAGGGTGTTGGGCGCGATGTAGGCGACGCGGTCGCCAGGACGGACGCCAAGACCCCGCAGCGCCGCGGACCAGCGATCGCATCGATGAAAGAACTGCTCGTAAGTGAGCCGGATCGGGCCGTCCACAACGGCCTCGCGATCCGGGTAAAGCTTGCGCGCGCGGCGCGCGAATTCCATGGGCGTCAGCGGCGTTTCCATTTCGAGTAGGCGATGACCAGGTTCTTACCGATCCCCCGCCGCGAACGCGAGCCCGAAGCTTAGGGCTGACGAGGGGTGACCACCTGATAGAACCTTCGTCCCGTCGTCCCCGCCCACGGGCCTATCACCTCCACGGCGCGATCCGCGACCTGGGGTTCCGCGTCCTCGAGCTTATTCCATCCGTTCCCCGCGATATCCTCGCGCCACATCACGGAGTAGCTGCGCCCGGCCCGCGCTTGAAATCGCAGCTTCACCCCATCGCCGCCCGCCCCCACCACCTGCAAGGCCAGCACGCTGTCCGCGTCGTGAGGATCCGTGCCCGCGCGGTATTCCTGCAAATTGGTGCGTCCGTCGCCATCGGGATCCTGCTCGGCGTCGTTCAGCAGCGGATCGAGATGTTGCAGATCCTCCCAGGCGTCCGGAATGCCGTCGCCATCGCTGTCAACGCCGCCGCCAAACACCGCCCCCACCACGGAAACCTGTCCGCTGCCCAGCAAGCTCCCCGCCCGATCCCGGCCCTCGATCGTGATCGCGTTGACGCCCAGCATCACAGGAACCCGAACGCGCCAGTTCGTCAGCGTCGTCCACACGACCGGCAGGTCCAGTCCCGAAGGCGCCAGCCGGATCTTGTCCACATCGATGCCTCCGACGCCCTCGATGACGGCGTCAACTCCTTGAGCGATCAGGACCGGATTGGGGCCCGGCGACTTCAAAAGGAAGGTCAGCGGCGCGGGGATCTGCGAGAGCGCCGCGGCGCGACGCGTTTGGATGTAAGACACATTGTCCGCGAGGGCCTGGCCCACAACACTCCCATAGTGCGTCAGCCACGGCCCCATATAGCTGGGATGAAACGCTGTGTTGCACAGATCGTTCACATGCCAGAGATAGCGACGACGGAACGCGGGGCTGCCGGCCAACTTTGAGAAATGAGCGGATGTCGTCGGCAGCACGGATTCATTCGGATCCAGATAGAAGACGAAATCCATGTCCCAGGGCAGGAACACCGCGGGCCCGCCGTCGGCCGGCGTCCAGATGCGAAGGTTGTGCGGGAAGCTGGGAACCGGGCTCAGATAGATGTCGCCTATGCCGCACAGGATGGTCATGGCGGCCGCCCTCGACGCGCCCTCGACATCCAGGGCGGTTCCGGCCGCTTTTTCAAACTCGCCCTGCGAGAGGTCAAAGGTTCGGCACAATCTCTGGATGCCGGAGAAGTCGTCGCCGCGCTCGCCGTGCCGGATGTCGAACGGGGCGCGGTATTGCTCCAGATCGCCCCCCAGATCGGTAAGATCGGTGGCTTCCTGATTCAACAGGGGAACGGCGACCTTCAATCCTTCAGCCCCGCCCTTGTCCGTGATGCTCGGCTCATAGGTGCCGTCGAAGTTGAAGATGCTGCCGTCGCCGCTGAACTGCTCGTTCACAAACAGGCTGTCGTAGGCGCCGAGTTGCAGAATGGCCGTGCCCGTGTGCGTGGTGTACGGGGCGACGAAGTAGCAGAGGTCATCCCAATGACAGATCAACCCGGCGCGATGAAACATGTGCAGGACATAGATCTCGTCCTGGTTTCTGACGACCGGGGCCCGTCCGGATCGATCCACACCGACGCTTCCCTGCACGCCTCGAAAGGGCTTCGTGACGGGAAACTCGATGTCATAGCTCACATAATCGTCGCCGTCGCGAGCTCGGCTGGCCGCGGAGCCGTGAAGCCGGACGCCGCAATCGTAGAAAACCTCGGAGCGATCATAGATCACCGTGCCTCCCAAACGCTCCTGGCTCATCACGTTCGTGAGGTTCAGCAGGAAGATCCGGTCGGAGTCCAGCTGGATCAATCGCAGCTCGTGCAACGGCAGCTTCGTGGCCTGCGCGTCCGCGACCTGATACAGGGCGCGCGACGCGGGCCCCAGCGCCGGGGCGGTGTTGCTCGCGCCCAATGAGTCGGCGGCCGACACGAAGAACTGCACGACTCTCCCCGCGGTCTGCGGCGGCATCGTGGCCGACCAGGACCCGTCGGCCTGAAGCGACATCGGCAGCGCGTTGAACAGATTCGATCGGTTCAGGCGGTAATTGAGGGTCGCGCCCGCAACACCGTCCGGGTCTGAAATCCGGACGCTCACGGTGACGGGATCGTTGGTCCGCGGAAACACGGGCAGATGCCGCAGCCCCGAGAAGGTGGGGCCGAAATTGGGAACCCGGCGCGAGTTGGGGGCGCCGGGAGTTCCATGGCGTGGCGAAGTCTTGAGCAGAGTCGTCTTCGCGAGGCGCTGGTGATACGCGCTGGAGTTGACCTGCGGGGAGCCCGCGATCCAGCGAGCGCGAAAGCTCACCTCGTAAAGCTGGCCATCCACGATCGGCTTGTTCCCCGCAAACGTGCTCTCGACATGGTTGTGGCTGGTTCGAGCAGGCGAGCTCGCCTCCATCCAGAGAACGTGATTCGCCGGATTCGACGGGTCCGCCGCGATACGGCTGCGAGAATGATCTCCGAGCAGGCGCCAATGCGGGTTCGCCTCGGTGGATTCAAAGTCGCCGTTCTGAATCAACGATTGCCGAACGCCGTCGGGGTCCCGAAGGACCTGCACATCGTCGATGAGGGCCACGCCGGGCGCGAGGAATCCCAGGCGGAACTCATTCCAAAACGTATTGCCGAACCGCTGCCCCGAGATCATGCGATACCGGATGGTCTGCCACTCGCCTCGACCGCTCTCATCGCTGTCTCTCCAAGCGTCGGCGGAATCGTTGTCGGCCCTGGAGTCCACCAGCTCGACGCTCGATCCGCCGCCGTCGCTCCACGTCCCGGAAGGAACGTGGATCTGATTGACGGGGTTGCCGACCGCATCGAGCAATCGCAGCGGCTCGCCCGCCGAAAGCTTCCCCGAGAGATCGCCCACGATCACCGCGTCGACCTCCGGCCAGAGCGCCTTCAACTCCGCCGCGCGCTTCGCGACCACCAGATAACCGCTCGCGGGAATCTGGGTTCCAGGCGGCATCGTGAACCGCGCTCCCCCTTGAATCTGCCAGCCGCTGACATCGACGACCTGCGAGCCCCGGTTATACAGCTCCACCCAGGTTTCATCGCTCGCCGTGAAGGGCGAACCCGGGACCTCGGTGATCGTCGCCTTGAGCTCGAGATCGAAGGCAAGGTCGGGAACTGGCGGAGGCGGATTCACTTCCAGCTCATCAATGCAGGTACCGGCGCTGATGCCCGTCCCTGGCACAACGAGGCGCAGCGCCGTCGCGTCCACCGGCGTGAAACGGAAATGATGACGAACGGACGGATGCGCGAACAACCCGTCTCCGGCGGCGAGATAGTTCAGCGTTCCCACATTCGCCCAGCCGGTCGCGGGATTCCCGGTTTGGACGGTCGAGGTTCCGGGCTTCGGGACCAGGGTGTATTGCAGCGTGTAGAGCCCAAGGGTCCGATCGCCGACCTTCCCTGTGTTGTCACGGCCGAACGCGATGCTGTGGACCGATTGGGTCGATCCGAACGCCAGCCCGGCATACCCCGGATTGCCTGAGTTGCCGATCCAGCTCTGGTCGTTGCCGTAAAGGCCGTTGTTGAGGTGCAAATAATCGTGAATGGCAAATCCCGACAAGGAATCGATCACGAAGGGCTTCACGCCGGGCTGCCGCGCAAGGTTGTCTGGCACGGCCCCGCCCATGGGGCCTTCCTCGATGAGCTCCAGGCCGCCTCCCTGCAGATCAATTCCCGCCGAAACGACTGTATTAACGGATTGGTGAACCTCCACGGCAAGCACGTTGGCCCCCTGCGCCAGAAGGTTCCCCGGCAGCGAAATCGCCGCGCCCAGGCTGGCCGTTCCCGCCGGGGCAGCCGCGGAGGTCGAGGCGCTGATCGTCCCGTCGGGCATGTTCTGGCGAAGGACCTCAAGGCCGTTCAAATAAAACACGGCGCCATCATCCAACAGGGCGCGAAGCTGCAGGGACGCGCGCGCGGGATCTCCGGCGAAATCGAAGCGCTTCCGGAAATAGTAGGTCACCGGCCCGACGGCCAATGTCGTCGCCGCGGGGGCCGGCGCAAGCGCGAAGTCCCCTGCCCCGACAGCCCACCCTCCGTCGTCGTAGTCCTTCTCCCGCCACGCGTTGTCGCGATCCGCTCCGGTGTCGTCGTATCGCCAGCCTCCGCTCTTCAATCCCACAAGGGTGGTTCCCGAGACCACCGCGGGAACCGCGTCGAAGGGAGGCGCGCGGTGCATGATTTCGTTGAACACAATCCCGTTCTGCAACGCCACATTGTTAGCGGCCCCGGGCGTGAGCTGGACGGGCGTCATCCAGGCCCCGGAGCCATCGGGATAGCGCGCCCGTCCCCGCTTCTGCGCCGTCACCGAGTCCAGGAGCGTGTTGCGGTCGGGGCCAAAGAGGAAGAGCGTCGCGCCTTCAACGGCGCCGAAGCGCAGCGTGGATTGCGGAATGGCGAGGATCGCGCCCGGCGCGAGGATTTGATGTCCGAAGGCGCGAATCGCGGGCACTGCGCCATCGCGAACGATCGAGCATCCGTTCAGGTCCGCGTCGGTCAATCCCATGTTCATCAACTCTACTGAGAACGCGCCCGCGCTCGCCGGGGCGATCTCGTTGAAAACGATCGATGGCGGCGGCGGACGCAACGAAGCGACGGAGAGCTCCATGCCGAACGCCGCATGGAATCCCGGGCTTGAGGGAGGATTCACCTCCAGCTCGTCGAGCGTCACGCCGCCGGGCGCGCGCAAGCGAAGCCCCGTGGCGATGAGGGGGGCGTCGTTGCTGGTTCCCAGATTGAATTGATGTCGCAGCGAGGGAATGAATCCCGCCGTGGAGCTGGAGTATTGGACCGTTCCGAGGCTGACCCAGGCGTTGGTGGGGTTCGAGCCGTTCGTGAGACCGGCCGAAACATTGGCCGCGAGGGTGTAATACAGGGCATAGGACCCCAGGGCGCGATCCGTGCACGTGCCGCCGCAGATGCTTTCGCGCGTATTGCCATTGTCGCGGCTCCACGCCAGCGCGGAGAGAGTCAAGGGCGAGCCGAAACGCAGGATCACGAAAGGGCTCGAGTCGGACGCCGACGGGCTCCAGGAGCTCGAGTTGCCGTAGACCCCGTCGATCATTCGCTGCGCGAACCCGGGATTGCTGCTGACGAGGATCTCCGTCCCCGGCCCGGCCGACGCGGCGTTGGCGGGCGCCAGGGCGGGATCATCGGGCGAGAAGTAGCTTCCCTCCTCGCCATCCCATGCGAGCCGGATGCCGGAGCCCGGCGTGATCCTCAAGCCCGAGGGCGGCGACGCGGGCGACTGGTGCAGTTCGACCGCGAGAACATTCGTTCCCACGACGATGTTGGAAGAGGCGACGGAAACCCACGGCGTGAGGAACGCGCTCCCCGCGGGACGAACGGCGGCGGTCGAGATGCCAACGACCCCGCTGGGCATGTTCGCCCGCGAAACTTCGACGCCGTTGAAATAGCAAACCGCGCCATCATCCAGGAGCTCGCGGAGGCGGAACTGGAGGCTTGCGGGATCGCCGGTCACATTGAACGAGGTTCGGAAGTAGTAGGTGGTTCGGCCGGGCTGAAGGAGCGTTCCCTTCGGTTGCGTGAAGCGGGGGCTGCCGCCGTAGAAGACGCCCAGCCCCGAGGCCCACGAGACATCCGAGAAAGCAGCCTGCTTCCATGAGGCGCCAGGATCGACGCCGGAGTCGTTGAAACGCCAGGATTGGTCCCAGCTGAACAGGTTCGTCGCGGGTCCGAAAGGGCCCGGCTGAGGCAGGTTCACGGCGCCGGGCGTGCCTCCCGGTTGAAGACTAACGGTCCAGCTTTCAGGAAGGCTGCTGTCGGACTGAGGGCGGCGTTTGGCCAGAGTGAAACCGGATCCGTCGGCGCCGGGAGGCCAGTCGCCATCGTTGCCGTACTTGATGGAATCCATGATTCGTCCCGCGGAGTCGCGCAGTTCAAGGAGCTCGCCGGTGTTGGAAAGCTTCCCAACGAAGGGTCCGGCGATGTTTGTGAGCCCCGTGATGCCCGCGAGATCGCCGGGGGAGGAGGCGAGCAGCAGATACCCGCCAGCGCGAATGACAGTGCCCTGCGGGAAGCGGAAGTCGACGCCCGACGTCATCCTCCACCCGGTGAGATCGACGTCCACGGACGCGGTGTTGTGGAATTCGATGAACTCGGACGCGGCCTCATTGGAAGGCGGGTGGTAATAGATCTCATTGAACATCACGAGACCCGCCGCATCGCCGGCGGAGGGCGAGGCGAGACGGCAGAAAAGGAAAGCAACGACGAGTGGAATGGCGATGCGATGACCCGGGAGCGTGAGCAGGCCGACGAGGCGGGGGGCGAGGCGGGCGAGGAGGAGTGGGCACGTCATAGTGGTGGCGAATGGATGAGAATGAATAGTGCCAGGATTCGTCCCGGAGCCAAGAATCAAACAAAAAGATCGGCGTTATTCGCAATCACTCAAGATTTGGAAAAACGCTGGAGAATCTGCTTGCCTGATCGGAGGCTTCCCCGATTATCACGCCCGCGCAACGCGAGAGCGGGAGAGATGGCTGAGTGGTCGAAAGCGACGGTTTGCTAAACCGTTATACGAGTTAAATCGTATCGGGGGTTCGAATCCCCCTCTCTCCGCCAGTTATCCCAAACACCACCCCCACAGCATCTTACAGAGAATACCCCTTAGCGCACGCTCGCGAGTAAGAATGAAAGTAAGAATAGAAACGCCGATAACGGACCCTGTTTCCCCCCTTTTTGAGCAACCTCCCGAAGAGCGAGATGGGTCAAATTCTCGGCGCATCCCACACGCATTGCTACACGTGTCACCGGAGCATTCGACGCGATGGCACATCCGCTTTCCAACGTTGGAGAAGACCCTCCCGGTCCCTTGAGGACACTCGCGCTAAACCATCGCGCTTCCCGCCAAAGCTCATGCGTGGGTGACACGAATTCCACCACATTGTTGGCGATGACGCCGAAAAACGCCATCCACTCCTTTCCCACACGTCGGATCGCTCTCTCATTCGATAACTCGGTCGATCCATCCATCCATCCATCCTCTCTTAGCACTTCCGCAACGGACGCGCCTCCTACCCTATCAAACAAGACGTCCGTTGCGACAGAATGAAAGCCACCCCGGCAACTTCACTCCTCTGCGGACCCAGCAAGTACGGCGGCAGGAAATGGTCGACGAAGGACGCGCAAAAAACTTGCTCAGCGAAGTCGGTGCCGAGAAGAAAACCGGCGCCGGGAATCCGGGGAATCATAAACCACCGACAGCCAAACAATGATCGCCGCGCTTGTTGCGTATTTCTGCCCCCTCCGGCGTCATTGATTCAAAAACGCGCCAATCACGCAGTCGCGAGGCGGTTCTGTTGTGAACTTGGCAAGGCTCAATCTGCTTCTTCCGCCCTTCCGCCATACTCTTCACGCTGAAACTGCTCCGTGCCCGGTAGCCAAGCTCTCAACTGAAGCTTTGAATTGCCCGAGCTGAGGCATTTTCTTGCTGGCCGCGAGGAATGGCGTTTGGTATATGCGTCGAAACCGCCAAGGAGGATGCAGTACGGGTTCAGCCTTGGCGTGAGGCCGACGAAGCGACGGCAGTCCATGACGAGGCAACCTGAATCAACACATCAAGGGGGAGGCGAACCATGAGCCGGCTTCTATTCGACAGATTATTCCACACCACGATCGCATCAACAAACCCACAAAAGCATGAAACTTGACCTGGCCACACTCCAACAGGCCGTTAATGGCTCGGCTGCCGCGTTCCGCTGCCGCAGGAAACTCCAGCCCGCAGGAGGCGCTGGCGATAAAGTATTCCCACCGACTTTTGCTGGAGCCGTGTATGCAGTTGAACAGCGCCGCGTACGGGATCAAGAAGGAAACCCGCGCCCAGATCCAGTGACCTGTGTCGTGCTCGACACGGTACAATCGCAAGCCAACCGCATGGAGCAGGCGTTGCAGGACGCGCTCGATAGCGGGCGCATCAAGATTCCGGTCCTAAAAGTAGATTTTTCCGACTGGTCGCCGACGGGGAAGCTGGAGACAGAGAAGTTCGTTGACGATGTCGGCGTCATCACCAGCCTGCAACTTCCCCACCGTCTCGCAGATGCCATCCTTCGTGATAGTGAGATCGAGGAAGAAGTTGCAGGAAAGAGAGAAAAGCTGCCGTTCCGAAAAAGCAGGAAAGGCAGGCAGCTCGATACCGTAAGTCAGCGAAACGCTACGGCGCTCTATCAACTCTGCCCCACGGCGCTGATTTTCGGCATGTGGGATTCCACAGGGCCGAAAGGCGGGCTGGGCGCAAAGTTCGAGCGCGCGATGGTATCCGAGGTCATTGGCGTTGGGGCGACATTTGGAGTTAAGACGGCGAGCCGGATTGACCCAATAATCACAAAGACCGAGGGTATCGAAATCTTCAAGTGCCAAGACGGAGGTTGGACGCTGGACAAGAGCGCAGCCGAAACCGATGCAAACGGCAAAGCAATCCACCTCGGCAAGGGAGAGAAAAGAGGGAAAGTTTCAAACGCCAACTTGGGAAACGTGCTCCCTACCTTTGCGCAATACACCAAAGGAGCTAATGGCCCTGACATCCTTAAAGTTCAGCAGCTTTCTGGTGCCGGCTTTAATCTGTTGCTCGATAATCCGGACACTCTCAAACAACTTGAAGCGCGCAAAGGACAAATGGCGGCAGGCGGAGCTTCTATCGAATACGCAGAACAATTGACCACCCTCTCCCTCATCGTGCTGCGTCGCCTATGTTTGCCAGTCAGCAAGAGAGGAGAGGAGAAAGCCGAAGATTTTGCTAAACGCAAAGCCGACGCCGAACGAGCTGGGCGTGTGGTGCTGGCGGCACTCGGCCTTTGTGCAGCGACGCTCGCCTTTGAATCAGGATTGGCTCTACGTTCTCGCTGCCTACTGTGGCCGGAGGAAGCGTTGACGTGGGAACTGCTCGACCAGCCTGGCGCAGAGAAGCAGCCACGGTTTTCGATCACAGGCAAAGACACGGTCTTATTGCTGGAACAGTCTGTTGCCGCTGCCAGTGCTCTGGGACTCGAATGGGAGGACAATCCTATCGAGCTACTTCCCAGCCCTGAGTTGGTGAAACTGGTTCGGAAGAGCCAAGAATTGATGCAGGGTGGAGCGGAAGAGGAAGCTGACTGATATGCTCATCCTCGGCATCCGCTACCTGCAAGGTGTGGCCGTCGCCTCGCACGGAGAATATGGTCGCGTCGAGTGGCCTCCACATCCCGCCCGAGTGTTCATGGCGATGGTGGCGGCGCATTATCAAACCGGCGCGGATCTCCTGGAACGGGAGGCTTTACTCTGGCTGGAAAGACAAGCACCACCGGAAATCTATGCGCCTGAAGCGCTGCCTTGCCGCGTGGTGACGCAATATGTGCCCGTAAACGACAAGACCGGACCTTCCAAAGCGCACATGCACTCTCTGCCGCTCACTCGCCACCGAAGTGACCGCCCCCCATTCGCTCGCGCCTCGCTTGCCAGCGACACGGTGATGCTTCACTGGCTCGATCCCGCTCCAACGCAATTAGTGCGCGACGCGTTGTCAGTCTTGTGCGGCAAGATTACGCGCATTGGGCATTCAAGTTCGCTCGTTCAAGTGTGGCTGGCGGATTCAATTGCTCCCGATCTCCAACGATGGGCTACGGATGAAAGTCGTGGCACACATCAGTTCCGCGTAACGAGGGAAGGAACATTGCAGGAGGTGCTCGATGCCAGCTTCAACGGCGAAGCGGTGGCGCGATACTGCGATCTCAAGGTCCGGGAGGCCAAAGCGGACGATTCGGTGGCGGCTGCCGGAAAAGGCCACGAAGGCGCAAAGGCCGAAATGAAAGCAGCGAAAGAGGCGAATGCCGATAAGAGCGCGCAGAAGGCGGCGAAGGACGCTACCAGGATTGCAAAAGAAGCGCTCGATGAAGCGAAGGCGTTGAAGCTATCCAACGAACAAGCCCTCGACTCCGAATTCCCCCACGGCGAGCCACGGCAGGACCGTCCACGCATTTCCACCTACGCCAGCTACGCGCGAGCGGAGGAAATCACCGGCGTTCCTCCGAAGGCGAGCAGCGTTTTCAGCCCGCACCTCACCGTCTTCACCCTCGAACGCGATGACGGTCCATATCGTTCACTCGACCTGGCCTGCACGCTGGCCCTCACTGACCGCTGGCGCGAAGCAATGGCAAGTCACGCCAATGACTTCAGCCTAGAAGCGCAAGCATTACTGACTGGTCATGCGCCGGACAAGTCGGTGCTTCAAACTGCGCACGTCGCTTTCCTTCCTTTGGGTTTTGTCGGCCACTCGCACGCGGATGGTCGGATGCCGGGCGTCGCGCTGGCATTACCAGCCGAGATGTCCGCAGCTGTGCGTACCGATGTGCTCTGCGTCGCCGCCTGCGTCCGCGAGTTGAAACTTGGACGCCTCGGGGCATGGAAACTCGTGCCCTCGATGGCCCGCCAGCTGGAAACTCTTCGTCCGATCACCTGGACAGCGCATCCCGAAGGCGCGACGCAATGGAGCACCGTCACGCCCATTGCCTACGACCACCATCCAAAAGCGAAGGCCAAAGCCGAATACCTCGCCGAAGTTGCCGCGATGATTACCGCTGGCTGCGGGCGTATCGGGTTGCCACGCCCGCGCGAGGTCATTCCCACGCCCGTCTCGACGCACGTTGGCGCACCAGCCGCGCACGCATTCCCGCGCCTGCGTCGCAAGGACGGCAGCGAACGCCGCCACACACACGCCATTCTGCTATTCGATGAGCCCGTGCGCGGCCCGGTAATCATCGGCGCGGGCCGCTACCGCGGCTACGGGTTGTGCCGTCCGATGGAGGTGAACGCATGAGCGCATTTCCCTCTTTCACTGCCTTCTTCTGCGCCCTGTGGGGGAAAGACCCTTTCCCGTGGCAGACCATGCTGGCTGATTGGGCCGCCACAAAAGGCTTCCCCGACGCGATTGATTTGCCAACGGCGAGTGGCAAAACCGCGTGTCTCGATATCGCAGTGTGGGCGCTTGCAAAGCAGGCAGGTGAAGCAAATCGCTCCATCCCACGCCGCATCTGGTTCGTCGTGGATCGACGCATTGTTGTTGATGAGGCATACGACCGGGCGGAAACAATCGCGACCAAATTGGCGGACGATAATGCGTCCGAAGCCCTGCGCGCTGTCGCTGAACGCCTGGTAACACTGCGTGGTTTGGATTCCAAGAGACGACCACTCGCCGTCGGTCGCTTGCGTGGTGGTGTGCTGCGCGATGATCGCTGGGCGCGCATCCCGTCGCAGGCGGCCATCATTACGAGCACGGTGCACCAACTGGGCTCGCGGCTGCTGTTTCGTGGGTATGGTTACAGCGCGCTGACTGCGCCACTTTTCGCCGGTTTGGCCGGCAACGACAGCCTTATTCTGCTCGACGAGGCGCACTGCACCCAGCCATTCCTGCAAACGCTGCGGGCGGTGAAGATGTTCCGCTCGGCAAAATGGTCGCTGGTCCCTAACCCCACGCCGTTCCATGTGGCGGTGCTTTCCGCGACTCCACCCGGAGAAGATGACGGAGAGAAGCTGGAGACTTTTCCGCCTAACGAGGATGAGCGAGAGCAAGCCCTGAATCATCCGGTTCTTCAAGCCCGACTCACGGCATCGAAGCGGGCGGTTTTGGAAGCGGTGAAAGACGAGGAGGAGCTAATGGAGAAGATCGCCGACGCTGCCGAAGAGTTTGCTCGCAGCGGAACACTGCGCGTCGGCGTCATTGTCAATCGCGTTGTCCGAGCGATGGCAATCGCTGCCACGCTTCGCACCAAATCACGGGAGAGAATCTCCGATGGCGAGCCGCCCACGTTCGATGTCGAATTGCTCACGGGCCGCATCCGCCCTGTCGAGCGTGATCTGCTGGTTGGCGAAAGGCTCTCTCCCTTCTTCCATTCCTCACCGAAGAGGGATCCTGATCGCCCGTCCGTCCTCATAAGCACCCAATGCCTCGAGGTCGGCGCAGACTTCAGCTTCGACGCGCTTGTGACAGAGTGTGCCAGCCTCGATGCGCTGCGGCAGCGTTTTGGTCGGTTGGCCCGGCTCGGCAAGCCCGAGACATCGCACGCCATTGTCTTCGCAGCCGAGTCAGCGATGAAAGAAAGCGATCCGATCTACGGTGATGCGCTGAAAGCGACATGGGAGTTCCTTTGGGAGAAAGCCGAAAGCAAAAAGACAGGAGAACAACGAGTCGTGAATTTTGGCTTCGAGGCTCTCCGCGCGCTCCTGCCGCCGCCGGATTCAGACGAACTTCGCGACATGCTCGCCCCGTCGCCCGATGCGCCCATTCTTCTTCCGGCCCATCTCGATCTGCTCTGCCAGACCGCGCCTCGTCCGCACCCCGATCCGGACATCGGCATCTTTCTCCACGGCAAAGGCCGCCATGCCGCCGAGGTGCGCGTTACGTTCCGCTGTGACTTTGATCCACTACGACCGCAAGACTGGCCGGAAATCGCGAGCCTTTGCCCGCCCGTCGCCAGCGAGATGTTTTCCGTGCCTCTCCATCGCTTCCGTCAGTGGCTTCGAGACCACGAAAGCTCCGACGCAACTGGCGACGTGGAGAGCGAACGCGACGAAGCAGAAGGAGGCCTATCGAAGAGAACGTCCACCGTGAAGTTCCTACTTTGCTGCGGGCGCGAAAAATCCAAAGTTTCCAGCAATCCCGCCGACATTTTCCCAAACAGCGTCATTATCTTCCCTTCGCCTCGCGACGAACGGGGTCTGGCTGATGTGCGCAAACTCGGCCAGGCACTGTGCGAGCAAGGCTTCGGCTCACAAAAGGTGGATGTCTGGGAACTCGCGCTGCAGCGAGCCGGGAAAACGCCCGCGCTACGACTGAACCGCGAAGTTCTCTCGCCGTGGCTTGCCGGGTGCCCTCCGCTCCGGGCCTTGGTTGCTCTCTTGGAAAATAGTGAGCCAACACGGACGGAACGTGACGAAGCGATTGCCGCGATACTCGAATGGATGCCTGCGGCTGAAACGGATTCCGCCTTGCCCATCTGGCTGCGCGAACTATTCACTGCCACGCGCGACTACTACGTCAGCGACATCGCCCGCCATCCCGGCGGTGGCATCATCCTCCGCGCGAAGAAGCGGAACCTTACCCAAGACGAAACTGACTACTTCTCCGACGAAGACGACATTCCGAGTGAAGCACTGGCCGAAGTGCTTCTCACGGCGCACTGCGCCCAAGTCGCCACCATCGCCGGGAAACTCGCCCACGCCTGCCTCGGTGAGGCCGCTGTGACGGCCGCCAAAGCAGCCGGCGATTGGCACGACGCCGGCAAACTCGACCCGCGATTTCAGGTCATGCTGCGCGGCGGCGCACCCGCGGAGGACACGGCTCAATCGCTCGCCAAATCGCCCCGCAAACCTCGTTCTCGCGAGCAAACCCAGGTCATCCGTGAAGCCGCCGGCCTTCCACATGATTTCCGTCACGAAATGCTCTCCACGCAACTGGCTGAACGGCTCTGCAGATTGCGACTTTCGTCGGCAGATCGCGAACTTCTGCTGCATCTCATCGCGAGTCACCACGGCCACGCGCGTCCCTTCGCACCTGTCTGTGAGGACGACGCTCCGCCTGCCATCGAAGGGCAACTCGACTTCGGAACTCTGAATCTTTCCACCACCGAACGCCGTGCGCTCACGGCTCCGCACCGCCTCGACTCCGGCATCACCGACCGCTTCTGGGCGCTCATCCGCCGCCACGGCTGGTGGGGCCTAGCCTATCACGAAGCCATTCTGCGCCTTGCCGATTGGTATGCCAGCGAGCACCCCCAATCCGCAGAGAACCCGCCGCACCCATGAACGAACTCGATCTCTCTGCCCTAGACGGTGCCAACCCGCTCGGTTTTCTCGCCGCGCTTGGAACGCTCACCGTTCTTTCGGAAACCGAGCCACAGGTGAAACTTGGCTGGCGTGCTGGCGCGCGCTGGACGCCGTTCATCACTTCGCCCAACCCGCTTGATGAAACGAAACTTCTCCAATGCCTCACCAAGCGGCTTTGCGGCCAACCAGTGAGCGAAACGGCGGAGCGCAAGCGCGAGGCATCGCAGAAGCGATCAGATTTTGCCAAGAAACGCTTGAAGAATGCAAACGACGAACTGAAGGCGCTGAAGCTGAAAGGGAATCAACTCAAGATCGAACGGGATCGAATCGTTGGGCCGGTCCTAAAGAGATTCGAGAAGCGCCGACAGATTGTGCTGGCCCGGTTGAAATCCGCTGTTCCGTCGCCTGAACTAGCCCTTGGTCAGCGACCCGATTGCACGGTTCAAGAGTTCCGCGAGCACGCCGTTGCTATTCGAGCGGAATCAGCGCCAAACGGACGGACGACGGCTGACTTGCTGGCCTCCTTCGGCGCGGAAACCACAGACTTCGAAAACGAACGAATCCAACCCACGACGTTTTGTTTCATCACCGGCAGCGGCCATCAGTGGTTCCTCGCAACCGTTCGCCAACTGATGACTCGCAAAGACCCCACGAAGCAAGAGCCTGCCCCGCCGCAATGCGTGACAGACGAAAACTTGCACAAATGCTTGTTCAAGGCTTGGGCATACTCTGACGAGGGGCTATCGATGAGATGGGATCCGGTTGAGGATGTCCGCTACGCACTTCGTTTCGACGATCCAGGATCAATCGGGGCTTATACTGTCTGGATGGCCAACCTGCTCGCGTATTTTGCGCTGGGTTGTTTCCCCTGTGCCGCCCTTTCGCGCGGAATCGCCACCGCCTGCTGGACGGCGAGCAAGGAGTCAGCTGCTTTCCACTGGCCGGTCTGGGAACAACCGCTGACGAGGGAAGCCCTTCGCTCTCTGCTCACTCATCGTGCATTCGCCGCCCCTGACTACGAAGCCGACCGTAAAAACCTCCGTGCCGAACTCCTCGCGCGCGGCGTGGCTGGCATTTTCTGTGCTCAACGAATTCAAGTCGGCAACCCGCCGCTCCACAAAATCAACTTCTCCCCCGCTTTTGCCCTATGAAACCCAACCCCGACAGAATTGATGACATGATGCTGACGAGGTTGCGACTAACCCGTTACACCGATGGACACAACGAGACACCCACTGGAGGAAAGGGTTTATGAACGACCAAGCCCCAACAACGGCACCCGTTCCCAAGACACCCAACCCTCGAATACCCGCGACGCACCAGGAACGGTTCAGCGAGGTGGCCACAATGATTGAATAGTTCGACCAGCAGCATCTCGACGCCGGGCTTACGGGGTTCGTTAACGAGCTTTGGACGCGAGTCTGCGACCGGAAAGCGCCGGACGCGTCGCAGTGTGAATGGCGATTCATTAATGAAACTCAATGAGTAAGCGCCGCAAACGACCCGTTCATTTAAAGGAGGAGGAGCGAACTCAACTCCTCTGCGGCCCGTACGAGCCGCCCTTGGTCAAACGCGGCTTCCTGGTCGATGCGGTGCGCGGCAAGGTCAGGTTTGGCGAGTTTACCAACGCCAGGATCCCTTGGCCGAAAGCCAAACGGCATGGAAAGGGTGGGAGCGGGGGCTTTGTGTTATGCGGCGGCCTGGTTCGGGCGCTTGAAAAGGAAGCAGCTTCTGCGGTAAGCCATCATTGGGGAGTGAGTCGAGCCACCGTGAGTAACTGGCGGCGCGCACTGGAATTGAAGGGTCGGAGCGCCGGAGCGCAACGGCTCGTGAAAATGGGAGCTGAATTCG
Organism: Verrucomicrobiota bacterium; assembly: GCA_016199985.1. Taxonomy (GTDB): domain Bacteria; phylum Verrucomicrobiota; class Verrucomicrobiia; order Limisphaerales; family UBA11320; genus UBA11320. Next base: position 4,562 of record JACQFQ010000024.1, on the reverse strand, counting down.
CCAGGCTGCCCGAAAGCCGAGAGAAAATAGCGCGTGCGGCTCGCGGCCGGGTCCTTTCGCCTCGACAACGGTCCAGGTTGATGCGGGGGATTCAACAGGGCTGGAAGGAAAGATTCGAAGCGCGCCGCGCGGCTTATCGCCGGACCGGCCGCTTTCCCAGAGCGACGAAGAGCGACCCGTGGGTTCCCGAGGAGGAAAAGCTGCTGGCCAGTTTATCTCCCGCTGAAGCGGTGCGCCTGCTCGGGCGCACGTCCAAAAGCATTCAAGCCCGAAGGCTTTTCCTGGATATCCGCATTCGTCCGCCTGCTGAGCGAAAGCGCTGGGAGGACTGGGAAATAAAGCTCCTCGGAATCGTTTCCGACAGCGCGGTAGCCAAGCGTCTCGGGCGTTCGATGGATTCAATCAGGCGAAAGCGGCACAAGGCTGGCATCAAGTCGCCGTCGCTTCATCCTTGGACAGCCGAGGAGGAAGCGATCGTCCGGAGAGGCCCCGACGCTGAAGCTGCGCGCCGGCTCGGCAGGTCCAAGAAAGCTGTACAACATCGCCGCAGGGCTTTGGGACTCGCGTTCTATCGCGGGGAAAAGCGAAAATGGATAGCCTCAGAAGAGGCGCTGCTCGGGACGCAGCCGGATGCTGTCCTTGCAAAGATGCTGGGCCGAACCAAGGCCTCGGTCCTGATGAAGCGGCTGAAGAAGGGGATCCCTCCCCAATACACGAACTATCGTCGATGGACACCGCAGGAAATTGGCCTGCTGGGAACGCTGACTGACGTCCTGGTGGCGCGAAGGTTGAATCGCAGTCTTTTCTCCGTCCGCACCAAGCGCCTGGACTCCAAAATACCCCCGGCAAAGAACCGTCGCTGGACTCGGAACGAAGAAAAGCTGCTGGGAAAAATGCCCGATGAGGAAGCGGCGCGAAAGCTCAGCCGACCTGTGGGGGCCGTGCGCATGCGGAGGGCATTTCTTCATGTCCCAGTATTTCAATCGAAGCTCCATCCTTGGAAAGAGTGGGAGCTGAAGCTTCTGGGCAGAGCGCCCGATCACCGCGTTGCCCAACGAATTGGAAGGTCCATCCTGGCTGTCGCAAGCAAGCGGTGGGAACTTCGAATCCCCTGCGCCGATCCGAAGAGAATTCCAGCTGTGGTTTTTGCCAAGAGAATTCGACCCGCTGGACTCGCGGTAAGCGTCCGCCGAAGGGAGGCTGGCGCCCGGTCGCCGTGATTTTGCGCATATTGTCACGCATTCCGACGAGGTGAATTATGAATGATGAAGATCGCAAGACATCCGAACCGTCCTCGATAAAGCCGGAACCACCCGTGGCGTCACGAGGTGCCTCGCCCGGAGCAGCCGGGTCGTGGACAGGCGGGAACCGCGCATCGCGGCAGTCCACCGCTGAGCCACACCAGGTGAGGATCGTGGTGCGCGTTGCACCAGCCGAAGCGCTGTCGAGCGAACCGCCGAAGCCCATTGCTCAAACCTCAGCTCCGCCCGTCGCATGTGCTCCTCCGCTACAGGCTGAGTCGTTGCAGACACCCGCCGCGCCGGAGCCCCCGAAGCGCCCGGTGCGTACCGAAGCCGAACCACAGCAGATCCCCGCGCGGATGATGAACGAGTTCGTTTATTGCCAGCGGCTGTTTTATTACGAATTCGTCGAGGGTGTGTTTGTCGAGAGCGTGGACACGTTGCGTGGTGCTGCCATCCATCAGCGGGTTGATTCGGGCAACGGCGCTTTGCCTGCGGCCAAGAAGAAATCCAAACCAGAGAAGCCGCCGACCGAGGATCAGCCGGCACCGACCGTTGTAGCCTCCTCCAAAGAACCGGAAGCGCAGGACATTGAACCCGAAACAATTCACTCGCGCTCCGTGCAAATGGGCTCAGAGCGATTGGGCATAGTCGCGAAGATGGATTTGGTCGAATCCAAGACGGAGCAGACGGACTTGTTTACCGCGTTGGAAGTCTGCCCCGTGGATTACAAGGCAGGCGCGCCCAAAGAGGGCGAGGAAGCCAACGAATTGTGGGACACCGATAAGATGCAGCTTGGATTGCAGGCGCTGATTCTCCGGGATAACGGATACACCTGTAACGAAGGGGTCATCTACTATCGTGCCACAAAGCAGCGCGTCCGTTTGCCCCTCACTCCAGAACTGGAACGCTGGATTCTCGAAAACATCGCCGATGCCAAGCGAGTCATTGCCGCGCCGATTCCCGCGCCTCTAATGCATTCGCCGAAGTGTGTGCGTTGTTCGCTGGCCCCAGTTTGCTTGCCGGACGAAACACGGATGCTGGCGCAGGCCTCAGCGAAACTCGCCGTCAGTGTGGACGAGAAGAGTTCTGAAAGCCCGCAACCCAGTGGGGAAGCTCCGCGAAGACTGATTGCCGCCCGGGACGATACCCGCCCTCTGTATCTGAACACGCCGGGGTATCGCGTGGGCTGCAAGGACGAGGTGTTGGTCGTCAAAGACAAGGATCGCGTTATCGAGGAAGTGCGGATGCGCGATGTGTCGCATGTGGCCTTGTTCGGCAATATCCAAATCTCGACGCAAGCTATTCAATCACTCTGCGAACAGGAAGTTCCGGTCACGTATTTTTCAATGGGCGGCTGGTTCTACGGAATCACGCGCGGCCACGCGCTGAAGAACGTGTTTCTGCGAATGGAACAATTCCGATTGGCACGCGAGGAAGCAACCTGCCTGTCGCTCTCGCGGCAGTTTGTGCATGGAAAGATTCGCAATCATCGCACGCTGCTGATGCGAAACCACCTTGAGCCACCGGAAGGCATCATTGGAAAACTCAAGCGAGCCTCCGAAGATGCGTTGGGCGCAAACTCCATAGAGGAATTGCTCGGTATCGAGGGCGCGGCGGCCAGCCAGTATTTCCAACAATTCGGCGGTATGGTGAAGGTGGAAGACGATTTGCCGGGACTCGGCCTTTCCGTCGAGAATGCCCAGCAGCGCGTGTTTAATTTCAACTTCAACCACCGCAACCGCCGTCCACCCACCGATCCAGTCAATGCGATGCTTTCACTGGCCTACAGCATGTTGGCGAAAGATTGCACATTGGCGGCGCTCGCCGTGGGTTTCGATCCTTACCTGGGCTTCTACCATCAGCCACGCTTTGGACGCCCCGCGTTGGGATTGGACTTGATGGAGGAGTTCAGGCCGCTCATCGCGGAATCCACGGTGTTGAGCTGCATCAATAATCGTGTCGTCACGGAAAAGGACTTCGTGAAAGCAGGCCAAGCGGTGAACCTGACCGCGCCGGGAAGAAAGCGATTCTTCCAGACGTATGAACAACGCATGAGTTCGCTCATCACACATCCGTTGTTTGATTACAAAGTCAGCTATCGCCGGGCGCTGGAGTTGCAGGCACGGTTGTTGGCGAAAGCGCTGACGGGTGAAATCGTGGAATACATTCCCTTAATGACGAGGTGATCTATGCGAACGACCTACCTAGTTTGTTATGACGTTGCCAACGACAAACGGCTGCGGAAGGTGTTCAAGACCTGCGGCAACTTTGGCGACCATCTGCAATTCTCCGTCTTCGAGTGCGACTTGAACCCATCGGAAAAGATTGAGTTGGAAACGGCTTTGAGTGCCATCATCAACCACGATGAAGATCAGGTGATTTTTGTAGGACTGGGGCCGGCTGAAGGCCGTGGCGACCGGGTGATAACGGCACTGGGATTGCCCTATGTGAAGCTAGATGCCCCATGCTACGTGGTTTGAGACGTGCCCGATCTTTGACAACTGAATATGCGAGCGGCGGGGTGTTGCGCGGAACCCCGTCGCCGCTCGCACACCGTAACAGGTTCAGAGCAAACGAATGGCGAAGAACGAGTCGGACAGCATGAATACATATGCCCTCAGCACAGTGCCGGTGCTCGCAATCGAAAGATTGCGCGCCTGCGACACAACGAGTAACACTAGGGCGCCCTCCGCGCTCAACTGAGCGCGGCCCCGTTGAAGCGGCATATGGGCTAGCTCTTCACGCCTATCTCCAATCCCTCCGCGCTCAACTGAGCGCGGCCCCGTTGAAGCGGAATCTTGAAGTTCCGATGTTGCTTTAGTGGCTTCCGTCCCTCCGCGCTCAACTGAGCGCGGCCCCGTTGAAGCTGGACGCCTGGCCGCGGTTGCCCCGCCGATCCCCGCCCCTCCGCGCTCAACTGAGCGCGGCCCCGTTGAAGCTGCGTAGAGCACATGCGCCACGACCTGCTCCCGGTGCCCTCCGCGCTCAACTGAGCGCGGCCCCGTTGAAGCTGGCCATCCTCGGTGACAGACCCGGGGATGGCCGGACCCTCCGCGCTCAACTGAGCGCGGCCCCGTTGAAGCTTCTCAATTATCTCAAGTAACTCCAATATCATCAACCCCTCCGCGCTCAACTGAGCGCGGCCCCGTTGAAGCTCCGCGCCGGACTGATCCATGAGCCGATCACGCATGTCCCTCCGCGCTCAACTGAGCGCGGCCCCGTTGAAGCATAGAGCACAATATAACTTTCCTTGATCCTAATGAACCCTCCGCGCTCAACTGAGCGCGGCCCCGTTGAAGCCGTGTGTTATTGCGAGAC
>JACQFQ010000022.1 GCA_016199985.1 Verrucomicrobiota bacterium | reverse complement strand
TGTTGCTATGCAGGTCCAATCCGGCCATGAGGTCTTTCATGCGGTCTCTTTGCGGTTGTTGTTATGTTTGATTTTGAACGACAAACATTCTCCTACCGTGGGGAGACTGCTCTCTCAATGCTCCAGATGGTTATCACATCTGAATGGCAGTTAGTTAAGCCTTCGAAGATTTGCGGTATTTTCGACCAAAGACGCTGTTGAGATAGTAACGATTCTGATGGGAGATCTCACAAAACTGGCTGCGATGGTGCATCAATCGTGGATACGGTTTTGGCCTGCGTTTGATCGCTCGTGGCTCACGCCTTCCAGGTCTCTCCGGCACCAAATCCTTCGCGATCACCTCGAAGAGTTCTTTCTTGAGGGCCAGTCGCTCTTTGGCCGAGCGCGCCACTAGGAGTGCTTCCCCATAGCGACGAGACACCGCTAGGCTTCCTGCTAAACTAATCCGATCGAGTTTTGCGCCGTGCCTCCTTGCTGCCCCCAACATCAAGCGTCGTACCAGGTTGTGTACCAAAAAGTGCATCCGCAGCTCTCGCTCCAGGTTCTCGGGGTTCATGCAACAGAATTCGTGGTTTCATTTCCAGCCTGCCCCTGCGCCCACGTTCTACGTGGTGAACCCTGCGTTGAACTCCTCCTTGCCGAATGGGCTCACGAACGTTGCGCGCAATCCACTGCGCCGCTCCGCTACCGGAATCGAATGACCCTGTCCCTTTCACGTTTCGCGTCCCCGTTCCGCGGGGCCATCGGTGGCGGGGTTAAATGAAAATCGGGGCGTCGTCGTCCTGCATGTGGAGGAGCTCGAGGATCTTTGAAATGGATTCCTGAACGTTGAGCTCCGCGGTCTTCAGCACGACCTCGGGGTTCAGCGGCGTCTCGTAGGGCGCTGAAACGCCGGTGAAATCAGGGATCTCGTTCGCCCGCGCCTTCGCGTAAAGACCCTTCGGATCCCGCTGCTCGCAAACCTCCAGCGGCGCGTCCACGAAGATCTCCATGAACTCGCCCGGCTTCATCAGGCCGCGCACCAGATCGCGGTCGGCGCGATAGGGCGACACGAACGCCGTGATGCAGATGATCCCCGCCTCCGCCATCAGCCTGGCCACCTCGCCCACGCGACGGATGTTCTCGGCGCGGTCCGCCGGCGAGAATCCCAGGTCCTTGCACAAACCGTGGCGCACGTTGTCGCCGTCCAGCACGTAGGCATGCTTGCCCTGCGTGAACAGCTCGCGCTCCAGCTCCGTGGCCAGCGTGGATTTCCCCGAGCCCGAGAGGCCCGTCAGCCAGAGCACGCGGCCGCGATGACCGTTCCGATCCGCTCTTTGCTGCGGCGTGATCTTGGCCTCGCTCCAGAAAATGTTCTGGCTCTTCGCGGCGCCGACGCCCGAGCGCCGAGGATAGTTGTCGTCCACGACGATGCCGCCGCCCGAGACTTCAAGTCCGTCGACGACGACAAATCGTCCCGTCACCACAATATCGCTGTGCGCATCGAACGCGATCGGACGCTTGGTCCTCAGCACAAGCTCCCCCACCTCGTGCCGACCGACCACGCGCTCCGCCGCGGGGCGCTCCACCGTCCCCAGCGTCGAGGCGTCGATCACCTTGTCGATCGATTCCACGAAGCATTCCGCCTCCTGCGTCGCCAGCTTGAGCTTGTAGGGGCGCCCCGTGCGCAAGGGCTGGCGGCCGAGCCAGAAAAGCCGGGCCTTAAAGCGATTCAGCTCGTGGGGAGGATCCGTCTCCAGGGCGGCCACGGCGCCGCGCTCCACAAAAATCTGCTCCGTGAGCGTCACGCCGATTGACTCGCCCGCGCTCGCGCTGTCCGTGGCGGGCGAGTTCCATCGCTCGATGGTCTTCACGGTGCTCGTCTTGTTCGTTGGAGAAAAGACCAGGCGATCTCCGACGCGGATGCGCCCGGCCTCGACGCGGCCGGCCAGGATGCGGCGCTCGTCGAAACGATACACGTCCTGGATGGGGAAGCGGAGAGGCTGATGGAGCGGAAGGTCGGTGACGTTGAACTGGTCGAGCGTCTCGAGCACGGTCGCGCCGCTGTACCACGGCATCTGGGCGCTGCGGCTCGCGATGTTGTCGCCATGCTTCGCCGCGATCGGGATGAACACCTTCGGGGTCACGCCAATGCTCTTCAGCCAGGCGCGGTATTCCCCCTCAATGGCGTTGAACTTCTCCTCGGAGTAGCCCTCAAGATCCATCTTGTTCACGAGCACCGCGATCTGCCGGATCCCCAGCAGATTGAGCAGGTAGCCATGCCGGCGCGAGTTCTCCTGAACCCCTTCGTTGGCGTCGATCAGCAGCAGCGCCGCCTCGGCGTTCGCGGCGCCGGTGATCATGTTCTTTAGAAACTCCTTGTGGCCGGGAGCGTCGATGATGACGTATTGACGCTTGGGAGTGCGGAACCAGATCTGCGCGGTGTCGATGGTGATGTTCTGGTCGCGCTCGGATTGCAGCGCGTCCATCAGGTTCGCCCATTCGAAGGGAACGCCGCGTCGCTCGGCGATTTTTTGCAGCTGCTCCAGCTTGCCCTCGGGCAGGGAGCCGGTGTCATGGAAAAGTCGTCCGACGAAAGTGGACTTGCCGTGATCGACATGTCCGACGATCACGATCTTCAACTGTTCGGTGGGGGCGGAAGTGTTGTGCATGGGGAGTCTCTGGCTGATCACAGGGGTCGCATCGCTTCGCATCACATGTATCCGTCGCGGCGGAGCTTCTCGAACGCGTCCTCGCTCTCCTTGTCCTGCGCGCGGCCTGAGCGTTCGGGCACGTTGGTGGTGCGCAGCTCCGCGATGATCTCGGCGACATTGCTCGCCTTGGATCGGATGGGGAAGGTGCAGGGATAGCACCCCAGGCTGCGGTAGCGCTCGCCCTTCTCGTTGGCGAAATAAAGAGGAATGATCGGGATGTTCTCACGCTCGATGTATTCCCAGATGTTGAGCTCGGTCCAGTGCAGCAACGGGTGGATGCGGATGTGCGTGCCTTTGTCGAAGTCCGTCTTGAACTGGTCCCAGAGCTCGGGCGGCTGATCCTCGACGTTCCACTCCATGTTCTTGTCCCGCGGGCTGAAGTAGCGCTCCTTCGCCCGCGTCGGCTCCTCGTCGCGCCGCACGCCAACGATCACGCCCGTGTAGTGATGCTTCTCGAGCACCTGCTTGAGGCCGTCTTTCTTCAGCGTGCCACAGCATTCCACGCGGGTGGCCTTGCCATTTGGGAAGGTGACCCCGCCGCGAAGCTGTTCCTCGTTCTTCCCGACGACCAGCTGCAGCTTCCACTCCTTGGCCAGGCGATCGCGGTACTCGATCATTGAGGGGATTTTGTAGGTGGTGTCGACGTGCACGAGAGGAAACGGCACGTGGCCGAAGAAGGCCTTTCTCGCAAGCCAGAGGAGGACGGTGGAGTCCTTTCCGATGCTCCACAGCATGGCCAGGTTCTCAAACTTGTTGAACGCCTCGCGCATGATGTAAATGCTCTGGTTTTCCAGTTTTGACAGGTAGTCCATGACAGGTCGGGAGTGGGTCGTTAAATCTGATAGTTCGTCTTCTTGGCCATGAAGGTGTGAATGCCGCATTCCACCTTGTTGAATCCGGTCCATCGCCCCGCGCGCTCGTCCTCCCCCGCCCCGCTCTTGGCGGTGCAGGGCTGGCAACCGATGGAGCGATATCCCTGATCCTGGAGCGGATTGTATGGAATCTTGTGGTCCCGAAGATAATCCCATACCGCCTCGCGCGACCACCCGGCCATGGGGTTGAGCTTCACGATGTCGCGGCCTTCCGATTCGTCAAAAACATAAACTTCCAGCACGCCGATCGACGCGCGCGTGTCCGACTGCTGCCGTCGAAGCCCCGTGACCCAGCAGTCGAGCTCCGAGAGCTTCGCCTGAAGCGGCATCACCTTGCGCAGCGTGCAGCAAAGATCCGGATTTCGATTCCAGAGCTCGGGCCCCTGCGCCTCCGCCTGCTGATCGAGCGTAAGATCGGGCTGCAGCGCCTCGATGCGAAAGCCGAAGAAGTCCTCCAGGCGCCTTTTCAACGCGTAGGTCTCGGGAAACAGCAGGTTGGTGTCGAGGGTGAAGACAGGAAACGCCAGCCGGGCCCGCGCCGCGATGTGCATCATCGCAAGACCGGCGCCTTGGAAGCTGGTGCCGATCGCGGCCCGGACGCCAAACCGGGCCCAGGCCCACTGGAGAATCTCCTCCGTGGACGCGGCGTCGAACCGCGCGTTCAAGTCCTTGACTTCGGAGGCTGCGATCATGCGTCGTGGCGTTGCGTCAATGCGGGTGGGTTGGCGTTTGGAAGTCGTGACAGCTATTGCGCCGCGGTCTACGCCGGGAGAGAGGCCGTCTCGGCCCACAACACTCGCCGCACCCAGTCGCCGAATCGCTCCCCGGAGGAGCGCTCCTGCGCGTACCGCGACAACAGCGGCCGCAGCTCGTTGATGATGTCAGCGTCCTTCACCGCGTCCTTGAACGGCTTGTTCAGGCGCGTGCTGGCCTCGTTGCCCCCGAGGAAGATCGTGTATTTTCCGGGAGCCTTTCCGACGAATCCGATCTCCGCCATGTAGGGCCTCGCGCAACCGTTGGGGCAACCCGTCATGCGGATGATGATCTCCTGGCCGCCAACGCCCACTTCCGCGAGCAACGCTTCGATCCGCGTCAGCAGAGACGGGAAATAGCGCTCCGACTCCGCCAGCGCCAAACCGCAGGTCGGCAACGCGGGGCAGGCCATCGAGGCGCGTCCCAGAACAGTGCCCTGATGCTCCACCGGCACTCCATGAGCGGCCAACGCGTCCGAGATCGCCTGGCGATCGGCGTCCGCCACATTGAGCAAAAGAAGGTTTTGCGAGGGAGTCAGCCGGATCTCAGGCGCGAACTTCTCCGCGATCGCGCGCAGCGCCGCTTTCAGCCGCGCCTGCGGTCCGTCCTTGATCCGCCCGGTTTCCACGAACAGGCCCAGGAACCAAAGTCCGTCGGCCTGCTTGTGCCACCCAAACAGATCGCCCTGCTTCGTGAACTGAAACGGGCGCGCCGGCTCGATCTTGAAGCCCACCCGCTGCTCCAGCTCGGCGCGAAACCAATCCACGCCCTTCTCCTCCAGAACATACTTCAGCCGAGCGTGCTTGCGATCGGTGCGATCGCCGAAGTCGCGATGCACCGTCAGAACGCCGCGCGCAACCTCGACAAGCTTGTTGGGCGTAAAGAAGCCGATCACGTCCGCGACACGCGGAAACGTCTCCTTGTTGCCATGGCTCATCCCCAGTCCGCCGCCAACGGCGAGATTGTATCCCGCGAGCTTCCCCTGCTCCTCGATCGCGATCAGCCCGAGATCGTTCGTCAGCACATCGGTGTCGTTCAGCGGAGGAATGGCGAAAGCGCTCTTGAACTTCCGCGGCAGATACGTCTTGCCATACAAGGGGTCCACATATTCCTTGTTCTCCGCGGCCTCCAGGTTGAGCTGCACGCCTTCCACCCAGATGGAGTGATACGCCCGTGTCTTCGGAAGCAGCGCCTCGGAAACGCGACGCGCGTCCGCCAGCACCTCCGACGTAAACCCATTCCTCGCGGGGGTCGGCGGGGCCATGACGTTCCGATTCACATCGCCGCATGCCGCCAAGGTGTCCAACAAGGAGTCGTTGATCCCTCGCATCACCTTCCCCAACCCGCTCTTCACCACGCCGTGAAATTGAAAGCTCTGGCGCGACGTGATCCTCAAGGTCTGGTTGCCATACCGATCCGCAAGCTCGTCAAACGCCAGATACTGCCGCGCCGTCAAAATGCCCGCGGGAATCCGGCCGCGCACCATGAACATGAAGAACTTCCCCGTCTTGCGCTTGTCCCGGTCGTCCTGCTGGTAAATCCCATGGAATTTCAAAAACTGACCGTCGTCATCCGAGAAACGATCGAGCCCGGAATCGGCCATAGTCGCACCAATAGTCCCAGCCAATGTTGGTGTGGCATCCTTTATTAACTCGTTGTGAGTCAGCTTTCTATCTGTTTGGATGCTCATAATGTTGTTTAACTTACTTAAGTTACAGTTCAATACTTATGCCGACTCCACCGAGTGGTGTCAATAGACGATCCGCAACTCTCTGCAAGAAACCGAGAGCCACCACGACGTTCAATCCTGGGTCTTCTTGCGAGACTCGGTTCGGTCGATGACCCACCGCGAAAGATCGGAAGGGTCATAAAAGTCGGGACCGATCGCGCGGCCCAGTTCCAAGCCGTCGGGGGACATCAGCACGATCGTGGGGAATCCGCTCACTTTGTATTCGCGCATCCGCGCTTCGAGGAGATCGGAAGGACCTGGATTCACGATCGCCGGGTCGGGGAAATCGAGTTTCACGAACAGCATTCGGTTGGTGGCGAAACTCGCGAAGGGTTCGGTGGACAAGACCCGTCGATTGAACTTCATGCAGCTCGAACACCACGTTGATCCCGTGAAGTAGAGAAGGAGAGGACGCCTCTGCGCCTTGGCCGCCGCGCGAGCGGAATCAAGGCCGCTGGCCCAAGGCAGCTCGGCGGGGACGGGCTCCGTGACCCAGGACCATAGATAAACCGCGGCGCAGCACACGATCGCCAGGATGAAGGCTTGGCGGGCGGAAGCTTTGCGGTGTCGGTTCGTGGTCATTTGATGACCATCACCCGAGCCTTCGCTCGCGCGTCCTGGTGCACGGTCGCGCCCGCGACCACCGTCATCAGCGGCGCGCCTTTCAGCGGCCAGCCGTAGAACGGATTGTTGGTGGACTTGCTGCGCGTGTCGGCCACGGTGAACGTCCAGGACATATCCGGATCGATGACGGTGACATCCGCGTCAGAGCCCGGCTTCAAGGTCCCTTTCTGCAATCGCAGCAGCCGCGCTGGCGCCTCGGTGTAACGACGGATGATTTCGGGAAGCCCCATCCGTCCCGAGTGGTAGAGCTGCATCAGGGCGAGCGCGAGCTCGTTCTCCAGTCCAGTGATGCCGAAGGGCGCGTAATCAAACTCCACGTCCTTCTCGTAGTCGCAGTGCGGCGCATGATCGCTGCACAGGATTTCGAGCGTGCCGTCGACCACGCCCTGCAGCACGGCCTCGCGGTCGGCGGCGGAGCGCAGCGGCGGGTTCATTTTGAACCGCGTGTCATAGGTGGGCCAGACAGGACGATCGCCCCCTCCCGCCCCAATGCCGCAGATCCCGCGGCCATCCTTCTTCCAGAACTCCTCGCCGCCCGCGATCGCGGCGTCGGTCAGAGTGAAGTGGTGGGGACAGGCCTCCCCCGTCACGGTCAGTCCCCTGCCCTTCGCCTGCCGGATCATCTCCACGCTTCGCGCCGAGCTGATGTGCTGGCAGTGGATGTGCGCGCCGGTGAGCTCGGCGAGCAGAATGTTCCGCGCCACGATCATGTCCTCCCCCGTCGCCGGCCATCCTCGCAAGCCCAGCAGAGCGCTCCAGTAGCCCTCGTGCATCACGCCGTCGGTCACCAATCCGTAGTCCTGGCAATGATCGAACACCGGAAGGTCGAACATGCGGGCGTATTCCAAGGCGCGACGCATGATGTCATTGTTCTGCACGCAGTGGCCGTCGTCGGTGATGGCGACGACCCCCGCTTTCTTGAGCGACCCTATGGGGGCCAGTTCCTCGCCCGCGATGCCCTTTGTGATGGCTCCGGCGATGTAGAGATTGACCACGCTTTCGCGCTCCGCCTTGGCCTGAATGAGAGCGACGGTGCCGGGGTTGTCGATGGCGGGCGAGGTGTTGGGCATGGCCACGATGGACGAAAACCCGCCGCGGGCCGCGGCCGCCGAGCCGGTCGCGATGGTCTCCTTCGCCGATTGTCCCGGCTCCCTGAGGTGAACATGCAGATCAATCAAACCCGGACAAACCACCCATCCCGAAACATCCACAACCTCCGCGTCGGCCGGCACGCCGGCATCGATCCCCTTCCCGATCATCGCGACCTTCCCCTCGACCACGAGAACGTCGGCCGTCAGGTCGAGGGATTGCGACGGATCGATCACTCGACCGCCCGTGAGGAGCAGAGAATTCATTCGCCACAGACCCTAGAACCACGGGGGATGGGGGCAAGGCGTAAAAAACGGGGCAATCCCCCGCGTCGACGCCTCGCTCCTGCGGCCACACTCCGCGCATCTCCCTCTCCCCTCCTCATGCCGCTCGTAATCGTGATTCGATCCCCGCTGGCAGGAACAACCGCCGGATTGCGGTGACCCGTAGCATGACGAGTAGGAGTTGGACGGGCGGGGAAACCACCAGGCGAGAATTCTGAAACGCGCCCCTCGCATGTTCCGTCTTGACCCCGCGCGCGTCGCCAAAGAAGGGTTCCTGGTCGTTCAGTCGTCCTCGATCGTCGCGCGGGACAACGCGACGGTGGGCCTCATCCCTGAAGTGGGGTGACCATCGAAGATCTCTGGCGCCGCTTGCACAGGCACAACCATGTTTTTTTCAACCATTCGTTCAGTTCACTTCGTTGGGATTTGCGGCACCGCGATGGCCTCCACGGCCGCCGCGATGAAGGAAAAGGGGTTTCAGGTCACGGGATCCGACAACAATGTCTACCCGCCCATGTCCACCTTCCTGGCGGACCGCAAGATCGAGATCTTCACGGGGTATCATGAGAAGAACCTCGCCCACAACCCCGACCTGATCGTCATCGGCAACGCCATCGGACGAGGCAATCCAGAGGCGGAGGCGGCCCTGGAGCGAAAGGTCCGCTACTGCTCGCTCTCCGAGCTGCTCAAGGAATTCTTCATCCGGGGCAAGCGATCGCTCGTCGTCACCGGGACGCACGGAAAGACCACCACCACATCGCTGCTCACCTGGGTGTTTGAACACAGCGGGCTGAACCCGAGCTACCTCATCGGAGGCATCCCCACGAACCTGTCCCAGGGCGCGCGATTCACGGACAGCCCCTGGTTCATTATCGAGGGCGACGAATACGACACCGCGTTTTTCGACAAGCGAAGCAAGTTCGTGCACTACCTGCCCGAGGTCGCGCTCATCAACAACCTTGAGCTGGACCACGCCGACATCTTCGAGAATGTGGCGGCGGTCCAGATGGCCTTTCGCCGGCTCCTCGCGCTCGTTCCGCGCAACGGGCTGATCCTGGCCAACGGCGATGATCCCAACCTGCGGTCCCTCCTCGACTTCAAGCACAGCCCCGTCGAGCGATTCGGACTGGGCGCGGAGAATCAGCATCGCGGGACGGACGTGGGGCTGTCGCCGACGGCGTCGGAGTTCAACCTGGGCGCGACGCGATTCCGGATCTCGCTCATCGGCGAGCTGAACGTTCGCAACGCGCTGGGCGTGGCGGCTTGCGCGCGGCGCTGCGGACTCACGGACGCGCAGATCCAGGCCGCGTTCGAGACCTTCAAAGGAGTGAAGCGACGCATGGAAGTGCGCGGCGTCCGTGGCGGCGTGACCGTCGTCGACGACTTCGCGCATCACCCCACCGCAATTCGAGAAACGTTGAAAGCGCTGCGAGTGCGTTTCCCCGGGCAGCCGATCTGGGCCATCTTCGAACCGCGCACCAACAGCACCCGGCGCAACGTGTTTCAGAACGATCTGCCGGAATCCTTCCAGGAGGCCGCGCATGTCGTGGTCGCGGCGGTGGCGAATCCCGAACTCGTTCCGGACGGACAGCGCCTCGATCCCCAACAGGTGGTCTCCGATCTGCAAGCCCGCGGCAAAGACGCGGTCTTCGTCCCCACGGTGGACGAAATCCTCGCGCGCGTGACCTCCCAGGCTCGCAAGGGCGATGTCGTCTGCGTGTTCACGAACGGCGGATTCGGCAACATCCACCAGCGACTGCTCAACGAACTGCCCCAGTAAAGCAATCGGGCGGGCGAGCGGACGCATGTCGATTTTGTGTTGCCTGGAACCGCGCCGGTTTTCATCGTTGGGCATGATACAGATTCGCGAAATCGCCTTCTCCTGCTACGCGGTGTCCGACATGAGCCGCGCTCGCGCCTTCTACGAAGGCATTTTGGGGCTGAAGCCGGGAACCGTGACGGACACGCCGGGCGGGGGTTGGGTGGAGTATGAGATCGGGGCTGGGGCGTTGTCGCTCGGCTGCGCTCCGGGTTGGAAGCCGAGCGCTGACGGGTGCACCGTCGCGCTGGAAGTGGTCGACTTCGATTCGGCGATCGCCGAGCTCAAAGCCAGGAACGTGGCCTTTCGGATGGAACCATTTGCGTCTCCCGTATGCCGAATGGCGATGATCCTGGATCCTGACGGGAACACGGTCTGCATCCATCGTCGGAACGGCGAGCATTGATCGCGAAGCGCTCCCTGACCGCATCAGGGTTTTCTCCATGTTCCCGAGGTTCGAGGGCGTCGGCGGAGGGCGTGTGGATGGACTGGAATAATTCCGTTGAAATGCGTCGGAGGTCTCCGCATATTCCCCGGACTTTCGCCGGGCAACCGGTGAAACCCTTGGTCGGGGCGTAGCGTAGCTTGGTAGCGCGTCTGAATGGGGTTCAGAAGGTCGTGAGTTCAAATCTCACCGCCCCGACCATTATTTCCTAAGGTTTTCGCATTTCCCCTTATTTTCCTAACGGAATCCTAACAGTTTTGGCCCATATCCAGACGCCGCATGGTGTTTCCGATGGAGATCCAATCAGGCTCCGTCATCGTCAAAATCTATGACTGTGTTTGAGCTGGTTGAAGCTTACTCCCGGATTCAATCCAAGGAAGATGAGGTATCTTGGCTGGCAGTGTCCTTAAGCCGCAAGTCTGAGTTCCCAGCTGGCAAGGTCAACTACCTCTTGGGATGTGGCCGCCGCTTTGACATATGCGAGGGATTGGACACCCGAGGAGATGCGAGCAACGGGTCTAGCGCCGGGGGAGGAGTATCTTGCTGAAGCCTACGCAGTCTTCCGCGCGGACGCGGGCGCAGTAAATCGGATTGCAGTGTTTGGGGACAGAGAAGGGGCGCTAAGAGCTTTGCTGGGGGGAGAAGTACGCTGGGCTCTTTACCCATGGGATAAACTCTAGATTGCTTCTATACGGGTTCGGATCTCAAAGATTACTGCAATCTGTTCCATCCGTAGTTCCGTGCTCTCCTATGCAAAGCATGAATCGCAAACCGGGCCTTCCTCAGATTCTCGGCGGACTTTTCTTTGTCCTTCTCATTCCTGTTCTCTACGTCGACTCGAAGTTATTTCCGGAGAACTTTGGAGCACTGACGTTCATCGTCATGTTCGTTTACGCTGCGCTCTGCCTGTTTGTTCATCGCATTGCCAAGACGAAACCCAATAAGCCCGCCGGTGTCTCGGAAGGCAGGAGCGATGGACCCCAAAATTCGGACCAGTAGGTGAGCCTACCAGTCCCCTTCCGGTCGTTACGTTTGGGTGGCGACTCCCACAGACCTTCACGGTAGAGGCCCCGCGCACAATCACGAACGGACCAACTGGGTGGGGGGTGGGGTAATTCACTCTTATCCTGGGCGCAAAGTCTCCAGGTCGAATTGAGAAAAGCCAACGGGATGAGGCCCAATGCCTGCAAGAGATGAAAAAAGTGAAGAGTGGACATCAGCGCGATACCGAGGGCGGCGGCTGCGATCGGCATTTATGATTTGTGGCGAGACTGTGTCATGGGGGACCTACCAGTTGGAAAAACCGGGTTCGGCCATCGATGGAGAGGCTCACCTTCCACGAACCGTCGGAGAGAGCGGCGACATGGGGGGAAAGGGCCCAAGGATCCGACACGGTGGCCGCCTCCATCAACTGGAAGCCTTCGAACCGCGCCGACCAAGAGATCTCCACCTGTCCCGGAGAAATCACGCTGATCGTCATCTGCGGGCCGGAAGGCGGGCTCGGAAGAAAATCGCGCAGCTCGACGTCGTTTGGCGCGAACAGGCTGTCAATGCCATAGTCGACGACAAACGAACCCAAACCGTCCACGGTCTTCAGCCTCTCGCCGGGAAGCGCGTTTTCGAAGAACCCGGTAAGGCCGCCCGAGGTCAAGATTCGGAACCTGTCTCCGCTGTTGATGGCGCCTCCGAATCCGTTCAGCAGAGTCAGCTCCAACCGCCCTCCTAAACTCAGGTTGCCGTTGGTCTCCCCGGGAAACTCCACCCCGTTGATGACATCGATCGCGTCGTAATCCACTCCGCGACCTCGTCCTCCTATCTCGATCTCCAGGGACGCGCCCGGGAGAAATGTCAGATCTCCCTCGATCGTGAAAAGGCCAGGGGAGTCGCCGGGCGCTCCTTTGCCCGCGGTGAACACCTTGCCATTGATCTTCCCATTCCCGCTCCACTTGCCGGTGTTGAGATCAACGTCCGCCAGCTTCCCTTTCTCGTCCGTGCAGGTCAGTTCGCCTCCTTTGGCTATGCCGATTCCGGCCTTGGCGGTCTGCTGGTATCCTATCACTCCTGCGATGCTCTTCGTCTTGAGGAACGCGTCCACGCCGATGATGATGACCCCTTGATTACTCACAGGTCCTGAGCTGATTGTGCCCGGCTTGCCCTTTCCGCTGCCGGAGATTTGGACGATTCCGGCGTTCTCTAAGGACGTTGCCAGATTCAACGTCGCTGCTACCACTTCGACGCTTCCCTGGTTAAGGAGAGATTTTGTCGGCGCGTCCTGCTTCCCCACCTTCTCCACAGCGGGCAAACTCGACCCAACGGTGACTGACGCGTTCCCTTTGAGAACGAACGTTCCTCGGTTGTCGAATTGCTTCTTCACTTCCATGGCGCCTCCGTCCACCACAATGACGGCGCCTTTTCCATCCTCTCCTCTTCCATTGAACAACGCGACCATCACATCATCCTTGCCGATGCTGGCGCCAAGGACGGCGGTTCCCAGCGAGTTGATGTTGAGAGTGCCTTCGTTGTCCAAACTGTAATCGAAATTCGCGGCGCCGGCGGTCTTGTCCCCAACATTCATCGCCCCGCCGTTGAGGGCCCCGCTTGGGCCGGTCACAGCCAATGTCCCCTTGTTTGCGATGGTCAGCTTCACGTCAGTCAGCAAACCCTCAAGCTTTTTCGTGCCTCCATCCCCGATGGACACCTCGATGGCCTGATCGCTTCCGGTGGTCGGATCCAGAATGGCGACATCATTGTCCTCCGGCACATCATTTCCGGCGGGTCGGGTCCAAAATTTCCCCGTGCTCCAGTCTCCGCCGTCCTTTCCTTTCCACTGTGTGAAGACCCCTATCTTCGTGGACTCGTCGATCCCGATGGCGCCCTTGCCATTGATAAAATCCAGAAACCTACCGACCCGGGTGTCGACGTCGTATTCGGGTGTCTTTATGCGATCGATGAAGGAATGCGTTCCGACAATCTTCTCCTTGTCTCCGAATGAGAAGAGCGTCGGACCGCCGGAGTCGCCGTCTTGAAGAATCACCGGTGACTCACTGCGGTCATAGCGAAGGTTGGAGGCGGCCGGACTGTCGGTCAGGACCGTTCCCCCCTTCAGAGGAAAGTCGCCTTCGGCGCCGGTGAATCCCACCACCGTTCCGTTCTTGCCGTCTTTCGGATCGTCGTCAGGGTCCGCCAACAAGCCCAGCGGAGTCTCAGGTCCGTTCAGGAGCAGCAAGACACCCACATCCTTGCTGGCGTAAAACCGCGTCGGATCGTAGGCAGGATGGCGCACTCCGAGAGCGGAGTAGGCCTTCAACTTCTTCAGGTTCGAGTCATAGAACAGGAACCGTTCAAAAGATTGACGCGCTGCGGACGTCCCTGTGTTGGGCGGATTGATACAATGGGCCGCCGTCAAGACCTGCCCCGGCTTCACGAGACTCCCAGTGCAGGCGTGGCCCCCTGTGCCTTCGGACTCCGTCACTATCAGGCCGACAAACAGGTGGCCCTTGTCCTCCGTCGGATCCTCTTTCCCCTTGCTGACGCCGAACGCCGTCAGGCTCGGATGCAGAAGCGCCGTCGCGATCAAGGACAGTTGGAGGGAGCAGCCGAGGCGGGGGAACAGCTTGTCACTGCGGCGCACAGGCGCGCCGGAACGATCCATCCCTCCTGCGTCGCCGGTCTCCCGCCTTGAGTTCTCTGAGGTTTTCATTGGGTTTCCTTTCGTAAGCTTGGGCAGCCAGGTCTTCGCTGGAAATGGGGTCATTCCTGAATCACATGGAACACAAAGTCGTCGAACTCGGCCACCAATGCCTTTATTTCCGCCTTTGTGGCGTCCTGGGCTTTGCGCAATTCGGCGAGGTCGCCAATCGGCAGGGTGAAGAGGACGGCGCCGTCGTCGGTCGGGGTCTTGCCGGGTTGCGTGGCCAGGAGCTCCGTTTTGTCGAGCAAGTCGGCGCGAGGCACACTAAACACCCCCAGAAACTGCTGTGGAAGCTCAGCATCCTTGAGCTCGTCCTTGGAGAACGGGAGCGGAGGCAGGAGGCGCGGAACAGAAAGCAGGTTCCGGAAGAGCTTTGCCTCCTTGGGCGCGTTCTCGCCCAACGTGAGCGAGCCGAAACCGTCTCGGTCCGTGGTCGTGTTCGCAGCGACGGTGAAACTGCCCAGAGAGGTTTCATTCGCCTTGAGAAGCTCCACCGTGCCACCAGCCAAAAGATTGGCCGCGGCGATGCTGGCCCCTTTCGGAAGCGCAATGTGGATCGTCTTGGCGTCCGTGTCATAGATCTCCCCGGACGCTATGCGCGCCTTTATCCGACGAGGCTGAGTGCTGACGTAGCAAAGGATGTCCTTGAGGTCCGCGCCGCGAACTGCCGGGCGACTTTGCTTCTCATCCGCCAGTTTCTGGTACTGGTTCTTGGAGTCCTTGAACCACAGGACCGCGTTCTGGACACGAGTTCGAACCTCGAATCCGTACCAGCGAGTGGCTTCATCGTTCAGCAACGGCAGGTATTTGAAGAAACTGTCATTGCCCTTGTCCTTCCCCTCGCCTCCCAGGGCGGTCCGGCCCGACTGATCCGAAAGCCCGCCGTTCGCGGCGGACAACGCCGCTTTCCAGAAGTTGACGCGTCCGTTGCCCGTGCGGTTCTCCCTTCCAGGAGCGTCAATATCATCGGCGGTCGCCTCGATATACTCGGCGACTTTCACGATGTTCTCCTTCTGTTTCAAGGCCGGATCCACCAACATCAACTCTGCGGCGATTCCCGCGACGAGTGGCGCCGAAAACGAAGTTCCGGGGTAGTAGTTCAGTTGTCCATCCGGCTGAACGCTCAGGGTGACGCCGGAGGCCACGACCGAAATCTCGGCGCCTGGATTCGACCCGGGCCCCTTCATTTCCAGGTTCCCTGGGATTCCGAAGCCCGTCGTGGCGCCGACCACCAGCACATTTCTCCTGAAGCCCTGCGCATCCGGGATATCCTTGCGCGGTGTTGCGTGGGATGCGCCAATCCGGCCGCTGTCGCAATCGCCCACCTTGCCCCCTTCCGCCCCCTCGTTCCACGCGGGGCCCACAATCAGTTTCCCGGACGTGGCGACGCTCGCATATCTCTCCACCAAGTTCTCGACGACCTTTTTGTCGAGTTTGGTCTTCGAGTTATGAGAAAGCTCAATCAAGTGAATGCTGACGCTCTTGTCCAACGCGGAAAGCTCTAGCATCTTGTAGTAGCTCAGCTCATCGATCTGGAATTTGATCGGACGCAACTCCCCATCCTTGCCGGTCCCCAGCACAATCTGTTCGAGCTTCCGCTCCACTCCATCCTTGGAATCGCAGGCCGGATCGTCGGGCCGTTTGGCGCGTTTGCAACCAACGCCGTCCCCCAGCATCAGGGCGACGACGGCGGTGTCATGGCCACGGGGTGGATCATACTCATCCTTGACGTTTCGAAGGTCGCCCGGTTTGTCCTCCCCCTTGTCATTGGGGATGGTCTTGCCCTTGGGGTCGACGCGGGTCGCATTGAAGATCCGACGGCCTTGGACGAAGTAGGAGTTGAGCTCGTCGGCCGCGGCGCCGCTGAAATCGCCTCCTGGACCGAAATCCCCCGCCAGGAGCGTGCGCACCTTGGCGTCCTTGGGACGGAGGATGTCGATCAGCCGATGCGCCGGGAACGTCTGCATGGCCCAATGCTGTTGGTGGTCCGTTGGAGCCAGAACGTTCCAGGCCCCCGTGTTGGCTTGATTCTCGAAGTCCTTGTTGAACGCCTGCGTGTAGACTTCACCGGCGATCGAAGGCTTCGAGGTCGTTATGTCGGGGCGCGCGCCCCCGCGTTCCGGCGCGAGCGCCGAATTCACTTCTCCAATGCGCTTCAACAACAGCGCGTCATGCAGGGGTTCCATGGGTCGCGCTTGCACGACGCCGAGGTCGCGAGCGATGCCCTGAGGTCGCAGGTGTTCATCATGGAGAAACCTTGAGATCTCGGCGTCGGTGGCCGCCCGGTCAAAATCGAGCATGATGTGGTTCACCATCATCGCAACGCCGGGTTGGTCTGGCATCGGCTCGCTGCCCTCAGCCCCGCCGACAACCGTCCGATCGAACGCGTCGTAGCTCAGAAAGCACGCTGAAAAGCACTCCTGGCCCGACTGGATGAATCGGAGCCGGTTCTCGCCGAGATAGAGAACGCGGATCTGGCTGGCATCTTCGGAGAGATCTCGACGGCTGAGGCGAGCGACCGCCGGCATCGAGTTCACCGGAAGGCACTCAGGCAAGTCGGCCACTGCGGCGCCGTTTGCGAATTGGAAAAACCCACTGATATCGAGATCGTCGTCCGTCGTATCGTCTCCGTCATCCACCACAACCTGAAACTCACCCTCCAACGGGTCGTTCCCCAATGTTGAGAGAAGCCTCATGCGAGGCGACAATGTGCGAAAGATCCCGAATGGAACGGGGCGAAAATCCTCCTCCGGAGTCGTGGGATCATCAATCTCCGCTCGGACTTGGGCTGGGACAAGGATGGATCTGAGCCGAAAAAAGCTGATCGTGCTTGCCGACGAGAGGCGGTAAGGGCTGACGGCGCCGACGACCTCCGACCAACCCCCGCCGAGTCTCGACGACTGTTCGAGGGTCGCAGACGAGCCCTCCCACGAGAGAAACGGCCCGTCCTTGGATGGAGTGATACGCAATCTCAGAGCGGCGTCGGCCAGACAGGATGGCTCGATTTGGGCGAAGGCCGCGCTCAGCAGGAGAAACGCCATCCAAGGCCGATGCGGCTGATTGAAACCGGCCCCGGCCCGTCGCTTCCGAGCTCGCGATAGCCACTCGAGCGTCTGAGAATCGCGACCGCGCCCGAATACGCTGCTTGCTCGAACTCGGTCCCTTCCACAGTTCGAGTTGATTTGAGTCGTCGGGTCAATGCCGGGCATGGCATGCATGGATCTGAAGCGCTGATCGCAGTGGGTGCCTGTGACTAGCAGGTCCGATATCCCCGCTCAAGCGCAAACCGCTGTGTCAAGCCCCGTGTATAAGATGCGTCTATTTTGCATTCCAAGCCTCTGGACTGACGGATTTTTCCTGCGGTGTCGCTGAGCGTGATGGGGCGGCTTCCCATCTGCCGGTGCATCTTCACCCCCAACCACCAATCCTCATGCGTTAAGCCTTCAGGTGGCTTGCGATGTTTCAGCTCATCCCAATGCTGATAGCGCCCATCGTTTGTTGGGTCTGCCACGAATGGCGGTTAGTTAAGGCATCGACGATTTGCGGTATTTGGGTCCGAAGATACTGTTGAGGTAGTAGCGATTCTGGTGGGAGATCTCCCGGAAGCGGCTTCTGTGACGCATCAGACGTGGGTAGGGCTTGGGTCTGCGC
>JACQFQ010000021.1 GCA_016199985.1 Verrucomicrobiota bacterium | reverse complement strand
TTGTTGCTATGCAGGTCCAATCCGGCCATGAGGTCTTTCATGCGGTCTCTTTGCGGTTGTTGTTATGTTTGATTTTGAACGACAAACATTCTCCTACCGTGGGGAGACTGCTCTCTCAATGCTCCAGATGGTTATCACATCGCCAGACCTGAGCAAACCCCAGACCCAAAGAGAGCCGTCCTCCCTGATCCCCCTCTCTCCGCCGCCGACTGTTCGTCGTACAGGTGCGTCGCTTGCCTGGGGAAGGATGGGCGCCTTCAATGGGCAACGATTCTTAAGTACGTTCCAAACTTGGCTTTGGCCCCCGACAATTTGGGGGGTTGCTACCTTCTGATCGATATGCTTTCGGATTTTTCACTCGGTTCGAAGACCGCGTTGTACCATGAAGGCGACCATTACAATCGGTTGTGGCTTGCCAAGATCGTCCCTCCGCTTCCTTGAGCGGCGATAGCCCTGCGTTCATCGGGCAATTCCCTTCCGCCTGGGCTCGCTCGTATGGACCGCGATAAAGCGACGCTGCCTGGCCCGAAGATCCTTCGAACCGGCTCATTAAACGACGGTCACCACCAACGCGGTCGTATTGTCGCGGCCGCTTCGGGCCAGGGATTCCGTAACGAGCAGCGCGGCCGGGCTCGCGCCGGGGCTGACACATTCGTTCGATCGCAGGAATTCGCCCAGCTGGCTGTCGAAGAAGCCATCCACCAACCCGTCCGTGCAGAGCAAAAACACATCGCCTCGCTCGTAGGCGACGGCCCCCACCTGGGGCGAGACGAACTGGTTCCCGCCCCCGAGGGCTTTCTGGAGCAGGTTTCGCCGGGGATGCGCGCGGGCCTCCCGCTCGGATAGCTTTCCATTTCGGAAAAGCCAGCCTACGTAGGTGTCGTCGTGCGTGAGCTGCTTGATCGCGCCTCCTCGCTCCGGAAGATAGTAGACGCGGCTGTCGCCCACGTGGCCGAAATACAACCAGCCTTGGGTGAACCAGCATAGACTCAGCGTGGCCTCCATCCCCTTGCATTCCGCGTAGCTCTGACCCAGTCGCGCCAGTGACAAGTGCGTTTGAGTGAAGAGCTCCTCCAGGACATCCGCATGCCCGGTTTGGAAACCGGCCGCCGCCTGGCGATACGCCCGCGGAAGAAGCGTCGTGATGTTCTCCACGGCCATCCGGCTCGCGAATTCTCCGGCCATGGCTCCTCCCATGCCGTCGCTGACCGCGAAGACGAAGTCCTTCTGCCCCGTCAGGTCTTCTCCAATGGCCCCTAGGTGGTGGACCTCCCGTGCGTCAAACTGAAGTCCGAGGAAGGCGTCCTCATTGTTGGGTCGAACGGGGCCGCAGACCGTGCGACCGGACCATCGCAGGCCCTGTGGCATGGCCGATGGGGAAGGGGGTGGAGGAAGCATGGTCGCTCTTGGCTCTTGTCTAATTGAAGCCCGGGAGGAGGGTCGCAAACTCAAAGTCCACGACGCAAAAGCGGCCGTCGGACTGCCGGTAGGTCACGTTGCGCATGTTGCGGTCGTCGTGACGGACGCCAAAGGTCTCGAGTTCGGCGAACAGCTCCCGTTCCCGCTCGGCGTCCAGATGCTCCACCCGGGTTCCGCAATGCGTGGTGATGATCCGCAGCTTGGATTCGTCGACCTCCAGGAGCCGCGGAACGAAATGGCAATGACGCCCTTCGAGGAACCGCAGCACCTGGACCTCCTTGGTGAAGCGAGCCTTCGCGTCCGGGCCGTGATAGGTCTTCACCACGCGTCCATCGAAGGTCACCTGCACCGTCGCCCTGAGCGTATCCTTTAGCTGCAACATGGCATCCGAACCCTGGCTCATCGCGCAGGTCACGGTCAATTGATCCGAAGAGAAGTTTTTAGATCAGTCAGGTCAAATATCGACAGATTGTTAAGATTGAGCACTCGCGCAGAACGAGGATTTCATGAGCCGCGCTCATGGCCGGAAGCCCATCTGGCGCATGCAGCCTGTCGTCCGTCCAATATTCTGTTGAAATGGCATTGTCGCTGCTTTATTTGATTCAACAACGAACGTCACCCAGCAAGGTGAATGAATCGGCTAGCACGAACAACACCGATCCTACTGGTTCCTATTTATGGCGAAATATAAACTCGAATACCTCTGGCTCGACGGGTACGAACCCGTTCCGAATCTCCGTGGAAAGACGCAAATCAAGGAATTCTCAAGCTTTCCGAAGCTGAGCGAGCTCCCCCTGTGGGGCTTCGATGGAAGCTCGACTCGGCAGGCCGAAGGGCACAACTCGGATTGCATGCTGGCGCCTGTCGCCGTGTATCCCGACACGACCCGCAAGAACGGGGCGTTGGTCATGTGCGAAGTCATGATGCCGGACGGCAAGACGCCTCACCGCTCGAACGCGCGCGCGACCGTTCTTGATGACCCGGACGCCTGGTTCGGTTTTGAACAGGAGTATTTTCTCTATAAGGACGGGGCGCCGCTGGGCTTCCCGAAGGGGGGAGGCTTTCCGCCGCCGCAGGGCAAGTACTACACAGGCGTCGGCTATGACGCCGTGGGGAATATCGCCCGCGAGATCGTTGACAAGCACCTCGACCTTTGCCTCGACGCCGGCATTAACCACGAAGGCATCAACGCTGAGGTCGCGAAGGGCCAGTGGGAGTTCCAGATCTTCGGCAAGGGCTCCAAGAACGCCGCCGACCAGATGTGGGTCGCTCGCTACCTTCTCATGCGCCTTTGCGAAGAGTATTGCGTGGAGGTGAACTTCCATTGCAAGCCGCTCGGCATCGAAGTCGATTGGAACGGCTCCGGGATGCACTCGAATTTCTCGACCAAGCACATGCGCGAGGTCGGGGGCAAGGCCTACTTCGAATCGCTCATGGCGGCGTTCGACAAGCACAAGAACGAGCACATCGCGGTCTATGGGCCCGACAATCATCTCCGCCTCACAGGCCTGCACGAGACGCAGTCCATCGACAAATTCAACTACGGCATCGCCAACCGCGGCGCCTCTGTCCGCGTGCCGCATAGCTTCGTGAACAACGGCTACAAGGGATATTTGGAAGATCGCCGCCCGAACTCTCAGGGCGACCCGTACAAAATCGCCAGCCGCATCCTTCAGACCATTGCCACGGTTTCGACGAAGTCCTGATGCCTGCCAGCCATCAGCGCGCCGGAGGATGAGAATCCCCGGAGCGTTGGGGTGATGTCGGTCTGTTCGCTGTTTTGCCCATCCTGGGTTGAAGGTCGAGGGAACTCGACCGGCGCCTGGGATGGGCATTTTTGTTTGTCACTGGCAGACGCCGGCGCCCTGCCGACCGAATGAGGCTCGCATTCGTTTCAACCGACGCGTCGCCTGCAGGACGCCGAGGCCAAGCAGGACCAGCATGAATGTACCGGGATCACCAGGCAACGCGGCGGGTCAGGGGAGACGGGTCCTGTGGGTGGGCTGGCGGGTGTGATCGTTGGTGTCTGCGGTCCGCAAGATCCAGGCTTCACAAGGCGAGGGAGGCGGGTGTAGGTTCGCTCCGTGATGAACGGGCCTCGCTTTAACTGCGCCGGGATGCCGCGTCGCGATTTCCTCCAGCTGGGAATCGGTGGGGCGCTCGGGCTCGGGTTCGCCGATCTGCTCCGCCTCAAGGCCCACGCTTCGTCCTCCACCCCGCGGATGGCCTCGTCTTCCGGGAAGGCCGTCAACTGCATCATGATCTGGCTCGACGGCGGGCCATCTCATTACGAGACCTTTGATCCCAAGCCCGACGCTCCCTCCGAGATTCGCGGAGAGTTCAAGTCCATCGCCACATCGGTCCCCGGAATCCATTTTAGCGAAGCCGTTCCGGAGCTCGCGAAGATCGCCAACAAGTTTTCAGTCGTCCGCTCCATCTGCCACAAGGATCCCAACCACGGCGGCGGCAACCACTACATGATGACCGGCGCGCCCACGCCGACGCCGGTCGCCTGCGGCGCCTTTGTCACGTTCCACCCTTCGTTCGGATCCGTGGTGTCGCACCATCGCGGCGTCCTCGACGGCATGCCGGCCTACATGTCCATGCCTCAGGTGTCGCGGAGCGGCGGGCCCAATTTTTTGGGAGGCCGGAATTCTCCCTTCGTCATCAATGGCAGCCCGAACGAGAAGGGCTTCCAGGTCCGCGATGTCGTGCTGCCTCAGGGGATCAGCGAAGGCCGGGCCGCCTCTCGGCGACAGCTGCGCTCCGCGCTCGACTCCATGGAGCGCTACGCCGACAAGCTCGCCGAGGATCCCGCGGTCGCCTTCGATCAGTATTACCAGCAGGGCGTCGATCTGGTCCTTTCCCCGAAAGCGCAGGCCGCCTTCGACATCTCCCGCGAGCCGGAAAAGGCGCGGGAGGCTTATGGAAAGAATGACTTCGGCCAGCGCTTGTTGCTCGCGCGACGACTGATCGAGGTCGGGGTGTCCTGGGTGACGGTCTACAATGGAGGATGGGATCACCACACCAAGATCTTCACCGCGTTCAAGGGAGATCAAGGCAAGCGGCTGGATCAAGGCGTGGCCGCGCTCATCCGGGACCTGGATGAACGGGGGTTGCTCGACAACACCCTCGTGATGTTGCTCGGCGAGTTCGGCAGGACCCCCAAGGTCAATAAGGACGCAGGACGCGACCACTGGCCGCACGCGATGTCGGTGCTCATGGCCGGCGCCGGGATCCCCCGCGGACAAGTCATCGGCGCCACGGACGCCAAGGGTTATCATGCCGCCGAGAATGTCTACCGGCCTGAGGATTTCGCCGCGTCCCTCTACACCAAGATGGGCATCGATCACGCGCAGGTGCTTCACACCAACACCGGCCGGCCCGTTCAGTTGGTCAACAACGGAAGGCTGATCCAGGAGCTGTTCGTTTGATCCGGCGCCGCGACCGAGACCTCCACTCGAGGGTTCCCCGCCGATCCTCGTTCCTCCCGCTCGACGCCGCCTTGGGCTGGATTGTCAGCCTGCGCCGCTTCGTTGAACTTGCGCCAGGCGCAACCGCGCTCTTTGCGCTCGTGCTCTCATCGCTCCTTTGCGGTCCATTGAGCGCCGGAATCCCGACGCTGGAGCATTTGTATCCGATGTCCGTTGCCCCAGGCGCCACCAACATTGTGCAGGCCATCGGATCCATCTCTCCCTGGCCTCCGAAGATCTGGGTCGAGGGCGCCGGCGTGGATATCCAGCCCCAAACCAACGCCGGAATGTTGCGCGTTGTGGTCGCCCCGAACGCGATCGTTGGCCCGCGCTTCGTTCGGGTGTTCAATGACGAGGGCGCAAGCGGTCCTCGTTTCCTGGCGGTCGCGCGCGAGCCGCTGACGGCGGAGGTTGAGCCAAACGACGAGTTCAAGAAGCCGCAACAGATCACGGCGCTTCCCGGCTGGGTGAACGGGCGCCTGGATAAGGGCGGCGACGTGGATTCGTACTCCGTGTCGCTCCAGCGTGGCGAAACCCTGATCGCGAAAGTGGAGTCGTATGTTCTCGCGTCGCCTGTCGACGCGGTTCTGCGGGTCCTGGATCCTTCGCATGTCCAGGTGGCCCTCAACCACGACGACGGCGAGACTTTCGATCCCTTCGTCGCATGGACCGCGCGGCAGGATGGAGAGCATGTCGTTCAAGTGTTCGGCTTCGTCTATCCCGCCGGATCGGATGTTCGATTCACAGGGGGGAACTCGTCTGTCTATCGACTGTGGCTGTCGAAGGGGCCTTATGCGCGGCACACCGTGCCCCTCGGAGTGCAGAAGGGTCGGGAGGCGGACCTGGAATGCATCGGATGGAACCTGCCTGGACCGGGCCCCCATCGCGTTCACTGCCCTGCGCAGGCTGGAGTCGGCGCCACGGGCCTGGCCTGGTTTCAGCCGCCGGGCATTGAGAATCTCGTGAGGGTTTGCGTGGGGGCGGGACCTGAGCTGGTTGAGCGCGAGCCAAACAACCGGGTCTCCGACGCCGGAGAGCTCCCCATCCCCTCCTCGGTGACGGGCTCGCTCAGTCCGGCGAACGACGAGGACCGATTCCAATTGCTCGCCAAGCCAGGAGACCATCTGTTGCTGCGCGTTCGGTCCGCGTCGCTGGGATTCAACCTGGATCCCTGGCTGAAGATCGAGGACAAGGAGGGCAGGGAACTCGCCCGGAACGACGACTCCGTCGGATCGGACCCCGCCCTGGATTGGACCGTGTCGGGCACGAACGTCATCTATTCCGTGGTGGGGAATCTGGTGCATCGAAGCGATCCGCGTCAGCTTTATCGGCTCAGCGTGGAGCGCGCGGAGCCCTCCTTGGAGATGATCGCGCCGGCGCACTCGTTCACGATGAAGGCGGGCGAGACGAACGAGGTGAAGGTGACTTTGAAGCGTTCGCACGGATTCAACGCGAAGGTGACGGTGACGACGGAAGGACTGCCCTCGGGTGTTTCGACCGCCGCGGTCGAAGTTCCCGAGCAAGGCGCCGAGGCGAAGCTCAGCTGGATCGCGCCGACGGGGGCTGTGAGATTCAACGGGCCGATCCGCATCCGGGCCAGCCCCCTCGGCGGCGCCTCTTCCGTGGTCGCGCGTTTTCCCCTCGTAAGTTCCGGCTCGGACAACGGCGTGCCCAATGGCTTTGGGAAACTCTTGATCGACTCCATCGACCAGCTCTGGCTCACCATCACGCCCGCTCCAGCGCCCCCGGCCGCTCCGAAAAAATGACAATCGACTACGACTGGAGCTTGAACAGTCACTCGCGTTGATTACCTTTCTACCCTGACGGGAGTCACTATGCGTTCTGCCAAAGCCGCCGCGTTCATCGATCAACATCCCGGGGTTTTCTTCCTCGATCCCGCCGACATCGCCTCGTTGTCGGAGGCCCTTGCGCGGATGGGAGTCCTGGCCACCGAGGAAAAGGTTCTGACGGCATCGCAAGCGGGGGAGGAGAACATGAGCTGCGTGGCGCGCGTGAAAACAAGCCGCCGCAGCCTGATCGTGAAGCAGTCGCGTCCTTGGGTGGAGAACCATCCGCAGCTCGACGCGCCCTGGGATAGGAGCCTGCGGGAAGCCGAGTTCTACGCGGCGGTGGCGGGGATCAAGGGAGTCGCGGACCGCATGCCGGCGATGCTCGCCGTGGATGGAGCGTCCCGCCTGCTGGTGCTGGAGGATCTGGGCGAGGCGTCGACTCTCATAGATGGGCCCCTCGGCCGCGTTGTCCCGACGACCGAGGCTGATGAGCTGGCGGACTTCCTCAGCGCGCTGCATCACGCCTTCCTCGAGAAACCTCCAGCGACTCGCATCGTGAACCGCGAGATGCGCGAGTGGAACGCGGGGCATGTTTTCCGGATTCCCTACCAGGATGGCCACCGGCAGGATCTGGACGCCATCCAGCCCGGCCTCGCCGCGGCAACGGCCTCGATTCGAGGCGACGTCGCTCTTCGGGAAGCGGCGTTGCGGTTGGAGCGCGAGGTGTATCTCGCCGACGGTTCGTCACTCCTGCACGGCAATTTCGTTCCCGGAAGCCTCCTGCGAACGAAGAAGGGTCTCAGGGTGATCGACCCGGAGTTTGGATTCATGGGGCGCGCCGAGTTCGATGTGGGCGTTTGTCTGGCTCACTTCGTTCTGTCCTCGCAATCCAGCATTCTGGCGGAACGCTTTTTGAACCGCTACAAGCCCGTCCCCGATCACTCCGGAGATCTGGTCCGTGGGATCGCTGGCGTCGAAATCATCCGCCGCCTGTTGGGCTATGCCCAGCTGCCGTTGCGAGCGGAGCTGGAGCGGAAGATGCGGTGGCTTCATCTGGCTCGCGTTTGGGTTCTCTCCGCATGAGCCCTGCATCGCCATCTCGAAGATCGGCATGGCGATTCCGCATGGAATTCGGCCAACGGTTCCGCGCGACGGGGACGTTCTGCGTCCTGCTCCTCGCCTTTGCCCTCCCCGCTCGCGGCGCGGCGGACCCAGCAGGTCGCGCGGAGGCCTGGAAGAGCCATTGGGCCTTTCGACCTATTATTGCGCCTCCTCCTCCGCCGGTTCGCTCCGCGCGATGGGCGAGAACCGGGCTCGATCGATTCGTTCTCGCCGAGCTGGAGTCCCATGGGCTGACGCCTTCCCCGGCGGCCGACCGCCGCGTGTTGGCGCGTCGCTTGAGCTTCAACCTGCACGGGCTGCCGCCGTCGCCGGAGTTCGTGGAGGACTTCGTCGCGGATCCCGACCCGAACGCGTATGCGCGGCTGGTGGACCGCCTGCTCGAGTCGCCCCGCTATGGCGAGCGTTGGGGACGTCATTGGCTGGACGTGGCCCGGTACGCGGACAACAAGGGCTATGTTTTCTTTGAGGAGCGCTCCTATCCATGGGCTCACACGTATCGGGACTATGTGGTGCGTTCCTTCAATGAGGATCTGCCGTTCAACCGCTTTCTGCTCGAGCAGATCGCGGCGGATCAGCTGGATCTGGGGACGAACCGTTCGGCGCTCGCCGCGATGGGCTTCCTGACCGTCGGCGACCACATGGTGAACAACACGCATGACATCATTGATGATCGCATCGATGTCCTCTCGCGAGGCCTGATGGGAATCACCGTTGCCTGCGCCCGATGTCATGATCACAAATTCGATCCGATCACGCAGGCCGATTACTACGGGCTCTACGGCGTTCTCCGGAGCAGCGTGGAACCGATGGCGCCTCCGCTTGCGGCTCCGGCCCCAACGACCGAGGCGTACGAGGGGTTCGAGCTGGAGCGCGTGAGGCGGGAGGGCAGGCTTCGGGAGTTTGTGGAGCAAAAGCATGGCGAGATCGTCAGCGGGGGGCGCGCTCGGATCGCCGAATACCTGCTGGCCGCTTACGACGCCCGACATCACCCCTTGACCGAGAACTTCATGATCCTCGCCGACAAGGGCGATTTGAATCCTACGGTGATCTTGCGCTGGCGGCTCTTCCTGGAACGGGCGCGGACCGTCTCCCCGCAAATCTGGAAACCATGGCACACGTTCGCCGATCAGGACGCCTCCCAGTTTGACACGAACCTCGGCTCCACAGCCCGTGCTCCGCTGAGCGAAGTCGAAGGCCTCAATCCGAGGGTGGCCGCGGCGTTTCGAGGGCCGCCCCCTCGCGACATGAAGGACGTTGCCGCGCGCTACGAGAGGGCGCTCCTGCAGGTGGAAAAGGCGTGGCAGGCCGCGTTGGAGAAGGCTCGGTCGGCCGGGCTTCCCGAGCCGGGCGGGCTTGAGGATCCGGGCGACGAAGCCCTGCGGCGAGCCTTGCACGGCCCTGACGCGCCGCCCGATGTGCCGGGAACAATGGATTGGGGATTCATTTCGCTGTTGCCGGACCGCGCCAGCCAGGCCGAGTTCCAAAAGCTCATCACAGACCTCGAACAATGGCTCATGCATGGCCCGGACGCGCCGGCCAGGGCGATGGTGATGGAGGAGGCGCGCGCGCCCTACGAGCCCCGGATTTTTCAGCGGGGGAATCCCAATCGATTGGGAGAGTCGGTGCCCCGGGCCTTTCCCCGATTCCTCAATCCGCAGGGCGCGCCGTTTCACCACGGCAGCGGACGTGGAGAGTTGGCGGACGCGATCGTGGATCCGAGTAATCCTCTTACCGCCCGCGTTTTCGTGAACCGGGTGTGGGCGCATCATTTTGGCGCGGGGCTGGTGGCGACTCCGAGCGACTTCGGCCTGCGCAGCGAGCCTCCGGTTCATGCCCGGCTCCTCGACCACCTGGCCTCGGGGTTCATGGCCCACAACTGGTCCGTGAAGTGGCTTCAGCGGACGATCCTCAACTCCGCCGTCTTCCAGCAGAGCGGCCATGATCGAGCGGAGTGCGCCGCCGTTGATCCGGACAATCGATGGCTCTGGCGGATGAATCGAGGGCGGCACGATTTCGAAACCCTGCGCGACTCCATGCTGAGCGCCTCGGGTCGACTGGATCCAACCCTGGGCGGTCCGCCTGTCGCCGCGAACTCGACGCGCCGCACCCTCTATCTGTTCGTCGATCGCATGGATCTGCCGAGCCTGTACTCCACCTTCGATTTTCCGAGCCCATCGTCCTCCTGTCCCCAACGGGCCAGCACCACCGTGGCGCCGCAGGCCCTCTATCTTATGAACAACGAGTTCGCCGACGTCTCCGCCCGGGGCCTCCTGTCTCGCGCCGATGTCGCGCCTCTCCGCTCCGAAGCCCGCGTTGAACGCCTCTACAAGATCCTCTTCGCCCGATCCGCCTCCGCTGAAGAGACGCGTTGGGCTCATCAGTTCCTCCGTGACGGGTCGGACAAGCGTTGGCGCGATTACGTCCACGGCCTGCTGATGTCCAACGAATTCGCCTTCGTCGACTAACCCGCCCCTTCGCGGTGGGGTCTCCCGTCGCCCGCACAAGAGGAGTGAAGCTTCTCCTCTGTCTGCCGATCATCCCTTCGAGTGCTATGGGCGTTTGTTCACGCTTGTTCCTATTGATTCAGTGCGTCGCCTTGCTGGCGCAATCCGCTTGCGGCGACAGCGGCGGCATTTGCGAGATCTGCGGGGAACGACCTCCTGGGAAAATGTATCTGATGGAGGATCGGGTTCGCGGCAAACAGGTGATTCTCTGCGAGCGCTGCGCCCGCCTTCCCGACACCTGCTCGGTCTGCCAGATTCCCGTTTTTCGCAACTACACCAAGCTCAGCGACGGCAGGTTTCTGTGCGAGTACGACGTGAAGGACGCCGTGCTGGACCAGGACTCCGCGCTCAGCGTTTATCGTGACGCGCAGCGCGATGTCTTCAGCATCCTCAACGGATTGGGGGTTCTCCCCGACCGGAACATCTCCGTCCAGCTGGTCGACCAAAAGGAGCTGTCGCGCATCTTTTCGGCCACCCCGGGGGCGCACCACGACCTCAACCTGCAAGGGGTGACCCGCACGCGCCGCTTCAGCAAGGACAGCTTCGAGCATCAGATCTTCCTCTGCCTCGGGCTGACGCGCTCGCGCATGGCCGCGGTGGCGGCTCACGAATACGCGCACACATGGATCAATGAGAACGTCCCGCGCGACCGGGTCATCGATGGCGACACCGTCGAGGCGTTCTGCGAGCTCACCGCCTACGAGCTGATGCAGCAGCGCGGCGACAAGCGCGAACTGCGGTTGATTGTGGAGAACGCCTACACGCGCGGAAAAATCGACGTCCTCATCAAGGCCACGACCGACTATCAGTACCATCGCGTCGCGGCGTGGATGAAATCGGGCACGGACGAGACGATTGAGAGCCATCGAACCGAGCGCGTCATCGCGCTGAAGGACGCGCCGCCTCCGCTGTTTGGATACATCCCCGTGGTTCACGCGCGCGCGCCCGAGATCCTCCGCTTGAAGGGCCTCTCTGGACGGGAGCCGCGGCGTTACGCGCTCATCAACGACATCACCCTGGAACGCGGCGAGGAGGCGCCCGTGAAGCTCGCGGAGAAGACCCTGGTGGTGCGGTGCCTCGACATCGCCAGCAACGCGGTCATCCTTCGCATTAACGGCGACACGAACCTTGTCCGCCTGGAGCTCGACTCCTTTCCAACGCGGTAGGCCCTGTCGCGTTCTCGCTCCTTCCATCTCCTTTCGGTGGATTTCGGTTTCAGGGGGAAAGGGGCGGAACACGGGTTGGGCGAAAGCAAGTCCGGGCTAGTCTTCGGCGCTCTCCTTCGCCTGGGTTTGAATCCGATCCACATTCAGTAGCCATACCGCGCCCTCTCTCTCCTCGACTCTCAGCGCGTGCAAGCTCGCCCCTTCGCAGGGGCCGCGCACGCATTTTCCCGTGAGCGGCTCATACAGCGCCCCGTGAGTCTGGCAAACGATGTGGCGAT
Organism: Verrucomicrobiota bacterium; assembly: GCA_016199985.1. GTDB lineage: Bacteria > Verrucomicrobiota > Verrucomicrobiia > Limisphaerales > UBA11320 > UBA11320. Next base: position 15,452 of record JACQFQ010000021.1, on the reverse strand, counting down.
CGTCCGGAGCGTAGAAGCGATTGTCGTCGTAATCGATCGTGATGGGGATATGCCGGCAAAGGTTCTCAAACGCCACGACACGGCCCTGAAAGCGCGTGACGAAGGCCTCGATGCGCAGCCCCTCCCTCATGAATTGGAACTTGAAGGCGCTTCGCTCCTGGAGTTGGTCCGATCCAACAATTCTGACCGCCGGCATGGTCGCGAGCTTAGGGAGAAACCGGGGAGATGTCCATGCCCTGGCCATCCGCGGCGCGGCGCGGTCTGGCGCTCGCGTTGAACTGTCTTCCGTTCGCGCTGGCGCGCGACTTTCTTGAATCGACTGTTGACCGTCGACGTCGTTTCATTAGTCTGCGCGCATTCACCAGTTCGTTAACTTGGTTAGCTATCTAGATTGATATGAACGATAAACCGTCTTCGCCTCTCTCCGGTCCTACCACACGCCGGAAATTCATCCAACACACGGCCACCGCGGCAGCCGCTGTCGCGACCGTCAACATGTTCAAGACCCCCGTTTACGGCCAGACCACGGCGCCTTCGACGGGCCGCGTCATCGGAGCCAACGATCGCATCATCATGGCCTTCGTCGGCGTTGGCGGACAGGGCACCGCGCATGTGAAATCGATGAAGGATCACGCGGGAGAAAACAACATTGAGCTCGTGGCCGTCTCCGATGTCTCCAAGCAACGCATTCAGGACGCCCAGAAAGTCATCGGCGGCGACGTCAAGGGCTACGAGGACTACCGAAAGCTGCTCGAGCGAAACGACATCGACGCGATCTGCTGCGCCACGGTCGATCATTGGCACACCCGCGTCTCCGTCGACGCCATGAACACCGGCAAACACGTGTATGTCGAGAAGCCGATGACCCGTTACCTGGGCGAGGCGTTCGAGATCTACGACACGGTCAAGAAGACCGGCAAGATCCTCCAGGTCGGCTCCCAAGGCTGCTCGGACCTCAAGTGGCACAAGGCGGCCAGCCTCATCCAGCAGGGACGCATCGGGCCCGTTGTCATGAGCCAGGGCTCCTACATGCGCAATGCTCCCAAGGGCGAGTGGAACTACAACATTCAAAAGTGGGCGACCGCCGACGATATCAACTGGAACCTCTGGCTGGGCGCGCAGATCAAGACACGCCAGTCCTTCGACCCCGATCACTATTTCCGGTGGCGCAAGTATTTCCCCTATTGCGCCGGGTTGCTCGGCGATCTCTTCCCGCACAAGCTGCACCCTTACATGCTGGCGACCGGCAATCCGCAGTTCCCTGTGCGCGTGGCCAGCGTGGGCAGCCGCAAGGTCGAGACCGACAAAAACACCCCCGGCACCTACATGCGCGATGTCGCGGAGATCATCCAGCTCATCGCCGAGTTCCCGGACGGCATGGTGATGCACATCAGCAGCAGCACGGTCAATGAAACCGGCACGCAGGAGATGATCCGCGGGCACAAGGCGACGCTGACGATGCAAGGCAACAAGGTCGTCCTCACTCCCGAGCGCTCGTTTGCCGAGGAGATCGAAGCCGCCGAGTTCAAGGACATGGACGGAAAGCCCTTCATCGGCGAACCGCTCCACGTTCACGAGAAGAACTGGTTCGACTCCATCCGCGCCAACAAGCAGGGCAACGCCGGCATCGACCTCGCGATCAAGGTCCAGACCGTCATCTCCCTCGCCGAGATGTCCGAGCGCACGAGCATGATGTGCCTCTTCGACGAGAAGACCCGCAAGATTACGGACGGCAGCGGCCGGGAGCTCACAGCGCCGACCTACGGCACGTTCGAGCGATCCTAGTCCGAGTGATCGAAATCTGTTTCACGCAACACCGGCCTCGCTTCGTGCGAGGCCGGTGTTTGTCTTTCCGCCGCCAGGTTTCGGGGCAATGCGGGGCGAGACTCCATTCGAGCCGTAACAAGGGCGGCCTTTGCCGGAGGCCCGCATGGTCCTGATCGCAAGAGAGGCCATGGCAACGCGATTTGAGATCGCGATGCCGGAGGACCGGGATCCGATTCGTTTGCGCGCGGCCGGGGAGGAGGCGCTTGGGGAGATCGAAGGGATCGAGGCCCGTCTGAGTCTCTATCTTCCCTCCAGCGAAATCGCGCGCGTGAACGCCCTGGCGTCCTCGGAGCCGGTTCGCGTCTCCTCCGAGGTGTTCGATCTGCTGCGCCGTTGCGCGCGGCTGAGCGACCTTTCCCAGGGCGCATTTGATCCCACCATCGGGCCCTTGATGCGCTGCTGGGGATTCATGCGCGGCGGAGGCGCGAGGCCGGATCCCGCGGCCCTTGCCACCGCTCGCGAGGCGGTCGGGATGAGGTGGGTGGAGTTGGACGAAGCCCGGTCCTCCGTTCGATTCGCGCGAGCCGGGATGATGCTCGATCTGGGAGCGGTGGGAAAAGGCCACGCGATCGATGTCGCGGTGGCTTGTCTTCGCGAGGCGGGCGTTGTGAACGCGCTGATCCACGGGGGAACGAGCTCGGTGTTTGGATTGGGAAGCCAGGAGGATGGGACGCCGTGGAAGGTGGCGATCGAATCTCCGTCGACGAGTTCCGACGGAGGGGCAGGGGACGACAGGCTCCTGGCTGTCGCGACTCTCAAGGAGCAAGGGCTCGCCGTCTCGGCGGTGTGGGGGAAGTCGTTTCAATCCGGTGGACGCGAACTCGGCCATGTCATGGACCCGAGGCTGGGGCATCCTGTCAGTCACACGCGTCTGGCGGCCGTGAGCCTGGAGTCGTCGCTCGAGGCCGACGCGCTCTCCACGGCGCTGCTGGCGCTCGGTGTGGATGGCTTGAACTGGCTGGGCTCCGTGCGTCCCAGGGCTCGCGCGCTTGTCCTTCCAGAGTTCGGAGGCCCAAGAACCATCGGCGCGCTCTCTCCTGAGTCTTAGAAACCGAAACGTCGCCCAGCCTGTTCGCTCCACAGTCCCGCCCAGTCGCGCGCAAAACCTGGACACAAAAAAGGCGGCTCTCCGTGAAGAGCCGCCTTAATAAATGCAACCTGGACCTTACGCTCTTGGCGCGAGCTTCTTCTCGACGGGGCTCTTATCAAGCGTGATGTATTTCGGCAGTCCGCCCTCGGTCGGCACCTTGACGTCGCCTTCGACGAGCGGCCGCATGTAATCGACAAGCTTGTCGTTGGGGAGGAAGCCGTCCTCGTCGAACCAATCGCGAGGGATGAGGTGCTCGACGTTCGCCACTTCGTCGAGGGGATGTAGATCCGTGGTCCAGCGGTAAGGCTGGCTCGACTGTCGGACGAGTTTCACCATGAACCCGCTTTGACCCGCGGCCGCGGCGCGCACGGCCGCGGCGCCGCAGGAGGAGGCCTCCTGGACATCCGTGGCGCTGGCGATGTGTCCGGCCGCGCGCTGGGCATAGCCGAGCTTCACCGTGCGGGTCTTGAGCCCGAGCTTCTGGGTGATGAGCTTGCCGAGGTTCTCGGCGGCGCCCGAAAGCACGGGATGTCCGAAGGAGTCGATCTGCGTTTTGTCGGCGGCGATCTCCTCGCCCTTCTCGTTCTTGACGCCCTCGCCCACGACGATCACGCAATACTTCAGCTTCTCGACAACGTTGCGGACTTTCGCGAGAAACGCCGCTTCGTTGAGCTGGATCTCGGGGATCAGGATCAGGTGGGGGGCGTCGTTTTCGTTGCGGCGCGCGATCACGGTCCCGGCGGCGATCCAGCCTGCTCCGCGTCCCATCACCTCGATCAGGCAGCACGCGCCGTCATCGGTCGCCATGGAGCCGACGTCCAACGCGATCTCCATGACGGTCGCGGCGTTGTATTTGACGACGGATCCGAAGCCGGGGCAATGATCGGTGTGGGGCAGATCGTTGTCGATCGTCTTGGGCACGCCGATGACACGCATCTCGTAGCCGCGCTTGATGGCTTCGTGATGAATCTTATTGGCGGTGTCCTGGGAGTCGTTGCCCCCGATGTAAAAGAAGAAGCGGATGTTGTGGGCCTGGAACACCTCGAACAGGCGGTCCATGTCGCGGGCAGCCTGCTCGGGCTTCTTGTTGAAATCGATTTTGTAGCGGCAGGTGCCCAGAGCGGCGGCTGGCGTGTACTTGAGGCCTTCGATGGTCCTGGCCTTCTCATCATTGAGGTCGATGAGTTCCTCATTGAGGATGCCGAGGATTCCGTTCAGCCCGGCGTAGATCTCCTCGACGCACTCCTGTCGGCCCGCCTCCTGGACGACGCCGGCAACGCTCGCATTGATGACCGCGGTGGGGCCGCCGGATTGGGCGACCAAGAGATTTCCAACTAGTTCAGCCATAATTTCGTTTGCGGGACAGCCGTTCCGGAGACGGTATCGGTCTCAGCCCCGCTTGCTTAGACGTTTAGGCGGCGAACCTTGCCTAGCGGGGAAAGTGATGTCAAAGGCGATTTCCGGAGTTTTTGCGCGTGACAAGCCAAGAGCGGATTTGGATAGATAGCCGCGCGCTTCGACGACCCTATCGTCCAGAGGCCTAGGACACCGCCCTTTCACGGCAGTAACACGGGTTCGAATCCCGTTAGGGTCGCCATCTTTTCCCTTCATCTTCTCAAAGCCAGCACGGAGTGACGCGCTCTCGTTCGATGGCCGGAGCTCTCGGTCTTGGAAAAGTCGCCCGTCGCGTCGGCGCCCCAAGGCTTTCGGCTGGAGGCGACGGCCATGTCTGGCTCGGAGCGAGAGATTTGCGGAACCCGTTTCCCACCCTTAGGGTGCGGCGGTGCTCGCGGACGAACAGCTCAGCCCGGAAAGCAGGTGCAGGCGCTGCGGCGGATGTCCCCGGAGGAACGCTGGCGCACGGCTCATCGGCTGTACTGGACGATGCGGCGTCACAAGGCGGCATTCCTTCGCTCTCAGCATCCCGACTGGTCCGACCACCAGATCAACGATCAGGTGCGCCACTCTTTCCTGCATGCTGGAGCCTGACCTGATCGAGCTCTTCATCCGTCCCCTCTCGGGCGCGCAGATTCGCTACTTTGTGAGTGGGAGCGTGGCGGCCAGCTGAGCGCGGCCGAGCTGCACGACTGGATCGCACGTCGCAGCCTGGGGGCGGAGTGGGAGAAGGCTCGCTCCTGAGCGCTAACAAACTGAGATGCGCGAAAGCAGCCTGAGTGACGGAGTGATCGAGTTCACGGTGACTTCCTGACGGAGCCCACGGGGGTGGGCCGGGCGCGGCGAAGTGTCAGGCGGCGGCGCGTTCATCTGTCGATCACCTCGTCCACGACTCCGTACTCCAGCGCCTGCTCGGCAGAAAGGATGTGAATGACGCCGAATGGAAACGGAAGCCACGAGTCAGGCAAGCGCGCGCGTTTGCGCCACAGAGCGGCGACCGGCAAGAGAGTGGTGATTGAGCGCATGGTGTGAAACCGCGTAGCGAATGTGAACGGAGAGACAGCCTGTCAGTCAGGCGTGGAGCCGCGGACGGATCGCCATCTGGGAGGCTGATGATATGAGCCGCTGCGGGTTTCCATTGGTGTCCCATCAGCAACGGCTCTCACTTGCGCTGGCGTTCTCCCATCCGCGCTATCACCTCGCCCGGGACTCCGTAGTCATCAAGGAACGTCTCGGACCTGGAAAGCCGCATGGCGTCACCTTGGACGATGACGAAATAAACCCGCTCGGCAGCCTCATCAAGCAACTGAGACCTGCGCGCGACCCGTTCGTCATCCCGAGCCTCGGGACCAACCGCGCCATCGAAGGCTCTCAGCGCCTCAAGCGAGCTGACCATCTTTTTGCACGCTGAAAAATAGACCGCCCCTGCCTCTTGCAGGATTTCAGCGGCCAACGGGTTATCTGGATCAATGAACAAGACGGGTGCGCTCCATGCCGGCTAGATCAATCAAGCTCGGCGACCGCCGCCGGAAACGGCCGGTCGGCTTCCCATTCCAAATCTTACCAGCCCGCTGGTGGTCGAGCATGGGTTTGTCTCGCATTAGGGCACAAGAGCAAGGAAGAGATACGCGGCAAATAGCACGAGATGCACCGCTCCTTGCATCACGTAAGTGCGACCGGTCCCCAGCGTGATGGCGCTCACCAGAAAGGTCACCGCCAGCAGTGACATTTCCTTGGGCGCCAGACCCAGGACCAGCGGCAAGTCAAAGCTGATGGACGCCAGCACCACCAGGGGGACGGTCAGCCCAATCGAGGCCAACGCCGAACCGACAGCGAGATTCATGCTCGTTTGAAGACGGTTGGCCCGGGCGGCGCGCACCGCTGCCCAGGTCTCCGGCAGCAGCACCAACGCCGCAATCACCATCCCCACCACCGCCCTCGGCGCGTGGGCGGCGGCAACGGTTCTTTCAATGGTGGGCGAAAGCAGCTTGGCCAGTCCCACCACGCTCCCGAGCGAGAGCAAAAGAAACCCGAAGCTCGCCCACGCCTGCCCGTTTGTCGGCGGCTCGGCATGGACCTCGGGATCGGAGGAATTCGCCGCCGGAATGAAATAGTCACGATGCCGCATCGTTTGCACGAAGACGAAGATGCCCCACAGCACCGCCGAACTCACCGCCACAAACACAAGTTGCGACGGGCTGTAGGTGCCGCCGGGCGTGGTGGTCGTAAACGCCGGCAGGACGAGCGTGAGCGCGGCCAGCACAATCAACGCCGCGAGACCCGCCCCCGCCCCCTCGACGCGAAAGGTCTGCTCGCGATGGGCCAGACCGCCCAGCAATAGGCACAGACCCACTACACCGGTGCAAATGATCATCACCGCGGCATAGAGCGCGTCCCGGGCGAGCACCGCCATGTCCTGGCCGCCGGCAATCATCATCGAAAGGATGAGCGAGGACTCGATCGCCGTCACCGCCAGGGCGAGGACGAGCGTGCCAAAGGGTTCGCCCACGCGATGCGCCACCACTTCCGCGTGATGCACCGCCACGAAAACCGCTCCCCCCAGCCCCAGCCCGCAGAGCAAAGCGAGCCCAGGCCCCACGCCAGTCATCAACGCGACGAGAAACAAACCGAACGCCAGCAAAGGCACGAACCAAGTCCACGCAGGATTTTTCTGCTTCATTTCAGGGTGAGGGAAGGCCTCGTCCACGAATCAAGTTTACAGGATCGCCACGGGGTTTTGACCACGGCCAAGACGCGAATGAAGCGACTGTCCGCCATACCTCTCAGCGATGGAGGATGGCGTCAAGGCCGTTGCCCCTTGGCATCTTCTTGAACTCCTCAGCCGCTCTCTCCAGCTTTTCACGCGACATCCGAGGGTGAAATCCGATCTGGGTCTCATTCTCGACGCGCTGCAGGTAGATCGCAACGCCTACATCTCGGGCAGCCCACCCCGCCGAAGATTGGGGCGCTCCGAACAGAGAGCGAATGTAGGCGTCAGTGGCGCCAAACTGGGAAGCGGGCAAACGAATGAGAACCCCATACTCATCCCTCAGGTAACGCCAGTCACGACCGAGGCTGGCTTGAATGTTCGTAGCAATCGGCCGCCCGCCGAGTGAGACGGCAGTAGTGAGAATGAATGGCGCGGCGTCGCCGTCCCGGGGAATGAGTCCTCGTGGCCGACAAGCGGAAAGGAGTAGAAGGGCTGCTACTGCCAGCAAGACTGTGACACGCATAAACTGTGAGAGGCGTAACGGAGTGGAGTTGAGTGACGAAGGATGGGGTGATGGATGTTCGCTCGAGCAATGGGATAAGCGGCGTGGGAGTGGTGCTACGCAACATCCCGATCCCTCGCCCTCAGCGCATAAGCACGGAGCTCATGCCGAATGTTGGAATCGCGACCGAGGAAACGTTCGATGGCGCTTCGACAACGCTCCTCGTGAGAGAAGCCCCAATGTCCAAGGCCGTGCAAGGCGCTCTCCTGACACGCAACCGACGACAGCTCCAGCGTGGCCTCCATGACAGACATGCACGCAGCATCGATCTCCCGGCGCGCAGGGTCGTGGTCTTCGCCACACAAAGGAAATATGTCCCACCACATGTAGCACACAGGGTTCAGCGGGCCAGATCCGGGCTCATCAAGATGCGAAAGATGGGGTGTGCATCGAGGGACGAAGTAGTCCGCGAAGATGGATGAGATCGACATGATGCAGCTCACGCTGGCTGAAGGAGGAACATCTGAGTCGGTGAGCGCGTCGTAAAGCGGTGATGAAGACTCGCCGATGAGGAACCAGAGCCCCTGATTTGCCTGCTCGTCCGTGTAAGGGGACAGCGTATCCGGGGCACTCTCGAACAAGCGCTGGGCGTAGTCGACCACGCGCTGGGGCTCCAGGTCGGCGCGGTCAGCCTCCACATCCCAGTACCAGGCTGGATGCGCTACGGGGTGCTCGAAGATCTGTCTGATCCAATCGCCGAAGGAGGGGTTGGTGAAGACTTTACCCATGTGCGTGAGATGCCGCCTGACGCTTATGAGCCGAGTGACGGCCTGCGAGCGAATGGGACGACCATGATGGCACAGCGCTCAGTGAGACTAAAACAACCGATGACGAATCCGGGCGCTCACCCGCCCTGCGAAGCCGTGTGCGAAGAAGGAAGGCCGTTCACTTGAGCGGTTTTGTTAGGCCGCTCACCCCGCATAAATCCCAAAGAGCCAGCGGAGGAAATGTCCCAACACCCAAACGGGCAAAGTTAAACACATGATGGCGCAGATCCGCTGTGCCACTCCGCCACTGCGCACGACAGGCAGAACGCAAAGGATACAGAGCGCGGAGAGCGCAAACAGGAGAACGTCGGAAGCCAGGTCATGCCACGGATGAGTAAGCGATTCCAGGGAATGAAAGTCTCGGGCGCTGGCGACAGCCCGCAAGTAGAGAACGGCAAGCGGGACGCAGGCAACTCCGGCCACAAGCAACCGAACTCGGAGGATTGGGGGGCAAAGCGTCATGGCTTGGGTCGGTCGCGACAAAAGGTCAGCGACCCGGCCCGTCCGCCTTCGCCAAGCGCTACGGCGTGACAGGCTGGGACGTGTGGATTGCAATCAGAGCGCCCGTCCTCCGTAGCAGACCTACTGCGGAGGGTGGGCGATGGCCGGGTTAGGCGCTGCAGCGCATGGTGAGGCCGACTCATGGTGTCTGTGTCCAACTCTGCAGATTGGAGAAGACGAACGCGTGCTCCGACGTGACACCCCAACGCTCCAACGGACGCCAATACCATCGCGGATATAGACGCGTGCCAATCGTCGTGTGACGCACTACCCTGGTCTGCGTCCCCGCCGCGAACAACTCGTAGCTGGCATCGCTGAATGTCAGCCAGTGACGACCCGGTAGCGTGCTCTCAGTGACGCGCAAGCCCATGAATGACGGACGACGCCAGTCGGTGACCTCCTGCGCAATCAGGCCGCTGTCGAAATAGCACACGCGCCGACCGCCGACCGCTGCGCTATCCAACTCGCACCGTGTCGGCACAGGCAAGCCGACGCGCAACAAGAACGGACGCGGCCCGTCGAGCTTGTGCATCCGCGCGACCAAATCCCAAGCGCGCTCTGGCGATGCCGCAACCGTGGTCTCGGTGGTGAAAACCTCCCGCTGCTGAATGGAACGATACGGTCGCTCGACGCGTTCAGCGGCGGCGATGAACAGCGGGCACAAGAGAACAAGAAGAACGGTCGCCTTGCCGGGCGCATCCATCTGGTCGAGGAACCGTCCGCGCGCCTTGTAGCCAACAAACGCCCCAATGGCGACGCCGATGGCCACCAGAGGCAACGACATGACGCAACAAACAATCCCCTCCCAGCCGGTGAACAGCAGCACTGAGAACGTAATGATGCCGCCCGCCAGACAACACGCCGCCACTCGCCTGGGGCGTCGAACAACCGCGGCCACCGCAAAGCCAGAAACGAAAGGCACAACAACGAACATCACCCACCCGAACTCCGTCCGAGCACCGCGCGCGATCAGATACCCGCCCAGCTGAAGCGCAACCCCGACAAGCGTGCCGAGGGCCACTCCCTTGCTGAAGTTCTTGCGTTGTGGGTCCACGGTGTGCGCGACTCGCGCCTAGAATCAAAGCTGAGCCACACGCCAGACTGAAAAAGGCGTGGGCATTGGATCTAAACTTCCGACTGCCCAAGCCCGGCGTGTTCGCGCCAGCGCGGGTTAGGTCACAGCATCAAATACCAGCCAAACTACACATCAACGGAGCGACCAACAACGCCACGCCAAAAGTAAGTGCGAGTAAAAAAACTGAACGCCACCCTTTCGACAACCGGCAACTGAGGTCTCGAAAACTCGAAGACAAGCGCGCCTATAACGACTGCTCCGATAAAAAACGGCCGGACTGCTTCACTCTGCAGGGATAACCGAAAGAGGGTCGTGACGCAACCCGTCGAATAGGCAGTGGGTGGCAGGTCAGGGGGACGACGTCGGAGTCCTCGTGAAAACACTCCTCTGAGAGTGGAGTTTCAAACACAAAGGCCATAGAGGAAGGAGAGTCTGCTCACTGCTTCACATTGTTCCGGGCTTGTTCAACCCGGGGTGTAATTGCTGGCTTCGCAGCATTACACCCTTCTGTGTTAGGCCAGTTGGAGGTCACAGGTCCAAGTCGTCGACCGTCAGCTCGACGTCGTTCAGAATTATGGTGAGCAGGCCGGGCCCGATCACCTCCCCTGAATGGACAGGCACGACCGTGCTTCGACCATCAGGATGTCTCATGAAATGGTGGCTGCCCTTGATGCGGAGCACCTCAAAACCGATGCGCCGAAGCGCGCGGAGTAACTCCCGCCCACGTATGCGCGGCAGACGCGGCATAGACTAGACGGCGATCCGCTGGACTCCGATAAACTCGTTCCCGGCGGGCAGACCACGCTCGACTTCCAGGCAGAGCTCGATGGCTTCACGAACGCGCTCCATGAGCTTGTCCAGGGAACGAGCCTGAGTGTGACATCCCCGCAGTTCTGGAACGCTTGCCACATAGTACCCGGCATCATCGCGTTCCACGATCACACTGAAGACTCGCTTCCTGGCCTTTCGCATGGATCTTATATGGCATGGAGAACGCCAGAGTGCAAGGACGCCTAACGCCGCTGCTCAGGCACGCGGGACCAAAGGACGTGAACCGCGAAGCGGAACTGAAGGCGCCATCCCGCGTTGCCTGCAGCGACTTGTTGAACTCTAGTGCCTCAGTAAAGCGAAACCCACCAAACGTGACATCCATGACTATCCCACTAAGAAACAGAATCCGATGACTGAATCGGCCTGGTGCGAGGAGCGTCAAGCGATCATGATCAACATCGCCGAAGTGGAGGCCAATACCCTCGTCAGGCTTCCACCCAGAGACGATAGAGGCCTCGAAACGTTCAACCGCGGAGTAGACCAAAGACAAGCTTCCCGCACCTTCCGGCAGGGAAAGAGAGTGCTCTGCATCGCGCGGGAAGATATCAGCGTAGAAGCTCAGGACTAACTCGGATCGAGACTGGTCCATCTGAAAGCCTCTCAACGACGCATCATGAAGGCCGCAGTGCCGGACGTAGAGCTGCAACTCCTCCGGGAACTGCGCGAGCTCGCCTTTGAGCCGCCTATGGTACGCCGAGAGCTCCTCGCCCATCGAATGAGCGGTAATGGCGAAGTGACGCATACGTGGATGTCTGAGGCCTAGACCAGAGGTGAGCGACCGCCGCCGACAGGAACGGTGGAGCGGACGAGGCCCTGCCGAATTGCCGCCCCGCATCGAGCGGAGAAGCGGGGCGGCGGTTCGCTCGACGGATCTTGTTCGGCGGAAACCTCACTACTTCTTTCCTGTCAGCTCGATGAACTGAATCACCGGGAGCCAGACAGCAATCATCGTCGGCAGCATGACCAATACCAGACTGCCCATCGTGGCGGCGAAGAAGGGCACCCAGGAACGTCGGATGTCTGTCTTCCGAATCCAAACATAGAGGCAGTAGCCAGCCGCCACGATCGGCAGAACAACAAACAGCGGACGCAGCCCGACACAAAGCTGGGTAAACGCCGGCGGATGGTCGGACACCCGAAGCACGACGTTCGAGATGAGCGTCAGCATACCCCACAGGCACCAGCAAGCGAAGGCGAAGAACGCCACGATGAGGCCGTGAATGACTTTGTTCATAGTTTTCTAGTTTGAGGGTTCTGGATGAGAATCGTCACGAGCAACTGCTGTCGCCAACGAATCAGAGCTGAGCGACAACCGATCAAGCGTGGTGGGGCGGTGGGAATGACATCGAGCAAAGTGACGACACCTGCCGCTGACGAAGCGCCTGTCCGCCAGAGCTGTCAGCGACGGAGGATGGCGTCACGGGCCTTCGCTCGAGTCACCAGGGCGCTGCAGCGCATGGTTGAACTAAGCCGCTACGCGGCGGTGTTGATCGGACGGCTTGGCCGGGTTGGCTTTGTTGGGTGTCAGTGACGGTGCGGATGGCGAGAGTGGGGGCGCATGAAACATGCTCCTCTCTCTACCCCATCTCACCCTTCCCCATCAACGCCGTCTTCTGGCTACCGCACCACGGCGCGTGAGTTTGTTAATCCCGTCGATTACAAACATCCCTACGCGTCCATGGCTCAGTTCGCAGATCTCCTGGCTCTGAGCTACGACGCCAATCGCACCCGCCATGCTTATTACCGTCATGTGCGACTCCTCCATGACCACTTCTCCACCGATCCCGCCTCTCTCTCCGAAGCGCAGCTGCGCGAGTATTTCCTCTTCGTAAAACTCAAGAAGCATTGGACTCTCTTCTCCCAGATCCGCGCACGGGATCACGAGACTCTTCCCGCCAGGTCAGGGGACGACGTCGGAGTCCTCGTGAAAACACTCCTCTGAGAGTGGGGTTTCAAACACAAAGGCCATAGAGGAAGGAGAGTCTGCTCACTGCTTCACATCGTTCCGGGCTTTTCAACCCGGGGTGTAATTGCTGGCTTCGCAGCATTACACCCTTCTGTGTTAGGCGACCTTCGCTGAGACCGCATCAACGCTTGAGCCATGCACCATCTTGAATCTGCGACGTCGATGCAACCTGCATGTCACACATGTCAGTATCAAAGTCGGAAGCCAATGAGGAATCGCGACGAATCGAACCTTCGTGTGCCCGGTGATTGCAGTGTCACTGAACTTCGCCATGAAGCCCATACGGGACAACCAATGCGGGTCACTCCAAACGTCAAAGTCTGATTTCAACCTTTCGCCTCCCCTTGATGCTGCGGCATGAAATCCACAGCTCCAACTCTGCGGCGGACCACCGCCGGCGTAGCTGTCAAACTGATAGAATACGATGAGACCTCGCACCGACGCGAGCTCAGTGCCGACCCCTGCCCAGGCTTCGTACGATAGGATCCCGTACGCTCCATAACTCAGAATCCACAAGCCCAGAAAGAGTGCCGAGAGCGTGGACAAAACCGCCAGTTGGATACTCGATTTCATGGGGAGTCCGGCGTACCGGGTAGGCTCAGATCCTTTCGGATCCAAGCCCCCCTAGGAACCGTACGTGAGAGTTTCCCCTCATACGGCTCGAGTTTCTCTAAGATCATCCTCTGCCGAGGTGATCCGGCAATCAGAAGTCGTGTTGGATAGAGTCTGAGAAGTCTTCTTACCCTTCCCGGCCGCAATGGCTCGGATGTTTCCAGCTGGGTAAGTGCGCCAGGCGAAGCATCGCCTCTTCTTAAAATACTCTACGTCCTCAGGGTCGTAGGGATTGGCTTGCCCTCTCACCTTGATGTGTCGCTCGATCATCGTTTCGCTCAGCCGGTACACCTTCAACACCCGGCGCTTACCTTCACGATCTTCGATCCATTCGGAGAACCCTCCCTTTTCAGCTGCTGAAAAGTGGCGTCGGCCGATCCAGCCGTTGGTCTTCTGCTGGTGCTCCCGCCGAGCCCAGCTCCAGAGCATTCTATGGATGTGGAAGTCCACTCGGTTGTAGATCTTTTTGGAGACCACATTCCTGTGGTATTGAGCCCACCCTCTTAACACGGGGTTGAGCTTGCGGATCAAGACTTCTGCCTTCATCCCGCGGCTTTCTCGAATGCGTTCCCGTGCTTTTTCCAGCACGTTCCTCACACTTGAGTGGGTCGGCTTGATGAGTAGCTTGTTTCCATACTTGCGCACCTGCTGTCCCAGGAAGTTAAATCCTTGGGCGATGTGCGTGATCACGGTTTTCTCTTCGGAGAGTCTTAAGCCTCTCTCTTGAAGGAACGCGGTAATGACCGGTTTAACCTTCTGCTCCAGCAGTTCCTTGCTCGCAGCGGTCACGACAAAGTCGTCCGCGTATCGGACGAAGTTTACCTTGTCGCGGGTCAGATTAGCCAGCACTGGCGAGGCTATGCCCCCTTGGGGCGTGCCGAGCGTGGTCGGAAAAAGCCGTTGGTTCTCCATGAACCCGGCTTTGAGCCATTGGTTGAGGACTTTCTTATCCATCGGGATATGGTCCATCAACCAAGGGTGACTGATTTCATCGAAACAACTCTTGATGTCGCCTTCGAGTACCCAGACAGGCGCATAGCTTTTGGCCAGGGCGTTGAAGCATTGCCCGATGGCATCTGCGCAGCTTCGTCCTTCCCGAAACCCGTAGGAGTTCGGGTCACCTGTGGTTTCCGCCACAGGTTGAAGGGCGAGCATGTGTAAGGCTTGCTGGGCCCGATCCAACTGCGTGGGGATACTTAAGGGCCTTAGCTTGCCGTTCTTCTTCTTGATGTAGATCCGCCGAAGCGGTTGCGGCTGGTAGCCGCGACGCCTGAGCTGCTTTACGGCAGCAAACTTTTGGGCGTTTGTTCGCCACACCTTTCCATCGACTCCCGTTTGATCGCCAAGAGTTTGGCGGATCGAGAGTGCGTGAGCAGCCATTGTAAGACTTTCGCCTGGCCGTAGCGCTTTTGCCTGATTGCCTTTGCAATACGCATCTGCAGTCTTCTGACCTCCGTCTGAACTGAGTCCCAATGGATGGCGTCCCAGTTCTCGACTTGGGCCGGGGACGCACCAATGGATCCCTGCGGATTCATCGTCATTTGCTTTTCCTCCCAAGGAAGATTCTGTTGATTCTTTTGCAAAGAGAGACCAGATCGACGTGGGCTTATCCGCTCCATTACAGAACGGCCTTGGCTTCTTCGATCCTCTCATTGCCGCCTCCCCTCTGCCTGCCTTGCGGTTGGCTTGCCTGGGAACGGCCCAGGCGGGAGCACTTTTCTTTGCGGCTTTTCCATGTTCCACAACTGCCACGAGACGGGTTAGGTCCGCTCTCTACATCGGCGGTGCTTGTGTTCGCGTCGGGTCGCGTTAGAGAACCCGATCCAGACCGCTTACCTTTTTGGTCCAAGCCTTGATCAGCCCCGTATGGCTTGTTCTTTCGTGACGATGCTTTGAAGCGTTCACTCGTTTGACCTTACCGTCTGATTCTAGCGTCTTCCCCAGATTGAGGCTTCCAGGGTGAACTACAGTGTCTGGGAGGCTTCAGACCCGTGGCAGTAGCTTGCGCTGCCCGTCACACGCCTGCTCCCATAGAATACCTGCCGCGAAAGGCAGGGCTGGGTAGGGTTAATCCACTCCAAGCAGTGGCACTTGTGACTTCATGTCACAACTAACG
>JACQFQ010000018.1 GCA_016199985.1 Verrucomicrobiota bacterium | reverse complement strand
TCATAGGTCGCCGCGTCCAGTCGCATCTGGTTTTTGCGGCCCAGCGTGTCCTCGTACTCCAGGGCGAATTCATCGGGTCCTTCATCAAGAACGGTGGCGCGTTTCATTGGGGGAGCGGGACAGAGGGATCAACAGGGGCGGGGGCGGGGTTGCGGGCGACGAAGCGGGCGACGCGATGATTGCCATCCGCCACTTCTGTGTGCGTCATGCCGAGCATCAACCTTTCGCGCGCCGAATCGGCGCCTCGGTAGCCCTGGCCGGCCGCGAGATCGAACCATTTGAACGCTTCGATCCGCGATTCGCCGCTGTCCGGCGCGGCTTGCTCCATGCTGGCTCTGTGGCATCTGGACGCCAGGTTGAACTGAGCGCCCGCGTCGCCGCCCTCCGCGGCTCGACGCGTCCATTTGAGCGCGGCGACGTCATCCTTGGTCACGCCCTGGCCGCTCGCGAACATCATGGCGAGGTTGAACTGGGCGAGCGCGTGCTCCTGGTGCGCGGCCTTTTGATACCACCCGGCCGCCCGGTTGAGATCCTCGCCGCGACCGCCGGGAAAACTGTATTGGAGCCCGAGCGCAAACTGCGCCTCCGCGTCGCCGCCCTCCGCGGCGGCTTGAGTGACCTTGAGGTCCGCGGGCGCAATGCCGCAGCCCGTTAGTTTCCGATACCACGACATGAATCCCATATTCGTGAACATCGGCTGTTCAGTAGGAATAACAAGGAGCAACTTCCCGGAGCGCGCTTATCGACGCTTCATCCGCTCCCCGGCGGCGAACCTCCCACAGTCTCTGTTCGGGCTCTTGCTGGAGGCCCGGCGTCTCGTCCGACAACCTTGACCTTGAGGGCGCTCAGGCGGCTCCGCGCTTGCCGATCAGCGCTCCTTCAGGCGGGAGGCGCGTTCCGCCCTGCGCAACTCCTGACACCATTCTTCGATTCTTTGCCGGATGTCGTCATGGATCACGGCTATTCGCCGGAGCTTCTCCTCTTTGCTGCCAGAAAGCTGGGACGGGTCAGGAAAGCTCAAATGGGCCCTTTTCGCGACGCCGGGAAAGACAGGGCAGCGCTCAGCGCTTGTCTCGTCGCAAACAGTTATCACGTGGTCGAAGCGCGCGCCGGCCGCCAAGAACCCGGAAACGCTCTTCGTTTTCCGTCGCGAAATATCGATCCCGACCGCGGCCATGGATTCCACAACGAGCGGGTTCAGGGTCCCAGGCTCCAGCCCCGCGCTCTGGGCGTCGAATGAGTCGCCGCACAGATGATTCAGCCAGGCCTCGGCCATCTGGCTGCGGGCGCTATTGTGAATGCAAACAAAGAGGACTTTCGTTTTCATGCGCATCAACAAAACCTGGCTCGCCTCCCGCGCTTTCCAGCAACCGCTTCCACCCAGCCGCATTCGTCCTGGATGGCCTTGAGACGTTTCAGGTCCTGCTGAAAAATGGCGGAGGACTGAACACAGTCCTGGAGGCATCGCATTTGAAGGCCCAGCTCGGCGGGGCCGTTTTCGGGCAACCGATAGATCTTCCATTGCTCGTGCCGCGCGACCTCCACCATCCCGCGAGCCCGCAGGTAGGCCAGATGTTTGGAAATCGCGACCTGAGACGCTTGAAGAACGGTCTGGAAGTGGCAGACGCACAGAGGCCCCTTGCTCAGCAGGCGCAAGATCCTCATCCGCGTCTCGTCGCACAGGCCTCTGTAAATCTCCACAAGCTTCATACTGCCGATAGCGAATATACCCCATGAGGCATATTGTCAATCGCGGATCCCTTTGCGCCGCCGCGTCGCGTTTCATGATTGGGAAATCAAGGCTTTTCGAACGAGCGCTCCGTCCATAACCTTGCCCCCGATGCCTCGCTCCGCGCCGATGCCCGCATGAACCCGCCCGCCGGCCGAATTCATCCCTGGGTGTTCATGATCCTGATCATCCCGTTTGGCGTGGTGCAAGGATACGCGACGGTGACGCTGTCGTATCAGCTGAAGCAGGCGGGAGTCTCCGTGGAGCGCATCGCCTCCCTCGTCGCGCTGAGCATCCTCCCTCACACGTTCAAGTTCTTTTGGGCGCCCATCGTGGACGTCACGCTGAATCAGAAGAAGTGGTATTTCATCGCGCTGGCGCCGTGCGTGGTCGGCGTGGCCAGCATGGGGTTGTTCCCTCCGACAGCGCCGGGGCTGACGGCGATATCCGTCGCGGTTTTCCTTTCCAGCCTCGCCTCGAGCTTTCTCGGGATGGCGGTGGAAAGCTTGATGGCGCACGGCACTCCCGAGGAGTTGAAGGGCAGGGCGGGCGGATGGTTCCAGGCGGGCGCGCTGGGCGGAACCGGCGTCGGCGGCGGTCTGGGACTGATCCTGGCCGAAAAGCTGCCCTCCCCATGGATGGCCAGCGTTGTCGTGGGGATCCTCTGCCTGCTTTGCGGCGTCGGACTCTGGGGCGCGCCGACGCCGCGGCATGCTTTCGCTTCCGCGAGCCTGGCCCAAAGCCTGCGCGCCACGGTCAATGACATCTGGCAGCTCGCCCGGAGCCGCAATGGAATCGCGGCGCTCGTGCTTTGCTTCATCCCCTTGGGCGCGAGCGCCGCCCCGATGTCCGCGATCGCGGGCGAATGGCAGGCGTCCGCTGAAATCGTCGCCCTCGTCACGGGCACGCTCGGGGGAATTGTGTCCGCCGCGGGCTGTCTGCTGGGGGGGTGGCTCTGCGATCGCATGAATCGTCAGACCGCCTATGTCTGGTTCGGCGTGGTTCAGGCGGTCGCCGCCGTCGCCATGGCGCTTTGTCCCCGAAACCCGACGATGTATATTCTGTGGGCCCTGGTCTATGCCCTGACCAGCGGCCTTGCCTACGCGGCCTTTTCCGCGTTCGTGCTCGAGGCGATCGGGCAGGGCGCCGCGGCCAGCAAGTACAACGCCCTGGCCTCGATGTCCAACCTCCCCATCTACTACATGACGAACATCGACGGCTGGGCTCACGACCGCTGGAGCTCCTCGGGCATGTTCTTCACGGAGGCGGCCCTCGCGGCGCTCGCGGCAATCGCCTTCACTGTGTTTGCGCGCATCCTCCTTCGACCTCGGCGATCCTGTTGACTCCCCTCCGGGTTTCCTGTGTGCTAGCGCGCATGCCTGATCGTTATTGGATCACCCCGTGCCGTCGGCTCATCGGGCCCGCCTGGCTCGTCGCCGCTTGCGCCGCCCTGGTTCTCGTCCAGGGCCCGCTGGCCCTGGCGCAGCGGGTTCCGGTCGTCGAGCGCGTTCTCGACAACGGAATGCGCCTGCTTCTCGTCGAGCGTCACGACGAGCCCACGATCTCCGGCGGATGGGTCGCCCATGTGGGCAGCGCGAACGAGCGCGCCGGGATCACCGGGATCGCCCACTTGTTCGAGCATATGATGTTCAAGGGGACGCCCACCCTGGGCACGAAGGATTACGCGCGCGACCTGGAGATCATGGCCGAGCAGGAAAAGACGCGCGACGAGATGCGGGGCGAGGTCGACAAAGTGCGCGCGGCGTTCCGGCGCGGCGACATCGACGATCCCTTCAAGCTGGAGAACATGACGCCCCGTTACCGCGAGCTGGAGGCCCGCTTCAAAGGGCTCATCGAGGAGCAGCGAAAGATCCTCGTGAAGAATGAATTTGACCGCGTGTACACGAGCAATGGCGGATCGATGATGAACGCGTTCACGACCGTCGACATGACGGGCTACTTCATCACGGTCCCCGCGAACAAGCTGGAGCTGTGGATGTGGATGGAGTCGGAGCGGCTTCTGCGCCCCGTCTTCCGCGAGTTTTACGCCGAGCGCGACGTCGTCTACGAGGAGCGCCGGATGCGCACGGAGTCCACGCCGCTCGGCAAGTTCGCCGAGAGCTTCGAGGCGCTGTTCTGGGAATCGCACCCTTACGGATGGCCCACATTGGGAACGCCCTCGGATGTCTCAGCGATTTCCAAGGCCGACGCCGACGCCTTTTACGGCCTGTATTACGCGCCGCAGAACATCAGCCTCATCCTCGTGGGCGACCTCGATCCGAAGTCGGCGGAGGCGCTCGTCCGCCGGTACTTCAGCCGTATTCCACGGGGAAAAAACGCGGTCCCGTCGTTCATCCCCCTGGTCAACGCGCAGCCGGCCGAGAAGCGGATGCTCGCGGAGGCGGACGCGAACCCGCAGGTCGACATCTACTGGCACACCGTGCCGTTCCAGCACAAGGACAGCTACCCGCTCACGGTCCTGGGCCAGCTGCTCTCGACCCGAACCGGCCGTCTCTACAAGAAGCTGGTGATGGGAAGCCAGGTGGCCACCGAAGCGGAGGGGGCGCAGTTCTCTCGAAAGTGGGCCGGGGTGTTCAACATCACCGGCGAGGCGCGCGATGGGAAGACCCCGCAGCAGGTGGAGGAGGGGATCTATGCGGCCGTCGAGGAGCTGAAGGAGCAGGAGGTTCCCGCGGAGGAGCTCCAGAAGGTGAAGAACAATTTCGCGGCGGGGGAGTATCGCCGGCTATCGTCCAATTTTCCGATCCTGCGGCAGCTGATCCAGAACGACGGGCTGGGCGATTGGCGCGAGATCAACGACGCGGGCGCCAAGATTCAAGCCGTCACGGCCGCGGATGTGCGTCGCGTGGCCGCCCGGTATTTCACCAAGGAAGCGCGGGCAGTCGGCGTCTACACGCGCAAGGCGGGCTCCGCGTCGGCCGCGGACGACGAGTACGCCGGCCTGGCGCCGGACCAGAAGCCGATCATGATGAAGATCGCCTCGCAGATCCAGGGCGAGACCAGCCTGGAGAAGCTCCAGCAAGCGCTGCAAGCGCTCGAGCAACGCGCCGGCGACGGAGACGCCAAGCGCAAGGTCCTCATGAGCCTCTACAAGAAAAAGCTTCAGGCCCGGATCGCCGAGCTGCAGAAGAAGTGACACCCCTTTCACGATTGGATCGCATGCTATTCACTCATCACTCCGCGAGCCTCCCAGGCTCGCATTTTTGTCGGATCGCCCTGGGCGTGCTGGCGATGGGCCTCGCCGCCGCCAGCTTTTCTCCCGCGCTCAGCGCCGCGGACGAGGCCGTCCCCGACCGGCCTGAGAAGCTGCGCTTCGCTCCGCTCAACTACGAGCCGCCCAATCCCCGGGATTATCGCGTGGGATTGAAATCGGGCCCGGTCGCCTACGTGATCCCGGATCGCGAGCTGCCCCTGGTGAACATCGTGATCCACGTCCGCGCCGGGGACTTTCTGGACCCTGAGGGCAAGGAAGGCCTGTCAGGAATCGCCGGACACCTTGTCGCGCGAGGCGGCATCGCGTCCAAGTCCGCCGAGGAGCTGGAGGAGCGCCTCGCGTTTCTCGCGGCCCAGCTGCACTCCTCGGTCAACGAGGAACGCGGCCAGATCAGCCTGAACCTCCTCTCCAAGGACCTCGACGAAGGCCTCGGCCTTCTGCGGGAGGTTCTCACCGCGCCAAGGTTTCAGCAGGACAAGCTCGACTTGTTTCGTCAGCAGCTGGTGCAGGGGATGAAGCAACGCAATGACGACTCGTCCAGCATTGAGCAGCGCGAGCTGGACCGGCTCGCCTACGGCGGAAAGTTCTGGCGAAACCGCTACGAGACCCAGGCGTCCGTGGATTCGATCACGCGCGAGGACCTCATCGGCTACCACAAGCGATGGTTCCATCCGACCAACTTTATGGTGGCCGCCAGCGGCGATTTCGACCGCAACGCGATGGTCGGCGCGCTCGAGAAGCTTTTCTCCGACTGGCCCTTCCCAGGGGAGGCGGCGCCGCCGGCGCCCACGAACATCGAGTTCGCCGAGCCGGGGCTGTACCTCGTCAATAAGGACGTCAACCAGGGGCGCGTCGGGATTCTGCTGCCGGGCTTCATGCGCGAGAGTCCCGACAACTTCGCCGTGGCGGTCATGAACATGATTCTCGGCGGAGGCGGGTTCACGTCGAGGATCATGAATCGCGTTCGATCGGACGAAGGTCTGGCCTACTCGGCGTTCTCGCTGTTCCGCGGCGGCGTGTACTATCCCACGCCGTTTCACGCCGGATTCCAGAGCAAGTCGCCGACGGTGGCGTTCGCGACGTCCATCGTCCTTGAGGAGATGAGGCGGATCGCCCGCGAGCCCGTGACCGCGGAGGAGCTGCAGACCGCGAAGCGCGCGTTCATCGACAACCTCCCGCGCCGGTTCACGACGAAGTCCCAGGCGGCCGACGCCTTTCTGGAGGAGGAGATCACGGGGCGATTTGCGCGCGAGCCGGACTTTTGGAAGACCTATCGTTCAAAGATCGACGCCGTGACACTCGAGGACGTTCAGCGCGTGGCTCAAAAGCACCTGGATCCGAAACGCGTCGCCATCCTGGTGGTGGGGCAGAAGGCGGAGATTCTGAAGGGACATCCCGATCATAAGCTGGATTTTCCGGGATTGGCCGGCGGTCGCGTCGTGGACGTGCCCCTGCGCGATCAGATGACCATGAAGCCCATCCTCTCCGACAACGACAAGAAGTGACGGATCCCCGATCTCACACCCCGAGCCCGCTATGCTGATCTTCGACGCGCATCTTGATCTGGCCATGAACGCCATGGAGTGGAACCGCGACCTGACGCGACCGCTGGAGGAGATCCGGCTTCGCGAGGCGGGGCAAACCGACAAGCCGGATCGCGGTCGCGGGACCGTTTGCTTTCCGGAGATGCGGCGGGCGGGGATCGGCCTGTGCGTGGCGACTCAGATCGCCCGTTACGTGAAGCCCAGCAACCCGCTTCCCGGATGGAACAGCGTGCCTCAGGCCTGGGCGCAAACGCAGGCTCAGCTGGCTTGGTATCGCGCGATGGAAGAGGCGGGCGAACTGACGGCGATTGGCGATCGCGCGGCCCTCCGCCGGCATGTGGAGCTGTGGCGCGATCCGTCGCCGCAAACCCCCATCGGCTATGTGCTCAGCCTCGAGGGCGCCGACTCCGTGATCACGCCCGCGTATGTGGAGCGATCCTTCGCCCAGGGATTGCGCGCTCTCGGACCCGCCCACTATGGGCTTGGCCGGTACGCCCAGGGCACCGACGCCACCGGCGGACTCGGGCCGCGGGGCAGGGAACTGCTCTCGGAGATGCAGAGACTTGGCGTGATTCTGGACGCCACCCATCTGTGCGACGACAGCTTCTGGGAGGCGCTCAGCGTCTTTCAAGGCCCCGTCTGGGCCAGCCATCACAACTGTCGCGCGCTGGTCCCTCATAACCGGCAGCTCAGCGACGAGATGATCCGCGCCCTGGTGGATCGCGGCGCCGTGATCGGAATGGTGTTTGACGGCTGGATGATGCTCCCGGGTTGGATTCGCGGCGAGACGACTCCCGCCGGCGCGGGGCTCACGCTGGAGCGAATCATCGATCACGCGGACCACATCTGCCAGATCGCGGGAAACGCGAATCATCTGGGAATCGGCTCCGACCTCGACGGGGCGTACGGAACGGAACAGACCCCGGTGGACGTCCAGGGCATTCACGACCTGACCCGCCTTCCAGACCTGTTTCGCAAGCGCGGCTACAAGCAGGCCGACATCGAGAACATCATGTCTGGAAACTTCCTCCGGTTCCTCGCGCGGCATCTGCCCTGACAGACGCGCGACGACGGACGATCCGGCGCATGAGCGACGAAGCCCTATTGTTGGAGAGGTTGACGGGAATCCGCCGGAGAATTGCGGCGGCATGCGATCGCGCGGGACGGGATCCGGCGTCGGTCGCGCTGATGGCGGTCAGCAAGGGACATCCCGCGAGCGCTGTCTCGACCCTGGCGGGCATCGGCCAGACGCTCTTCGGCGAAAGCAAGGTGCAGGAGGCGAAGGCGAAGATCCCCGGTTGCCCGGCCGTCGCGCGATGGCACATGATCGGGCATCTGCAGACCAACAAGGCGAGGGACGCCGTCCGTCTGTTTTCGATGATCCAGAGCGTCGACAGCCTGCGCCTGGCTCAGGAGATCGACGCGGCCGCCGAGAAGGCCGCAAAGACGATGCCCATCCTGCTTGAGGTGAACGTGGCGGGCGAATCGAGCAAGTTCGGCTATTCGCCGGAGAAGGTTCTCGCCGAATTCATGGCCATCAACGCGCTTCGCCGCCTCGAGATTCACGGGCTCATGACCATCGCTCCGTGGGGACCCGCGACGGAGAAGGCCCGGGCGGTGTTCCGCCGCCTGGCGGAATTGAGACGCCGGTGCGAGGGCGTCCTGGGAGCGCCGCTCCCGGTGCTGAGCATGGGGATGAGCGGCGACTTCGAAACCGCGATAGAGGAAGGCGCCACGTTGGTGCGGGTGGGAACATCGCTTTTCGGAGAGCGCGTTTACACACGAACCGGAGGCGTCGATGAGGATCCCTGATGCGCGGCGCGGCGACGCGGCGATTCGCCTCGCCTGTTTATGCATTGAGAGCTCAAGCTTCCGGAAGGAAGCGTCGATGTCTAATTTGACGGAGGCGCGTTCCGGCAAAACGCGCGGACCAAAAACGAGATTGAAGTTTCAATGGAAGCTCCAAGATTACCTGTCGTGACGGCGGACATGTTCAAAACGGAGATCGATGAAGCGCTCCACGCTTACGACAGGCACATCGTCTGCCTCCATAAGACGCCCGAGGACTGCGAAGCGTCGCTTTACTCGCTCATGGACAAAGCCATCAAAGCCTACGACAACCGCGGACCCCACCTTCGCCACGGAATCGCCCTCGACAAGCAGGTGACGATCATCCTCAGCCAGACGGAAAACGAACGTCCGCTCTGCGGCATCTACTTCAATCTCCATTCGCCTTATCAAAAGAAGGCCCTGGCCAAAGTTTCCAAGGAAGACGAGTGATTCCCGCCGAGGCCCCACGCCGCATTACGTCCGGGACCTCCATCTCAAAACAACCTAACAAACATTGTGCGAACATATGTATCTCGCACAAATGTCGGCAGCGTTGAACACTTCTTTCGTATTTGTCCCAGATGCAGCTCCCCGGCGCGCAGCGACCTTAGTCGTCTGATTCAGCGTCCAACAAAGCCCGTCCCAGAATCCGAGACCTTGGCGTTATCACGATGACAAAGCCTCGCGCCGGTCATCGAGAAACCGGGTCTCTAGTCGTGACCCCACCAGCCGAAGCGCGAGTTGAACGGCCAATAGACGAAGAAGGATCTCCCAATCACGTTCGTGGCGGGAAACGATCCCCAGTAGCGGGAGTCTGAGCTGTTGAGCGTGTTGTCGCCCATGACAAGGAAGTGCCGAGGCGGAACATGGTACTGATAGTTCGCGTCGCGGAAATGAGGCATACCCAGGGCCTGGAATTGTCCGTTCACATGTCCCATGTAGGCGCCTTCCTTCCAGTGCTCCTCGTCGTAGACCTTGTCGAAGTGAGGCGTGGTCCTGTCCAGGCGCTTGCCGTCCACGACCACATGGTGGTCATCGCCGATCTGCACGGTTTCTCCCGGCAGCCCGATGAGTCGCTTGATGTAATGCTGGTCGTCGGTCATGCCTTGTCCATGGATTCCGACGGTTTGGAACACGACGATGTCTCCGCGGCTGGGCCGACGGAAGTTGTAGGTCACGCGGTCGACAAAAAGATGATCGCCGCTGACGGCGCGCATCTTCACCACATCCTGGCCTTTCCGGAACATCATGCCATCGCTCAAGCCGGCGTGGCGGAAGAAATTATCGGGCGGCCAGTGAACCGTGTACAGGTCGTCGCCGACGCGGAATCGCTGGCTCCAGTTGAAAAGGAGGAAGCGCGTGGGCTGGTCGTCGATGATCGAAACCGCGCCGTCGTGCTCGGCGACGATGTGGTAGTAACTCGCGCCATGGAAGATGGACTCGACCCATTGCTGGAGCGAGCCCGGGATCGTGAATCCCGGATCGCCGACGTGATTCTCGGCCGTCACCCCGTAGAGCGTCGGCTGCATCGAGCCGGTGGGGATCTTGAAGGGCTGCAGGAAGAACGTGCGGATGCCCATCGCGACGGCGATGGCGACGAGGAAGACCTCGACGTTCTCCCGATAGGCCGCGTGCGGATAAGGCTTCAGCCATTTGGAGGCGCTTTTGTCGAGCTCCTCCATCCGCTGCGAGATGGCCTTGGCGTCGACCTTGTCGCGGGTGCTTGCCTGCAGGGCCGCGATGGATTCTCCCATCGCCTGGATGGCCTGGGGTGACAGCAGATCGGCCTGCGACGCCAGAATCTTGCGAGCATGAGCGCACATCTGGCGCGCCTCGCGAACCTTCGACGACAACAACCAGTTCAAGAGTGACATAAAATGCGGGGGCTTTGCCGACGGTCAGGTCTTTAGCACTTCAATGAAAGCTTCCTGCGGGATGTTCACGCTGCCAATGGATTTCATGCGCTTTTTGCCTTCCTTCTGCTTCTCGAGCAGCTTGCGCTTTCGCGTGATGTCGCCGCCGTAGCATTTCGCGGTGACGTCCTTCCGCATGGCGCTGATGGTTTCACGCGCTATGATCTTCCCCCCGATCGCGGCCTGGATGGCGACCTGATATTGCTGCTTGGGGATCACGTCCTTCAGCTTCGCCGCCAGCGCGCGTCCCCTGCTGTCCGCTTTCTCCCGATGCACGATGCATGAGAACGCGTCGACCACATCCGCGTTCACCAGCATGTCGAGCTTCACCATGTCCGCCTCGGCGTAGCCGCAGTGCTCGTAGTCCATCGAGCCGTAGCCGCGCGTGATGCTTTTGATGCGATCGTGGAAGTCGATCAGGATCTCGTTCAGCGGCACCGTGCACGTCAGCATGACGCGCCGGCTGTCCAGAGTCTCCGTCTGATCGCAGGTTCCGCGCTTCTCGCTCACCAAGGCCATCATGTCCCCGATATACTCATTCGGACACATGATGAAAGACTTCACTCGCGGCTCCTCGATCGAGAGGATGTAGTTCGCCTCGGGCAGGAACGCCGGGTTGTCGATCTCCTTGACCGTCCCGTCCGTCATCGTCACCCGGTAGATGACGCTCGGGTACGTGGCGATGATGTCCATGTCGTACTCGCGGCGCAGGCGCTCCTGGACGATCTCCATGTGAAGCAGCCCCAGGAACCCGCAGCGGAAGCCGAAACCCAGGGCGACCGAGCTCTCCGATTGATACACGAACGCGGAGTCGTTCAGCTGGAGCTTGGAGAGGTTGACCTTGAGGTGCTCGTAGTCGGCGGTGTTGATGGGATAGATCCCGCTGAACACCATGGGATGGATTTCCTGAAATCCCGGCAGCGGCGGAGACGGATTTCGCGCGTCGGTCATCGTGTCGCCCATCTTCACATCCTTCGGGCTCTTGATGTTCGCGGTGATGTAGCCGGTCTCTCCGACCTCGAGCTTCTCGCGCTTGTAAGGCTTCGGGTTGAAGCTTCCGACCTCCTTGACCTCGACGTTGCGGCCGGAGTGGAGGAGCTTGACCTGCATGCCCGGGCGAAGCTCGCCGTTGAAGACGCGGACGTGGGTGACAACGCCCTTGTAGGTGTCGAAGTAGGAGTCGAACCCCAAAGCCTGCAGCGACGCCGCGCCGGTGGGTTTGGGCGGGGGGATGCGCTTGACGATCGCCTCGAGGATATCGTCGATGCCGATGCCCTGCTTGGCGCTGGCGAGGATGGCGTTTTCCGCGGGAATCGCGAGGATATCCTCGAGCTGCTGCTTCGCCTGATCCACATTCGCGTGCGGCAGGTCGATCTTGTTGATGACGGGGATGATCTCGAGGTTCTGTTTCGTCGCCAGGTGCAGATTGGCGACGGTTTGCGCTTCGACGCCCTGGGCCGCGTCCACGATCAGCAGCGCGCCCTCGCAGGCGCTGAGGCTTCGCGAAACCTCGTAGGCGAAGTCGACATGCCCGGGGGTGTCGATCAAGTTGAGCTCGTAGGTCTCTCCGTTCTTCGCCGTGTAAAGCATCGTGACCGGATGCGCCTTGATGGTGATGCCGCGCTCGCGCTCCAGGTCCATGGAGTCCAGGTGCTGAGCCTCCATGTTGCGATCGGCTACGGTGCCGGTGCGCTGGAGCAAACGATCCGACAACGTGGTCTTCCCGTGGTCAATGTGCGCGATGATGCTAAAGTTTCTAATGTGTGCGGCGTCCATCAGTTAAGCCTGTGAATAACCACTCCGGCCGACGCACAACCAACTGCGCTCGAGACGAGTGGCCCGAGAGTATGAAGAAGAAGGCTCTCACGAGGCAATGGAAGAAATGGCCTGAATTTTCCTGCTTGAATCCCAGTCTCAAACTGGTTAACGCATCCGGAGCTTTGACGACTCTTTTTCACAATCAGCCCGCCCCGCCATGCGGCGCGCCCGCCCTGTGCCCGCTCAACCAAGCCCGGGTTGGCTCGCGCCTGAGGGTCCGAAAGCTCAACGGCCCTCCCGAAACGAGCCAGCGGCTGCGCGAAATCGGCTTTGCGGAGGATCAGCAGGTCCGTCTCGTGAGCTGCCAGCAAAGCGTCATCTGCATGGTATGCAACGCGCGTCTCGCGCTGAGCCCGGAGTTGGCCGAGACGATCCTGGTCGAAACGATGTCGCCTTCAACCGTCTGTGTCGCTTGACTTCGTCATGGCCACAGACCTCCAACCGCTGAGCGCTCTCGCTCCCGGCGGTCACGCCGTGGTCGCCGACGTCCGCCTGGCGCCCGAATCCCGCGGCCGCCTTCTCGAGATGGGCCTTCTTGTCGGAACGCCGATCGAGCTTGTCCGCTTCGCTCCGCTGGGGGACCCCGTGGAAATCAAGATTCGCGGCTACCACTTGTCGCTGCGACGCCAGGACGCTGATCAAATCCTTGTCCGTCCGCGATAGCGGGGCTCACGAACGATGTCTCCAACGGATTCCTCCTCTCCCGGCTCCGTCCCGAGGTCCGTCCGCCCCTATGTGGTGCTCACGGGAAATCCCAACTGCGGAAAAACAACCCTTTTCAACGCTCTCACCGGACTGCGCGCGAAGGTGGGGAACTATCCCGGCGTCACGGTCGAACGCAAGGAAGGCGAGTTGCAAGGCGCGGCCCAGAATATCCGCGTCCTGGACCTCCCTGGCACTTACAGCCTGAGCCCGCAGTCGCTGGATGAACAGGTGGCGCGCGACGTCCTGTTCCATCGCCTGCCCGAGGTGCCCTCCCCAGCCCTGGTTATCGTGGTGGTCGACGCGTCGAACCTGCAACGGAACCTTTACTTCGCCACGCAGGTGATCGAGCTGGGTTATCCCACGGTCATCGCGCTGAACATGGTGGATGTCGCCACCGACAACGGCGTCTCCATCCAGACGGAGCAGCTGAGCCTCGCGCTCGGCGTCCCTGTGCATCCGATCGTCGCCAGCTCGGGCGTGGGAGTTCTCGAACTCACCCGATCGATCGCGGCCCGCGCGGTTCAGCCTCCCTCCCCTTCCACGCCCCGGCTGTTCTGCGAGCTGCCGCGCAACTACGGGCTCGAGGCCGAGAAGCTCACGGAGGCGCTCTCTCAAAGTTTTCCCGAAACACGCTATCAGGCCCTCGCCGAGGCGTTGCTCATCCTCAGCGATGAGCGCATCGTGCAGTCCTCGCCGCGCCGATACTCCCCTGCCCTCCTGGCCCAGGTCGCGGCCGCGCGTCAGCGGCTGGAGAGCCAGGGAGTGGACTGGCGCAGCGTGCCCATTGAGGCTCGTTACGCCCGCGTGAGCGCGATCGAGCAGATGGTGTCGACCTGCGCGCCCATACACGGGGATTCCACCACGGACAAGATCGATCGCGTCGTCACCGATCGCGTTTGGGGACTTGTGATCTTTGTCGCGATCATGGCCCTCATTTTCCAAGGCATTTTCAGCCTCGCCGAAACGCCGAAGGCCTGGATTGAGTGGGGCGTCGAGTCGATGGGGCGCTGGGTTTCGCGTCAGATGCCGCCGGGACCGCTGAACGAGCTGATCGAGCTCGGCGTGTTTAAGGGGGCCGGCGCGGTGGCGGTCTTCCTCCCCCAGATTTGCCTCCTCTTCTTCTTCATTGGATTGCTGGAGGACACGGGCTACATGGCGCGCGCGGCGTTTCTCATGGACCGCCTGATGAGCAAGGTGGGGCTGCATGGAAAAAGCTTCATCCCCATGCTCAGCTCCTTCGCCTGCGCCATCCCGGGGATCATGGCGTCGCGAACGATCGAGAGCCCCAAGGATCGACTCGTGACGATCCTCGTGGCTCCCCTCATGAGCTGCTCCGCGCGGCTGCCCGTCTACACGCTGCTCATCGCCGCGTGCATCCCGCGCGTCCGTGTGGCGGGGGTCTTGGAGCTCCCCGGGTTGGTGATGCTGGCGATGTATCTGCTGGGCGTCATCGTCGCGCTGGCCATGGCGTGGCTTTTCAAGAAGACGCTTCTCAAAGGGCCCACCCCAATGCTGATCTTGGAGCTTCCTCCCTACAAGCGACCGCTCCTGCGGGTCGTCCTGCGGCACATGTGGGATCGCTCGAGATTGTTTCTGCGGCGCGCGGGCACGGTGATTCTGGGGATCAACATCCTGCTGTGGTTCCTCGCGAGCTACCCCAAGGATCGCGCGGCTGAGTCCGCGTTCGAACAGCGGCTGGCCCTG
Source organism: Verrucomicrobiota bacterium (assembly GCA_016199985.1). Taxonomy (GTDB): domain Bacteria; phylum Verrucomicrobiota; class Verrucomicrobiia; order Limisphaerales; family UBA11320; genus UBA11320. Next base: position 21,437 of record JACQFQ010000018.1, on the reverse strand, counting down.
GCGAAAGCGGCGCCGGCCGCGGCGGGCGTGTCGACGCAAGAGCGGGATGCCGCGTTCGAGCAGTTGAGAAAGGAGGAGGCGGGGCGACGTCTGCGGGAGAGCTTCGCGGGACGCCTGGGGCGCGGGATCGAGCCATTGATTCGTCCTCTGGGATTCGACTGGAAGATTGGCATCGGGATCATTGCTTCGTTCGCGGCGCGCGAGGTGTTCGTGAGCACCATGTCGCTCGTCTACAACGTGGGCGAACTGGATCGCGACTCCGACGCCGGCTTGCAGACCCTCGCGCAGAAGCTGCAGGAGCAGAAGGCGGCGGATGGCGGCGCCCAGTTTCGTCCGAGAATCGCCCTCGCCCTCATGGTTTTCTATGTGTTCGCCCTCCAATGCGTGAGCACTGTCGCCATCGTGCGGCGTGAGACCAACACCTGGCGATGGCCCCTTTTTCAGTGGGTTTACATGGGCGCGCTCGCCTGGGGCTTCGCCTTTCTCACCTATCGCATCGCGCCCTGGTTTGGGCTCTCCTGAGCCAAATCTCCCCTGCGCGGATGATCTCGCGGCCTTCGAGGCTGCCCCCAAACATTTCCCCGTAACTTCCTCCGATCTCCTCTGTCTAAACAAAGCATGTGGCATCGGTTGGCTCGCTCGACCCACGCAACATCCAGGGATGCGTCCCCTGCCCTGGCTAGGCATTCTTTTCCCATACCCCGCGAAGCACTCAAGACGCTCACGTTCAGGCGCCGCCGAGACGCCTTCACGGTGATCGAGCTTTGTATTGTGGTGGGAACAGTGGGATTGCTTGTGTTTTTTGGGATGGCGCGACTGCGCGAAGTTCGGCGACAGAACACGAAGAACCCGCTCCAGTGCCAGCAGAACATGAAATGGATTGGGCAGGCGTTGAGCGATTTCAACGCCGATCACGCCGACAAAATGCCCTGGGAGCTGCCGATGGCCGAGGGCGGCAGCCGGGAAGCCATCCCCACAACCCAGGCCACGCCTCACTTCCGGGCCCTGACGAACTTCATCCGCAACACGAGGGTTCTTGTGTGCCCGATGGATCCGATTCGCCATCGCGGGACGAGCTTGGCGTCCATGGACGATTCGGCGCTGAGCTATTTCCTGAACGTCTCCGCCACCACACACGGACGCAACGTGGTGTTGACCGGGGATCGGACGATTTCACCGACCTCCGACACAACCACCGGGGAGATTCTGGTAACGGCCGCCACCCCGGTCCAATGGACGCATCCCGTTCCGGACGAGCGCGGCCACACGATCCCCGGCGCCGCCGAACCCTCCGGCAACCTGCTGTTCAATAACAACTCGTTCATTGAGACCAGCACTCTGCAGCTTCAGCGAGTCGTTCGCTCCTTCGGGACCAACGGTCAGCGGCTGATCCTTCCGTAGCCGCATCCTGGACTGTTCACATCCGGCCAGCCGATCTGGATGGCCCTACGCCATCCCGATTGCCTTGCAGCGCGCACATTTTCCTCTTTCAGCGCGGCGCCGGGGAACTCGCATTGGCCTTCGTTGCCGCGGAGTTTGCTCTGGCCATCGGCGTGTCGCGCGGAATAAACATTGCCCGGTTCGCCATCGAATCCCAATGCCGTCTCAGCCGATCACTTGTTCCGCCGCGCGCGGCGTCCAGGAAGGACGTCGGCCATGAGTCCTGGCGCGAACGTGGATCCCGCGGCGCTTCGGCGCAAGGTGGCGTGGCGCGTTCTCCCTTTCGTCTTCCTGATCTACATCATCGCCTACCTCGACCGCGCCAACGCCGGCTTTGCCAAACTCAAGATGCAAAGCGATCTTGGGTTTTCCGAAGAGGTCTTTGGCGCGGGTTTCGGCATTTTTTTCATCGGCTACCTGCTCCTCGAGATTCCCGGCGCATTGCTTGTGGAGCGGTGGAGCGCCCGCAAATGGTTTGCCCGCATCCTGATTTCCTGGGGGCTGGTCTCGGCGCTCACCGCCTTTGCCCGCACTCCCCTCCAGTTTTACATCGCGCGCTTCCTGCTGGGCGTCGCCGAGGCGGGCTTTTTTCCCGGGATCATCGTCTATTTCACGCACTGGTTCCTCAACGTGGATCGCGCGCGCGCGCTGTCGGGGTTGGTGATGGCGGTTCCGTTCAGCCTGGCGCTCGGCGCCCCCGTCTCGAGTCAGCTCCTGCGGATCGACGGCCTCGGCCTGAAGGGCTGGCAATGGATGTTCGTTCTGGAAGGCCTGCCCGCCGTGGCGATCGGGGCTCTGACGCTCTTTTACCTGACCGATCGACCGCGGGACGCGAAATGGCTCCGACCTGAAGAGCGGGATTTCCTTGAGATCGCCCTGCGTCAAGAGGCGGAGGCCAAGGAAACGACCGGAAAGATCAGCGTGTGGGAAGCGCTCAAGCTTCGCAATGTCTGGCTGCTCGCGTTGGGCATCTTCGCCACCAACACCGGCGGGTACGCGATGACCTTCTGGCTGCCGACGACGGTGAAGAATCTGTCGGGAGGCTCCGACGAGGCGGCTTTGCTCTACAGCATGCTCTTCTATTGCGCGGGCCTGGTCGGCGTTTACGTGGCGGGCTACTCCTCGGATCGGACGGGCGATCGCAAATGGCACTGCGTCGGCGCGCAGTGGCTCACAGCCCTTTTCATAGCGGGCAGCACCCTGCCGTCGCAGTCCTTCCCGCTCGTCATGGGATGGCTCTTCTGCACGGGGTTGGTCGCGTACGCTTGGCCGCCGCCCTTCTGGGCGCTGCCCACAACCACGCTCACGGCTTCGGCGGCCGCCGTGTCGATCGGATGCGTCAACATGGCTGGCAATTTCGCCGGCTATCTGGGCAACCACGCCACGGGTTGGCTGCGTGGCCACGGATACGGCGATCGCCCGTGCCTGCTGTTTCTCGCTGGCTGTTTCGCCCTCGGGGGCATCCTTGTCAGCTTCGTCAGCGTCCCGTCGCTCCCGCTCCCCTCCTCGGCCGCCCGCGCGGTCCCGATCACGACCCCGAATCCTTCCGTTTCATGAGCTCCACTTCTCCCTCCACATCGCCTCATCCGAGCGACCTGTTCAATCTCAGCGGAAAAGCCTGTCTCGTCTCCGGCGCCGCCCAGGGCATGGGGAAGGCGATGGCGCTCGCGCTGGCGAAGCATGGCGCCGACCTTCTGCTGGCGGATCGCAACGCGGCCGGAGCGGAGGCGACGGCGCGCGAGATTCAAGCCCTGGGCCGGTCGGCGATCCCCTTTTGCTGCGATGTCTCCGATCCCGCGCAGATCCGGGCCCTCTTTCAGAAGATGGACGCGTCGTTTGGAAGAATCGATTTCCTCGGCAACGTCGCTGGAGACGCCGTGCTCGCGCCGCCCGAAACCATCTCACTGGAGGACGTCGAGCGCACGTGGCGAAACCTGGTGCTCGGACGCTTCACGCTCTGCCAGGAGGCGGGACGCCGCATGCTGCGAACGGGCGGCGGCAGCATTGTGAACATCGGGTCCCTCGCCAGCATCACGGCGCTCGGACGCGGCCACATTGCCTACAGCATGGCCATGGGCGCCGTCGCCCAGATGACCCGCGAGCTCAGCACCGAATGGTCCGGTTTCGGAATTCGAGTGAACGCCATTCTGCCCGCCCAGGTGTTCAACCCCAGTCTGGAGCAACGGATGAAGGACAACCCCGGACTCAAGGCGACCTGGCTGCGCGGCATTCCCTCCGGACGGCTGGGATGTCCAGAGGACATTCAGGGCATTGCTGTGCTGCTCGCGTCCGACGCCTCGCGGTGGATCACCGGCGCGCTCATCCCCATGGACGGCGGCAACCTCGCCATGAACGCGGGCGGCACGGTCCGTCACGCGACCTAGGCCCTCCTTGCTCCGATGAACCCTTTTTCAACTGAGCTCCTATGACATCCCTCTCCCACATCGATTTGAACGCGGCGATCTCGTGGTATCGCTCGATGCAGCTTATCCGCCAAACCGAGGAGCAGCTGGCGCGTTGCCATGCCCGCGGCCTCGTCCACGGGGCCTGCCACACCTATGTGGGACAGGAAGCCGTGGCGGTCGGCGTGTGCGCCGGCCTCTCCGCCGCGGACGTGATCTTCAGCACGCATCGCGGACACGGCCACGCGCTCGCGAAAGGGATGCCGCCCGCGGACCTGATGGCGGAGTTGTTCGGCCGCGCGACCGGGTGCTCCAGAGGCCGCGGCGGCAGCATGCATCTCTTCGCGCCGGAGATCGGGATGATGGGCACCAGCGGGATTGTGGGGCCCTGCGTTCTCCAGGCGGCGGGCGCCGGATACACGTTCAAGCTGCTGCGTCAGCCGCACGTGGCTGTGGCGTTCTTTGGGGATGGCGCCGTCAACAACGGCGCGTTCCACGAAGGGGTGAACATGGCGAGCATTTGGAAGCTTCCCGTGCTCTTCGTGTGCGAGAACAACCAGTTCGCCACCGAGGTGCCTTTCGAATACGCCGCGGGGAATCCGGAGGTTGCTTCCAGAGGCGCCGCGTACGGAATCCCCGGGCTGTCGATCGACGGCAACGATCCGCAGGCCGTGGCGCTTGCCGCCGCCGCCGCGGTGAAACGCGCGCGCGCCGGCGAAGGCCCCACCTTGCTCGAGTGCAAAACCTACCGAACGCGTCCGCACTCCGAAGGCATGGGGGACTACACCTACCGAACTCGTGAAGAGGTCGCCGCGTGGCGCGAGCGGTGTCCGATCCAGCGATTGCGCCACGCGATTCTCGCCGCCCACCCCAGCGAGGCGGCCGCCCTGGATGAGATCGATCGCGTCGTCCGCTCCGAGGTTCTTGCCGCCAGCGAACAGGCGGAGAAGGCGCCATGGCCCGAGACCGACTCCGCCGCCACCCATGTCTACGCGGTGGAGTCATCGCCTTCATCCGCGGCGACCGGGGAGAGTCGCGCGCCCACGGGGGAAGGGAAGGAATCCACTTTCGCGGGCGCCACGCTGCTGGCGCTGCGGCACGAGATGAGCGTGAATCCGAGGATCTTTGTGATGGGGGAAGGCATCGGAAAGCGCGGCGGCAACTTCGGCACGACGACCGGACTCTATGAGGAGTTCGGCCCGGAGCGGCTGTGCGACACGCCCATCTGCGAGCGCGGATTCGTCGGTCTGGCCTGCGGCGCGGCGATGACGGGCGCCCGGCCGATCGTGGACTTCATGTTCATCGATTTCATCAACGACGCCTTCGGCGAACTCGTCAACCAAATCGCCAAGATGCAATACATGAGCAGCGGTCGACTCCGCATGCCGGTGCTCCTGCGCGGATGCATCGGCATCGGTCATAGCGCCGCAACGCATCACTCTGGAAGCTACCATTCGCTTTACAGCCACATCCCGGGATTGCGCGTTGTGGTTCCCTCCACCCCTTCGGACGCGAAGGGCCTCTTCACCCGCGCGCTGCGCTGCGACGATCCCGTGCTCTTCCTGGAACACCGGGAACTCCTGGGGGCGAAGGAACGGGTCCCGGAAGGAGCCTACGAGATTCCGTTTGGAAAGGCGCGCGTCCAGCGCGAAGGCCGGGACATTACCGTCGTCGCGCTCGCGCTCATGGCGCAACGGTGCTTGAAGGCGGCCGAAGCGCTCGCGGCTGATGGCATCTCGGTCGAAGTCGTCGATCCCAGGACGGTGTCGCCCCTCGACACGGAGGCGATTCTACGATCGGTGGCGAAGACGGGGCGATTGCTGATCGTGGACGAGGCCTTCGGCCAATTCGGACTCGGGGCTGAAGTGGCCGCGGCTGTGGCGGACGCGGGATTCGACGACCTGGATGCGCCGATCCGACGGCTCCATGGCGCATTCGCTCCGACGCCCTACAGCCCAACGCTGGAAAGAGGCATGACACCCCAGGTCGAAAACATCGTTCAGGCGATCCGAAATCTCGCGGCGGAATGAGCCTTAGCTCGATTTCGAAAGCGGCAGAGTTCGACCTGGCGGAGAGCGGCGTCCCCGTTGTGAGAGCGCGCGCCGCGTCGGGGTGATCTACGAACGCCCATGCCTCGCTACGGTCAGCGTGATGCGTGGAGAATGACCTTTGGGGCTTTTACAAATTGTCGTAGCAATAAGACATGAAGAACGAAGGCAGACCTGTCCTTTCCGATGAGACCCAGTATTGGGAGGAGCGCTACCGAGTCGCGGACACCCCCTGGAACAAAGGGGAGGGTTCCCCTGCCTTGGTCGACTTCCTCGCGTCGCACCCTGACCTGCCCCGGGGCGCTGTCGCGATCCCAGGCTGCGGCTTCGGACATGATGTGCGGCTCTGGGCTCAGGCGGGATTCAACGCCGTAGGCTACGATCTCGCCCCCAGCGCGGTGCAAGCTTGCCGCAGGTCCACGCCCGCGGGGCTCACCGCGACCTTTGAACAGGGCAATTTCCTCATCGACGCTCCGCCGTCCCCATTCGACTGGGTGTTCGAACACACCCTGTACTGCGCGATCCAACGGGAAGCGCGCGACAGCTACGCCGAAGCGGCGGCGCGGTGGTTGAAGCCCGGCGGCCAGCTCCTCGCCGTGCACTATTTACTTCCCCCGGATAACCCCGACGGACCGCCGTTCGGTTGCACCCGGGAGGAGATCCTCGCCAGATTTGGCAGCCGCTTCGAGCTCCAATCCGATTGGCGCCCGCGTTCCTGGCCCAACCGCGAAGGCCTCGAACACTGCTTCTGGTGGCGACGCAAGTAGCTTGGGGTGGGGTGAGAACAGGCGAAAACCCGGATGGAAACCATCCCGCGGCGGGTGTCGACGACGACCAAAATCAGCCTTAAGGACGCGCGGAGTGGTTAAGCGGCGGCTGCCCGTGCCGATCAATCGTGCATGGCGAAGGACGGAACTCCTTTCGACCCGGACGCAACCGGACCGGTCGAGCTTCAGGGCACGACGACCCTCCGAGTCGACGGCGGAAGGTTTCTGCTGAAAAGGCAGCTCGGCCGCGGCGGCATGGGGATCGTCTGGCTCGCGTACGACGAAAGATTGCGACGCGAAGTCGCGCTGAAACTCCTGCCTCCGCAGATTCGATTTGATGCGGCATCGCTCGACGACCTGCGTCGGGAAACCTCGCGCAGCCAGAAGCTGACGCATCCGAACATTCTTCGAATTCACGATCTCCACGAACCGGAGGGTGAAACGCCTTTCATCTCCATGGAGTATGTGAACGGCTCCGACCTGGGGAGCCTCCGCGTGGCGCGCCCTGAGCGCACCCTGACGTGGGATTTCCTGAAGCAGCCTCTCGTTCAGCTCTGCGAGGCGCTCATTTGCGCGCATGCGGAAGGGATAGTCCATCGGGATTTGAAGCCTGCGAACATCATGATCGACCAGGCCGGGCGGCTCAAGCTGGCCGACTTCGGGATCGCCCGGGCGATGACCGACACGCTGAGTCGAAGCTCGGTGGGACAAACCAGCGGCACGTTGCTCTACATGAGCCCTCAGCAGCTGGACGGGAGCAAGGCCCAGCCGACGGACGACATCTACGGGATCGGCACAACGTTCTACGAACTTTTCACAAGCAAACCTCCGTTCTTCACGGGCGACCTGCTTCACCAAATCCGGACATCGCCTCCGAAGCCATTCCAGGAGCGCCTGGAGGAGTTTGGTCTCAAGAATGAGATCCCAGCCCATATTGAAGAACTGATTCTCACATGTCTTAGCAAACAAGGGAGCGAACGTCCCCAAAGCGCCCAGGAAATCCTTCAATGGATCGAATCCGGAAAGCGGCCGGCGGGTTCCTCTCGGCCGCCGGGCAAACAAAGCGGCGCCCTCTCGATCAAAGTAGCGCGCTCGACCACGCTCTCTCCGAAATCCCTGGTGTTCGCATCGGTTGCGGCGGCGCTGATCGGCGTCGGGATTTGGCAGGGATCACGGGGCCCCAAGGACGTCGTCAAGACCGCAGCCCGCCCTCTTGAACCCGCTTCACCACCCGCCGCCTTGGCCCCGACTGGCATCGCCGCTCCTGCGCGGCCGGTGGCGACAGCGGCAATCCCTACGATCATTCCAGCGCCGACACCCGCCCCGACGCCCACCACGAACACCGCGATCACCTCGACGCCTCCTGTCGAACCACCTCCTCCACCTCCTCCCTCGCCACAGCCTTCTCCGGAGCCAGCGTCCCTCAGCGCCCCTCAGAAGACAGCCACGGCGTTGCAACTGGCTCGTCAGGGAAACACGTACATCACCGAGCGATCGCGGGGGAAGGTCCTCGAGATTCACTCCGAGCGCATCTTGTTGGACTCGCCGACGCAGCGCTGGCAGGTGGTCTATTACGATCCCCAGGCGCCCAGAAAATCGGTCGAGGTGCGATTTGAGGACGGCCAGATGGTGCGCGTCAGGGAGCCGGGAGGGATCCTTGAGTTTCTGAGTTCCTCTTCTCCCAAGCCGCTGGAGCTGGAGAAAGTGAAGATTGACTCGGATGAGGCGCTGCGCATCGCGCTCCGCTTGGTGGGTCGCGGCGGGGACGGAATCCGATCGAGCGAATCCGATCTCGAGCGCGGCTACGCGGGCGCTGTGATGTGGAAGATCCGATTGTACGGCGCGCTTCCCGGACAGTCCGGGGACTCGTCGCTGGGGTACGCAAACATCTTTGCGGATGACGGGCGTGTGTTGAAGGAGACCTTTACGAAAAAGCTAAGCCGAACCAAATGAACCCCATCTCTGCCCAACTGGCCAGGACAACGCTTCGCATCACAGTGGTGCACAAAGGGGATACCCGCCAGCGCACGTTCTATAAAACCACAGTGATCCTGGGACGATGCGTCGAAGGCTCAGAACCTCCCGATTTGGACCTATCCCCGGATCAAAATGTCTCCAGGCGACAGGCGCGCGTGGAGATCGAGCGGGACAAGTGCTGGATCCAGGACCTGGGCAGCCGCTTCGGCACGAAAGTCGACGGAGGATCGGTTCCGGAAGGCATCAGGGTTCAGATTGACGCGAGCACCCAGATTGAGGTCGGGGACACGTTTTTGAAGATTGAAGGCCCGCTGGAGAACGCCAGCGGGTTTGCCGAGCTCTCCGCCGAGACCAGCCAAGGCACGACTTTCGAGATCCGGGCATCCGCGCCGCGCTCGAATCGGGCTGGAGCCGTTTTGACATCGGAGCCCCCCGCGGCCAGCACGGCCGAGGCCCTCTTCGGTCGCGTGGAATCGATCGACCAGCTCCTCCAGGCGGTGGTCGTGCGCGCGGTTCAAGGCATTCACAACGCCCAGCGAGGAACCCTCCTGCTGCGCAACCCGGCCACCCAGGGCGTCCTTCTGGCCGCCTTCGTGTCTCCTGGAGAGCCTTCCGTCAGCGAGACGCTCGTTCGTCGGGCGCTGAAGGAGAAGGAAGCCTTCGTGTGGCAAAACCGGCACGGGAGCAAGCCGTCGCAAAGCATCCAGCGCCATCGCATTCGTTCGGGGATGTACGCCCCGCTGATTTACAACGGCACGCCGTTCGGAGTGCTCAGCGTCGACAACCCGGATTGTGACGCCGCATTCTCCCAAGCCGATCTCGAGCAGCTCGTGTCCGTCGCGGATCAAGCCGCGGCGGCCGTGAAATGGGGCATCGACCGGGAGATCGAAGGGAGCGCGCTGGTTGATAGAACAAGATCCACCGCGGCTTCCTTGGCGCCCGATCGGCAAAGGACGCTGAGGCGCGATTGCCTCAGGGCCCTCATCTTGCTCGCAGACACGCCTCGTCTCGGAGCCTGATTCGAAGCGGCGGGACCATTGCCACCGGTTTCATCAACCACGGCTCATCGCTTCGCGGCGGTGGACATCAGGAACGCCATAAGATCGAGGAACTCCTCTGCCTTCAGAATCTCGCCGAAGTTCTCGGGCATCAGGGAAGTCTCCAGCGTTCTCCGTTCAGCGATCCTGCTTTTCGGAGTTGAGAACTCCTTCCCCGCGCTATCGGCGAGTATGAGCGTCTCTCCCTCCTCACGCCGGAACAATCCGCTCGCGACATCGCCGTCCTTGAGCGTGAGCATCACCGTGCGGAATCCGATGTCGACGCTGCGGTTGGGATCCAGCACATCCTCGCACAAACGATCTGGCCCGCGCTGCCCGATGCCGTCGAGCTGGGGCGCGATGAGCGCCCCTTCGCTCCCGATGCGATGACAGACCGCGCAGTGCTTCAGAAAGACGGCGCGCCCGCGGGCTCCGTCCCCTGGCGTCTCGGACACGGCCTTCCGATACTGCGCGATCAATGAGTCGCGGGCGTCGTCCGCGGGCGGGAACTGCTTCTTCAACCTTGCGACGCGTTCCTCCCATCGCGCGGGCTTTGACGCCCTCAGACGATTGTTGACCCCGACTCGCTGCAGCACTCGCGGAGAGATCGCCCCGTTCTCCATGCCGGACAACAGCGTCTCCGCGCTGAACGGGGAGGACGCGAGCAGCGCGGCGAGCCGCTCCTGGGCCCGCTGCGGCAGCCCCTTCATCGCGTCCAGAACCGCCTGCTGCGCCAAAGCGTCGTTGCGGCTCGCGAGCAGGCTGGCCACCCGCTCGCGAAAGTAACCCGACGTTCGCGGATCCTTGAGGGCGCCTGAGAGCCTGGCCATGGCCTCGGATGGCGCCAGGGTCAGCCAGGCCCTTGCGACAGCGCCGACGCATTCCGGATCGCCCATCACAGCGGCGGGCGCGCTGGCGAAGTCCAGGAGAGCTCCGAGCGTCGGGGAAAGGCCCCTCATCTCGACCCGCGTTGCGATATCCGATGCCGCCGTGATCCAGTCGATGAACTGTCGCGGGGAAAACTCGGAAGCCTCGAGAGCGGGCAGGTTCGGCTCGAAGCCGCCGAACGCGATCCATGCAAACTCCGAGGAATCGTCTCCATCGATGGCCTCGATGTAAACATCCGCTCCCTTGAACTCGGACAGATTCCAGTCGATGCCCACCGCCTTGGAGCTCCGCGGCGCCGGAGTCTCGATCAGCACCCGTCCCGACGGATGCAAACACAACCGGATGCGATTGAGGCGCTGCGGAGGATTGCGAGGAGGCCCGTCGTGGCCTGCCAGCCAGAAATGCAGCCGATCGGGCGCCTTGAAAAAGGAGGAGCGCAGCACCCCTGTGAGTTCCTCGCCGTAGGACGCGCTGGAAGTAAGATTGCGCTTCGCTCCATCCGCGCAGTCCAGGCTCTCCATCCCCCACGCGTTCAGGGTCGGCTCCGGATCGTATGGCAGAGGCGACCAGGAATGATACGGACGAACGCTCGCGAAAAACCGAGCCACGAGATTGCTCCCCCAAAACCTCACGCTGGCCGGTTGCGAAACGCCGCGTTCCTGCAATCCGTCGTCCAGCGCGCGAAACCATGCCAGCGGGCCTTCGAAGCTCTTCATGCTGGATTCGCCTCCGCCGCTGGCCAGGCGTGTTTCCGCAAAGGACATGATGTCCGGCAATCGCTTCTCCGGCGCGTAGCGCGCAACGTGACGAATGACCTCGGCGATGCGGGCCACGTTGGACGCCGCGACCGGCCAGGTTGCGAGGCGACTGAGCAGGTAGCTCGCGGACGCCTCGGTGTTCACGCTCAGAGCAAGATCGGACACCTGTTCGCGCCGGGCTTCGGTCAGATTGCCCGCGACGACACGGCGCAGATTCTCCTCCGGGATCAATTGATCACGGAGCGATTGTCGGAGCACATACCGCAGATGCGTGTCCTCCGATGGACACTCTTCCAGGCGTCGCATAAGCGCGACGGCATTGTCTGCGGACGGATGCCGCCCCAGCGCGTCCGCCGCGCATCGTCGCACGAGGGCGTCGGTGTCCGACAGGGCGCCGCGCGCCTGTCGCAGCTGCGCAGAAGTCAGTTCCGGCAATTCCGCGAGCATGCGCATGGCGTGGGTCCGTGTCAGCCGATCGGCGCTACGAGCGGCTCGATCCAGATCCCTGGGATCGAGCGCCCCCACCCGATGCAGCGCCCACAGCAAATGCGCCTCCTGCGCCCCGTTGACCGGCTTTCGCAACGCTTGTCGCAAGGCTGGAATCGCGTCGACGCCCCACCGATCGGTCAACTCGTCCGTTGCGAGTCGACGCGTGATCAGGCTGGGCGATGCCAGGGACGCGGTGAGCTCCTGCGCCGACATCGCCGTGAGATCGGGCATCGGACGCTCGCCCCGCGGTTCCCCTGCCCCGCGGCGCACGACACGCCAGATCCGCCCGCTGGTTCGATCCCTCCCGGGATGCGTCAGGGGCACCTCGTAGTGCCCAATGATCTTATTGTAGAAATCCGCGATGTACAGCGATCCATCCGGGCCGAGCTGGGTGTCCACGGGGCGGAACCAAGGATCATCGCTGATCACCAGATCAGGCATTGCCCAAGCCAGGCGCGTCGATCCCGCTTCGGTCACGCGATCGCGATACACGCGACTGGTCATGACATCCCCGATGAAGATGTTCCCGCGAAACTCCTCGGGCCACAACACGTCGGAGTAGATCGACAGCCCATCCAGCGCGGTGGAACCCCGTTTGTTCTGCATCATTTTCGGAGCGAAGCCCAAACCGTCGTGCGGCTTCCCGAAGCTCGGGTAATAGCCTCCCCGAAGGACCTGGTAGATGGGTTCGCTGTGGCAGTCGGAGGTGAAGAGATCGCCCGCGGGGTCGAACGCCATCCCAAACGGATTCACCTGGCCGTGGGTGAATTGCTCGACGCGGGACCCGTCAATCCGCGCGCGATAGGTGTTGCCCGAGTTCATGTGAACCTCGTGGCCGTCGCGTCCATGAACATGCGAGTCGTTGTTGTATCCGTGCGTGCAATAGATCCATCCGTCGAATCCCCGGCGAAAACTGGCCTGATTGCCGTGGGTATCGCGGGTGAAATCGAAATTCGCATAGAGGATCTCCCTCCGGTCGGCGCGCCCGTCGCCATCCGTGTCCTCAAAGAGCCAGATGTGCGGGATCGACCAGGCGATGGCCTTCCAAGTCGTTCGTCCGTCCGGATTGCGGCTGTGAAACGGATAGATGCCGATCGGAATGTTGAGACCGCCCGCAAACTCCGTGATCTTTCTGGCATGGCCGTCGGGGCCGAAGTCCTCGAGAACCAGGATCCGGTCCCTGCCGGGCGCGTTGGTCGGCGCAGGAAAGGGATACTCCACCGTGGTGGAAAGCCAGAGGCGTCCCTGGGCGTCGAACGCCATGTTCATCGGCTTGCTGATCCCGGGCTCCGAAGCCACCAACTGAATCTCGAAACCGGACGGAACATGAAGCGAGCGCCGGGAATCCTCCGGAGCCAGCCAGGGAGTGGGCCTTACGCCCTCGGCGAACGGGTCGGGCGCGGCGGCGTTGGCCGAGCGAGCGGTTGTGACGGCGATCGCGGCGATCGCGAGCGCGTTCGAGAGGAAGCGAAACGGGTGCACGCGTCGGACAATACAGAGGACTCGGCCCGTTTCACCTGGATTTTCGCCGACATCTTCGTCGCAGGATCCTCCCTGGATCCTTGCGGTAGAATCAGAGGTCGCCTTGCTCAGAAGCCCAACGGCATTCGATAGCAGGCGGCCTCCTTGTCGTTGCGCACGACCAGGAACTCTCCGGCCAGGGCTGGCGGATTCCACGTCTTCCCCTGGAGCACTCGGGACCTGCAAATCTCCCGAAGCCCGTCCGGGCTCGGGTCCAGCATCGCCAGATCGCCGCTCTCGGCGAGAACCAGAAGGAGATTGCCGACCAACAGCACTTGCCCGTGGCCATACCTGCCGTCCTTCCACCGGAACTGGCCGGTCTCCGCGTCCAGGCAGGCCATGATCCCGTCATCCAACCCGTACAGAAATCCCTGCCGCACGACGAGGTTTGTGAACTTCGCCTTCAGCCGGTTTGATCTCCAGATTTCCGTGGCTGTCCACTTTCCCGATGGATCTCGTTTCACGGACACACGGCCGCTTCCAGTGCCGTAGCCGCTGGAGACGATCACGTCCGAGTCCTTCACACGAACGGGCATGGCCACATGCGGATGCCCCCCAGGCCAGGGGTAATGCCATAGAACTTTTCCACTGGCGGCGTCGTGGCCCGTGAGGGAATCGCCGAAAAGGAGGATCTGCTCGACGCCGTCGAGCTTCGTTGCAAGAGGAGAGCTGTATGTGCCGCCCTCGCTGCCGCCCGTCCACACGACGCCTCCGTCCCGTCGCCGATACGCGATCAGCGCGCGATCATGATGTCCCCCCGCGCTCACAACGACCCAGTCGTTGAAGATCAGCGGAGAGCTCGACTGTCCCCAGGACGGGACGCCGACATGGTTTTCGGTCAGGACATCTTTGGTCCACACGACATGGCCATCGGACAGGTCGAGGCAGTTGAGACGACCGGTTGCGCCTTGCGTGAACACGGCGCCTTCCGCAACGGCGGGGTTGGCTCGGGGCCCTTCGCCCGCAAGATCGGTGAAATACCGCGTCCTGTCGGAATGCGTCCAAAGAACGCGGCCCGTGGGCAGGTCATAGGCGATGACCATCTCTTCATCGCCCCTTTGCTCCTGCGTGATCGCGAACGCCCCGCTCACCACGAATCCAGACCAGGCAGTCCCCACAGGCTGTCTCCAGAGCAACACCGGCGGACGCGCGATCCAATTGGTTCCGAACCTCGGCCCGTCCAACACCGCGTTTCGATTCGGCCCGAGGAACTGGGGATAATCAGCCGCGCCGGGAACGCTGGATGCCGGATGGACGGGCGCGGAAGGAACAGGAGCCGCCCAATCGCGCCGGGCCCACCGGGGCTCGAGAATCGGGACAAGGTTCCCGCTCACGCCGCGGATTCGAAAGCAGGAGGCGCCCAGGGCGAACACGGCAAGCATGCCGGCGAAGACGCTGAGTCGCCACCGCCATCGCATGCCGGAGAAGAACATCAACCAAATGACGAGGGCAGCCAGGGTCGCGATCAGGACTTTGGCGACAGCCAGGTTGAAATCCTGTTCCGACCGATGCGGGAGTTGGCGAAGGATTATCACCGCGACTCCCGCGAGCCCCAGGATCACCGGAACCGGCAGCCAGCGCACGCGGCTTCCTTTGGCGCGGGGGGCGATAGGCTGGACGATCTCGCTCATAGGCTCTTGGATGACGGGCGCGATCGGCATGGCTCTTGGAAATCCATCGGCGGCTCAGTTTCCCGTGAACGAACAAAAGCCTAATGAACAAAACTCGACGAGGCCATGGATTAATTCACGGGGGCAGGAAGTTGAACCGCATCGACGCGACGGACGCGACGAAGGCAGGACAAGACAAGCCAGGAAAAAGCATTGCAAATCCCGCATGAACTGCTGAATTGTTCATCAGCTGGGGTGGGTGCTTTCGGCTTCGACTCCATGCTTGCCCCATCGAACTCACCCATGAGTGGCTCAGGGCTTGGGATGGCTGTGAATCGAACTGTCATTAACAGCTGGATCGGCGTTGCTTGTTTCGGGCTTCTGGCCCATGGGGCCTCCGCCCCGCTGCTCCCGCCAGGACAAACGCTAGTCGCCGTTGCGTTCGGCGGCGGCGCCTTTGTCGCTGTTGGAAGCGGAGGGGCCGTCTACAGCTCCGTAGGCGGGGCGGCCTGGGAGTTGCGTTCATCGGGCACGCAGAACCAGCTGGATGCGGTCGCATTTGGCGGTGGACAGTTTGTCGCCGCGGGAGCAAACGGCACGTTGCTCAATTCGCCGGACGGCATCAACTGGACCGTACGAAGCACCAATGCGGTCATGGCATCCCCAAGGATCGCTTTTGGCAACGACCGGTTTGTGGTCGCCGGCCAGGGCAGGACTGGAAGCTGGACCCTGCTGTCGTCAGCCGACGGCGCGAAATGGGTCACAATCGAACTCGAAGCCTCGGGATCTGCCTCCGCCACAAACGGCCTCCCTTTTGGAGGCATCGCCTTCGGCGCGGGAAAGTTTCTTGCCGTCGGAGGAGTCGATGGCGCGAACTTGTTTCTGTCTTCAGCCGATGGCCTCGCATGGAAGGAGCAGGGAAGCATCGGCGCCGTGGGAGGTCGTAATGGCCGCGCAAGAGGCCCCATCATTTTTGGCGGAGAGAACTTTGCGTTGGTGATCGAACGTCATCAGCATGACGAATACGGACATGACGCGGGGATATCGCAACACTTGGCGGTGTCGGCGGATGGCCTGAATTGGCGGGGGATCGGCGTACCAGCGGGGCTTGTGGATGCGTTGGGCGGAGACTGCGCCTGGATCATCGCACACGGGCCGACTCCGAGCGACATAGCCTGGTATTCGAGGGGCGGGACAACGTGGACTCAACTGTCGCTGCCGCGGACTCTGTCCATCAGGGCGATCGCGGCTGGGAACGGAAAGTACGTGGCGGTGGGCACCGACATCGCCCAGTTCAGCCTCCCGCTCGTGGACCCTGCGTTTCCCGTCCAGCCCACCACCCTGACCCTCGTGGAAAGGAACGGGAATGCGGTCGTGAAGTACTTCGAATCGACTCCGCCTTGCCTTGAGGAGCCGACCTACCAGTGGATGCGCAACGGCGCGGCAATCCCGGATGCCACCAACACGTGGCTGGGGTTCAAGAACATCACCACTGACCTCGCGGGACTCTACACAATGGTGGCCAACGGCGCGGGCGGCGTGATTGCCACGAGTCTCGTGGCGACGCTCACTGTCACTGTGAATCCGACTGACCCCCCTATCCCTTCGCCGCCGGTCATCACTTCTCCCGTATCGGCTTCCACAGTTCAGGCCCCTGCCGGATCGGATTATTCCCTGTCCGTAAGCGCTACCGCCTGGCCGCCGCCTTCCTTTCAATGGAGTTTCAAGGGAAAGGACCTGCCAGGGGCGACCAATAGCGTCCTGGTCTTGTTCCACCTCAACGATTCGATGTCCGGCCCCTACTCCGTCTCCGTCAGCAATGCGCTCAATGTGGCCGCCAGCCCAACCATCACGGTCGAGGTCATAGCCTACCCTCCAGCATCCGCGGTCGGGCAGATATCCATCCCAATCGTGGATGGGCGCGGAGCGACAATCTCGTTGGACATTCCGAACGACGCCGTTCATCCCTCCACGTTTTATTCCCTCATCCGGAACGGCGTCCCAGTCGGATTGCCGCTGACCGCAAACTCCCAGCTCATTCTTCGTGAAGTGGCGATGTCCGACGCCGGCGACTATTCCTTCCGGGCCAACGGCGCGCTGGGGGCCGCCACAAGCATCGTTGCAAATGTCAGTGTCATTCCCAGCCAGCCCATCGACCGCTGGACCCAGCGAAACCCGCTGCCGCAGTCCGATGTTCTGCTGGATGTGGCGCACGGCGACGGCCGCTTTGTCGCGGTGGGAAGCCGAGGGGCCATCGTCGTCTCAACAAACGGCGTCGATTGGTCGGTCCATCGATTGAAGGCGGAGGTTGAGCTTTCGGGCGTCGCGTTTGGCAACGGGCTCTATGTCGCGGTGGGCGAGCGGAACATCCTCGTCTCCCGGGAGGGTGTGTCCTGGGAGACTTCATTCATCGGTCCGCCCCTCCTTTCGCTGTCCTCTGTCGCTTTTGGCAATGATCGCTTCGTCGCGGCGGGGCGGAGCAGAATCCTGACATCGAAGGATGGCTTGCAGTGGGCGGACGCGCGTTTCAGCGCGGCTGGAGCCAGAGGCTTTCTTGACGTCGCGTTTGGGAATGGAACTTTCGTGGCTGTCGGGGCGAATGGATCTCTGTGGATCTCGACGGACGGCGTTGATTGGTCCCCTTCATCCGCCGGTCCGGTCGGCAATATGGAAAGCGTGGCTTATGGGAACGGCCGCTTCGTCGCTGTGGGCGCCCAGGGATCCATTCTCACATCGACGACCGGCGTCTCATGGAAATCACGGGACTCCAGCGTCACGACAACGCTGCGTGGGATCGCGTTTGGAAATGGGAAATATGTGGCGGTCGGGTCAAAGGGAAGCATTCTGAGTTCCGTCGGCGCGTCGGACTGGAAGAAGGAGGACTCCGGCACACCGGATCGCCTCGAGTCCATCGTGTTCGGCGATGGAGTTTTTGTCGCGGTGGGAGAGAATGGCACGGCGCTCTATTCGGTCGATGGCGCCCGGTGGCTTCAAGGCAGCCGGGGCCCCTCGCGCGACCTGGACGGCATGTCCCTGCGAGGCGACTTCGTGATTGTCGCGGGCAAGGGCGGCACGATCCTCACGTCCGCCGATGGGGCGGCGTTCACGCAGCGGTTCACAGGAATCACGAACGATCTTCACGGAGTGGATTCGTCGGAAGGTTTGAGCGTAGCCGTGGGCGAACCCGAAACGATCATCACTTCACCCGATGGCGCGCAGTGGACTGTGCGCCGGATAGGCGGCCCCGCCTCATCGTCGTTGAAGAGCGTGCGACGCGGCAAAGGGCTATGGGTGGCCGTCGGCACTCAGGGGACGATTCTCACTTCGCCAGAGGGCGTCCTCTGGACGCAACAGCCGTCGCCTACCGCCAACGATCTGAATGAAATCGCCTTCGGCAACGGCCTTTTCGTCGCGGTCGGCGACAACCTGCCGCCCAATGGCACGCTTATCACTTCGGTGGATGGAAAATCGTGGACGCGGCGCAATCAGTACATCGGCAAGAATCTGAGGTCGGTGACGTACGTCAATCGCCTCTTTGTGGCGACCGCCAACGATGGCGTCATTCTCGTTTCCACCAATGGCCTGGACTGGCAAGCCCGCTTCACGGGACAGCTGAACAATCTTCGCTCTGTCACGTATGCCGCCGGCCTATGGGTGGCCACGGGCAATGAGGGCATCGTCCTGAGTTCGAGCGACGCAATCACCTGGGTTGAGCGCTCCCCCTGGATTACTGAGAACCTCCATGGCGTCCGCTACTTCGACAATCGATTCATCACAATCGGCAACCGCGGAACAGTTCTCCAATCGGACGCTGTGGCGCGGGCGCCAAGGCTGTTCGCTCGATTCGTCAATGGAGCATTGGAGCTGCGCGTGAGCGGAGACGAGGGCAGCGCCTATCGTCTCGAGGCGGCCGATCAGCTTCCCGTGGCGGGATGGAGCCTGATCCACTCTTTCACGCTCACGGATTCGACGACCAACATCGTCGATGCGACGACGACGGGCTTGGCCGCGCGCTTCTACCGGGCCGTCTCTCAATGACGCGATCGCCTGCTGGCCGCTCAGCCCGGGATTGCTAGGGGCAGGCGATCGAGCGCAACCACCTCTCGAGAACTTCGTCCCGGACGCCGCGGGGAACGAACAAGCGAATCCTCGTGAGCTCGCCCGAATGATCGCTATAGCGCCAGGCCAGCACGCTTCTGTAAACGCATTGATCCGCCGTGGTTCCTCCGTAGCCAAACCGATCATTCGCAAAAACTAGAAACGCCGCGTGAGCGCCATCGGCGACTCGCTTGGGACGATACGCGGCCTCGGTCACCACACGATTGGAAATGTCCCCCGGATAGGGCGACAGCGCATTGGCGTAAAGCGCCTCCAAACCCATGATTCCGTCCTCGATCATGCGATGGGCGGATTCGGCCTCGAGGCCGTCGAATCTTTCCAACTTCAGAATGCCAACGTGGTTCGTCGCTGTGATCATGATCGTCGATCGACGGTTGAATTCCTCTGTCACAACGAAACCCCGCAGGCCCTCTCCACGGAGCTGTCCTGCCCAGGGCGGCTGGATGTCTCCGCCGCGACGAACGTTCGGCTGCGATTGGCACGCGGTGAGCGTCGCAAGACAGGAGAGCAGAAGAAGGATCGAGGCGAGGTAGTCCGCGACGTCGCCCGCCTTCCGCTGTTGGCCCATTGGAGTCAGTTCGACGCGCCTGAACTGGGCCGCATCGGGCACACTCGATTCCCCATCTTGAGGGACGCGGCCCAACATCGGTCTAAAACCTGTCGATGATGCCGATTGTGATCGTGGTGCGGGCCGGGTGGATCTCATAGTCGATGCCTGCGGAAACGTTCAAGAAAGCGAGCCTGCCGGCAAACCCTCCCAGAACTCCTCCCGTGGAGCGCAATGAGTTCCTGGAGTAGGAGGCGCCGAGAAAAAAATGGTCCCACCACGCGGCTTGATCATCCAGTTGTCCTGGAAACACGAGGGCTTCATATCGCTCTGTGACAGCGCCATTGGCTGCCCGAACCCGGTCGGCTCGGAAATCGGCCAATCCGCCCATCTCCCAAACCTCCAGGCGCCGGTTCCAGGTCGGCGTCAAAAACCCCAGAGGGTTCCCGTATTCAGTGCCCTGAGGTCCCATGGCCCGCCCGAGCCTCGCCGGGTGACTGAGGAATCCCCCCTCGTACTTGAAGGTGACGTTGGCAAACAAGTTTCGGGAGCCCGTGAAGTTCCCGATGGTGTTATCGACATAGAGGATCTCCACAGCCGGGCGCAGGTACTTCCATCGCTCGGGTCCGAGATAGGCGATCGAGGCGCGCCACTGCTCGCCGTCGGTTCCCCCGACCCACATCCAGTTCCGGTCGTAGACCGCTCCATAACCGCCCACCGAGGAATGCCCCGCGACTTCCTGGGTTTGGATCTCGCCTATATAGCTCCAATCCCCTCGCGAACCGCGGTAGGTGATTTTTTCGTAACTGATGCCATTGCCCGGATTCGACTGAACAAATCCTCCGCCAAAACCCAGGCCAAACGGAAATCGATACTCTCCCTGGAACTCCCCATCCCTGCGCGTGGCTGATGTCACGCTCAGGCCTCCCAGGATGAGGTCGCCGTAGGACGGTCTTGCAGCCAAGGGGCGGATGTAGCCGCCCGCGAAATCGGTATGCGCGCCGACATCAGGATCCAGCCGTCCCAGGCCGCCCTTGAGAACAGGCGTCCAGGCGAACACATCGTATTGATTCTCCGCCGGCCGATGTTTGAAGAGAAAGTCCAGCTTGCCAGGAGCGAGGAGGGCGTTCGTGCTGGAGAATCCGCGATCCCAGGAAACAAGAGCGGCGCCAGCGGGGCCCTCCTCCGCCGCCTCCACACGGTCGGAGTGATCGGCGATGATTCCCAGCAGGCTCAGGCCGATCGCGCTCAAATGATGGGCGCGCCTCAAGGCGATAGGCGCATTTCGCCTCGCGGAGAAGCGGGGAGATGACGCCTGTGTTTCAGATGCGATCGGCATAGCTCTTGGAAATCCATCGGCGGCTCGGTTTGTTGTGAACGAACAAAACCCTAATGAACAAAGCTTGGCGAGGCCATGGATTAATTGGTGGTGTCCTGATTTGGCCGGCCCTGCCTAATTTCCGCGAATCCGCTTGAACTCGGAAACGACAGCCACCTTGACCGCAGACTGCGCAGAATCCACAGGTGGCTCTCTTGAACTTGAAATGTCCACGAACCTTGTCAGCTGGACGCCGGGCCTTCCGGGCACTTATAGCGCTCCGACAAACAATTTGTCTTTCCGGCTCTACTTGAAAGGCCTGCCGTGAAGCGACCAATCGGTTGGGGAGTGAGTGGGACCTGCAACTGGGGACCCCTGTCGCCCTCCTTTCATCGCACTCTCACCGGAGCCGGGCATGTTCTGGTTCACGCGAAGCCGCGAAGCCGCGAAGTTCCGATGATCGTTGGCGATGCGTCTCACGCCCTCCTTAAAGGTTGCTGCACCAAAGTTGATCAG